>CAZXJI010000042.1:0-5728 GCA_964640955.1 uncultured Oscillospiraceae bacterium | reverse complement strand
TGATGATAGACGGTCTGGAGCTGGGAAAGATGACGATCATCGCGGCGATGGGGATTGATTCCGAGGGGAGGAAGCGGATCCTGGGTCTTGCGGAGGGCGGATCGGAGAACAGCGAGGTGGTGAAGGCGCTGCTGGCCGACATGGTCGAGCGGGGCCTGGACGCATCGGAACCCCGGCTGTACATCCTGGATGGCGGAAAGGCGCTGCACAAGGCGGTAAAGGACACGTTCGGGAAGAAGGCGGTCATCCAGCGCTGCCAGGTCCACAAGAAGCGCAACGTGCTTTCATATCTGCCCGAATCGGAGCAGGCGAACGTATCTCTTGCCATGACGACGGCATACCGCGAGTTCGAATACGTCAAGGCAAAGGCGTCGCTGGAACTGCTGGCGGATAACTTGGCGTACCGGTATCCGAAGGCAGCCGACAGCCTGCGGGAGGGGCTTGAGGAAACGCTGACCGCACACCGCCTGAAGCTGCCCGGGCTGCTCCGGCAGACACTGTCCTCAACCAACGCGATGGAATCGGCCAATTCCGGGTGCATGGGGATCATCCGCCGCGTGTGCAACTTCAAGAATGGCGCGATGACCCTCCGCTACGCCGCCGCAGGCTTCCTGGAAGCGGAGCGCGGTTTCCGCCGGATCAAGGGGTACAAGCAGATTCCCATCCTGCAAAACGCTCTAGCGAGATTGACGGAATCCGGCGATTGGGCTACACTGGAATCGGCGTAATCAAGGCTTTCAGATGCTTCTCGGCCTTGCGGCCTCTTCTCCAATTTCCACGACGGTTGGGACAGACTCCATGATTGCGCCAAAACGACCATTGCCCAGATAGCGGCCGACGGTATTGTCGGTAGTGTACATCGTGGTGATGATATTGCCTCTGCGGATCAATTCTGCTCTGTTCACCGTTTTCACCTCATATTCTTATGAATGAGAAAGCCCCGGAAAAGCGCGCGTTGTTTCGGGGAGAAGCACGTCTTTCCGGGGCAGGCTCATCTTTGGATGACGCAGACTTTTTATTTCTTATCCCTTCAGTCCGGCCAGAGCGATGCCTTCCAGCAGGTACTTCTGTCCGATCAGGAATACGATAATTGCCGGCATAATGCCGATCGTCGCCGCCGCCATCAGCAGCTGCCACTGGCTGGAATACTGGCTGACGAAGGACTGCAGACCCAGCGCAATGGTATAGTTTTTATAGTTCTCCAGATAGATCAGCGGTGCGAAGAAATCGTTCCAGTAGAACAGGAACGAGAACATTCCCACGACCACCAGCGCCGAGGTGGAAAGCGGCAGCACGATGCTGATGAAGATACGCACATAGCCCGCGCCGTCGATATAGGCCGCCTCGTCAAGCGCCTTGGGAATGCCCATGAAGAACTGTCTGAGCAGGAACTGGTTGCTCGCGCCGCCGCCGAACCACGCCGCAAGGAACAGCGGGTACAGCGTATCATACATGCCCAGGTTCTTGTAGCCCAGGAACACGGGAATCAGCGTGACCGCGCTGGGCAGCATCATGCTGGACATAGACAGCGCAAACCAGAAATTTCTGCCCTTCCACTCAATGCGCGCCCATGCATAGGCGACGCACGCAGCGGTGATGACCGTACCCGACACGCCGAAGAACACGACGAAAATCGTATTCTTGAAGCACTGCAGGAAGTCCAGTCGGTTCAGGGCGTCGGAGAAGTTTTTCCATACAAAGGGATCGGGAATCCATTCCGGGGGCAGGCGGAAAATCTGCTTCATGCCCATCAGCGAGGAGCGAAGCATCCAGACCAGCGGCAGCAGGAACGTCGCCGCCATCAGAATCAGCACAAGATATGTAATGAACATATCTGCCTTGAACTTGCGTTTCATATCAGTTTCCGCCTCCTTCGTAGTACACCCACTTGCCGGAGGTGGTGAACAGCAGAATGCTGCAGACGCCGGTAATCACGAACAGTACCCAGCCGAGCGCGCATGCCACCGACATGTTCGCATTCGCGAACGCCTCGCGGTAAATCAGATAGGAGAAGAAAAGGCTGGCGTTGTTCGGGCCGCCCTCGGTGAGGATGTAGGCCTTGTCGAACGCCTGGAAGGACGAGATCGCGCACATGATCGCGTTGTAGAAAAGAACCGGGGTCATCATCGGGATGGTGATGTAGAACAGCTTGTGGATGCGGTTGCCGCCGTCCACCTCAACGGCCTCGTAGTAGTGCCGCGGGATGTTCTGAAGACCCGCCAGGAAGATGACCATGGTGCTGCCGCAGTTCCAGAGGTTGGTCAGCACCAGCGTGGGGATGACCGTCTTTTCGCTGTACAGCCACAGCTGCTTTTCGAAGCCCATCGCCTTGAGAATGCTGTTTGCAAGGCCCAGATCGGGGTTGAGCAGGTACTGCCAGATCATACAGGACGCTACCACCGGAACGATGGAGGGCATGTAGAAGATGCCTCTGAACAGCGCGCGTCCCTTGATGTTCTGGTTGAGCAGCATCGCAAGGAAGAATGCAAAGATGATCGTGACCGGAACATTGAGGATTACAAAGTAGAGCGTCGCCTTCAGGGACTTATAGAAAAACGGGTCTGTTCCGTTGAACAGCTTGATGTAATTCTCAAATCCCAGGAAGGAGATTTCTTCCTTGAATACAGAAAAGTCCGTCAGCGAATAGTAGAAGCTCAGGATCATCGGAGTGATTACGTAGATCAGGAATCCCAGTATAGCCGGCATTGCAAACAAATAGCCCGCAATCTGCCGATTTCTCCACATCGGGTTTTTCCACTGACTGTTTTTCTTCATCGTCTGAACCATCCGGTGATAGCCTCCTTTCACAGGTTCAATTCCTTTTGTTCCCATGCAATGGGAAAGGGGCTGCACAGACTCGAGCCGAAACACGGAGCCCATGCAGCCCTTTCACGTCAATTTACTTGATTATTCAGCGGAGCCTGAAGGATTCATCAGAAGCCGGCAGTGTATGCGCCCTGCATCAGAGCTTCGATCTGGGGCTCAACTTCCTTGATGACCTCTTCAGCGGTGGATTCACCGGCGAGGATGCGGTCGAGGGCTGCGTTGAACAGATCGTTCTGCTGTGCGAAGTTTGCAACGTAGTCGCCGGGGGCCTTGACGATGGGAGCCTCAATCAGGGGAGTGAGCAGGCCATCGACGTATCCGGAGGGATGTGCGTCGTTGGTGGTCCACTGAGCGAGCTTCTCCTCCTCCATCAGCCAAGCCTTCAGAACGGGGATGGAGATGCCGGCAGAGTAGAAGGTGTCGTTGTACTGCAGGTTGATTGCGTACTTGTAGAAGTCCCAGGTCAGCTCAAGATTGTCGGTGGAGTTGAACATGACGACCGGGCCGCAGTCTTCGTAAGCAGCGTATGCTTCGGGATTGACAGCGGGGATGACGCCGATGTTGAAGTTGGCCTCAGCAGCTGCGAAGTCAGCGCAGTTCCAGTTGCCGTCGATGGTGGAAGCAACCATGCCGCTGGTCAGGGAGACGGATGCGCCGGGCAGGCTCTCGCTCTGAACGGGGGTGGGCATGACGTGGTGGACGTGGATCAGGTCAGAGATCTTCTGCATGACGTCGATGGCTTCGGGAGAGGAGAAGTTCCACTCAGCGCCGTCGTCGGTCCAGTTGATGCCGGCTGCGGCCAACAGAACCATCACGCGATCCTTGGTAATGGAAACGCCGTACTGCTCGATATTGTCGGGATCGAAGCCTTCCTCATCGGGGTGCTTGCCGTTGCGGTCGATGGTCAGCTTCTTGCAGTTCTCGACGAAGGTGTCCCAATCCATGGGATTCTTCCAGTCGGTGGAGTAGGGCTCAATGCCGGCTGCCTCGAGGCAGTCCTCATTGTAGTACAGGCAGTATGCAGCGATGCCGATGCGGCGGCCGATGACATAATCCTCGTTCAGGGCGAACCAGACGCCGGGAACGTAGTCATCGAAGCTGAACTCGGGATCCGTTGCCGCCAGCTCCTTGACGTTGACCAGCTTGCCGTTCTCCGCCAGGGAGTAGGCGATGGGCTGGTTCATGTAGGCCAGATCGGGCTCCTCGCCGGCAGCGACCAGCGTGGTGACCTTGGTATCGTACTCACTGGGAACGTAGAGAGTCTCGATGGTTACGCCGGGATGCAGCTCTTCGTAGGATCTGCAGATGCCTTCAACGATGTCTCTTTCAACCGTGCTGCCCCAGAACATGTAGGTGATCGTTCCGGAGAGCTCTTCGGCAGAGGCGACGCCGCACATTGCAGTGAGGATCATTGCAAGCGCAAGAACCAGAACCAACAGTTTCTTCATGAGTTTTTCCTCCTTAATAATTATATTCATGCGGGCGAACCTTCCGGTCGCCGCCCGCAATGAAATCGGTTTTCGGAATGCAGGCTGCCGAAAGATTCGATTATTCGAACTTCGGGATCTCCTTGATCACGCCGCCTTCCATCGCGGACTGGTGGGCGCAGATGCCGACGCCGGTCCAGTATGCGCCGTCGATGTCGTTCGGCACGGGATCGCGGTCTTCGACGATGCAGCGGACGAATTCATGCACCAGGTGGGGATGGGAGCCGCCGTGGCCGCCGCCCTGGATGAAGGACAGGTGGGGGTTGCTGTCATCGTAAACCGTCTGCTTGGTGAAGCGGCCGATTTCGGCGGGCAGGCGATCTGCGTAATCCGGAACGTCGATGCGCTCCTCGGTCACGAGGCCGCCGCGGCCATAGCCGTTCATCACATGGTTGGCGTCGTCGTCATACTGCATGGTGAACATGACCGGTTTTTCGGACTCGATCTGCTGCCACTCGAAGGTCTTCTTCTCGCCGTAGATATTGAAGCACTCGGAATATCCGCGGGCAACGTGATACAGGAAGCGCGCCATCTCGATGCCGACGTCGGTATCCTCGAGGGTGATCAGCGCGGACTCAAACGCGTAGGGGCAGCCGTAAGCCTCTTCGACTTCCTTTCTGACCGTGCCGGAGCCCTTGCAGAAGACCGACTTCGGGCGCTTGCCCAGCAGCTGCAGGCAGGGGCCGACGGCGTGGGTGGGATGCATCAGCGGCGGGAAGCCGAGCCAGTACTCCGGCCAGCCCTCCATGTCCTGATAGTGGGCGCAGCGCATGAACTGCACTCTGCCCAGTTCGCCCTTTTCATACAGATCCTTCACATACAGGAACTCGCGTCCGTATACGGAGGTCTCCATGAACATGTAATGCTTGCCGCTCTTCTTGCGGGCTTCGATAACATCGTACAGCTCCTGGATGCTCATGCCCATCGGGATGGTACATGCGCAGTGCTTGCCGGCGTTAAGAACCTTTACCGACAGGGGAGCGTGGGTGGCAGGCGGGGTTACCAGATGCACCGCATCGATCGAATCGTCATTGAGCACCGCGTCGAGATCGGTAACGCGCTCGTCCACCAGGAATTTATCACCGATTTTGTTCAGCAGTTCAACATTGCTGTCTACCAGAACCAGGGAATCCACGTCCGGATGTTTCAGATAAATCGGAGCGAATTCAGCACCAAAGGACAGGCCAACCAAAGCAACTCGCAGTTTTCCATTTTTCAAGGTAATCACTCCTTTCTGTAATTCGGATTATAGTTTATTTAATATCAATTTTGTATGGAAAAATTAACGATATATGGAAAAAACGGAAGTTTTCCAAGTGTACATTCGTTGACTTTATACCACTCGAAACATATAATATAATTAGTAAATTATGCGGTTTCAGTGCTTTTTCAAGGAGGTGACAGGGAAATGAGCG
>CAZXJI010000041.1:0-6799 GCA_964640955.1 uncultured Oscillospiraceae bacterium | reverse complement strand
TTTCACTCGTCTTTATCGGCCTATTCGCTTTTTCAGCGTTTAAGATTTTTACCTAATAAAAAGACGCCGCCGCAACCGGAAGAAAGAAAAACCGCCAGTTTCACGCCGATATTCCATAAAACCGACGAACGTCTTTGGATCATATGAACATTTTTTGACCAATCGTTCCATTCCGCATTAAAAATGTTCATTATCCGGACGGGTTGGCGAATTTCATGAAACCCGGTCGGGTAAGAGCGATAAATCCGCTATTTTGTTTTTGTATCTGTTTTGATTTAATGATAGCAGAGCCTGTGCGTTATACAGGAAGATCATGAAAGAGAAAGGGAGACGGAACATGAGGAAAATCTGTGCTATGTTGATTGTTCTCACGCTGGTCCTCGGCATTGCGCTGCCGGTGGGCGCGGAGAGCAACACCCTGAGCGGCGAGTTGACGATCTCGGTGCTCAACAGCTGGCTGGCGGAGGATACCGAGACCGGGCAGACCTTCCTGGCCGACCTGCAAGCCTACGAGGACGCGCATCCGGGCGTCACCATCAAGGCCCAGGGCGCGTCGCAGCAGGATATTAAGGAGTCCTTCCAGACCGCGGCGCTGGCCGGCAGCGGTCCGGACCTCGTGATTATGGATAACTCCGGCCATGCGATCGACCTGGCGGCCATGGGGCTTTTGTTGCCGCTGAACAACTTTATCAGCGACGAGGATCTGGAAGCCGAATATCAGCCCGGCCCGCTGAACTCCGGCAAATTCAAGGGCGTGTATTACTCCCTGCCGTGGTATATGGACTGCTGCGGCCTGTATTGCAACACGGACCGCCTCAACGAACTCGGGCTTTCCGTTCCCACCACGTGGGCGGAGCTGGAAAGCGACGTTCAACAGGCGGTTGCGGCCGGCTACGGCGGCATCATTACCTATAAGAGCGCCTATGCTTTCTATTCCTTCTTCTACCAGAACGGCTGCAGCGTTATCGACACCAGCGGGGACATCCCCAAGGTGGTCATCGACGACGAGGACGGCGTAGAAGCCTGGGACTACATCACCCGCCTGATCAACGAAGGCGGCCTGGTGGAATCCTTCAAGGAAGCCACCTCCTGGGATAAGGTCTACGAAAGCTTCGCCAACGGCGAGGCCACGTTCCTCCTGGGCGGCGACTGGTGCATGACCGGCATCGACAACATCAACCCCGATATGAACTACTCCATCAACGCCATGGTGAAGGGCAAGCAGCAGGCGACGATCCTCGGCGGCTGGACGTGGAACATCAACGCGAACACAAAGAATCCCGAGCTTGCATGGGACTTTGCCAAGTATATCACCTCCTCCGCCTGCGACAACATCCTCGCGGTCGAGGGCAAGAACGCCGCCCGTACGGACTTCGACGCCGCCGCGGCGCTCGCCGACAAGCCTCAGCTGCTCGTGCTGGCGCAGCAGTTCCCCTATACCATGGCCCGTCCGGCGATCATCAACGAAAAGACGATCGATCAGCTGATCACGGACGCGATTCTGACGGTCATCTACGGTCAGGCCGACGCGAGCACCTCGCTTGCGACGCTGGCCCAGAACCTGCGCGACAACATTCAGCAGAACTACGGCGACTAAACCGCCCAAATGAGAGGTGCGGAGACGGTCCCTCCGTCTCCGCACCCGTTTTTATACCGTCGGGAGTGATTCGATATGAGAAGCCGCCTTGCCGCCAGGCTGGACTGGAAACACAATTGGCCGGGTTACGCGCTGCTGGCCCCCGCGGTGATCGCGGTGATCGCGCTGAGCATCTATCCCCTGTTTCGCGGCATCGCCCTGAGCTTTACCCATTACAACCTGGTGCGGCCGAATACGGACGTATTCGGCACCTTCGCGGGGTTATCCAACTACGAAAACATCTTTCGCAACCATATTTTTTTGCAGTCGCTCTCCAACACGCTCCGCTGGACGATCGTCAACCTGGTGTTCCAGCTGATCGTAGCCATGCTGCTGGCCCTGGCGCTCAACCACAATCTTCACGGCCGCGGCGTGTTCCGCACGCTGTCCCTGGTGCCGTGGGCCGTTCCTCACGCGATCGCCGCCATGACGTTCACCTTTTTGTTCAACGCCAACGTCGGCATCGTCAATATTGTCGCGGTCAAGTCCGGGCTTCTTCCGGCGTCCATTTCCTGGTTGGGCAATATCGATACGGCCTTCCCTTCGGTCGCGTTCGTGGCGATCTGGAAGGGCATCCCCTTCCAGATGATTTTTATCCTCGCGGCGTTGCAGTGTATATCGGGGGACGTATACGAAGGCGCGCAGATCGACGGCGCAAACGGGTGGCAAACCTTCTGGCGCATTACGCTCCCGATCATCAAGCAGCCGCTCGCCGTTGCGACGGTTTTGAACCTGATCGGCATTCTGTCCTGCTTCAATACCATCTGGCTGATGACCGAGGGCGGGCCGCTGTACAGCACCGAGATCCTGTACACCTTCGCGTATCGCGAAGCGTTCATTACCCACAATCTAGGAACGGCATCGGCGGCGTCCGTGATTCTTTTCCTGTTCACAACGCTGATTTCCGTCGTGTATCTGAGATTGTCGCGGGATGATTAAGGAGGAAGGGCAATGATTGAAAAACGCTGGAAACGGGTTGTATTGTATGCTTTCCTGATCCTTGTCGTCCTCGTCGCCATGGGCCCGTTTTTCTACGTCATTCTGACGGCGTTGAAGTCTCCCGAGCAGATTTACAACCCGGACGAGATTTTCCCAAGCTATATCACGTTTGATAATTTCTACGGGGTGTTGTTCCAATCGAGCTTCGTCCGGTATTTTCTCAACAGCGTTTTCCTGACCGTCGTGACCACGGCGATCTGTATGCCGCTTTCCATCATGGCGGCCTACGGTCTGACGCGCTACCGCATTCTGTGGGCGGAAACGACCAAGATATCGATTCTGATGACGCGGATGTTCCCCGGTATTCTGCTGTGCATTCCCTATTACGTCATCATGAAGGGGCTCAACCTGATCGATTCGTACACCGGACTGATCCTCATGTATTGCTCCTTTACGCTTCCCTTTGCCATATGGAACATGTGCGCCTTTTTCGCCAAGCTCCCCTGGGAATTGGAGGAGGCCGCCTTTATCGACGGGTGCAATCGCTTCACGGCGTTTTTCCACGTCATACTCCACGTGGCGACACCGGGCATCTACGTTACGGCCCTGTTCACCTTTCTTTCCACGTGGGACGAGTACATGTACTCCATGATTTTTATCAACACGCCGCTGAAAAAGACGATCCAGGTCGGCATGCAGGACTTCGTGGGCCAGTACCAGACGGACTGGGGCCTGCTGATGGCCGCCGTTACGCTGAGCCTGATTCCCGTGCTGATCTTCTTCGCCTTCGTGCAAAAGAACCTGGTGCAGGGCCTTTCCGCAGGCGCGGTGAAAGGCTAGCGCCTGTTCTTCGGGCGGCAGCGCGGCTCGCTTACGGCTCGCCGTGTTTCCCCTGCGGCTCGTCGCCGGACGCCGGATCCTTACCGTATTGTTTGCGGTAGGCATCCGGCGTCATTTGCGAGTACCGCTTGAAAAGCTTGGAGAAATACGTGCAGTTTTCGTAACCCAGGCGATCGGACGCCTCGTAGATCAGCATCCCCTCGGATAACAGCTCCTTCGCCTTTTCAATTTTCAGGCGGTTGACATAGGAAATAAAGTTCTGCCCGATCTCTTTTTTAAAAAGCGAGCTGAGATAAGCCTCCGACACGCAGATGCTCCTGGCCGCCTGGCCGAGCTGGATGGGTTCGTACAGATGATTCTCGATATATCGCATCGTTTTGCGCAGAATATCGGACTGGCAGGTTTTATAGGAAATGTAATAACGCTCGACGAACGCGGCGGAGAAAGCCTGGAACCAGCTTTCCACGCCGCTCAGGCTCTCCGTGGCCATCAGCGTACGGTAATGGCAGTTTTGGCCGTCTATTTCGATTTCCTCCAGCGAGCCGCCCAGCGCCTGCGCCGCGGCGGAATAAACGCCCAGCAGATCCATGAACATGCGCCGCAGCACGCTGAGGCCGATATATTCTTCCGCACGGATCCGTTCGAAAAGCGTTTTGACCGCAAACGCCAGATCCTCCTCGGAAAGGACGCTCACCGCCGCCTGGAAGCGACGGTAGTCCTCGTTGAAGTCAAAGGGGCACTTTTCGCATTTGGGCAGGCGTTCGGCGTAAACCGCGGCGTGCTCGGCGGCGTCGTAGTAGGCCGGCAACAGTATCTGCTCGGCGAGCACCGTGTTGCGGTAAAACGTGCGCGAACCGTCCACGGTTCCTTCGCACATGCCGATATAGATGTCGTCCCCGTGCAGCTCCTGCAGCCGTTTCTGAAACGCCTGCAACTGAAAACCCTGTTCGCGGCGCAAAAGGAGAATCAGCGGCTGCTGCTCCCTCGTCAGCAGCAGATAGACGGCTTTCCTCTGTTCCAGCCACCCGGAGAGAAGCGCGATGAAGTTTTCCTGCCGCGCCGTTCCGCCGAAGGCCACCAGGCAAAGCAGCGCGTCGTATCCCTCGTCGAACGCCGCGCTTTCCGCATGCTCGGACACCTCCTCATAGCGCAAAACGCGACGGACGTACCGCAACGCCGGTTCGACGGTTTTGCGCGTTTCGATCTCGTTTCTGCACTGGACGAGCACGTGCGTCAGCTCTTCGCTCGTCAGGTTGAGCTTCCGTAAAAAATCATAAGCCCCGAGCTTCAGCGATTCCTTAATCACCGTAAAGTCCTCGTTGCAGCTGATGACGATAATCCGGCAGTTCAGCTGGTGCTCGACCAGATATTTCTGGATCTGAAGGCCGTTCGCCTTCGGAAGGTTCAAGTCCAGCAGCAGCACCTGCGGATGCTCGCGCTCGATGATCTCCAAAGCTTCCAGGCCGTCCTTCGCGTCTTCCAGCAGCGTGTAGCCCAGCGCCTTCCAGTCCATCAGCTGATGAAGGCCGAGGCGAGCCAGCACTTCGTCCTCCACGATCAAAGCCTTAATCATCTTTGTTCTTCTCACCTTCCGTTTCGCGCATGGGTATACGCACGCAGATTTCAAGACCCACGTTGATGTTTTCGTTGATGCTCAAGCCGTAAGCATCCCCGTAAAGCAGCTTGATGCGGCGGTTGATGTTGTTAAGGCCGATGCCCGTTATTTTGCCCTTTACCTGCGGCTCCTCTACCAGCAGGCGCTTCAGTGCGGCCTTGTCCGGCGTTTCGCCGTTGTTGAACACGCTCAGTTCCAAATCGTCCCCCTGCCGCAATGCCGACACGACGATCTGCCCGGCGGCCATATCCCGGACGCCGTGCAGAATGGCGTTCTCCACGATCGGCTGCAGGGTAAACGCGGGAATCTCGCAGGGGTATAGCTCGGTCGGTACGATATCGACGTATTGAAACGCGTTCCCAAACCGCATCCGCATGATTTTCACATAGGAGCTCAGCAGGTGCATCTCATGCCCCACGGTCGTTACGTCCGCGTGGGATTCGTAGCTCAGGTGCAGCACCTCTCCCAAGGCGCCCAGTTCTTCCGCGACGGTGGTGTCTCCCGCCCGGCTGGCCAGAAACTTGATCGAATTGATGGTGTTGAACAGAAAGTGTGGCGATATCTGGGATACCAGAACCTCGTAATTCGCTTCCTCCCGCAGTCGGCTTTCGGTTCGCACCTGCTCGATCAGCTCGGCGATCCGCTGGCCGGCGCCGTTATAACTGGTCACCAGCTGATTCATTTCGCGAAAAACGCTGTCGCCGTCGCTGATATGCAGAATACCGTCGTTCTGGTTTTCCAGGTTGCGGATCAGCGCGGTCAAGGGCTTTGTGATATAACGGGATATGAGAATCAAAACGGTCACCGTAAGGATGATCAGGGCGATGATGATGCCCCAGGTGCTGCGAATCACGGAGCGTCCGGCCCCATAGAACGAATTCGTGCTTTCGGTGTACAGCAGCAAAAACGGCGAATCGGCCAGCCGGTACGCCATATAGTATTGGTTCCCCAGAATCCCATGCCTGCTCTCGCCCTCCGCCGGCGTGCCGATGGCGGCAACGAACGCGCTTCCCGCGTCGGTGTCGGAACCGTTGCAGTACGCCACGTGAAGCACCTGCGAATCGTCGAACAGATAAAGGCTCGCCGTGCCGTCCAGCCGGTCCAGATAGCGGTCCCACAGCTTCGCGGTGGAAATCTGCACGACGACCATGCCCAGATAATCCCCGGAATAGCTCAGGATCGAGCGGCCGAAATAGAGGTACTGGTAGGGTTTGATTTTCGTATCCAGTTGCAGCCGTGCAAACACGGCCGAGATGCCCGGGTCAAAAACGGTCTTGCGGTCGGCCAGCCGGACACGCCCGAACCAGTCCGCCTGGTCGTAATCCTCCGCGGCCTGCTCCATGCCGTTGCCGCCCAGCAAATACCCCGAAGACGAAAGCAGCGCCATTTTCCCGTTCACCGCATGCAGCACCGAGCTTTCCAGCGAGGAGAGGCTTTTGGAGAGCTTGACCTTAGTGCGATAATGCTCGTAGGTGTCGCTCGTATCCATCAGTGTACGAAGGTTTTGCAACGTATCCTGATCGACCATCAGGACGCTGGTCGCATAATTCGCGATGTCGATTAACTGGTCGGTGTTGCTGGCGATTTGCTCAATAAAGGTTTCGTTGCTTTCAAGCATGTTGGTGTCGATACGGTTTTGCAGGTCCAGCCCGATCCACGTCAGCCCGATGCAGAGCGGAAGTATGACGAATAGGCCGATTGAGGCGAGTAGAACAACGCAAATGCTGCAATGCCGTTTCTCGCATTTCATTGTTCATCCCGCCCCATTC
>CAZXJI010000040.1:5527-13035 GCA_964640955.1 uncultured Oscillospiraceae bacterium | reverse complement strand
ACCATGCGGTATTCCGAACTCTCTTGCAATAGAGTTGTCGATTTCTACAGAGAACTGCCGAAAAATACTATTTAAGTTTCTCTCTCTATGGAAGTTTGTTGCATAACGATGCGCCGAATTGGTAGAAACTTGGTTTCCCGAAAGGTGATTTTGTAGGACCTGCCTTAACGCAGGATAGTCTTCATTAAGCACCTTTGGTAAAAGGTTCAGCCCAAAGTTTCTATCGATATAACTTTTAATGTACTGGCTACCATAACCACCTGTCATTGCATATATATAGTCATCATCTTGATATAAAAGTATATATGAAGCATTAACATTCAATAATATTCTTGATATTTCGCGTTGACCCAAAGAATTCTCTGAATTCTCCAGCAATACTTGCATCAGTACATTTTTCCATGCTGGTTGATGCTGTGTAATGAATAATAGGCCAATAAATGCACCGGAGTCGATTTTAATAATGCGCGCATTCCTTTGTTGGAGTTTCTTTTGTACACTGTATATGATAAACTCCATTACTCTATTATGAAATGCATGGTCTGTAGTTTTATCACTAATGGGACGAATTTCTGTGACACGGGCACAATCAATGGAATAGACACTAAACTGAGTTCCGGGTTCATTATACAGGCTCATGCTCATCCCTCACAAGGCAAATAACGCTTAGTATTAGAGCTGTAAACTATTTATAGCACAACATACAGAATATGTAAATATGTTATTGTGTTAAATCGTTGTATTTCGATCAATATTCGACAAGTACAAAATAAATCAAGCCAGAGTATTGCTTATACTCTGGCTTGATGGTTCTTCTTGTTCCCTGTCCGCATCACTTCGCGCTTTCGACGATCTTCTTGAAGGCCTCGGGATCGTTGACGGCGATATCGGCGAGCATCTTGCGGTTGATGGCGACGTTGTTCTTCTTCAGGCCGTTCATCAGCACGGAGTAGCTCATATCGTTCATGCGGGCGGCGGCGTTGATGCGGGTGATCCACAGACGGCGGAAATCGCGCTTGCGCATCTTGCGGCCTTCGTAGGCGTAGCGCAGGCTGCGGGCCACCTGTTCGCTGGCCGCGCGGTATTGACGGGACTTGGCGCCAAAATAACCTTTGGCAAGCTTGAGCACCTTGCGGCGCTTCTTGTGGGCGTTCACGGCTCCTTTAATGCGTGCCATGTTTGTTTCCTCCTTGAAAAAATCGGCAAAGCGATCCTATTTGTAGGGCAGCAGTTTATGGATGGTGCGGGCTTCGGCCGCGTTATCCACAACGCCGTCGGCGCGCAGGTGACGGGTACGCTTGGTGGTTTTGAGGTGCACCTGGTGGTTGGCGTTCATCTGCTTATGCTGCACCTTTCCGCTTTTCGTGAAGAAGAAACGCTTGGCTGCGCCACGATGGGATTTTTGCTTGGGCATGGGGGTCGTCCTCCTCTCCGTTTGGGGTTCCGCGTCCATAACGAAAGCCCGGACGCGGAAGGGGCCGGGCTTTGCCATGCGGGGACGGCGGCAAATGCGACGGTTCCTTCGGTCAGATCATATTCTCGCTTTCGCGCTTGACCTTTTTCCTGGGCTGCTCCTTGGCCGCCTCTTTCTCGGCGGCCTCCTGCTGCTCGGCCTCTTCCCGGGCTTTGCGCTCCTGGGCGCGCTCGGCGAAGCTCTTCTTTTCAGCCTTGGGAGCGATGATCATAATCATGTGGCGGCCTTCCAGCAGGGGGCGGCGCTCGATGGTGCCGATCTCCTCGATGCGTTTGGCAAAGTCCAGCATGATTTGCATACCGATGTTCGTATGAGCGATCTGGCGGCCGCGGAAACGGATGGTCACCTTTACCTTGTCGCCGGCTTCCAGGAACTTCACGGCGTTCTTGAGCTTGGTCTGAACGTCGTTTTCCTCGATGGTGGCGGAAAGCTGAACCTCCTTGAGTTCCACGATGCGCTGATTTTTGCGCAGTTCGCGTTCGCGCTTGGACTGCTCGTAGCGGTGCTTGTCGTAGTCCATCAGCTTGCAGACGGGCGGTCTGGCGCCGGGGACGATCTTCACCAGATCCAGCCCCGCCTCCTCGGCCTTCTGCAGCGCGGCACGCGCGGGCATAACGCCCAACTGCTCGCCGCCCGGACCAATCAGGCGCACTTCGCGGTCGTTAATCTCTTCGTTAATCATCGGCTCGTTGTTGATATCCATACACCTCCGTTTAGATTGGCGCGCTCGCGTCGGTTCCGCCGCGGCCCCTGCGGCCGTTTTTGGAGCAAACAAAAAGCGCCGAGCAAACTACCCGCCGCAATGACACCGACGCGGACTTGTGTGCCGCGACCTGCGCAAACGATGTTCGCGCGGTGAGAAGCGGGCAGCTTCTGCTTACGCAAACGACTATACCACAAGGCGGAGCGCTTGTCAACGCTTTTCTTGGGCGCTTGCGGGCCTGCGTATTGCATTCCGTATGCAGGTTCTGTATAATCATATAAAAGCTTCTGCTGGTAAAGCTTTCTCCTTTCAGCCGACCCTCCCTGCCCGCCGCCTTCCGCAGCGCCGGGCGTATCCGCCGGGAACAAACGACATGGAGCGGAAACATGAAATTTCAGAAATGGTTCGTACCATTGGTCTTTACGCTGACGATCCTGCTGATGCTCTGGCTGTCCATTTCGGAACAGTCTCCTTTTCGCGTCCAAAGCGGCGACGACGACGCGGGTTACTGGGAAACGGGCTGGGAAGCGGTGCCGGGCGACGGCGAACCGCGGGCGATCACCTTTCCTCAACGGCTGGACGACGAAGAACGGTCCATTCGCAACACCCTGCCGTCCACCCTGCCCGCCTCCGCCTGCCTGTACGTTAAGACCAATTACCAGCAGGTAACCGCCACGATCGACGGCGAGGAAATGCTGCTGACGGGCGTCGCTTCGCAGTCCGGCGGCGCGTGCGGGTACGAGCTGCCCTGGACGACCCTCGCGCTGACCGACGACATGGCGGGCCGGACCGTTGAGCTTACGTTCAGCCAAACGGGCAGCAAGCCTTTCGTGGAGGTCTATTCCGTGCGCCTGGGCACGGCCGCGACCATCAGGCTGTCGCTGCTTTCCAGGGCGCTGCCCTCGATGGTGCTGAGCCTGCTGGTGCTCATTTTTGCGCTGGCGCTGCTCGTGTTCGCCATTCTGGAGGCGCGAAGGCACAAGCGGGGGCTGCCCGCCGGCTACCTGTTTCTGATCGTGTTCCTCGCGTTCGCCGGCGTCTGGTTTTATACCGACACCGATATTTCCGGCATCCGCTACCTGGGCTCCGCCGCGTTTTTCTACGTCAACTACTTCAGCTACCTGCTCATGCCGGTGCCGTTTTTCCTGTTCGTCTGCTTCCGGCAGTCGTCCTTCTGCCGCATGAGCGTTACGATGAGCGCGCTGCTGATGCTCAACATCCTTACCCAGGTCGTGCTGACGCTAACGGGGCGCGCGCTTTTGTGGGTGGGGCTCACGGCGTCGCACGTGCTGCTGGCGGTCGCCGCGCTGACCATGCCGTGGCTGCTTTTGTACCACAGGCCCAGGCGGAACATCAAAGCCGAATTGTTCAACAGCGTTTTCATCGCCGCGTTTACGGGGATGGTTACGCTGGCTTTGTATTACCTGCTCCCCATCGACGATAATTCCTCGGTGTTCCGCTACGGCATCCTCATCATGGTCATCGCGCTGACGGTGGACCTGCTGCGCGCCAACGAGGACATCGTGATCGAAGCCAACCAGATCGAGCAGCTGCGCATCCGCGAGGAGGAGTACCGCATCGCCGCCCGCCAGAGCGACAAGCACGTGCTGCGCTTCGACGTGGACATGCGTACGCTGATGAAGGGAGAGGAGCCTTCTCCGCTTTTTAACGCCGACCGCGACATACCCGATATGCCGGAGGCCCTCGTGCGCGAAGGCGGAGTGGCGGAGGAGAGCGTTGCCGATTTCCGCGCTTTTTTCGACGGCATCCTCTCCGGCAGGCCCGAGGGCACCTGCGCCGTATCGCTGCGGGCCCGGGACGGGCACTTCGCCTGGTACCGCGCGGACTTCACCACCATTTTCACCGACGACGGCCATCCCTCCCAGACCGTGGTGTCGCTCAGCGACATTACCGAGCAGCGGCAAAAGGAGCTGGCCTACCAGAAATGGAAACAGACCTACGCCGATATGCCGGCGGACGGCATGAACTACTACGAGTATAATCTGACCCGCGGCATGCTGACCGGCGAGGCCGGAAAGATGATCCCGCCGCTGCCCAGGGAGGCCCGGCGTTCCCTGCCGCTGTTGATCGACCATCTGGCGGGCAGGTACGTGGCCCAGGAGGATCGGCAGCGTTTCCGCGCGTTTTTCGACCACGACCGGCTGACGGACGCCTTCAAGCACGGCGTGCGCAACGATCAGCTGGAGTTCCGCCGCATCGACAAAAAGGGAAGCGCGCTGTGGACGGTCGCCCGCGTGCAGCTGTTCCCCGACCCCTATTCCAACGACGTGCAATCCTTTCTGCTGCTCAAGGACGAGGACGAGGCCAAGCGCAGCGAAATGCGCGTGCGCGACCGCTCCAACAGCGATCCGCTCACGGGGCTGCTCAACCGCGCCGCCTTCGAGGATCAGCTCGCCCAGCTGTTTTACCAGAGCGAGGCGGGCACGGCCCACGCGCTGCTGATGATCGACGTGGACGGCTTCAAGCGCATCAACGATACCTTCGGCCACCAGTTCGGCGACCGGGTGCTGACCGATATCGCGGGCGGCCTGCGCGCCGCCATGCGCGTCGGTGACCTGATCGGCCGCATCGGCGGGGACGAATACATGGTGTGCCTCAAGAGCGTTCCCGAGGATGCCGGTTTTCTGGAAAAGCGCGCGGCTTCCATCGGCCGTGCGTTTGCCAAGCGCTTTGACGGCGACGTGTCCGTTACCGCGAGCATCGGCATCGCGCTGTACCCGCGGGACGGCGATACCTTCACCGCGCTGTACCGCAAGGCCGATAAGGCGCTGTACTATGCCAAACACCACGGCAAGAACCGCTTCGTGTTCTATCGCGACGAGATGGAAAACGAGGAGGCGAACCCTTCCGATCCCCTCGTCGAGGAGAAGGACGCCTCCGGAACGAACGTGCAGACCCTGCTGATCGCCAACGGCACGAAGGAAGGCCGCGCCGCCCTGGAAAAGGTTTTTCAGGACGATTACAGGCTTCTGACCGCCCAAAACGCGGACGATTGCCTGCGGTTGATGAAAAGCGAGGGGCATACGATTTCCGCGGTGCTCCTGGATCTGAGCGCGTGCGAGGAAAACGTCCTGAACCTGCTTGTGCAGATGCAGGCCGTGGCCGAGTGGGCGGAGATTCCCGTGATCGTCGTCATCGACGCCGATAGGGCCGACTTCAGCTTCAAGGCCATCGAGCTGGGCGCGACGGACCTGGTGCGCCGGCCCTACGAGACCTGGCTGGTCAGGCTTCGGGTGCAAAACGCCATCCGCAAGCGGGAGGCCGAGGAGCTGCGCGCGCAGAACAACAGCCTCCTGATGCAGAAAAACAACGAGTACCGCCACCGAAACGAGCTGCGCTACATCGCCGATCACGACGCGCTCACCAACATCTGCAACAAGGCCGCCTTCTACCGTAAAACCAAGGAGATGATCGACCGGGAACCCGACGTCACCTTCGTGATGATCGCCTTCGATATTGAAAAGTTCCGCCTGATCAACGACATCTTCGGCCATGAGGAGGGCGACCGCCTGCTGCGCTACATCGCCCACCAGATGCAGACCCAATACGCCAACCGCGCCACCTACAGCCGTATCGACGCGGACAACTTTGCGCTGTGCCTGCCCTACGACGTCGAGCTGCTCAAACAGCGCTTTGCGGAGAGCAGCCGGGGGCTGAAGGAATACGGGCTGCCTTTCGAAATCCTGCTGGTGTTCGGCCTTTACATTATCGACGACCGCACGCTGCCCGTAAGCATCATGCACGACCGGGCCGAAATGGCCAAGCGGACCGTAAAGGGCAATTACGTCCAGCGCTACGCTTTCTACGACGATCAGCTCCGCAAAACCATGCTGGACGAGCTGGAAATCGTCAACGACATGAACGCGGCGCTGCAAAACCACCAGTTCGAGGTGTATCTGCAGCCCAAGTGCAGGCTGGAAACCGGCGAGATCGTCGGCGCGGAGGCGCTGGTGCGCTGGAACCACCCCACCCGCGGGCTGCTGACGCCCGGCGCGTTCGTGCCCCTCTTCGAGAAAAACGGCTTTATCATGAAGATGGATCTGTACATCTGGGAGCAGGTGTGCATCCTTTTGCGCCGCTGGATGGACCGCTGCGGCGGGCGCCCGCCGCTCGCCGTGAGCATGAACGTTTCCCGCGTGGATATCTACAACCCCGCGCTGGTGAACACGCTCTGCCAGCTGTCCGCTCGCTACGGCATTCCGAAACGATACATGGAGCTGGAGATTACCGAAAGCGCCTATACCCAGGATCCCAAGCAGCTTTCCGACCTGATCGCCGCGCTGCGCAGGGAAGGGTTCATCGTGGAGATGGACGACTTCGGCAGCGCCTATTCGAGCCTCAACATGCTCAAGGAGATCGAGGTGGACTCGCTGAAGCTGGACATGCGCTTCCTGTACGGGGACGACCAGGACGGCCGCGGCGGGACCATCCTTAGCAGCATGGTGCGTATGGCCCGCGATCTGTCGCTGCCCATCGTGGCCGAAGGGGTGGAGACGGTCGACCAGGCGCGTTTCCTGGCCTCCATCGGCTGCACCCTGGTGCAGGGGTATTACTTCTACCGGCCCATGCCCGTCGCCGATTTTGAACGCCTGCTGGCACAGCACCCGGTAAAGGCCTATGCCAACACGCCCAACAGCTTTTCCGATACGGTCCTGCGCCGCGTGTGGAGCATCGACGGGGATTTCAGCCTCATGCTGTCCACCATTCCCTGTGCGGCGAGCCTGTGCGAGATGTCCGACGGCAAAATAGAGCTTCTGCGCGTAAACGACGAATATCTGAGCGTGACGAAAGACCACACGGAGCGCATCTATCATTACGCCTCCAACATCGAGGGATTGACTACCCGCGAAGGCTACCGGGAGCTGATCGCGCTGTTCAACCGCGCGTTTGAGACGCGCTCAAGCGGCGAGGGCGAATACCTGCGCATCGACGAAAACGGCGTTCAGCGGAAATACCACGTGAAGGTGCGCTATCTGACGGGCGACGGCGTACGCGCCCTGTTCTTCGTCGTCTATCTGCCCATGTTCGGCGACGATTCGCCGGGGGCGTTTCCTGCGCCGGAGGGGACGGCGCACAAGCGCCGGTGGTTCCGCAGCGGCCGGCCGCGGCAGCCCGCGAAGCAAGAGCGGGAGGAGGAAGAACCGTAAAGGCGATCATGACCTTCCGATACCACCTGGGAAAGCAGGTTTTTAAAACAACCGGCCGCGGGGCCGGCGCCACCAAATGGGCGGGGCCGCGGCCCGTTAGGGCTAATCAGTGGGGGGGGGGGAAATACCCGCCGCCCCCCCCGGGTGCGGCGGGCGGGGCCGG
>CAZXJI010000040.1:0-5517 GCA_964640955.1 uncultured Oscillospiraceae bacterium | reverse complement strand
TCCCCGCGATCCCCACCTCCCGACACCCCGTGGTAACGGTGTTTTTCACACCCCCCGGCGGGGCCCCGGGCCCCACCGTGGCGCGGGCCCCGCGGCCGGTTCGGCATAACCTGTGGGCGGCGCTTACATCCGCGCCGCCGCCCGCTTTTCCGCCGTTCGGGCCAGCCCCAGCAGGGGGAAGGCCATGGCGACGACGGGCAGGAAGTAGCGGAAATAGTCGTTGACCGGCGAAAGCAGGCATACGCCCAGGCTGAGCAGCGCCGGCAGGAAAGCGATCAGCTCCCGGAAGCGCCGCCTGCGAAGCAGCGAAAGCGCCGCCGCGGCGAGCAGCCAAACGTACGTCGGGCAAAACAGGAGCATTTCCAGCACCGGCACCCTGCGCCAGCCCCGCGAATAGGCCGCCAGCAGCGTGCGCGCCCCGGCAAACGCGGCGATCTGCGTCGTGTGCAGGTAGCGGGGATCGTCGCCCAGGTCGTAAGTCTCAAACACGAAGCGCACGCCGCCCTGATAGTGGTAGGTGCGCGCCGCGTCGATCTTGGGGGTGAAGGCGTAATAGCCGCTGTTTCCCGCGACGAAGGCTTCCAGATACGTAAGCGGATACCGGGCAAACATCGAAAGCCAGGTTTTGCGGTAGGCCGTCAGCGCCGCGCCCTCCACGGCCGGCCCCTGCCCGTACTGGCGGAAGGTGAACTTGACCGGGTCGGAGATATTGGCTTCGTAAAGCGCGGGCAGGTTTTGGGCATCCAGCACCGCGTCGACGGCGGCGTATTCCTCCGGGGTCACGGTATCGGCGTGGTCGCGAAGCGTGCGTGCGCTTTGCTGGAAACATACGGAATACAGCCCGGAGGTCGTCTCGTCCCGTATGCCCAGCGCCGGCAGCAGCACGTGGTTGAAGGCGAGCACGAGGATCAGCGCGGCGCCAAGCGCGCCGGACAGCCGCAGCCGCCCGCGCCCCCGCGCGGCGAACAGCGCGACCGCAACGGCCGTGACCGCCACCACGTAGGGGCCGTTGTTGCGCAGCAGGCACGCAAGCGTCGCGAACGCCGCGTACTGCAAAAGTCCCCTGCGGTTCGGCACGCCGAAGCGCACCGTTTCCGCCGTGCGCACCGCGAACAAAAGCAGCGCCGCGGTATAGAGCGTATCCTTGCCCACGGCCTGCGCGAAGGAGCCGAAGATCGGCGTGAGGCCGAAAAAGCACAGCGCGGCGAGCCGCCACCCGCGGTTCAGCCCCAGGCGTTTCAGGAACCGGAGCGCATCGGAAAGGGCGTAGGCGAGCGCGAGGGTTTGCAGGAGCGTAAAGAGGAACGCGCCGAGGTTGTCACCGGACAGCAGGCGGCCCAGCCACACACAGCCGCCGAACAGCCAGGTGGTGAACATCGGGTGCCAGGTGCTCAGCAGCCGAAGGCCGTACAACCCCCCGAGCATCTCGCCCATGTCCCAGATGATCGTGCCGGGGTAGAACACAGCCAGATAGGGCGACCAGCAAACCAGCAGCACCGCCATGGCGAAAAGCGCGGGGTGCTTCCGCCGCCACGCCGCGATCCGCGGGAAGCGCGCGTTCAGGCGGGCAAAGGCCGAAGCGGCGTGCTTCCTGAACGAGGCGGTACGGCCGGGCTTCGCTGTTTCGGCGGCAGCCGCGTTTCGCGGCCGTTCCAGCCGGCCGCAGATCAGCGCGATCGCCGCCGTCATCACCGCGCCCTGCCCGAGCATGCAAAGCCCCGCCGCAAGCCACGCCCCGGCGGAGCTCAAAAAAGCCCAGGTGTCGTAGGCGAACAGCGTGGTCGCGAAGTAGTTGACCGCGCCGAACAACAGCCCCAGCGTCGCCATGCCCGTGGAGGGCCTTGCGTAACGCCGGTCGCACGCCAAATCAAAAAGACCGGCGAGCAGCAGCGCGTACAGAATCCAGGCCGGGCTTCCGGCCGCGAGGGGTGGGTCGCTGACGCCCACATAATTTTCCGGCGAAAGGGTAAAGGCGAACATCGCCAAAACGCCCGCCGACAGACAGCCGGACAGGCGCAGGAACATGCCGATGGAAAAGCGCTTTGGCACGGGCATACCGTCTCCTTATCGGGCCGGACCGGCAGATGCCGGGCGGACATTACCTCGGCGAGGACCGGCTGCGCGACTCTTTTTGCGGCGTGCGGGCGGTCAGCCCTCCGCGTCGCGCCGGTCGTGCAGCATTTTGAGCACGTTCAGGTTGATTTCGAACAGCTGCCGGTGCTTTTTGGCGACCGTGTCCAGTATCAGCCCGCAGACCAGCATGAGGATGGCGAGGGTCAGAAGCACGCCGGACACGATCAGCGTGGGGAAGCGCGGCACCAGTCCCGTGCGCAGGTACTCCGCGAACACGGGAATGAACAGACCCACGCCCACCACGCCGAACAGCAGCGTAAAGATGCCGAAAAACGACAGCGGCCGGTATTCCTTGTACAGCCGGGCCACGGTACGCAGCACCTTCAGGCCGTCGGAATAGGTGTTGAGCTTGCTGGGGCTGTCGGCGGGCCGGTCGCGGTAGGCCACGGGAACGCTGGCGATGGAGAGGTTTTTGTCCAGCGCGTGGATGCTCATTTCCGTCTCGATCTCAAAGCCTTTGGACAGCACCGGGAAGGATTTTACGAACTGGTAGCTGAAGGCGCGGTACCCGGTCATCAGGTCGGTGATGTTGCCGTGAAAAATGCGGTTGACCAGCCCCCGCACCACGCGGTTGCCCAGGTTGTGGAAGGGGCGCTTGTTCTGCGTGAAATAGGTGGAGCTCAGCCGGTCGCCCACCACCATGTCCACCTTTTGCTCCGTCACCAGGTCCACCATCGCGCGCGCGCTTTCGGCGGGGTAGGTGTCGTCGCCGTCGATCATCAGGTAGGCGTCGGCCTCGATCTCCCGGAACATGGTGCGGATGACGTTCCCCTTGCCCTGCCGCCGCTCGTAGCGCACCAAAGCGCCCGCCGCGCGGGCGCGCTCGTCGGTGCCATCGGTGGAGTTGTTGTCGTATACGTAAACGTCGGCCTCCGGGAGCGCGGCGCGGTAATCGGTCACGACCTTAAAGATGGTTTTGGCCTCGTTGTAGCAGGGAATCAACACGGCGATCTTCATGGCGGCTCACGCGCCTCCCGCATGCTTGGTTGTGGATCGATCAGCTTAGGCACAGGATAGCATGCGGGCGGGGGTTTGTCAAACGGAGGGGAGGGTTGACGGCGGGGATCGCCCCGCGTTACAATGCCCTCAACACAAAAAGGGGGGACACGCCCATGAAAACCATCGGCCTCATCGGCGGCATGAGCTGGGAAAGCACGCAGACGTATTACCAGGTTGTCAACGAGCGCGTGAACGAGGCGCTGGGCGGGTACCACAGCGCGAAGATCCTTCTGTACAGCGTGGATTTCGCCGAGGTGGAGGCCGCGCAAAGCGCCGACGACTGGACAAAAGTGGGGTCGCTGCTGGCCGACGCGGCGCGGCGGCTTCAGCGCGGCGGTGCGGATTTCGTATTGCTCGGCACCAATACCATGCACAAGAGCGCCGCTTTGATCGAGGCGGCGATCGATATTCCCTTCGTGCACATCGCGGACGCGACGGCGGATGCGCTGCTGGCCAAAGGCATCCGCCGCGTTGCGCTGCTGGGCACACGCTACACCATGGAGCAGGATTTTTGTAAATCCCGGCTGCCGGCGCGCGGCATTACGGTGGATATCCCGGTCGAGCCCGAGCGGGAGCTGATCCACCGCGTGATTTTCGACGAGCTTTGCTTCGGCCGGAAGGAGGACGCGAGCAAGGCGGCCTTCCTGAATATTATGGCCCGCATGGCGGCGGCGGGCGCCGAGGCGGTGGTGCTGGGCTGCACGGAGATCGGCATGCTGGTCTCCCAGGCCGACACGCCCGTGCCGCTGGTGGATACCACGATCGTCCACGCGGAAAAAGCCGCGCAGCTCGCGCTGGCGTAATCTCCGGCGGGAACATACCCAAGCTGATTTGAGAGACTGGGGGGATACCCTCCGCGAAAATACCGTTTTCATCCCCGGCGGATGTGGATATGTTACTTAAGTGGATATCGTTTCCCGACGGCCGTGGGATTGTCGCCGGAGCAGATTCGCGCCCGGATGGGAGCCGGGCGTATAAGCGATATACTTGATGAGTACGGCATGACGACGGCACGGCATCCTTCGGATGCGGAAAGGAACAGGCATGGAGAATTTTCGTTTTTACGCGCCGACGTATTTCTGCTTCGGCCAAAACAGCGAGGAGAGCATCGGCGAGCTGGTGACCCGCTTCGGTGGGCACAAGGTGCTTTTGCACTACGGCGGCGGCTCCGTTAAGCGAAACGGCGTTTACGGCCGGGTGACGGCGTCGCTTCAGGCCGCGGGCATCCCCTGGGTGGAGCTCCCCGGTGTCATGCCCAACCCGCGCAGCGGGCTGGTGTACGAGGGCATCGACCTGTGCCGCCGGGAAAACGTGGATTTCATCCTCGCGGTGGGCGGCGGCAGCGCCATCGACTCGGCCAAGGCCATCGCCGCGGGCGTGCCCTACGAGGGCGATTTCTGGGATTTCTATTCGGTCGGCACGCCGGTGGACGTGGCACTGCCGGTAGGCACGGTGCTCACCATCGCCGCGGCGGGCAGCGAGGGCTCGCCCGATTCCGTGATTACCCAGGAAAAGGGCATGTTCAAGCGCGGCGCGACGGGCGAGGCCATGCGGCCGAAGTTCTCCATTCTCAACCCCGAAAGCACCGAATCGCTTCCCGCGTTCCAGACGGCCTGCGGCATTACCGATATGATGGCGCACGTGTGCGAGCGCTATTTTACCAATACCGAAAACGTGGAGATCACCGACCGCCTCTGCGAAGGCGTGCTGAAGGCGATCATCGAGGAAGCGCCCAAGACGATTGCCGACCCGCGGGACTATCAGGCACGCGCCAACATCATGTGGTCGGGGATGGTCGCGCACAACAACATCGTCGGCGTCGGCCGCGCGCAGGACTGGAACAGCCACCGGCTGGAGCACGAGCTGTCCGCCCTGTACGACGTGGCGCACGGCGCGGGCCTCGCGGTGATCATGCCCGCGTGGATGAAGCACGTGATGGCCCACGACGTGAACCGCTTTGCGCAGTTCGCCGTGCGCGTGTGGGGCTGCGATATGGATTTCGCCCATCCCGAGCGCACCGCTGCGGAGGGCATCCGCCGCTTCCGCGCGTTTCTCACCTCCATCGGCATGCCCGCGACGTTCGCGGAGCTGGGCGCAAAGGAAGAGGACATTCCCGGTATGGTCGAGCATCTCTTTACGGCTGAAAAGGAACCGCTGCCCGGCTTTATGCAGCTGACCCGCAAGGACGTGGAGGCTATCTACCGGCTGGCGCTTGCCTGAAAGGCAAGGGGTTGAGGGGGTTAGGCTCCCCTCGGCGCAAGGGGACGCGGGGGATGCGCCTGCGGGCGCGACCAAAGGGAGAATCCCTTTGGAATCCTGGGGGATCGCACCTGCGGGTGCGACCAAAGGGCTTTCCGCTCGCCCTTTGGGAACCTTCGGGCTTGC
>CAZXJI010000039.1:0-14050 GCA_964640955.1 uncultured Oscillospiraceae bacterium | reverse complement strand
CGCCTGTTGAGTTCCTTCACCACTCCGTTGTCTAAGATGTTTGACAAACCTACAAAAAGCAAAATTTCGGTTCCCTGTGCCTTCCCGTCCTTTTCCCGGCTCTTCCGGCGTTTCCAGCTCCGCCTCCTTACCTTTACACGCTCGTTTCCGTCTCTTCACCTCCTTCACATCCCCTCCCCCTTCGCCGCCCTTGCTTTTCCCGAGCCGCTGTGTTACAACTTACTCGGCGGCACTTTTCGCCGTCGGAACAAGGAGGCTCTATGACCCGCCCTCAAACGCCGGAGGCGAAGCTCGCTTATATGACGCAGACGCCCGTTCGGCGGCTGGTGCTCACGCTTTCGGCTCCGACCATCGTCAGCATGCTGATTTCCGCCCTTTACAATATCGCCGATACGTACTACGTTGGTCGCATCGGCAATCCCAGCGCCACGGCGGCCGTAGGCGTGTGCCTGCCGCTGATGGCCATATTGCAGGCCGTCGGTTTCACGTTCGGGCAGGGCTCGGGCAATTTCATCTCCCGCGCGCTGGGCGCGCAGGATCAGGGAAACGCGCAGCGCATGGCGGCCACGGGGTTCTTTTCGGCCATCGCGTGCGGCGCGCTGCTGGGCCTGACGGGGTTGATCCTGCTTCAGCCGCTGGTATGGTGGCTGGGCTCGACCGACACCATCGCCCCTTTCGCCGTGGATTATGCACGCTTCATCCTCATCGGCGCGCCCTGGCTGCTAGGGAGCCTCGTGCTCAACAACCAGCTCCGCTTTCAGGGCAACGCGTTTTTCTCCATGATCGGCGTGGCGTCTGGCGCGGCGCTCAACATCGCGCTGGATCCTCTGTTCATTTTCACCCTGGGCATGGGCGTGTCGGGCGCGGCGCTGGCGACGATCATCAGCCAGCTGGTAAGCTTCTGCCTTCTGCTGGCGGGCACGCGCAAGGGCGGCACCATCCGCATCCGTTTCAGCCATTTCACTCCGAGCCGCGAAAACTACCTGGAGATTTTCCGCGGCGGCATCCCCTCGCTGCTGCGCCAGGGGCTCAACAGCGTGGCGACCATCGCGCTCAACTTCGCGGCCGGCGGTTTCGGGGACACGGCGGTGGCGGCCATGAGCATCGTGGGCCGCGTGATGTTCTTCGCCGTTTCGGCGGTCATCGGCTTCGGACAGGGGTTCCAGCCGGTGTGCGGCTTCAACTACGGCGCGAAGCGCTACGATCGCGTACGGACGGCCTTCTGGTTCGCGGTCAAGCTATCCTTCTTCATTCTGCTGGGCGCGTCCACGGTCTCCATGCTGTTTGCGCCGCAGATCGTCAACCTGTTCATGAAGGGGCACCCGGAAGTAACGCAGATCGGCGCGCTGGCGTTGCGGCTGCAATGCATCCTCTTGCCCTGCGCCGGGTTCATGATCATCAGCAACATGATGCTGCAAACCATGGGCCTGGCCCGCGAGGCGTCGCTGGTGGCGGTGGCCCGGCAGGGGATGTTCTTCCTGCCGGCGGTGCTGCTGCTGCCCTCGGTATTGGGCCTGCTGGGCGTGCAGCTTTCGCAGACCGTATCCGACACCTGCGCGCTGCTTTTAACCGTCCCGCTTACGCTGCGCGTGCTTCGGGACATGAAACGAGAGGAGGAGCGGCTCGCCGTAACGGGCGAGGCCGCGGCCGTCGATGTACCGGTATGACGCCGTATTGTTCGACCTGGACGGAACGCTGCTCAATACGCTGGACGACCTGACCGACGCGGTCAACCACACGCTGAACGCGCTTAACCATCCGACCGTCACACGGGAGAAGGTGCGCCTGTCCGTGGGCAACGGCGTGCGCCGGCTCATCGAGCGCGTGCTGCCCGGCGGCGCGGCCGACCCCCATATGGAAAGCGCGCTGGCCGCGTTCAAGCGCTACTATACCGGGCACTGCAACGTACACACCCGGCCTTACGGGGGCATCGCGGAGACCATGGCGGCGCTGAACGAAGCCGGCGTGAAGCTGGGCATCGTATCCAACAAGAACGACGCGGCCGTGAAAGCGCTGGCGCAGGCCTATTTCGGCAGCCTCGTCTCCGCGGTCGTCGGCGGGCGGGACGGCGTGCCCCGCAAGCCCGCGCCGGATATGCCGCTCATTGCCCTGGCGGCGCTCGGGGTCGAGCCGGAGCGCACCCTGTACGTGGGTGACAGCGACGTGGACGTGCAGACCGCGCGCAACACCGGCATGGATTGCATTCTGGTCACCTGGGGCTTCCGCACGGAAGAAGAGCTTGCCGGCGTCGCGCCGGATTACCGCGTGTCGGACGCCGCCGAGATCCCCGCGCTGGCGCTTCAGTCGGCGGACGAAGCGGAATAACGGCCGCCGCGATGGCCCGGCGGATGCCTGATTCGCCTGTTTTGCCTTTCCCTTCGCCGGACGCATCAGACGTTACGCCGGCCCGTTTCCCGCACCGTCTCCCGTTCGCCGCGCCGCGCGCAACGACGACCCGCAAGGAGGCCCCATGAACCCTTTCTTTGCCTACTTAAACCGTCTCAAGCTGATCCGCCGCTGGGGGCTGATGCGCAACACCGTGCCCGAAAACGATATGGAGCACAGCATGCAGTGCGCGCTGATCGCCCACGGCCTGGCCGTGATCGCCAAAGAGCGCCACGGCCGCGACGTGAACCCCGAAACCGTATTGTCGCTGGCGCTGTACCACGACGTGGGCGAGGTGATCACCGGCGATCTGCCCACGCCCGTGAAGTACAAGAATCCTGAAATCAAGACCGCCTACAAGCGCATCGAATCCATGGCCAGCGTGCAGCTTCTGGATATGCTGCCCGGCGACCTGCGCCCCGCCTACGAGCCCTATCTGCTTCCGGACGAGAAGGCGTACCCCTGGCGGCTGGTCAAGGCGGCCGACCGCATCTGCGCCTACATCAAATGCATCGAGGAAAACAACCTGGGCAACCGGGAGTTCGACCAGGCGCGCGCCTACGTGCTGGAAAGCATCCGGCAGTCCGATCTGCCGGAGGTTGCCGAATTCATGCGGGAGTTTGCGCCAAGCTTTGAGTTATCGCTGGATGAGTTGAGCAAGCTGTGACCGACGAAGAGGAGGCTCGCCCAATGAAGAATTACGTGAAAGGAAACAAACAGGCCTGGGAAGAAGCTTTTGAACACCGCCACCCCGGATGGGGCGAGGATAACGCGCGTCGGCTTTTGGAGGAGCGTCTGCCCTTCTTCTGTCCGGACGTGGCCAAGGAACTGGAAACCATCGATTTTACCGGCAAAACCGTCGCGCAATTCTGCTGCAACAACGGCCGGGAGCTGTTATCGCTTTTGCAGCTGGGCGCCGAAAGCGGCGTCGGCTTCGACATTGCGGAAAACATCCTGAACCAGGCGGAAACCACCGCCCGGGAGGCGGGCGTCAGCAACTGCACGTTCGTCCGCGGGGACATCCTGACGATCGAACCCCGCTACCGCGGCGCGTTCGACTTTGTTTTTTTCACCATCGGGGCCGTTACCTGGTTTGAGGATCTGACGCCGCTTTTCCAAAAGGTGGCCGACTGCCTCAAGCCCGGCGGACGGATGATGCTCCACGACTTTCACCCCTTCTTCAACATGCTGCCCCTGCCCGGCGAACCGGGCTTCGATGCAGAGCATACCGACCGCGTCGTCTACTCGTACTTCCGCAAGGAGCCGTGGGTGGAAAGCAGCGCGGCGGGGTATATGGCGCAGGCCCACGAAACGAAAGAGACCTTCGTGAGCTTCTCGCATACGCTTTCCGATATCATAGGCGCCGCCTGCGCCGCGGGGATGCGGGTCACCAAGCTTGCGGAGTTTGATTACGACGTGGGGCTGACGGAGGCGTACGACAGGAAGGGCTGGCCGCTGTCGATGCTGCTGATGGCGGAGAAATGAACGTTTCATTCTTACTCGCTAAAACGAAGTGGTCCGGCACCAATAGTTGCTCTTATTCGTCTTTCTATTCTTTCTATCAGTTCCTCTGTTGTATCCCATAATATCATCTGTCTTTGAGCAATATCAAAGTGGGGAATTTTCCCCTCCATATCAGAAAGGCAAGCGATTTTCTCTGGATTTCTTAAATCGACCTTTAGTTTTTCATAATCAATCCATTTTTGGCGTTCACAACAGATAATAACCTCCTTACCCAACGCATGTGCATATCCAATCTCATAATAAGCACCAAGGTTTGGCCTCGAAATATCGGCCACAATAAATCGACTTCTCTTTATCTCATAATACATTTCTGGCATTGCTTGATTGTTGTGCTCTTTTTCACTCATGATACGATATTCATAACCGCTCCTATGGATGCCACGAATAAAAGCATCTTTAATATAGCAAACACTTTTATCATAACTAATTGCAATAAAACCTTGCGTTATAATAATTTGTTGTTCTTTCAGCTGTTCGATTTTTTCCCAGCCTTGGAGCGTAATATGATAATGATGGTCATCTGTATATTCAATATAGTTCATCTCTGAAAGATATCTGCATATTGTTTCTTGCTCCGCAGTATTTGCACTATCAACGCCAAGGTCATTTTCGCAAAACAACAGCCTGTTATTTGTTGGATTTATATGAATTCTCGAACCAGTTTTAGGATACGCATACGAAAGATTTAGGAGAGAACGTCCAATCTTCTCGACAACACTGGTTGGATAAAAACGCAGTATCTTATATAAATTTATGCTATCCTCTCGACATATGTCATCGCTTTCATACTCATCGAAGTAATAACGGCGAGTGGTTTTATTTCCCTTATTCTTTAATGAATTTTCGAGAATAAGATTAAAACTCCGAATACGTTCTATGTCATTCATTCGACGTAATATATCGAATTGTGCATCAACATGAAATGTCCTACATATATGTCTTATAGTATTTGTTTCTAGGTCGCCTTCTCTCCAGCAACCATTCTGGCTGGTTATGTAAGCATCACAAAAAATACACTTCTCCATAATCTCACCAATCCAAATCATGCCTCTTACTAGGAAATAACCTTACCGCCCGATCAGCCTTCTCCGGTTCTCGTCCAGGTACCTGCCCAGGTCGGCCAGGTTCTCGATCGCCTTGCCGCAGCCCATCACCACGTTGGTCTGCGGGTCCTCGGCCACGGTGCAGGGCACCTTCAGCGCGTCGGCGATGGCCTCGCACAGGCCGAACATCTCCGCGCCGCCGCCGGTGAGCAGGATGCCGTACTCAAAAATATCCGCCGCCAGCTCCGCGGGGGTGTGTTCCAGCACGCCGTGGATGCTCTCGATCAGCTGCTGCAAAGGCTCGTCGATGGCCTCGGTCACGTCGTCGCTGGTGATGCGCATGGTCTTGGGCAGGCCGGTGATCAGGTTGCGGCCGGTCACCTCCATGTAAAGCTGCTCGCTGCGGGGGATGGCGGAACCGATGTTGATTTTCAGCTCCTCCGCCGTGCGCTCGCCGATCAGCAGGTTGTGCTTGCGCCGAAGGTGACGGATAATCGCGTCGTCCAGCTTGTCGCCGCCGACCTTGTTGCAGTCGCTCACCACCACCTTGCCCAGCGACAGCACCGCCACGTCGCTCACGCCCGCGCTGATGTCCACGACCATCGTGCCGTACGCCTCGTCGATGGGCAGGCCCGCGCCGATGGCCGCCGCGATGGTGCGGTCCAATAGCTGGGTGCGCCGCATGCCCGCGTCAAACATCGTGGAAATGATGGAGCGGCGCTCCATCTCGTTTACGCCGGTGGGCAGCGCCAGTATCGCGCGGGGCCGCGCGAACATGTGCTTTCCCACGGCCTTCAGCACGAAGCCCTTGAGCATGAAGCTCACCAGTTCGTAGTCCGATATCGCGCCGTCGCGCAGGGGGCGCAGGGCGAGGATGTTGCTGGGGGTACGGCCGATCATCCGGCGGGCTTCCTCGCCAAAGGCGAGCACATCGCGCGTGTCGCGGTCGATGGCGACCACGGTGGGCTCGCGCAGGATGATGCCCTTGCCCTTCATATAAATTAAGATATTCGACGTTCCCAGGTCGATCGCCAAATCGTTTACGCTTGCCATGTCCTACCCCTTTATCTTTTCCGGAGAGCCCCCGCGCGCCCAGGGGGCCTTCGTCGCCTCGGCCTTCCGCCCGTCGTTTTCGTCTCTCGCAATGCTACATTCGCCGCGCCGGTTCAAAACCCCTTCGCATCTCCAGGGACGCCGGCACCCTACGCAGGCGGCGCATCCCACGCGTAGTACACGCGCATCAGCGTAAGCCCCTTCGCCGGGGCGGTGGGGCCCAGTATAAGCCGGTCGCCCGTCTCAAACGCCCGGATAAAGCAATCCGCAGAAAGCTTCCCCTTGCCCACCTCGATCAGCGTTCCGGCGACGATGCGCACCATGTTGTAGAGAAACGCGTCCCCCCGCACGGTCAGGGCGATCTCCGTCCCGTCCCGCGCAAGCGTCGCCTCCCGTATCGTGCGCACGGTCGTTTTGGCCGTGCCGCCGCTGGCCTGGAACGCCGCAAAGTCGTGCGTGCCGGGGATGGCCGCAAGCGCCGCCCGCATCGCGGGCAGATCAAGCGGCACGGGCACGTGCGCCGTCAGGTTGCGCAGCAGCGCGTCGGCGTGCGGCGCGTTGTGGATGCGGTAAAGGTACGTTTTCCCCTTCGCGTCGAAACGGGCGTGGAAGCCTGCGTCCACCTCACGCCCTTCCAGCACGCGGATGTCCGGCGGCAGGTGGGTGTTGAGCGCGTAGGGGAACCGGTCGGCGGGAATGGTGCACCCGGTGTCGAAATGCGCGCGCTGCCCCAGGGCGTGCACGCCCGCGTCGGTGCGGCTGGCCCCCGTCACGGCGATCCTTTCGCCGGTCAGCGTTCGCAGCGCTTCCTCCAGCCGCTGCTGCACGGCCACGCCGTTTATCTGCCGCTGCCAGCCGGCGTAGGCGGTGCCCTCGTAGCTCAGCGTGAGCAGCACGCGCCGCCTGCCGCCCGCGGCGGTCAGCCCTTCGCGGTTCACCCAGTCGGCGGGCCCGGCCGGAGTTTCGGGCAGGGTTTCCGGAACGGCATTCGTTCCGGAGGGAACCTCCGCCGTTGGCGGCGTTTGCGCCGCGCGCGCGCCGATCGTCGGCATAGGCGGTTCCCTCCTTTTGTCCGTCGTCTGTTTTTCTTTGTCGGGGGGTCTCCCCGCCCACCGGATCGCTTGCGCTACATCAGCAGCGACCGGCCCGCGATCACCACGGCCAGCGCGGCCGCGGACACGAGGAACGCCTTGGCATCCTCCGCCGTAAAGCGCAGCACCCGCAAGCGCGTGCGGCCCTCGCCGCCGTGGTAGCAGCGCGCCTCCATCGCCATGGCCAGCTCCCCGGCCCGGCGGAACGCGCTTACGAACAGCGGCACCAGCAGCGGCACCATCGCCTTGGCGCGCGCGATGAGGTTGCCGCTTTCGAAATCCGCGCCGCGCGCCTGCTGCGCCTTCATGATTTTGTCGGTTTCCTCGATCAGCGTGGGGATGAAGCGCAGCGCGATGGTCATCATCATCGCCAGCTCGTGGGCGGGGAAATGGAATACCTTCAGGGGCTTTAAGAGAATCTCGATGCCGTCGCTGAGCGCCACCGGCGAGGTGGTCAGCGTCAGCACCGAGGTGCCCACCACCAAAAACACCAGCCGCATGCTGAAATGCACGGCCAACAGCAGGCCCTCCCGCGTAACGGTCACCACGCCCCAGCGTACCAGCACGGTGGAACCGCCTGAAAAGAACAGGTTGAGCACGAAGGTCAGGATGAGCAAAAAACGCAGGGGCTTGACGGACTTGAGCAATTGCCCGAAGGACAGCCCCGCCAGCCTCGCCGAGAGCGCCACGTACAGCGTGGGCACCACGTACCACACGGGGCTGGACACCAGAAAGATCATGGCGATATAGGCGGTGGTCAGAATGATCTTGGTGCGCGGGTCCAGCCGGTGCACCACGGTGTTGCCGGGCATGTACTGGCCCAAAGTAATGTCCTTAAGCATCGGCGTCCGCCTCCTTTCCGGCGGCGGGCGCGTTTGCGTCGGCCATGGCGGAAGGTTCGATCATATTTTCGGCAGGCGCGGGCGTTTCCCCGCTCGCCTCGCTCTTTCTCCGCCGGTACAGCGCGAGGATCGCGTCGCGCACCTCGGGGAGGGTGTAGAGGCCCTCCGGCAGGTCGTAGCCCGCCTGCCGGAGCCGGTGGCAGAGCTCGGCGCCCTTGGGCACGCCCAGGCCGATGGCCCTCAGGTCCTCGCGGCGGCTGAAAATGGCCCGCGGCGTGCCGCTCATCACCAGTTCGCCCCGGCTCATGACCAATAGGCGGGTGGCGAGGGTGGCGATATCGTCCATGCTGTGGCTGACCATGATCACCGTCATGCTGTTTTCGGCGTGCAGGCGGCGGATCATATCCAGAATGGCGCGGCGGCCGCGCGGGTCGAGCCCCGCGGTAGGCTCGTCCAGGATCAGGGTGCGGGGCCGCATGGCCAGCACCCCCGCGATAGCGACGCGGCGCATCTGCCCGCCGGAAAGCTCGAAGGGGGAAACGTCGGCCACCTCGGCCGCGTCCAGCCCCACCTGCGCAAGCGCCCAGGCGACGCGCGCGTCGATCTCCTCCCGGGAAAGGCCCATGTTCCTGGGGCCGAACGCCACGTCCTTGGCGACGGTTTCCTCAAAAAGCTGGTATTCGGGGTACTGGAACACCAGCCCCACCTTTTTGCGCACGTCCAGAAGGCTCACGCCCTTCCGGGTGATGTCCGTCCCGTCCACGATCACGCGGCCTTCGGTGGGTTTGAGCAGCCCGTTCAAGTGCATGACGAAGGTCGTCTTGCCCGAGCCCGTATGCCCCAGCACCCCGATAAACTCCCCGTCCTCGATGGAAAGCGACAGGTCGTGGATGGCGGTGGATGAAAAGGGGCTGCCGGGCAGATAGGTATGGGTCAGGTGCTCTACCTGGATAGGCATTGCGTCAGCTCCTTTTCCATATCGTCCACCGTCAGGATCCCCGCGGGCAGCGGCAAACCGCCCTCGCGCAGCATCCCCGCCAGTTCCGCCATCGGGGGCACGTCCAGCCCCAGTTTTTTAAGCTCCGTCACGCGGCCGAACACCTCGCGGGGCGTGCCGTCCATGGCGATCGCGCCGTGGTGCAGCACCACCACGCGGCCGCACAGCGCCGCCTCCTCCATGAAGTGGGTTATCCACACCACGGTGATGCCCTTTTCGCGGTTCAGTTTCTGCACCGTCGAAAAGACTTCCTCCCGGCCGGAGGGGTCCAGCATCGCGGTTGACTCGTCCAGGATCATCACCTCGGGCTGCATGGCCAGCACCCCGGCCACGGCCACGCGCTGCTTCTGCCCGCCGGAGAGCATGTGGGGCGCCGCGGCGGCGTACTCGGTCATACGCACGGCGGCCAGCGCGTCGTCGATGCGGGGCAGCATTTCCGGCTGGGGCACGCCCAGGTTCTCCAGCCCGAAAGCCACGTCCTCGCGCACGACGGTCGCCACGATCTGATTGTCCGGATTCTGGAACACCATGCCGGCGTGCCTGCGCACGTCCCACAGGTTTTCTTCTTTCAGGGTGTCCAGCCCGCACACCAGCACCCGCCCCTCGGTGGGCAGGTAAAGGGCGTTCATCAGCTTGGCCAGCGTGCTTTTGCCCGAGCCGTTGTGCCCCAGCACCGCGATCATGGAGCCCTTCCGGATCGAAAGGGACACGTGGTCGACGGCCTGCTGGCCGTCGTCCTCGTAGCGGTAGGCCGCGTTCTGTATTTCGATGGGGTTGATGCAGTCCATAGGGTCTCCTTCGTATCGTAAAAATAGATCATCGGCGTCGGGGAAAGGGGGGGTCAGGCGTTCCCGGCCGGCCCGTGCAGGCGCACCCAGCGCAGGGCCTCGGCCTCGTCCTGCGCCAGCTGCGCCCGGAGCGCGGCAAGCGTCGCAAATTTGCGCTCGGGCCGCAGGTAGGCAAGGTAGGTCAGCGTCAGTTCCCGGCCGTACAGCTCGCCGCCCTCGTAGCCCAGCAGGTGGGTTTCAATGGTCGCGCGGCCCTGGGGCGCGGTGGGGTGCCGCCCCTGGTTGAGGATCGCCACATAGCGCCTGCCGTCCACCAGCGCCGAAGCGACGTACACGCCGTTTTCCGGCAGCTGGACGCCGGAAGGATAATCCAGGTTGGCGGTGGGAAAGCCCAGTTCCGTGCCCAACCGCTTGCCGCGCACGGTGCGGCCGCCGATGGTGAAGGGCAATCGCTCGCTCATGGGCAGGCTCCTTACCGTTCGTCCGGCCGAAACCGGCGGGTTCGCGGGGGATGCGGCGCATCCCCCGGCACGGCTTCGCACGCCGGCCGTAATTATAAATTATACAACAGGGGCGCGCGCGCGTCAAACAGCGGGAGCGGGCAGGCTCCCGCCTTCGGTTGCGCGCCGTTCCGGCTTGCCGGAAGGCGGCCGGGCATGTATAATGAGACATCATCGCAGGGAAACGGGAAGGGGGCGCCCGCGTGAAGGCAAGGCGCTACGATACGCTTTCGGTCCACCTCGCAAACGCGTCGATGCTCATTTATATGACCTGGCTTCTGCTGCCCGCGGCGCAGGCGGCGCTGCACGCGGCGACGGGGGCGCTGGCGGTGGCCGTGTTCGGCGCGGGCGTGCTGCTGGACGGGGACACGCTCACAAACCACTGGCGGACCTTCGTGCCGCGGGTCATTTTCGCGCTCGCCCTGCCGCTTTGCCTGTTCTTTTTTCTCAACCGGGGCGGCGGGCAATTTGCGGGCTACCTTGCCATGCAGGGTATGTTCTGGTTTCCGCTGCTGTGGTGCGCCTACGCGCGCCGGCGCGAGGACGGGCGGCTGTACCGGTACGTAAAGCCCCTGCTGTTTGCGCTTCTGGCCGTGACCACCCTGACCACGATCGGCTGGCTGGTGGAGGGCATGCTTCGCGGCGGCCGGGTATACGCCTACGCGCGCTCGCTGGGCTCCGGGGAACCCGGGCGCGAGGATTATCTGCGGGAGCTGATGCTCAAAAACATCGGCGGGTACGACTTTATTTACGCGAGCGTGCTTTCGCTGCCGGTGATGTTCTATTACCTGTTCACCCTGCGGGGCGTCCGGCGCGCGGGCGTCGCCGCGCTGCTCATAGCGCAGGTCGTGATGATCGGACTTTCCCAGTACACCTACGCCATCCTTTTCACCGCCGCGATCGTGGCCGTGGAGCTGCTGGCGGCGCTGCTGAGGGCCGTTTTCAAGCGCCTTTCGGTCGGCGCGTCGTTTTGGTGCACGCTGCCTTTTTTCGCGGCGCTGTGGCTTGCGCGCGTGCCGCTCACGCTGTGGGCGGGCGGCCTGGCCGCGGGTCTCGGGTTCGAAAACGCCGCCTACAGCCTAAGCCAGCTGGCCGCCATGCTCACCGGCGGCGTTGTGGACACGGGCACGCGCCTCACCGAATACCAATTGTCGCTGGAAGGCATCGCCCAAAGCCCGCTTTTCGGCTCCCTGTTCGGCGGGGAAAAGCTGCTGGGCATGCACAGCGATCTGCTCGACCTGCTCTCCGGCATGGGCGTGGCGGGCACGGCGGCGTTCGCGGCGGGCGCGTGGTTCATCGGCCGCGGGTCGGAAAAGGGAATCGCCGCCTCGCCCGCCTTCCCCCACCTGGCGCTCGCGCGTGTATTTTTGCTGTTCTGTCTGCTGCTGGGCACCGTGTTCTACTCCCGGGAGATCCCGCTTACGGTGTGCCTGTTCACGGCGCTGCTGATGCCTTCGCCGGCCGCCCCGCCCGCGGCGCCCGCCGCCTGAGCCCGCATCCGGAAACAGCCGCAAACTCTTTATTTCACCGGCTTTCGGGCCGTGCGGGACGCACGGCTCGCGGCAAGCCCTGCACATTTTACATTCTCTTGACAGAAACGTGACATTCGTATACAATACGGGTGTCGGCTGATTGGGATACAGCTTCCCGACAAGAAGCGTCCCAGCTGTTATTGGAATAGATTTCCATGGATCGGCTTCCCCGCAGTACGCGCGACCCCCTTTGGACGCGCGTGCGCCACACCGTATGGCGGCGGGTTATTACGAAAGGCGGCGTCCAGCGCCACTTGTTGTATATGTTTTGAGCGTCGATAACGCTTATGTGGCCGCGCGCGGTAAACGCGCCGTTGCATGCGCGTACAACCGCGAACGTCGGAGCAAAAGGCATAATGCCGTCCCTAGAATGATCGATACGCAGCAGCCGCGCGGGCATGGCCCGGGGGCTTTTTCTGCGTTAACGGACCCCCGCCCCTTCCGCCCAACCGTTAAATTGAATTTGAGAATCTGGAACAGAGGGAGCGGATGAACATGAACCCCATGATCGCCATTCTGATCGCGGTTGTCACCGCGGTCTTAGGCGCGGCGGGCGGGTACGCCTACCGCAAGCAAACGTCGGAAAAGAAAATCGGCCGCACCGAGGAATACGCCAAGAACCTGCTGGACGACGCCATGCGCAAGGCGGACGAAAAGAAGAAGGAAACCATCCTGGAAGCCAAGGAGGAGGTGCTCCGCCTCAAGACCGACCTGGACAAGGAGTGCCGCGACCGGCGCGCCGAGGTGCAGCGCAGCGAGCGGCGCATCATCCAGCGGGAGGAACAGCTGGACAAAAAGCAGGATTCGCTCGACGGCCGCGAAAACCAGCTGACCGGCAAGGCGGCTCAGCTGCAGAAATACGAGGAGACGCTGGAAGCCAACCGCCACAAGCAGGACGAGGAACTGGAGCGCATCGCCGGCATGACGCAGGACGAAGCCTGCCAGATGCTGGTCGGCCGTATCCAGAAGGAAGCCTATCACGACGCCGCCGCCATGGTGCGCGACATCGAAAGCAAGGCCCGCGAGGAAGGCGAAAAGAAGGCCCGCAACATTATCGCCCTGGCCATTCAGCGCTGCGCCGCCGACCACGTGGCGGAAAGCACCGTATCCGTCATCACCCTGCCCAACGACGACATGAAGGGCCGCATCATCGGCCGCGAGGGCCGCAACATCCGCGCGCTGGAAACCGCGACCGGCGTGGACCTGATCATCGACGACACGCCCGAGGCCGTTATCGTAAGCGCCTTCGACCCCGTGCGCCGCGAGATCGCCCGCATCGCTTTGGAAAAGCTGATCGTGGACGGGCGCATCCACCCCGCGCGCATCGAAGAAATGGTGGAGAAGGCCAAGAAGGAAGTCGACAACCAGATCCGCGAGGCCGGCGACCAGGCGGTGTTCGAAACGCATCAGCACGGCATCCACCACGAGCTGGTCAAGCTCCTGGGGAGGCTTCGCTACCGCACCAGCTACGGCCAGAACGTGCTCAAGCACTCCATTGAGGTCAGCCACCTGGCCGGCATGATGGCCGCGGAGCTCGGCGCCGACGTGCAGCTGGCCAAGCGCGCGGGTCTTTTACACGACATCGGCAAGGCTGTGGACCACGAGGCCGAGGGCACGCACGTCACCCTGGGCGGCGAGCTGGCCCGCAAGTACCACGAGAGCCCGGACGTGATTCACGCGATTCTGGCGCATCACAACGACGTGGAACCCCAGACCATCGAGGCCGTGCTGGTGCAGGCCGCCGACGCCATCAGCGCCGCGCGCCCGGGCGCCCGCCGCGAGAGCCTGGAAAACTACATCAAGCGTCTGGAGAAGCTGGAGGAGATCGCCAACTCCTTCCAAGGCGTGGAAAAGTGCTTCGCCATCCAGAGCGGCCGCGAGGTGCGTATCATGGTCAAGCCCGACGACGTGACCGACGAGGGCACCAAGGTGCTGGCCAAAGATATCGCCAAGCGCATCGAAAAAGAGCTGGAGTATCCGGGGCAGATCCGCGTGAACGTGATTCGCGAAACGCGCTCGACCGAATACGCCAAGTAAGCGGAATAGAGAAAAAGCTGGCCGGGAGGGAGAGCCTCCTGGCCAGCTTTTTCTGTTCTAGCCGCGGGGGGCAGGGGGATTGGGTTCCGCACCTGCGGGTGCGCGGGGTTCCGCACCTGCGGATGCGGCCAAAGGGCTTTCCGCTCGCCCTTTGGAAACCTTCGGGTCGCCTCCTTAAACGGCGGGCTAAGCACGAGGGATCACGCTTGAAGCACAGGATAGTCGTCCGTCCGCACTGCGTTCGTCCGCACAGCCCTT
>CAZXJI010000038.1:0-16190 GCA_964640955.1 uncultured Oscillospiraceae bacterium | reverse complement strand
ATCCCCATCGCCGCGATGATCGTCATCTTTCCCAGCTCCAGACCGTCTATCATCATTGCAGGGAAACTTCCTTCGATCCGCCGCTTGAAGAATTCGTCCATCCGCGCTTCCATCGCTGCCGCAAACCTCCGGCTCGCCTCGCTCTTGCTGACGCAGGCCGCATCCTCCAGGGATTCGTCCAGCGTCCGTGAATACTTCCGCGTGCTCACCCCGCAAAGCAGCCGCTGAAGCAGCGCCCGATTCAGTGGATCCTCGTTCTGAAACACACTTAACGTCGGTAACTGAAGTTCCGAGCCCTCCTTGCTCCGAACCCGAGGCCGCTTCACCGACACTTTCTGTCCGCCCATGACCACCCGCGTCGTTTCCGTTCCGTGCCGGTAGGCGCTCCGATCCGGGTTGTGTCTCCCCTTGGCTCCCGCCAGGGCCGTGACATCCACAGCCAGCATCTGACGCAACACCTCAAGCCCAACCTGTACAGACAGCGCCAGCAGCCCTTCGCTCGCCAGCTCCACAAGAGGTCCCATGTCCATTCCTTCGATGCTCCCATTGACAAATGCCCGCTCCTTCTGGTATCCTTTCATTGGCGACAGCTCCTTCCTGATCGTCTGATTCCTTGTTCCTTCAACTCAAGTATATCAGACCCTCTCGGCGCTGTCGCCTCTCAATTTCCACGGAGTTTGGGACACCCTCCATTAAAGCTGAAACTCGTCAACTAAAGGCCCTCGGCTGCATCAGCTGAGGGCCTTTAGTTGCATCAAATTATATACTGTACCTTCATCTGTTTGTAAGACACAATAAGTTCATTTCCGCATTTTTTACATGTGTACGACTCCTCATGGAAATCAACTCCGTCAGTGTGAGACGTGTGGTGAAATTGGGTATCACCGCATTTCTTGCAATGGATCTTACCGTCGTCAGCCATAACGCCACCCTTGATCTCCGGTTCGGGGTCATCGATCTTCGGCAAGATCAAAGCCTGTCCACAGTAAGGGCAAGGATTCTCACCATAAATTGGATATTGTTTGCAGTTGGGGCAAGTAGCTATTTTATAGTGAATGGTGCCATCTGTGAACGGATCGTAGTTGTAGTCGTCAGACCAATACGTCGGTTGAGGTATATTCCTGTCCATTGTCTGCTGATCCTCCTTGCTTCTTTATATTCGCACCAAATCCATGAGTAAGGAAACCATTTAATACTGGCCTGCTTTTGTTCGTCAGTCGCCGAGTCAATTTGCAGAATGGCTTTGTGTATGCCGGCCTAAAACGGAATCTCGTGGGACGGCAAATACAAACTATACTCGGTGCAGAAAACAAGAATTTTCTCCTTGTCCAAAGATAGCAACGACTCGTCTCTTTCTTCAATATAGGCCTTGTTTCTCATATTAAACCTCTAAATCAGGCTGCACTCGTGGGAGGCAGCAATTCTACTTGGATTCCAACCTCTATGGCATATTGCACGGTCGTGGCGGTGCCGCCCGGCTGCCCGTCATAAGCGGCCAGCAACAAATCGGCATTTTCGACCATATACCTGTTGCGCCGGAACATGCAAGCCTTGGTGTACTCGTGTCCGATCGCGGTGACGATATCAGCCGTCGCAAAAAGCCGATCGTGCCTCATCCGGTACTCTTCGTTCCAACGGTCCGCCTGCGCATCGAAGGGGCTGACCATTTCCAGGATGATCCACGGATACTTCTCTTTCAGATCCACCACAGCTTCCGCCGCGAACATGTCCATGCCCAGCGCACCCCCGCTGATGAAATGCGCATAGCCTTCGCCGATCAGGGCCTCGATCGTATCCCGCAGGCGGGCCTTGAACTCAATGCACCGCGCATCCGTCTCATCATACCCAAAGGGCATCTTGGCGGGGCGGTACCCCGTGAAAGCGCATCTTTTCAGTGTGGATTTTCGTTTCACAAGGTTCTTCACTTGTGTCCCCCTCCTCATCAACGGGCTTTGCGTTCGACAAACCATCTGCCGAGATTCACACCGCTGACCTCCGTGCTGCGTTCGAAGAAGAGATAGCTCTCCCGTCCGTTTACCTGAATGGTAAACCGCTCTCCTTGCCCCCCGGCGCGCATGGCGGCAGCGGGTTTGCACGCCAGTACTCTGTCGATGTCATACCGCGTGCCATCTTCCCAAACGAGGCTGCGCGGAAACATCCGCCCGTCCGCGCCAAAGTCGGCGTTCACCTGAACATAAACCTTTGCTGGGTTCCTGCTGGCCATAGTCGTCACATCCTTTACAGTTCACCTGCATCATCGTCGATGGTTCCCAGAAACCCAGTGGACGGCTTGTAAGGAACCCGGAAGTTGTATCCCTGCTGGTTCATTTCGATCATCTTGAGCAGCACCAGATTGACGTTTGTCCCCAGGTTCCGGGCCGTCTGCACCACGTCGTACCCTTCCCGGGCGGATTCCAGCACGTCCTCGTCGTCTAATAGCAGCGTCGCGGCAAACACGTTGGCGTCGTACTCGCACTGGTTTTGGATGTCAAAAATCTCAAACTCAAACAGTCCGCCTGCGCGCTCCCCGAGGCTGCGGTGCAGCACGGAGTGCCCCAGCTCATGGGCGCACACCAGGCGCTGCATCTCTTCGGACAAATTGGCGTTGATGAAGATAAAGCTGTTGCGCGCCACGACCTTGAAGGCGCCCTTCTGCCGCTTGAAGTCATTGCGAAAGAGCACCGTCACGCCCGTGTCGTCGGCAATTTGAAACGGATCGCGCGAGCCGCTCCGCCTGACGAGCCGCCGCGCGCTGGTAAACGCACGCTTGTCTGTCATAGGGGTCACTTCCTTGTGAGAAGAAGCTATTCTTCTTCCGCCGCACGGTACTTCAGCGGAACAAATTTGCGGTTTTTCTTTTTGGCGATCCAGTAGGCGTCCTGAATGGCCTTCATCATGGCGTCCATGTCCTCATCCGCCAGATCGCCACCGGCGTACAATCCACGCACTTCCTCCACAAGCTGTTCCGCCTGTCGGCTCGCGCGCGCGCCGAGCTCCGCCTGAGCCTTCAAGACGAATTCGGCTGTATCATCCAGCAACACGCTCTCTTCGATGTTGAGCACGTTGGCAAGCCGCGCGTATATCTCACGTTTCTTGGGCATGCGCTCGCCGCTCTCATAATTCTGGATGGTGCGCTTCGCGATGCCGCTGATCGCCGCCAGTTCCGCTTGGGTGTACTTGGCCGCCTCGCGAGCCAACCGGATCTTCTCCCCGAAATTCATAGCCTCACCTCATGCCAGATTTTTTACTTATGTTGCGCTTGACATAGCGCACGATACGCGCTATAATTCCAAACACAAGTTCGTACACAAATAATAGCGCACATAACGCAACATGTCAAGGGGGTGAAAATGGTGAGTGCGATTATTTTACATTCGGATTTGAATTGCTTTTACGCAGGTGTGGAGATGATGCTTGATCCCACGCTTAAGGGAAAGGCGGTGGCGGTCTGCGGGTCGACCGAGAACAGGCACGGGATCGTGTTGGCAAAATCCTATGAAGCAAAGGCGAAGGGCGTCAAGACTGGGCAGGCAAATTGGGAGGCGAAGCGGGCCTGCCCCGGCCTGGTCTGCGTGCCTCCCCAGTACGACCAGTACCTGAAGTACTCGCGTCTGGTGCGCTCGATCTATGCGCGGTACGCGGATGACATCGAGCCGTTCGGCATGGACGAGGCGTGGATCGCGCTTCGCGGGTGCGGCAGCGTTCGCAAAGGCGGGTTGGAGGTCGCGGAAGAAATCCGAGAGACCGTAAAGAACGAACTCGGGCTGACGGTGTCCATCGGTGTGTCGTTCAGCAAGATCTTCGCGAAGTTGGGGAGTGACATGAAGAAGCCGGATGCGATCACCGTGCTGCATGAGGACAACTGGCAGGAAAAGATTTGGCCTCTGCCTGTTTCCGAGCTTCTCTATGTTGGCCACGCAACCACCAAAAAACTGATGGCCAAGAATGTGCGCACGATTGGCGAGTTGGCTCGCACCGATCCCGAAATCCTCCGGTCGTGGTTCGGGAAGAACGGCGTCATGCTCTGGGCGTTTGCCAACGGGCTGGACAACGCAAAGGTCAGTCCTTCTGATTTCGTAGCGCCTATCAAGTCGGTCGGCCACGGCACGACCTGTGTGGTCGATCTGGAGAGCGAGTACGAGGTCTGGCTGGTGTTGTACGAACTGGCGCAGGACGTTGGGCACCGGCTGCGCGAAAACTCGCTCGCGGCGCGAGGGGTTCAGATCACGGTAAAGGATAAAGATCTCGAGTGGCGACAATACCAAATGCCGCTGTGTATGCCGTCGCAGAGTCCGCTCGAGATGGCGCAGGCTGCCTTCGTACTCTTCAAGGCGCATTACAGCTGGGCCAAGCCGGTGCGCGCGCTGACCGTCCGCGGCATCAACCTTGCCCCCGAGAATCAACCTGTCCAACTGGACATGTTCAACGATGCGGTGCGCCGGGAGCGCCGGAAATCATTGGACGACGCGGTGGACAAGATCAGGCAGCGGTTCGGGTACCGGTCGATTTGTGCCGCGTCTCTTATGGGTGACCTCAAGATGGCGCAGGACAAATGCGAGACCGTGACCATGCCGAGCATGATGCACATGTAGCAATGGAAAGGAAGGTGCAAAGGATGCACGACCCCAAAATGTTGGCAATGGCCTGCCCATCTTGTGGCAAGCGGGCCTTTGACACGACCAACCTCCCTACCACGAGGGTGACGATCAAGCTGAAATGCCCTCGATGCGGAATTCTGGTTTCCGTCCCTCTCGTTTCCGATTCTCTTCTGTACAAACGACCGGGCGCCCCTGGCAGAGCCAGCCCTGTCAGGTTGGCGATGATTAAGCGTGAATTGCGGCATAAACGATCCTCGCGTGACCGCGATTGATTGACAACATACCGAGCAACGGCTCCGTGCAGCAGGAACAAATCCTGGCCGCCCATGATCGGCAGTGCATGACCCGATAAGCGGGTTAATAGCGATTCTGTATCGAGTGACCAAATAGCCGGATGATTGCGGAATGGGTGTTTTTCACCCGTCCCCCTTCATCTGGCTATTTTTTTTGGAGATAAGCCCGAAAAGCGTTTCCTTAAGGCGTGGGCGTCCTCCCCCCCTTGTGCCGCGATCATGCCACTAGACGCCTGCTCCGCACCCAGTACAGCCTGATCCTGCCGGGTCGCTCCCGGTCTGAAGTTCCCGATCAAGCTGGAAGACCCGCACCGCGCTTGGGAAGGCGCAGGTGCAGCCGATGAGGGATCCTCCTTCATTTTGCGGCTGACCTTGTTAAGGTGCGCTCAAGATGCCTTGGATGGCTCCCTCAGATGCAGCAAAGCGTTGAGGGAGCTTCATTTTTGCCTCCTTCACGCTTTCAGAGCAACGCGACCTGAAAACGAAAGGAGCCAAACATGAGCCAATATGCCAATTCCCGCAAGTCCTATCCCCACGTCCCGAAGCAGTCCTACGACCACCAGCCGATGCACTACATCCGCGTCGGTGACGACGGCAGCTACACCATGATCACCCGCGCGGAATTCTTCTCCCTGATGCGCGGCGTGGACGAGCCCATCAAACAAACCTACATCGACGCCGATGGCGGGTTCGCTTATTTCTTTCCGCTTTCAGCGCGGATGGCCGACTTCGCCATGGACTTGAAGCGCGAAAAAGATGCAGAAGACCAGCGCCGCGCTCGCAGCCGCCAATGCGTATACAAGAACACTGTGAAATGCGACGGTTGGCACACCCGAGACGAACACGGCTGCCTGGGCTGCGATACATGCAGATGGGATCATACGCGACGCACTGTGTCGCTTAACCAGACGGTTGACGAAGATGGCACCGAGATGGGCGATCTGTTTGCCGCGGACACGGACATTGAGCACGACATGGAGGAAAGCGCCGAACGCGACCTCCTCGCCGCTGCGTTGGACTCTCTGCCCGAGGATGATCGCGCTTATATTCTGTGCCGCTTTCAGGACGGCATGACGCTCCGGAAACTGGCCGAGGAGTCCGGTATCTCCGATTTCCGGTATGCCGGGAAGAAGGCCAATCGCATCATCGAGCGATTGAAAGCCGAAATTCATCGACTTGATCCCAAATAACATTTTCTCCGCCTGTCCACATCTCACCCCCATCTGTCAGCAGGAAAGTGTGAGGGCAGCAAGCCCCCGGATGGAGGTGAGATGGATGGCGGAACACCATGAACGCGAAACGGCCAGCTGCGACGAAGTTGCCGGTCTCCTGATGGCGATTAGCATTGTCGCAAAGCGACTGGCGCTCAATCTGGCAAGGCTGGAAAAAAGGGATGAAGGAGGACATGACAATGAGCAAGATGACAGAACTGGATGCTGCGGTTGCCGAACTGCGCAGGTGCGGCGAAGCCCTTATCGGTGTGTCTGAAGCGCTGCGGGATCTTTTCATCGGAAGCGATGAGCGTCAGGCAGAAGCCCAGCCTCAGCCATCCGCCAAGGCGCTGGTCCTCGAAGACGTGCGTTCTGTTCTGGCGCAGAAGTCCGTAGAAGGCCACACCGCTGAGGTACAGGCTCTGATTCGCAAATACGGTGCGGATAAACTCAGCCAGGTCGACCCGGCGCACTATGCCGACCTGCTGCGGGAAGCGGAGGTTCTCTGATGCCTCCTTCCAAACACGCGATCCTGTCAGCGTCCTCCTCGCACCGCTGGCTGAACTGTAGCCCGTCCGCGCGGCTGGAACAGGAGTTCACCGACCGGGAAACGGAAGCCGCCGCCGAGGGCACCGCCGCCCACGCGCTGTGTGAGCACAAGCTCCGCAGGGCACTCAAGCAGCAGTCCCGCAAGCCCATCTCCCAGTACGACTGCGACGAGATGGACAGCTATACCGATGGGTATGTGCAATTCGTACTGGAAACCATCGCCGATGCCCGGCAGGTTTGCGCCGATCCCATCGTCAACATCGAACAGCGGCTGGATTTCTCCTGCTATGTTCCTGACGGCTTCGGAACGGGCGATTGCGTCATCATCTCCGACAAGACGCTGCACATCATTGATTTCAAATACGGGCGGGGCGTGCTCGTCGAAGCGGACCATAACCCGCAGATGATGCTTTACGCGCTGGGCGCTCTCCGCGTCTACGACAGCCTGTATGACATCGACGAAGTGGCCATGACCATCTACCAGCCCCGGCGCGAGAACATCAGCACATGGACGATCCCTGTGACGGAGCTCAAGGCATGGGCGGAGGACGAATTGAAACCCAGGGCAGCCTTGGCCTATGAGGGGAAGGGCGAATATCACCCCGGTCCATGGTGCACCTTCTGCCGGGCGGCGGTCAAATGCCGCGCACGGGCCGAGGAAAAGCTGCGGCTGGCGCAGTATGAATTCGCACTCCCGCCTCTTCTCTCGGATGCGGAGATCGAGGAGATTTTGGACAAGCTCTCCGATCTCACCAGCTGGGCCAACGAGATTACGGAGTACGCACTGGACGCCGCCCTGAACCACGGAAAGCAGTGGAAGAACTGGAAGGTGGTCGAAGGCCGCTCCAATCGCAGGTACACCGACGAACAGGCCGTGATCACCGCGTCCAATGCCGCCGGATACCATGACATTTATAGAAAGACGCTGCTCCCGTTGACCGAGATGGAAAAGCTCATGGGCAAGCAGAACTTCCAAACCATTCTGGGCGGGTTGGTCTGTAAGCCCGCAGGCAAACCCACGCTGGTGCCCATGTCGGACAAGCGTCCGCCCATTGCCGGCGCCGGCAACGATTTTCATGAAATACAGGAGGATATGTAATTATGGTCAAGCAAAACAACACCAAGGTGATCACCGGCCTCGTCCGACTTTCTTACGCCAACGTGTGGGAACCCAAATCCATTAAGGGCGGAGATCCCAAGTACAGTTGTTCCATCATCATTCCCAAAAGCGATACCAAAACGACTGCCGCCATCCATGCGGCCGTCGACTGCGCCATCAAGGAAGGCGTAGGAAAGTTCGGCGGAAAAATTCCTCCGAAGAGCGCGCTTAAGCTGCCGCTGCGCGACGGCGACACCGAACGTGATGACGAAAACTACAAGGGCTGTTATTTCGTCAACGCGAACAGCAAGACCGCGCCGCAGATTGTGGACAAGCATGTGCGCCCAATCCTTGACCGCAGCGAAGTCTATTCCGGCGTATATGCCTATGTTTCCCTCAGCTTCTTTGCGTTCAACACGAACGGAAACAAGGGCGTCGCCTGCGGCCTGGGCAACATTCAGAAGGTGCGCGACGGTGAACCGCTCGGCGGGCGTACCAACGCTTCCGATGAGTTTTGTTCCGTGGAAGAAGACTTCCTGTCTTGACCGATGATGAAGAAGGGCGGCGGAGCAATCTGCCGCCCAATTCACGATTGAGGTGCGATGATGAAAACCCTTCATGTCGATCTCGAAACGTTCAGCAGCGCGGGCATTGCCAAGACGGGCGTGTACCGCTACTGTGAAGCGGACGATTTTGAGGTGCTGTTGTTCGGCTACAGCGTTGACGCTGGTCCTGTTCAGGTGGTTGATCTGGCCAATGGGGAGCAGCTGCCGATGGAGATTCGCTGCGCGTTGACCGATCCCTCCGTCGCCAAGTGGGCCTTCAACGCAAGCTTTGAGCGCGTGTGCCTGTCCCGGTACCTGGGCATGCCGACCGGGGAATACCTCGACCCGACGCAATGGCGCTGTTCCATGATCTGGTCCGCCTATCTGGGTCTGCCGCTTTCGTTGGCGGGCGTGGGCGCGGTGCTGAAACTGGGAAAACAGAAGCTCGAAACCGGGAAAGAGCTCATCAAGTATTTTTGCCAGCCCTGTGCGCCCACAAAAACAAATGGAGGCTGCACGCGCAACCGCCCGGCGGATGCCCCGGACAAATGGGCGCTGTTCAAGTCCTACAACCTTCGCGACGTGGAGACCGAAATGGCGATTCAGAATATGCTCGCCCGTTTCCCCGTGCCGGATTTCGTCTGGGACGAATACCATCTGGATCAGGAAATCAACGACCGGGGCATCAGGCTGGATATGACGCTGGTGAATAACGCCATTCGCATGGACGAGCTCTCCCGCGAAGAACTCACCTCCAAGATGCAGGCGCTGACCGCGCTGGAGAATCCCAATTCCGTTTCGCAGATGAAAGCCTGGCTGGCGGATAACGGATTGGAGATGGAGTCCCTCGGCAAAAAGGAACTTGCGGCGGCGCGCAAGGATGCGCCTGACGGCATCGCGGATGTGCTGCTCCTGCGGCAGCAGCTGGCGAAGGCATCGGTCAAAAAGTATCAGGCGATGCGCAGCTGCGTCTGCAGCGATGGCCGGGCGCGCGGCATGTTCATGTTTTACGGCGCGAACCGGACGGGCCGCTTCTCCGGCAGGCTGATCCAATTGCAGAATTTGCCCCAGAACCACATGGCCGATTTGGAACAGGCGCGGGCGCTTGTACGGAGCGGCAACTATGGTGCGCTGCATTCGCTCTACGATTCCGTTCCGGATGTGCTTTCCGAGCTCATTCGCACGGCGTTCGTTCCCTATGAAGGCGGAAAGCTCATTGTTTCCGATTTCTCGGCCATCGAAGCCCGCGTCATCGCGTGGTTGGCAGGGGAACAATGGCGGCTGGACGTGTTCAACAATGGCGGCGACATCTATTGCGCGTCCGCAAGCCAGATGTTCGGGGTTCCCGTAGAGAAGCATGGCGTCAACGGACATCTTCGCCAGAAGGGGAAGATTGCGGAATTGGCGCTCGGTTACGGCGGCTCCGTGGGCGCGCTGAAGGCAATGGGCGCGTTGGAAATGGGACTTCACGAAGAGGAACTTAAGCCGCTGGTGGATGCTTGGCGCTCATCCAACCCCAATATCATTCGGCTTTGGTGGGACGTGGATGCGGCCGTCAAGGAAACAGTGTCCGAAAGAGCCGCCGCGGATACACACGGCATCCGTTTCGTGTACGAAAGCGGATTCCTTTTTATTCAGTTGCCGTCGGGGAGGCGGCTTGCCTACGCAAAGCCCCGGATCGGCGAGAATCAGTTCGGCGGCGAATCGGTCACGTATGAAGGCGTAGGCGGCACGAAAAAGTGGGGGCGCCTTGAAAGCTACGGTCCCAAGTTCGTGGAGAACATCGTGCAGGCCATCAGCCGGGACATTCTGTGTTATGCCATGAAGACGCTTCAATGCTGCAGCATCGTGGCGCATGTGCATGACGAAATCATCATCGAGGCCGATCCTCGGATGTCGCTGCAAGCGGTGTGCGAGCAGATGGGCCGCACCCCGCCCTGGGCAAAAGGGTTGTCTCTCCGCGCGGACGGCTATGAAACGCAATTCTACAAAAAGGATTAGCAGCCTGTCCACAAATCAACTCCTCCTGTCAGCAGGTAGGTAGAGGGCGTTGCCCTACTATCAGCGGCAGGGGGTTTTTATGTTCTACGTTAAGACGCGCATCAACGAAGAGACCGATTTGACGACGGACATCACCGAGGAGAACGTGTTTACCAGGTGCCCGGACTGCGGGGCTGAATTGCGGGTCGATCTTCCGGAATTGGCTTCCGACAAGGATTTTGACCTGTACGGCACCGGTATCTGCTGCCCGGCATGCAGCCGCAGGCGCTGGAAGGAGGCGCATCAAGAATGAAACAGCTGATTCCGATGGACAAGTACGGCGTTTTTACCGATATGCGGGATACGCCGCTGCCCGATTCCGGGTACAGCGCCGAATTTAGTGGGCTCAATTTTGAGCCGATCTCCTATACCGACACCTATGGCAGGAAACGCCAGCTGGAGTGGTACGCAATGGCGAGCGCGGACAGGTTCGAGGGATCCCGGGGATCCGTTCCCAGCTGCGCGCATGGCGGCGCGGAGGAATGATATGTCGATCAGCAGGCGCAATCATGAAGGGTACTGTGACCCGACGGTGTACGAGGCATTGACCAATATTGACCGGCAGGAGCGCGCTGCCGGTCGCGGACTGAGCTTCCGGCCGATTGTTTTCATATGCTCGCCGTATGCCGGGGACGTCGAAGCAAATGTCGGAAACGCTCTTTTGTATTGCCGCATGGCCTATGAACGCGGCTTTCTCCCGTTGGCGCCGCATGTATACTTTACGCGTTTTCTGGACGACAGCGTCCCGGAAGAGCGTCAGGACGGTCTGTTTATGGGCTGCATCCTTATGACAAAGTGCGCGGAAGTATGGGTGTTTGGCACGACCTTCACCGAAGGCATGGAAAGAGAAATCCAGAACGCAAAACGTCGAAACCTGCCGATACGGTTCTTTACACGGGAAGGAACGGAGGTGCGCACATGAGCGGTTTTTCGCTCTATTATGCCGACTGCATTGGCGCCGAAACCAACTGCAGTTATCCGCATGAAGTGGTTGTCAGAGGGATCGATTCTCTCCGGGAGGCCGCGCGGCATGACTACGTTTGCGTGTCATATCGGGGTGGGTACCGTTCAAAGGCCAACTTCATTCGCTCGAATTGCCTGGGCATGGACTGTGACAACGATCATTCGGAACGGCCTGAGGATTGGATCACTCCGGAAATGATTCACGAGAGTTTCCCGAATGTGCCGTTCGCCGTTCACTTCAGCAGGCACCACATGAAGCCCAAGCGCGGGAAGGCACCGCGGCCCAAATTTCACGTGCTGTTCCTGATCGAAGAAGTGACCGACCATGCCGAGTACAGCAATCTGAAAAAGCGCATGAACGCCGTCTTCCCGTACTTCGATACAAAGGCACTGGACGCCGCCCGATTCTTCTTTGGTACGGCATCCCCGGATGTCGATTTTTTCCCCGGCACGATCACGCTGGACGAGTGTTTGGATAGGTACTATCCTGATTCCGCGGCGGACGCATTCTGGGATACGGGAACTCCGCTGGGCGGCGTTATTTCGGAGGGCAGCCGCAACAGCACCCTTTCGCGCTTTGCCGGGCGCGTACTGAAGCGATTCGGGGACGGCGATAAAGCGCATGAAGCGTTCGTGCAGCGTGCCGCACAGTGCGATCCGCCGTTGGGCGACGAGGAACTCAAGACCATCTGGCGCAGCGCACAAGGTTTTTATAGGCGCATTTCACAGCAAGAGAACTATGTGCCTCCGGAGCAATGGAACGCGGAACATCCGGGCGGCTTTACCTATGATCCGGATGACCGCACCGACGTCGGGCAGGCGCGGTTGCTGGGCAAGTTTTTTAGCCAGGAACTGCGTTACTCCCCGGCGACCGATTACATCCGATACGACGGCGCCTGCTGGCAAGAGACCAAACCCGGTGCGCAGGCAGTTGCCCATAAGCTCACGGATCTGCAGCTTGCTGAGGCGGAGGAGGCCGTTTCCGAAGCGCTCAGGCAGATGACCGTCACCGGTGCACAGGAGCTTCTTGACGCCAACGGGAAAAGAAAGGCCGAAGGCTTGATGAACGATGCACAGCGCGGCGCTTATACGGCATTCCTGCGCGCGGAAGCCTACCGGGCATTCGTCCTCAAGCGCCGCGAATCCAAGAATGTGAGCGCGACGCTGCGGGAAGCCCGGCCTGTTCTGGAAATAGAGCCCGGCATACTGGACAAGGATTGGTTTCTGCTGTGCACGCCCGCCGCCACCTATGATCTGCGCATGGGATTGGGCGGAGCACAGGAGCACAGCCCAGACAATTTCATCACCAAGATGACGGCGTATTCGCCCGGCGATCAAGGCGCTGAACTGTGGCGGGATGCGCTGAATACATTCTTCTGCGGCGAACAGGCGCTGATCCAGTACGTTCAGCGCGTGGCAGGGATCGTGTGCGTTGGGCAGGTGTTCCTCGAAGCCATGATCATCGCATACGGCGATGGGCGGAACGGTAAATCAACCTTCTGGAACACGCTCTCCCGCGTTATGGGCAGTTACAGCGGCAACATTTCCGCGGATTCACTGACGGTGGGCTGCAAACGCAATGTGAAACCCGAGATGGCGGAAACCAAGGGAAAGCGACTGCTGATTGCCGCCGAGCTCGAAGAGGGAACGCGGCTCAATACCAGCATCGTAAAACAGCTGTGCTCCACCGACGCTGTGTTTGCCGAGAAAAAATACAAGGATCCGTTCAGCTTCACGCCCAGCCACACGCTGGTCCTGTATACAAACCATTTGCCCAGGGTGGGCGCAAAGGACACCGGCATCTGGCGGAGGCTGATCGTAATTCCGTTTAAGGCCAAGATTGAAGGCAAGAACGACATCAAGAACTACGCCGAATATCTGTGCGAGAATGCCGGCGAAGCCGTTATGAAATGGATGATCGAGGGCGCTCAGCAGGCGATCGAATTGGGATTCCGGATCCCGTTTCCCAAATGCGTAGCGGACGCCATTGAAGCCTATAAGGCGGAAAACGACTGGCTCGGGCATTTCCTGGACGAGTGCTGCGAAATCGGCGACGGGCTCACGGCGAAATCCGGAGAGTTGTATTCCGCCTATCGCGCATTCAGTACATCAAGCGGCGAGTATACCCGGAGCACAACGGACTTCTACACAGCGCTGGAAGCTGAAGGGTTTCTGCGCCTTCGTACGCGCGGCGGCAACTTCGTGAAGGGACTGAAAATCACCCCTGGAAATGACCCCAAGGATGAGTTTTCGGATTTCTTGACCTGAAACACATTTTAATAGGAAGTGTGGAGGTCGTGGAGGTCGTGTCATGAAAGTCGCTATAGAGAAAAACGAGCCTGAAAAGCCCTATAGAGAGATTACTGAATTGACCTCCACGACCTCCACACATGGGGGGAGGAATACGCAAATGCGAGAGAAAACCGTGGAAGAAAAACTGGTCCGCACGGTTCGGATGATGAACGGGTTGGCTCCGAAGTTTGTCAGCCCCGGCATGGACGGCATGCCCGACCGATTGATTCTCTTGCCTGGCGGTATGATGGCATTTGCCGAACTGAAAGCGCCCGGGAAGAAACCGCGCCCGCTGCAGCTGCGGCGGAAGCGCCAACTGGAAGCGCTGGGCTTCCGGGTGTACGTGATCGACCATCCTGACCGGATCGGAGGTGTGCTGGATGAACTATGTGCCCCATGAATACCAGCGGTACGCCACGGATTTCATCCTGACGCATCCGGTGGCCGCCATTCTCCTTGACATGGGTCTTGGCAAGAGCGTGATCACGCTTTCCGCCATCTGGGAACTGTGCCTGAACCGGTTTGAGATCGGCCGGGTGCTGGTGATCGCACCCATGCGCGTGGCGCGGGATACATGGCCGGAAGAACTCCGAAAATGGGATCACCTGAAAGGGCTCACTTGCAGCGTGGCCGTGGGAACGGCGGCAGAGCGCAGGGCGGCGCTCCGGGAATCCGCGTTCATCCACATCATCAACCGGGAGAACGTACAGTGGCTGATCGAGGAAAGCGGCCTGCCGTTCGACTACGACATGATCGTGATCGACGAGCTTTCGTCCTTCAAGTCCCATCAGGCGAAGCGGTTCCGCAGCCTGATGAAGGTGCGCCCGCTCATCCGGCGGATCGTCGGGCTGACCGGCACGCCCGCGGGCAACGGCCTGATGGATTTATGGGCAGAGTTCAGACTGCTGGACATGGGGAAACGCCTCGGGCGGTTCATCACCCATTACCGGGAGTCGTTCTTCCTGCCTGACAAGCGCAGCGCCCAGCAGGTGTTTTCCTACAAGCCCAAGCCCGGCGCGGAAGCGGAGATCTACCGCAGGATCGCCGACATCTCCATCAGCATGAAGACCGCGGACTACCTGAAGATGCCGGCGTGCGTCATGAACGAGGTGCGCGTGAGCATGTCGGATTCAGAAACCCAGCTGTACCAAACCATGAAGGACGATCTGGTCGTTACCCTCAAAGGCGAGGAGATCGACGCGGTCAACGCCGCCGCCCTCTCGGGGAAACTTTGCCAAATGGCGAACGGCGCGCTGTACGGCGAGGACGGGCACGCGCTGCCCATTCACAACCGGAAGCTGGACGCGCTGGAGGACCTGATCGAGGCCGTGAACGGAAAGCCCGTGCTGGTGGCATACTGGTTCCGGCACGACCTGACGCGGATATCCGATCGGCTGCGCGCGCGGCGCGTCCCGTTTTCCAGGCTGGATACGCCGGAAACCATCGCCCGCTGGAACGCCGGGGAAATCCCCGTGGCGCTCATTCACCCCGCCTCCGCCGGGCACGGGCTGAACCTGCAGGCGGGCGGCTCGACGCTCATCTGGTTCGGGTTGACATGGAGCCTGGAGCTCTACCAGCAGACCAACGCCCGGCTGTGGCGGCAGGGGCAGAAAGACACCGTGGTCGTCCAGCACATCGTTACTCAGGGCACGATTGACGAGCAGGTCATGGCGGCGCTCCGCCGAAAGGACCGAACCCAGGCCGCGCTGATTGAGGCGGTCAAGGCCAATCTTCACGAGGGAGGAAAAGCGACATGAACATCGTATGGCAGTACCTGGACAAGCGATCCGCGGCGATCAGCGCGCTGAAGGACTATGGGAGCATGGCCTACATCCTGGAGCATACCGGCGAGGACATCGCTCTCGTGCAGGATCGGATGACCGCGCCGCGCGCGTCCGTGCTGAGCGGCATGCCGTCCGCGCACAACCCCACGGCGGGAGAGGCCCGGCTGGCCTCCGGCATTGACGAGATCGACGTGCTCCGGGAGCGGTACCGCCAGGCGCTGGAGTACATGGAATGGTTCCGCCCGGCGTGGGAAGCGCTGTCGGAGGACGAGCGGTATGTCCTTACGGCGTTCTACCTGAACGACGGTCAGGCGCAGACGGACGCGGTCTTGAACATCTGCGAGCGGTATGCCATCGAGCGCTCCTCCGCGTACAACCGGAAGAACCGCGCGCTCCAGCATCTGGCGCTGCTGCTGTTCGGCAAGTGAGTAAAATCGCGGACGCAATTTGCGGCTAGCCGTGATATACTGGTAGCATCGAAACAGATCTCAAAGGCCTTCGCGGGCGGAACCCCGCGGGGGTCTTTCGCTTACCCCGGAGCCCCTGCGCAAATGAGTAAAATCGTGGATGCAATCCACCGCTGACCGTGTTATACTGATACCATCGAAATGTGCGCCGGAAGGCCTTCGCGGGAGAAATCCCGCGGGGGTTTTTGTTTGCCCGGAGTCTCCTGCGCCGGCAAATGAGTAAAATCGTGGATGCAATCCACGGCTATCCGTGATATACTGGTATCATCGAAACAGGCACCGGAAGGCCTTCGTGGGAGGAAAACCCCGCGGGGGTCTTTTGCTTATCCCGGCGTGTCCTGCGACCGGC
>CAZXJI010000037.1:0-16689 GCA_964640955.1 uncultured Oscillospiraceae bacterium | reverse complement strand
GCGGCCGTACTGCGCGTACGCACGCCCGCAGGGCGGGCGGACAGACGCAGTGCGGACGGACGACTATCCTGTGCTTCAAGCGCGATCCCTCGTGCTTAGCCCGCCGTCTAATCAGGCGACCCGAAGGTTCCCAAAGGGCGAGCGGAAAGCCCTGTGGTCGCACCCGCAGGTGCGAAATCCCCTTCTCCCAGGCGCGTTAGCCTGCCTTCGAAAATCGGCGGTCACCGCCCGATTATTCGAACCTCGCGCCCCTTATGGCGTCGCTGATTGATTCCTCAAACGTCGGGTGGGGCCGCACCGTACGCAAAAGCTGCGCGGCGGTCAGCCGGTTCTCAATGGCGACGGCCAACTCGCCGACCATCTCGGTGGCGCGGCCGCAAAGCAGCTGCGCGCCTACCAGCGCGCGGGTCTGCCTGTCGAAGACCAGCTTGATAAAGCCGCGCCCCAGCCCTTCCATCAGGGTGCGCGCGTTTTGGGTGGTTACGGCCTTGCCGGTGACCACGTCCAGCCCCTGCGCCCTGGCCTCCTCCTGCGTAAGGCCCACGGAGGCGATCTCCGGCGCGGTGTACACGCAGGAGGGGATCAGGGTGGGATCGACGGGGGAAGGAACGCCGAGAATGTCGCATACGGCGGCGATGCCCTGCGCATAGGCGGCGTGGGCGAGCTGAGTGTGGCCGTTTACATCGCCGACGGCATACACGCCCGGGAGGCTGGTGCGGTAACGCCCGTCCGCGGCGATGAAGCGGCGGTTCATGGCGGGCGTTACGCCCTCGCCGAACAGCCCGTCCGTCACGGGCCGGCGACCCGTGGCCAGCAGCGCGCGCTCGGCGGCGACCTCGGCGGCCGCGCCGTTCTTCTCGTATGCGGCGGCAAAGCCCGTATCGGTTTGCGCGAGCCTTTGCAGGCGCGCGTCGGGCAGCACCGTTACGCCGATGCCCTTGAGCAGCGCCTCGGCGCCGCGGCCGAGCTCCACGTCCATCATGGGCAGAAAACGCTTCTCCGCCTCCAGCACCGTTACCTGCACGCCCAGCTGTGCATAGAGGAACGCCATTTCCACGCCGATCACGCCGCCGCCTACCACCAGCAGACTCTGGAAGCTTTCCGCGCCGGAGGCGCCCAGCAAATCGTCACTCGTCCAGACCGCGGGGGAATCGCACCCGGGCACGGGCAGGCGCGCAGGCGCGCCGCCGGTGGCGAGGATCACGCTTTTACCGGTCAGGGTCCGGCTTTCGCCGTCGCGGCCGGTCACCTGCACCATAAAGGGCGCGGTGGCGTTCGTCAGTATGGCCGAACCCTCGAAGCGCTCGATTCTGGCGGATTTCAGCATGGCGTCCAGTCCGCCGGTCAGCGTATCGACCAGTTCGTTTTTACGGGCGAGCAACGCGCCCCGGTCGAAGGCGGTCAGCGCCTGCGGCGCATAGGCGGACGCCTCACGCGCGGCCTGCGCCGCGTGCAGGTACGTCTTGGTGGGAATGCAGCCCCGCTGCAGGCAGGTGCCGCCCATGCGGTCGCGCTCCGCAAGCGCTACGGAAAGCCCGTTCTTGGCGGCAAAGCCCGCCGCGGCGTATCCGCCGGGGCCGCCGCCAACGACGATCAGATCGAACATGTTGTTGTTTCTCCCTTCAAAGTGAAAAAAGAAAGCCGCTCGTTCCCACGGGGAGCCGGGGCTGAGCGGCCTTGAATCAGGTGGTTTTCGGTTTGCCGGCGGGCGCGGCGGGGGCCGCATCATGCGCCGCCGTGCGGTCCATCTCCCGGATGCGCCCGCAGACCAGCAGGGAAATATCCCCCGTGATCTGCATCAGCTGCTGGTCACGCAGCTGCTCGATCTTTTGGCGCAGCCGTCCGCTGATGGCGGAAATCAGGTAGGGACAGCCGTCGAGCGTCTGCTCCAGCACGGAAAACCAGCCGGCCTCCATCGCGTCGGTAAACAGCCGGACGTTATGGATGATGCCGTCCTCGATGGCGAGGCGCACGGTGAGGCTGCCCCACGGGAACCGCTCGGAAATGGTGAAGGCGTAGGGGAAGGCTTTCGGGTAGAGCCATTCCGGATCGGCGAACTGCTCGCTGAGCGCACGGACGGTCGGCTGATCCAGCATCTGCTCGTCCAGAACGGCGGGCTTGGAACGGTATACCGAAGCAAACGCGCCGAACAGCGCGCCCTGCAGGTTCTCCACCGTCATGTCCGGCGCGAGGGTCTTGAGGTTGACGACCCGCGAGGGAATGCTCTGCACACCGTGATACTGCAGCTTCTCCCGATTGGCGGTCAGGTATTTGCTCATGACGTCCATATCGGTGTCCACCAGCAGGGTTCCGTGATGGTAGGCGTTGGCCCCGGACTTGAGGAACGCGTTGCCGCTGAACTTGCGCCCGTCCACAAGCAGGTCGTTGCGGCCGCTGTGGTAAGCCTCCAGCCCAAAGGAGGAAATGGCCAGACTGACGACAGAAAGCTGCCGGGGCACGTCAAATTCGCCCTTGGGCAGGATGAAGGTGAAATTGAGGTTGCCCATGTCGTGATAGACCGCTCCGCCGCCGCTCAAACGCCGCGCCAGCTTGCCACCGGACTCGCGGAAGGCTTCCACCTTGCATTCGTACCAGGGGTTCTGGTTGCGGCCCACGACGATGGTGCGGTTGTTCTGCCACAGGTAGAGAAGGGCGGTCTCCTCCGGGAGCGTATCCATCAGGTGCTTCTCGATGGCGAGATTGCGGTATGGATCCGTTCCGCGGGCAATCAGGCATGCCGTGCGTTTAATCATCCGTGTTCACCGCCGGTTGGTAGTGTGCCGAACGTCTCCGGACGCGCTTCAGGGAAGAAATGGTCGCCGTGGCGCGGGCGCCGTTCCGCCTGTATCGTAAGCCGCCGCCCCGGGGCGGCGTTCGGTTTTCCGTAAGCCGGGCCCGCCGTACGGCGGGCCCGTGCCGCAACCGTCGGTGGAAAAATCAGGCTCCGGGCTTCCAGCGCAAAACGGGCGTACGGGCGGCCTTCACCTCGTCGGGCCGGCCGATGACCGCCGTGTGCGGCGCCGTATGCATGCCCTCGGGGTCGCGCCGGAGCCGGGAAAGGATGTCGATCATCACGTCGGCGGCCGCGTCCAGCGTTTCGCGGGTCTCGGTCTCCGTGGGCTCGAACATCAGGGCTTCGTGCACGATCAGGGGGAAGTACATCGTGGGCGGGTGCATGCCGTAGTCGATCATCGCCTTGGCCACGTCCAGTGCGCTTACGCCGGTTTCGTCCTTCAAGGGCTGCAGGGTGAGCACGAACTCGTGCATGCAGGGGACGTCCTTGGCAGGCGTGTAGCCCGCGTCCCGCAGACGCTTGAAAAGGTAGTTGGCGTTGAGCACCGCGTGCTCGGCTACCGCGCCCAGCCCCTCGCGGCCCAGCGCCTTGAGGTAACTCAGCGCCCGCACCATCACGGCGAAGTTGCCGTAAAACGCCTTCATCTGCAGCTTGCCGTGTTCGCCTGAGCTGGCCGTGCGGGGCAGGAAGGGGATGAGCGGCGCTTTGACGCCTACCGGCCCGCTTCCGGGCCCGCCGCCGCCGTGCGGCGTGGAGAAGGTTTTGTGCAGGTTCAGGTGCGTGACGTCGAACCCCATGTCCCCGGGGCGGGCGACGCCCAGCACGGCGTTGAGGTTCGCGCCGTCGTAATAGAGCAAACCTCCCGCTTCATGTACCATTCGACCGATGAGAAGAATATCCTTCTCAAAAAGACCGAGTGTGTTGGGATTCGTCATCATCATGCCGGCCACGTCGTCCCCGAGGAGCGCGGCGAGCGCGTCCAGGTCCACGCAGCCGTCCGCGCGGCTGGGTACGGTGACGACGGTAAAGCCGGCCATGGCGGCGCTGGCGGGGTTGGTGCCGTGCGCGCTGTCCGGTACGAGCATCTTAACGCGCTTTATGTCCCCGCGGCTCTCGTGGTAAGCCTTCACGCACAGCATGCCGGTCAGTTCCCCGTGCGCGCCCGCGGCGGGCTGGAGGGTGAAGGCGTCCATGCCGGTCACTTCGCACAGGTCGCTCTTCAGCTCTTCCATCACGTCCAGGCAGCCCCGCACGGCGTGCGCGGGGGCCAGCGGGTGGGCGTTGGCGAAACCGGGCAGGGACGCCGCGGCGTCGTTGACGGCGGGGTTGTACTTCATGGTGCAGCTGCCCAGCGGATAAAAGCCGCAGTTGACACCGTAGCTGCGATGGGCAAGCCTCGTGTAATGACAGTCTACGTCCACCTCGGAAAGCTCCGGCAGGACCGGCGGGGTCTGGCGACGGAAAGCCTCCGGCAGGGCGACGGCCGGGACGGCGGGCATGGGCACCACGTCGGTGCCGCGGCCGGGAACGCTCTGCTCGAAGCTCAGCAATACGGATTCGTTCATTTTGCGCATACCTCCTTTACCCGGTCGGCCGCGCGCCGAAGCTGCGCGAGGCTCGCCTTTTCGGTCACGCACCACAGCATGCCGCCCGAAACGGGTAGGCCGCTTAGGATGCCGTCCGCCTCCAGCGCTGTCTCGACCGCTTCCGGCGGCACGGGCAGGACGGTGACAAACTCGTGGAAATACGGACCGGGGTAGCGCAGGGCTACGCCGGGGATGCCGCAAAGCAATTCGGCGAAGGCGTGCGCCTTGCGCAGGCAGTTCTCCGCCACGGCGGTCAGCCCTTTCAGACCCAGGTAGGTCAGGTAAATGGAGGCGGTCAGCGTGCAGTGCGCCTCGTTGGTGCAGATGTTGCTCTGCGCCTTTTCGCGGCGGATGTGCTGCTCCCGCGCCTGCAGGGTGAGCACGAACGCGCGGCGGCCCTGCGCATCGGTCGTCTGCCCCACGATGCGGCCGGGCAGGCGGCGCATCAGGGCGGCCGTCGCGGTCATGTACCCGGCGGAGGGCCCGCCGAACGCCATGGGAATGCCGAAGGGCTGCACGTCTCCGCACACCACGTCCGCGCCGACCTCGTTCCCGCCGGGCAGAAGCGCGAAGGTCATGGGGTTCTGGCCGAGGATGCACTTGACGTTCGCGGCCTTCGCGGCGGCGAACAGCGCGTTTACGTCCTCCAGAACGCCGTAGAAATTTGGCTGCTGGATGTAGACGCTCGCCACGTCGGCGGTCAGCAGGCCGGCCAGCGCGTCCGGGTCGGTGCGCCCGTCCTTTTCGGGAATCAGGCGCAGTTCGTGCCCGGTGCCGTAGCAGTACGTGCGCATTACGGCGATGGTGTCCGGGTGCGCGCAGGCGCTGACCAGCGTAACCGTGCGCCCCCGCTCCCGGCACATGGCCGCGCTTTCGGCGGCGGCGGTCGCCCCGTCGTACACGCCCGCGTTGCTCACGTCCATGCCGGTCAGCTCGCACATCAGGGTCTGGTATTCGAAGATGCTCTGCAAAATGCCCTGCGAAAGCTCCGCCTGGTAGGGCGTATAGGCGGTCAAAAACTCTTCCTTGCCCGCCAGGCGGCCGACCAGCGGCGGGATAAAGTGGTCGTAGCAGCCCGCGCCGCGAAGGGTGAGGCCGTAGTGGGTGTTCTTGGCGGCCAGCTCCTCTATGGCTTGCAGGGTCTCCATCCGGCTCAGGCCCGGCGCGAGCGATACGGGCTCGGTGAGCCGGACACCGGCGGGCACGTCGTTGAACAGCTCATCCGCGTCCCGAAGGCCGAGCGCGTCAAGCATCGCCCGCGTCTCGGCCGGCGTATGCGGTTGGTAATGACTCATGGCGTTTTCCTCGCACTTTTCGTTTTTTCGCCGAAGCGGCGTGAAGGGTTACTGCTTTTCCACGAACGCCCTGTAGGCGGCGGCGTCCATCAGGTTTCCGCGGGCGGTGACGTTTTCCACCTTGATCAGCCAGGCGTCGTAGGCGTTCTCGTTAATCGCCTGGGGCGCGTCCAGAAGCGCCTCGTTGACGGCCGATACGGTGCCGGTGACGGGGGAGAACACGTCGCTTACGGTTTTAACGCTCTCCACGTCGCCGAAGGGCTCGCCCGCGGTCACGGCGTCGCCCACCTGGGGGAGGTTGACGAAGACCAGGTCGCCCAGCTCGCCCTGGGCAAAATCGCTGATGCCGACGACGGCGGCGGTATCGGTTTCGAACAGGGCCCATTCGTGGCTCTCGGCGTAGTAACGATCGTTTTTGATTTCCATGGAAACGACCTCCTTCATAGGTATCGAATCGGACGGTTGTGTTGCCGGAGACGGCGGTCGGGCTACTTTTGACGGGTATAGAAGGGCAGCGCGACGACCTCCGCCTCAATGCGGCGGCCGCGGATCTCCACGGCCACGGGGTCGCCCGGAGCGGGGAAGGGTGCGTCCACCAGCGCCATGGCCACGGGGCCGACGGTGGGGCAGTGCGTGCCGCTGGTCGTGTGGCCGATTGGCCGGTTGTCCGCGTACACGGGAAAGTGCTCGCGCGCGATGCCGCGCCCGACCATCTTAAGGCCGATGCGCGCGCGTTTGGGTTCGCCCGCGGCGAGAAGCGCGTCCCGGCCGATGAAATCCGCCTTGGCAAACTTCACATAGCGGCCCAGCCCGGTTTCCAGCGGAGAGACGGTATCGTCCATCTCGTGGCCGTACAGGGGCATGGCGGCTTCCAGCCGGAGGGTATCGCGGCTGCCCAGGCCGCACAGCTGAAGCCCGAAGGGCGCGCCGGCGTCGAAAAGCGCGTCGAAAAGCGCCCCGGCGTCCGCCGCCGCGGCGTACAGCTCAAACCCGTCCTCCCCAGTGTAGCCGGTGCGGCTGAGCAGGCAGGACACGCCGCCCACGGTCACGCGGGGCGTGAAGCTATAGTATTTTTGCGGTATGTCGGCTTCCGCCACGAGGGTTTGGACGACCTTTTCCGCGTTGGGCCCCTGCAGGGCCAGCTGGCAATAGCGGTCGGAAACGTCCGTGATCTCGACGTCTCCCCGCTTCTCCGAGAGGATGTGGCTTACATCCTTATGACGGTTGGCGGCGTTGACGACCATCAGGTATTCCTCGGGCCCGAAGCGGTACACCAGCACGTCGTCGATCACTCCGCCCTGCGCGTTGAGCATGGGGCTGTAGCGCACGCGCCCGTCCTGAAGCGTCGCGTAATCGTTGCACAGCAGACGCTGGATGTTAGAAAGGGCGTCCGGCCCTTTGAAGGACACCTCGCCCATGTGGCTTACGTCGAACAGCCCGACGTTCTCCCGAACGGCGTTATGCTCCTTCACCACGCCGGCTTCGTACTGCACCGGCAGCAGATACCCCGCGAAAGGCACCATTTTCCCGCCGTGCGCAACGTGCTTTTCGTACAGCGGCGTTTTGAGCGGCGTTTCCGTTTCGACCATCACCGTATCTTCGCTCCTTTCAGGTTGGACGTACAAAAACAGGCGCTGAAAACTCCCGGCGACGGATCGCCGTTTGTCTCGCGCCTCTGTCCGTTTACCTGAAAGTTTCACCGCACGCCCGGCGGGCAAGCGGATTGCCTCTTCGGTGCATCGCTGCTTTCCAGAGCTTCGTCGGGTCCGGGTCCTTTTGCCTGAGAGCTTGTGCGAGCTTGCACCTTCGGCGGCGGCCGCGCCCCATGCGGCGCTCCGCGCTCTCCCCAGACCGTCCATCGAAACAGCCTGTTCTGTTGTCAGGGGTAGTATACGGCAGGGAGGGGGGAAAGTCAAACGGTTTGCGAAGGGAGAAACGATCTTTTTGGAAGGGCGAACGCAACGGCCGAAAAAGCGGAAAGAGCGCGCGTGAAATGCCCTAAACCCCCGCGCGGGCCTTGTCAACGGCGCGGTTTCGTTCTATAATGACATAATGCCGTCGGTACCTCCGGATCGACAGCCATGAAAAGGGAGGGTATGATATGGAAACGTCCGCGAAAAAGACCAATTTCATCTGGGAGATGATCGAGCAGGATCTGCAGAGCGGCCGTTACCAGAGCGTGCGCACGCGGTTCCCCCCCGAGCCCAACGGATATCTGCACATCGGCCACTGCAAGGCGCTGGTGGCGGATTTCGCCACCGCCGAGCACTTCGGCGGCGTAACCAACCTGCGCTTCGACGACACCAACCCCGCCAAGGAAGAGACGGAGTTCGTGGAGGGCATCGAGGCGGACATCCGCTGGCTGGGCTTCGACTGGAAGGGCGGGCTTTATTTCGCCAGCGAGTATTACTTAAAATGCTACGAGATCGCCGCGGACTGGATCAAACGCGGTCTGGCCTACGTGGACGAGCTGAGCCCCGAGGAGGTGCGCGCCTACCGCGGCACGCTGACCGAGCCGGGTAAAAACAGCCCCTGGCGCGACCGCCCCGCGGAGGAAAGCCTGCGTCTGTTTGAGGAAATGAAGGCAGGCAAACACCCCGAAGGCAGCATGATCCTGCGCATGAAGATCGACATGGCGAGCCCCAACATCAACATGCGCGATCCCGCCATGTATCGCATCCTCTTTAAGGAACACCACCGCACCGGCAAAACCTGGTGCATCTACCCCATGTACGATTTTGCCCATCCCATCGGGGACGCGCTGGAGGGCATCACCCACAGCCTGTGCAGCCTGGAGTACGAGGATCACCGCCCGCTGTACGAATGGGTGGTGGACCACGCGCAGAACATGCTGCCCGCTTCCCCGCGGCAGATCGAGTTCAGCCGCCTGAACCTGACCCGCACCATCATGAGCAAGCGTTACCTGCGCATGCTGGTGGAGGGCGGGTACGTGTCCGGCTGGGACGACCCCCGCATGCCCACGCTGTGCGCGCTGCGCCGCCGGGGCTTTACCCCCGCGGCTATCCGCGACTTTATCGACCGCATCGGCGTCGCCAAGGCCGACAGCGTGGTGGACCTGGCGCTGCTGGAGCATTGCGTGCGCGAGGATCTGGGCGAAAGCGCCCCCCGTGCCATGGCGGTGCTGCGCCCCCTGAAGGTGGTGCTCACCAACTGGCCCGAGGATAAACGCGACGAGCTGCCGGTGGAAAACCATCCCAACCACCCCGAAATGGGCACGCATACGAGCGTGCTGACGCGGGAAATCTACATTGAACGGGACGACTTTATGGAGGTGCCCGTCAAAAAGTATTTCCGGCTGTATCCGGGCGGCGAGGTGCGTTTGAAGGGCGCCTACATCATCCGGGGCGAGCGCTGCGACAAGGACGCGGAGGGCAACGTGACCTGCGTGTACTGCACCGTGGACCTGGATACGCGCAACGGCACCGAAGGCGCCAACCGCAAGGTGAAGGGAACACTCCACTGGGTGAGCGCGACCGAGTGCCTGCCCGTGGAAGCCCGCCTGTACGAGCCGCTGCTCCGGGACGAGAACGACGAGGTCGCCGAGGACGCCCCCGGCGAGGAAGCCGCCGCGGCCGCGCCCGCCAAGAAGGACTTCATCAAGCGCCTGAACCCCGAAAGCCTCGAAATCTGCCGCGGCTACATGGAAAAGTCGCTGGCCTCCGCCGCCGTGGGGGACAAGTTCCAGTTCCTGCGCATGGGCTATTTCTGCAAGGATCCGGATTCCACGGCGGACCTTGCGGTGTTCAACCGCGCCGTGGGCCTGAAGGACAGCTTCAAAAAGGCCGTGGCGCAGGCGTAAAGCGCATTTGCGCCGCAAAAAAACGTTATTTTCCGCCGGAAAGGAAACTGCTTATGTCTGAGGTTCGCACCCGCTTCGCGCCCAGCCCCACGGGGTACCTGCATCTGGGCGGCCTGCGCACGGCCCTGTACGCCTACCTGTTCGCCCGGAAGCACGGGGGCAGGTTTATCCTGCGCATCGAGGATACCGACCAGGAACGCGAGGTGCCAGGGGCGGTGGAGCAGATCTACCAAAGCATGCGCAAGGCGGGGCTCACCTACGACGAGGGCCCGGACATCGGCGGTGGTTACGGCCCGTATATCCAGACGCAGCGACGCGACCTCTACCTGCCCTACGCCCTGCAGCTGGTGGAGAGCGGCGCGGCCTACCCCTGCTTTTGCACCAGGGAGGAATTGCAGGAACGCCGGGATGCGGCTACGGCCCGGGGCGAGCAGTTCAAGTACGACAAGCATTGCCTGAACATCCCCAAAGCCGAGGCCAAACGCCGCATGGAAAGCGGCGAAATGTACGTCATTCGCCAGAACGTGCCGCAGACGGGCACCGCGAGCTTTGAGGATATGCTCTTCGGCCACGTGGAAGTCCCGTGCGATACGCTGGACGACAACGTGCTCATCAAGGCCGACGGCCTGCCGACCTACAATTTTGCCAACGTCGTGGACGACCATCTGATGAAGATCACCCACGTCATCCGCGGCACCGAGTACTTAAGCTCCACGCCCAAGTACAATCTGCTTTACGAGTCTTTCGGCTGGACGGCCCCCACGTACCTGCATCTGCCCGTCGTCATGAAGGACGCGACGCGCAAGCTTTCCAAACGCTACGGGGATCCGGGCTTCGAGGACCTGCTCGCGCAGGGATACCTGCGGGACGCGATCATCAACTTTATCGCGCTTCTGGGCTGGTGTCCCAAGGAGGAACGGGAGTTTTTCACGCTTTCCGAGCTGGTGGACGCCTTCGATGTGGACGGCCTGTCCAAATCCCCGGCGATCTTCAACACGGAAAAACTCGTCTGGTTCAACAGCGAGTACATCAAAAAGATGCCTTTCGAGGATTACCTCGCCACGGCGACGCCGTGGTTTGACAAGGCGCTGGCCGGGAAAGGCATCGATTACCGCCGTCTGGCGGAACTGATGCACGGGCGCACCGAGGTGTTCGACCGCGTGCCGGACATGGTGCGGTTCCTGGCCGAAATGCCGGAATACGACATCGAGCTGTACACGCACAAAAAGATGAAAACGGACGCTGCGATCAGCCTGAGGGCGCTGAAGCTGGCGTTGCCGGTTCTATCGGCATTGACCGATTTCGGCGAGGAGCCGCTCAAGGAATGCCTGATGAACCTGGCCGCGGCCGAGGGCATGAAAAACGGGCAGATCATGTGGCCTGTGCGCGTGGCGATCAGCGGCTTGGCGAACACGCCGGGCGGCGCGACCGAGATCGCCTACCTGCTGGGCAAGCCGGAAACGCTAAGAAGGCTGGAGGCCGGCATCGCAAAGCTCGAAAGCGCAACCTGACCGCTTTCCCCGCGCGCCCGCAACCCCGGCGGGGCGCCGGACAGCGTGACGATAAAGTAAGGAGACTTCGGCATGTATCAAGACCAGCATCCCGCGTACGACCCGGAAAGCATCGAGAAGAAATGGCAGAAACGGTGGGCGGAGGAAGGGACCTTCAACGCCCGCTACCCCAGCGACAAGCCGAAGTTCTACGGGCTCATCGAGTTTCCGTATCCCAGCGGCGCGGGCCTGCACGTGGGGCACCCCCGCAGCTATACGGCCATGGATATCATCGCCCGCAAGCGCCGCATGGAAGGGTACAACGTACTCTATCCCATCGGCTACGACGCCTTCGGGCTTCCGGCGGAGAACTACGCCATCAAAAACCACGAGCATCCCTCCATCATCACGCAGGAGAACATTAAGCATTTCCGCGAGCAGCTCAAGAAACTGGGCTTCTCGTTCGATTACACGCGCGAGGTGGATACCACCGACCCCAAGTACTACAAGTGGACACAGTGGATCTTCCTGCAGATGTTTAAACACGGGCTGGCCTACAAGGCCGAGATGCCCATCAACTGGTGCCTGAGCTGCAAGTGCGGCCTGGCCAACGAGGAAGTCGTGGGCGGCGTTTGCGAGCGCTGCGGGGGCGAAGTGGTGCGCAGGGTAAAAAGCCAGTGGATGCTGCGCATTACCGATTATGCGCAGAAGCTGCTGGACGGCCTGGACGACCTGGACTTCATCGAAAAGGTGAAGGTGCAGCAACGCAACTGGATCGGCCGCAGCGAAGGCGCTGAGGTGGATTTCCAGATCGCCGGCACGCAGGACAAGCTGCGCGTGTTCACCACCCGGCCGGACACGCTTTTCGGCGCGACCTACATGGTGGTGAGCCCCGAGCATCCCCTGATCGACAAATATAAGGACAAAATTCAAAACTACGACGAAGCGGTCGCTTACCGCGACGCCGCCGCCCGCAAGAGCGATTTTGAACGCACCGAGCTCAACAAGGAAAAGACCGGCGTGGAGCTCAAGGGCCTGTACGCCGTCGACCCCGTGAACGACAAGGAAATTCCCATCTGGGCCAGCGATTACGTGCTGATGAGTTACGGCACCGGCGCCATCATGGCCGTGCCGGCGCACGACACGCGCGACTATGAATTCGCCAAGACCTTCGACCTGCCCATCATCGAGGTGATCGCGGGTGGGGATATCACCAAGGAAGCCTACACCGACGTGCAGGACGGCATTCTGGTCAACAGCGACTTCTTGAACGGCCTGCGCGTGGCCAGGGCGAAAACGGCCATCATCGACTGGCTGGTCGAAAAGGGCCTGGGCGAGCGAAAGGTCAATTACAAGCTTCGGGACTGGGTGTTCAGCCGCCAGCGCTACTGGGGCGAGCCGATCCCCGTGGTGCACTGCCCGCATTGCGGCACGGTACCCGTGCCGGAGGATCAGCTGCCGGTGCTCCTGCCCAACGTGGAAAACTATGAGCCGACCGATACCGGCGAAAGCCCGCTGGCCAAGATGACCGACTGGGTGAACACCGTCTGCCCCGTGTGCGGCTGCCCCGCCCAGCGCGAGACCGACACCATGCCCCAGTGGGCGGGTTCCAGCTGGTACTTCCTGCGCTATTGCGATCCGCACGACGACAGGGAGTTCGCCTCGCAGGACGCCCTCAAGTACTGGATGAACGTGGACTGGTACAACGGCGGCATGGAGCATACGACGCTTCACCTGCTGTACAGCCGGTTCTGGCATCAGTTCCTCTACGACATCGGCGCGGTGCCCTGCCCCGAGCCCTACCAGAAACGCACCAGCCACGGCATGATCCTCGGCGAGAACGGCGAAAAGATGAGCAAGTCGCGCGGCAACGTGATCAACCCCGACGACTGCATCGCCGATATCGGGGCGGACGCGACGCGGCTGTACGAAATGTTCATGGGCGCGTTCGACCAGGCGATTCCATGGTCTACCAACGGTGCGCGCGGCTGCCGCCGCTTCCTGGACCGCGTATGGCGGCTGATGGATACCATCAAGGAAGGCGAGGGCTACCAGAAGGCCCTCATACCCCTGATGCACGAGACCATCAAAAAGGTCGGCGACGATTACGAGGCCATGAAGTACAACACGGCCATCGCCGCCATGATGAGTCTGGTCAACGAGTTCAACGCTGCCGGCGGCTGCACCCGCGACGAGCTGAAAACCCTCATCCTGCTGCTGGCGCCCGTGGCCCCGCACATCTGCGAGGAAATGTGGGAGATGATGGGCTTCGGCAGCGGCCTGGCCTACGAGCCGTGGCCGGCCTACGACGAAAAGGCCATGAAGCGCAGCGAAATCGAAATCGCCGTGCAGGTGATGGGCAAGGTGCGCGGGCACATTACCATCCATCCGGATATGACGGCCGAACAGGCGCAGCAGGAACTGCCGACCCGTGCCGATATCCTGGCGATCGTCGGCGACCGCAAGCTGGTCAAGCTGATTTTCGTGCCCGGCAGGCTGTGCAACCTGATCGTAAAGTAACGATCGGCATAGCGTAAACTTGATGAATAAGCGAGAACCGCGCGGAGCACGTCCACGCGGTTCTCGCTTTGGAGCGCTTCGGCGCGGCTTTCGGGCGCCGGGGGAGACGTTTTCGGCCGCGGGCGCTTGCGGTGCGGCGCGATTGCGGTATAATGGACACAATAGCGTACGAACGAAAGACGCTGGAAATGAGGGGAAACGATATGCAAACGGATATTGCGGCGGCTGCGCCGGGCGTAGGGGAGGCCCTCCTGCGTGTGACGAACGTGAGCCGGCGTTTTCGCGCCACGCAGGCGCTGAGCGAGCTGAGCCTGACCGTTCCCGCGGGGCGGATCGTGGGGCTGCTGGGGCGAAACGGCGCGGGGAAAAGCACGCTGATGCGCATCGTGGGCGGTATGCTCAGGCCCAACGCCGGGGAGGTGACCATCGGCGGCGAGAAGGCGTACAACCATGCGCGTGCGCTGGGGAAGCTGTGCATTATCGGCGATACGCCCGATTTCGGCCACCTGCGCATGCCCGGCGACCTGTTCACGGTCTGCCGGGGGCTGTTCGCCGACTGGGACGACAAAGCCGCGCGTGAGCTGATGACGCGCTTCGACCTGCCGCTGAACAAGCGCATGAAAACCTTCAGCCGCGGCATGCAGACCGCGCTGATGCTATGCGTCGGCCTCGCCAGCGGCGCGGAGCTGACGGTGTTCGACGAGCCCAGCCTGGGGCTGGACGCGGTGCTGCGCGAGCGCTTCTACGATCTGCTCCTTGCGGAAAAGCGCCGCAGGCCGGAGCGGACGTTTCTGGTGTCCACCCACCTGATCGACGAGGTTGCCCGCGTGCTGGATTCGGCGGTGATGATCGACGCCGGGAAGCTGCTTTGCCAGGGAACGGTCGCGGAATTGACGGTGGATTACCTGAGCGTGTCCGGCGCGCCCGAGGCGGTACGCGAAGTGACGGAGGGGCTTACGCTGCTCAAGGAGGAGGAGGCCGCCGGTACGCTGATTAAGCACGTGAAGCTCTCCTCCCCGGACGACCGCGCCCGTATCGAGGCCAACGCGCGCGTGCGCACCGCGCCGGTGGGGTTACAGCGGCTGTTCGTATTTCTAACCGAAGAAAAGGAGGCGGAGCGCCATGCAGCGGACGCTTGATATCGGCTGGTGGCGGAGCGCCCGTTTCGGGGGCGTGCTGCGCTACCATGAAAAGGCGATCGGCCGGATCGTGATCTGGGCACTGCTGATTTTGCTGGCGTCGCAGGCGATCGCCTTCGTGGCACCGCTGGTGTTCGACGCGACCTATACCTACGGAGGAGCGTACGTCGATCTGGGCGCGACGCTGGTGGTGGCGCTGATCGCCGCCGTGGCCACGGCGCACAAAGGCACGCGCTTTCTGCTCAGGTTCGGCACCTCCCGCGTATCGGTGTGGCTGGGCAACGTGGCCGGCCTGCTGATCGGGATGACGGCATTGCTGCTGGGCACGCTGCTGTTGAACATCCTGATGGGCGGGCTGACGCTCGCCATGGCCAACACGATGCCACGCAGGTACGTGTTTGAGCAGTATTTCGGCGAGCTGTCGGGCAGTGAGCTCTTTGGGAACTCGCTGCTTACGGCGTTGCGGACGCTGCCCAGGTATATTCTGTATACGATGGAATGGACGGCGCTGTTCTACCTGTTCGCCTGCTGCCTGCGCCGCAACCGGGGGCTGACCATCCTCATCGTGGTGGGCGTGCCGCTGATGCTGATGATTTTGACCCTTATCCCGGCCGTGCGGCAGGCCGCGCAGATCGTGGAGGACGGGGACGAGCGCCAGATGATGCTTTTGGGCGTCCAATGGATGAAGTACCTCGCCGACGCGGCGCGGTTCATCCAGCGCGAATGGCAGACCATTCAGCTTTCGGCGGCGTTGATCAGTCTGCCGCTAAGCTACCTGTGCATGCGGGATACGCCCCAACCGTAAGGCGGCGGTGTTCATCTTCCCGGAGAACGCGACGTGTCCGGCCTGCCGACGCGCAACGCAGCCAGATACCATCGAGCCGTTGCGCGCGCGGCCGCGGCATACGCCGGAAGGGAGAAGCGAGGCTCATGCTCACCTACGAGACACTCCGACTTTTTACCTATTCCAACGACGAGCTCTGCACACGCCCCATCCGGGGGATTGTGCTGGATTTTATGGGGCTGGGCGACCAGCGGATGTACGACGCCCACACCGAACGGGGGAAGGCGCTGGCGCAAAAGGGGATCGTGCTGCTGATTCCGTACAACAACCCCTGGTCGTGGATGAACGCGCAGGCCATCGCCAATACGGACGCCATCGTACGTGCTCTGATGCAGCATTGCGCGCTTGCGGAGGATATCCCCATCGTATCCAGCGGCGGCAGCATGGGCGGGCTGGCGGCGCTGGTGTATACCCGCTACGCGGCACTGCGGCCCGTGGCCTGCGTGGCGAACTGTCCGGTGTGCGATCTGCCCTACCACTACACCGAGCGCCCCGATCTGCCGCGCACGCTGCACAGCGCGTTCCCCGCGGACGACGAGGCGGCCTTCGCGGCGCTGCTCAAGCGGCATTCGCCGCTGCACCTGGCGGATGAAATGCCGGACGTGCGGTATGTGATCTTCCACTGCACGGCCGACCAGGCGGTAAATAAGGCGCTGCATTCGGACCGTTTTGTGGAGGTCATGCGCCCGATGCATCGCATCGATTACTACGCGGTCGCGGACCGCGGCCACTGCGACCTGACGGAAGAAGCCAAACAGCAGTATAACGAAGCCGTCGAACGCGCGATTCTCTCCCGCGACGAGGCGTGAAGCACGGCCGGGAAGGGGAGAGAGGACAGGATACTCTTTTCAGACGAGCGCCCTCTGTGCCGCCGGATGCGGACGGAGGGCGCCTGTTCGACTTGCAGCCGGTACATCCTCAAAAATCCCACTTTTGCCGTTGACGGCGATCCAAATCCCTGATATAATAACCTTCGCTGGTTCTTTAGCATGGAGAGATGGCCGAGCGGTTGATGGCGCTGGTCTTGAAAACCAGTGATGCCGAAAGGCACCGGGGGTTCGAATCCCTCTCTCTCCGCCAAACCCTATATTTCATATTAATCGGCGAATGGAGAAGTACCCAAGTGGCCGAAGGGGCTCCCCTGCTAAGGGAGTAGGCTGGGTTAACCGGCGCGAGAGTTCAAATCTCTCCTTCTCCGCCA
>CAZXJI010000036.1:0-19922 GCA_964640955.1 uncultured Oscillospiraceae bacterium | reverse complement strand
CCCCTTGCCATCCCGTAGCTGACAACGCAGATTGGGCTTTTGGGGCAGGCTGGGGCCCCCGAAACACCCGTTTCGGGGACCCCAATGCTATGGATGCCAGGGTGGTTTGCGTTTACCGCTGTGCGGGGCTGCGCTCCTGAATGATGCGCTTGAACACGTTCACCGTGTCCTGCGTCTCGGCCAGCTCGGCCCGAAGCATCGCGTTTTCGGCCTCCAGCGCCATCACGCGCGGGCCTTCCTGCGTGTTGCTCCTCGCGCGGTTGATATCCCCGGATCCGGCCGGCGCGTAGGCGGGCTTGGTTTCCGGGCTCTGCTTGTAATCCACCACGAAAACCTCGTCGGTCATCTGGTTGTACAGCCCGCGCGGGGTGTAGTGGGTGTGCAGGAGCTTGTGGGACAGGTGCCCGTTGGGGTGGCCCAGGAAATCGGCGTAAATTTTCTTGATCGCCGGATTTTCGTGGGATTTGCGCAGCACCTTGCTCTCGTCCTCGGTGTACAGCGCGCTCAGCCGCTTGGCGCGGATGTCCGGATCGTCGCTCCTGGGCTGGCCGCCGCCCGTGATGCAGCCGCCGGGGCAGCCCATAATCTCGATGAAGTGGTAGGGGGACTCGCCCGCCTTGATCTGCTCCATCAGTTTATGCGCGCCCGCAAAACCGCTGGTGACCGCCACGCGGACGTCCACGCCGTCCAGAAACGCGTATTCCGGCAGCGGGTTTTCGATGCGGATCGTCGCTTCCTTGATCTGCTTGAGCCCCTCGATCGGGGTGACGTGCAGCCCGGCAAACGGCAGTTCCCGCCCGGTAACCAGCTCGTACACCGTGCGCAGGGCCGCCTCCATCACGCCGCCGGTGACGCCGAAGATGTCCGCCGCGCCGGTGGAGAGCCCCAGCGGGCTGTGGAAAGCGCTGTCCCTAAGCGTCGGGAAGTCGATGCCGGCGCTGTGGATCATCTCGGCCAGCTCCCGGGTGGTGAGCACCGCGTCCACGTTCGGGTTGCCGTCGTTCTCCATTTCCGGGCGCTCGATTTCGAACTTCTTGGCGGTGCAGGGCATGACGGACACCACGAACATGTCCTTGGGGTCGATTTCCTTCGTTTTGGCGTAGTAGCTCTTGGCGATCGCCCCAAGCATCGTGTGGGGTGACTTGCACGTGGAGAGGTGCTCAAGCTGGTCGGGATAATGGTGCTCGATGTACTTGATCCAGCCGGGGCTGCAGCTGGTGATCATCGGGAGCGTGGCGGAGCCGCTGGTCAGCGCGTTTTTCACGCGTCCCAGGAACTCCGTGCCCTCCTCCATAATGGTCAGGTCGGCCGCCCAGTTGGTGTCGAACACGTCGTCGAAGCCCAGCTCCTTGAGCGCCGAGGCCAGCTTGCCCGTGCAGCGCGTGCCGGCCGGCAGCCCGAACGCCTCGCCGATGGCGACGCGCACCGCGGGCGCCACCTGCACCACCGTGCGGCGGGTGGAATCGTTGAGCGCCGCCCACACCTTTTCGGTGGAGCTGGTTTCCTTCAGCGCGCCCACGGGGCAGACCACCGTGCACTGGCCGCAGAAGGTGCAGGCCACCGTGCCCAGCGGCAGGTTCATCCCCGGGCCGATCTCGGTCTTGAAGCCGCGGTTCTGCACGTTCAGCACGCCCGTTTCCTGCACCTTGTTGCAGACCGACACGCACCGGCGGCAGAGGATGCACTTGCTCAGGTCCCGCGTGATGGGCACCGAGACGTCCACCTTGCGCGTGGAGCGTTCGCCCTCGAAGCGGGAGCGCTCCACCCCCAGCTGGATGCCCAGCTTCTGCAGTTCGCAGCTCTGGTTGCGCGTGCAGAACAGGCAGTCCTTATCGTGGTCGGACAGGATCAGCTCGTAGAGCACCTTGCGGGAATCGCGCACGATGCGGGAATTGGTGTATACCTCCATACCCTCGGCCGCCTGCGTTACGCAGGACGCCTGCAGGGTCCGGGCGCCTTTGACTTCCACGACGCAGATGCGGCAGGAGCCGATCACGTTGGTATCCTTCAGGTAGCAAAGCGAAGGAATATCAATGCTGTTCATGCGGGCCGCTTCCAGAATGGTCGTGCCCTCGGGCACTTCGATGGGTTTTCCGTTGATGGTCAGATGCAGCATGTTCGTCACCTCCTGTCACAGTGCAGGCAACGCATCGACTCGGCGATGGCGTTGAGCTTATGGTATCCCAACAGCACCTCGTCGAAGTTCTTCGTCCTGCTTTCCACCGGCAGGCAATCCTGCGGGAACCGGTTGTGGATGAGCACCTCGTCGTCGTCGACGGATTGCGGAATATCGATGGCGCGGCCCTTGTTGAGCTTGCCCGTGCCGCCCAGGAACAGGTCGATGGATACGGCGGCCTGCTTCCCGTCGGCGATCGCGCGGATCACCTCGTCCGGGCCCCGGGCCACGTCGCCTCCGGCGAACACGCCCTTCATGGTCGTCATCTTGGTGTGGGAATCGGTGATGAACGTGCCCCAGGGGGTTACGCCGATGTCGGTCTTCTTAATGAAGGGCAGATCGGCATACTGGCTGACCGCGGGAATCACGACATCCACGTCGATGAAGAAGTTGGAGCCCTCGATATGCGTGGTGTTGCGCCGGCCTGCGTGGTCGAAGTCGGACATCTTGCGGCGCACCATCTCCAGCTGGGCGACGTGCCCGTTTTGATCGGGCAGGATGCGGATGGGGTTGACCAGCTCCACCAGCTCCACGCCTTCCTCCAGCGCCTCCTCCACCTCGATGGCGTAGGCGGGCATGGCGTCGCGGGTGCGGCGGTAGAGCAGCAGTACCTTGGCCGCGCCCAGCCGGATGGCGGAACGCGCGGAATCAATGGCGGTGTTGCCGCCGCCGATCACGGCGACCGTCTGGCCCGTCAGGTCCACGCTGTGGTAGAGCTTGACGTTTTTCAAAAACCCGATGCCCGGCAGCACGCCCTCCAGCTCCTCGCCGGGAATGTTCATGCGCTGGGGCAGCTGCGTGCCCGTCGCCACGTAGACCGCGTCGGCTTCGCGGCGGAGCTTTTCAAAGGAAACGTCGCGGCCCACTTCGGTGTTCAGGTGGATGTTGAAGCCCGAGCGCCGCATGTGGTCGATCTCCCGCTCCAATATCTCCGAGGGCAGGCGGTACTCCGGTATGCCGTAGGCCAGCACGCCGCCGGCAACGGGTTCGCTTTCGTACACGTCCACCTCGTAGCCGATGCGGCTTAAGTAATACGCGCACGTGAGCCCCGAGGCGCCCGCGCCGATGACGGCCACGCTCTTGCCGCTCTTGGGGAATACGATGTCCTGATCGAACTGCTTCTGGTTTTTATAGGCGTAATCGGCCACGAACCGCTTGAGGCTGCAGATGGATACGGCCTCGTCCACCGTGGCCCGGCGGCACTTGCTTTCGCACGGCCGGGTGCAGATGCGTCCGCACACGGAGGGCAGGGGGTTCTCCTGGCAGATCAGGTCGTAGGCGTCCAGGAAACGGCCCGCGGCGATCAGCGCCAGGTACCCGGGGATGTTGACGTTGGCCGGGCACGTGTTTTCGCACGGGGAGATGAACAGGTCGCTGCACACGCCTGCGCGGCAGTACTTCTGGCGGATGTGTTCCTCGTACTCCTCGCGGAAGTACTTGATGGTGGACAGCACCGGGTTGGGAGCGGTCTTGCCCAGCTCGCACATCGCGGTCTGCTTGATCACCGCGCCCAGTTCCTCCAACAGCTCGATATCCCCCTCGCGGCCTTCCCCGCGCGTGATGCGCTCCAGAATGGCGAGCATCCGCTTGGTGCCGATGCGGCAGGCCACGCATTTACCGCAGGATTCCTCCTGGATAAAGTCCATGAAATAGCGCGCCGTATCCACCATGCAGGTGTCCTCGTCCATGGCGATCAGTCCGCCGGAACCCATGATGGCCCCGAGCTTGGCGATGGTGGCGTAATCGGTGGGGGTGTTCAGGTTTTCCTTGGTGATGCAGCCGCCCGAGGGCCCGCCGATCTGCGCGGCCTTGAAGTGCTTCTTGCCCGCGATGCCGCCGCCGATGCGGAAGAGAATCTCCCCAAGCGGCGTGCCGATGGGCACTTCCACGATGCCGGAATTGACGATGTCCCCCGCCAGGGCGAACACCTTGGTGCCCTTGGAGCTTTCCGTGCCGTACCGGGTGTACCAGGCCGCGCCGTTTAGCACGATCTGCGGGATGGCGGCGAGCGTTTCGACGTTGTTGATGATGGTGGGCTTCCCGAACAGGCCCTTCTGGAAGGGATAGGGCGGCTTCTGCCGGGGCTCGCCGCGGTTGCCCTCGATGGAGGCCATCAGCGCCGTTTCCTCGCCGCAGACGAACGCGCCCGCGCCGATGCGGATTTCGATATCAAAGGAGAAATCCGTGCCCAGGATGTTCTCGCCCAGCAGCCCGTAGTCGTGCGCCTGGGCGATGGCGGCCGTCAGCCGTTCGATGGCCAGCGGGTACTCCGCGCGGATGTACACGTACCCCTGCTTGGCGCCGATCGCGTAGCCGCCCAGCATCAGGCCCTCGAGCACCGCGTGGGGGTCGCCCTCGATGATGCTCCGGTCCATGAAGGCGCCGGGGTCGCCCTCGTCGGCGTTGCAGACCATGAACTTCTCATCGCTCTTGGCCTTGAAGCCCGCGTCCCACTTGACGCCCGTGGGGAAGCCCGCGCCGCCGCGGCCGCGGATGCCGGAGTCCATGACGGTACGGATGATTTCCTCCGGCTTGCTCTGCGTGATCGCTTTAGCGACGGCCATGTAGCCGTCCCGCGCGATGTAGGCTTCGATGCTCCCGTAGGCGATCACGCCGCAGTTGTGCAGCGCGATCTTCACCTGCTCCTTGAAAAAGTCGATGTCGTCGATGCAGGGGATGTGCCTGTTCTGCGTCTGGCTATAGAAGGTATGCTCCTCGAGGATTTTGTTCTCCGTCAGGTGCGCCCTGAGAATCGCGCTCGTGCTTTGCGGATCGAGCTTGACGTAGAAGGTGCGCTCGGGCAGCACGATCATCACCGGGCCCACGGCGCAGATGCCCATGCAGCCCGTTTCGGTCACGCTCACCTCGCCGTCCAGGCCCAGCTCGAGAATCGTGGCGATCGCGGCGTCCCGGACCTTTCCGCAGGCGGCGGATACGCAGCCCGCGCCTGCGCAGACCAGCACCTGATGGTGGTACTTGGCCTGAGCGTCCAGGTAGGCCTGTTTGACGCCGAGCAGATCGTTTATCGTTTGCAGCGTTTTGTTCATTTCTCTCTTCCCCCCTTACTTAAAGGTCGCCAGGAGCGAATCAACCTTGCTGGGCGACATCTGCCGGTACACCACGCCGTCGATCATCAGCGCGGGGGCCAGGCCGCACGCGCCGATGCAGCGGGCGATTTCGAAGGTGAACTTGCGGTCGGGCGTGGTGCCGCCCACCTCGATGCCGAGCTTCTGGGTCAAATGATCGATGATCTTCTTGCCGCCGCGCACGTAGCAGGCGGTGCCCAGACAGACGCGGATGGTGTGTTCGCCCCGGGGATTGACGGAGAAAAAGGAATAAAACGTAACCACGCCCGATACCTCGGACATCGGCAATTCCAGCTTATCGGCGATGTATTGCTGCAGTTCCAGCGGCAGATAGCCGTAAATCCCCTGCGCCGTGTGCAGCACCTGAATCAGGCAGCCGCGCTTCCCTTTGAAGTAAAGGTCGATGAGGTCCCCGATCTCGTGAAAATCCGTTATTTTCGGTTCGGTTACCGTTGCAAGCTTGTCCGACATGCTCTCTCTCCTTCGTGCCGTTCGGTTGTTGTGCAGCGATACGACCGCCTCCTCCCGCTCCGGCGGCTTTCGCCCGGGCGCGGCGGGGATCGGCGGCCCTATCCGGGTCGTGCGGGAATCGGACGTTCCGGTAGGAAACGGGTCTTACGAAAACGCGAAGCATTGAACGTTCTGCCGGCCGCAAGAGCGGATCGTCCGGCGAAGGCCGTGCGCACGCGAAGAACCGCGCGCGTATCCGCGCCATGTAAAAAAACGGCGGCCCTTCGCCTGCCGGGATCACCTCGCTTACGGACGGTCCGAAAAACGGAGATATGCAAAAAAGACGTTCCCGGTCGGTGCGGCGAAATACTCTATGAAAATGTTCGAAACGGTCGTACGGTTCTCGGGGGGATCAAGTCGTGCCTGTCGGTGGGGTGAAAACGGTCTGACAGTCTTGTTTTGTACCGTTTGTTAAAAAATAAACCACTGCTGATATTTTATTATCAAGAGCGCCGTTTGTCAAGAATCAGATCAAGAAAGTTTACAGGCGCGGACAACCGGGCGCCGCATAAGGAAGGGCCCCGCGGACCGAAAGGTCCGCGGGGCCCCGGGAGATCGGCTGCGGGCGCGTCAGTCGCCCGCCAGCACCCTGAGCCCGGCGCCGAGGCCGTAGCGTTCCCCGTTCCGGTCGAAAACCACGTTCCAGCGTCTGCCGGCGAAGGGAACGCCGATTACGCAGAAATAGCCCCAGTCGTCGGGGATCAGGGGATCGGCGGTCAGCCCGCCGCGCCCGTCCGGCGCGATGCCCAGCAGCCCCGAAAGCACCAGATCGCAAAAAAGCGAATGGTTGTAGTCCTTGCCGCGTTCGTAGCCGCCTTCTCCGGAGCGCCAGCCGCGGCTTTTGAGAATACGCCGAGCGATCCATTCGCCGGTGAAGGGGTCCATGTCCTCGTCGATCCAGGGCAGCTCGCGCCCCCGCCCGTCCGTGCGCCGGTGCGCGAGGGCGTATTGCCTGAGCATCCGGTAATAGTCGGCGGGGGTCAGCGCGTTGCGGCATCCGCCGCGCAGGAGCGCCGCCGCGGCCACCAGCGTCTGCGACGTGGCAAACGGCCAGCTGGGGCCGTTCCACAGGCATTCGTGCTCGTGTTCGAACCTAAAGCGCGGGTGCCTGCGCTCGGCGGTCGTCAGCCCGCGGGGTGCGGCGAAGCCCGCCTCGTCCGTGAGCGCGGCAAACGCCGCGGCTTTTTGTCCGTCCGCCGCGCCGAAAGCCCAGGGCAGGTAGCCGATCAGCTCCCGCACGTCGTGCTCCGGGGCGACGACGGGGCGGCGGTCGAAATCGGCCGCGTCCCCGCGGGCGCAGGGAATGGTTTTGTAAAAACGGCCGTCCCACAAAAGCCGATCCATCTGCGCGCGGATGCGCCGCGCCTTCTGCGCAAACTCGCCGGCCAGTTCGGCGCGGCCCGCGCAACGGGCCATGCGCGCAATCGCCGCGGCGTCGCCGTACAGGTAGCTGTTCAGCGTGGGCCGCAGGCCCGGGCCGCTTATGGAAAATTCCATGCCGTCCCGGTCGTCGTCCGACCAGAAAAGCCCGCAGGGGCGCAGCGCCGCTTCTTCCCGACGGCGATAGAGCGCAACAAGCCGATCCAGACGGCCCCGCGTAAACGTATCGCCGCCGTGCAGCAGCGCGTATTCCTCCACCGCGGTCGCCGGCCACATGCTGTAGGCCATGGCGTCGCCGTGCCCATCCAGCCAGAAGTCGATGTATTCGCCAAGCCACCCGTCCGGGTCGGCCAGCCACCGCCCTTCCCGGATGTGGTGGCACGCCGCGCAGTTGATGGAATTGTACGGCCCCGCCCAGGGCACGGGCGGCAGGAACTCGGTCACGATATGCCCGAAGGGCGTTCGTTTGAAGTGCTTGCGGTACGTCCACCACCGGAAGTAGTACGTTTTTTCCAGTTCGGCGTCCGGGCAGTCCAAAAGCGGAATCCTCGGCGACAGGAAGGCGTATGCCGCGTCGTTGGGAATCGCCTGCACATAGCATTCCTCGTCGGTGCGGTTGAAGGACTCCACATAGGCGGCGAGCCGTGATTGCAGATCCGGAAGCATACTGTTCACTCCCCGAACACAAGCGACGTCCCCGCGTGGGTGGCGGCGCCGATCTGCTCCTTTGTGCCTTTGCGGCCGTTGTACCAAAGCATCCAGCCATCGTCCATGGGCAGGGCGAACGGCTTGTAGCACGCTTCGCCGTCCCACGCGCCCTCGTCCGGAGCGACGATGGGGTTGAGCGGGGAGCGTTCCCAGCCGGTTACGCCGTCGCGGGAGCGCGCCATGCCGACCTGCGCGAAATACTCGTTGTGATAGCCGATATAGAACATCCAGTACCAGCCCTCGTGCCAAAGCACCTGGCAGCCCGCCGCCTTGTGCTGCTCCCATTCCGACGCGGGATCGGCCTGAAAAATGGGGTTCAGCGGGCTTTTGCGCCACGTGAGCCCGTCCGCGCTTTCGGCGTAGCCGACGGCGGTCGGCTCGTACTGTTCGCCGCCGGAGTACCACATGCGATACCGCCCCGCCTCCCCGTCCCAGAGGACGCAGGGGCACATGACAGCCCGCTTTTCCCAGGGCGCGTCCGCGCAAAGCACGGGTTCCTCATCCGTGCGGGTGAAGCGCACGCCGTCTTCGCTGACCGCGTGAAAAATGTGCGACGTCCCGTCCGCCTGCCCGGCCTTGAACTGCCCCGTGTACCACATGTGGTAAATCGCGCCGCGCCTGACCACGGAGGGGCGGTTGATTTCGTCCTCCCAGCCCTCGGCGGTCGCGCGGGGGACGACGCACAGCTCGGGTTCGTCCCAGTGGACGCCGTCCGTGCTTCGGGAAAGCGCGACGCTTTTGCGGTCGCGCCAGGAAAAATACATGCTGATCCCGCCGGTTTCCTTGAGCATCGCGATGTCGAAGCAGGTACCGTAGGCTCCGCCGAGCAGCGGGTTGGCCGGGTGCTTTACCCAGCCGCCGCGCGTACCGTAGCAAAAGTGTTCCATGTCGGTCGAATCTCCTTATTTTGCAGCATTGTTTGGTGCCCGCCGGGCCGCGCTATTCCTTCACCGCGCCCAGGGTTACGCTGGCCATGAACTGCTCCTGGAAGATCAGAAAGACGATGATCAGCGGAAGCGTGATAACCGTGCAGCCCGCGAGGATCAGCTCCCAGGGAATGGAGTAGTAGCTGGTGGAGGTGTTGAGCGTCGGCAGGATGACCATGATGGGCATCACGTCCGTCTTGGTCAGCAGGATGTGCGGCCAGAGATAGTCGTTCCACTTGCCCAAAAACGTGAGCACCGCCAGCGCCCCCAGCGCGGGCCGTGAAAGGGGCACCACCACCTTGCCGAACACATACAGGTGCCCGGCGCCGTCGATCTTCGCCGCCTCGATAAGCGAATCGGGCAGCGATTCCACGTACTGCTTGAGCATGAACAGGCAGAACACGTTCGCCACGCCCGGGAAGATCTGAATCGAGTAGGTGTTGAGCATCCCGATTCTGGAAAACAGCAGGTAGATGGCGGGCATCGTGAGTTCCGCGGGGATCATCATGGTCATGATGAGAATCACGAAGATCGCGTTTCGGCCGCGGAAACGGTACTTGGCGAAGGCGAACGCCGCCAGGCAGGACAGCGCGAGCGTGAGCAGCGTGTAGGTGGTCGATACGAAGAGGCTGTTGCAAAACGTGCGCACCATCACGCCCGAATTGTAGCTGATCAGGTCCACGTAGTTGGAAAGCGTCGGCACCTGGGGCAGGCCCCAGGAATTGACGGCGATCTCCGACCCCGTTTTGAGGGAGTCGCAGAGCATGACCCACAGGGGCAGAAGCGCCAGGAGGCTGGCGAGGCCGAGCGTTGCGAAAACGGCCCATGCGCCTTTGCTGCGTCTGATCGCCATCAATCAGACCGCCTCCTTTTCGCGCATCATCATCAGTTCCAGCACGGAAATGAACAGGATCATGACGAACAGCAGCCACCCGGCCGCGGAAGCCATGCCGAAACTGCCGTTGGTCATGTTGCTGGTGACGATGTTCATAATCGGGGCCGCGTCGGTTGGGGCGTTGCTCACGCCCGCGATGAGGACGTTGACCTCCGTATAGATTTTGAAGGAACTGATGGCGTCCATGATGAAGGCGAACAGGAAGATGGAACGCATCAGCGGTATGGTGATGCGCACCGTCCGCTGGAAGGACGTCGCGCCGTCCAGGATCGCCGCCTCGTACAGCGAGGGGTTGATGGTCGTCAGCCCCGCGAGGAAAACGATCATGAACCAGCCGATAGAACGCCACACGCACATGATCACCACCGACCAGCGCATGACCGCCGGGTCCTCCAGCCAGGAGACGCTCAGCCCGAACACCTGATTGATCGCCCCCGTGTTGGTGGCGAAAATGATGCGAAAGGTCAGCGCCGCCGCCATCACCGGAATGACCTGCGGCAAAAACAGCACGGGCTTGAAAACCTTCTGCCATTTGCCCAGCGAACCGGACTGCAGGAGCACCGCGAACAAAAACGCGCCGCCCATGACCGGAACCAGATGGACGAGGAAGTAGAAAAGCGTGTTGCCGATCGCCTTCCAGAACGCGGAGTAGCGAAGCAGCGACGCATAGTTGCGCAGCCCGACGAACTTCGCCGCGCCGTACCCCTTGTACTTGAAAAAGCTCAGCACCAGCGAGTATCCGGCCGGAAAAGCGAAGAAGATCAGGAACGACAATACGAACGGGAGGATGAACAGATAGGGCACGATCCCGTCCCGGTTTCGTTCCCGCAGGGTTGGAAGAGCAGGCGCTTTGCGCATGCGGACGCACCTCATCCCTCATTTATTGTCCAAAGGCCCGCGGCGCGGGCGGCGGATAAGCGCCGTGCGCGCCGCGGGCCGGAAGCGGGGGTCGGTTATTCGAAGGCGTTGCCGATCATGGTAGTCAGGTCGGCCTGCGCGGCGTTGAGCGCGTCGTCGATACTCATTTCACCGTACACCGCCTTGGTGAAGTACTCCACCACGATGTCCTGCTCGGCGCTGGCGTTGGGAGAGTAGTTGAAGATGGCGAACTTGTCCATCGCGGCGGCCTGCGCCTGCACGTAGGAAAGCCCGAAGTATCCGTCCGCCTGCGCAGCGAAGAGCGAATCGTCCGCGAGCACGTCGGTGTTCTGCGGCAGGGAGCCCGTCATGGCGAAGGTGCACTGGGAACCCGCGGCGCTCAGGCAGGTATAGGCGATGAGCTCCGCCGCCTCGTCGGGATGCTGGGAGAAGGAAGGTACGACCATCACGGAGCCGCCCGCGTCCGAGCCGCTGTCCGTGCCGCCGATGGTGGGCCACAGGGCGACCTGCCACTGGTTATCCGGGCCGGAATAGGTCGGCAGGAAGATGTCCTGCCCCAGCCAGCCGGCGGAAAGCTGGGAGACGATGGTGCCGTTCGCCAGGGCGCTTTCCCAGTCGGTCGTCCAGTCGGAAATATCGGCGATCACGCCCGCGTCGACCATCTTTTTGTAGTCTTCCAGCATCGCGCGCACGCCTTCGTCGGAAGCGATATCGTAATTGCCGTCCGCGTCGAAGAAGCTCGCGCCGTTGCCGGAGAGCGTCAGGTAGTAGCTGTAGCCGGGCACGTTGCGGCCGAGGTTCCACAGGTAGCTGTCGGGATAGGTTTCCCGTATCTTCTGGCCCGCGGCGATAAAATCGTCGGTGGTCTTGACGTCCTCGGCCTGGATGCCGCAAGCGTCGAAGATGTCCGAACGGTAGTACCAGACCTTCGTCTTGACCTCGAAGGGGACGGCGATGGTCTGCCCGTCGTACTGGCTGAGGCTCTTGGCCGCGGTGGTCATGGTCGGCTGGTAGGGCTCCACGGCGGCGGTGATGTCGTTGAGCACGCCTTCACGGGCAAATTCCGGCACCTGGGTGTAGTTGAGCACGCAGAAGTCGCACACGTGCTCGCCGGAGGACAGGCCCAGGCGGATCTTTTCCGCAAGCTCGGTATCGCCGCTGCCGCCCAGCACCCAGGAGATGTCGTACTTGGCGGCCAGTTCCGGGTTGGTGGCCAGAACGTTTGCGGTCATTTCCTCGTATTGGGCGGTGCTGCCCCAGCACATGCCAACCAGCTCGATCTTTCCGCTTTCCGCCGTCGCGGCCGCGCCGCCGCAAAGCGTCATCAGCAGCGCCAGGCTTAGCCACAGAGCAACCATTTTCTTCATATTGGATTCCCTCCGTTCGTATTGTCGCACACACGCAAGCCAAAGGGGCCGTTTCGCTTTTTTCGCTTGCTTTCCTGTGCCTTTACGCTTATCATAAAGCATGATATTAACTATTTCTATGCGATATGGGGAAATAACTATGCTGAATCGCTCCATTCTTCCCGTTGCCCCGGACCCGAAAGGCCTGCAGCCGGCGTTCCCCGCGCGCGCGGAACGCTACCGCCAGCACTACCAGCGGGATCACTCGCTGCACTACCACGCGTGCCTGGAAATCGGCCGGTGCTTAAGCGGCAGCGGGGTGCAGTTCATCGGCGGGGAAATATATCCTTTTTCGGCCAACAGCATATCCGTGATCCAGAAGGGCTGCATCCACGACTCCCACATCGTGATGACCAACCCGGAGGACCCGCCCAGCCAGTGGCAGTACATCTTCGTCGATCTGGACGGGGTTGGCGTCACGTCCGACCTGTACCAGAGCTTCAACACCTACAACATGGAGCTGACCACCCTGTTTGAGATGATGTTCCGGGAGCTGGAGGAGACGCCGGAGGGATACCGGGACATGTTCCTGATGATCCTTAAGGTGTTCCTGGCCAAGGTGAAGCGGCTGGAGCCGGAAACGCGCCCCCTGCGCCGAAGCGGCTTCACCGACCAGATCACCTCCGTCATCAACTACATTGCCCAGGCCTACCACACCGATATCACCGTGGAGCAGCTGGCGCGGGACTGCAACATGAGCGTCAGCTATTTTCGCAAGGTGTTCCGCGACAACCTCGGCATGTGCCCCCAGCAGTACCTGATCCACGTGCGGCTGTCCATGGCCGAGCACCTGCTGCGCACGACGCATAAACAAATTCTCACGATTTCCGAGGAGGTGGGCTTCCGTACCCTTTCCTCCTTTAATCGTCTGTTCAAAAAGCAATACGGCTACTCGCCGCGCGCGCTGCGCTGACGCGCGTTCAGCCGCCCGTCCTAAGCAGCCTTTCCCGCTGGGCAATCGTCCTTTCCGCCAGTTCCGTAATCGAACCGAAGCCGAAGCCGGCTACGCCGCTGTGCACGCTGTCGTTGAGCGGATCAATGAACCTGCGCGGCAGCGCGCCCAGGCCGACGGCCGCGCCGACGATGGAGCCCGCGTTGCCCGCGTTGCAGTCGGTGTCCGTGCCGCACATGACCGCCGTGGCGACGGTCCTTGCGTAATCCAGCTTTCCTTCCAGCAGGGAAAGCGCGATAAAGCACAGGTTGTTGATCGCCCCGGCGAAATACCAGTCGCCGTAACGGCCGTAGATGCGATCGCAGACCGCCTCCCAGTCGGGCGTTTCCCGGTACCAGTCCATCACCAGGCGGATCGCCTCGTACAGGCGGCTTCGCCGGGGCACGTTGGAAAGCCCGCAACGCAGGATGGTTTCCGGAGTTGGGTTTGCGCTCAGCGCGCCGGACACGCATCCCTGCAGGAACATGCCGCCGTACAGCCCGTTTTTGCGCGCCGAGAGAAAGCCCAGGCGGTGGATCATCCCGGCGCCGCGGCGCACCTCTCCGGGGGTGACGTAGCCCCAGAAATCCGCCTTGAGCTGCGGGCACATGGACTCCCGCCAGGGGTTGAGGGTGTCGCCCATCCGCGCGCACTGCGCTTCGGGCATCTCGTAGCCGTTCATGTGCACCAGATCGTAGTACAGGGCGCGGTCGGCCGTCCACACCCAGTGGTAGGGGACGTTCTCCAGCAGGTTTTGGGCCGCGTCCCACAGGGTGAAACGCTCGCCGCACTTTTCCATTAACAGCAGGGAGCAGATCGTATAATGCACGTCGTCGTCGCTTTGCACGTAGGCGACGTGGCCGCGGGAGGACGGCAGACAGTCCTCCTTGAGCGTCCGGTTCAGGCGTTCGGAGCGGAAGGGAACGTAATCGTCCAGGGGGTAGGCGTCGACCGATTCCAGATAGGCGCGTATCTCCCCGCGATCCCAGCCGATTTCCAGCGGCTTGCCCAGCGCCACGCCGGCAAGCCTACCGTTCCACGCGCCGAAGATACGGTCGCGGTATTCCGCCTGCGTAAGCGGCGTGAGCGTCGGCGGCTCGTCCGCGTCGGCGAGAATCTCCGCGAGGCCGTCGGGCTCCCGGTAGGGGTAGTCCGGCTGCACGCCGCCCGCGCGGCACGAAAGGAGCCCGGCATACGCGGTCTGCCAGCGCTCCTCCTCCGCCCGGGTGAGCTCTCCCGGCGAGGATTCGCCGGACGGCGGCGCGCCCGCGGGTCTGTAGCCCTCACGGCAAAGCTGTTCATATTCCAGGCGGTACATCTCTTTCCAGGTGATTGAAGCGGGCATAAACAAACCTCCTGTCGCCGATTCGGCGTTAGTTTTCAGCGTCGTGAATACGGTACGATCCGCGCGCGCCGACGCGGACGGGAATGTGTTCGCCCTGCGTTACCCGCACCTGCCACGTTCCATCGGGCCGCGCCTGCGCGCGGTACGAAAGCATGCCGAGATCCGTGGGCAGGCCGGTCACCTCGACCGTCGCGCCCGGCGCGCGCCAGGCGGGCGGCGCGCCCGCCAGCAGCGTAAGGCCCTCCTTCTCCTCCGTCACCAGCAGGGCGCGCAGCAAAAGAAAGGTCTCCGCCGTCGCCCAGTTGTGCGGCATGTTGCCGCCCGTCGCGGCGGGCGAAAGCCAGCCGCGCGCGTCGGAGCCGCGCCCGAAGGGCAGGCATTCCGCGCCGCCGGGTTCCCCCTCCGGCATCAGCGCCATGTCCATAAACCGGGGGTCGGACAGAAAGCCGTCCAGCGAGGCCCACAGCTCGTCCGTGCAGCCCAGCAGCAGGGCGTTGTGCATCTGCGCGGCCTCAAAGTACGGCCAGAGCGGTTCGGGTTTCCGCCGTCCGGCCGCGTCCAACCGGTTTTGGCGGTACCAGCGGCGGAAGCGTTCCCTGAGCACATCGTCCCTTTCGGCAAACAACCCGGTGGGGTACGGCGCTACGCAGGGGTCGCGGTCGTTGCCGTAGCGCGGTAGCAGGACGGTTTCGATCTCCGCTTCCAGCGCGCCCGCCCGTTCGGCCCAGGCGCGGGCCTGCGCATTTCGGCCGAGCGTATCGGCCGCCTCCGCCGCCGTCCGAAGCCCCGCATACGCCCAGCAGTTGATGTAGAAATCCGGGCTGTGCCAGTCCATGCGGCCGTGGATGTGTCCGCCCTCGCGCGCGTAGCAGACCACCGCCGCGTCCTCCCGCGCCCGGGCGGAAAGCGTAAGGCCGTCGCCGGGGCGCAGGAGGGGCCCGTCGGCGTCCAGCATGCGGAGCATCCACCGCACGCGGCGCTCGACGGCGGGGAACACCTCCGAAAGCCAGCCGGCGTCCCGCGTGATGTGCGCGTGGCGCACCAGTGCCCAGACGCCCTCGCCGGGCGCGTCGCTTTCACAGCCGAAGCCGCCGCCGAACACCGTATCGGCCAGCGCTTCGCAGCCGATGCGCGCCAGATCGCCGCGCCCCATGCAATCCAGGCACCGCAGGATGATCACGCTGTCCCGGACCCACAGAAGCGGGTAGTTTTCCACCCCCGCCCGCGGCACGCCGCAGGCCATGCCGCTTTGCATATGGAAGGCCGTCTGCTCCCACAGCCGGTCGACGCGGGCGTCCGGCGTGCGGATGCGCGCCGGGAGTGCGTTAACGAAGCGCCTGCGCGCCTCCGCAAAGGCGTCGGCGGTCGTAAAGGCGGGCGCGGGACGCTCGCGGCGATAGCCGTGCAGCACGCGCAGGCGCAGATCGCCGGCAAAATCCACATACGCGGCAGGGCTTTCGTATTGCTCGTCCGCCGGGAGGATGCGTATGGCCCGCACCGGCGTTTCAAAGCACAGCTCGATCTTCCCGTCCACCGTCAGCCTGCGCGCGCGCTCCTCCCATACGATCGCCGAAAGCCGCGCGCCCGCCGGGCCGATATCCCGCACCGCGAGGCGGCAGCCGCCCGGTTCGCCTTCGATATGCGCGGTGAAATAATCACAGGTACGCTCGCGCGGACCCGCCAGCGTGCACAGGCGGCAGGAGACTCTTACGCCCGGCCCCGCCTCGTAGCGACTGACGACGACGGGCGGCACGTCGTCCTCAAAGGCCAGCGGCAGCGCCCGCGTTTCGGGGCCGACCCATTCCGGGGCGGCGACCGCCAGCGAGACGCCCGCCGACCACACGCCGGGGGAAAACGCGCAGCCACGCTCCACGACCGTTTGATCCCGTTCCAGCCCCATGGGGTCGCCCAGAAACAGATGAAATTCGCCGTTGTTGGGTAGTCCTCTGATCATGCTTTTTCACTTCCCGTCCTGCCCCCAGTATAACAAGCGGATTTGTGGGAGGCAATACGCGATATCGGCCGAATACTGTGCGATTTCGCTTCTTCCGGATGGGCGCATGGGGACCCTTCGGAAAAAATATCCGGAAAAGGCTCCAAAACGGTTGACAAGCCGGGCAACCGCTGGTAGAATGCGCATTGTGAATGAATATATTTATATTCATTCAATTCACGATCGCGAACCGCAAACCGATCTCCGGCTGCGGCGCTCGGACGGGAGCAGAGGCATATGACCGATAAGAAAGCGGAAATCTATCGCTGCGGAAAGGAACTGTTCATCGAAAAGGGATTCAAGGATACCGGCGTCGCGGATATCATGCAACGCGCCGGTTTCGCCGTCGGCACGTTCTACCGTTACTATCCCTCGAAGGATCACCTTTTCATGGAAATCTACAATCAGGAGAACGTCGCGCTGAAAAGGGCGATCCTCGACTCGGCCGATCCCCGGGACGATCCGCCGACCCTGATCCGGGAGATGATGCGGCGCAACGTGCAGGGCATGCAGGCCAACCCGATCCTGAAAGAATGGTTCAACCGCGAGGTTTTCCATAAGATCGAGCAGCGTTTCCGGGAAACGAACGCGATAGAGCACGTGGATTTTTTCTACGACTGCTTCATCGAGGTCGTGCGAAACTGGCAGCGGGAGGGCCGGATGCGCCGCGACATCGACGCGGAGATGATCATGGCGATCTTCACCGCCTTCATCAACATAGACCTCCATAAGGACGAAATCGGCATTCAGTATTTTCCGGAACTCATGGAACACCTTGGCGACTTTATTATGAAAGGGCTCATGCAAAGCGATGATCGGGATGCAGGCGACGCGCGGAACGGAAACGAACCGTAAGGCGCAAAGAACGTATTTGGGGATGGGCACGCTCATCTCCCATACCGTCTACGGCCGGAGCGCGGAGGAGGCCGTCGCGGCGGCGTATCGCGAAACGGTTCGGCTGGAAAACCTGTTCAGCCGCTTCATTGCGGGAAGCGACATCGACAGGCTCAACCGGGCGGCGGGGCGCGGAGGCGTCGCCCTGCACCCCGACACCTTCGCGGTGCTCTCCCTCGCGCGGGAATATGCACGCCTCACCGACGGGTATTTCGACGTCACGGTATGCCCGCTGGTCCGGCTCTGGAGCGGCTCGGACGCGGGCGAGGCCCCGTCCGGGGCGGAGATCGCCGCGGCGCTTAAGCTGGTCGGCTGCCGGGAACTGCGTTTGCCGCGCTTCGGCCGTACGGCGCAACTGATGAAGGCGGGCCAGTGCGTCGACCTCGGCGGAATCGGCAAGGGCTACGCGGCGGACAGGGTTATCGCAATGCTGCGGCGCTTCGGCGTGCGCAGCGCGTGTACCGACTTCGGCGGGAATATCGCGACGCTCGGCGCGCGGCCGGACGGCTCGCCGTGGCGCATCGGCATACGGCATCCGCGCGATGCCGGCCGCCTGATCGGGGCGGTGCGGGTGGCCGACCGAACCGTCGTCACCTCGGGGGACGACCAGCGATCCTATCGGACGGCGGACGGCAGGCTGTACCACCATATTCTGGACCCTCATACCGGCGAGCCGGTCGAAAACGACGTGCTGAGCGTCACGATCGTGGCGGACGGTTCGGCGGCGGCCGATGCACTGGCGACCGCCGTATGCGCCGCGGGCCGGGACAAGGGCGCCGCTTACCTGCAAAGCGTCCCCCGCGCGCAGGCGGTGATCGTGGACCGAAATCTGTCGGTGCACGTGACGGCCGGTCTCCGACAATGCTTCCAGCCCGCCGCGGGCATTCAAACTTACGTCTTATGAAGGAGGAGTTTTCATGAACATCGTTGTGGTTTCCTATTCGCTGACCGGCAATAATCAGGCCCTGGCCGCAAGTCTAGCCGGGAAGCTTTCGGCCGGGCACATTGCCCTGGCTGAACCAAAAAAGCGCGGCATGGGGCGCATAATCGCGGATATGCTGTTCGGTTTGACGCCGAAGGTGCAGCCGGCCCCGGCAGCCATGCCCGCCTTCGATCTGGCGATCCTCGTCGGGCCCGTATGGATGGGGCGGGTCGCCTCGCCGCTGCGCGCCTACCTGAAACGCCTGAGGAAGGCGCCGCGGCCCTACGCGTTCCTTTCCATCAGCGGCGGGGCCGACGGCTCGAACCCGAAGCTTGCCGAAGAGCTGAAGCGCAGCGTCGGGCGCGAGCCGGCCGCGGTGATCGACCTGCACATCGCCGATCTGCTCCCTTCCGACCCCAAGCCGGTTCGCGAGGATACGTCCGCCTACAGGCTTTCGGCGGAGGACGTCGAGCGCCTGACCGGGCAGGCACTGCAAACACTGGAACCGCTGCTGGCAAAGGGGCGGGTATCATGACCGCAGAGAAACGCAAAAGGGGGAAACGGAAAATGACCGGATGGATCATCGCGCTGATCGTCGTTGCCGCGCTGGGCGCGGGAGGCGCAATCGGGTGGCGGTATATCGCCAAAGAACACAGGGAAGCCGTCAGCCTGCCGCTGAACGCGGTGGACTTTTCCAGGCTGAAGGACGGCGTTTACACCGGGGAATATGAGGGCGGCATGTACCGCTGGCGCGCCAACCAGGTCGAAGTGACCGTGGCCGGCGGGAAGGTGACCGGCATCACGCTGGTCAGTTCGAAATTCGGCGACGACGCGGCTAAATTGACCGATCCCCTGTACGACCAGGTTGTTGAACAGCAGACCCTGCAGGTGGACGCCGTAAGCGGTTCGACCCTTACCTCGAAGGCGGCGCTCCAGGCCGTGGAAAACGCGCTGCTGCAAGCCGAAGAGTAGGCGCGCGCCCGGCCGAGAGGGGCTGCTCCGACGAATGCCTGAGAGGACTTCGTTTGCTTGCCAAAACAAGAAACACATCCCGCCGGCATTGATACAATGACGCGGGATGTGTTTCTCGTTTGTCTAATAACGGTTGGTCTGATACGAATATTTGTTCTCTACAATGTGCATACTACTAATTATTATGCTGCATATTATAGGCACACGTAAACGTTGCTTAACATGATATTTTCTGGTAAAATTACTATAAGTTAATAAGAATAACTTTACTTCAAAATAATGAAATGTAGTATTAGTTATCCTGTTCGTTGTTTGTATTAAATTATTCAGCATATGAAGAAGAAAAGACAGCACTGAAAATAACAATACTAGGAGTGATTCAAGTGTGGGAGATGATTCTGAAATATTCTGGTCTTGTCGGTATAGCGATCTCTAGTTTTGTGCTCATTCGATCTGTACTACTTGATAATAGAAAACTGGAAATTTACAACCCAACAATTTTCGCGTTTGCTGGAATGCAAACAACTACGGTTGTTTGTTTGGAACTAGATGTAACCAATCCGTCAACAAGACCAGTTCCACTGTTCAGAATCGGTATTGCGCCCTATGATGAAAGCGATACTTTTTTAAATTGTATTATTGATGAATATCTAATACTAGGATATAACGAAAAACGTATGAATGCTACAACTTTTCCAATAACGATTAGCCCTGGAGAAACTAAGCATATCATAGCTTCGTTTCGGTTGTTTCCAGATGAAGCACAACGCCTAAATTATCATGATGTATATGCGTTTAAAGAAATAAGGAATAGCATTCGACTTCCTTTACGTGATAGAATTATGTTGATCTGGAATGATAGGGAACCTCAAAACACATCAACAGTTAATCTTCGATGT
>CAZXJI010000035.1:0-23966 GCA_964640955.1 uncultured Oscillospiraceae bacterium | reverse complement strand
GTCGATGGTACTTGGCTGGTAACGGCCCGGTAGAGTAGATCGCCGCCGCATCCCAATATTCCTCAGTAGCTCAATGGCAGAGCATTCGGCTGTTAACCGAAGGGTTGTAGGTTCGAGTCCTACCTGGGGAGCCAAAAGCGCCTGTAACGATCACCGTTGCAGGCGCTTTTCAGCTTCTCCTCTCTCCCCCGCCGCAGCTTTATCCCCCCTTTTTGCCGAGCGGCCGCCTTTGCCGCCCAGCGCCGCGCGGGTATCTTGCGCACAAAGGCTTTGCGTCAAATCCTTCCCGTATGGTATCCTATGGTAGAAAGAGAAAGGGGCACCCAACCCGTACCCAATAACGCTGTTTTACGGAGGAAACCTATGCGGCAGCCGATCAACATTCACGTTTACCTCTACCGAAAGAACCGGGACGGCCGATACGAGTACGCCGTTTTCCAGCGGGCCGACGACCCGAAATGCTGGCAGGGGGTATCGGGCGGCGTAGAGGACGGCGAAACGGTGGAGCAGGCCGCTCACCGGGAGTCGTTTGAGGAGGCCGGCATCACGGTTCGGGCCCCTCTGTACCGGTTGGATACCGTCAGCTACCTGCCCGCGGACCTCTTTGAGGCGCACACGGTGTGGGGGCGTAACGTGGTGGTTTGTCCCATGTTTTTCTTCGCCATGCCCTACGACGGCGCCATCGTGCTCTCCGACGAGCACCTGGCCATGGAATGGCGCGAATACCAGGCCGCCTACGACCTGGTTTACTGGCACGACCAGAAAACGGCGTTGTGGGAACTGAACCAGCGCCTGCTTCGCGGGAACCTGATCCGGTAACAGGATCGCTTCGCCGCAAATAATAGCAACCGTGGCGTGGCCGCCGCTCCGTCTACGACAGAAAAGGAACCGGCGCGATCCGCGCCGGTTCCTTGAGTAAAAAGTCGGATGAAGCCGAATCGATCTCCGGTTTCGGCATCCGCTATCCTTCGTCCTGATCCGTCGCCCTCCGCTTCAGCTTGCGCTTATTCAGGTACAGCTCCTTATCGGCGGCGGCGAACAGCGTGTCCGCCGTGTCGGTATGGGCGGACCAGGCGGCGGCGCCGACGCTGATCGACAATCGGAACTGCTCCCCCAGCGTGCCGCAGCATTCGTCCAGCCGCTCGTCGATCCGCGCAAGCAGCGCCTCCAGCTGATCCCTTCCCCCATGCCGGGTAACGATCACGAACTCGTCGCCGCCGTACCGGCTGCAGAAGGTGTCCCGGGCACACTCCGACCGCAGAACGGAGGCCAGCGTACGCAACGCGCGGTCGCCGGTCAGGTGCCCGTAACGGTCGTTGATCTGCTTAAAGTTATCCACATCCAGTATCGCCAGGCGGATCCCACCCGCCCGCGGGGTGCCCTGGATCAATCCCTGCAGGTAGGAATCGGTCTGGCGGCGGTTGTACAGCCCCGTTAACGGATCGGTTACGATTTCCGCGTTCTGCACGCTGATGTAGAGCACCAGCAGCGCGAAAACGGTCGACAGCCATACCACCGTCATCGGGGGATTCGCAATCTGGATCAGCCCGCCGATCAGCGGGGAAAGCGGAAACAAAAGCAGCGCGAGCGTACCGCCGTAGCGGTAACCGGCCGGGCCGCCTCCGGCCTCGGCCCTCAGCTTTTTCCGATAGTACAGCACGCGCACGAAAGCCACGCCCAACAGCACGTACGACAGCAGGAAGGACACGGCCAGCGCGGAGCCGCGGCGGTATACGTTGTCCAGACCGATGCTGAACAGCCACCCGCTGCGAACGCTGATCAGCGCCAAAACCAGGTTGATCAGCAGCGGAGCGGCGTAAAGCATATGCAGGCGTTTGTTCCGGCCGGGCATGGTGCCGATTTTAAGGTCGCAATAGCAAATGTATAAAAACGACATGACCGGATCGAGAATATAAAACACCGTCGTCAGCAGTACGTTCAGCGTCCGCGCGCCGGCGAAGGTTTTCCCGTTGAGCACCCAGGTGGCGGCATCGACGGCCAGAATCAGGATATTGAGGATCAGCATCCATTTGAACAGCAGCTGATCCTTCATCAAAAAGCGGTGCTGCTGGTTGCCGGAGTCGATCAGCAAAATCAGCAGTATCACAAGCGCGAAGGCGTTCATGAAAATAGCGGTGATCCAGGGCTGCGGCATGCCGTCACCTCCCGTGCGTCCGTTTAGTTTAGTATAGCATAAACCGCCTCAGCTTGCTACGCGGTTTCCTTTACGATTCGCGGCAATCCATGCGGTAGGCGACCCGGTTCGGGCCGTCGCAGCCGGCCTCCGGATCGGCGGTAAAGCCGAGCGCCTCGTACATTCTGCGCGCCGGCAGGAAAAACGGGGTCGCGCCGGTGATCACCGTGACACACGCGGGCCTGCGGGCCTCGATCCGCATCAGCGCCGCCCCGAGCTGCTCCTTGCCCAGTCCCCTGCCCCGGTATGCGGGCAGAATACAGTTGTGGCCTATTTTAACCTCCCGCGGCAGCCCCCGCGGATCCCATGTGATGAACCCGACCGGCTCGTTTCCAAGCATCGACACGAACCCGCAGTTCTCCATCACGGCGAGATGGTCGTAGACGAACGCGTCGAACGCCCGCCAATCCTCCCTGTCCGCTGCGGTGATCTCCGCGTTCGCGGCGTATGCCGCGGTCAGCATCCCGGCCAGCGTTCCGGGCGGAAATGCGCCGAATCCCGCTTTGTTCATGCCGGCTCCCCCATTTCCCGCTCCGGGCGGTGAAGGTTGATCGCTTTTTCGTCCAGTCCGATCCCCGCTACTGTACCATGAGTCCGCATCCGTTGCAAGGTTCCCTTCGCCGGATGTATGGCGGCGGCAAAACATCCCCGTGGCCGACCGTCCGAAACGGTTCAACCACGGGGATGTTTTCTCTTTCTTGTCGCCCGGCGGCGGGCTTAGATGAACAGGTTCACGTTGCTTTCTTCCGCGTCGCCCAGGTAGGCGCCCACGCCGCCCAGTTCCACGCCGTCGATCAGCTCTTCCGCGCGGATGCCCATGACGTCCATGCTCATGGTGCAGGCCACCAGCTTCACGCCGGCCTTTTTCGCCTTGCGGATGAGCTCGTCCAGCGAATCGACGTTCTTCTGCTTCATGATCGCCTTCATCATGCCGGTGCCCATGCCCGCCATGTTCATGCGGGACAGCTTAAGCTTCCCCACCCCGCGGGGCAGCATGCCGCCGAACATCTTTTCCACAAAGCTCTTTTTGACCTTCACCTTTTCCGGCCTGCGCAGCACCGTAAGCCCCCAGAAGGTGAAGAACATCGTCACGGGCCGACCCATGGCCGCCGCGCCGTTGGCGATGATGAAGCTCGCCAGCACCTTGTCCAGATCGCCGGAGAACACGATGATCGTCTTGCCTTCGGGCGTCTCGTGCACCTCGGCGGCTTTTTTCGGCGTGCCGCCCTTGCGCACGAGGGCGACGTAATCGTCCCCCTGACGCTCGTTGGAAAGCAGGGTGTTGCCCGTGCGGCGGCACCACGCGCCGATGTCCCTGGCAAAGCCCGGATCGGAGGCCGAAACCTCCATCACCTCGCCGGGTTTCATGGTCTGCATGGTTTCGAACACCTTCATGATCGGGCCGGGGCACTGCATGCCGGAGCAATCGATGCGCATGGAGGCGGACGGCTCGTCCAGGTCGGCGGTGTGCCCGCTGTCGCTGACGGCCGCGGTCGCGGAAGGATCGGGGGCTACGTCCTCAAAATGCGTGCTCTGGTAGAAACGCGCGCCGCCCGGGTACACCAGCACGTTGTCAAACCCGTGCTGCTTCAGGATCCGGGCGCCATTGTAGGCACGCACGCCGATGGCGCAGAACACGATGGTCTCTTTCGTCCTGTCCAGCTCGCCCAGCCGGTCGCGCAGCTGCCCCAGCGGGATGTGCACGGCGCCGGGCACGGCGAAGGCCATGACCTCCACGTCCTCGCGCACGTCCAACAGCACCGCGTCTGGGTGCTTGGCGGGCGTATCCCACTCGGCGATGCCCACCAGCCCGTCCAGCGTATTGCGGGCCACGAAGCCCGCCATGTTCACCGGATCCTTGGCCGAGGAGAACGGCGGCGCGTACGCCAGCTCCAGCTCGGAAAGCTCCATCACCCCGCCGCCCAGCCGCTGGGTAACAGCGATGGTGTCGATGCGCTTGTCCACGCCTTCGCGGCCCACGATCTGCGCGCCGAAAATCTTCCTGCCGTCGGGCGAGAACAACAGCTTGATGGTCATGGGCGTCGCGCCGGGGTAATACCCCGCGTGCGCGTTCTGCGTGAGGATGACGGCTTTGTAGTCCGTATCGCGCACCATGCCGCGCTTGATAAGCGTGCGCTCGTTTATGCCCGTGGAGGCGGCGGTCAGGTCGAACACCCTGACCACCGAGGTGCCCTGGGAGCCCTCGTATTTCTCGCTTGCGCCGGCGATGTTGTCCGCGGCGATGCGGCCCTGCTTGTTGGCCGGGCCGGCCAGCGGGATCATGGTGCGGTCTTTGAATACGAAGTCCGTCACCTCGATCACGTCGCCCACGGCGTAGATGTCCGGGTCGGAGGTATGCAGCGTGTCGTCCACCACGATGCCGCCGCGCGCGTTGACCGTAAGCCCCGCGTCCCTGGCCAGCTGCCCGTTGGGCTTGACGCCGATGGAGAGCACCACCAGCCCGGCGGTCAGGGTCTTGCCGCTTTTCAGCTTCACGTTCACCTCGTCGCCGTTAGGCTCGAAGGCGGATACGCCGTCCCCCAGCAGCAGCTCCACGCCGTTCTGGCGGATGTTCTCGTGCAGGAGCTGCGCCATTTCGAAATCCACGGGAGCCATGACCTGGTTGAGCATCTCCACCAGCGACACCTTGACGCCCGCGTGCTTCAGGTTTTCCGCCATTTCCAGCCCGATGAAGCCGCCGCCGACCACCACCACGGTCTTCACGTCCTTTTCGGCGATCAGGGTGCGAATCTCGTCGGCGTCGGGCACCGTCCACAATGAACGCACGCGCGGCAGGTCGATGCCGGGAATCGGCGGGCGCACGGGCGAAGAGCCGGTGGAGATGACCAGCGTATCGTACGCTTCCTCGTAGGTTTCCTCCGTATCCACGCGCTTGACGGTCACGGTTTTATGCTCACGGTCGATGGCGGTCACTTCGTTTTTCACCCGCACGTCCACCTTGAACTTTTCCTTCATGGCTTCGGGCGTCTGCAAAAGCAGGGCGCTTCGGGACTTGATGACGTCGCCCACGTGATAGGGCAAGCCGCAGTTGGCGTAGGAAATATAGGGGCCGCGCTCCATTAGCACGATCTCCGCGGTTTCGTCCAGGCGGCGCAAACGCGCCGCGCAGCTCGCGCCGCCCGCTACGCCTCCGATAATGACTACTTTCTTACTCATGGTCCGCTCCTTCTGGTACGTTACGTACGCTGTGTTTTCGGGTCTTTCCGTGCGGTATCCGCACCCCGGGTCAGGGCCGCCCCCAAAACGGCGAAGCCTGTTCCATCCCCCGCCCATATACACGGGGAAACGGGAGGGGGCAATGCTCCCCTCCCGCGTGAACCGGTACGGGCGTTAGACGTCGGCTTTCCAGAGGCCGTGCAGGTTGCAGTACGCGTACGCCGCGATCGCCTTTTCGCCGCTGAGCGCGAAGACGGCCTTGGGCTCGTCGCCGGGTTTGAGGCACTTGCGCTGGCCGCCGTGCTCGGTCTGGAGATAAATCCACTGAATGGAGTGCTCCTCCGTCATGGGGTGGGCAATCGCGCCGACCTTGACGGTCACGGTGTCGCCGCTGATTTCAATGACGGGAACGTGCTTTTCCTGGCTGGCGTCCACGCTGCCGGGGATGAGCTCGGTCATATGCTCGCCGCAGCAGGTCAGCGGGGCGCCGGAGTCGTGGATCATGCCGACCAGGTTGCCGCAGTGCTTACAAACGAAGAAACGGATTCCGCACATCATGTATCCCTCCTGTTTGCTCTGTGGGGAACGGTGAGAGGCTTTTGTTCCGGGGCCCGCCTCTATGCAACGATTCCTGACGCTTATACTATACCGCATCCCCGCCGTTTGTGAAACCAGTTTTCCGCGACACGATTGAAAAAAGAAAAGCGCCCCGCAGGGCGCACATTTGAATGCGACGAAAACCGGGAACCGGCGCTTCAGCCTTCCGCTTCGTCCTCCCCCGTCCACTGTGCAAGCATCCCCCGCATCCAGCCGTGTACGTCCATGCCGTAGACGCGATTCAGATTTTCGCGGCCGAGCGCCTCCCGCACCGGGCCCTGCGCCACGATCCGCCCTTTGTCCATCAGCAGCGCGCGCGTGCCGTACGCGAGCGCCAGCGACAGATCATGCACCACCGATACGGCCGCGCGCCCCGGCTGCGTAAGCCAGCGGCGGATCAGCTCGAACGTCTGCTTCTGGTAGGCCAGGTCGAGGTGGTTGGTCGGCTCGTCCAATAAAAGCAGGGGCGGGTTCTGCGCGAACAGCTGCGAAAGGAAGGCGCGTTGCAGTTCGCCCCCGGAGAGCGTAAGCACCGAGTGCGCGCGGTAGGGCTCCATGCCGGTAAAGGCCAGCGCCTCGGCAACCGCCCGTTCGTCGGCCTCGTTGCGGCCGGCAAACGCCCCGGCGTAGGCGTAGCGCCCGAGGCGGACGATCTCCTCCACGGTGAAGGCATAGCCCACGGCGTGGCTTTGCGACAGCACGCCCATCAGGCGCGCGCGCTCCTTCGCCTTCATGCGGCGGGCGTCCCGGCCGTTCAAAAGCACCTTGCCCGCGTAGGGCACCCCCTGGGATACGGCGGAAAGCACCGTGGATTTGCCCGCGCCGTTGGGTCCGGCGATCATCAGCCACTCCCCCGCCTCAACCGAAAAGCTCACGCCGTCCACCGCGCGGTACGCGCCGAAGCGGACGGTCAGGTCGCGCACGTCAAGCATGGGCGTCCCCCTTTCGGGCGCGATAGAAGATGATGATGAACCCCACCGCCCCGATCAGCGAGGTGACCACGCCGATGGGCAGTTCCACGGGGCTCAGCAGCACGCGTGCGACCAGGTCGGAAAGCATCAGGAAAATCGCCCCGCCGAACACCGAGGCGGGCAGAAGCCGCTTGTGGTTGGGCCCCACCAGCAGACGCACCATGTGGGGCGTCACCAGCCCCACGAAGCCGATGGCCCCGCCGACGGACACGCACACGCCCACCAGCGCCGATACGCAGATCAAAAGCGTCAGCTTCACGCCCTTCACGTTCACGCCCACGCCGCGCGCGTTTTCCTCCCCGACGGCGAAGGCGTTGAGCTCCCGGGACAGGCTCAGGATGACCCCGCCGAAAAGCACCAGCGCGCACAGCAGCACCAGCGCGTTTCCGTAATCGCTTCCCTGCAGGCTGCCCATGGTCCAGAAGGCGATGCTGCGCACCTTCTCGCTGTGGAAGGTGATGATAAGGTTGATGAGGCTGGAGGCGAACATGGAAAACACGACGCCCACGAGGATGATGGTGTTGGTGGAAAGCGTTCCGTCCAACCGGTAGGCCAGCGACAGAATGAGCAGAAGCGACAGAAAGCCGAAGGCCATGGCCATCAGCATCGTGCCCGCGAACGGCAGGCCCGGAAACGTAACGCCGAAGGCAATGGCGACCACCGCGCCCAGCGACGCCCCCGAGGACACGCCCAGGGTGGAGCCGTCGGCCAAAGGATTTCGCAAAAGGCCCTGCATCGCCGCGCCGCTCACGGCCAGCGCCGCGCCGGTGAGTGCCACGCACAATACCCGCGGCAGACGCACCGACAGGATGATCGCCGAGGATACCCCCTCGGGCACGGGCAGGCCCCACAGCGCGTTCCACACGACCGCCGCGGTTGTCTCCGGCGAAACCGGCACGCTCCCCGCGCACACGCAAAGCAGCGCCGTCAGCACGGTCGCCGCGGCGAGGGCCAGCGTTTGCCAGAGCCGGAAACCTTCGGACTTTGGTTGCATGGAGTGCTCCTTGCCTGTTTATTAGTTTTATCTGAAAAGAAGGTGCATCTGGTTGCGTTCCGTCTTTCCCCAGGGGTAGGTTGGGAAGGGGATCGCCATCCCCTTCCCAAAGCGAGCCCTGGCAAGCGCTACGACGCCTTCTCGTTCTGAAGCGACTCCAGGATGAAATCGTTGAGCATCCGCGCGCCGTCGATCAGGCGCGGGCCGGGGCGGGTCAGCTCGTTATCCGGCAGGTCGAGCACGTCGCCGTTCACCACCGCGCCGATCGACTGCCACCCGTCGCGGGCGAGAATCTCCTCCACGGGGGTCGGGCCTTCGCCGTAATACATGGTGAGGGTCACGATATAGTCCGGGTTGCGGTCGATCACCTGCTCCTCGGAGATCTGCGCCCAGCCGTCCACGTCCGCAAAGCAGTTGGTAAGGCCCAAAAGCTCCGCCACCTCGTTCATGAAGGTTCCCTTGCCCGCCGTCCACAGCCCGTACTGCAGCGGGGACACCTCGAAGTAGACGCTCTTGCCCGTACCGGCGGCTTCGCCCGCCAGTTCGGCAAAGCCCGCCTGCATGTCGGCGATCAGCGCGGCCGCCTCGTCGGTTTTGCCCGTCAGCGCGCCGATCATGTCGATGGCGGTGTACACGCCCTGAATGTCGGTCGCCTCGCTGACCGCCACGCGGATGCCCGCAGCCTCCAGTTGGTTAACCTGCTCCTCGGTTTGCGCCATGGTGTTCATCAACAGCACCTGCGGCTGCAGCGCGATGATCTGCTCCAGGTTGGTTTCCGTGCCGGACTGCACCGAGGGCACGTCCAGCACCGACGCCGGGTAGTCGCAGTACTCGCCGCGGCCGACAAGCGCATCCTGCGCGCCCAGCGCGCAGAGGATTTCGCAGTCGGCGGCGGTCAGCGCCACCACGCGCGTCGCGGGTTGGTCGAGGGTCACGGTTCGGCCGGTCATGTCGGTTACGCTCACGCCTTCCGCCGTCGCCGTTCCGCAGCCGGCGGCAAGCAGGACGAGCGCGACCGTCGCGGCCGCGATGGATAGGATTTTCCGTTTCGCCATAGGTTTCTCCCCTTTCCGAATGCCAACCGAACCGGCATGGCAAAGGGCCGTCCCCCTCCGGGGACAGCCCAAGAAGCGCGGGCCTTTCGGCCCGTGCGTTTTGCCCAATCCCAGAGGATTGCGCGCGAACAGGTCTCCCGGCTTGGCCTCATCCTACTTGAGCGCCTTCCCGCCCTGTGGGCAGTGGCATCGTGCTCGTTCGTCCGCTTCACGGTTACTGGGATAGCTCGGAATTCTCATCCGCGATTCCCTCGGCGTTTCCGCCGGCGCTTTGGGCGCATCCGCGTGCCTGATTCGGTTGTGGGGAAAGTATAGCGCGGGTGAGGCGGAATGTCAATCGCCCGCCCCGAAACCGTCGGGGCGGGCGCGAGTCTATTATGTTTTCCGTCGGACCGCGCTTACGCCTTGTTCCCCGCCGAAGGCTTGTCCTCCGCCGGGCTGCATGTGCACTCCACGTCGCCGTCGGCCTCGGATATCCGCTGATCGATCATCTCCAGCTTTTCGGACTCGTTGAAGGATTTGACCAGCGAGCTGTCCGCCTTGCGGGCCTCGGCGGGTTTTTCCCGGGCAAAGGCGATTTTGAGCAGAATCGGGGTGATGATCGTCGTCACGATAACGATGATGATCGTCGGCCCGAAGAACACGCTGCTCATGAGCCCCAGGGCGCTGCCCTTGTTGGCCACGATCAGCGCCACCTCGCCGCGGGAGATCATGCCCACGCCGATCTGCATGGACTCATCGTTGCTGTAGCCGCACAGCTTGGCGCCCAGGCCGCAGCCGATGATCTTGGAGAGGATCGCCACGATCAAAAGCAGCACGGAGAACAGGATGATGTTCCACGTCATGCTGGGCAGCTCGACCGACAGGCCGATGCTGGCGAAAAAGATCGGTGACAACAGGATATAGGAGAGCGTTTCAAACCGCGCGGCGATATACTTGGATTTCTGCGTGTTGCAGATGATCAGCCCCGCGAAGTAGGCGCCCGTGATGTCCGCCACGCCGAAGAAGTGCTCCGCCACGAAGGACAGCATGAGGCAAAAGACAAACGCGACGATCACGTACCGGCGCAGATCGTTGCCGTTTTTGCTGATCGCGAGCGTCAAAAGCTTGTAGAATCCGTAGCCCACGATGCCCGTGAACACGAAGAACAAAAGGATCTTCAAAAGCACCAGCGCAATGTTCACGCTGGCGTCGGCGAAGCTGGTGACAATCGTCAGCGCAATGATGCCCATCACGTCGTCGATCAGGGCCGCGCCGAGAATGGCGCTGCCCGCGCGGGTGTCCAGCTTGCCCAGCTCCTTGAGCGTTTCCACCGTGATGCTGACCGACGTGGCCGTGAGGATGACGCCGATGAACATATCCTGCAGGAACGCGCTGGTGTTGCCCTGGAGCAGGTCGCCGCGGTTGAAGAAGTACGCCACCACGAACCCGCCGGCCAGCGGCACCAGCACGCCGATCAGCGCGATGATGAAGGAGGCCTTGCCGGCCTTGCGAAGCTCGGTGATGTTGGTTTCCAGGCCGGCGTTGAACATGAGGATGATCACGCCCAGCTCGGCCACCTGCTTGATGAAGTTCGTCTCGTGCAGGATGTTGAGCGCCGCCGGGCCCAGAATGACGCCCGCCAGCAGCGCACCCACCACCTGCGGCATCTGAAGCCTCCGGGTAAACAGGCCCAGGAACTTCGTACACAGCAGAATCAACGCGATATCCAACAGATAATTATAGGAAAGCATAGCCCCAAAACTCCCGTTCCGCAAGAATAACGAGCGGCAAGTTCGACCGCTCGGCTTTCGCGCGCCGGGAGGGACAAAATCCTCCCTATCCGTGCAGCGTCCATTGTAGCATAAGGGCGGCCCGGTGTGCAAGTTTGAAACAGGCAAAAAACAGGAAAAGAAGCGGTAAACCGCCCTATACGGTCCATTCGCCGCTTGCTTTTTTTCGCCCGATCGTATACTGTAAGGACAAGCGAACCGCTCCGATGGGCGCGCGCTATGGCCCGTCCGGCGCGCCCGCACAAAAGAACAAACCTGCAGACGGGAGGCAACGATTATGGCGGAGGTCTTTGAAGGCAAGCATGCCGAGCTGTCCGTGGACGATCCTCAGCAGCTCTACAAAGTCGCGCATGCGCTGGCCGCCCCTGTGCGGATCGATGTGATCCGCGCGCTGGCCAAATCCAGCATGAACGTCGGCGAGGTGTCCGAACGCCTGGGCATCCCCATGTCCTCCGCGGCGCAGGCCATCAAGGTGCTGGAGGAAGCGGGGCTGATCACCTCGGAAACGCAGCCCGGCCAGCGCGGCACGATGAAAATATGCAGCCGCAAGCTGGATTCCTTCTCCGTCCGGCTGGAGCCCGCTTCCGGTTCGCCGGACACAAGCGTCGTTTCGCTGGAAATGCCCATCGGCGGGTTCAGCGCCGCGGGCAACATCAAAAACACGTGCGGTCTGGCCAGCGAACAGGTTTTCATCGGCGAAATGGACAACGTCGCTTCTTTCTATATGCCTCAGCGCTTCGGCGCGCAGATCATCTGGTTTCGGGAAGGTTACCTGGATTACGATTTCTCACTGCTTTCCATCAAGCGCATCGTGGTGGAATGGCTGGAGCTTTCCTTCGAGGCCTGTTCCGAAGCGCCCATGTACCGCGATCCCTGGAAAAGCGATATCGCCGTGTCTATCAACGGCCACCGCCTGGGCGTGTGGACGAGCCCCTGCGACTGCGGCGGCCGGCACGGCAAGCTCACGCCCTCGTGGTGGAGCGATTTTTCCACGCAATACGGGTTTCTTAAAACCTGGCGGGTGGACAACAGCGGCAGTTACCTGGAGAACACGCCCATCAGCGACGTTACGCTGAAGACCCTTCACCTCGGGGACGCCGACCATATCTCGGTGCGCATCGAGGTGCCCTCGGACGCCCAGCACGTGGGCGGCATCAACCTTTTCGGCGAGAAGTTCGGGGATTACGCCCAGCCCATCGTCATGCGGGTGGGTTATCGCCTCAAAGACGATTAGCCTCTTGCCGTCCGCCGTCGTTGCGCCCGCCGCGGCGGGCGTTTTTGTTGTTTTCCGACGGGTAAAATTCGTTCAGTAATTTTGTATTTTATCACGGAAATGGTATTTTTTTAATAGAATAATCCAAAAATGTTGACATTAATTGCGGGCGGTGCTATGGTAGTCATGTCAGATATGGAGAATTAAAGGCCGAAACATTCTATTTATGTTGTCATTTTTGCCGATTAGCTACACGATTCTCGTAACATTCAAGAATGTTTGGAGCCGGATTCCCCCACTACTTCTTGGAGGAATTGTATGAGCGTCCAACCGACCGCCCCCATCCCGCGACCGGAACACCCGCGTCCCGATTACATGCGCCAAACCTTCGTGAACCTCAACGGCGAATGGGAATTCGCCTTCGACGACGGCGACGTCGGCCTTGCGCAGGGCTGGCAGCAGCCCGGCCGCGCGCTGGGCGGAACGATCACCGTACCCTTCTGCTATCAATCGCGTCGAAGCGGCATCGGCCCGACGGATGAAATCCATCCGGTGCTTTGGTACCGCCGCGCCTTCACCGTTCCCGGCGACATGGCCGGGCAACGGATATGGCTGCGCTTCGGCGCGGTGGACTACGCTTGCCACGTTTACGTCAACGGCCGGCTGGCCGGCAGCCACAAGGGCGGTTACACGCCTTTCGGGCTGGACGTCACCCCGTTTCTTTCGGACGGCGAAAACGACCTGTGCCTCCGCGTGCGGGACGAACCCGACTGCACCCAGCCCCGCGGCAAGCAATACTGGCAGCGCGGCCTGATGGGCTGCTGGTACACCCCCGTCAGCGGCATATGGCAGACGGTGTACCTGGAGGCGACGGGCGAATACGCCATGACGCATATCCACATCACCCCGGATATCGACCGTCACCTGTTTACCGCCGAAATTGCGCTGGACCGCATGCCCGAAGGCGAGCTGACGCTGGAGCTGACCGTTTCGCTTCAGGGGCAGGTGCACCGCGTCGTAACGGCGACCGCCGGCGGCCGTACGACCTGGGTGCCCGTCGAGCTTCTCGACCGCGAGGGCCTGGGGCCCGTCCGCCTCTGGGCGCCCAACGATCCCGCGCTCTACGACGTGCGGGTGCGCCTGCTTCGGGGCGCGGAGCAGGTCGACGCCGTCGAAACCTACTTCGGCATGCGCAAGGTGGAAGTGAAGAACGGCCGCGTGTACCTCAACAACTGCCCGCGCTATCAGCGCATGGTGCTGGATCAGGGTTACTGGCCGGACACGCTGCTCACCCCGCCCGACGACGACGCCATCCGCACCGACGTGGAGCTGACCCTGGCCATGGGCTACAACGGCGCCCGCAAGCACCAGAAGCTGGAGGACCCGCGCTACTATTATTGGGCCGACCGGCTGGGCCTGATGGTGTGGGAGGAGCTTCCCAGCGTCTACGCCTTCACCGACGAAAGCGTGCGCAACCTGGCCGATACCCTGCAGGGCGGCATCGAGCGCGACTTTAACCACCCCAGCGTCATCGCCTGGGTCACGCTCAACGAAAGCTGGGGCGTTCCCCAGATCTACGCCGATCATCGCCAGCAGGCGGCCGGACGGATGCTCTACCACATGGTCAAGGCGCTGGACGGCACGCGCCTGTGCTCGGCCAACGACGGCTGGGAGCAGCCCACCACCGACATCTGCGCCCTGCACGACTATACGGCCGATACCGCCGTGATGGCCGCCCATTTCGCAAGCCGCGAGGTGGTGGAAGCCCACGCCTGCGACCTGCGCCCCTGCTACGCACAGACCGAGACCCCCACCGGCCGCGAAGCCTTCATGGTCACCGAGTTCGGCGGCATCGCCTTCAGCACCCTGGGCGACCAGGGCGAAATGGGCGGCATGGAAACCTGGGGCTACCACGACAAGGTCAAGGACGAGGAGGCGTTCTACGCCCGCTTCAAGGGCCTGACCGACGTCATCCGCGACATCCCCTATTGCTGCGGGTACTGCTACACCCAACTGACCGACGTCATGCAGGAGATCAACGGGCTTCTGACCCCCGACCGCAAGCCCAAGGTCGACCCCGCGCGCATCGCCGCCGTCAACGTAAACCCCGACGCGCAATCCAGCTGACTTTCGTCTCCCCGATTTATAACCGCTCGCGAAGCGTTGCGGTATAAATAAAATAATACAGGAGGTTTTACCCATGAAAAAGTATCTGGCCCTTGTGTTGTGCCTGAGCATGCTGCTCACGCTCTGCGCGGTTCCCGCCGCTCTGGCCGAGCCCGTCCAGATCGACTACTGGTCGGTGTTCACCGGCGCCGACGGCGCGACCATGCAGGGCATGGTGGACGAGTTCAACGCTTCTCAGGACGAGGTGTACGTCAACCACACGCCCATGACCGCCGACGATCTGTACCAGAAGATTCCCCTGGCCGTGCAGACCGGTTCCGGCATTCCGGACGTGACCATCGTGCACATCGAGCGCATCCCCAACTTCGTGGACAACGACATGCTCTACGCCTACGACATGGATCTGCTCGCGGAAGCCGGCGTGGAAGAAGCCAACTACAACAGCGCCGCCTGGGCCCGCTCCGATATCGACGGCGAGCACTACGGCATCCCGCTGGACGTCCATTCCTACGTGACTTACTACAACAAGGACCTGTTCGACAAGTACGACCTGAACAGCTACGTGGAAGACGGCTACCTGACCTTCGATGAGATTCGCGCCCTGGGCGACAAGGCCCGCTCCGAAGGCTGGGAAGGCGACATCTTCGACCTGGGCTGGATGCGCGCTCAGCTACTGAGCTACTACGCGCAGCTGGATCCCAACTGCACGCTGAGCTCCGACGGCGTGACCCCCTGCATCGACAACGACAATATGCGCCAGGTTTTCCAGACGATGAAAGACCTGTTCCAGGACGGCTACACCACCATTAAGAACACCGACTACTCCTCCAAGTTCTACAGCGGCGAGCTGCTGGTGTGGCAGGAGGGTATCTGGATGAAGGCGGCCGTCGTGGATGCCGGCATCAACTACGGCATGGTTCCCAGCGTTTGCTATAGCCCCGAGACCTGCAAGAGCTGGACGTCCTCCCACAACTTCGTGCAGTTCGCCGACGAGAACCGCACCGAGGAAGAGGACCTGGCCGTGGCGAAGTTCATCAACTGGATGGGCGAGCATTCCCTGACCTGGGCGAAGAACGCCGGCATGTGCCCCGCGCACCTCTCCATCAACGACGCGCCCGAGTTCCTGGATATGCCGCAGGCTTTCCTGGCCGATCCCGATCGCGCCGATGAGCTGGCCATCTACTCCTACAAGTACTGGGGCCTGTTCGACACCGCTTTCAGCCGCGTGGGCTGGGACTTCGTGGACGACACCATCTCCATCGACGACGCGCTCGCGCAGATCGATCAGGAGATCAACGACGCTATCAGCGCCCAGTAACGCTCCGGGACGGTTTTTGTTCCCGAAGGCAGGAGAGGTTGCCTCTCCTGCCTTCGGCTACATGCATGGCACCCGTTGCCCGCAACCGTATGATTCCTGAGAAATGAGGTGTCTTATGACACGTTCGAAAACAGCCGTGATCTCCGCGGTCGCGTTTCTGGCGTTGTTCAGCTTCGCCGGACTGACGGCGGCATCGACCGTGAAGGATACGACGGTCTCCGTACAAATGTCGCTGCCCCAGGTCCTCTTTTCGCTTTCCAGCGCGAGCACGCTTTTGTTGCCGCTGGCGCTGTGCGCGATGCTCATCTCCATCATCGCGGTGTTGAAAAAACAGGATAGCGTCGGGATGCTCTTCGCCGGGGTGTCCTTTCTGTGTTTTGGACTTTTCCTTTTCCTGTTCGCCCGCGAAAAGGCAAACGCCACCATGTACACGCCCATCAGCGCGGCGCTCAAGGACGCGGGCGTCAAGTTCAAAAAGCGCGACGTAAAGGAAATCAGCATCGTGTTCGGCCCGCTTTGCTACCTGGCGCTGGCCGCGGCGGGGCTTACTTCCTTTCTGGCGCGACCGGAGCTGGGCACCGAGGTGGCTCGCCGCCGCCTGCGCAGGGAGCTGCTTCCTTACGCCTACATCTCCCCCCACCTGTTCTTCTTCATTATTTTCTTCATCACCCCCGCCATTTACGGCGTCTATGCCGCCTTCACCCGGTGGGATCTTTTCAACGAGCCCGTGTTTACGGGGCTTGACAACTTCAAAACGCTTCTGTTCGACCCGACCAACACCTATTACAAGCAGCTGAGAAACGGCTTGTGGAACACGGTCAAGTTCGTGATCTACTCGGTGCCTTTCTGCATCGCCATACCGCTGCTTTTGGCGGTATCGCTGCAAAGCAAGTGCCGCGGCCATAAATTCTACCAGGCGCTGTACTACCTGCCCAGCCTGATGTCCATCACCACGGTGACGCTGACGTGGCGCTACATGTTCAACGTCGATTACGGCGTCCTCAACAAGTTCCTGGGCTCGACGGCCAACTGGTTCACGCCTCCCTATACGTGGATCATGCTGGTGGTGGTCACGGTCTGGTGGTGCGCGGGCTTCAACATGGTCATCTACCAAAGCGCGCTGGCCTCCATCCCCACCGATCACTTCGAAGCGGCGGCGGTGGACGGCGCCAACGGCTGGCAGCGCTTCTGGCACATCGTGATTCCCGGTATGCGCTACCCGCTGATGTTCACGCTGGTCATGTCCGTGGTGGCCCAGTTCAACATTTACGGCCAGCCGTTGATCCTGACGGGGTACACCAATCAGGAAGCCAACGCGGTGCTTTTGATGTACGTGCTGGAAAACGCCGTGAAGAAGCAGGTGGCCGGCATGTCCGCGGCCATGGCGCTGATCCTGGGCCTGTGCATTATGACCGTGTCCTACCTGCAATTGCGCCTGATGCGTGCCAACACGCCTGACTGAGGGAAAGGAGAACGAACCGATGAAATCTTCCAAAGCCGGAAAGCGCGTGAGTTTCGCCTTTCTTTTCCTGCTGGGCATCGTGTGGATCACGCCCGTTCTGTGGCTGATCCTGAATTCCTTCAAATACGACTCGGACTTCATCACCTCCTTTGCCAATCTCACGGGGCCGTGGGATTACCTGACCCGCCTCATTCCCCGCAAGTGGACGGTCGTCAACTACATCGAAATGTTCGTGGGCGGCTCGGGCACCAACACCACCGCCAACATGCTTTCGATGTTTAAAAACTCCTTTATCGTGTCCATCGCGCAGACGGTGTGCGTGGCGTTCATCACGTCGCTTTCCGCCTACGCGTACGAGCGGCTGGACTTCAAGGGCGGCAACGCCATCTTCTGGACGCTGATGTACATGAGCATGTTCCCCAACGTCGTGGCCATCCTGCCGCTGTTCCGCATCTCCAACGCCCTGGGCTGGATCAATAACCTCAACGCCCTCATCTGGCCCGCCATGGCCGGCGTGTTCAACATCTTCCTGATCCGCAACTTTTTGAAGGGCGTCCCCAAGGCGCTGGACGAGGCCGCCACCATCGACGGCGCCAACAGCTTCCAGGTGTATCTGAACATCATCCTGCCCTCGATCTTCCCCGTGATGATCGTGGTGGGGCTGTTCACCTTCAACGGCGCGTGGAACGATTTCGTGTGGCCTACCATCGTGCTGACCGACGTGGACAACCAGACCCTGACCGCCGGTCTGCGGCTGCTGATGGGCCAGTACGAGCAGAAATGGGCGCACCTCATCGCTTCTTGCATGGTCTCCATGGTGCCGCCGTTCGTATTGTACCTGGTGGCGCAGAAGTACTTCCTCCGCGGCATCTCGGTACAGGCGGGCATCAAGGGCTGATGCAGCCTGCTCGAGTTCGCACGAAAGGCCCGCGGTCTTACGACCGCGGGCCTTTCGTGCGATAAGACTCCCTTTACGCTCCGGGCAGGGTCGCGTCCCCGTCGTCGATCTTGGCATAGAGGGACAGGAGCATGGCGATATCCGCAATGCCGTCCGGCGTCAGGCCGTTGTCCGCCTCGTAGCACTCCACCGCCTGCCGCGTGGCGTCGTCGAAGGTCGCGCCCGGCGAGCCGGCAAGGTACCCCGCCTGGATCAGCCACCGGTTGAGCAGCGTCACGCCGTCGCCCTCGGCGCCCGACATAAGCTCCGCCATGGGTGAAAGCAGCGGCGTCGCCAGCGCGTCGTAGCCGGATTTGGCCAGCACGTACCCCGTGCTCAGCGCCTGCTTGTAATCGTTGATCGCCAGCTTCCGCCACACCTCGTCCCCCGTGTCCCGATAGGCGAAGGCATAGCATGCGGCGCGTATCTCCAGTTCGTAAGGGTTCTGGCCGTAAGCGTCGAACCGGCTCGTGATCGTCTCGGAAATCAGCTTCGCCGCGCGCCTGGCGTTATTCAGGCCGTCCGCCGAAAGGTCGGCCGGTTCCCAGGCGCCGGAAGGCAGGTATTGCGTGCGCATTTCCACCAGGTACCCGTACTCCGTTTTGCCGCCCAGGTCGGCGGGTAGCGCGTCCGGCACGGGAGAATCGGCGGTGCCGGGGTTCATGGCCGCGCGCGTCACGGCGTTCTCCATCGTGATCCCGACCTCGTCCGGCACGGCGCGTTCCGTGTCGTACAGGTTGGCCAGCAACGCTTCCGCCACGGCCCGCGCCGCCGCGACCGTATCCGCGCCTTTCCATGCGGCGGCTGGCACTCGCACCTGCAGCACCAGCTCGTCTTTGCGGGCGAGCACGGTCGTGTACAGGGTCGGGTCGTTATCCATGTTGCGAAGGCCGATCGCCGCCGCTTCATCCCCCACGCCGTCCAGCGCGGTCACGGCATGCAGGAACGCCATGCCCTTGAGCAGGTCGTAGCGCGCCTGCCCGCCCTGCGGGTCGGCCAGCACGTATATCGCGGCCGCCGCGGCCGTATCGGCGCGCAGGGTATAGCCGACGCCCTGCCGGCTCCCGTCGGCAGTCTGATAATCGCTCGCCACGTAACACAGGTCGCCCTCGGCGACGCCCAGCAAGGCCGCCATCTCCGCGAGCGTCAGCATTTGGGGCACCTGCCAGGAAAGCGGGCCGGCCGCGACCACCGTCGCCGCCAGCCGGTCGTAATCCGCCTGCGCATAAGCGCCGCCCAGCTCGACCGTCTTTTGGTAGTCGGCAAGCCCCGCGGCCTGCATGGCCGCGTCGCCGCCGGCGAGGTACTGCTGTTCGTAGGCATAGGCCCGCAGGTACAGCATGTAGGAGTCGGGCCCCGACGCCTCCATTTTCGCGGTCGTCGCGTCGACCGTCAGCTTCGCGGCCCGCTTCGCGTTTTCGCGGTCCTCGTCGGTATACTTCACGGCGTCGGTAAAGACGGTCGCGGGCATGTACTGGTTTTTCAGTTCCATCAGATAGCCGTACAGGGTCTTTCCGCCCAGGTCGGCGGGAAGCTCGTCCGGCACGGCGGCCTCCGCGAGGACGGACGCGGACAGGGGCGACAGGAGGCAGAGGATCAGCGAAAGGACGAGGCATAACGTTCTTTTCACGGCGGACTCTCCTTTTCGTCAGGTCGGGCCGGGTGCGTGTCGTTTAGGAAACGTTCGGTCAGTCGTTCGCCCAGTTCAATCAGCCTGTCCAGCTCCCGGGGCTGCGAAAGCCGCTTGCCGGGCACGGACAGCCGCACGCCGCACGCGCCTACGGAGCCGCGCAGCGACCAGGTCGCAGGCCAGTCCCCGAGCATCGCGGAAACGTCCGCGGCGGCGCCCTGCCCAAGCCGCTTATCGCGCGCGACCATCATGAAGCGCTTGTCGACGGACGCGCCCAGCTCGACGGCGTGCATCCCCTCCGTATCGGCGGCGCCCATGGCTGAGAGGAACGAAAGCATCCTGCCGTCCAACGGCTGCGACCCGCCCGCGACCGTGCCCAGCCACAGCGAGGGCTCGCCGCCCTCGTCGCAGGGTTCGCTCTCCCACCGCGTGTAAGCCGTCGTATACAGCGAGCCGCTGGGGTTGTCGTTATCCGACGAATCGACGCCGGCGGTGAGGCGCCACCCGTCCGCGTGAATGACGAACGCCTTGCACAGTCGCTGCCGCACCGCCTCCAACGTCCAGCCGTGTTCGGCACAGTAGGCGGACAGGCGTTCCCGGGTTTCCCTTTCCCGGCGGGAGGCCAACAGGAACACGGCGCCGACAGCGGCGCCCGAAACGAGAACGACAATCAGACTGGTCAGGAATTCTTCCATTTTTCGATCATCCTTCGCTCATAAACGAAAGCCGTCAAGGGATGCGGTGCGACGGGCGCACGCGCGTTTGCAGCCGTCGGGAACGGTGTGCGGTTTTGGCGCGGAAAGCCTGCGTCTGCGTAAGACGCTTGTGTGTGCATTGATTATAGCATGGCGGGGCAGGGAAAACAATAAGCGCGTCCGCCCGCTTGTGAAAAATTTCGCGGACTCGGGCACGCCGCCGTCCGACTGTCTTAAAAGCGCGGGGCGAATTGCATTCTCGTCCCGTTTGGTGTAGGATAGCGATATCAAGCTATCGATGCCACAGCCGCCTGTGCGAAGGCCGTGGGAAAGGAAAGGAACCTATGAGCATCCTTCAAAAGTTCAGACTGGACGGAAAAAAGATATTCGTAACCGGCGGGGCGCGGGGCATCGGCAAGAGCGTCGCCACCGCTTTCGCGGAGGCGGGGGCGGATCTTGCCATCGTGGACGTCGATCTGGCCGAAGCCAGCAAAACGGCCGCGGAGCTGGCCCGCAACCACGGCGTCCGGGCGATTGCGATCCAGACGGACGTGACCGTGCCCGAGCAGGTGGACGCGATGATCGAGACGATCCTGCAGGAGCTGGGCGGGCTGGATGTCGCCTTTTGCAACGCAGGCATCTGCATCAACGTCCCCGCGGAGGAAATGACGTTCGCCCAGTGGAAAAAGGTGATCGACACCAACCTGACCGGCGTGTTTCTGACCGCGCAGGCAGCAGGCAAGGTAATGCTGCGCCAGGGCCACGGGTCGATTATCAACACGGCGTCCATGTCGGCGCACATCGTAAACGTGCCTCAGCCGCAGTGCGCCTACAACGCCTCCAAGGCGGGCGTGATCCAGCTGACCAAGTCCCTCGCCATCGAGTGGGCTAAGCGGGGCGTGCGCGTCAACTGCATCAGCCCCGGCTACATCGCCACCGAGCTTACCCTCAACTCCCCAAGCCTCAAGCCGCTGATCGCCCAATGGAACGCCATGGCCCCGATGGGCCGCATGGGCAAGCCGGAGGAGCTGCAGGCGATCTGCGTCTATCTCGCCTGCGACGCGAGTCCCTTCACCACCGGCGCGGACTTCGTGGTGGACGGCGCGTTCACCTGTTTCTAGGCAGACGTAAAAAGACCCGCTCCGGCGGGTCTTTTTGCGTGTCCATTCGCTGCGCTTCAGGGCAGGTCGAAGCGCATCCAGAAAATATTGTAGATCGGAAAGTATTGACTCATGGTGAAGTACACGCTCTGCCCGCCGTTTTCCACGTAATCCGGGTTCATGAAGGCGCCGTACAGCGAGGGATAATCCGCCGACGTCGCCAGCTTGTACGCCTCGCCGTACTCGCCCCACGGCGTAACCGCCTCGTGCAGGACGATCGCGCCGTCCGGCTCGGACAGGTAGGTGATCAGGAAGTTGCCCAGATACTCGTCGTAGAGTACCGATATCTCGCCCGCGGGGCCGGCCAGCACGGTCGCGGCATTTTCCAGGCCCTCCTCGCCGCCCTGCCACAGGGGCGCGCCGCTCTCGTCCGGGCCGACGTAGTAGGTATAGGCGTTAAAATCCTCCAATTGCGCGACGGGCACCTTCATCAGCGCCACGCCGCCGTAGCGCCCGGACGGAATGCCCCAGAAATACAGGGTGTCCCCCACCAGCGCGTTGGCGGTCTGGATGAAGTTGCTGTCGCCGGGCCACTGGACGTCCGTAAGCTTCGTCCATTTTTCGCCGCCGTTTTCGCTGACGGCCAGACCGCTGTAGCGGCAGTCCCAGCGCCCGGACGCGCCCCAGTGGCTGACGCTCATATAGACGCAGTACAGCTTGCCGTTGGCGCTGAAGAGGTTGGTGGGGATCACCGTCATTTCCGTGCCGTCCTGCTTGATGCTCAGCAGCAGTTCCTTGGCGTTGCCGCGCTTGTCGGTGATCGCGTCGGTAATGGTCAGACCGTCCGAAGGATCGTCGTCCTCGATCACGAACAGCACGTTGCTGCGCCAGCCGTCCGTATCCTCGTCGGAGAAGGTATCGCCCCCGAACAGGTACGTTTTTCCGTTCAGCACCGTAAAGGAGCCCAGGTCGGTTCCCCACACGCCGAAGCGGGACTGGGTCTTGTTTTCGCTGTCCTCGCCGGTGAGCTGGGCGACCATTTCCGTGCTCACGGCGGTCAGGTCGTGAAGCGCCCATTGCTTGCCGGGCAGCGTCGCGATCGCCCCGTCCTCCCCCAGGTTCGGCGCCGCCAGCGCGGCCGCGGGAAGCCCAAGCGCCAGCGCGCAGAGCCAGGCCGTCGTTTTTCGGATGTTCATCTCGTCGTTTCCCCCTATTTGATGCCCGAGATCATCAGGCCCTTGACGATGTATTTCTGGAAGATCAGAAAGCAGATAATCGGCGGCAGCGCCGCCAGCGCCGAGCCCGCGAGCACCACGCCGTAGGCGTTGGAGTACATGCTGTTGTAGGAGCGTATCACCTGCATCACCTGCACGTAGCGGGCGCTGGTCACGGTCATCGCCGGCCACAGGAAGGAGTTCCAGTAGCCCAGAAACGCGCCCGTGCCCATGATGACGTAGGGGGACTTGGCGTTGGGAATGAAGATGTTCCAAAAAATGCGGAAGCGCCCGGCTCCGTCGATCAGCGCAGCCTCCTCCACGGCCATGGGCATGGCCAGGAAGAACTGCCGGAAAAAGAAGATGGAATAGGCGCCCGCCAGCCCCGGCAGGATCAGTACGGCGTAGGTATCCAGGATGCCCATGCGATTGACCACCACGAAGGAGGTCACCAGAATGGTGATGCCGGGAATATACATGGCGAAGATCGCCATGCGCCACAGGAACGTCTTGCCCCGAAACTCCAGCCGCGCGAAGGCATAGGCCGCCATGGAGTTGATGGTTATGGACAGGAGCGCCGCCGTCACGGACACGAAGGCCGTGGAGCTCATCGCCTGCCAGAAGGGGTAGGTCGTATCGGTAAAAAGCTTCGTATAGTTATCCATCGTCCATACGGACGGGAAAAAGCGAAGCGGGTTCGCCTTGAGAATCTCCCGGCTGCCCTTGAAGGTGGAAACGATCATCCAGAACAGCGGAAAAAGCGCGAGCGCGGCCGCCAGTATCGCCAGTATCGTGCAAAACGTTCTGTAGCTGTTTTTCCGTTTGCTGACGGAAGCCATGGGCGTTCCCTCCTTTCCTTATTCGTCCTGGGATTTTTCGGAGCCGATCAGCCGGAACACGACGCTGGACAACAGCCCGATGACGATCATCATCAGGATGGCCGCCGAAACGGTGTAGCCCATGGAATAATCGGCGCTTTTGAAGTTGTTGTAAATGTAGACCATCGGGGTGAGCGTGGAATTGACGGGCCCGCCCCCGGTCATCATATACGGCAGGTCGAACATCTGCAGCGTGCCCGTGGTCAGGCTGACCAGAATCAAAATGAACACGTTGCGCAGGGAGGGAATCGTGATGCGGATCAGCCTTGTGAAGGCCCCGGCGCCGTCCACCTCGGCGGCTTCGTAATAATTCTGGGGAATGTTCTGCAGCCCCGCGTACATGACCAGCGAATTGAACCCGAGGCCCATCCACATCGTGGTCACGGCGATGCTCAGGCGCGCGAGCGTCGGATCGTTGAAAAAGGCGACCCGCTTGCCGCCGAATTGACGAATCAGCCAGTTGAGGAGTCCGCCCTGATAATTGAAGATGAACAGAAAAATGACCGAAGCCACGATGCCGGCGATGACGGTAGGCACGTAAACGGCCGTTTTGACCACCGCGCCGATGCGCTCCGACATGCTTTTGAGCACGTGCGCGAACAGAAAGCTCAGAATGAGCTCTATGGGGATGA
>CAZXJI010000034.1:0-24757 GCA_964640955.1 uncultured Oscillospiraceae bacterium | reverse complement strand
TGTCCTTCATTCTTTTTCGTTAGGGCTCTGTCCAAGATGTATTGTAGTCCTACACACAGGGAACCGAAATTTTGCTTTTTGGCTGGACAAACAAATTGCCTTTTGTTATAATATCTAACGCTGACGCGCCAATATAGCTCAGTTGGTAGAGCAGCGGTTTCGTAAACCGCAGGTCAAGGGTTCGAGTCCCTTTATTGGCTCCAGCTTTTCCCTTTTCGAGGTGTAGCGCAGTTTGGTAGCGCGTTTGGTTCGGGACCAAAAGGTCGCAGGTTCAAATCCTGTCACCTCGACCAGAAAAATCCGGATTTGTGAAAGCAAGTCCGGATTTTTTAGTATGACTTTTTGGTACATATGGACATGAGCGGACATGCCCCCTTTCCGATACAATTGGGCAACAACGGATTATAGGCGATTGGTGTATCATTTTGTCTGGGATGGATCTCCCTTTCGGGCATCGGGTGACATGGGCGGTAATTGGCGTAAATGTACGGGCGAAATCCGTCGTTGAAGGAAAAAAGCGGGTGGCGCTCAAGGATTATCCCTGAGTCGTCACCCGCTTTCACAGGCGCTCATTCATCATCGTCGCTTTTTGCTCGACTCCGGAACACCTTCTCCATGTTGATGGAGGCCTTTTTCAGCGTTTCCGCCTTCAGGTGGGTATAGATATTGGCCGTGGTTTGGTAGTCCGTGTGTCCGACGATTTTCATCGCCACGAGCGGGTCGACACCGCTTTCGTAGAGCAGCGTCACATAGTTGTGCCGGAAGAAGTGCGGCGTGATGGTCGGCTTGACCTGCTTGAGGATATCATTCGGCCTGCTGGTGCCTTCTTTCACTTCGCGCCACTCAATACAGTTGCAGGCAACCATCAGCCGCGCCCAGGTTCTCTTGTACGTACCCTGCGAAAAGGGCTCACCCTTTTTCGTATGAAACAGGTAAGCATCGTCTGCCTCGCGATTTGCAAGCAGCATTTCTTTCAATTCTGAAGGAACCGGGACGTACCTGTCCGCTGCATCGGTCTTGAGCTCGCCTTCACAGGCCGTCGTCCCGGTGAAGTCAATGTCGCGCTGAATGTGCACCTGATCCTCATTGAAGTCAAAGTCGCCCCATTTGAGCCCAAGCGCTTCACCGCGCCGGACCCCGAGATAGTAAAGCACTGCCAGGAACATCCCTTCCGGATGGGTTCGTATGACTTCAAGCACGCGCCCTGTTTCCTCTTTCGTTAGTGGGCGGCGTCCATCCTTCTTCGATGCTTTTGGCCGGATGAGCGCAACCGACGGGTCGCGCTCGATTATGCCGTCTGCATAAGCAGATGAGAAGATCTGTTTCAGCGTACCGATTATCATCGTGATCTGAGATTTGCTTGTGCCTGCATAGCGGTTGACGAACTCCTGTATCTGAGCCGATGAGATGGCTTTCATCTGCTGCAGGCCAAACTCCGGCAGAATGTGCTTCATAAAACAGGATTTGTAGGACGTACGGCTCGCGTCGGATATGAATGGTTCCTTTTTGAGTGTGTACCACTGCTCTGCATACTCGCAAAACTGCTGGTCTCTGGGAATCTTTCTGCCAAAGATGAAGTGCTCCCTGACAGCCGCCTTGACGTTCTCCAGTTCCCGTCTCGTTGGTGCGCTTACATACTTGTAAATAGAGTTTCCGTTCTGATCAACACCAATTGTGACTTTACCCCGGAACTTGCCGGTCGGAGTTTTCTTAGCCATGGTTGACCTCCTTTACCTTCTGGGTGCCCATCTGCCAGTACGCGCTGCCGTAAGAAAATCCCCCTGACTGATGCTGGTCTTGGGTCGGGTATTGTTGGCTCGTGCCGTGAAGTTCGCCTTTTTCGGGTTCTCGATGTATTCGCAGATGGAACGCACATCGACGCGGCGATCCACCCGGCGCAGACGCCCTTCGTCCATCATCCGAGAAATGGTGCGAGGCACTACGTTCAGTAGTTGCGCCGCAACCTTCTGCGTACAAACCTCACCGTACCTTTCCAGCATGTCGTTCAGTCGATTATTCTCCACGTCCATAACCTCCTCATGATTTTCACAAAAACGGATTGTCTCGGGGATCAGCAGACATGATTGCTCTGTTGAGCGAGTTTATCAAGATAACTCTTTTGTCTGGGGAAATCCCGTCAACGCATTTTTGTGTTCATTTACCTGCTGACAGGAAGGGCAGAAATGTGGACACCGACCGACAAAATAAAAAAACGCGACCCAGCACAAAGCTGAATCGCGGTGATAATTGTCGAAGCGTGCCTACTTTATAAAGGTTTATGTCCCAGCGGACACTGCGTACTTCCCGGAGATGTAGCACACCTCGCCGTCCAGCAGCACCGGGAACCAGCCGCCGACGGCGTCGCCGGCACTCTCCAGAAGATCGCCCTTGTGCGCAACGCCACGGATGGCCCCTTTTGTGGACGGAAGCGTGCGCAGGTACACCGAGCCGCCCGTGACCTTGACCTGCGGCTTGACGATGGCTTCTTCGGTTGTTTCCACTTCCTCGCCGCTCTCGGGGAGCAGCGCGTTTAAGGCCGCCGCGGTCTTTTCGCCGACGATCCCGTCCGCGGCAAGGTTGTTCGCGGTCTGGAACGCGAGAACGGCGCTACGCGTCGCCTTCCCAAACTCGCCGTCCGCGCCCCACTTCCCGCAGGAATAGCCGAGAGAAATAAGCGCCTCCTGCAGCGCCTTTACGTCGGCGCCGGTATCGCCGCAAGACAATTCACGATGTCCAAATTCCAATTCTGTGTCGGCGGTCTGCGCTTCCTCCGCGTAGTCGAAGTACTTCGTCATCAGCCCCCAGCGGTTCCAGCCCCGCGCGCTGAGCTTCGTGGCCACGACGCCGTATATCACACCGCGCGCTTCAATGACCCACCAGTCGCCCTCGGGCTTGTCCGCGTCCACCGGCTTTGAGAGGAACCCCACATGGCTCACATAGGAACCGTTGTGAATGAACACCGCCGCGCCGGGCACGCGATATGCCGCCGGGATTTTTCCGGTGCCCTTGGGAGAACACCACGAGGAGTAGTTGTTCCGCGCTCGGGAATTGATGTTCACGCCGGTCTCCTTCAGGTAACAGCCCTCGGCGAGTCCGTTGCAGTCCATGACCAGCGGCGCGTTTTCCCGCCAATAGAGCGCCTTTTTGCGCTGCTCACCCTTGTACTGGGTAAACCACCAGCTGTCCGCGGCCCACTTCTTCGGATCCTGCCCATACGCGCCCATGATGTAGCCGCACTTGTGCTCCAGGCACCACTGAATGTAGTCCACAAATCTTGAGATAGGTACTTTAATAATCGCCATTGAAACCACCTTTCGCTCAAAAATGAGCCGATCATCTGCGCCCCAAGCGCGCGCTCAAGCGTTCCTCTATTTCCCGGTATCCCCAGCATCCGTCTTGTCGTCCTCCCGCCCGTGCAATTGCGCCAGGATGTCCTTGAGCTTGTCCGGCACGGGCAGGCCGATGTGCGCCGCGTTCTCGAGTACCGAGAGCCCCTCGTTGGACAAATAGAAGCAGATCACCGCCGAGCGCAGCGCGCTGCCGGAACCCACCACGTTCGTGTCCACGATATGCCCCACGCCCACCAGCGCGAAGATCAGCATCTTGCGAAACAGGCCCTTGAATCCCACTTCGCTGGAGAGCTTTTTGTCGATGATCGCGCACATCACGCCGGTCACGTAGTCCAGCGTCACGAACACGATGAGCGCGATGAGAAGCCCGTCCGACCCGCCCAGAAAGTACCCCAGCCAGCCGCCCACCGCAGCCGCCGCCATCTGAATCTTCGCCCAGATGAGGTCAATGGAAAAATCCCGCATGTTTGTTTCCTCCCGTCTGTTGCTATGAAAAGGCCGCCCCGAGATGGAGCGGCCGTGCTTGTTTTTCCGCGCGTTCCGCGCTATACTTGGATCCAGGTTCCCCCGCTGTTGTAGTACGGGATCACCTTGACCCAGGCGTCCCCGTTCCGGTACCACACCTCGCACTCGACCCACGCGCCGTCTTTGAAATACCACACCGTCGCCAGATCGTACACGATGATCAGCTGCGGTTTCTTGGCGTTCGAATCCTCGTCGCCGTTGAACTCTGTGTAGGAGTTGGTTCCGGAGCCGTGGCGGATGTGCAGATACCACGTGCCGCCGAACCCTTGAATGACGGACGCGTAGTCGGTGAGATCAATGGACTTTGAGCCGGTGCCCTTCGAGATGGACTGCGTCAGCGAGAACGCCAGCGACGCGCTGAACCCGCCCGAGGTCGAGCCGCCGAACAGCAGCGTGTGGGCGTTGTAACTGTCGATGCGATTGAGCTTGAGCGTTACGCTCCGGATGATCCAGTTGGAGGGAATCGCGTCAAAGGTCAGCCGGCCCTTGTATTTCGTGCCGTCGGAGGACGAGGAGCCGGTCTTGCCCACCTTGAGGTCCGTCGTGGAGTTGAATGACGAGGAGCCCCAGACGCATTCGCTGGCGTAGAAAGTGACGGTCGCAGACATAATTCAGCCCACCGGCACCAGGCAAATCTGCCCGTCCGTTCCCCCGGAGGGGAGCGTGTCGGCGTAGAAGATGCCAAGGTTCTGAAGCGCCGCCTTCGCGGAGCTCGCGCCGGTGCCGCCGTTGGCGACGGGCAGCGCCCCGGTGGTGTTGCCAAGCCCCAGTGCGTTGCGTACAGCCGCGGCGCTCGTCTGCCCGGTGCCGCCCTTGGAGAGGGGCAGCGTGCCCGTGATGTCCGAGCCCGTCAGCGCGTGGGTGTGACCCGACGCCGCGGCGCCCAGGTTGGTCCGGGCCGTCGCCGCGTCGGCAGCGCCGGTGCCGCCTTTGGACACAGGCAAGGTGCCTGTGATGTCCGAACCCGTCAGCGCGTGGGTATGGCTTGACGCTGCCGCGCCGATGTTCCCGGGCGTGATGCCAAGATTGCCCCGGGCACCCGCCGCGTCGGACGCTCCGGTTCCGCCGTTTCCGACGGGAACGGGCGTTTCCATGCCGGTATGGAAGATGCGGTGGGCGTAGTAGGTTCCGTTCACTGCCGTGCGCAAAAGCGCCGCGTTGTCCATGCTGGGCGCGTACGACGCGGAACGCACCTCGATCATCCTGCGGTTCGAACCGCTGGCGTCCTCGAACACGCTGAAGGACGCCGCGCCGACGTAGCTGCCCTCGATCACGCCCCGGCAGGCGACGCCGTTGTAGGTGGGCATGAGGTACACGGACGGGTACAGATAGCCGGTAATGGACAGGTTTCCCGTCATGGTGTCGCCGGACTTTTTGACCGCGCCGAGGCTTTCGCACGCCTCCGCGGCGGAGTCCGCTCCTGTTCCGCCCTTGGAAACGGCCAGCGGGTACCCGCCGGGCGGGAGCGGGTAGATGAGGACGTCCTGCCCCTGGGCGTTTCGCTCGTGGAGCTGGACTTCCTTCTCAAGAGGTTCGCTCATGGTTTCTCACGCTCCTTTATCCGCCGCATTGATGCCATGTCCCGTCCGCGCCGTAATACGGGACGCACTGTACCCACACGCCGTTTGACGCCCAGTAGATCTGGCACTTCTGGAACGCGCCGTCCGTGGCGTAATAGACCAGCCCCTCCTCGTAAGTCACCACGATCTTCAGTGCGTCCAGGTACAGGTAGTTGTCCGAATAGCCGCTGGACGGCGTGCTGTCCCCGGCGTAGAGCACCAGCGTGTGCCCGCCGCCCTCGAGGTACGCCTTCAGCCGCGCAAACAGCGTGGAGGCCGCGTCCACCGGGCGGGAGATGTTGCTGGCACTGTAGAAGTTGGTGCCGGAGAGATTGCCGAGCGTCCCGCCCACAAAGGAGGATCCCGTGCCGCCCGTGCCGGTGGTGGGGTTTGCCACAGTGGATTCCCGGAACTTCAGCGTCTTGGTGGCCCAGTTGCCCGCGCCGGCCTCGGAGATACAGGTGGTGATGAAGGTGATGCCGGTGATCACCTTGTTTGTCATGTCGAGGGTCTTGAAGTTGCAGATGCCCACCAGGTTGCCGGTGGAAGCGTACGCGCCCTGGCCGGCGCGGTCGCTTAGGTAGTTGCCGGAAGCGTTGTACTTCCGGGAGAACAGGGTGGCCGAATATGTCGCCGTCGCCATACATCCACCTCCGTCACGAGATGGGCTTGAGCCAGAGTTTGCCGTTCACGACGGTGGGCTCGGTGGAAGAATAGATCACGAGGTTCGCGGCGTAGCCGAGATTCGCCACAGCGTCAGCGGCGGAAGTCGCGCCGGTTCCCCCGTTGGCCACAGGCAGCGCGCCGGTGGTGTTGCCAAGGCCCAACGCGTTTCTTGCCGCCGCGGCGCTCGTTTGCCCGGTGCCGCCGTTGACAATGGGCAGCGCGCCGGAGGTATTGCCAAGCCCCAGCGCATTCCGGGCCGCGGCGACGGTGGTCGCACCGGTGCCGCCGTTTGCCACGGGTAGCGCATCGGTGGTGTTCCCAAGGCCTAGCGCGTTCCGGGCCGCGGCGGCGGAGGCCTGGCCCGTGCCGCCCTTGGAGATGGGGAGCGTACCGGTAATGGCCGCATCCGTCAGCGCGTGGGCGTGCCCCGACGCGGCCGCGCCCAACGCCGTCAGCGCGGCGGACGCACTCGTCGCGCCGGTGCCGCCGCTTGAAATGGGCACGGCTCCGGTGGTATTGCCCAGGCCCAGCGCGTCCCGCGCGGCGGCCACGGTGGTCTGGCCCGTGCCGCCTTTGGCGATGGGCAGGATCCCGGTAACCGCCGCGTCCGTCAGCGCGTGGGAGTGATCCGAAGCCGCCGCGCCGAGATTGGAAAGGGTCACGCCCAGATTGGTGCGGGCGGCGCTCGCGTCCGTAGCGCCGGTGCCGCCCTTGGATACCGGCAGCGTCCCGGTGAGCGAACCCGCCGCCAACCCGTGGGTGTGATCCGTCCCGGACGCACCGATGTTGGCGGGCGTGATGCCGAGATTGGTTCGCGCCGCCGCCGCGTCCGCACCGCCGGTGCCGCCTTTGGAAACGGGGAGCGTGCCGGTGAGAGAACTTCCCGCCAGATCGTGGGTGTGCGCCTCCGACACGATGCTGGACACCGTGCCGCACAGGGAACTGTCGCTTCTGCGGTCGGTGATGTTGGCGGAGGAGACGGAGGTCGCGCCAGCGGCCACGTACACATCCGCGATGCCCAGCTCGTACACGCTCGTATCCCGCTGAAGTGCGGGAGCAACGGGCGAGGACGCCGCGGTGCCGGTTTTCACCGCCGCCCAGATCGCGCGATTAGCGAGACTCCAGCGAATCACCACCCGGTCAATCCGCGGGAGCGTCCCATCCGCCGTGGAGAGAGGCAGCGTGAGCGCCGCGTCGTTCGTGTAGAAGTAGCCGTTGATCCAGGCGAGCCCCGCCGCCACGGACACGTTCATGCCGTCGCCGGGAGAGACTTGCAGGTTGGTGCTCGGGGAACCAAACACGCCGTTTCCGATGAAGGACGCGAAGTACTCCGCCCAGTCGGCGGCGGAATACACACGGTCGCCGTCCACCGCGTTGAAAAATCGGGAAGCCTCCGCCATACTTACCTCCATTTGAGTTTGTCGTTCAGGGTGGGGAGCGAGGAACCGAACGTCGCGGTGATCTCGGTCTTGCCGCTCTCGTAGGCCTCCTCGATCTCCGTAATCCGCGCGTCGATGGTGACGCCCCATCTCCGGTTCAGGCAGGTGACGCGGTCGCCCACGTCGAAATCCTCTTTGTACGCGAGGTTCGCCGCCGTGTTGATCTTGCTAGAGAAAGAGATACTTTCTGTCTTGTCCGCCAGGACGGACGCGCCCTGCGCCCGAAGGAGCGCCGCGTAATCGACGGTTTCGTCGCCGCCATCATCGGAGACGTCCGACGCTTCATAGAAGTACTCGATCCGGTCAAGCCCGGTCTTTGTATCGTCCGAAACCTCCACGGACTCCCGCGCGCCGGTGCTGATGGTGGCGCTGCTCTGCAGATACACCGCGGTGGCGACGTTTTCCGCGCTTTCGGAAAACTCCTGTTCCAGGATGTTGTCAAAGTCCGGGGAGAACACGCACAGGGCGTTCTCTGTCTGGCTTGATGTCCGATCCAGACCTTTGTATACGGTGAATGTGTGGAGCCTGGTTTTGGGGTCGGTCGTGATCTTGAACCCGATCTTCGCCAGCTGCGCCCGGGCGGTGCATACATCCAGCGCGTTGGCAAATTCCTCCGAGGTGTAGGCGTAGGTGTCCGTAGTTACGCCGGAGAGGTCGCCGATCACAAGATTCGGAACCGCCCTTCTTGTGTCCGCTGGGCTGACGAGATTGTCGCGCACGATTTTGGCGAGCAATTCGTGCGTGCCCATCTCCGCGGAGAGGATGGGGAGGATGAGCCGGTTTCCGATCCAGTGGGTCAGAAATTTGCCCTGCACCTCGACGCTCTCCAGCCCGTCCGCGTCCTTATCAATGTGCCGGTAGAGGATCTGACCGGCCTCGTCGGCATCCCGGCGGACGAGGATCCGGCCGAGCCTGAGAAGACTTGCGTGCTTCTCTGTCATGGGTACGAGCAAGGAAAACTCCCCGCACGCCCAGTACCGCCGCGTCCAGACGAGGGAAGTGATCTCCTCCAGAATCCCCAGAAGCGTCATGGACGTGTCGTAAATATACAGTTCCAACCCTACACCCCCAGATACCGGTTGCTGTGGTAAACCACGACCTGCAGATTGTCCACGCCTTCGTCCGCCTCGTACTTGATGAGGTTGTCCCCCGGATCCAGCGTCATGAAGGTGCTGTCGATGTCCAGGTACTTGAGCGCGTCCTCCGTTGTGCCTTCGTGGGTGTACGTGGCCCCCTTCTCGCCGTAGCCGGTGGAGACGGTGAGGGTATCTTCAGCGGATAGCGTCAGCTGGAACCGGAGGAACTCGCCTGTGGTGACGTTCAGGATCTTGGGATTGACGACCGTGCTGACGGCGGTGATCTCCGCGCGAATGCCGCTCTCCACATCGCCGTTGTTTAAAACATTGACGATGACGCTCCGCTGGCGGTATCCGATCATCGTGCCCGTCGCGGCGAGGGCCACCGGGAATTCCAGCCCGCCCACCCACGCGGCCACATCCGTGCGCCGCTCGGACGCCTCCCGCCAGAAGGGGTCCAGACACGAGAGCGTCACTGCGAACTTGGGGTAAATCTCCTGCGGCTTTTTGGTCACCACGGGGGAACTGGACGCGTAGCAGCCGATGATCCTTGAAAAGGACCCATATTGATAGGAAAGGACGCCTTTGAGCTTTGGATTGAGCACCCGGGCGAGCTTGCGCCGATATTCCCGTGCCTTTTCGGGATCGCGTTCCCGGATGGCGCCGGAGATGTCGATCTCCCGGCTCTCGATCCGGCTGGCCACATAGGTGTCGCCGTCCTGGCCCATGGAGTGGATGGAGTAGATCGTGGAGCGCACGTCGGTGAGCCCCGTGACTTCCTGTGGGCAGAACGCCGCCGCGTGGGAGAACACCAGCGATTCGCCGTTCTCGTTTTCGTAGGTCAGGATCTCAATCTTCCCGCCGTTCATCATGTGAGCGCCCTCGCGATCTGCTTGAACTGCCGTGCGGCCTCCCGCTGCTGGCCGACGTAGGAGGTTTCCTCCGCGTAGATGTTTTGTGTGACAGAAATCCCGCTCTGCGGACTGCCGCCCGCGGCCTTGAGTGCAGACGCAAACGCACCCATGAGCTGTGCGGCCCGTTGCTCGCGCTCGGTCTGGGCTTCGGCCAGGATCTCCCGCATGCCGGCCTTCAGCCGGTCGGACATTTCCGCCCAGAGGGTGTCAAGGGGCAGGATCGCCTCGGGTCCGGCTTCGCCCACGCCCTGGAGCCCGGCGCGCGTGCCAAATATGGTCGGCTCGTCAAAGATGCCGCCCAGCGCGTTCCACACCACGGACAGCTTCGGGATGGACACGCCCCAGCCGATGTCCTTCCAGGTGACCTTAATCTCCGGGAGATCGAAGCTGGGGAGCTTCCACTCGAAGTCAAACAGGCCCTTGAAGTCCGAAACCTTGTCCACGACCCAGTTGTAGGCCGTGGTGATGGGCGACTTGATGACGTCCACCACCTTGTCCCACACGTCCTGTACGCCGGTCTTCACCGTCTCCCAGGCGTCGGTGATGCCGGTCTTGCCCAAGGAAACCGCGGCCTTGACGGCGTTTGTGATCGCGAGCCACTTGGTGCCCGCGTCGGTCTTGAGGGCGTCCCAGATGTCCTTGGCGCCGGTGGAGATGGCGGTCCACTTCTCCGAAATGGTCGTTTTCGCGGACTCCACCGTGCCGGTGATCGCCGATGTGATGGCGTCCCACTTGTCGGAAGCCGCGGTCTGGATTCCGTCCCAGGTGTCCGAGAGCGCCGTCTTGACGGCGGTCCACTTGGTCTCCACCGCGGTTTTCACGGTATCGACCGCCGCGCGGATGGCGGTTGTGATGCCGTCCCACACATCGGACGCGGTGGAGGAAATGGAATCCCAGGTATCCGAGAGCGCGGTTTCGACCTTGTCCCACTGGTCCTCCGCCCAGGTCTTCGCCGAATCCACCGCGTCCGAGATGGTCGTGGTGATGGCGTTCCAGGTGGTGCCGGCGGCAGTGCGGATGGTGTCCCACACGCCCGTCACGGTGTCGGAGAACAGCGCCCAACCTTCGCTCGCCGCGGTGGTTACGGTCGTCCACAGCCCGGAAAAGAAGTCCGCGACGGCGTTCCAGGTGGTCGTCGCCGCGCTGCTGATGGCGTCCCACACGCCCGTCACGGCGTCGGAGAACATCGCCCAGCCTTCACCCGCCGCGGTGGTCACGGTCGTCCACAGCCCGGAGAGGAAGTCCGCGATTGCGTTCCAGGTGGTCGTCGCCGCGGTGCTGATGCCAGACCAGATCCCGGTCACGGCGTCCGAAAAGGCCGTCCACGCCGCGGACGCGGTCGCGGAGATGGACTCCCAGAGCCCGGAAAAGAAATCCCGGACCCCGTTCCAGATGGTTGAGATCGTGCCCGCGATGTCGATGCCGAAGGATTCCGCGATGGACAGGATGGCTTCCCAAGTGCCGGCGAAGAACGCCCGGATGGTCTCCCAGATGTTCTGCCAGAACGCGCCGAGGGACGTGAGCGCCGCCTTCAGGTGTGTAAGCGCCCCATCGAAGTCGCCGGTGAGCAGGGAGATGATCGCGCCGACGATGTTCATCACCACATTCACCGCCGAGACGACCGCCTCAACAAACGGCCCGAGGGCGTTCAGAAGCCCGTTCCCAATGGCGATGGCGTTGGCAACCGCCGCGCCGATGAGCACCCCAATGGCCGTCACCACCGGCTCGATGGCGGTCCAGATGTTCCGGAACACCTCGACCACCGTCGTCCACAAAGACGAGAGCGCCTCTTTCACCGGCTCCATGGCCGCCCGGATATTCTCGAAGGCGGCAAGGAACATCTCCTTCACCGGCTGGAGCGCCGCGACGATGGACGCCCAGATTTCGTTGACCTTGTTGCGAAAGGCCTCGTTCTTGTTGTAGAGAAGGATGAACCCGGCGGTCAGCGCCGCCACCGCCGCGATCACGAGGCCAATGGGGCTGGTCAGCGCGCCGAGGATTGTCCCGAGCACCTTCGTTGATCCGCCCACGCCGCTGATGAGCTTTGCCACGGGGGACAGCGCCTTGGTCACCTTGCCGACGGCGGTCACGACCTTGCCGACCACGATGAGTACCGGCCCGATGGCCGCAACGATGGCCGCGATCCTGACGATGGTCTCCTGCATCCTGGGGCTGAGGGACGAAAACCAGTTGCCCACCGCCTCGACCTTTTCCGCGACGGTCTGAAGCGCCGGCACCAGCGCGTCCAGAATCTTCTCGCCCAGTACGCGCCCGGCGTTCTTGATCTTGTTCATCGCCACCGTGGCGTCGTCCGAGGAGTCCAGGATGGTGTCGTAGGTGGTCTCCACCACGTCGCCGTAGTTCGCCATGGAGTCGGCGAGATCGTCCACCGAGAAGCGCCCCTCCCGGATGGCGGTGGTCATCTCCGCCGCGCCCCGGGTGCCGAAGATCTCCTGCGCGATGGAGAGCGCTTCCGTCTCAGACGAGGCATTCTTGATGCTGTCAATGACGCTGTTCAGCGCGTCTTCCAGCGGCATGCCGCTGTCGGTGAGGTTGGTGACGGCCCTTTTCAGGCCCATCATGGCGGCGCTGGTGTCCACACCGGCCAGCTCCATCTGCCCGATGAGGTTAATGGACTCCTCGGCGTTGAGGCCCAGCTCCTTCAGCGTCGCGCTGTTTTCTTCCAGCGTGGACATGAGGTCGTCCATGGACATCCCGGTTTCCTGCCCCTTGGCGGAGAGCATGCCCAGAAGGTCCGCCGCGTCGGAGGCGTCCAGCCCGAACTGGGCGAGCAGGCGCGCGGTGGAATCCACCGCGTCGTTGACGTCGGTGTCGTTGATGGCCGCGAAGCGCAGAAACAGCGCCGACAGGTTCTTGAGCTCGTCGCCCGTGGCGCCGAAGCGGGTGTTGACCTCCCCGACGGTGGTGCCGGTGTCGTCCATGGTGACGGCCATGTTGGTAAAGAGATCGACCGCCACATCCTCCATGCCGGAGAGGGCGTCCCCGGCGGCGCCGGTCTTCTTGGCGATGGTGTCGAGCCCCTCGTCCAGATCGTAGAACGACGCCACGGCCGCGGTGCCCACCGCCGCGATGGGCGCGGTGAGGTTCTTGGAGAAGCCTTCGCCCACGTCGGAGATCTTCTCGCCGACCTTCTCCAGCTTTTCGCCCACGCCCTCCAGGTTGACGGAGAGCTGGTACCAGCCGTTCTGGTTGGCGGCGATCTGCTCGTTGACGGTTTTGAGCGCCGTTTCGGTGTTGGCAAGCTCCGCCCGGGCGGTCTCCAGCTTGTCCTTGAGCTTTTGGGTCTCCTCGGCGTCCGCGCCCTTGGTTTCGACGGACTTTTGGTAGGCGGCTTCCAGCTCTGAGACCTTCTCCCGCTGGGCGGTGAGCCGGTCGGTGAGGGTTTTCGCGCTGCCCTCGAGCTTGGTGACGACCTTGTCAAAGTCGGTGATGCCGGTGGCGGAGCTTCGATACTGGTTCTGCAGCTTCGTCATCTGCTTTTCGAACTTTTCCATGCCGGACTCGAACTGCGCGCTGTCCAGCGACAGCTTGACGATGAGGTCCCCGATGTCCTTGACCGCCATGCTCCGCCACCTCCCCTTAAATCAGATCGTCAAAGGGCGTCTGCGCGCGGGAACGCCGTCCTCGCCGGGGCGCGCGCAGCCGCACGTGATGCGCGTACAGCGCGCTGAGCTTCCGGAGCGTGGTGTGCCAGAACTCCTCCCGGGTCATGCCCAGCACCACCGTGCCGATGTAGTAAAGCCCCACCCAGTCGATGCTCCCTCGCGCCGTATTGCTTTCCGCGGGCTGGAACGAGTCCCACAGCGCGTCTAAGTAGGGTTTTCCTTGCTCCCTGCGGGTTCCGCCGACTCGGTTTCGGGCATGGCCCGGTTCATGGCGTCGGCGATGATCTCCATGATCCCGCCGATGTTTTGAAGGCCCACCATGGCGCCCACGCCCTTTTCGGTGAGCGTCTCGTCCTCATGGAGCAGTCCCGCCCACAGAAGCGCCCGCGCCGCCTTGAGGCTGCCCTTTTTCATGGCCTGGAACGCCGCGTCCATGGAGCCGAACTTCTCCTCCAGTTCCGCAAAGGCGTTCAGGTCAAACCGCAGCGTGCGGGGCTTGTCCAGCGTAATGGGTACCGCGATCTCGCGGATGTCTTGAAGTGCCATCTCTCATCCCCTCCGTCATCAGGATTCCGAAGCCGCCGTCTGGTCGCCGGGCACCTTGTCAAACCAGGTGTCCGCACCGGTGAAGTCCTCGTCTCCGCTGTCGGCCACCCGCTGCCACTCGCCGTCGTAGATGCGCTTGACAAAAGTGCCCGAAAGCTTGGGATTGTTCCACTTGGGCGCGTCCTCCATGGTGGCGTAGTCATCCTCTTTGAGCGCGAACTTGCCCTTGAGCAGCCACGCGAACCGGTAGTTCCCCTTGGTGGTGCGGGCCATGAACCCAATGGCCACATACGGCGGCACGTCCGTGTCCTTCTGCACCATGACGCCGGACGCGTAGGTGTGCCCCAGAAGCACCGCCTGGGTCTTGAGCGGCAGCGTCGCCAGCTCCATCTCCAGAGAGATGTCCCCCAGCGCGGTCTGGGTGTCGAATACGCCATCGTCGGCGTAGAGGTTTTCCTGGTTGGACGTGGGGCTGATGGTCGCGCTGATGGCCCCCGCCAGGGGTTGAGGCGTTCCGTAAGTGAGCGCGCTGTCCGAATCCTCGGTGAGCAGCGCGTAGTGGATGTTCCGAAGGCCGATCGCCTGCATGCGTCATTCCTCCATGATGTCGTCGTAGTATTCGTAGCTGACGGACTTGACGTAGATCCCCTCGTCCGGCAGGTAATCGTCCTGCACCTGGGAAAGCCGACGAAAGCCCAGCGCGCGCAGGGTGGCATGGAGCGCGGCGCTCATTTCCCGGAGCACGTTCTCCCGGGCATAGAGGTCGAGCCGGTACTCGCTGCGCTCCCGGATGGGCGCGTCGTCCGCCCAGGCGGTGTACGCCCGCGTGGTTTCAAAGACCGCGACGCGGGGGAACAGCTCCGCCTGCGGGGAGAGCATCTGGTAGATGGCCGGGTGCCCGGTCGTATCCGTAGGAAACAGAGAGACGAGCGCTTCGTTCTGAAGCAGCCCGTCCACAAGCTGAGAGCAATCCATCTGATCACCTCAAATCCATCACAGCCCGAGTTCGTCCTTGAGGGATTCCTGCACGATTTTGGAGACCTCGTCCGCCTTCTCCAGCGCGGCCGGCCGGAAGAAGGGGCGCGCGGCGAGCTTCACCGTGCCGTACTCCAGGTACTTCCAATAGAAGGACGTGCCGTTCGGCCCTCCGTCCACCGTGACACCGGCCACGCCCGTTCCATCCACCTTGACCGCGACGATCCGGTCCGCCAGGTGCAGCGGCGAGCGCTTCCTTCCCGTCCGGTGGACGAGGCTGCGCGGGGCCTTCGCCTGGGCGGCGGGCACGATGGCCTGCGCGCCCTTGTAAAGCGCGTTCGCCGCCGCCACGTTGGCCGCGTCGCCCAGCGCCTTGGCCCTTGCACCCACCTCGCCGAAGGAGTCCAGACTAAGCGCGGTTTTCATGCTTCCGCCACCTCGCTCCGGGCGGCGATTTCCAGCTTCACGTGCCGGCCGCCCGGGTCGGTCACGCTCTCGATGTTGTAGGTTCTGCCTTCGTACCGGATCGTCATCTCCGCGGTCACATCCCTCCGGTAGCGGATGGTGAAGCGCACGGTGTCCGCCCGGTTGTCCGCCGCGGCGGCGAAGTACTCCCGCGCGCTCACCGTCTCCACCTTCGCCCAGGCCTGAAACAGTTCGCCAAAGGCTTCGGTCGTCACGCCGCTTTTGACTGTCACCGTACGCCCCAAAAAGGCAATCCTGTGCCGGAGTTCCCCGGCGTTCAGGATGGCGGGATTGGCCATTTGACTCCCTCCCTAAAACAGCGCCTCCGGGCTTCGGTACGGCCAGAGCAGCGCCTGGAACGCGGCCTTCATGGCGGCGTAGGCGGCGGTGTCGTCGCTCTCCCGGTGGGTGTAGTGATAGCCCGCGAACAGCAGCATCGCCAGCCGCGCGGGCTCCGGGGCCTCGGAGAGCGGCTGCCCGCAGAAGTCCGCCGCCGCGGCTTCCGCCGCGCGCAGCAGGCCCTGAAGGCAGCCGTCCTCCGCGTCCGTCTCAATGCGCAGGTGCGCCTTCAGTTCTTCAAGGGTCACCATATCAGGCGCTCTTCTGCTGGAGCACCTGCACGGCCTCGGCGAGCACCAGCTTTCCGTCCACGCGCTCGGAGGCCAGGAACCCCACCTGCCCGGTGGCGGCGTAGAGCTCGTTCAGGCGCTTGAAGCTGCGGGTGGTGCGGTCCGCCACCCAATAGTAGGAGAAGTCCCCGAACACCACGGATTTCGCGCCCGCCGCCATGACGGGCATGTAGGCGGAGGTGTAGATGGGGCGGTTGAGGATGGTGTCCGGCGTTCCCGCGGTGACCGACGGCGCCCAGAGGTACTGGCCGGTGGTGTCCTTGAGCTTGCGCAGAGCCTTGACGGTCGCGTCGTTGGTGAGGAACACCGCGCGCTTTCGGTACGGGGAGCGGAGCGCGTAGAACAGGTCCATGATCTCGTCCAGCGTGACCGCGGTGGCGCTCGCCGCCGTGACGCCGACGGTCGCTCCGCCCGTGGCGTTGAGAAGGCCGGTCGGCCGGCCGGTGCCGTTCCCGGTGAAGAAGGCCTCTTCCTCGGCGGAGCCGATCCTGCGGGCGAACTCGGTGGCGATGTAGGAGGGCAGGTCGAACACGGAGTCGTTCAGGAGTTCCTCCGACACGCGGATCATGGTGCCCAGCTTGTACGCGCCGATGGAGACCTGGCCGAAGGTGTCGTCGCTCTCCACGTACGCGCCCTCCTCGTCAATCCAGGCCGCGGAGCCGTGGGTGGCGACCACCGGAATCTTGCGGTCGCCGGTGCTGGTGGTGATGACGTGCGCCAGCTGGCGGAAGATGTTCTGCTCCTGCAGCGCGTCCACGAGGGTGCGCTCGAACTCGTTCGGGACGAGGTAGCCGCCCTCGGTGTCGGTGCCCACCTGCAGCGCGTTCTGGACGTCGAAGTTCACGCCCTTCTGGCGCATGGACTTCCAGAACGCGCGGGCGTACTCGTCCGTCGCGCGCCCGGTCTTTTCGGGGCCGGGGGTGACGGGCCTTCCGGTGATGGGCGCGGAAGCGGGCGCGCTCAGTTCCCGGTCGATGGACGCCTGACGCTCCAGCCGCTCGATCTCCTTGCCGAGGTTCACCACCTCGGCCTCCATCCGGTCGTAGGTCGCGGCGTCCTCGGCGGAGATGAGCCCGTCCGAGCCGCGCTTGGTGTCCAGAAAGGCTTTCGCCGCGTCCCAGGCCTGGGCGCGCTTCTCGCGCAGGGAAAGAATCTGATTCATGGGAAGTCCTCCAATCATTTTAAAAGCGCCAGCCTCTTTTCGAGGTCTGACGCCCGGATTCCGGGTTGTGCCGGTTTGGGGTTTCGCATTCGGAGTTTGCTGAGCAGGCAGTTGGTCACCGCCCGGCGAGAGAAGGCGTAGCTGTCTTCCGCTAAGACGCGTTCGGCATCCGGAGCATCTTCCGCCCGGTCGAACAGGATACCATCCGCGAAGCCCAGCTCCACCGCCTTTTTGGCGTTTAACCATGTCTCCCCGTCCATGAGATGGGAGAGCTTCGCCCGGGAAAGCCCGGTCTTGATCTCATATGCATTTAAGATGCTCTCTTTGACTTCTGAAAGCATCGCGATGGCCTTCTCCATCTCCGCGCTGTCCCCAATGGCCAGCGTCATCGGGTTATGGATCATGATCATCCCCACCGGGGAGATGAGCACCTTGGTGCCCGCCATGGCGACGACCGACGCGGCCGATGCCGCGATCCCGTCGATCTTGACGGTCACGTCGTTCGGGTAGTCCATCAGGAGATTGTAGATCTGCGCCGCGGCGAACACGTCGCCGCCCGGGCTATGGAGCCAAATGGTCACCGGCCCCGTACCCGCCATGAGCTCCGCCTTGAACGCCGCCGGGGTCACGTCGTCGTCCAGCCAGCTCTCCTCCGCGATCACGCCCTCCAGGTACAGCGTGCGCGCACTTTCGTCGTTCTGATCGCGTACCCATCGCCAGAATTTTTGGTTCATTCGCTTGCCTCCTTGCCGTTCGCGAACGCGCCTGCATCCGCCAGTTTGGTGAGGTTTCCGTTCACGAGGTACAGATCCCCGCCCTCCTCTACGGGGATGCGGTCCAGGTTCTCCAGTTCCCGGATGTCGTTCGCGCTCATCCAGCCGTTCTGACGCGCGATGGAATATCCGGTCATGCGGCTGGTGTAATCGCCCCGGAGCAGCCCTTCCACGTTGAACCGCACAAAAAAGCGCTTCTTTTCATCCTGCGAAAAGAGCGCCCGCTGCATGGCCTGCTCCCACCGCGCAATCCACGGCGAGAGGGTGTACTTCACGAATTCCAGGGATTGCTGCTCGATGTTGCTGAATGAGGACTTTTCCAAATCGCCGACCATGTGGGGTGGCACCCGGAAAATGCGCGCGATCTCGTCGATCTGGAACTTGCGCGTCTCCAGAAACTGCGCCTCCTCCGGCGATACCGAGATGGGTTTATACGAGAGCCCTTCCTCCAGCACCGCGATACGGTGCGCGTTTCCGCTGCCCTGATAGATGGCGTTCCAGCTGTCCCGCACGCGCTTGGGGTCCTTCACCACGCCCGGATGCTCCAGCACCCCGCCCGGCTGCGCGCCGTTCTGGTAGAAGGATGCGCCGTACTCGTCGCAGGCCAGCCCCATCCCGATGGAATTCTTGGCCATGGCGATGGGCGAGTAGCCCAGCAAGCCATCAAATCCCAAACCCGGGATGTGCAGGATGTCCGGCGGCCGCAGAACCGCGGTGCTTCTCCCGCCGAAGGTATGCGCGTCCGCGTCGCTCAGGGTATACTCGTAATAGATGCGCCCGGCGGTATCCCGATCCACGGTCATGCGGTCCGGCATGAGGGGGTAGAGCGCCAGCACCTCGCCCCGGCCGTTGCGGAGCACCTGGGCGTAGGCGTTTCCCCACAGGAGCAGGTGGGTCATGAGCGTCTCCCGGAAGGAGAAGGACGACATCTCCGGGTTGGGCTCGTCGTGCAGGATGTTGTACAACGGGTGCTGAACCGCCTTCTCTTTGCTGCCAGCCCGGCTCGGGTCGCCGGTATCGTTGTAGCGGTACACATGCAGCGGCAGCGACGCGATGGCCTCCGCCAAAATCCTGACACACGCGTACACCGCGGTCATCTGCATGGCGCTTCGCTCGTTGACCACCTTGCCAGAGGTCGTGCCGCCGAAAAAGAACGAATACCCGCTGCCATTCAGGCTGTTGCGGGCTGTACGCCGTCCGGGCTTGTCCCGCGACCGGAACAGGCCCGTCAAGGGATTTTTCAATCGCTCACCTCCACTCGGGCATCAAAAAAGAGCAGCCGATACAATTATATTTGGAGCAATCCCCTTGTGTCGTACACGCTCCCGCCCGGTTCCCCTCCGTGCCGCAGCGCCCGGTCCAGCGCCATGATGGCCGCCACCGCGCCGTCGATCTTCTCGGTGCTCTTCTCCTTGTCTGGTTTGATGTTTCCCGCCGGGTCGGTGCGGATATAGATGTTGTCCATCATCCAGCGCAGCACCGGGTGCCCGCCGTGGGCGATCCTGCCTTCCAGCGTCAGCTTCATGAGCTCCTTCGTGGGCGGGGACATGTCCCTGAAGCCCTGCCCGAAGGGCACGACGGTAAAGCCCAGCCCCTCCAAGTTCTGCGTCATCTGCACCGCGCCCCAGCGGTCAAAGGCGATCTCCCGGATGTGGTACTTCGCGCCCAGCTCGTCGATGAACCGCTCGATGAACCCGTAATGCACCACGTTCCCCTCGGTGGTCATCAGGTGCCCCTGCTTCTCCCACAGGTCGTAGTTTACGTGATCCCTTCGCACGCGCAGGTCGATGTTGTCCTCCGGGATCCAGAAGTACGGCAGAATTTCATACTTGCCGGCCTCGTCCGGGGGGCGACCTTCGCCATCCGGCGGGAACACCAGCACGAACGCGGTGATGTCCGTGGTACTGGAGAGGTCCAGCCCGCCGTAGCAGACGCGCCCTTCCAGCCGCGCTCCGTCCACCGGGAACGCGCAGGCGTCCCACTTCATCATGGGCATCCAGCGCACAGACTGCTTCACCCATTGGTTGAGCCGCAGCTGCCGGAAGCTGTTCTCCTCGGCGGGGTTCTGCTTGGCGCTCTCACACGCGGCCTCCACCTTGTCGAGGCCCACCGTAATCCCGAGGGACGGGTTTGCCTTCTTCCACACCTTGGGGTCGGTCCAGTCGTCTTCCTCGGCCGCGCCGTAGATGACCGGATAGAAGGTGGGGTCGTGCTTGTGGCCTTCCAGGATATCCAGCGCCTTCTGGTGGGTTTCGTAGCAGATGGACTGGGTGTCCGTGCCTGCCGTGGTGATGAGAAAGTACAGCGGCTGCATCCGCGCGTCGCCGGACCCCTTGGTCATAACATCGAAGAGCTTCCGGTTGGGCTGGGTATGCAGCTCATCAAACACCACGCCGTGGATATTGAAGCCATGCTTGGAGTAGGCCTCGGCGGAGAGCACCTGGTAGAAACTGTTGGTGGGCAGGTAGATGAGCCGCTTGGTGGAAGCGAGCAGTTTCACGCGCTTACTGAGTGCCGGGCACATGCGCACCATGTCCGCCGCAACCTCGAACACGATGGACGCCTGCTGACGGTCGGCGGCGCAGCCGTACACCTCTGCCCGTTCCTCGTGATCCGCGCAGGTGAGAAACAGCGCCACCGCCGCGGCGAGCTCGCTCTTGCCCATCTTCTTGGGGATCTCCACATACGCGGTGTTGAACTGCCGGTAGCCGTTGGGCTTCAAGACCCCGAACAGATCGCGGATGATCCGCTCCTGCCAGTCGATGAGCTCAAAGGGCTTGCCCGCCCAGGAGCCCTTGGTGTGGCGCAGCGCCTGGATGAAGGCGACGGCGTAGTCCGCGGCGGCCTTGTCGTACACCGAATCCTTGGCCATGAACGGCGTGGGCGTGTACTTTTTGAGCTTCCGCGTGGTCGTCACCTCCAAAATAAAAAGCCTCAAAGGCCTGCTTGCTGATCTACGAGGAACAGCCCCCGAAAGGGAGCGTTCCGGTCGGTTTGATCTTAAGGTTTCAGTTCCGGGTGCGGGGTTTCGCCGTCCCACCGGATGGTGTAGCGCACCTCGGAGGGCTCGCCCGGCTCCCGGGTGATCACCCGCAGGTCACCTTCCATCGCCCGGTAGACCCGGAGAACTTCGGCTCCTTCAGGCAGCTGCGCAAGTACCTGCGCCCATTGCTGTTCGGTCATGGCTGCGTCCTTCCTTTCCGGCGGCAGCCTCGGCTCAGCCGAAGCACACCGCGCCGTCCTTGTGGGTAAGGGTTTCGGGCTCGCCGTCCACCGGCTCGCAGTTTGCGGCGGAGGCGATCCAGCGGGTGCCGTCGTTGTAGAAGGGGCGGAGGATGGGGTCGCCGGTCACCTCGTGGAAGCCGGCCACCTTGGCGAGGATTCCGAAGTTGCGGACCGTCTGGCCCAGGCGAAGCGTGTTGGTCATGGGGAAAACCTCCTTGGGAAGTGGTGTGTGCCTTTCGGCACGTACATAATCGCTCTCTTCGGACACATGATCAAGATATGTGTTGGATAACTCTGCACTGCAAGGTTTTCCCTGATTTTGGCCGCGGAATTTGTGTGGTTCAGCCTGTGTCCCCGGTCAGGATCAGCTGCGCATAGGCCCGGCGGTCGCTCTCGATGAAGTCCACCAGTTCGTAAAACCCCTTGTCAAACGCGATGCGTTGAACGGCGTGGGTATCCAGCATGTTCACCTGCCCCTCCGCGCGCACCGCCAACAGCTGCTCCATGACCTTTTCAGGAACGGACGGGACTTTATCGATCCGATCCACGCCGTACACCGCGCCCAGGGTGACGCCCGTCCGCCATTTCACGAAAACCGTGGCGGTGTCGTCTATGTCCGTCACCTCGCCCAAAGTCCCCGGCGGAATCTCCGTGTAGGGGTCGGAGATGGACACGCACCGCACCGTCGTGCCAATGGGGTACGCCCGGCGCACCTCCTCCACCTGGCGCTTATCGGGAAAGGTCATCGTCCGCCGCCTCCTTCCGCTGCCCGTCCTTCCAGGCAGAACTGCCCGACAGGGTTGAAAGCAGGATTTTCCGCGCGGTTTTGTATTCATCCCCGATCATCCCGATGGACAAGAGGAAGCACCTCAGGCTGTAACGAGGGTTCTCTGGAACCGCCCTTTCTTTTGCCGTGACGCGCTTCTTCTGGAGCGCCGCCTTGCACAGAAGGCTCACCAGCGCAGCATAGGCCTGGGCGTGGTCGCCGTCCGTCCTTTGGAACCAGGGGAACCGGATGGTCTCCTCTCCCACCTGGATTGGCAGCTCCTCCGCGCCCAGCGCCAGCTTCAGAAGCGGCGCCTTGGCGGACACCATCCGGGTGAGGTTATTGAGCTTCTCCGGTGTAAAGCCCTGAAGCGGCACCTCAATGGTCAGGCGGTCGGGCGCGTCGGGTGCATCCGCTTGAGCGGCATCCGCTTCTTCCGCCCAGGCTTCCGTCTGTCTCAGCATCTCCGCTGTGGGCGGCTCGCCGGGGTCGGCGCAGCGCCCGGGATGGTGCGGGTCGACGTCCGGCTCCGTGCCGTCGTATTCCTCGCCGATTGGTTCGAAGCCGTGCGCCGCCCGGAGCGTCATGACCAAATCTCGGTCGTCCGGGCCGGTGAGCTCGCCTGTCTTGGAGAGGGTGTAGCCCCCGATCTGGTACGCCGCACTCGGCATCCCCAGATATTGGGTTGGCGCGTTCAGCGCGCTGCTGACGGCCCCGGCCAGAGATTTGCGCCGCTCGCCCGTGACCCCGAAGTTGATTTTCATGTTCGTGCCCTCCCGTGGTTGGATTCCGGCGGGCCGTTGGCCCCTCCGGTAGGCACATATTGGCTCTGATCGCCTGGAAAAGCAAGATAAGTCTGTGATTACAGAATAGAGCCTCATTTTGCGGAAGCGGAGGACTTGGAATCTGCCTGGGCGTCTGGTTGGGGCAGATCTACATAGCGCGTTTTTTCGCCATTCCGGACCAGAAACACTTCTTGATCCGAACCCACTTGGACGATGAACCGTCGGACGATTACGTCGCAGAACTTTTCGTCTAGTTCCGCCATCCGGCACACCCGCCCGGTCTGCTCGCAAGCGATGAGCGTGGAACCGCTGCCACCGAACGGGTCGAGCACTGTGCAGCCGGTCATGCTGGAGTTGAGAATGGGGTAAGCCAGAAGCGGCACAGGCTTCATGGTAGGATGGTCGGCGTTCTTCCGGGGCTTGTCAAATTCCCAGATGGTGGACTGCTTCCGGTCGGAGTACCAGGCGTGCTTGCCCGCCTTCTTCCAGCCGAACAGGATGGGTTCATGCTGCCACTGGTAGGGCGAGCGCCCCAAGACCAGCGACTGCTTCTTCCAGATGCAGGTGCCGGAGAGGTAGAACCCCGCGTCTGAAAACGCCCTTCGGAAGTTCAGCCCCTCGGTGTCGGCGTGGAAGACATAGATGCTGGCGTCGTTCGCCATGGCCTTTTCCGTCAGGGTGAATGCGTCCAGCAGGAACTGGTAGAACGCGTCCCCGGCCATGTGGTCGTTCTTGATCTTCCCGGCCGCGCCTTCGTAGTTGACGTTGTAGGGCGGGTCGGTGACCACGAGGTTGGCGGGCTTTCCGTCCATGAGCAATTCGAACGTCTCCGGCTTCGTGCTGTCCCCGCAGACCAGGCGGTGGTTCCCGAGCAGCCACAGGTCACCGAGCTTTGTAACCGCAGGCTTCTGAAGTTCTGCATCCACGTCGAAGTCGTCATCCTTGACGTTCTCTGCACTGCCCAGGAGCTTGCTGAGCTCGGCGTCGTCAAAGCCGAGGAGCGACACGTCGAAGTCCGCGCCCTTCAGGTCGGACAACTCTACCGACAGCATCTCCTCGTCCCAACCGGCGTTGAGCGCCAGGCGATTATCCGCGAGGATGTAGGCACGCTTCTGGGCGTCAGTTAAATGCTCGACCACGATGCAGGTTATTTCAGTAAGGCCTTCAGCTCTGGCCGCCAGAAGCCGCCCATGCCCCGCAAGCAGGTTGTATTTCTCGTCCAAAACAAGAGGAGCGAGCACACCAAACTCCCGAAAACTGGCACGAAGTTGAGCAATCTGCTCACTGCTATGTGTACGAGCGTTCCGCGCATACGGAACGATTTTTTCGATTGGCACAACTTCAGATCGCTTGGCAATGATCATTTATTACCCCCATCAATCCCAAATCCTCGTTCGTCCGCGCAAACTGGCCGTGCAACAAAAGAGCAGCCCGGTCATATGCCGCAGCTGCTTCTTTTGCCGTACGATAACAACCAAGATAAATTGTTTTCCCGCCTCCTGATCGGATATCTGCTCGATATTTTTGCAGTCGCGCATGAAAACTTACACCCTTATATCCAGTTCGGTTTGTGGTGTTGAGCTTCCTGTTTTTGATATTTTCGCTTGGCAGGCAGGCCCGTAAATTTTTTCGTCGATTATCTTTTGGATCTCCTGAGATATGGTCAACGAAGATACTGCGCCCTGAACCTGTAACGCCCAGAAGAAGCCGGGAAAGCAGCAATTGGTGGCCGTAATATTTTGTTTTCACATAGTTTCTTTTATCAATGTACCAGTTGTAACGCCGAACAACTGGTACATCTTCCGTGTCAATCAGAAAGCTATCGCCATCAGTGCAGATGACTTGCGTAGATCCATCCCCAAGGTCACGATATGAGTTGGGTGATTCCATGCGCGCACATCTTGCACAGCTCCTGGACCTACCTTGATTAAGGCTCGCAGAATCCACCAACTTACAGGTTCCACACGCACATCTGCAAAACCACATTACACTGCCATTCGCACTCCTCTGACTGGATTCTTGCAGCACGAGCCATTTCCCGAATGTCTTTCCCTCTAAATCAAGTTTTTGTCCCAAAAATTATCACCGTCCCTTCCGCCCCGAGAGCAGGGCTTCCATCATGTCGTCCTGGGGATTGCCCACAAACGCCGTGGTGCAGTTCTGCTTCACGACGTCGAAGATCTCGTACCAGAGAAGGTTCGCCTGCTTCTGGAACGACTGACTCATCTGCACAAAGGGGCTGGTGATCGCCCCGCCGGTGGTGGGGTGTTTCCCTA
>CAZXJI010000033.1:0-26551 GCA_964640955.1 uncultured Oscillospiraceae bacterium | reverse complement strand
TATCCTGTACTCCGGAGAGAAATTCTGCGCCCCTCTATAGGGCAAGCGCCGAAGGGTGCAGGGGCGAGCGGAAAGCCCCTGCCTGCACCCGCAGGTGCGGAATCCTGCGCGCCCGCGCCCGCAGGCGCGATCCCCCTGCGCCCCCCGCCCCGAGGGGAGCCTAACCCCCTCAACTCCCTGCCTTTCAGGCAGGCTCCCTACAAAATAATCACTTTCTCCCGGTACATCAGCCCCGCGGGCAGCCCGGCCCCGAGCGCCCACAGGTCGTAGGCGCGTGCGTCCAGCGCGTAGAGCGCGTTGCGCTCGTTGCCGTCGGCGGCCTTGGCAATCACGGGCAGGGTGCTTTGCTTAAGCCCCGCAAGCACCTCCCGGCTGTCCCGCCGGAAGCCCAGCAGCCGCGCGTATTCCGGCAGAGCGTGGGCGGCGAGCAGCTCCGCGGTCATGTCGAGCAGGGCGTGGGAAGCCAGGCGATTGAGGCGCGCGTAGGGGTAGCGCTTGGCCTTCGTAAGGCCGATGAGCTCCGCACGGCCCCGCGCCTGCCGGGCCGCCTGATAGACCCGGTTTTCGAGGCCCTCGCTTACGTCGGGCAGCGCCCGCAGGGCATCCGGGCCCATGGTGCGCAGACGGTACAAAAGCGCCGTATCCAGCGCTTCCGGCCGGTGGAAAGGCCCGCGCGGGAGCGGATAGCCGCACGCGGCCTGCGCCAAGGCGGCATCGCCCCGAAGAAAGGCCTTGCGCACGGCGCTGGCGGAAGGGTAGCCCGCCTGCGCGAGCGAGGAAGCATGGTAGTCGCCCTCCCGCACGACCGGCAGGGGAACGACGGAGCTGTGCAGGCGGAGCAGCGCGCGCAGGTAGCACACGCCGAGTATGTTGTTGGGCCGGGACAGGAGCGCCTCGGCCGCGGCGCCCGTAGCGGCGTCCGCGCTTGCGGCGAGGCTCGCGGCCACGGCCCGCGCCTGCGCCGCCACGAAGGGGCGGCCCTCGCCCAGTGCCGAACGCAGCGCCGTCTGGAACGGCTCGTCCGGCGCTTCCAGAACGGCGGCGACGGATTTCATCAGGTCAAAGCCGTCCGTCTCCGTGCCGAAGGACAGGTGGGTCACGAACCCGAGACGGTCAAGCAGCGCTACGCCGCCCAGCGCGAAGTTCTCCGCCTCCCGCAGGGAAAACGCGCAGGGCAATTCCACCGCCGCGTCGGCCCCGGCGGCAAGCGCCGCGCCCGCCCGAAAGGCGGGGGGGAACAGCGCGGGCATCCCGCGCTGGGTAAAGCAGCCGCTCATCACGCACAGGATGCGCGCGTCGGGCAGCTGCCGCCGAATCAGCGCGAACTGGCGCGCGTGACCCAGGTGGAACGGATCGTACTCGCAGATGATTCCCACGGTCGGACGCACGGTTTCGCCCTCCTTTCCGGGAACGATTGTGTTTTTCGTGTTCGGACGCGTGTTTTTCGCCGATTCTCTTCCATTTCCGCGGCGGAAGGTGTATACTATTTCGGTTGTATACAGATACAATACGCTTGTATTCTACCACATAAGGGAGGAAACCGCCATGTCCGTTATCGACAAAATCAAAGCGAAAGCAAAGCAGAACGTAAAGCATATCGTGCTGGCCGAGGGTTCCGAGCCGCGCACGGTGCAGGCCGCGCGCCTGATTACCGACCAGGGCATCGCCAGGGTGACGCTGCTGGGCGCGCCGGAAGCCATCGCCAGGGTCGCCGGGGAAACCGGCACCGACCTGACCGGCGTTGCGCAGATCGATCCCAAAACCAGCGAAAAGGCCGGAGCGTATGCTTCTCTGCTCTTTGAGCTTCGCAAGGCCAAGGGCATGACCGAGGAACAGGCCACGGCGCTGGTAACGGGCGATCCCCTTTATTACGGCGCGGTGATGGTGAAAAGCGGCGACGCGGACGGTATGGTCGCCGGCGCCATCAACTCAACCGGCAACGTGCTTCGCCCCGCGCTCCAGATTATCAAAACGGCGCCTGGCATCAAGGTTGTCAGCGGCGCCTTTATCATGGAAGTGCCCGATAAGCACTACGGCGACGACGGCGTGCTGATTTTCGGCGACTGCGCCGTGATCCCCGACCCGACCGCGGACGAGTTGGCCGCCATCGCCGTTGCCAGCGCGCAGACCGGCAAACAGCTGACCGGCATGGAGCCCGTCGTGGCGATGCTTTCCTTCTCCACCAAGGGCAGCGCCAAGCACGACAACGTGACCAAGGTGCAGCAGGCGACCGAAAAGGTGCACGAGCTGGCCCCCGCCCTTGCCTGCGACGGCGAACTGCAGGCGGACGCGGCGCTGGTGGCAAGCGTGGGCGCGCTCAAGGCGCCCGGCAGCACCGTGGCGGGCCACGCCAACGTGCTGGTGTTCCCGGATCTGCAGTCGGGCAACATCGGCTACAAGCTGGTGCAGCGCTTCGCAGGCGCCACGGCGGTGGGCCCCATCGTGCAGGGCCTGGCCAAGCCCGTCAACGATCTGAGCCGCGGCTGCTCGGTGGAGGATATCGTAAGCGTCGTGGCGATCACGGCGGTCAAAGCACAGGCGTAAGGAGTTGTATTAATGAAAATCCTCATTCTCAACGCGGGTTCCTCTTCCCTGAAATACCAATTGATCGATATGGACGGTGAGAAGCTGCTGGCCAAAGGGCTGGTGGAGCGCATCGGCATCGAGGGCAGCCACATCTGCCAGAAGATCGACGGAAAAGTTTTCGACGCCGTATCCCCCATGAAAACCCACACCGACGGCATCCAGTGGATGCTCAAAGCGCTCACCGACCCGGAGAAGGGCGCGGTGAGGAGCATGGACGAGATCGGCGCGGTGGGCCACCGCGTGCTGCACGGCGGCGAGCGTTTTACCGCCAGCGTTCTGGTCAACGACGAGGTGAAGTGCGCCATCCGGGACAACATCCCCCTGGGCCCGCTGCACAACCCCGCCAACCTCATGGGCATCGAAGCCTGCGAAAAGGTGATGCCCGGCACGCCCAACGTGGCGGTGTTCGATACCGCCTTCCACCAGACCATGCCCAAGAAGGCCTACCTGTACGGCGTGCCCATGAAGTATTACGATACGCTGCACGTGCGCCGCTACGGCTTTCACGGCACCAGCCACCGCTACGTCAGCAAGCGCGCCTGCGAGTTTCTGGGGCTAAACAGGGCGCACAGCAAGGTGATTACCTGCCATCTGGGCAACGGCTCCAGCCTGGCCGCGGTTTTGAACGGCAAATGCCTGGACACCAGCATGGGCATTACGCCTTTGGAGGGCGTGCTGATGGGTACCCGTTCCGGGAGCCTGGACCCCGCGGTGGTGCAGTACATTGCCAACAACGAAAAGATGACCGTGGACGAAGTGCTCTCCATGCTCAATAAAAAGAGCGGGCTGTTGGGCATCAGCGGCATTTCCAGCGACATGCGCGACATCGACGCCGCCGCCGACCGCGGCGAGGAAAGCGCGACCGTCGCGCGGGACATGCTGGTGTGGGGCATCCGCAAGTACATCGGCGCGTACGCCGCCGAGATGAACGGCGTGGACGCCATCGTGTTCACGGCGGGCATCGGCGAAAACAACATGAACCTGCGCGCCATGGTCATGAAGGACTTCGATTACCTGGGCGCCAAGCTCGACCCCGAAAAGAACAAGACCCGGGACGAGGCCGTGATCTCCACCGACGACAGCACCGTGAAGGTGTGCGTCATCCCCACCGACGAGGAGCGCGTCATCGCGCGGGATACCCTCGCCATCGTGGAGGGCCGCCCCATTACGGACTGACGGGGGAAACAGGCCCGCGCACGCGGCAAAATTTGATTTGACAAGCGGGCGCACTAGGCATATAATACAGTCTGTCACATTGCGAGGAGGGCGCTATGGAGCTGGATGTCACCCGGGCGCTGCTGTCGCCCGGAACGGAATTTCCGTTCGAGGCCAGCGAAGCGGTGCCGCCTCAGGATGTGAACGGGGAAACGGTTACCTTCGACACGGTCGCGCTTCGGGGACGCTTCAGCGCTCTGGAGGGCGACGTGCGGCTGTACGGCGAGCTAGAAACCACGGCGCACGCAACGTGCGCCCTGTGCGTGCAGCCGGCCCGCGTTCCGCTGACCATCCCGTTCGACGAGATGTTCCGAAAGGGCGTCAACGAACTGGAGGACGAGGCTTTCGCCTATGAGGACGGCAAGGTACCCCTGGCCCGGATGACGCTGACGCTCGTCATGCTCAACCTGCCCATGCGCTTCGTGTGCAGGGAAGGCTGCGAGGGGAGCGAGGCGTACCGTGCATTCCGTAAGCAGCATCCCGAGGGCTCTGACCGGGAGGAAACGCCTGTGAGGCATCCTTTCGAAGCGCTGCAGGGCCTGCTGGATGAAGAGGCCGGCAAGGCCGACTGACCACCGAGCCTGCGGAACAGGCCGGTGACGTAGCCGCGACGCGTCGAAGGCGCGGGGCGGCCGAAAGCGGAGGTCGGCAAGGCCGACCAGCCACCGAGCTTGCGAAAGGCAAGCGAAGAGGGAGGTGTAGATCATGGCTCTTCCGAAAGGAAAAGTTTCGCGCGCCCGCGGCCGCAGCCGTCGCGCCCACTGGAAGCTGAGCCTGCCCGGCATCGTGGAATGCCCGCAGTGCCACCAGAAGAAGCTGGCCCACCGCGTGTGCAAGCACTGCGGTTATTACAACGGCAAGCAGGTCATCGACATGACCGAGGATAAGGAAAAGAAGAAGAAAGAGAACGCCTGAGCGTAAAAGCGAAGGCTCCGCTTTCCGAAAAGCACTCGCCTGAGGATCGGGAGGAGTACGCGGTTTCGCCCGCCAGAGAGAACGGCTCGCCGGCTGAAAGGCCGTTCAAGGGAAAGAAACCCGCGGAAGGTCGCCCGGGAAGGCGTGCGGTGAAGCGCAAAGGGCTTGTGCCCGCGCGTTAGCCGCGCCGGTCGCGCCCGATACAGCGCAGGCGAGGCGGCGGCGCAGGCCGCCGTGAAGCAAGGTGGTACCACGGAGCTGCTCCGTCCTTCGGACGAGGCGGCTTTTTCTTATTTTTGATGCGGGAGGCCCGGTGAAGATGGATTACTGGCAGGGGGTGCTTTCCAGGCTGAGCGTGCCGGGTGCCGCGCTGCTGGTGATCGGCGCGGCGCTGTGCTTCGCCGCGCCCGGGCTGAGCCGTCGGTTGTTCAAGCGGGGAGGCGAGCGGGCGGTTACGCCCCTGAAGGTCGCGGGCCTCGTGATGGCGATCGCGGGCGCGCTGATCTTGATGGATTTCATCCCCAATCTGTAGGAAAGGGCGAACGGATATGAGCGAAACGAAACGGGAATTCGAAATGGATAAAGTGTACAGCCCGCAGGAGATCGAGGGCAGGCTGTACAAAATGTGGGAGGAGTCCGGCGCGTTCCGCGTGCGCCGCGAACCGGGCAGGAAGCCCTACACCATCGTCATGCCGCCGCCCAACATCACGGGGCAATTGCACATGGGCCACGCCATGGATTGCCTTTTGCAGGACGCGCCCATCCGCTACCACCGCATGAAGGGCGACCCCACCCTGTGGCTGCCGGGCACCGATCACGCCTCCATCGCCACGGAGGTGAAGATCGTCGAACAGATGAAAAAAGAGGGCCTCACCAAGGAACAGGTGGGCCGCGAGGAGTTCCTCCGGCGCGCGTGGAAATGGAAAGAGGAGTACGGCGGCCGCATCAACCGCCAGCAGCGCCGCCTGGGCGCCAGCTGCGACTGGGAGCGCGAGCGCTTTACCATGGACGAGGGCTGCAGCCGCGCCGTGCGCGAGGTGTTCGTGAACCTCTACGAGAAGGGACTCATCTACCGCGGCAACCGCATCATCAACTGGTGCCCCGTGTGCCGCACCGCGCTGTCCGACGCGGAGGTGGAGTACGAGGAGCAGCACAGCCACCTGTGGCACGTGCATTACCCCGGCGCAAACGGCGGCCCCGGCGTGACCGTGGCCACCACCCGCCCGGAAACGATGCTGGGCGATACCGCCGTGGCCGTGAACCCGAAGGACGGGCGCTACACGGCGCTCGTAGGCCAAACGGTGATTCTGCCCATCGTGAACAAGGCGATTCCCGTGGTGGCGGACGATTACGTGGATATGGAGTTCGGCACCGGCGCGGTGAAGATCACCCCCGCCCACGACCCTAACGACTTCGAGGTGGCCATGCGCCACGACCTGCCCATCCTGCGCGTGACCAACGACGACGGCACCATGAACCAGTATGCCGGGAAGTACGAGGGCATGCCGGAGACCGAGTGCCGCAAGGCGATCGTGAAGGATCTGGAGGCGGGCGGCTACCTGGTCAAAGTGGAGGACTACACCCACAATGTGGGCACCTGCTACCGTTGCCACACCACCGTGGATCCCGTGACCAGCCTGCAATGGTTTGTGAAAATGGAGCCGCTGGCCCGCCCCGCCATCGACGTGGTGCGCAGCGGGGAGACGAAGTTCATCCCCGAGCGGTTCGCCAAAATCTATTACAACTGGATGGAGAACATCCGCGACTGGTGCATCAGCCGCCAGCTGTGGTGGGGGCACCGCATTCCCGCGTGGTACTGCGACGACTGCGGCGAAACCATCGTGGCGAAAACGACGCCGGAAACCTGCCCCAAGTGCGGCGGCAGCCACCTGCGCCAGGATGAGGACGTGCTGGACACCTGGTTTTCCTCGGCGCTTTGGCCCTTCAGCACCCTCGGCTGGCCGGAGGAGACGGAAGACCTCAAGTATTTTTACCCCACCAGCATGCTGGTGACGGGGTACGACATCATTTTTTTCTGGGTGGCCCGCATGATCTTCAGCGGCGTGGAGCAGATGGGGCAGACCCCGTTCGACACGGTGCTCATCCACGGCCTGGTGCGCGACGCGCAGGGGCGCAAGATGTCCAAAAGCCTCGGCAACGGCGTGGATCCGCTGGAGGTCATCGACCAGTACGGGGCGGACGCCCTGCGCTTCTCGCTGGCGATGGGCATCAGCCCCGGCAACGACACCCGTTTCTCCACCGAAAAGGTGGAGGCGGCCCGCAACTTCGCCAACAAGGTGTGGAACGCCAGCCGCTTCGTGCTGATGAACATGCAAACCCGCGAGACGATCGACCCGGACGCGTTGACGCTGCCGGACCAGTGGATTCTCTCCCGGCTGCAGAAGGCCGTGGCCGAGGTGAGCGCCCACATGGAGGACGGGGACTTCGGCCTGTCCGCCAACAAGATTTACGACTTCACGTGGAGCGAGTTCTGCGACTGGTACATCGAGCTTTCCAAGGGCCGCCTGACGGGGGACGACGAGGCGCAGAAGCGCAACGTGCGCGCGGTGCTCTACACGGTGCTTTCCACGCTGCTCAAGCTTTTGCACCCGTTCATGCCGTTTTTGACCGAGGAAGTGTACCAGCACCTGCCCGAAACGGAGGGCATGCTGATTCTCGCTAAATGGCCGGAGGTGGACGAATCCCTGCTGTTCGAGGAGGAGGAGCGCCGCATGGAAGGGCTGATGGAGATCATCCGCGCCATCCGTAACCTCCGCGCCGAGCTGAAGGTGGCGGCCAACCGCCGCACGCACGTGACCCTGCTTTGCGAGCCCGGCTGGGAGGACACCCTCGCGCTGGCCGAGCCGTACCTGCAGAGGCTGGCGGGCGCAAGCGAGGTGAGCGTGCGCCCGAAGGGCCTGCCCGGCGCGCCCCGCACCGTTTCCGCCGTGTGCGCGCCCGCGGAGATTCGCATCCCGCTGGGCGACCTGGTGGACATCGACAAGGAGATCGCCCGCCTCGGGAAGGAACACGAGCGCCTCGCGGCCGAGATCGGCCGCGCCAAAACAAGGCTTGGCAACCCCGGCTTTACCGGCAAGGCGCCCGCCGCGCTGGTCGAGCAGGAAAAGGAAAAGCTCGCCACCAACGAGAGCATGCTTTCGTCGCTCGCGCGGCGCATCGACGAGCTGAAAGCCGACGCGTAAGGCAAACGAACCGTATCAACCGGGGTCGGTTTTTCCGACGCCCGCCCCCGAAAGGAGCGCCCCATGCCGCAGGCTTTCCACCATCAGCCGGTGCTGTTCGACGAGGTCATGGAATGGATGCGGCCCCGCGCGGGCGGCGCGTATCTGGACGCGACGCTGGGCGGCGGCGGCCACAGCGAGGGCATCCTGCGCGCCGCGGGGGACGGCGCGACGCTCTACGGCATCGACCGCGACCCGGCTGCGATCGCCGCGGCGAGCGAGCGGCTGAAAGATTTTCCGGGCTTCCACGCGATCGCGGGTAACTTCCACGATGCCAAAGCGCTGCTTGCTGAGGCGGGCGCGCCGCCGCTGAACGGCGCGCTGGCCGACCTGGGCGTGAGCAGCTACCAGCTGGACGCGGCCGAGCGGGGCTTCAGCTACCACGAGGACGCGCCGCTGGACATGCGCATGGATACGACGGCCGGCGAGACGGCCGCGGAATATCTGGCACGCGTCACGCCGGAGGAATTCCGCCGCGTGCTGACCGAATACGGCGAGGAGAAGTGGGCGGCGCGCATCGCGCAGATCTTCGCGGAAAAGCGAAGGGAAAAGCCGATCCGGACGACCCTCGACCTGGTGGCCGTCGTGGACGCGGCCATTCCCAAAGCCGTGCGCCGCAAGGACGACGGGCACCCCGCCCGCCGCACGTTCCAGGCGGTGCGCATCGCCGTGAACGACGAGCTGGCCCCGCTGGAACAGTCGCTTTGCGATATGGTCGACCTGCTTTTACCGGGCGGGCGGCTGTTGGTGATCACCTTTCACTCGCTGGAGGACCGGATCGTCAAAAACACGTTCCGCCGGCTGCAGAACCCCTGTACCTGCCCCCCGAAGGCGCCCGTGTGCACCTGCGGCAAGGTGTCGCAGGGGAAAGTACTCGGCGGCGGGGCCATGCCGCCCGCGAAGGCCGAAACGGAGGCGAACCCGCGCGCGCGAAGCGCGAAGCTGCGGGTGTTCGAAAAGCGCTGAGGGCCGATCCGGTCGAGACCTGAGCATAACACCGTCGTATTCCTGCCGATACGCCGCCGGGAAAGGAGAATGCCCCGTGCCGACGCTCTACGTGGTCGCTACCCCCATCGGGAACCTGGGAGACCTTTCCCCCCGCGCGGTGGAGACGCTCAAAAGCGTCGCGCTCATCGCGGCGGAGGATACCCGCGTCACACAGAAGCTGCTGTCCGCCTTCGACATCCACACGCCGCTGACCAGCTGCCACGAGCACAACGAACGAACGAAGGCCGAGTGGATCGTGGGCCGGATGCTCGCGGAGGACATCGACGTGGCGCTGACCACCGACGCGGGCACCCCCTGCATCAGCGATCCGGGGAGCCTGCTGACGGCCGAGGCGGTAAAAAACGGCATCCCGGTGTTGGCGGTGGCCGGGCCCACGGCCATGGCCGCTGCGCTCAGCGTGAGCGGCCTGCCCATCGAGGAGTTTTCGTTTTACGGCTTCCTGCCCCGCGCGAAGGGCGAGCTGCGGGAAAAGCTTATACAGATCGCGGGGCGTTCCAAGATCGCGATCGTGCACGAGTCGCCCCATCGGGTGCAGGCGCTGCTGGAAGCGGTCGTGCAGACGCTGCCGCACACGTACGTGAGCGCCTCCTGCGACCTGACCAAGAAGTTCGAATCGACGGTGCGTGGGGAAGCCGGCGCCGTGCTGGAAACCTTGCGCAACAACCCCAAGGCCGACAAAGGCGAATACTGCCTGGTGCTGGAATGGCGAGATACGGTCGAACCGCCCGCGCCGCCCTGCGCGCTTTCGCTGGAAGCGCGGCTGTTCGAGGGGATCGTGAACGGGCTTTCGCTTCGGCAAAGCATGGACGGGCTGATCCGGGCCGGGGAGCGCAAGAACGCCGTATACGCCGCGAGCCTGCGTGTGAAGGCGCTGGTCGGGCCGGCGGAGGACGAATAGAACCGACGGGACAGCAAAAGCGGAAAGAGCATGAACGCTCTTTCCGCTTTTGCTGTCCCCTATGGTTTGAATCAGTATTAGGCGGGTGTTTCCGGCAGCACCTGCACCTCGCCGCCGCGCAGCGTATGGCGCGCGCCGCTTTCGTCCCGTACGATCAGCGCGCCGTCCCCGCCCAGCGCCACGGCGCGGCCGGTCACGCTCCGGCCGTCCTGTTCCCACGTCACCGCCCGCCCCAGGGTCATGCTGCGCTGACGGTAAACGTCCAGATAATCGCGATCGGCGGGGGGAAAGCGCAGCAAACCCTCCGCGACGGCGGCGGCAAGCTGGTTTTTGATCGGTGCGCCGCAGTTCAAAAACCCCGCGATGTCGTGGAGAGCCGAGGGCATCTCGGCGGGGCGCAGGTTGACGCCCACCCCCACCAGCAGCGATTCCAGCGCGCCGCTTTCATAATCGGTCACCGCCTCGGTGAGGATGCCGCACACTTTTTTTCCATCCAGATACAGGTCGTTGACCCATTTGATCTGCGTTTCCAGCCCCGCCAGATGCCGGATGGCTTCGGACACGCACACCGCGGCGTAGGCCGTGACGCCCGCGACGGCTTCGTGGGTTTTACCGGCGTGGAGCGCGACCGTCATGTACAGCCCCGTGCCCTTGGGGGAGAAAAACGTGCGCCCCCGCCGCCCGCGTCCGGCCGTCTGCTCCTCGCCGGCGACGATGAAGGGGCCCGCTTCGCCCTCGGCCAGGCGGCGCTTGGCCTCGTTGTTGGTGGAAGTAAGGGTGTCGAAGCAGTATACGGGCACGTCCTTTCGGCCGAGCAGCACGCCGATGCGCTCGGCCGAAAGACGGTCGCAGGCGGGGGAGAGCTGGTAGCCGCGGTTGGGGGCCGAATCGATGGCGTAGCCTTCGGCCTTCAGGGCGCACACGGCTTTCCACACCGCGTTTCGGGACACGCCGAAACGCTCCGCCAGCATCTGCCCGGAGAGCGCCGTGCAACGGTGCGCCTCCAATTCGGTTAGAATGTTGCTTTTTAACGACATACGGCCTCCTGTGGACGGAGAAGCGATTTGATAATGATAGTATATCATCACTGGCGGCGGCGGGCAAGCGCCGGCGATGGAATCGGGGGAAAGAATTCTAGTATACCAGTTGACGCGCCCGAAACGGCTGTGGTATCATCCCCCCGTACAGGGCAGTTCCCCCGGCGCGCAGACCCGGCGGGACGAAAGGAGAAACCGACATGAAAATGACGTTCCGCTGGTTCGGCTCCGGCAGCGACGCCGTGACGCTTCAACAGATTAAACAGATTCCCAACTGCTCCGGCGTGATGGGCGTACTGGACCGAAAGGCCGCGGGCGAGGTGTGGACGCGGGAGGAAATCCGCGCCTACGTGGAGGAAATCCACGCGGCGGGGCTGGAATGCGAGGTCATCGAAAGCGTCAACGTCCACGAGGACATCAAGATGGGCCTGCCTTCCCGGGACCGCTACATCGAAAACTACAAAACCACCATCCGAAACCTTGCCGCGTTCGGCGTGAAGGTGATCGTATACAACTTCATGCCCGTGTTCGACTGGCTGCGCACCGACCTGGCGCGCCCCATCGAGGCGGACGGCAGCAACAGCCTCTACTACGACGAGAAGGAACTGGAAGGCATGACGCCGCTTGCGATCGTCCGGCGCACGGCGGAGAACAGCAACGGCTTCACCCTCCCCGGGTGGGAACCCGCGCGCCTTGCCGAGCTGCAGACGACCCTGAAACGCTACGAAAGCGTCACCGCGGACGACCTGCGCGCCCATTATAAATATTTCCTGGACGGCATCATCCCGGTGTGCGAGGAGGTCGGCGTTACCATGGCCGTCCACCCGGACGACCCGGCCTGGCCGATCTTCGGGCTTCCGCGCATCGCGCACAGCCGGGAGGATTTCGACCGGATCGTGGCCCTGCACGATTCGCCCCGCAACGCCGTATGCCTTTGCACGGGGTCGCTGGGCAGCAACCCGGACAACGACGTTCCCGCGGTGCTCCGGCATTTCGGGGAGCTTAACCGCATCGGTTGCGTGCACGTGCGAAACGTCAAGTACCTGGGCTACCGGCATTTCCGCGAGGCCAGCCACCTGTCCGCGGACGGCGACCTGGACATGTACGCGATCATGAAAGCGATCTACGACACCTGCCCGGATACCTACGTGCGCCCCGACCACGGCCGCATGATCTGGGGGGAGAAAGGGCGGCCCGGCTACGGCCTGTACGACCGGGCGCTGGGCATCGCCTACCTGAACGGTTTGTGGGAAGCGATTGTGAAATCTGCGAAAAAATAAAATGAAAACCGCGCCGCATTTGCCGGCGCGGTTTTTGAAACGAAGAATACAAAGGGTTTCGGGCCGGAGAGCCGCGCTGCGGCCGGGATTGACGGAGCGGGCGCGCCTTTGCTATAATCAGGACGGAAGTTCGAAAAAAACCGCGACACAACTGAACAAACGAGGAGGAACGATCATGAGAAAATGGCTTTCCATCCTGCTGGCCGTAACCATGCTTGCCTGCCTGTCCGCGCCCGCCACGGCGGAGCAGCAGGTGGACCTGAGCGGTAAGCTGGTCATTGTGCACACCAACGACATCCACGGCTATGCCGTCACCGACCCCTCCGAGCCCTCGGTCGGCTACGCGCAGATCAAGCAATACACGACCGACGCCAAGTCGACCGGCGCGGACGTCCTGCTGCTGGACGCGGGCGACGCTTCGCAGGGCCAGCCGATCGTCAACCTGAGCAAGGGCGCCAACGCCATCCAGTTCATGAACATCACCGGCTACGACGCCATGTGCCCCGGCAACCACGAGTTCGACTGGGGCGTGGACCAGTTCCTGCAGAACGTCGGGAACGCCGCGTTCCCCGTTCTGTGCGCCAACATGCTGCGCACCTCCGACAAAACGCTGTACTTCGAGCCTTACAAGATCTTTGAAACCGGCAACTACAAGGTTGGCATCATCGGTCTGGACACCCCCGAGACCCTCACCAAGGCCAACCCCGCGCTGATGCAGAACGTTTCCTTCCTGATGGGCGACGATCTGTACGCCTGCGCGCAGCAGTACGTAGACGAGTTGAAGGCCGCCGAATGCGACCTGATCGTGGTGTTGGGCCATCTGGGCGTGGACGACGAGAGCGCGGGCAACCGCTCCACCGACGTCATCGCCAACACCACGGGCATCGACCTGTTCATCGACGGCCACAGCCACGTGGAGCTCAACGAGGAAGTACAGCAGAAGCACGAGGAAGGCGCCGAGGACGTGCCTACCACGCTTCTGGTGAGCACCGGCAGCTACGGCCACAACATCGGCGAGGTCGTCTTCGACGGCGAAAGCCTCTCCGCTTCGCTCTACAAGGCGCAGAGCACCGCGGTCGGCGCGACCTACGGCGACGCCGAAGTCAGCGAGGAAATCGGGCAGTTTGACGACGAGATCAACGCCCAGCTCTCCGCCACCTTCGCCACCACCGAAGTACTCCTCAACGGCGAGCGTTCGCCCGGCGTGCGCACCGAGGAAACCAACCTGGGCGATTTCGCGACCGACGCCATGCTCTGGCAGGCCAACCAGGTCTACAGCGAGCCGGTCGTCGCCGCGTTCAACAACGGCGGCGGCATCCGTGCCAGCATCCAGATCGGCGATGTGACCATGAAGGACATGAAGACCGTGTTCCCCTTCGGAAACACGCTTCAGATTATGACCCTCAAGGGCAGCGAGATGCTGGAGCTGTTCGAAGCTTCCAGCTACTGCACGCCCGAACCGTTGGGCGGCTTCATGCAGGTGTCGGGGATCGTAATGACCATCGACACCACCGTGCCCTACGTTAACGGCGACCAGTACCCCGATTCCACCTATTACGCGCCCGCCGACCCCGGTGCCCGCGTGACCATCGAAAGCGTGGGCGGCGAGCCGTTCGACCTGGACGCGGAGTACGTGATCGTCACCAACGACTTCTCCGCCGCCGGCGGCGACCAGTGCTATGTGCTCAAGTACGCCAACCAGCAGACGGGGTACAACACCTACGTCGCCCTGGAAGACGCGCTGATCAACTACACCACCGAGGTGCTGGGCGGCGTGATCGGCGAGGAATACGCCGAGCCGCAGGGCCGCATCACCGTGATCCAGTAAAGGCTGCTCCGCACACGATCCCCCTTTGAACCGAACGTCGCGGGTTTCCCGGCCTCAAGCCGGAAACCCGCGACGTTTTTGACCCGTATCCGGCAGGGAAAACCGCTCTTTTTTTCGTCATCAAATAAAAAAACCGCTCCCGCATCTTGACGAACGACCGCATTTGCGGATAAAATAGAACCAGAGCAAGATTCTGAGATTCAGGAAAGCATAAACCGTCCGGGCCCGCGCACTAGCGCCGGGTTGCTGTGGACGTATCCGAATCTTTTCCCGTGCGGGCAATCCGGCGGGGCCCGGGGCAGCCCAGGCGGCCGAAGCGGTAAAGCGAACGAGGAGGTCACCTCATGCAGTACGTAGCGCCCAGCGCGCAGGTGCGCGACGGCTTCCACCAGGGCGTCAACCGACGCGCGTACGAAATGCTCGGGGCGCACCCGTGCATGGAAGGCGACATCAAAAAATGGCATTTCTGCCTTTGGGCGCCCAACGCCAAGCACGTGGCGCTGGTGGGGGACTTCAACGGCTGGAATCGCAGCCGCAACCCCATGCAAAAGCAGTACGACGGCACGTGGGAATTGCGCCTGAGCGAGGAAGAACTGTGGCGCAACGCAGACGTCGAAGGCGCGCCCGCCTACAAGTACGCCGTGTGGGGGGAGGACGACCTGTGGCGCATGAAGGCCGATCCCTACGGCTTCCGCTCGGAGCTCCGGCCCAACACCGCCAGCCGGCTGTGCGACCTTTCCGGTTACGCCTGGGGCGACGGGGAATGGATGCAAAGGCGCGGCACCTTCAATCCCTACGTGAGCCCCATCAACATCTACGAGGTGCACATCGGCTCCTGGCGGCGGCACGAGGACGGCAGCTACCTGAACTATGCCGAGTTTGCCGATCAACTGATTCCCTACGTGACGGAGATGGGGTACACCCACATCGAGCTTCTGCCGGTGATGGAACACCCGCTGGATATGTCCTGGGGGTATCAGGTCACGGGGTACTACGCGCCCACCGAACGCTACGGCACACCCGCGCAGTTTATGGAGCTGGTCGACCGCTGCCACCGGGCGGGCATCGGGGTGCTTCTGGACTGGGTGCCGGCGCACTTTCCGCGGGATGAGGCGGGGCTTTACCGGCTGGACGGCACCGCGCTTTACAGCCATCCGGATCCCCGGCGCGGGGAGATCGACCAGTGGGGCACGATGCTGTTCGATTTCGGGCGCGGCGAGGTATGCAGCTTCCTTTTGAGCAACGCGTGCTTCTGGCTGGATGTTTACCACGCGGACGGCCTTCGGGTGGACGCGGTGAGCAGCCTGCTGTATTACGACTTCTGCAAGGAGCCGGGGCAGTGGCTGCCCAACGAATACGGCGGGCGCGAAAACCTGGACGCCATCCGCTTCCTGCGCCGCCTCAACGAGACCGTCTACCACGACTTTGCGGGCGTCATGATGGTTGCCGAGGAAAGCTCCGCCTACCCCATGGTCACGGCGCCCACGTACCTGGGCGGCCTGGGCTTCGGGTTCAAGTGGAACATGGGCTGGATGAACGACATCCTTTTCTACATCAAAAAGGACGCCGTCTACCGCAAATACCACCACGACAAGCTGACCTTCAGCCTGTTCTACGCGTTCAACGAAAACTACATTCTTCCTTTTTCGCACGATGAGGTGGTGCACGGCAAGCACAGCCTGCTGGATAAGAACCCCGGCGACCTGTGGCAGAAGTTCGCGGGCCTGCGCGCCCTGTACGGCTACACCATGGCGCACCCGGGCAAAAAGCTCCTGTTCATGGGCGGGGAGTTTGCGCATTTCATCGAATGGAAGTACGACGATCAGCTGGACTGGTTCCTGCTGGTGTACGACCGCCATCCTCAGGTGCAGCAGTGTGTGAAAACCCTCAACCACCTCTACCGCAATACGCCCGCGCTCTATGAGGTGGATACCTCCTGGGACGGCTTTCAGTGGATTACGGCCAACGACTCGGACAACAGCGTGCTCGCCTTCCTGCGTACGGACAAACACGGGAGCGCGGTGCTGTGCGTGGTCAACTTCACCCCCGTTTTCCACCCCATTTACCGTGTCGGGCTGCCCCAGGGCGGAATGCTGAACGAGATTTTCAACACCGACCGGGCGGAGTTCGGCGGCAGCAACCAGTACAACGCCTACGAGATCCGTCCCGAGGCCGGGGAGTTCAACGGCTTTCCGTTCCACGCCGACCTGTGCGTGCCGCCGTTGAGCTGCTGCTATTTCCGTTACGACAAGGTGTTTGAAAAGCCTGCCGCGCCGCCGCGCCCCGAGCGTGCGGCAACCGGCGCGCGAATGGAGGAATCGCCGATGGGAAGCGACGAAGGAGAATCTCCGCTATCCGGGGCCGTGCGGCCGACCGAGAAAACGAACCCAATGGACGCCGGGGCCTGAAACGGGCGCCTAACGCGGGCCGCGGCGGTTTGCCATAACACAGAAGGAGTGGAACCTGCATGCTAAAGAAAAAACAATGTGTCGCCATGCTGCTTGCGGGCGGACAGGGGAGCCGCCTGGGAATTTTAACGGCGAACATGGCCAAGCCCGCCATTCCCTACGGCGGCAAGTACCGCATCATCGATTTTCCGCTCAGCAACTGCGCCAACAGCGGTATCGACGTCGTGGGCGTGCTGACGCAGTACCAGCCCCTGGAGCTCAACGCCTATATCGGCAGCGGATCGCCGTGGGACCTGGACCTGGCGCACGGCGGCGTGTACGTGCTGCCGCCCTACGTAAAGGGCAAGCAGGGCGAGTGGTACAGCGGCACGGCCAATGCCATTTACCAGAACCTCGCCTTTATCGAGCAGTTCAGCCCCGATTATGTGGCCATCCTCAGCGGCGACCACATCTATAAAATGGATTACAACGCGATGCTGCGCTACCACATCGATATCGGCGCGGACGTGACCATCGCCGTGCGCGAAGTGCCCTGGGAGGAAGCGCCCCGCTTCGGCATTATGAACACCGGGGAAAACAACGTGATCGTGGAGTTTGAAGAAAAGCCCAAGAAGCCCAAGAACAACAAGGCCAGCATGGGCGTGTACATGTTCACGTGGGACAAGCTTCGCCAATACCTTCAGGAGGACGCCTCCCACCCCGACAGCAGCAACGACTTCGGCAAGAACATCATCCCCAACATGCTTGCCGACAAGCAAAAGCTGTACGCCTACGATTTTGAGGGGTACTGGAAGGACGTGGGCACCATCGAAAGCCTGTGGGAGGCCAACATGGACCTGCTCAACATGCCCATGCCCATCGACCTGTACGATAAGAAATGGCGCATCTACGGCCGCAACCCGGGCGTGGCGCCGCACTACCTGGCGCCGGGCGCGGTGGCCAAAAGCAGCCTGATCACCGAGGGTTGCGAGGTGTACGGGCGCGTGGAGCACAGCGTGCTGTTCGCGGGCGTGCAGGTGATGGAGGGCGCGAGCATCGTGGACAGCGTGGTGATGCCCGGCGCCGTGGTCGAGCGCGGAGCGTCGGTTACGCGCGCCATTATCGCCGAGGACGCGGTGATCGGCGCGGGCGCGTCGGTCGGCGAGGCGACCGGCCTCATCGCCGTGGTCGGACAGGGCGTGAAGCTTGCGGCCGGCGAAACGGTCAAGGCCGGCGAGCAACGCGCGTAACGACCCCGTAACGCTAGGAAAAGAGGAAAACGCCATGGCTATGAAAAACGTACTGGGTATGATCTATACCGGCGAGAAGGACAGCCTTCTTCGGGAATTGACGATCGTTCGCGCCATCGCCGCCATGCCGGTGGCGGGCCGCTACCGCGTAATCGATTTTCTGGTCAGCAACATGGTTAACAGCGGCATCAAGAACGTCGGCGTCATCATGCAGAAAAACTACCACAGCCTGATGGACCATCTGGGCAGCGGCAAGGAATGGGACCTGCACGGCAAAAACGACGGCCTTTACATCCTGCCGCCGTTCCTGACGCGCGAAAACGTGGGCGTCTACAGCGGAAGCCTGGACGCCATCCATTCCAACCTCGGCTATCTGCGCCGCAGCCGGCAGGAATACGTGCTGCTTTGCAACAGCCTGATCGTGTTCAACGCCGACTTCAACGATATGTTCGACACCTACCGCAAGAGCGGCGCGGACGTCACCATCATGTACACCAAAAACCCGGCGATGCGCCGCCCCGAGTACGGCATTTATTTCGACGTGAACAAGGACGGGATCATCACCGACGTGGAGATCGACCCCACCCGGCCGCAGTACGAAAACACCTGCATGGAGGTGTTCCTGCTGCGCAAGGACCTGCTGATGGACCTGGTCGATCGCGGCGCGGCGCACGGCTACCACGACCTGACGCGCGACGTGTTCCAGCGCATGATCCGGGACGCGGGCATGCGCGTGGCCGGTTACGAGTATACGGACGTGTGCTACCGGCTGGACAGCGTGCAGAGCTACTTCAAGTTCAACCTCGACGTGATCGACCCCAAAATCCGCCACGCGCTGTTCCGCGAGGACAACCCCGTGTACACCAAGGTTCGCGACGAGCTGCCCGCGCGCCATCTGGAAGACGCCCACGTGGTCGACTCCATCGTGGCGGACGGCTGCATCATCGACGGGGACGTGGAGCACTGCGTGCTCTTCCGCGGCGTGAAGATCGCCAAAGGCGCGAAGCTTAAGAACTGCGTCGTGATGCAGGACAGCGTAATCGAGGAGAACGTGGTGCTGGAAAACTGCATTCTGGACAAGCAGGCGGTCATCAAGCGGGGCGGCAAGCTGATCGGCCCGCAGTCCTACCCGATCGTCATCTCCAAGAACATGACGATCTGAACGCATTCCCAAGGGGAACGGTCCCCTTTTTGAACCGAACGAAGGCTCCTTCTGCGGAGCGGGAGCCGGGCAAGGAGAGAAACGTATGAATATCCTGTTTACAGCCAGCGAATGCGTACCTTTTATCAAAACCGGCGGTCTGGCGGACGTGGTGGGGTCGCTTGCGCCCGTTTTGGCCAAGCAGGGGCACGACGTGCGCGTCATGATCCCCCTGTACACGGCCATCCCGATGGACTGGCAGCACAAAATGCAGTTCGTGCTCCATTTCGACGTTCAGTTGGGCTGGCGCCGGCAGTACTGCGGCGTGATGATGCTCAAAAAAGACGGGGTTACCTACTACTTCCTGGACAATAAGTATTACTTCGGCCGTCCCTACATTTACGGCCTGGGCGGGGACGAGTACGAGCGCTACGGCTTCTTCTGCCGCGCGGTGCTCAACGCCCTGCCGCTTTTGGAGTTCCACCCGGATATCCTGCACGCTCACGACTGGCAAAGCGGCATGGTGCCCGCGCTGCTCAAGATACAGTACGCGCACCTGCCCTTCTACGCCAACGTCAAGAGCATCTTCACCATCCACAACCTGCAGTACCAGGGCATCTTCGGCATCAAGGAAGTGCAGGACGTGCTCGGCCTGGGCGACGGACTGTGGTCCAGCGACAAGCTGGAATGCTACGGGTGCGCCAACTTCATGAAGGCGGGGCTGGTGTACAGCGACGCCATTTCCACCGTCAGCCCCAGCTACGCCGAGGAGATCACCACGGCCTACTACGGCGAGCGGCTGGACGGGCTGATCCGCGCCCGGCGGGATTCGCTCTACGGAGTGCTCAACGGCATCGACGTCGTCGAGTACGACCCGGAGCACGATCCGCAGATCTACAAGCCTTTCAGTCTGAGCAAGCTTGAAGGCAAGGCGGAAAACAAGCGCCGGTTGCAGCAGGACCTTGGGCTTACGGTGGACGCGGATGTTCCCCTGATCGCCATGGTGGGACGGCTGACCAACCAGAAGGGCCTCGACCTGGTGGATTGCGTGCTGGGCGACCTGATGAGCGAAAAGGTGCAGCTGGCGGTGCTGGGCATGGGCGACGCGCGCTACACCAACCTTTTCAGCTGGGCGGAGGGGCAGTACCGCGGGCAACTGGCCGCGCGCTTCGCCATGGACACGGCGCTGGCGCACAAGCTGTACGCCGGGGCGGATTTCTTCCTGATGCCGTCGCTGTTCGAGCCCTGCGGCCTGAGCCAGTTGATCGCCATGCGCTACGGCACCATCCCGATCGTTAGGGAGACCGGCGGCCTTCGGGACACGGTGCTGAGCTACAACGAGTTTACCAAGGACGGCAACGGCTTTACGTTCCTCAACTACAACGCGCACGATATGCTTGCGGTCGTCCGTCGGGCGCTGCACTACTACGAAAACGACAAGACGGTGCTCAAGGCCCTCCAGAAGCGCGGCATGCAGGGGGACTACAGCTGGGCGCACAGCGCGCGGGATTACGTGGCGATCTACGAAAAGCTGACCGGGAAATAACCGTTCGGCATCGCGCGAAACGCGGCGAACGAACCGGAGCCGGCCTTCGGCCCCCTATGGGGCGTTGGCCGGCTCCGGTTTGATAAGGCGGTTTTGTTTTCAGCGGAACGCCTTGACACGCGCGGGCACGGCCTTCACTACCACGAAGGCCAGCGCGGTTTTGATCGCTTCGGGAATCAGGAAGGGCAGCACGCACCAGCTCAGCGCCGTCGCAAGCCCCACGGGGCCGGCAGCCCCGGCGTAGGCGACCATGAACCAGGCGGTGCCGAAGGCGTAGCAGGCGACAAGCCCCAGCGCCATGCCCAGCATCCGCACCCAGGGCCTTGATCCCAGCAGCACGGTGAGCAGCCAGTAGAGCAGCGCGGCGACCTGAAAACCGACCAGATAGCCGCCCGTAACGCCGAGCAGCACCCCAACGCCGCCGCGGAAGCCCGAAAACACGGGCAGGCCCACCGCGCCCAGCAACAGGTATAGAAGCACCGCGAGCGACGCGCGCCGCCCGCCCAGCAGCCCCATGGCGCACAGCACCCCGAAGGTCTGGAGGGTGAAGGGTACGGTGGAGGGGATGGAGATCCAGGCGCACACGGCAATCAGCACGGCGAACAGGGCGATGTAAACCAGGTCGACGGTAGCAAGCTTCTCACGGGGCGTGGACACGGGTGAACCGCTTCCTTTCATACGGCGGCACGGCCTTCGGACGCGTGGCGGCCGCCGGGAAAACTCGATAGAATCATAACAAAGGGACAAGCGAATGTCAACCGATATTTTTCTTTAAGGTGACAATAGACATATAATGGAATGCATCGAAAAATAAACGGACGGCGGCCGCGCCGATCGAGCTTTGCCGAGCCGCTTTTTTTCCGGCAGGGGCGCGCGCGGCAGCTTCCCAATCCTTCCGTCCTGTGGTATGATAGCCGGGACGCGAGAGGAGAATCACACATGAGCATCCGTACCGACTACACGCACACGCTGTATGCCAGCTACCTGGGGTATGTGACGCAGGCGATCGTCAACAATTTCGCGCCTTTGCTGTTTCTGACGTTCCAGCGGGAGATGGGGGTGCCGCTGGAACAGATTACGCTGCTGGTGACGCTGAACTTCTCGGTGCAGCTCGTCGTGGATGCGCTGTCCGCCCGCCTGGTGGACAGGCTCGGTTACCGCTTCTGGGCGGTGACGGCGCATATCCTGGCGGCCGTGGGGCTGATGGGGCTGGGGCTCCTGCCTGCGCTGCTGCCCACGCCGTTTGTGGGCCTGCTCATCTCCGTGGTGCTCTACGCCGTCGGCGGCGGGCTGATCGAGGTGCTGATCAGCCCCATCGTGGAAGCCTGCCCCACACAGAAGAAGGAAGCGGCCATGAGCCTTTTGCATTCCTTCTACTGCTGGGGGCACGTGTTCGTGGTGCTGACGACCACGGCGTTTTTCGCGATCTTCGGGGTTGCCCGCTGGCACGTGATGGCGCTGATCTGGGCGGCGGTGCCGCTTGCCAACGCGTTTTACTTCGCGCGCGTGCCCATTAACCACCTGACCGAGGCCGGCGGCGGCATGGGGGTGCGCGCGCTGTTCAAGAGCAGGCTGTTCTGGGTGTTCGCGATGCTCATGGTGTGCGCCGGAGCCAGCGAGCAGGGCATGAGCCAGTGGGCGTCCGCCTTCGCGGAGGCGGGGCTCAACGTGAGCAAGACCGTGGGCGACCTGGCGGGGCCCTGCCTGTTCGCGGCGCTCATGGGCCTGTCCCGCCTGCTGTACGCCCGTTTCAGCGACCGGCTTCCGCTGGGGCGCACCATGGCGGCGTGCGCGGGCCTGTGCATACTGGGCTACGGGCTGGCGGCCTTCGCGCCTTCGCCGTTCGTAAGCCTGCTGGGCTGCGCGACGGTAGGCTTTTCGGTGGGCGTGTTCTGGCCGGGCACGTTCAGCCTGGCTGCCGCGGGCTGCCCGGCGGGCGGCACGGCGATGTTCGCGCTGCTGGCGCTGGCGGGTGACCTGGGCTGCGCGAGCGGCCCGGCGACGGTGGGCTTCGTGGCCGACGCATCGGGCGGCGCGCTGCGCGCGGGGCTGCCGTCGGCCGTCGGCTTTCCGGTTTTGCTGCTGTTGGGGCTGTGGCTGCGCGTTCGGCTGAAGGCGCAAAGGACGGCGGCGCGCGAGCAGGCGTAACCCGACGAAAGGAGCGGTGGGCATGACGCTGTCGATACTGCAAATGGTGCTCCCGGTGCTGATCACCTTCGGGCTGGGGTACCTGTGCAACCGCAGAAAAATCTTCGGCGCTGAAGGGCTCAAGGGGCTCAAGGCGGTCGTGAGCAACATCACCCTGCCGGCGGTGCTTTTCAACGCCTTCTTCACCGCCGAGTATTCGGGGAAGATCGCCCTGACCTTCGCGGCGATGTTCCTCTCCTGCGGGCTGGGGCTGGCGGCCGGGTTCTGGCTGAGGCGCTTCGTCGCGCCCTACGGCAGGTTCCTGCCGTTCCTCACCACCAATTTCGAGGGCGGCATGCTCGGCTACGCCCTGTTCGGCCTTCTGTATGCCGGGCAAACGAAAATCTTCGCCATGGTGGACATCGGGCAGACGATGTTCGCCTTCACCGTGTTCCTGACGACGCTCAAGGCGGTCGGCGGGCGGAAAACGTCGCCGAAGGAGCTGCTCGGCGGCATGGCGCGCAACCCCGTGTTCGTCGCCATCGTCCTGGGCGTGGCGCTGGGCGCGCTCGGCGTGGGGCAGCGGGTGCTGAGCTCGGCGGCCGGGACGATTGTCAGCGACGTGATCGCCTTCATCGCCGCGCCGACCTCCGCGCTGATTCTGCTGATCGTCGGCTACGAGCTGAGCTTCAAGCGGACGCTGATGCGCCCGGTGCTCAAAACCGTCGGCCTGCGCCTGGCGGTCATGGCTTCGCTGCTCTGCCTGGTGGCGCTTGCCGTGTTCAGCCTGATCCCCTTCGACAAACCGCTGTTCGTGGCGATGCTGCTGGCCTACAGCCTGCCCGCCCCCTACATTATCCCCCTGTACGCCGACGCGGCGGGCGACGGCGAGTACATCTCCACGGCGCTTTCGATGCAGACGCTCGTATCCATCGCGCTGTACATCGCCGTCGCGGCGTATTCCCTGGCCTGAATGGACCTGTAAGGAGACTTGCGTATGATCTTATCCGATTTTCACTTCTACAGCCCGACGCTGGGCGTGCAGACCGCGGCTTACGTGCTGCTGCCGGAGTATGAGCCCATGCGGACGCTGAAAGGCGAACCCCTGCCTACGCTCTACCTGCTGCACGGCCTGAGCGACGACCACACCGCGTGGTTGCGCCAGACCGCCGTCGCCCGCTACGCGTCCCGTTACGCCGTGGCGGTGGTCATGCCCGCCGTGAACCGTTCCTTCTACGCCGATATGGCGCACGGCCCCCGGTACTGGACGTTCGTCAGCGAGGAACTGCCCAACGTGATGGAGACGTACTTCCCGCTGTGCAAAACGCGGGAGGGGCGCTTCGCCGCGGGGCTTTCGATGGGCGGGTACGGCGCCATGAAGCTCGGGCTGCGCCTGCCCGGGCGCTATGCGGCCGTGGCCTCGCTTTCCGGCCCGCTGATGATGCACCAGGCTTATCAATTTCCGGAGAAAGCGCCCGATATGCGGGAGCTCAACGACGTCTTCGGCGGCGACAAACGGCTGCGCAGCGATGAAAACAACCTGGCGCTGCTGGCGCAGCGGCTTTCGCCCGCGGATGCGCCCCGCATCTACGCGGCCTGCGGTACGGCGGACTTTCTGTTCGATGCCAACGAAGCCTTTATGGCCCGCTTCGGCAAAAAGCTCCACATCGATTACCACACCGAGGAGGGCGTGGCCCATACCTGGGATTTTTGGGATCGGCAGATCGAAAAGGTGCTTGCGTGGCTGCCGCTTACGCGCGTGGAAAACGGGCGATGAGCAGGAAGGTCAAAGCGATCGACCGGCTGCTTAAAGAGGGCTTCTTTGAAACGAAGGAGCAGGCCCTGCCCTATCTGCTGGGCGGCGCGGTGTACTGCGGAGGCCGGCCGGTGCGCACCGGCGGCGAAACCGTGCCCGTCGAGGAGCCGCTGACCGTGCGGGGGCTTGACGAGCGCTACGTGGGCAAGGGCGGCTACAAGCTGGAAGGGGCGCTAAACGACTTCGGCGTATCCGTCGCGGGCCGGGTGTGCATCGACGCGGGCGCGTGCACCGGCGGCTTTACCGATTGCCTTGTGCAGCACGGCGCGGCGCGGGTGTACGCCGTGGAGGTCGGCTTCGGCCAGCTGATGGGGAGCCTTTCCCAGCGGCCGGAGGTCGTGAACCTGGAAAAAACCAACCTTGGGGACGCAAAGCTGCTTTCGCTCGACCCCCGGCCGACGCTTGGTACCGCCGACCTGAGCTATCTTTCGCTGGTGAAGGCCGTTCCCCTGTACCGCGCGATCATGGGCGGGCAGGGGGAGCTGCTCTGCCTGGTCAAGCCGCTGTTTGAAACGGAGGACGCGCGGGCGCGCCGCACCGGCGAGCTTTCGGACGACGCGTACGCGCCGCTCCTGCGCCGGTTGATTGCGGAGCTGAACGCCCAGCCGGACACGGCCGTGCGGAACGTGACCCACAGCCACGTGACGGGCAACAACGGCACGCGGGAATTTTTTCTGCACGTCGTGTTCGGTGCGCAGGCCGCCCCGGACCTGGCCGCCGCGGCCGAACGGGCCGCGGCGCGCGCGCTGGAGCTGGAACGCTACCGCAAATGACGATTCGGGCTTTCACGGAACGCCGACGACGGGAAGAAACCGCCGCCGGTTTTCGTTTTCATGAGTGAAACGACTGTGCGAATCCATCCGCTGAAAGGAACGATGACCTATGAAGCATCCGCTTGGCCCTTCCCGCTTCCTCGTATCGGCGCTATGCCTGCTGCTCTGCCTGGTGCTGACGGGCGCGGCGGCGGCCGAAACCTACGCCGTCGTTTCCGGCACCAATTCGCTCAACCTGCGCGCAGAGGCCACCTCCAAAAGCACGTGGCTGGGCGCGTACAGCCGCGGGAGCTGGGTGACGGTGAAAGGCAGCCAGAACAATTTTTATTACGTGACCACCGCCGACGGCAAAACCGGCTATATGAGCAAGAACTATCTGGATTCGACCGCAGACCTTGCTTACGGCAACGTCGCCATTGTCAACAACGCCAAATCCACCGCGTTTCTCAACCTGCGCTCCTACCCCAGCTATACCGCGTCGGTGGTGACCATTCTGTACAACGGCGTGCCGCTCAACGTGCTCGCGGAGCAGAACGGGTGGTACCAGGTACAGGCGGGCGACCTGTCGGGGTACGTGCGCACCGAGTTCACCAAAACCGTCAATCAGCCGCTGGCCGTGGCGGCGGGCACCATCAAAACCCCCAACAACACCGCCGTCAACATGCGCGTGGCGCCCTCTTCCAGCGCGTCCGTACGGCGGCAGTTCGCCGGCGACCGTTACGTTGCGGTGCTTCTGGAGGGCTCACACTGGTGGTACGTCGCCATCGACGGCTATACCGGCTTTATCAGCAGCGATTTTCTGGTCGAGGGCCTGCACGCCGAGCGGGACGAGGCCAACGCCGCCCAGGAGGAGGACGATTCATCCTCCTCCGACACAACGACCGAGGGCTACGCGGCCGTCTCCAACCCCGTTTCCACCCAGAAGCTGAACCTGCGCGAGCTGCCCTCGACCGCATCCAGCGTCGTGGCGCGGCTGAGCAACGGCGTTAAGTTGACGGTGCTTTCGCAGGGTGTCGAGTGGAGCAAGGTGTACGTAAGCAGCCTGTCGGCGACCGGCTACGTGATGTCCCGCTACCTGACGCTGTACAACCTGCCGGCCGTGCCGATAGTGACGATCAGCCATCCGCAGGGCTCCTACGTGAATCTTAGAAGCGACGCTTCGCTGACCGGCGACGTACTGACCCGCATGCCCAACGGAGCCGCCGCCATCGTGCTCTCCCCCGGCGTGGACTGGACGAAGATCGCCTACGACGATCAGATCGGGTACGTGCTGGACTATTTCACCAGCGAAGGGGAATAAGCGCGAAGCGCTGGAGGGTTGAGGGGGTTGGGCTCCCCTCGGCGCAGGGGGCGCAGGGGGGATCGCGCCTGCGGGCGCGACCAAAGGGAGAATCCCTTTGGAATCCTGGGGGATCGCACCTGCGGGTGCGACCAAAGGGCTTTCCGCTCGCCCTTTGGGAACCTTCGGCGCTTGCCCTATAGAGGGGCGCAGAATTTCTCTC
>CAZXJI010000032.1:0-28564 GCA_964640955.1 uncultured Oscillospiraceae bacterium | reverse complement strand
AAAATAAAACGTCGGTTTCAATACGTTTTGTATTAAAACCGACGTTATTATCTGGTGGAGCATAGGAGACTCGAACTCCTGACCCCAACACTGCCAGTGTTGTGCGCTACCAACTGCGCTAATGCCCCGCATGGCTGCCGAAGGCATTTCCGCCATTCGTCAGCGGAATATACTATAACAAAATATCGGCGGAAATGCAAGAGTGATTTGAAAAAACCTGCGGAGTATCGTGTGGGTTCATTGCGTCCCGTTCCGCCTCACGCCATGCGCCACGGCGGGTTATGCGCCGTCCAGCGCACGTTGCGCGGCGCCCAGCGCCTGGTTGTGTATTTCAAAGATCTGCGTTCGTTCGTAATGCATGGCGTAGCCGATCGCCTCCCAACTGAGATTGTTGATATAGCGAAGCGTCAGCAGCGTTTTCTGCCGCTCATCCCCGAGACGTTCGATCAGCGCCAGGCGCGCGGCCAGCGCCTCGCCCACGTGCCCGATGATTTCCCGCAGGCGTTCCTCGGCGTCCACCACCGCAAGCATGGCGTTTTCGCGGTTGTCCGGAGCCGAACGGCCTGAGGAGCGCACGGGTGAAAGGCGGCTCGTCGCGTGCGTGGTCGCCTCCCGAAGACGGTCCAATTCGGCCGTCAAAGCGTCGCGACGCTGAACGAGCAGAGGGTATTCCATCAAATAATGCTTGACGGAGAAGGTATCGTCCGTGCGTCCCATACGTGCGGTTCCCGGCATCGGCGTTCATCCTTTCGGCGATTGGCATTGATGGAGCAAAGTGGAGCAGGACCAGAGAAAAATGCGGTTATGATGCTTGAAGAGGGACAACATGTGGAATTGAAATGCGAATAACCGATCCATACAGATGGAATAGTGGAGGATGGTGTGCAAATGGGTCGCAAACAACCATCGCGGCCCCCGAGGATTCCGGCCGTCATTCAACCGCATAACAGCCACAGGAGGATTCCCACGGGCAATGCGGCCGTCAGCAGTGCCACAATGATTTTCGGCGTGGCATCGTACAAAACGGGCGCCGCGCTGCGACGGATCCGCCGCAAATCGGCAGCCTGGGTAAACAGGCGTTTCGGCATCGGCAGCCCTCCTTCGTTCTACGAAGAAACCTATGCAGGCAGGGAACCGCAGGCGGCGATACCGGCGAACGACGCGCAACGACCACATCATTTTTGCTCGGGGGCGGACGGGAACGGCACGGGCGCCGTGCGGGCTTCGGCTGTGTCGAGGATCGAGGCACGTTCTCGCAACCGTAGCCCGTCGCGCAGGCCAAGGGCATAGCAGGCAACAAGGTTTTGCTGGTTGCGCGGAAGGGTGGGCAGCGTGCGGTCGATTCGCTCCATCAGGAGCGCTTTTTTGTCGTTTTGGCCGGGGCGGGTCATGGAAGATTCCACTCCTTTCCGCCGTGCTGCCGGGTATAGCAGGCGAACGCGGCGGGGTGTAATGAGCCGAAACCGGAATCTGATAGGTGGAACAGTACACATTATAGACTATAAGAATGTGTCTGTCAACACTATTTTACGTAAAATGTGTAGACAGACACAGGAAAGGCATGTTACAATACCTTTAAGGAGTGGAGGCAAATGAAAGAACGAATCAAACAGATTCGCCGGATGATGAAATGGACACAAACAGATTTCGCAGCGCGCCTGGGTGTGACGCGCGACGTGGTCGCCTCGTGGGAGAACGGCCGCGTGGAACCGCCCGAGGCGGTGGTGCGGCTGATCTGCCGCGAATACGCGATCCACTACGACTGGCTGAAAAACGGGTGGGAACCGATGCGCGTACCGGCCGACGTAATGACGATGAGCAAGCTGGAGAACATCATGAACGGGGACAACGAGTTTGTGAAGGCCGTTTTCCGGGAACTGGCGAACCTGCCCGAGGAGGCGTGGGAAAGCATCGCCGCGATGGTGGACAGGATAGACAAGGCCCGCCACGCCAGGCGCTAAACCGTTCCGGCCGTCCAAGCGCAATCCGGCGGCGCGAAGGCCGCCGCGGGCGGACCTCCTGGCCGCGGGGGAATTCGGCTGCCACGAGGCCCGCTCGGGCGGCGCCCGTTCAGTTCCGGGGCCGGCTTTGCACCAGTTTGCGTTCGATGATCCAGTAGATGCTCTCCAACATCCGTTCATCTTTGATCTGTTCCAGCATCGCAACGATTCGTTCGATCACGTATCAGCCCTCCCATAAATCAGCGTTCGGATACCCGGCATGTTCGGGCCTGCGGCCATCCCGCGCGGGCCGGCCTCTTGCCTGTCGTTTGGCATACCGTCTCCGGCTGCGGCGGCACCGAACGGCTCTGTGCCGGCGGACGACGAAAGCGCAGGCGCAGGAACGCCTGCCCGCCCGTCGAAGAAAAACGCCGCCGAAGCGGTATCTTTACAGCCGGAGCCGATATAGATTCCCCGTATTTCTCCACCGAAAAGGGAAGAGGACGACATGCTGTTTGTAGTATAATATGACGAATAGTCAGTTTATACTGACTGTAAGTCCGATTGCGCAAACTAGACAGGAAAAAAACGAGACAGATTCATTTGAACGAAAAAACCTCGCCGCTGAAAGATGGCGAGGAGGGTACCGAAAACCCGCTTTCTCCGATGCCACCCGGAGAAAGCGGGAGCTTTCGACAGGCAGAAACCCCCTCGCCGCCTTTCGGCGGCGAGGGGGCTCGTCGTTATTCGATGGTCGGGTTTTTTAAGCGAATGTATTACGCGTCGTTGCCACCGTCATGGTTCTGGTAGCGGCTGGTGCGGCCGGTGTGCCGCGGGGCGGGATTGGCACTCTCCGTGCCGGCGGGAACGTCCGCTTCCGCGCTTTGGTAGGGGTTGGCGGGCTTCGCCGCTTCGGTGGAGGAAGCGCCGCCGTTCTGGGGCGATTGCGGCCTGCCGGTCACGATGCCGCTGCTCGGCGCAACGTTCTGGGGCGATTGCGGCTTGCCGGTCACGATGCCACTGCTCGGCGTGCCGGCGGAGGCGGGAGGCTGCCCTTCGGCTTCGCTGCCGGTATCCGCGGAACGCACGTAGGGGTTGCTGCCGGCGGGCCGCGCATACGGGTTATTGCCCGCGGGGCGGGCGAACGGATTGTTCTGTTGCGGCTGGGTGCCGCCGTTCGCCGTGTTTCCCTGCTCGTCCTGCCGTTTCGTGGTGCCGCTTACGGGCGGCGCGGCGACGGCCCGGCGGGTGTAGGGGCTGGTCGTAGCGGCCGCGCCGGTGGCGGCGGCGCCCGCGGCGGTACCGGCGCCCGTCTGCCCGCTCTGCCCGCTCTGCCCGCTCTGCTGCGCTGCACGGCGGCTGTAGGCGGCGTTACGCGCGGCGATGCGGCGTTTCTTGTTCTGGTTGAGGGCGTATGCGTATACGCCTCCGGCCCCGCCCAGCAGGATCACCCCGCCGATGGCCAGCCCCAGCCAGCCGTTGTCGGCCTGGGTTTCGCCGGCATCCTCATCGTAGGAGATGGGGATCATCGTCCCGATCACGAAGGTATCGGTCGGCTCGGCGGTGCTGCCGTCCCCGGTCAGCCCGGCGGCCACGGTGGTCGTTGCGGTCGCGGTGGGCGTGGTGTAGGGGTTGAAGGGCTCGTAGGAGGCGCTCAGAGAACTGCTGGGGTTCTGCCAGACTTCGGTGTTCCAGTCTTCTACGGAGGATACGCTGCCCTGCGTGGCGCTGCCGGAACTGCCGCTGGTGGACGTAGTGGTACTGCTGGTGCTGTTGTTGGTGATGCCTTCCAGATACTCGCTGCTCTTTAGGAAGGTGGTCAGATCCGTCAGGTTGAGCACCGTGAAGTAGCGCCCGTCCACCCAGCCGACGGTGCCGCTGTAGTTGATATTGTACCAGGTTTGCCCGTCCACGACCCTGGAGCCCAGGATCAGGGCGAAGGCGTACTGGCGAAGCGTTTGGATCCTCGTGGCGCTGAGGCTGGGCGAGGTACGGAAGTTGACGCTGCTGGCGGATACGTAGCCGTAGCTGGAATCCGCGTACGGGTCGTAGGGCTGGGGCGTAACGGAAGGCGTGGGCGTGACGGTCGTCAGGGAGTCCAGATACTCCTCCGTCTCCGCGTCGTTGAGCTTGCGGAGCTGATCGGCGCGCACGTAGCCCACGTACTCGTCATACGAGGTGATATGCCAGCCGTAGCCTTCGTTGTAGAGCTGACCGGCCACGTACACCACCGTATCATCCTGCAGCCAGACGAGGGTCTCGGCGAGGGAACTGGCCACGGCGCGCAGGGGCACGTCGTCGCCCAGCGTTACGTAGTAGCCCGTTGTCTGATCGGGAACCGGCGTGGGGGTGGGCGTCGCGGTCGGGGTGGCCGTAGCGTTGGCCTCCTCGTAGGCGTCGATGTAGACCTGCGCCTCCTCCTCGGTAATGTGCTTCACCGCCCCGTCCTGCACCAGGCCGATGTAGGAATCGCCCAGCCGCGTCTGTGCGCCGCTCCATAGGATGTCGCCGACGGTGGCCTGCCCGTTCAGATACAGAAGCGTGCCCGCGGGCAGCGTGACGAGAATGGATTCGTCGTTGAGGTTGGCTTTGTTGCGCAGCGCCGTCTGCGTGGTGGTTACGGCATAGCCCACGTAGATTTCGATCGTGGCGGTCGGCGTCGCCGTAGGTGTGTCGGTGGCGGTATCCGTGGCCGTAACGGTGGGCGTGGGCGTGTCGGTCACCGTAGGCGTGAGGGTAGGCGTATCCGTCGCCGTAGGCGTGGGCGACGGCGTATCGGTCGGCGTAGGCGTGGTATGGGCTTCGTCGTAGGCCGTGATGTACGCCTGGGCTTCCTCCTCGGTAAGGTAGCGGAGCAGATCGTCCCGCACGTAGCCTGTGTAAACGTCGCCCAGGCTCGTTTGCGCGGCGCTCCAGATGGCGTCGCCGCTGGAGCCCTGCCCGCTTACGTACAGCAGGGTGTCCGCCGGCAGGGTGGTGACGACGGGCGAATCGGCGACGGAGGCGTATTCGACCATATCCGTTTCTTCCGTGGTCACGGCGTAGCCGATATAGGGAACCGGCGTGGGCGACGGGGAAGGCGTGGGCGTGGCCAGATATTCTATCAGTTCATCGTCGGTCATCGGGCGCAGATAATCGCTGCGCACGTAGCCGACCGCGCCGTCGTAGGTCACCTTGTGCCAGGCGACACCGTCCACATAGCTCTGCCCCTCCACATATACCGGCTCCGCGGCCGGCAGGGTGGCGACGGTTGTGCCGCTGCCCGCTCCCGCGGCCAGGGGCGCTTCGGAAAGCGTGAGGTAATAGCCGGTCACCTGCGCGGGCAGGGGCGTGGCGGTGGGTTCCTCGGTGGGGGTGTCGGTCGGCTCCAAAGTGGGCGTATCGGTAGGCGCCTCCGTGGTCGGCTCGCCGGAAGGTGCGGGCGTGTCGGTCGCGGGCGGGGCGGTGGTCTCGGTGCCGGGCACGGGGGTGGGCTGCGCGTAATTGTAGGCGTCGCTGTCCTCCTGGGAGAGGATGTCGATCAGGCTGGCCCACACGTAGCAGTCGGTATCGCTGTAGCGGATCGACGCCCAGGTGCGCACGGTGCCGTCGCTTTCGGTCACGTCCAGCGTGCCGTACACCCACACGTAGGTACCCGTGCTGATGCCGGAGAACGCCTTTTTGCTGTCGGTGCTGGTCTCGGTACGGAAATTGACGCTGTTGGTGTTGGTTCTGCCGTAGCGGCCGACCGTCGAAAGCGACGACGGCGCGGCGGTTTCCGCGGGTGTTTCGGTAGGCGTTTCGGTGGGCACCTCCGTAGGCGTTTCGGTAGGTGCTTCCGTGGGTGCTTCCGTAGGCGCCTCGGTAAGCGTCTCGGTGGGTGCCTCCGTAGGTGTTTCGGTAGGTGTTTCGGTGGGCACCTCCGTAGGCGTTTCCGTAGGCGCGGGCGTATCGGTCGCGGGCGGGGCGGTGGTCTCGGTGCCGGGGATGGGAGTAGGCTGCGCGTAATTGTAGGCGTCGCTGTCCTCCTGGGAGAGGATGTTGATCAGGCTGGCCCACACGTAGCAGTCGGTATCGCTGTAGCGGATCGACGCCCAGGTGCGCACGGTGCCGTCGCTTTCGGTCACGTCCAGCGTGCCGTACACCCACACGTAGGTGCCGGAATCGACGCTCGAGAACGCCTTTTTGCTGTCGACGCTGGGCCCGGTGCGGAAGTTGACGCCGCCCGCGTTGGTTTGCGCGTAGAGGTTAACGGGCGTCAGCACCGGCGCGGGGGTGTCGGTCGGCACTTCCGTAGGTGTTTCGGTAGGCGCCTCCGTAGGCGTTTCCGTAGGTACGGGCGTGTCGGTCGCGGGCGGGGCGGTGGTCTCGGTGCCGGGGATGGGGGTGGGCTGCGAATAGTTGTAGGCGTCGCTGTCCTCCTGGGAGAGGATATTAATGAGGCTGGCCCACACGTAGCAGTCGGTATCGCTGTAGTGGATCGACGCCCAGGTGCGCACGGTACCGTCGCTTTCGGTCACGTCCAGCGTGCCGTACACCCACACGTAGGTGCCGGAATCGACGCTCGAGAACGCTTTTTTGCTGTCGACGCTGGGCTCGGTGCGGAAGTTGACGCCGCCCGCGTTGGTTTGCGCGTAGAGGTTGACGGGCGTCAGCACCGGCGCGGGCGTGTCGGTCGGCGCTTCGGTGACGGGCGCCTCGGTCACGGGGGCTTCCGTTACGGGGGCCTCGGTGACGGGGGCCTCGGTGACAGGCGCTTCCGTTACGGGTGCTTCCGTTACGGGCGGCTCGGTCACGGGCTCCGGAGTCGGCGTATCCGTCGGTGCGGCGGGTTTGATAAATTCAAAAATCACCGCTTCGGGCGAGGCGACGCCGTCGTCGCCGATCGTCACCGGCACCTCTTGGTTGCCGTCGGGGCTCAGGGTATAGCCGTCCGGCACCAGGCTCAGGTCGGGCGTGAAGGTATAGGTGCCCGGATCATACGTGAAGGTTTGCGCGGAAGCGATCTCATTGCCGTCCGTATCGGTATAGTACACGGTAACCGTTCCCTGCACGGGCTGCGGCTTGACGAAGTAGAAGGTAACGCTGGAGGGCGCCGCCTGGCCGTACGCGTCCACGGTGATGTAGGCGCCGTCGCTCCCCTGAAGGGTATAGCCGTCGGGCACGAGGCTCGTGTCGACGGTCACGACGTTGTCGGTGTTGTAATAGGCGGTAAAGGTTGTGGAATACAACACATTGGAGGGGTTATCCGCATCCACGTAGGTTACGGCCACCTCCGCGGGGGGCACCTCGGCGGGCATCTCCGCGGTGGAAACGTACAGGTGGTATTCCTCCACGGGGTCGCCGTCCTGATAGGAGGTAATCACCGTGGAAGTTCCGGTAAAGTCGACGGTGCCCGCATCCGCGGTGATCGCCGAGCCGTCCGTCGGGGTGAAGGTGTTGGTCGTGCCGGGGACGGCCAGCACGCTCAGCGTGACCGGGAAGGAAAACGCCTCGGCGGGCAAAACGGCCCAATAAGCCTTGCCGTACATGTCGGTGGTCGGCGTGGCGACGAGGGGCACGGACGCGGCGTCCTGCGCGGTCTGGTAATAGACCGTTACGGTCGGCATCGCGTCGATTTCCGCCTGCGTCAACGCGTACGCGGGCAGCGCGAGCTGCGACACAAGCACAAACAGACTGATGATCCATGCCGCGAGGCGGCGCAACGCGGATTGGGCGCGATACTTCATACAAAGTTCCTCCTTCGGTAAAGGCACATTCGAATTGGTGAGGCATCGCCTTGGATGCCTCCATTGTAACGGCGAGATACCGTAATGTCAAGAAACGACAAGCCCGCGGCGTGGCGGGGGAATGTTTCCGCGGCGCAAGGGTTCGCCGGAGCGGACGTAGAATAACAAGATCATTCCGGTTTTGGAGGCGGTTTGTGATGGCGACGGTTCCCTCTGCGCCCCCGGCGGGCGGCGATGCCGATATCCGTGAGGTTCCCCTGTCCGACGAGGTGGTATTCGAGGGTGCGCTGATCGACGTAAGCCATATGCAGGTGCTTTTGCCCAACGGCAGGCAGGCCCTGCGCGAGGTGGTGCGCCACAAGGGCGCGGCGGCGGTCGTACCGGTGGATGAAAACGGCGTGGTGACCCTGGTGCGCCAGCACCGCGTGGTGGTGGACATGCTCACGCTGGAGATACCCGCCGGCAAGCTGGACCACGTGGGGGAGGATCCGCTCGCCTGTGCGCACCGGGAGCTGGAGGAGGAGACCGGCCTTCGCGCCGCGAAGATGGAACTGCTCTGCCCCATGGTGACCACCCCCGGCTTTTGCACCGAAAAGGTAAACATCTACCTGGCGACGGGGCTTTCGCCGCATGGCGCCCACCTGGACGAGGATGAGTTTCTGCGCGTGGTGCGCATGCCGCTTCGCGAGGCGGTCGAGCGCGCCATGAGCGGGGAGCTCTGCGACGGCAAGACGGCGCTGGGGCTGATGCTCGCGTGGGCGAAGCTCCACGGGCTGGCGCCCGAACGCGGGTAGACCCCGCTTATCAGTATAACGTTCGCACGGGGCGGAACCATCCCGCCAAGCGGCGGAAACCCAAAGCACGATACGGGCAAAGGAGGCGGTGCGATGAAGGATGCATCCCGCAGGCCGCGCAGGCAACGCTCCTGGTTTTTCTGGGCGATGCTCGCGCTGTGGCTCCTGCTGGCGGTTGGAGCCGCGCTGCTCGTGCTGGGCATTGTGCACGGCGCGCCGCCCTACTACCCCCTGACCGTGGACGTTTGAACCCCGAATACGAAGGATAAAGGAAGCCTCCGCCTTATGCTGATGGACACGACGATCTTTTCCCATTTGCCCACCCTGCGGACGACCCGCCTCATCCTGCGCCCGGCGCGGATGGGAGACGCCCGCGACCTGTACGAATACTGCCGCGATCCCGAGGTGGCCCGCCACGTGCTGTGGGAGGCGCACGCTTCCGTGCACCAAACGCGCGTGTACCTTCGGAGCCTGCTGCGGCAATACCGCGCGGGGGTGCCCTCGACCTTCGTTGTGGAGCTGATCGAGGAGCACAAGGTCATCGGCACCATAGGGCTGATGTGGGTGCAGCAGGACAACCGGTCGGCGGAGGTCGGCTACAGCCTGAACCGGCAATACTGGAACCGGGGGCTGATGAGCGAGGCGCTTGGGGAAATGCTCCGCTTCTGCTTTGACACCCTCAAGCTCAACCGCGTGGAGGCGCAGCACGAGACCGACAACCCCGCCAGCGGCGCGGTGATGCGCCACGCGGGCATGAAGCGCGAAGGGGTCTTGCGCCAGCGCATCTACAACAAGGGCCGCTTCGTGGACGTGGAACTGTACGCGATTCTCCGCGCCGATTACGAACAGCGATAGACCCGGGAGGCAAACAATGATCCAGAAACGAAAAATGCGAACGGGGAGAGGGACCCGGCCGGCCGGCCGCGCCGCGGCGAAGCGGATACCGCTGGTATTGTGCCTGTGTACGGCGCTTCTGTTGTCCGGCTGCGCCCCCGACCGCACCGCCGCCTACGAAAGCGCCATCGATACCTTCGCCGACGGCGATTACGCCGCGGCCGCCGAGGCGTTCGACGCCCTGGGGGACTTTCAGCAGGCCGCTACCTATGCCGCCTACGCCCGGGGATTGACCTACTACGATCTGGGCGATTTTGCCGCGGCCGAACCCTATTTCGAAAAAACACGGGAGTTTATGTACGGCAAGCAGCGCTACACCTACTGCCACGGCTGCGTGCTGATGGACGCGGGCGACTATGCCGGGGCCGCCGACGCCTTTACGGCGCTTGGAGACTTTGAGGATGCGGAAGTCCGCGCCGCCTACTGCCAGGCCCGCGTCGCCGAGGACGGGCAGGATTACGCCACGGCGATCGACTGCTACGAGGCGGCCGGCGATTACGACGACGCGGCGGCAAGGCTGGACGATGTGGAGTCGCAGGTGTACGCCCAGGCCGTCGCCAAGCAAAACGAGGGCGACTACGTGGGCGCGCTCGACCTGTTCGGCCTTTTGGGGGATTATTACAACACGCAGACGCTGGCGATAGAATGCAAGGACAAGGTACGCGATCAGCTGTACAGCGAGGCCGAGGCGTACGAGAAGGCGGGCGACCTGCGCAACGCGTACGATATGTTCACGGGCCTGAGCGGCTACCGGGACGCGCAGGACAGGGCCAATACCCTGGCAAAGCAGCTGGGCATCGACACGGGAGAGTGAACCGGGTAAAAAACGCGATATTGCGCGAAGACGAAACCCTCTTTTGGGCAGCATAAAGCGGGCACCGGCCGTATGGCCGATGCCCGCGTTGCCGTTATTCCTTATACCTGTTCCGTGGCGGTCAAATCTCCCCGTCGTCCTCGGGCGTTTCCTCCGGTTCCCCTTCGTCGCCCGCGTCGAACGCCGTATCCCTGCTTTCGCCCACAACGTTCTCGTCGCTGTCGGCGATAGCCTGCACGGCCTCCTCCAGCGCCTCCTCGTCGGGCTCGTCCTCCTCCTGCTCCGCGCGGGCCACGGCCACGATCCGCGCGCCTTCGGCGATGCGCATCAGTCGCACACCCTGCGCATAGCGGCCGGTCTCGCGAATGTCGGCGGCCGCCATACGGATGATGGTGCCGTCGTCGGTCATCAGCAGGATGTCCTCGTCCTCGCCCACGGTCAGCTGCGCGGCCATGGAACCGGTCTTTTCGTTGAGGGCCATGGCGATGATGCCCTTGCCGTTACGCCCCTGCTCGCGGTAGGCGTCGGGATCGGTTAGCTTGCCGTAGCCGTTTTCGGTAATGGCGAGCACCTTTTGCCCCTCGCCGATCACGCTCATGTCGATCATCTCGTCGCCGTTGGCCAGCTTCATGGCATGCACGCCGCGCGCGTTGCGGCCCATGGGGCGGATGGCATCCTCGCTGAAGCGGATGGCCTTGCCGTAGCGGCTGCCCAGCAGCAGGCTTTCGCTGCCGTCGGTCAGCTCCACCCCGACCAGTTCGTCGCCCTCGTTCAGGCTCAGGGCGATCAGGCCGTTCTTGCGAAGGTTGGCGAAATCGCCGTACGGCGTTTTTTTGATGAAGCCGTCCCGCGTCATCATCACCACGTTGTGGTCGTTCAGGTCGCGGGGCACGGGGATCATCGCGGTCACCTTTTCCTCGCCGGAAAGCGCCAGGAGGTTGACGATCGCAAGGCCCCGCGCGGCGCGCCCGGCCTCGGGAATCTGGTAGCACTTGAGGCTGTACACCCGGCCGAAGTTGGTGAAGAACATGATCTCCTCATGGGTGTTGACGATGATCAGCTGCTTGACGAAGTCCTCGTCGCGGGTCGTCATGCCGTTCACGCCGCGGCCGCCGCGGTGCTGGGCGCGGTAGGTGGACTTGGGCAGGCGCTTGATGTAGCCGAAATTGGTCAGCGTCACCACCATGTCGTCGGGCTGGATGAGATCTTCGATGTCGATCTCGCCTTCCAGCAGCGTCAGCTCCGTGCGGCGCTCGTCGGCGAACCTGTCGCGGATGGCGGTCATCTCGTCCTTGACCACGCCCATCAGCAGGCCTTCGTCCGCCAGCAGGCTCTGGAAATAGGCGATCTGCTTCTCCAGCTCCTGATACTCGGCCATCAGCTTGTCGCGTTCCAGTCCGGTCAGGCGCGCCAGCCGCATGTCGAGAATGGCCTGGGCCTGCTTGTCGCTGAAGGCGAAGCGCTCCATGAGCGCCGTGCGCGCGGTGCCCACGTCGCTGGAGGTTTTGATGATCTGCACGATCTCGTCGATGTGGTCCAGCGCCTTCAGGAGGCCCTCCAAGATGTGCGCGCGGGCCTCGGCCTTGCTCAGGTCGTAGCGCGTGCGGCGGGTGACGACCTCCTTCTGGTAGCGCACGTAGTGGAAGAGCATCTCCCGCAGGGTGAGTACCTTGGGCACGCCGTCCACCAGTGCCAGCATGTTGACGCCGAAGGTTTCCTGCAGCTGCGTGTGCTTGTAAAGAGAGTTGAGCACCACCTGGGGGTTTACGTCGCGCTTTAACTCCACCACCACGCGCATGCCGTTGCGGTCGCTCTCGTCGCGGATGTCGCTGATGCCGTCCACGCGCTTCTCGTGCACCAGCTCGGCGATCTTCTCCACCATCTTGGCCTTGTTGACCATGTAGGGGATTTCCGTCACCACGATGCGCTGGCGGTTAAGCGCCATCTGCTCGATTTCGGTGCGGGCGCGCATCAGGATGCGGCCGCGGCCGGTGTGGTACGCCGCGCGGATGCCGCTGTGACCCAGGATCAGCCCGCCGGTGGGGAAGTCCGGGCCCTTGATGAACTGCATCAGGTCGTCCACGGTGCAGTCCGGGTGGTCGATCATGTACACGCAGCCGTCCACCACCTCCCGCAGGTTGTGCGGGGGGATGTTGGTGGCCATGCCCACGGCGATGCCGCTGGAGCCGTTGACCAGCAGGTTGGGAAAGCGGCTGGGCAGCACGGACGGCTGCATGAGCGTCTCGTCGAAGTTGGGGTAAAAGTCCACCGTGTCCTTGTCGATCTCGCCCAGCAGGTGCATGGTCAGCTTGGACATGCGGGCTTCCGTGTAACGCATGGCGGCCGCGCCGTCCCCGTCCACGGAGCCGAAGTTGCCCTGGCCCTCCACCAGCGGATAGCGGATGTTGAAATCCTGCGCCAAACGCACCATGGCGTCGTAGACGCTGCTGTCGCCGTGGGGGTGGTATTTGCCCAGCACGTCGCCCACGATGCGGGCGCTTTTGCGGTAGGGCTTGTCGGGCGTCATGCCCAGCTCGTTCATCGCGTACAATATGCGCCGGTGCACGGGCTTGAGACCGTCGCGCACGTCGGGCAGCGCGCGGTCGATGATGACGGCCATCGCGTAGCTGATGAACGAGGTTTTCATTTCTTTTTCAAGGTCGGTTGGGATCAGCCTGTCCTGAATATCAGACATATCAATCTCCTAACTGCCGCAAGGCAGGATGTTGCCAACGTTTTCCCCCACGGCGATGCCTGTTAAGCACACGCTTGATTTCGGTACTCTTATAGGCCCGCAGGCACGGCCCTTGGGGAAGGTTGGGGGAGGGGATCGCAATCCCTTCCCCAAAGGGAGCGTACGCGACCGCTATATGTCCAGGTTGGTAACGAGCTTGGCGTTCTCCTCGATGAACTCCTTGCGCGGCTCCACCTGGTCGCCCATCAGCAGCGTCATCATCTCGTCGGCGGCGATGGCGTCGGAGAGGGTCACGCGCATCATGGTGCGGGTTTCGGGGTTCATGGTGGTCTGCCAGAGCTGCTCGCTGCTCATTTCGCCCAGACCCTTGTAGCGCTGGATGTCCGGCTTGGGATCGCGGCCGATCTCGGTCAGGAGCTTTTCCAGCTCGTCGTCGTTGTAGACGTAGTTTTCCTTTTTGTTCTTGGTCACCTTGTAAAGCGGCGGCATGGCGATGTACACGTAGCCCTTCTCCACCAGCGGCCGCATGTAGCGGTAAAAGAAGGTGAGCATCAGGATGCGGATGTGCGCGCCGTCCACGTCGGCATCCGTCATGCACACGATGCGGTGGTAGCGCAGGCGTTCCAGGTCAAAGTCGTCCCCGTAGCCGCAGCCGAACGCGGTGATCATCGCCTTGATCTCGGCATTGCCCAGCGCCCGGTCGATGCGCACCTTTTCCACGTTGAGGATCTTGCCGCGCAGCGGCAGGATGGCCTGGAACATGCGGTCGCGCCCGGTTTTGGCGCTGCCGCCGGCGCTGTCGCCCTCGACCAGGAAAATCTCGCATTTGGCGGGGTCGCGCTCGGTGCAGTCGGCGAGCTTGCCGGGCATGGAGGCGCTTTCCAAAACGCTCTTGCGGCGGGTCAGCTCCCGCGCCTTGCGGGCGGCCTCGCGCGCGCGCGCCGCGCCGATGCACCTTTCGAGGATCGCCCTGCCCACGGCGGGGTTTTCGCCCAGGTACAGGGACACCTCGCTGTTGACCATGTTATCCACGATGGAGCGGGTCTCGCTGTTGCCCAGCTTGGACTTGGTCTGGCCTTCGAACTGCGGCTCGTGCAGCTTGACGCTGACGATGGCGGCGATGCTTTCGCGCACGTCCTCGCTTTTCAGGTTGGGTTCGTTGTCCTTGAGGAACTTGAACTTGCGGCCGTAGTCGTTGATGGCGCGGGTGAGGCCGGTGGAAAAACCGGTAAGGTGCGTGCCGCCCTCGGGGGTGTGAATGTTGTTGGCGAAGGAGAAGATGTTCTCCTGATAGCCGTCGTTGTACTGGAAGGCGACCTCGACGTAGGTGTCGTTGACCAGCCCTTCGATGTAGATGGGCTCGGGGAACAGCACCTGTTTATTTTTATTCAGGTATTTTACAAACTCGCCGATGCCGCCCTCGTAATGGTACACGCGCTCCACGGGCGGGTCTTCCCGCTCGTCGGTAATGGAAATGCGGATGCCCTTGTTGAGGAACGCCATCTCGCGCATGCGCACCTTGAGGATGTTGAATTGGAAATCCCCGGTTTCAAAAATGCCGTCGGGGTTTTCGGCGGTTCGCACGTCGGGCCAGAAGCGGATGGCCGTGCCGGTTTCTTCGGTGTCGCCGATCACCTTGAGGTCGTAGAGCACCTTGCCGCGCTCGTACTCCTGCCGGTAGATTTTCCCCTCCTGCCACACGGTAACCTCCAGGTGGCGGGAAAGGGCGTTGACGACGCTGGCGCCCACGCCGTGCAGGCCGCCGGACACCTTGTAGCCCTCGCCGCCGAACTTGCCGCCGGCGTGCAGAATGGTCAGGCACACCTCCACCGCGGGGCGGCCCAGCTTGGGATGGATGCCCACGGGAAAGCCGCGGCCGTTGTCCTTCACTTCGCAGGAGCCGTCCGCGTGCAGGGTAACGACGATATCGCTGCAATAGCCGGCCAGCGCTTCGTCCACGGCGTTGTCGACGATTTCGTACACGCAGTGGTGCAGCCCCCGGTAGTCCGTGGAGCCGATATACATGCCCGGGCGTTTGCGAACGGCCTCCAGGCCTTCCAGCACCTGAATCTGGTTTTCGTCATATACGTTTTCCTGCACGGCGGTGGCGCTGGTGGCGCTGCTGTGCGGGGCGGTCTGGGCGTTGGTCGCTTCGGGGGCGGCGATTTCTTCGTTCAGGTTCTCCTCGTCGGAAGAGTCCCGCGGTTCGTTGGGGTAATTCTGCACCGGATGATACACTCCTTTGGGTGCGCAGCCGGGGAGCGACGGAACGTCGGAATCAAACGGGAACCCGGCGGTAAACGCCGGGAACCAAACGACCGCCGAACCCACTGCGCAAGCGTTCAAAAGCCTTGTTTTTCAACGATTTATTATACCATTTTCCGGCGCGTTTGAAAAGGGGTTTCTTCCTTATATATTGTTTTTTTCATTTCGTTTCGGCGGAACGGCCGGGAAAGGCCGGCGGCGGGGGCGGAACGCGCCCCGACAAACCGAAAGAAGGCTAGTCGTCCAACTTGCGTCCGCAATAGGGACAGTAACGTTTGGGCGCTTCAGCCTGATTGGCTGCTTTTTGCTCCCTTCGCTTTGCAGCCGTCGCTTCCATGAACCCCGCGCTGATGATACCGGTTGGAATGGCGACGATTCCGATGCCGACCACGGAAATGACCGACGCTAGCAGTTTGCCCAGCGCCGTGATCGGATAAACGTCCCCGTAACCGACGGTCGTCAGCGTGCAGATCGACCACCAGAGCGACGCGGCAATATTCGGATATACGTCCGGCTGAGCGGGATTCTCCGCCGTGTACATGAGAATGGCGGAGATCAACACGATCAGGAAACACATGCCTACGGAGGCGGCCAATTGCGAGGCGGACGCCCGGATCACCTTTGCGATGGTCTGAAACGATTCAAGATAGCGACTCAGTTTGAAAATCCGCAGTAGTCTGGAAAGCCGAAAGAGCCGCAGTAGCCGCAGGAAACGCAGGTCGAGTGACAGGAACGGAAGGTAAAAAGGGAGGATCGCAGCCAAATCGACAAGCGCCATAAAGGAGAAGACGTAGCGAAGGCGCGGCCTGCGCGCTTCCGGATACAAAAGGTCGGCCGTCCAGATACGCAGGAGATATTCGGCTGAAAAAACTGTTACGGTGAAGACCTCCAGCCCGTAAAAGACGGAAGAATAACGGTTGGCCAGCGAAGGAAAGGATTCCAGAATAATAGACAAAACGCTCAGCAGGATCAGTGATATGATCGACAGATCAAAGAACTGACTGGCTTTGTCGCCCTGTTCCGCCTTGCTGATGATTTCGAATACGCGATGCTTGATCTTCAATGGAATCACCCGCTCGTCAATTTTCGCAACGTTTATCAGTAGGCTAACACATTTTTCCATGCGCGTCCAGCCTGCGTTTGACTGTCCGCCGCCTTAAAAACCGTTGACGCCCCAGCCGTTGCATGGTATACTGGCCGCAGGGAAAAGTGAACGATGTGTTTCTTTCGCACAGAAAAGAACCAAAGGTGAGGTCATATGGCTGTTATCGCATATGCCGAAATGGATTTTCTCGGCATGATCATTCTGTTGCTGTTCTACCTGAATCAGCGGCGTTCCGGCTGTTACGCATTGGACGACCGAATATTCAACACCGTATTGCTTTGCGGCGCGTTCGTGCTGCTGCTGGACGGGGTGCTGTGGCTGCTGGACGGCGTCGTGTACCCCGGTGGGCGAACGCTTCTGTTCGTGCTGACCGGCGTAAGCTATGTCGTCAATCCGCTGATCGCCATGCTGTGGGTGGCCTATTGCGACCTGCGCGTGTTTTCCAGCGAGCGGGGGCTTCAAGGCAGGGCGCCGCTGTACGCCTTCCCGCTGGTTGCCAACTTCGGGCTGGTGATCGTCAATTTCTTCATGCCGGTGGCGTTTTCCATCGACGAGGGATGCACGTATCACCGGGAACCGTTGTTTTTTGTATATTTCACCGTTTTTTACGTGTACCTGATCTGGGCGATGGTGATCGTCATTTACAAAATGAAGCATTGCGATTCGCCCGCCGAACGGCGCGACCTGACCTACCTGATGATGTTCTCCGTCCCGCCCATCCTGGGGGGGATCATGCAGGGGCTGTTTTACGGCACCTCGCTTACCTGGCCCAGCGTGATCGTCTCCTTCGTGATCGTCTACATCTACGTATTAAACCGCCAGATCTCCACCGACGCGCTCACGGGGCTCAACAACCGGCGCATGCTCAAGCGCTACCTGGACCTGGAAACCAACTATGCCGATATCGATTCCAGGCTGTTTTTGATCATGCTGGACGCGGACAACTTTAAAAGCATCAACGACACGTTCGGACACGCGGCCGGCGACCGGGCGCTGACGCAGATCGCCGAAATCCTCAAGGCGCTTTGCAACCAGCGGGACTGCTTCCTTTCCCGGTTGGGCGGGGACGAGTTCACCATCGTCGGCAAGGACAGGGACGGCCGGACGCTTGACGAGATGGCGGAGGAGATCGACGCGAGGGTGAAAGACTTCAACGCCTCCGGCACGGAGCCGTACCAACTGGCGCTGAGCATCGGCAGGGCGCGCTACGCCCCGGGAACGGCCGATACGACCGACGCGCTGCTGATCGCGGCGGACAAGAGCATGTACGCCGTCAAACTGGAAAAGAAGAAGACGGAGTCGGCGGAAAACGCCTGTCGGGATCGAGCCGCGACAACCGCCGCCACGGCGGTGGGGCAGACCGGGGGACTATAGCCGCTTTTCCACCAGCGCGCGGCCCTTCGTTTGCCGGACTTGCGTAAAACCGAGTTTTTCATACAGCGCGAGGGGCCCGGGGTAATTATGCTCCGGGGATTCGTCCGAAAGCACGGGGTATGCCTCCACGCGCGTAACGCCGCAGGCCTCCAGGTCGGCCAGCGCCGCCGAAAGCAGCTTCGTCGCCACGCCCCGGCTGCGCCAGCCCTGCGCGACGGTGAAGCAGACGACGGCGGCGCTTTGCGGGTCGTCCGACGCGAGCCCTTCGGTGAAAGCGCGTGTGCCGGGAAGATTCGCGATCAGGTCGTAGTGGCACCAGCCCACGGGCGTATCCCCGTCGTAGGCCAAAAGTCCCCGCATGCCTCCCGCGAGGATCATCTCCCGCGCCCAGGCGCGGTTGTCCGCGGGGGTTCGTGTGTCCCAATCGTCCATGCCGGTCGCGTGGTAGAAGCAGCAGTAGCAGCCGCAGCCCCATTCGGGATGATCACGGAACGCGACCTGCACGAAAAAGGTGAAGAAATCATCCACACGCGCGGGCGTGAGCGCTTCGATCCGGATATCCATATGATCCCCTCCTCTGTGAGGAGTATACCGAAAAAGACAAACGAAAACAAGCCGCGCCGCTTAAGTTACGGCACGGCCTGTTTGTGTCGGCGGGTTTGAGCCGGCGGCTCTCTCCGCCGCACGGTCGGACCCGGGGGGCTACAGCCGTTTTTCGAACAGCACCAGCTTCGGCCCTGTTTCGTTGTCGGTTTTTCCGACGACGCGATAGCCGTTCTTCTCGTAAAAATGGCGGTTGCGAACGTTATCGGCGGGGGTGTCCAGCGTCCAGCACTTCGTGTCGGGGTAGGCGGCTTCCAAGAGGCGGATGGCCTCCGTGCCGTATCCCCTGTTCTGCTCTTCGGGCGGCAGGCACAGGCAGCCCAGCCGTCGCGTGTCCGGCCCGGTGGCAAACGTGATGATGACCCCGATGGTTTTGCCGTCCGCGACCATCTTGCGCACCACGCCGTCCCCGCCCGCGAGCAGCGGAAGCAGGAAAGAAGGGTCTTCATAGATGGAAGGGCCCTCGCCGTAGCGCTCCTTATCCGCCTGAAAGGCGGCCCGGCCCGCCGCGACGAGCTCGGGATAGTCGGCTTCCACGGCGGGCGGGATGGACAGGGATGCGGGCATATGAACCTCCTTGCGTCGGCGAAAGCGGGAATCAGTCCAGCGTCTTGTCGTCGTTGAGTTTTTTCACCAGGGCGACGGCCTCGGCAAACGGCAGGGTACCCAGGTTGTCGCCCTTGCGGTTGCGGATGGTGACGGTCCTGTCGGCGGCCTCGCGGTCGCCCAGCACGAACATGTAGGGGATCTTCATCATCTGCGCCTCGCGCACCTTGAAGCCGATCTTCTCGTTGCGCAGGTCGAGCTCCGGCCGCAGGTTTTCGGCCAGCAGGAGGCTTTGCAGCTCCTTTGCGGCTTCGTCGCTTCGGTCGGTAATGGTCAATATCTTCACCTGCACGGGCGCCAGCCACGTGGGAAACGCGCCGCCGTACTGCTCCGTCAGGATGCCGATGAAGCGCTCCAGCGACCCGAAGGCCACGCGGTGGATCATCACGGGGCGGTGCTTTTCGCCGTCCGGGCCGGTGTAGGTAAGGTCGAAGCGCTCCGGCAGGTTCATGTCCAGCTGAATGGTGCCGCACTGCCACGTGCGCCCGATGCAGTCGCGCAGGTGGAAGTCGATCTTGGGCCCGTAGAAGGCGCCGTCGCCCTCGTTGACGGTGTACTTCACCCCCAGGTCGTCCAGCGCGCCCCGTAGCCCGCTGGTCGCCTGCTCCCACATCTCGTCCGTACCGATGGAGTTCTCGGGCCTCGTGGACAGCTCCACCGTGTAGGGGAAGCCGAACTGTGTGTAGATGTGGTCGATCAGGTGATAGACGCCCTTGATCTCGTCGCGAATCTGCTCGGGCGTCATGTAGATGTGCGCGTCGTCCTGCGTAAAGCACCTGACGCGCATCAGCCCGTGCAGCGCGCCGCTCTTTTCGTGGCGGTGTACCAGGCCCAGCTCGCCGCTGCGGCAGGGCAGGTCGCGATAGCTCCACAGCCTGCGTTCGTACACGAGGATGCCGCCGGGGCAGTTCATGGGCTTGATGGCGAAATCCGTATCGTCGATGCGGGTGGTGTACATGTTCTCGCGGTACTTGGCCCAGTGGCCGCTGCGTTCCCACAGGGCGCGGTTGAGCATGATGGGGGTCTTGATCTCCTCATAGCCTGCCTTGCGGTGGATGTCGCGCCAGTAATCCTCCAGAATGTTGCGCAGCACCATGCCCTTGGGGTAGAAGAAGGGGAAGCCCGGCCCCTCGTCGCGGATGTCGAACAGGTCCAGATCGCGGCCCAGCTTGCGGTGGTCGCGCTTCTTGGCCTCTTCCAGCTGCGTCAGGTATTCGTCCAGCTGTGCCTTGTCGGGGAAGCAGGTGCCGTAGATGCGGCAGAGCATCTTGTTGTGCTCGTCGCCGCGCCAGTAGGCCCCGGCGATCTGCGTGAGCTTGAACGCCTTGATGTAGGTCAGGTTGGGCAGGTGCGGGCCCACGCACAGGTCGATAAAATCGCCCATCTCGTAGAAGCTCAGGGTCTCGTCCTCGGGCAGGTCCAGTATCAGCTGCACCTTATAGGGCTCCTTGCGCGCTTCCATCAGCGCGATGGCTTCGGAGCGCGGCAGGGTGTAGCGCCGCGGGCGGATGGACTTGTGCGCCAGCTTGTTCATTTCCTTTTCCAGCTTGGGCAGGTCGTCCGGCGTGAAGGGGGAGGGCACGTCGAAGTCGTAGTAGAAGCCGTTCTCGATGGCGGGGCCGATGGCCAGCTGCGCCTCGGGATACAGGTTTTTGACCGCCATGGCCAGCAGGTGCGAGCAGGAATGGCGGTACACCTTGCGGCCGTCCTCGTCGGCGAAGGTGAGCGGCGCAACTTCCTGATCGCCGTCGAGGGGGGCGAACAGGTCGTACAGTTTGCCGTCCGCGAGGCGTACGGCGTAGTACTGCTTGAACCCGTCGGGGTCGATCGATTTGAGCAGGTCGCCCACGGAGCTGTGGTCGGCCACGTCGTAGGTGTTTCCCAGCATGTTGAGTTTCATGGTTTCCCTCTCCTTTTCATCTTGGGGGGACAGAAAAAATCCGTCCCGTCGCAATGCCTTTGCGGGGACGGACGAAAAGCTTCGTTCGTGGTTCCACCCTGCTTGGAAACGGGCGCGCGGCCCCTTCCCACTCGTTGTAAGGCGCTTTAACGGGCGCCGTGCGCATCGTCGGCGGATGGTGTCCGCACCCGGCTCCGCCCGCCGCTTGCAGCCGAGACGGCGGTCTCTGTGGCGTTGCCTGTCGGGCGGCGCGTTCCGCGTCATCCGATGATGGGGGTAGTATAGCACGGTCGGGCGCGCGGGTCAAGAGCGCCGGGCGGGTTCGGCCGTGCGTGTAGGAATTTTCACAAGCGATGTCGAAACCGTAACAAAAGGGAAACGCCGCCGCCCGGCCGGGGCCGCGGCGGGAAGCGCTTCTTGGACGGGAAAGAAGGCATATGGGGATGGCTGTTTTGTCGCCGGCGGTGGAAAAGCTGCGCCGGATGATCGACGAGAGCCGCGACGTCGTTTTTTTCGGCGGCGCGGGGATGAGCACGGAGAGCGGCATACCGGATTTCAGAAGCGCGCACGGGCTGTATAACCGGGCCGAGGGGAAAAGCTACGAGGAGATGCTCTCCATCGACTACTTTATGCGCGACCCCGACGCGTTCTGGTCGTTTTACAAATCGGTCATGCTCTATCCGGACGCCAGGCCCAACGCCGGGCACTTCGCCCTGGCGCGGCTGGAAAAGCAGGGCAAGCTCAGGGCGGTGCTCACCCAGAACATCGACGGCCTGCACCAGGACGCCGGAAGCCGAAACGTGCTGGAACTGCACGGCACCGTGCGGCGCAACCTGTGCCTGCGCTGCGGGAAGGCCTACGACCTGGCTTACGTCCTCGCGCAGCCGGGCACGCCCCGCTGCGCCTGCGGGGGAACGCTGCGCCCAGACATCGTTTTTTACGGCGAAACGCTCAACGAACGGGTGTTGACCGCGGCCGTGCGCGCCGTTGAACGGTGCGACCTGCTGATCGTCGGGGGCACGTCGCTGACGGTCTACCCCGCGGCGGGGCTGGTGGAGTACCGCCGAAGGGCGAAGCTCGCGCTGCTCAACCGCGACGAGACGCCCTACGACCGGCGTGCCGACCTGATCGTGCGCGACAGCGTCGCGCAGGCGCTGGACGCGGCCGTGCCGCAATAAGCGCCCCGGCCGAACGGGCCGGGGCGGAACAGACGCGACCGGGAAGGGAGGACGGAGAATGATCTATGTGACCGGCGACACGCACGGCAACCCCGCGCGCCTCAGCGCGGACGCCATGCCCTTCTCCCGAAACTGGACGAAGCAGGATACGCTGATCGTCTGCGGCGATTTCGGCTATCTGTTTTCCGGCGGCCCCCGGGAGGAGAAAACGCTTCGGGAACTGAGCGAGCGCCCCTATACCATCGCCTTTGTGGACGGCTCGCACGAGAACTTCGACATGCTCGCCGCCTGCCCGCCCGCGCGCTGGAACGGCGGCGTGGCGGGACGGGTGCGACGCAACATCTACCATCTGCAGCGCGGGCAGGTGTACAAAATCGAAGGGCACACGGTGTTCGCCATGGGCGGCGGGTATTCGGTGGATCGCGCCCGCCGCGACGAGGGCGTGGACTGGTGGCCGGCGGAAATGCCCTCCGCCGAGGATTACTGGCGGGCGCGCAGAAGTCTGGGACACTACGGCCGCAAGGTGGACTACGTGGTAACGCACGCCGCCCCGGAAAGCGTAATGGCCAAAATCACCGGCGATTATGAAGGCGAAAAAGAGCTCAACGGCTTCCTGCAATGGGTGATGGACAACGTAAGCTACAAGCGCTGGTATTTCGGGCATCTGCACATGGACGTGGCGATGGAAAACAACCTGTACGCGGTGTTTATGGGCGTGCGGGAGCTGACCGGCGGCGAGACGGTGTGGTAGCCCCTCACCCTTCCGTGAGCGTCGCCTCGCCCCTTTCGTTCGTCTGCACGCGGTAGAACGCGTCGGCGTGCGCCCCCGCGGCGTCCGCCTTGTCGGTACAGGTTAAAAAGGTCTGCACGCCGCGCGCGCTCTGCAACAGCGCGTTGCGGCGTTTCGCGTCCAGCTCGCTGAACACGTCGTCCAAAAGCAGGGCGGGTTTTTCGCCCATTTCGTTTTCGATCAATTGAATCTCGCCCAGCTTCATGCTCAGCACCGCGGTGCGCAATTGCCCCTGGCTGCCGTAGGCGCGCAGTTCCTTGCCGCACAAAAGCAGCGCGAGGTCGTCCCGGTGGGGGCCGAAATTCGTGTACATGCGGCGCTTGTCCTCGGCGCGGCCGCGCTTGAGGCCGTTCATCATCTGGCGGTAGGGGGTGTCGGTGGCGGCCAGGGGGCCCGTGTAGCGCAGCTCAAACGTTTCCTCCGGGTCCTCGGCGATGGCGGCGTACTGCGCCGCGGCGCTCTGCGCCAGTTCGGAAAGAAACCAGCGCCGCGCCTCCACCACGTAGACCGCCGCGCCGGAAAGCTGTTCGTCCCACGCGTCCAGCTGGGCGTCCAGATCGCCGCCCGTATCGCAACGCTGGGCGCGCAGGAGGGCGTTGCGGCTCTCCAGCGCGCTCAGGTAGCGCTTGAGCGCCTGAACGTAGCTGGGACGGATCTGGCTCAGCTGCATGTCCATAAAGCGGCGGCGGGCGGCAGGCCCGTCCCGGACGATGCGCAGGTCCTCCGGCCCGAACATGACGGTGGTGGCGTGCCCCATCATGTCGGTGATGCGTTTGGCGGGCTTGCCGTAGAGCAGCACGCGCTTTTGCGGCTTTTCCAGCGGGTAAAGCCGCACTTCCAGCTCGTGCTTCCCGTCCAGCCGCCGGGTTTCCGCCTTCACGAAAGCCACGCCGGCATCCTGCTGGATCATTTCCCGGTCGACGGCGGTGCGGTGGCTGCGCCCTACGGAAAGCAGGTGCATGGCCTCCAGCAGGTTGGTCTTGCCGGAGCCGTTGGCGCCGTAGAGCACGGTGGTGCCCTTCGAAGGCGCCAGGTCGAGCGCCGCGTAGTTGCGGAAAGCCCTGAGCGTAAGCGAAGTGAAGTACATCGGCGAAGCTCCGCCTTTCGTCGGTCTGCGAGGAACGGGGAAATCAGCAGCCGGGCTTCGGCGCGGGGCTGCGCGTGAACACGGCGCGCACCGGCTCGCCGGCCAGCGTGCGACCGAACACGTCCCTTTTGTGGACGGCGTAACGGCGCACGATCAGGGTATCGTCGTCCGGCGCTTCCACGTCCAGGAAGCCGGTTTGAAGCACGGGGCTGGAACGGCGGTTGCGCAAAAGCGTCCTCACGCGGTCGGCCAGCGTTTCGTCGCCGTCCTCCCACGCCATGGGCGCGCGGTTCCACGGGTCGGCCATGCCCTGCATGCCCCGCTCGTCGCCGTAGTACACCGCGGGCATGCCGGGCAGCGCGCAGATCAGCCGAAGCGCCTCCAGGTAGCGTGCCTTGGACAGGGCGAGCTGTTCGGGCGAAAGGCTCACCTCCCGCGCCTGATCGCGCGGCATCTGCGCGGTGCCGGGGCGGTCGTAGCCCGCGAAGGCGTTCAGGGCGCGTACGCGGTCGTGGCTGCCCAGCAGGTTCATCAGCGAATAGTAAAACGGCGCCGGGTACACCTCCCGCTGGTGCAGGATGAGCCGGTTGAGGTCGCGCGCGGACGCCTTATGGGTGTAGAAGTCGATCACGGCGCGGCGCAGGGGATAGTTCATCACGCTGTCCAGCGTATCCCCCAGGCAGTAGGAGCGGGGAACGCCGTAGCTGATCTTGTTGCTGGCGTCCTCCCATACCTCGCCCAGCAGCGCCCCTTCCGGGTTCTGCCGCTTGACGGCCGCGCGCATGTCCTGAAGCAGGGAAACGGGCAGTTCGTCCGCCACGTCCAGCCGCCAGCCGCACGCGCCGCGGCGCATCCACAGGGGCAGCACGCCGTTTCGGCCGCTCAGCAGAAAGGCGCGGTAATCGGGGTTGTTCTTCTCAAGCGCAGGCAGGGTGTAAAAGCCCCACCAGGCGTTGTAGCGATCGGGAAACTCGTAAAAGCGGTACCAGGGATAATAGGGCGAATGCTGGCTCTGGTACGCGCCCACGCTTTCGTAGCGCCCGTAGCGGTTGAAGTAGAGGCTGTCCGCGCCCGTGTGGCTGAAAACCCCGTCGCACAGCACGCGGATGCCGTACTCGGCCGCGGCGCGGGCAAGCGCCGTAAAATCGGCGTTTTTGCCCAGTATCGGATCGACCGTTTTGTAGTCGCCGGTGTCGTAGCGGTGGTTGGTGCGGGCGCGCACGACGGGGTTCAGGTACAATACCGTCACGCCCAGATCCCTGAGGTAGGCAAGCTTCTCCGCAATGCCCGCGAGCGTGCCGCCGAAAAAGTCCAGCGCGCGGTTGTCGCCGTTTTCCGGGTCGAGGTCCAGCGTCGGGCGCTCCGCCCAGTCGGCATGAAAGGTCGCCTCCGGGTGCGCCTGCGCGACGCGCTTGGAACGCGCGGGGTCGGCGGCGCCTTCGGGGCGGTAAAAGCGATCGGGGAACACCTGGTACAGGATGCCCTCGCGAAGATAGGCGGGGGTTTGATAAGCTGGATCGTACACCGTCACCTGATAGCTGCGGGACGCGCCGAAAATGGGCTCGCCCTCGCCACCCAGTTCGTCGGCGGCGTTGCCGTAGCGCAGCTCGCCTTCGGGGCGGGAAACGATGAAATCATACCAGAACAGCATCGGCGTTTCCGGCACGCGAACCGTCGCCGCCCATAAACCGTCCTTATCGCGCTTCATGGGGACGCGCTGTTCCGCACCGTCCCAGGTGCGCAGGGTGACCGTGTCGCCTTCGTCCGCCGAAAACCGCACCGTCAGCCGTCCGCCCGCGGGGACGGGGCCGAGGGGATCGCGATACGCAGGGGAATGGGAATCATGCAGGATCATCGATGTACCTCCTTGTCCGGAATGCCTTTATCATACCCTGTTTGCCCCCTTTGCGCAATAAGGGCCGCGTTCCGCGCGCGCATGCGCAAAGCCGCGAAGCGCGTTTCGGCGCTTCGCGGCTCGTATGCTGGAGAGGGCGGAACGGATGGAGGCTATGCCGATTCTTCGTTCACGGCGGCCAGCACCGCCTGCGTGGCGGCCAGCTCGTCCGCGCCGACGGCGACGAGCGTCGCCTTGCCTTCGGGCAGCTTCGCCTGCGAAAGAAGGCCGAGCATGCTTTTCATGTTCAGCACGAGCCCCTCGCATTCCAGGGTCAGGCGGCTTTCGTAGCGGCTGGCCGCGGCGGCCAGCCGTGCCGCGGTGGCCCGGTTGAAAGGCATAATGGGTTGCAGGTCCAATTCGGTACGAATCATGGGTGGTTCCTCCAATCGATAGCGACGCCCGGTTGTGCGGTGCGGCTCAGCATAAAACGAATACGCGGGGTTCACGGCCCGGAAGGCGGAAGCGTTTCCTCTCCGGCCTCCTCCCGGGCGAAGCGGATCAGCCGTCGCATGCGATGGTTGACGCCGCTTTTTCCGATCGGCGGGGAAAACGTCTGACCCAGCTCCTCCAGGGACATATCGGGGTATTGCAGACGGGCGCGGGCAATCTGCTGCAGGGCCGGGGGCATGGCGGAAAAATGCTCCGAGTCCATCAGCCCGGCGATCAGCGTAAGCTGCTGCTGGCTGGCGTTCATCTGCTTGCGAAGGTTCGCGCTGTCGCAGTTCATGGCGCGGTTAACCGTGCCCAGCACCTGCCGGCGGACGCGCAGGGATTCCAGCCGGGTCACGGCCGTGTGCGCCCCCGCTGCGGTCAGGATATCGGCGATCTGGTCGCTCTGCTTGCAGTAGACGCTCTGAACGCCGCGCCGCACGGTGATCTTCACGGGAACGTTCAGGCTTTGCAGGCACCTGGCGATGTTCAGCCGCAAAGCCTCGTCCTTCACAGTCATTTCCAGGTGATAAGCCACGTTGGGGTCGGTGATCGTTCCGCAGCCCAGCAGCGCGCCCCGCAGGAACGCACGGCGGCAGCAATCCCGGTTGAGCTTCAGCCGCGGCGTGGTGGAGCGCAGCGCCTGCGCGCCGTCCGCGTCCGCCTCCATCATGCCCATCAGGGTCATGAACGCCGGAGCCTGCCGTGGGCCGACGGTCAGCACGCACTTGCGCCGGCCGCCGAAGCGCGCATAGGTCACGTAGTGCAGCTGCGCCACGATCTTGGCTTCCTTTTGCAAAAGCGTAAAAACGCGCCTGGCGATGGCCGGACTTTCGACGCTGAACTGTACGCTCAGCCGCCCCTGCCCCAGCAACGACAGCGTTCCCAGCGTCATGTACAGCGCGCCCAGTTCCGATAAACGGCAACAGGCTTTGTCGCACGGCACGCGGCAAAGCTCCTCCTTACAATCCGATGAAAAGGACATGGCTGCCCTCCGTGTCTCCCGATATCCCGCCGCCTCCCCAAAAACGCCGCGATCCCGGCCGTTGCGGCCCGGCAGGCGCCGCGGCGCCGGCAAAAGCCGGGCCGCGGCGACGGTACCAACGCTCATTTGCTCTATTGTACAAAAAACCCGCGCAAACGTCAAGCGGAAGGCGCGCAGCAGGTTGTGTTTGGAAGCGCGTTCTGCTATGATAACGGTACAATCAGGACGGAGGTTTATAAGCTATGCGAAAAATAGGCGCTTTGGAAGCGGGCGGAACCAAAATGGTGCTCGGCGTATTCGACGAGAACGGTAAGGAACTGGACAGGCTGACCCTGCCCACCCAGACCCCGAAGGAAACCGTGCCACCCATGCGCGACTTTTTCAGCGGCCACGGCGTGGATGCGCTGGGCGTGGCCGCGTTCGGGCCGCTGTCGCTGCATCCGGACGCGCCGGATTACGGCAGCATCACCAGCACGCCCAAGCTGGCTTGGCGTAACTACCCCCTTTTGTCCGAACTGCGCGGGGACAGGGACATCCCCTGTGCGATCGACACGGACGTGAACGGCGCGGTGCTCGCCGAGGCGGCGATGGGCGCGGCTCAGGGGGTTTCGGATGCGGTGTATGTAACCGTGGGCACGGGCGTGGGCGGCGGGGTGCTCTCCGGCGGCAAGCTGGTGCACGGGCTGATGCACCCGGAGATCGGGCACATGCTGCTGCGCCCCCGCCACGATGATCCCGACCCCCGCGGCGTGTGCCCCTATCACGACGGCTGCCTGGAAGGGCTCGCCTCCGGCCCGGCGCTCAGCGCGCGCTTCGGCGACGCCAGGGACCTGCCCGACGACCATCCCGCCTTCGCCTTCGAGGCCGATTATCTGGCCCAGATGTGCGTGAATCTCCTGATGATCGTAAGCCCCCGCCGCATCATCCTGGGCGGCGGGGTGATGCAGCGCGCGGCGCTCTACCCCATGATCCGCGCGCGCGTGAAGGAGCTGCTCAACGGCTATCTGGCCGTGCCCGAGGTGCTGGAGCACCTGGACGAGCTGATCGTGCCCCCGGTGCTTTACCCCGTAAGCGGCCTGTGGGGGGCGTACCTCCTAGGGAAGGGTGTGCTTGCCTGAAAGGCAGGGGGTTGAGGGGGTTTAGCTCCCCTCGGCGCAAGGAGCGCGGGGGGATCGTGCCTGCGGGCGCGACCAAAGGGCTTTCCGCTCGCCCTTTGGGAACCTTCGGGCTTGCACTCGTCGTAGGGGCGCAGAATTTCTCTCCGGAGTACAGGATAGTCGTCCGGCCGTACCGCAATAGTGCGTGCGCCCGCGGGCGCACGCACAAGCGGTCCGCCGTCCGACAAACCTGTGCCTCCTTCCGAGAAACACTGCGCCCCTCCAGCAACAATGCGCAAGCGGAAGAAAAAAGGCTACCGCGGTTTGATTGCCTTTATTCTGCTTTACGCTGGCGTAGAAAACAAGAAACGGTGGCACCAATATGAAAGTAGCTACCCAAGCC
>CAZXJI010000031.1:0-30568 GCA_964640955.1 uncultured Oscillospiraceae bacterium | reverse complement strand
TTGTCGGACGGCGGACCGCTTGTGCGTGCGCCCGCGGGCGCGCGTACTATGCGGTACGGCCGGACGACTATCCTGTACTCCGGAGAGAAATTCTGCGCCCCTACGACGAGTGCAAGCCCGAAGGTTCCCAAAGGGCGAGCGGAAAGCCCTTTGGTCGCGCCCGCAGGCGCGATCCCCCAGGATTCCAAAGGGATTTTCCCCTTGGTCGCACCCGCAGGTGCGATCCCCCCCCCCTGCGCCTCCCTTGCGCCGAGGGGAACCCAACCCCCTCAATCCTTCGCGCTTTGCGCGCTTCCTATTCAACAGTTACGCTTTTGGCCAGGTTGCGGGGCTTATCTACGTCGCAGCCGCGCGCCACCGCCATGCAGTAGGCAAACAGCTGCAACGGAATGATTGCCAATAGCGGCGTCAGCAGGTCGTCCGAGGCGGGAATCAGGATCAGCTCGTCGGCCTCGCCCTCAACCTTCTCGCGCAGGTCCTCGCGGCACACGATCAGCACCATCGCGCCGCGCGCCTTGATTTCCCGAATGTTGCTCAGGGTTTTGTCCAGCAGCGCCGGCTGCGTGACGGTCGCCACCACCAGCCGCCCGTTCTGCAGCAGCGCGATGGGCCCGTGCTTGAGCTCCCCCGCGGCGTAGGCCTCGCTGAACACGTAGCTGACTTCCTTCAGTTTCAGCGCGGCCTCCAGCGACAGGGCGTAGTCCAGCCCGCGGCCTACGAAAAATACGTGCCGCTTCTCATCCATGCGGGCGGCGAAACGCATAAGCTCCGCCTCGGTCGAAAGGGCCTTCTCCGCCTTGGCGGGCAGCACGGCCAGCGCCGCGCGCAGGCGTTCGGCCTCGGCGGCGGGCAGCGCGCCGCGCATGTCGCCCAGTGCGATGGCGAAGAGCACCATCATTTCCACCTGCGTCATGTACGCCTTCGTGCTCGCCACGGCGATCTCCGGACCGGCATAGGTGAACAGCGTGTTTTCGTCGCCCACCTCGCGGGCGATGGTGGAACCGACCACGTTGCACACGGCCAGCACCTTTGCGCCGCGGCGCTTGGCTTCGCGCAGCGCGGCCAGGGTATCGGCGGTTTCGCCGCTCTGGGAAACGGCGATGAACAGCTCGTTTTCGCCGACGATGGGGTCGCGGTAGCGGTATTCGCTGGCGATATCGGCTTCCACGGGGACGCGCGCGAGTTTCTCGATCAGGTATTTGCCGAACATCCCCGCGTGATAGGCGGTGCCGCAGGCCACGATGGTGATCTTGCGGAGGGCTCTGGCTTCGGCGGGCGTTACGGGCAGCCACGCGTAGGTGTGCGGATCGCCGGTATTGCGCGGGGTGAAGGTGTTTTGCAGGGCGGCGGGCTGCTCGTGGATTTCCTTGAGCATATAGTGGGCATAGCCGCCTTTTTCGGCGCTGCTCAGATCCCAGGTGACGTGGAAGGGCGCGTGGAACTGCCGGACGTCCGCGCGATCGTAGACCGCCACACCGTCCGTGCTGAGCACGGCGACCTCCTCATCCTGAAGGAAGACCACGTCGCGGGTGTGGGCGAGGATCGCGGGAATGTCGCTGGCGATAAAGGCCGCGCCGTCCCTGGCGCCCACGACCAGCGGGCTTTCGCGGCGGGCGCAGAACAGCTTGCCCGGCTCGGTATCGCACACCACGCCCAGCGCGTAGCTGCCTTCGATCAGCGCCATGGCCTTGAGCAGGGCGGCCTTCATGTCGCCTTCGTACAGGGCGCCCAGCAGATGGGCGACAACCTCGGTATCCGTCTGGGAGACGAAGGTGCAGCCCTCCGCGGTCAACCGCCTGCGCAGCGCCTCATGGTTTTCGATGATGCCGTTATGCACCACGGCGATGCCGCCCTTGCAGTTGAGGTGGGGGTGGGCGTTGCGGTCGCTGGGCTCGCCGTGGGTCGCCCAGCGCGTGTGCCCGATGCCGGCCGTGCCGCTGAGCGGGCTGCGTTCCAGCAGCGCGGCGAGGTTCTCCAGCCGTCCCTTGGTCTTGCGAACGTTAATCGCGCCGTCGCCGCCGACGATGGCGACGCCAGCGCTGTCGTACCCGCGGTAGCTGAGCCGGGAAAGCCCCTCCATCAAAATGGGACAGGCTTCCTGATCTCCGATATATCCGACGATTCCGCACATGGCGTATGTCCTCCTTCATAAAATGTATTCAAACGTATTACATTGTATCATAATGTATTAAACAGAGCAACCCCGCGGCGGGGGAAAACGATCCTCCGCAGCGAAATTTACATGGATGCGAAAAACGCCGCCCCTCGCTTGCGCGCAGGCGAAAAACTTGCTATGATACAAGCAATACGAAAGGGATGACACCATGGCGAAAATACTGATTACCCACGGAGTGCCCATGGAGCGGTTCGGGCTTCTGAAGCCCGACGAGGTGATCGCCCCCAAGGAGGGCAAGGTGTTCAGCCGGGTGGAGCTTTTGTCCCTGCTGCCCGCCTGCGACGCCGTAGTGACCGGCGGCGCGATGGACCGGGCGCTGCTTTCGGCCTGCCCGCGCGTAAGGCTGATCGTCTGCTACGGCGCGGGGTACGATTCCGTCGACCTCAAGGCCGCGACGGAGCTGGGCATCCCCGTGGCCAATATCCCGGACAGCGTAACGGAGGCCACGGCGCAGCTGACGCTCGCGCTGATGCTTGCGCTGCTTCGGCGCGTCTGCGAGACCGATCGCATGATTCGCGAGAAAAAAACCACTCACAAGCTGTTCACCATGGGGCGCACGATGGGCGTATCGCCCGAGGAGCTGACCCTGGGGGTCGTCGGCATGGGGCGTATCGGCGCGCGCGTGGCGGAGTTGGGGCGCATGCTGCACATGCGCGTGGTGTACCACAGCCGCGGCATCAAGCCCTTTTCCGTGTGCGGCAACGCCCGCCGCCTGCCGCTGGACGAGCTGCTGCGCGTTTCGGACGTGGTAACGCTGCACTGCCCGCTCACGCCCGAAACCGAGCACATCATCGGGCGCAAAGAGCTGGAGACGATGAAGCCCACGGTGTTTCTGCTCAACACGGGGCGCGGCCGCCTGGTCGACGAAGGCGCCCTGATCGAGGCGCTGGAAACGGGGCGGATCGCCGGCGCGGCGCTGGACGTGTTCGAAACGGAACCGGAGGTGTCGGATCGGCTCAAGGCGCTGGAAAACGTGGTGCTCACCCCGCATGTCGGCAGCAACACCCTGTACACGCGAAACGGAATGGCCGAGCAGTGCGTGCTGCGCATCCGGGACGCGCTGGAAGGCCGTGAGCCGCGAAACCTGCTCAACCCCGAGATATGGCCCCGGCAGCTGGAGCGAACGGCGAAGCCGGGTAAAGAGGCATAAAAAGAAAGGCGTCCGGTTGCGCAGATGCGCGCAATCGGATGTCTTTAATGTGTCTCCGTTACAGCTTTTGCAGCAAAGCCGGGATATCCGCAAGGCTTGCCACACGGGCATCGGCCTTCGCGTCCGGATAGTACCCGTCCGGATCGAGCAGCACGCATTTCGCGCCCGCCGCCCGGCCCGACGCCATATCGATTTCCCGGTCGCCGATCATCACCGCGTCCGCGGGGCCGAAGCCGTGTTTGGCCATCAGGTGAAGGATCGCTTCCGGCGAAGGCTTGTCGGCGAAGCCGTCCTCGCGGGTGACAAAATCGGCAAAAAACCCGTCCAGCCCGTCGGCGGTCAGCTGCGCGACCGCCTTTCGGTTGCGGTGGGTAAACAGATAATGCCGGCAGCCCATCGCGGCCGTTCGGCGCAGACAAACGATAAGCCCCGGCATCATGGGGAAATCCGTCTGTGCGCCGTGGCGTTTGCGAAACGCGGCCGTCAGCGCGTCCGCGTCGATACCGAAACGCGCCGCGTACGCGCACTCGGCGGCGTACACCGTATCCTTAATGCACGTATAAATCTCCTGCTCGTCCGCCGAACAGCCCAGATCCGCGAGGGCCGCCTGAAACGCCTGTGCCATCTGCGGGTAGGTGTCGTACAGGGTGCCGTCGAAATCCCAGATCAGGTGCCGCCGCAGACCCAGCACGGTCAGTGGGTTTCCTCGGGGGTTTCTGCATCGGGCGGCGGCAGGATTTTGCTGACCAGCGCCGATTCGATGCGGTGCTCGCTGATCTCCTCCACCTGCACGTGCAGGCCGTGCACGTCCACCTCGGGCTTGGAGCCGTCCTCCGGGATGGTGGTGAAGCAGCTGTATACCATGCCGCCCAGCGTATCGTACTCCTCGTCCAGCGGCAGTTCGATATCCAGCGTATCGGCGAGCGTCTCCAGGTCCACGGCGCCGTCGCAGCGCCAGAGGTTGTCGCCCAGCTGGACGATTTCGCTTTCCTCGGCGGGGTCGAACTCGTCGTAAATGTTGCCGACGATCTCCTCCAGCAGGTCTTCCATGGTGACGATGCCGCTCATGCCGCCGTACTCGTCCACGACGATCGCCATATGCACCTTGCGGGTCTGCATATCGCGGAAAAGCGCGTCCGCCTGTACGGTTTCGGGCACCAGGTAGGCGGGGCGGAGCAGCTCCCGAAGGGTTTTGGGCTCCTTGCTCTGGGCGTTTAGGAGAAAATCACGCGTGTTCAAAACGCCCACGATGTCGTCCACGTCCTCGTCGTACACGGGGAAGCGGCTCAGGCCCGACTCGCGGATGGTATCCAGTATTTCTTCGAACGTCTCCTCCACCTGGATGGTGACCACGTCCATGCGGTGCACCATCACCGATTCGGCCGTGGTGTTGTTAAACTCGAAGATGTTTTCGATCATCGTGCGCTCGTCCTGCTGGATGGTGCCGCTCTCCCCGCCGATGTCCACCATCATGCGGATTTCTTCCTCCGTCACCTTCTCGTCCATGTCGTTGGGGTTGATGCGGAACAGGCGGAGCATGGCGTTGGTGCTTTTGGACAGAAGCCATACGATGGGCTTAAAAAACTTCTGCACTGCGACGATCACGTTGCAGCTGAAGCGGGCGACCTTATCGGGGTTTTTCATGGCGATGCGCTTGGGCGTGAGCTCGCCCAGCACAAGGGTGAAATAGCTTAGAATCAGCGTGATGACGATCAGGCAGAGGGTGTTGAGCGTGACGAGGGAGAAAACGGTGAACCCCGCGTTCCAAAGCGCCTGCGAGAGGCGGGAAGCGAAATGGTCCGCCGCGAACGCGCTGGCCAGGAAGCCGCTCAGGGTGATGCAAACCTGGATGGTCGATAGGAAGTCGTTGGGAGATTCCGCCAGCTTGAGCATTACGGCGGCTTTTTTATCCCCGTCCTCGGCCTGCTTGCGGACTTTGTTGTCGTTTAAGGAAATGACGGCGATTTCCGTTGCGGCGAAAAAGGCGTTGACGAGGATTAAAAGTAACTGAATCAGTAATTGACCGCCTATCGGGTCGTCCAAAAAAAGCCCTCCTTAGTCTGCGTCCCATCGGTGCGAAAAAACCGATACTAAATTATACCATAACGCAAATTAATTTGCACTCTTTTCACAAGAATTTTGCGCGCCCGCAGGGGGGCGGCGGGCCGCGCCCGCCAAAAGCCGCTCCGTACGCCCCCGGATCGGGGCGTTTTTCCCCGAGGGCCGCGAAAAACGATTGACATTCGCCCCGGAATATGATAACTTTATTCGGTAAGCCGCACAAGCGGGGTATTCAAGCGCGCGCAGATACGCGCCGCCTTACGCTTGGCGAGTATGGATTTTGGAGGTGCTTGACCATGTACGCGATCATCGTATCGGGTGGCAAGCAGTACCGCGTCACCAAGGGCGACGTGATCTACGTGGAGAAAATCGACCAGGAACCCGAAAGTGCCGTTAGCTTCGACGTGCTCATGATCGGGTCGGACGAAGGGGTCAAGATCGGCAACCCCACCGTGGAAGGCGCGAAGGTGGAAGGCAAGGTAGTCGGTCAGGTGAAGGGTGAGAAGATTCTCATCTACAAGTACAAGAGCAAGAAGAATTATCATCGCCGCGCGGGTCACCGGCAGCATTACACCAAGGTGGAAATCACCGCCATCGGCTGATGACGCAGGTAACGGTCAGGCGCGAAGGCGACTGGATCACCTTCGTGGAGTGCAAAGGCCACGCGGGGCGGGCCGCGGCGGGCGAGAACATCGTTTGCTCCGCGGTGAGCGTATTGATGCAGACCTGCGTAAACGCCTTGGAGCGGGTCGCGGGCGTCACCCCGGCGGTCACGGTGGACGAGGATGCGGCGCTGATCGCCGTTTCGCTCCCCAGAGCCGAAGGCACCTCCGCACACGACGCGCAGGTGATCCTCCGCACGACGGTCACGGGACTTGCGGATATCGCGCAGGCGTATCCGAAACTGGTCAGACTCAACCAATAAAATGGGAGGAACCAACCATGATGAAGCTGAATTTGCAGTTTTTCGCCCATAAAAAAGGAATGGGCTCTACGCGCAACGGCCGCGACAGCGAAAGCAAGCGCCTTGGCCCCAAGCGTGCCGACGGTCAGTATTCCCTGGCCGGCAATATTCTGGTGCGCCAGCGCGGCACGCACATCCATCCGGGCCTGAACGTGGGCATCGGCAAGGACGATACGCTCTACGCCAAGGAGAGCGGCATCGTTCGTTTCGAGCGGATGGGCCGCGACAAGAAAAAGGTCAGCGTCTATCCTGTGGAAAACGTGCAGTAACCGTCCATTTCAAAGACGGTGGGGGGAGCGTGGGGCAGCCCGCGCTCCTTCGTTATATGCCGAAACGCCGTTCCGGCCCCGCCGGATACCGGCCAATCGAACCGTCGGGAGGGATTCCCTTGATCGGAACCTTGATCAACGTCGCAGCCATCCTCGCGGGATCCGCGCTCGGCCTTTTGCTCAAGCGGAGCTTCCGCAAGAGCGTCGCCGACGTGATCATGCAGGGCCTCGGCCTGTGCGTGATCCTCATCGGCCTGAGCTCCGCGCTGGAAACCGGTAACGTGCTTTTGATGATCCTTTCCGTCGTGCTGGGCGGCGCGGCCGGCTCGCTGATCGGCATAGACCGGCGTCTCAACGACCTGGGCGCGTACGCCCAGCGCAAGCTGGTCCGCAATCCGAACGGCGAAAACACCTTCGCCGAGGCGTTCGTGACCGCCAGCCTGGTGTTCTGCGTGGGCGCGATGGCCGTAGTGGGCGCGCTTAACAGCGGCATCCGCGGCGATCACAGCACGCTGATCGCCAAGTCCGCGCTGGACGGGGTGGCCTCCGTGGTGTTCGCAAGCGCTTTGGGGCCGGGCGTGCTGCTTTCCGCGGTGCCGGTGCTCCTTTATCAGGGCTCCATCGCGCTGCTGGGCAACCTGGTCGCGCCCCTGCTCAGCGATACGGTGGTGCAGGAGATGAGCGCCGTAGGCGGCCTTCTGATCGTCGGCATCGGGCTGAACATGCTCCTCAAATCGCAGATCAAGGTGGCGGATCTGCTGCCCGCCATTCTGGTGCCGTTCCTCTATTACCCGATCGTCGGGCTTTTCGGCTGAGGAGTGGCAGGGACGCCGCCATTCTCCTGTCAAACAGAAGCAATCAATGAACGCCTCTCCTTCGCCGCGGATCAGTCCGCAGAGGAAGGAGAGGCGCTTTGCATCAACGGTATGCGCCGCGATGCGGTTATTCGATCCCGCGGATATCGCCAAACGGGAAGATGACGCAGCGCACGTGGCCCAGAATCTGGCTGCGCGTGAGCGTCGTGGGCTTGCCGTAGCCGTAATAGTTGCGGCAGTCGTGGCTGTTGTCGCGGTTGTCACCCATCACGAAATACTCGTCGTCCCCCAGCGTGATGGGGTCCATCTCCGCGCTGCTCGCATCGTCGTTGTTCGCGGGCGTCAGGTACGGCTCGTCCACCGCCTCGCCGTTTACGTATACGATGTGGTCGTGTATCTCGATGGTGTCGCCGGGCACGGCCATCAGGCGCTTTACGAAGTGCTCCGTGCGCCCCGGGTAATTGCAGATCACCACGTCCCCGCGCTGCGGCTCGCCGAAGAGATACTCCGGCTTGGTAACGAACATGATCTCGTTATTCTGCAGCGTATCGCGCATGCTGTTTCCGTCCACGCGCACCGGCTCGAAAATGAACGTGCGAATGACCAGGGCGATCAGCACCGCCGAGCCGAGGGTGAGGATCCAGCTTAAAATCTCTTTTTTCACATTCTTCTTTTTCCCCTGCGAAGGCGCCTGAGCTTCCTCTGCGGCGATATCGGGCCCGAATTCTTCGGCTTCGGCCGATTCGGGCTCGTCCGTCTGCCCGTCCGCGTCGGTTTTCGTTTCGGTTTCGTCCCCGGCCGTCACGGGGCGCTCGTCCCGTTCGGGTTCCGCATTGGTTTCCTCCGGGGTATCCGTATCCACGGTCTGCCGATCCTCGGGCGTCTTGCCATTGTCCGTCTGCATTCGCGTAAGCCTCCTTATGGCTGATTCATCATTTGCCTGAGCGTTTCCGCCTCGGGAACGGGGCCCTGCGTAAGCACCTTCTTACGGCGCTTGATGAAAACGGCGCGATCCAGCATCACGATGCGCCCGCAGCCCAGACACTTCATTTTAATATCCGCTCCGATGCGGATGACCTTCCATTGGTCGCTGCCGCAGGGATGGGGTTTGCGCATCTGGACGACGTCGTTCAGGCGGATTTCTTCCGTTTCCATCGCAAGGCCTCCCTCCGCGGTCGCGTTAGTTGCATTATACAACCATTGCGGGGCATTTTCAAGCGCGAAGCGCCGCGGCCTTCGGCTGCTTACAGGTTTTTACATACCCAAAAGGCCGCCCGCGCGCCCCTCCCCGTACGGGGCCGGGCGCGCGGGCGGCGCGGTGTGCGGTGGAAGAAAGCCGGTTTACGCCTCCGGACGGTTTAGGTAGGCATGGCAGGCCGCGGCGGCCTCCTGCCCCTCGTTCATGGCACGCACGACCAGGCTTTGCCCGCTGTGCATGTCTCCGGCGACGAAAACGCCCTTGCGCTCGGTGCGGTAATCGTCGGCCAGCACGTTGGTGCGGGCGTCGCGCGGCAGGCCGAAGGCGTCCGGCAGGGTCTCCTCCGGGCCGGTGAAGCCCATGGCGATCAGCACCAGGTCGGCGGGCCACTTGCGTGCGGTGCCCTCGACGGCCTCCGGCTTCATGCGGCCGCTTTCGTCCCTCACCCAGCGGATGTCGTCGGTGATCACGGCGCGCACGGCGCCCTTTTCGTCGCGTTCGATCTCGCGGGTGCTGACCAGGAACTGGCGCGGGTCGTCGCCATACTTGGCGATGGCCTCCTGCTGGCCGTAATCGGTCTTGAGGACGCGCGGGTATTCGGGCCAGGGGTTCTGCTCCGTGCGATCCTCCGGCGGTTTGGGCATGATCTCCATCTGGTGGACGCTCTTGCAGCCCTGCCTAAGCGCCGTGCCCACGCAGTCGGTGCCCGTATCGCCGCCGCCGATGATCACGACATGCTTGTTCCTGGCATCCATTTCGGGCGGCAGGGGCCGGTCGGGATTGAGCAGATGCCTGGTGTTCTCGGTTAGGTAATCGACGGCGAACATCACGCCCGGGCCCTCCCGGCCCGGCACGCGCAGGTCGCGGGGGGTGGTGCTGCCGCAGCAAAGCACCACGGCGTCGTAGTCCTTGAGCAGTTCGTCGGCGGGCCGGTCCACGCCGATGTGCGCGCCGGTCACGAACTCGACCCCCTCCTCGCGCATGAGGTTCACGCGGCGGTCGACGATCCTTTTATCCAGCTTCATGTTGGGAATGCCGTACATCAGCAGCCCGCCGATGCGGTCGGCCCGCTCGAACACCGTTACGGTATGGCCGTAGCGGTTGAGCCGGTTGGCGCAGGCGAGCCCCGCGGGGCCGGAGCCCACGACCGCGACGCGCTTGCCGCTGCGGGTCTCGGGGACCTGCGGCTTCATGTGCCCGGTCTCGAAGGCGTGCTCGATCAGCGTCAGCTCGTTCTGGCGGATGGTGATCATCGGCTGGTGGATGCCGCACACGCACGCGCCCTCGCATAGCGCCGGGCATACCCGGCCCGTGAACTCCGGAAAGCTGATGGTGCGCAGCAGGCGGTCCACCGCCGCGTCCCATTCCTGGCGGTAGAGCAGGTCGTTCCATTCGGGGATCAGGTTGCCCAGCGGGCAGCCCGTCGCCGTGCCCTTGATGCTGATGCCGCTGTGGCAGAAGGGCACGCCGCAGTACATGCAGCGGGCCGCCTGTTCCAGTTGCACTTCCAGGGGCAGATCCTTGTGGATCTCGTCCCAGTCCTTGATTCTTTCCAGCGGGTCGCGGTCGGGCGGCAGGCAGCGGTCAAATTCCATAAAGCCCATCAGTTTACCCATTGCTGCGCGCCTCCTTCTGCTGAATCAGGTAGCGTTTGTATTCGTTGGGGATGACCTTCACAAAGCGGCGCGAAGCGGCGCCCCATTGCGCGATCATCTCTTTGCCCAGGGGGCTGTCGGTGTGGTCCACGTGCTTTTGAATCCAGCGCTTGAGCAGGATTTCCTCGTCCGGGTCGTCCAGCCGCTCCAGGCTGACCATTTCCGTGTTGCAGTGCTGGGTGAAAGTGCCGTCCTTGTCGAACACGTAGGCGATGCCGCCGCTCATGCCCGCGGCGAAGTTGCGCCCGGTCTTGCCCAGCACCACCGTGCGCCCGCCGGTCATGTATTCGCAGCCGTGGTCGCCCACGCCTTCCACCACGGCCAGCGCCCCGCTGTTGCGCACGCAGAAGCGCTCGCCCGCGACGCCGGACACGTACACCTCGCCGCCCGTCGCGCCGTAGAGCGCCACGTTGCCGATGATGATGTTGTCCTGCGGCACGAAGGTGCTGCCCTCGGGGGGCTTTACGCACAGGATGCCGCCGGAAAGGCCCTTGCCCATGTAGTCGTTGCAGTCGCCTTCCAGCGTGAAGGTGACGCCCTTGGGCAGGAACGCGCCGAAGCTCTGCCCGGCGCTGCCGGAGAAGCGAATGCGGATGGAATCGTCCGGCAGGCCGTCCTCGCCGTAGCGAAGCGAAATGTCGCTGCCCAGAATGGTGCCCGCGGCGCGATCGGTATTGTGAATGGGAAGGGAGGCCGCCACGTCGCGTTCGCGGTTGAGCGCGGGCTGGGCGAGCACCTCCAGAATGCTTTCGTCCAGCGTCCGGCCAAGCGGCGAGTGCTGCTTGCGGCAGGCGTGGCGGGGCTCGCCTTCCTGCCCGGCGGGCGCGTAGAGAATGGGGGAGAGGTCGATCTCCCGCTGCTTCCAGTTTTTAAGCTGGTCGCGCTTCTTGAGCATGTCCACGCGGCCGACCATCTCGTCCACCGTGCGCAGGCCCAGCTGCGCCATGATCTCGCGCAGCTCCTGCGCGATGAAGTGCATGAAGGAGATCACGTATTCCGGCTTGCCCCTGAAGCGCTTGCGGAGCTCCGGGTTCTGCGTGGCCACGCCCGCGGGGCAGCTGTCCAGGTTGCATACGCGCATCATGATGCAGCCCATCGTCACCAGCGGCGCGGTGGCAAAGCCGAATTCCTCCGCGCCCAGCAGCGCGGCGATCGCCACGTCCCGCCCGGTCATCAGCTTTCCGTCGGTCTCGATCACCACGCGGCTGCGCAGCTTGTTGATCATCAGGGTCTGGTGGGTTTCGGACAGGCCCAGCTCCCACGGCAGGCCCGCGTGCTTGATGCTGGAACGGGGGCTGGCGCCGGTGCCGCCGTCGTAGCCGCTGATGAGGATGACGTCCGACAGGCCCTTGGCGACGCCCGCGGCGATGGTGCCCACGCCCGCCTCGCTGACCAGCTTTACGCTTACGCGCGCCTTGCGGTTGGCGTTTTTCAGGTCGTAGATCAGCTCGGCCAGGTCCTCGATAGAGTAAATGTCGTGGTGCGGGGGCGGGGAAATGAGGCCCACGCCCGCGGTGGAGTGGCGCGTTTTAGCGATCCACGGATACACCTTCGGGCCGGGCAGCTGGCCGCCCTCGCCGGGCTTGGCACCCTGCGCCATCTTGATCTGCAGTTCCTTGGCGTGCACCAGATAGTTGCTGGTCACGCCGAAACGGCCGGAGGCAACCTGCTTGATGGCGCTGGATTTGCTGTCGCCGTTCGGCAGCGGCGTGTAGCGGGCCTCGTCCTCACCGCCCTCGCCGCTGTTGCTCTTGCCGCCGATGCGGTTCATGGCGATCGCCATGCACTCGTGCGCTTCCTGGCTGAGCGACCCGTAGCTCATGGCGCCGGTCTTGAAGCGCTTGCAGATCGAATCGACGCTTTCCACCTCGTCAAGGGGCACCGGCGGCTGCTTCGGGTCGAAGTCCATCAGGCTTCGGAGCGTTGCGCGCTGTTCGCTGTTGTCCAGCGTATCGCTGTACTGCTTGAATAGCTTGTAGTCGTCCTGCCAGCAGGCCTGCTGCAGGAGATGGATGGTCATGGGGTTGTACATGTGGTATTCTTCGCCCTTGCGCCACTGCATCACGCTGCCCGCTTCCAGCGTCTTTTCGTGAAGCGGATCGTGGTAGGCCGCGTCGTGGCGGGCGGCGTTCTCCCGCGCGATGCCGTCCAGCCCGATGCCTCCGATGGGCGACACCGTTTCGGGGAAATAGGTATCGATCAGGTCCCGGTTCAGGCCGACGGCTTCGAAAATCTGCGCGCCGCGGTAGCTCTGCACGGTGGAGATGCCCATTTTGGACATCACCTTCACGATGCCCTTCACGACGGCCTTGATGTAATGCGCCTGCGCTTCCTCCGCCGTCTGGCCCTTGAGCATGCCGCTTTCCACCAGGTCGGTTACGGTGGCGAGCGCAAGATACGGGTTGATGGCGGTCACGCCGTAGCCCACCAGCAGGGCGAAGTGGTGCACCTCGGAAGGCTCGCCGCTTTCCAATAGAATGCTCAGCTGCGTGCGGATGCCGCGCCGGTTGGTGTGCGCCTGGAAGCCGGACACGGCCAGCAGCGCGGGGATGGCGGCCCGCTTCTCGGTCACGCCGCGGTCGGAAAGGATGAAGATGGTACAACCGGCGGCAAACTGCTCGTCCAGCTCCTTGCACATGCGCCGCATGGCGGCCTCGATGCCCTTACTGCCATCCTCCACGTCGTAGAGGATGGAGATGGTGCAGGGCTTGAAGCCCTCGCTGGAAAGCGCGCGCACCTTGGCCATTTCCGCGTCGGTCATGATGGGGCTGGGCAGCTTCAGCTGCCGGCAGCTCTGCGGTGAAGGCGCGAGCAGGTCGCCCTCCGAGCCGATATACACGCGCGTGGAGGTGACGATCTCCTCGCGGATGGCGTCGATGGGCGGGTTGGTAACCTGCGCGAACAGCTGGTGGAAATAATCGTACAACAGCTGCGGCCGGTCCGAAAGCACGGCCAGCGGCATGTCCGCGCCCATGGAACCGGTGGGCTCCACGCCCTTTTCCGCCATCGGCAGGACGACCTTCTGCACCTGCTCGTAGGTGTAGCCGAAGTTTTTCTGCATTTGCCACAGCGGGGCGGACAGCGCGGGCGCGGGCTCCGCGGAGGCGGGCAGCTCCTCGATGTTCAGCTGCAGCTGCTTGATCCAGCGATCGTACGGGTACATGGAAGCCATGTGGCTTTTGATCTCCGCGTCGCTGATCACGCGGCCGACCTCCATGTCCACCAGCAGCATCCGGCCGGGGCGGAGGCGCTCCTTGTAGAGTACCTTTTCCGGGGGAATGTCCAGTACGCCGGTCTCGCTGGCCATGATGAGCATGTCGTCGGTCGTCACGCAGTAGCGCGAGGGGCGCAGGCCGTTGCGGTCGAGCATCGCCAGCGCCTGCACGCCGTTGGTCACCGCCATGGCGGCGGGGCCGTCCCAGGCATCCATCACGTGGCTGTGGAACTCGTAAAACGCGCGCAGCTCCGGCGAGAGCGTGGTGTTCTTTTCCCACGGCTCGGGAATCATCATCATCGCGGCGTGGGGGAGAGTGCGCCCGGAAAGCAGCAGGAATTCCAGCGCGTTGTCAAACATGGCACTGTCGCTGCCGTCGTCGTTGACGATGGGGAACACCTTTTGTACGTCCGGCCCGAACAGGTCGGTGTGCAGGTTGCTCTGGCGGGCGGTCATGCGCTTCTGGTTGCCCAGAATGGTGTTGATCTCGCCGTTGTGGATGGTGTAACGGTTGGGGTGCGCGCGCTCCCAGCTGGGGAAGGTGTTGGTGGAATAGCGGCTGTGCACCAGCGCCACGGCGGTGGTGTAATCCAGGTCGCTCAGGTCCAGGTACAGCTCGCCCACCTGGCGGGCCTGCAGCATGCCCTTGTACACGATGGTGCGGCAGCTGAGGCTGGCGGCGTAAAAATCGCCGGGCCTGGCGCCCTTCCCGTAGCGCAGGCGGCGCTCGGCCAGCTTGCGGATGAGGTAGAGCCTGCGCTCAAAAGCCGTGTCGTCGGTCAAATCGGCGCTTTTCTGGATGAACGCCTGGCGGATGAAGGGCATGCACTCCAGCGCGGTCTTACCGAGGGTGGAGGGGTTGACGGGCACGTTACGCCAGCCCAGAAAGGTCTGCCCCTGCTCGGCTACGATGGCTTCGAACGCCTTCTCCGTCTCGGCGCGCCGTTTGGAATCGGTGGATAAAAAAAGCATGCCGACGCCGTAAGCACCGGGCGCGGGCAGCACCATGTTTTCCAAAGGGCAGACCTTGCGGAAAAACGCGTCGGGGAGCTGGGTGAGGATGCCCGCGCCGTCGCCGGTATCCGGCTCCGCGCCGGTGCCGCCGCGGTGGGAAAGGTGGTTGAGCGCCTCCATGGCGTCCTTGAGCACCTTATGGGAGCGAACCCCCTTGATATTGGCAAGCATGCCGATGCCGCATGCGTCGTGTTCATATCGTGGCGAATACAGCCCTTGCTGTCGAGGCAACCCCTGATCATTCATAGCCTATCCTCCGCTTCCGTCCATCGGGAAAATGGTGATAAAAATGGCGCTCGTCAATAATACAGCGTCATTGAGCGTCATTGTATTATATCATTCCGCCGCAAAGCGTGACAAGCCCGGAACAGAGGAAGTACAATCGGGGAAAGGACTGCGCAAAGAAAAGCGGCGGAGGCGCGTATGCGCTGCGTTTCCGCCGCTTTCCCATATTATGCAGTTTGCGGTCGGCCGTGGGTCATATCAGGAAAGGACGACCGTTTTTCCGTCGAGCTTCACCGTTACGGGGTCGCCCGAAAGCCGCGTAAGCTTCGCGCCCGTCCCGTCCACCTCGCAGCGGACGGCCGTCCCCCGGTAACGGAGCGTGAACGCATATCCGTCCATGCCCGGCGGCAGCATCGGCGAGAGCGAAAGCCCGCTTTCGCTAAGCGTAAGCCCCGCGAAGCCCCGAAGCACGCACAGGTACGCGCCGCCCATGTTGGCCGTGTGCAGGCCGTCGCGGGTGTTGCCGTGGGTGTCGCTCACATCCAGGTCGACGGTCTCGCAAAACAGGCGCATCGCCTGTTCGGCCAGGCCCAGCCGCGCCGCCGCCATGGCGAACACGCACAGGGAGAGGGAGGAATCGTGCGTGGTCACGCGCTGATAGTAATCGAAGCTTCGGCGCACCGTTCCCTCGTCGGCGGTATCGGGGAACAGCAGGTGCGCAAGCACCGTGTCCGCCTGCTTGCAAACCTGATAGCGGTACAGGAACAGCGGGTGGTAGTGAAGCAGCAGGGGAAAGTTCTCCCGCGGGATGCTCTTTAAGTCAAGCACCGGTTTTTGCAGGAAGGAATCGTCCTGCGCGCTGATGCCGAGCTTCTCGTCCTTCGGGAAGAACATGCGGTCGGCCGCTTCCGTGAAGGACGTAAGCTCCGCGTCCGTTACGCCGGTCGCCGCGCGGGCGCCCGCGTCGAGGCCGGCTTCCGCGAGTGCTTTCATGACGCGCACGGCTCCGCGCAGGTTGTGCCGCGCCGTGGCGTTGGTGTAGAAGTTGTTGTTGACCAGGCAGGTGTACTCGTCCGGGCCCGTGACGCACTCGATGCGGAAGCCGTCCTCCGCCATGTGCCCCAGCGCCATCCACAGGCGCGCCGTTTCCACCAGCACCTCCGCGCCGTGCTCCGCCATAAAGGCAAGGTCGCCCGTCGCGTCCCAATATTCGAGGAAGGCATAGGCGATATCCCCGTCGATGTGATACTGCGCGGTGCCCGCCGGGAAATACGCCGAGCATTCGTCGCCGTCGATGGTGCGCCACGGATAGAGCGCCCCCTTGGGAAAGCCCAGCGTGCGCGCGTTCGCCCGCGCGCGGGGCAGCATGGCGCTGCGGTACGAAAGCATCTGCTTTGCCGTTTCCGGGTGGGTGAACATGAAGAAGGGCGCCACGTAGATCTCGCTGTCCCAGAAGGTGTGGCCCTCGTAGCCCTCGCCGCTCAGGCCCTTGGCGGCGACGTTTCCGACCCCGTCGGTTCCGGTGGACTGCAACAGCTCGTACAGGTCGAAGTCCATCGCCTCCTGCAGGGCGTCGTCGCCGCGGATCAGCACGCGCGAATCCTTCCAGAAGGTTTCCAGGTATTCGGCCTGCTCTGCCCACAGCCTGTCCGCGCCGAGGGCGAGGCATTCCGTAAGCCCGGCGCGCGCGGCCGCGGCGGGCACCTTCTCCCGGCGGCTGTCGGCGTAGTAGGCGTACGCGGTCAGCTCCACGCTTTCGCCGTCCTTCAGGGCGCCGGTGAACGTCGTTTCGCAGCGGGCAGCGGAGGCGCTTCGCGCCGCCTTCCACGGGCAGAGGTACGCGGCGCGGCAGCACAGCGACAGCCCCGAGCGCGGCGTTTCCGCCACGGCGTAGGCTTCTCCGTCGTCATAGCCTACCGCCCGCACATTAAGGCCCTTCAGCGGTTCGGCGGCCACGCGCGGGTCGTTGGCCGCGGCATGGTTGCGCACGTCGGCGTTGAGCACCGCCGTCAGCCGCACTTTGCCCTTGAACCCCTCCGAGGTGACCCGGTAGCTGAGCAGGAAAAGCCCCTTGTGCCGAAAAGAGGTCATGCGCCGCACTTCCACGCGCAGGTTTCCCTTTTCCGTCCGCCACAGGCAGCGGCGCGCCGTGCCGCCGGCCCGCATGTCCAGCGTTTGCGCGCGCTCGACGGCCTGCGGGGAGAACATCGAAAACGCCTCGTCCTCCGCCCACAGCCGCACCGTCTGCGCGTCCGGCACGTTGACCATCACCTGCTGGGTTTCCGGGAAGCCGTAAAGCTTCTCGCCGTAGCGGACGTCGCGAATCTCATAGAAGGCGTTGATATAGGTGCCGCGTATGCTGTCCACGCCCTCCGCCGCGCCCTCCTCGGGCGCGGCGCGCACCCCCAGGTAGCCGTTGGCGGTGTGGAAGAGCGTTTCCAGGCGCGCAAAGCCTTCGCGCGTCCAAGTTTGCGTCCTGTTCACGGTTTACTCCTTCACCGCGCCGGACGTGATGCCGGACACGATCTGTTTTTGGAACAAGAGGACGATCGCCAGCGTCGGGACCACCACGATGATCGTCGCCGCCGTAATTTCGCCCCAGAGGATGGAAAACTGCGTCCGAAGCGCGTTGATGGCTACCGGCACCGTTTGGAATTCCTTTTCGGAGTTGAGCGTAAGCGTTAAAAGATACTCGTTCCACGCGGAGATGAACGTCATGATCGCGGTGGTGAACACGCCCGGCGCGGCCATGGGGAAGATGACCTTCCAAAGCGACTGCCACTGCGAGCAGCCGTCGATGCGGGCGGCCTCCTCCACCGAGAGGGGGATGCGCTTGAAGTGCGCCACCATAATCCACACGGCCAGCGGCAGCGTGATGCTGGAATAGGCGAGCGTCACCCAGTAGCTGTTGAGAAGCTTGAACTGGTAGAACATGTTGAAGATCGGGCCGACGATGATCATCTGCGGGAACATCGATATGCCCAGGATCAGCGACATGAGCGCCGTTTTGCCCTTGAAATGGCTGCGCGCGATGATGTAGGCGGACATGGAGGCGACCATGACCACGTACAGCGTGGTGATGCCGCTCACCACGAGACTGTTGAACACCGAGTGCAGAATACCCTTTTGCACCACGGTCAGGTAGTTGCCGACGGTGGGGTTCACGGCGATCACGCGGAAGGCCGTGCTCGCGCCGTAGATTTCGCTGCCGGGCTTGAAGGAGGTCACCAGCACCCACAGGAACGGGAAAAGGTTGATGAAGATGAAGCACAGGATGAGTACCCACATCAGCACGTGCCCGATGCGCCGCCGGGTGGTATAGGCGTCCGGTTGAATCGCGGTCTGCGTCGTCATTCTGCTCCCCTCCTATTCCTGTATCAGTTCCGCGCCGAGCACCTTCACGTACACGAAGGCGATCAGCGCCACCAGCGCGAACATCGCCACCACGATCACCGAGCCGTAGCCGTAGTTGCTCTGCCCGATCATCATTTTATAGGCGTATATGGAAAGCGTCTCCGGCGTGCCCTTGGTTAAGACGGCGATCAGGTCGTACACGCGGAAGGCGTCCAGCGTCCGGAACAAGAGCGCCACCAGCATGCTGGGCTTGAGCAGCGGCAGGGTGATGCTGGTAAACGTGCGCACCGGCCCCGCGCCGTCGATGGCGGAGGATTCGTACAGCCCGCGGTCGATCACCTGCAAACCGGCCAGCAGCAGCAGCGCCATGTACGGCGTCGTTTTCCACACGTCGGCCAGGATCGCGCTGAACATGGTGCCCCCCGCGGTGGTCAAAAGCAGTTCCGGCGACGCGATGATCCCCAGTTTGGCAAACACCATCGCCACCACGCCGCTGGTGCCGTCGTACAGGTAGCACCAGATCAGCGCCGACACCGCCGTGGGGATCGCCCAGGGAATGAGCGCCGTGGTGCGCACCAGGCCGATGCCCTTCATGGCCTTGTCCATGATCAGCGCCAGCGCCATGCCCAGCAGCAGTTCCACCGACACGGAGATGACGGTGAACACGAACGTGTTTCCCACCGCCTGCCCGAAGCGCGAATCCTGGAACAGCACCCCGTAGTTCGAAAGTCCGATGAAGTTGCTGCTTACCAGGCAGGTTTCCATCTCGGCCAGCAATTGCGGGCTCTTGGTGACGATGCGAAGGTCGGGGTAGCTCGCCGAGAGCGTTTCCACCGTCTGCCGCGTTTCGGCAATCAGGGCGGTGATCTCCGCTTCGGTCGTGCCGGTCAGGGACAGGGTCTTTTCGCCGCTCTCGTAGCGTTCCTTCTGCGCGGTCAGCTTTTCCTCCAGCGCCGTGAGCGTCGGCTGATCGGCCTCGCTTACGCTCTGCATGTCCTTGCGCAGGTAGTAGGCGAGATAGTCGCAGTCCTCCGCGTAGAGCTGGGCGTTGAGCGTCGCGCCGGTGTACAGCGCGTTTTTCGTCTGGTTATTGGTCTGATAGTCGAACAGCGTGTATACGAACGACGAAAGGATCGGATACAGCGAGAAGACCGAGACCAGCAGGAGTAGCGGCAATACAAACATGAATTCTTTCCATGTCATCCGTCGCTGCATGACCTTCACCTCCGGTTAGTTGGCACAAGAAAGGCCGCCGGGCGTTTGCGCACCCGGCGGCCGGAGTTCGGTTACTCCGCCAGGGCGGCTTCAACCGCCGTCACGGTCGCGTCGATTTCGGCGCTGCCGCTCAGGTAGGGGTAGATCGCCTGCTGGAGCGCGTCGGAAACCTTGGAATACTCGGCGCTCACGGGACGGGCGATGGTGGTCTTGAGCGCGTTCTGGAAGCCGACCATGCTCAGGCGGGCGTCGGAAGCCAAGATGCGCTCGTCGGTCAGCATCTTGTTGAGGCCGGGCAGATAGCCGCCCTGCTCGCTCATAATCAGCTGGCCTTCCTCGCTGTTCAAGTAGGTGATGAAGGCGAAGGCGCCCTCGGCGTTCTCGCTGTTCTTGTTGATGCCCAGGATCCAGCCGCCCACGGTGGAGCCGCCCGGCAGGGGCGCGACCGCGACCTGATCGGTGGTGATGGTGCCCTCGCTCTTAATGGAACCCCACTGATACGGCCAGTTGCGGGCGAACACGCTCTCGCCCTTGATGAAGCTGTTGGCGGTTTCGCCTTCGGTGTAGTTGAGGATGTTGTCCGGCGTGGACTTGGAATCGATGAACTGCTTCATGATTTCCAGGCCGCCCTTGATGTCCTTCCAGTTGGAGGTGAACTCGTTGGCGTTGCAGACGAGGCCCTCGTACAGCGACGCCTGGAACACGAAGCCCGTGGTGGTGCCGCCCTCGCCGGCGTACTTTTCGGACATGGCGAGGAGATCCGCCCAGGTGTAGTCGCCCGCGACGAGCTTGGCGGCGTCCTCTTCACTCACGATGTCGGTGCGGAAGTACAAAAGGCCCAGGTCGGGGAAGAAGGGCAGCACGTACTGCTTGCCGTTGTAGTTACCGGAAGCCATGGAACCGGCGTTGTAATCGGCCACGTCCAGGCCCGCGTCCTCGATCATCATATCCAGGGGCTGAATGTAGCCGGAAGCGGCGAATTCGCCGGCCCACACCACGTCCATGGAGATGATGTCGTACTCGCTGCTGCCCGCTTTAAGCGAGGTCGTCAGCTGCTCGCGCATGGCGCCGGAGTCGTTGGTCATGTCCACCCACTCGACCTTGTAGGCGTCCTGGGAGGCGTTGAAGGCGTCCACCACCGCCTGCGTGGCGGGCGTGGAGTCGGCTTGCGCGGCAAACCTGACGGTTGCGGGTTCGGCCAGCGCGGCGGTCGTGGCCAGCACCAGCGCGAAGGTCAACAGAATGGCCAGCATTTTTTTCATGGATTTTCCCTCCTATATTCATCCGTGACTCGAAGGAGGCGGTTCATCTCCCTCGGTCGTTACTGACAGTATATACCATCCATTTTGATTCGTATTCCATAAAACCGATGATTATGATATAATTCTGTTGTCATCTTTGGCGGATTTGGGAGGTTTTCATATGGAAGAGAACGAACTGGCGCAACGTGCTCGCTATTTCCACTACACCACCCGCCTGCCGGTTTTCTGGTACCGCGGCGGAAAGCTGATCTCCGCCCTGCCCCAGCAGCCGGAGCTGACGGGGGCGCTGCTGAACGAGCCCGACGCGCCGCTTTCGGGCCTCAAGCTGGACCCCGCCGTGGGCGTAAGCCCCGTGCCCGTGGAAAACGCGTATGAAGAGCGTTTTTTCTACGTGCACGTCGGGGAAGAGGAGCTGCTTTTGTGCGGTCCGTTCTGCCCGGACACCTTTACCGACTGCGACGTGCCGCGGCTGATCCGCTCGCTGCGGCTGCCGCTGGACAAGCGCGAGCAGCTTTCGGCGCACTATGCGGCGCTGCCGCGTTTCAGCGAGATGAACGTCTACTATATCGGCCTGTTTTTGCAAAAGACCTTTCTTGACGAGGCGGAGGCGCAGGCCCCGCAGGCGGAGCTGCCCACCGACCCGGAGCTGACCCGCCGCTTTTACCAGAACGCCTATAAAAACCGCATGTCCATGTTCCAGCATCCCCCTTACTTTTTCGAGCAGGAGATCGGCCGCCAAATTATCCACGGCGACCGGGAGCACGCCATGCAGCTGTTGGAGGAGCTCAACCGCCTGACGCGCGCGACGCTGGCGGACACGCCGCTGAGGTCGCTTAAAAACTCGCTGATCGCGTCGGTCACGCTGTTCACCCGCGCGGCCATCACCGGCGGCGTGCCCTACGACGAAGCGTTCACCCTGAGCGACAGCTTCATACAGACCATCGAAAAGCAAAGCGACATGCGTTTGCTTTCCACCATCGAGGAGGCGATCATCCTGCGTTTCATCGAAAGGGTGGAGCGCCACCACAGGCAGCGCTATTCCGCGCTCATCCGCCGCACGATCGCCTACATCGACGAGCATCTGTCCGAGCCGCTCCAAACGCCGCTGATCGCCGCGCACGCGGACGTGAGTCCGGATTACCTCTCCAAACGCTTCAAGCAGGAAACGGGGGAGGCGATGCACCGCTTCATCCTCCGCCGCCGGGTGGAGGAAGCCGCGCACTTCATGCGCTACGGCAACGACCCCATCCCGGACATCGCGGCGTTTTACCAGTTCTCCTCCCAGGGGCATTTCACCAAGGTATTCAAGGAGTTCACGGGCTACACGCCGCAAAGGTACCGGAACCTGTAGGTAACCGCTGATTAAATGACTTTGCGGTTGCCGAAGCAGAGCGCTGCAGATTTGGGGGAGAAAAACCGAAGAAATAGTGGAGCTATTTCAAGGCTTTTCGAGCCCAAAGGTGCGGCGTTCCGCAAAGGCAGACGTGAAGAGCATTTGTTCAGCGGTTACCTAGGCGGCCGCATACAAAAAAACGCCGCGCCCGACGGGTTCGGACGCGGCGCGGACGGGCTTTTCCTCCGGTTGGCTAGTTCGTAAGCCGCCACCAAAGCGTTTCGTCCTCGCGGGAAAGGCGAAAGCCGCAGCGCCGCAGAAGACGTTGGGAAGCGAGGTTCGCCTTCAGCGTTTCGGCGGTCACGCCCGTCACGCCGCGTTGGGCGAGCGCCCAGCGGCACATTTCACCGACGGCCTCGGTCATGTACCCGTTGTGCTCGTAGCCCGCTCCCAGACCATAGCCGATCTCCACCGTTCCGTCGGCGTCCGGCGGACGCTTGAAGTCGGCCGAGCCGACGGCGGCGCGGTCGCTTTTGCGGATCATCAGCCAGAAGCGATACCAGAATTCGCAGCCGGGATCTGCTTCCGCCGCGCACGCTTGCTTTTTCAGAATTTCGGCAAAGGAATCGTCCAGCAGCGCGCCCGTACCCGCGCAACCGAGTTCCGCGTCCAGCGCGGTGGCATCGCTCACCCAAAGCCGAATCCTTCGCCCGTCGAGGGGTACCAGTTCCAGCCGTTCGGTTTCCCATTTTTGCTTCATTTGCGTTCTTCACTCCGCTTTCCTTGCAACTGCATGCTATCATAACGCAGAAAACGGCTTCGCGCCAGCCTGCAAAACCAGGTTTTTGACACCTTGACGCGAAACGCCCCGCAGACCTTTGCCTGCGGGGCGTTTCGCGCTTGGCCGTTCTGACTGCGAACGAACTTTCGATGCGAGGTTCTCCCGGTTCTGTTTGCGTAACATTGTCCCCGGGGGAGGTCGGGAGGGGGATCGCAATCCCCTTCCCGAAGGAGGCCGTAGGCCGACGTTTACTGCAGCTCGGACCAGAGGGTGATCTCGCCCACGAAGACCTGGCGAATCTGCTCGGTGGTGATGTTTGCAAGCGTGTTGGCGTTGTTGACGACCATCGCGATGCCGTCCATGGCGATCACGGTCGGGGTGAGGCCGTTGTCCAGCTCGCTCTGCTTAAGCTCGCGGCTCGCCATGCCGATGTCGAAGGTGCCGTCCGCCGCGCCGGTCATACCGGTGGTGGAATCGCTGATCTGCACTTCGATGTCCACGTCCGCGTTGGCGGCCATGTAAACCTCGGCGAGTTTCTCCATCAGGGGGCCGACGGAGGAGCTGCCGCCTACGACGATCTTGCCGGCCACGGGCGCGGCGGTGTACTCAACCGCGGGCAGGGCCACGTACTTGTTCTCCTCGACGATCTGCTGGCCTTCGGCGCTGAGGATCCAGGCGATGAAGTCCTTGGCGGTGTCGCTCAAGCCTTCCTTGACGGCGATGTTGAAGGGACGGGCCAGGGTGTAGGTGCCGTTCTGCACGTTCTCGGCGGTGGCTTCCACGCCGTCCACGGTCAGGGCCTTCACGGTGTCGTCCAGAGAGCCCAGCGAGATGTAGCCGATCGCGTCCTCGGCGCTGGCGACGGTGGTGATGACCTGCGCCGTGCCGTTCTGGATAACCGCGTCCTCGTAAGTGTGGTCGACCTTGTTGCCGTCGGCGTCCTTGGCTTCCACGCCCGTCAGCTCCACGAAAGCGCCGCGCGTGCCGCTGCCGGCCTCACGGCTGATGACCATGATCTCGTCGGAGGCGAAAGCGGTGCCGACCAGACCCAGGCCCATCACGGCCGCCAGGAGAATGCCCATAAGTTTCTTCATGTTGTGTTTCCATCCTTTCTTCTCGGTTCCTAACTTAACCCTTGTTTCGGTCTTATGATACGTCGCTTTTGTAAAGTCGGCGTGGGCCTATCGTTAAGACTGTGTAAAATCGCGCGGCGTTTGGGGAGGGACATGCGGCCGCGGCGCGGTTATATAGTGGAAACTTTACGATTTTACACGGATTTTACAAAGCGAATACGCGCCCCTAACACAGTTTTCATATTGTAAAGGAGATATGAAAGGATGGATGGGAATGAGGTTGAAGGAACGCGTCATGCGCTGGGTGTTCGCGGCGTCGGCGAGCGTTTGCATCGCGGCGGTCGCGCTCATCTGCGTATTCCTTTTTGCCAACGGCGTGCCGTTTTTTCAGAAATACGATCTGTTCGCCTTCCTTTCCGGCACCAAATGGTCGCCGGACATCTACGACACGGGCAACGGCGTGTACGGCATCCTGCCGATGATCGTGGGAAGCGTGTACGTTACGGCGGGGGCGCTGCTCATCGGCGGGCCGGTGGGGATTCTGGCGGGCGTCTACATGGCGCGCTTCTGCCCGGCGAAGGTACTGAAGGTGCTCCAGCCGATGGTCGCGCTGATGGCGGGCATTCCGTCGGTGGTGTACGGCTTCTTCGGTATCACCAACCTGGTGCCCATGGTGCGCGAGGTGTTCGGCGGAACGGGGTTCAGCATCCTGACCGCCTGCATCCTGCTGGGCATCATGATCTTGCCGACCGTGCTGCAGCTTACCTACAGCGCCGTGAAGGCCGTGCCGGAAAGTTACTTCGAGGGCAGCCTCGCGCTGGGCGCGACGGAAGAGCGCAGCGTTTTCCGCGCCGTGGTGCCCGCCGCCAAAAGCGGCATCCTCGCCGCGGTGGTGCTGGGCATCGGCCGCGCGATCGGCGAAACGATGGCGGTGGTCATGGTCGCGGGCAACCAGGCGCGCATGCCCAAGGGCATCCTCAAGGGCATCCGGACGCTGACCAGCAATATCGTGACCGAAATGGGCTACGCCGCGGACATGCACCGCGAGGCCCTCATTGCCACGGGCGTGGTGCTGTTCGTGTTTATCCTGCTCATTAACCTGCTCTTCTCGGTGCTTAAACGGAAGGGGGAGACCGCATGAGATCCGCCCACGCCGAAAGCCCCGCGACCGGCGGGGTCGCCGTCCGCCGCGGACGCCTGCGCGGCTCGCTGCGCACCCGTCTGCTGTACTGGAAACGTCATCCCTTTTCCGCGCTGATCCGCCTGGCAAGCCTGCTTTGCGTCGGCCTGACGCTGTTCGCGCTGCTGGACCTGGTGGCGGATATCCTCATTAAGGGCATCCCCAACATGAGCGCGTCGCTTTTCTCGCTTACCTATACCACCGACAACCAGAGCCTGTTGCCGTCGCTGATCAATACCTTCATCATCACGACGCTTTCGCTTCTGGTGGCGGTGCCGCTGGGCGTGGGGGGCGCGGTGTACCTGAGCGAGTACGCGCACCGCAACAGCCTGTTGGTGAAGGCCGTGCGCCTGACCGCCGAGACGCTGGCGGGTATCCCCAGCATTATTTACGGCCTGTTCGGCATGATGTTCTTCGTCATCAGCCTGAACTTCGGCCTTTCCATCCTCTCCGGCGCGCTGACGCTGAGCCTGATGGTGCTGCCGGTCATCCTGCGCACCACCGAAGAGGCGCTGCTCTCCGTGCCCGACGGCTACCGCGAGGGCAGCTACGGGCTGGGCGCGGGCAAGCTGCGCACGGTGTGGCGCATCGTGCTGCCGCCGGCCGCCCCGGGCATCCTGGCGGGCGTGGTGCTGTCCATCGGCCGCATCGTGGGCGAGACCGCGGCGCTCCTGTTCACCGCCGGAACCCTCGCCCGGCTGCCCTCCAGCCTCCTGTCCTCGGGACGGACGCTTTCGGTGCACATGTACGTGCTGGCCGGCGAGGGACTGCACATCGGAGAGGCGTACGCCACCGCCGCGGTGCTGCTGGTATTCGTGACGCTCATGAACGGACTGAGCGCGCTGATCTCCCGCAAGATCATAAAGGAGTAGTCATGAGCAAGATTGAGATTAAGAAGCTGAACCTTTATTACGATGATTTTCAGGCGCTCAAGGACGTGGATATGTCCATCGGCGCCAACCGGATCACCGCGTTCATCGGCCCCTCGGGCTGCGGAAAATCCACGCTGCTCAAGACACTCAACCGTATGAACGATTTGATTCTCGGCTGCCGGATTACAGGAAGCGTAACGCTGGACGGCGAAGATATCTACGGCAGGGACCTGGACGTGAACCTCCTGCGCAAGCGCGTGGGCATGGTGTTCCAAAAGCCCAATCCCTTTCCCATGAGCGTCTACGACAACATCGCATACGGGCCCCGCACCCACGGCGTCCACCGCAAGGCGATGCTGGACGACATTGTGGAAAAGTCGCTGGTCGACGCGGCCATCTGGGAGGAGCTCAAGGACAGGCTGCACAAAAGCGCACTGGGCCTCTCCGGCGGCCAGCAGCAGCGGTTGTGCATCGCGCGCGCGCTGGCCGTGCAGCCGGAGGTGCTGCTGATGGACGAGCCCACCAGCGCGCTGGACCCCATTTCCACGGCCAAGATCGAGGAACTGGCGCTGGAACTGAAGCAGAACTACACGCTGGTGATGGTCACGCACAACATGCAGCAGGCGCTGCGCGTGAGCGACACGACCGCCTTTTTCCTGCTGGGCGAGGTGGTGGAGGTCGGCGATACGGAAAAGCTGTTCTCCATGCCCGTCGACAAACGCACGGAGGATTACATTACGGGGAGGTTCGGCTGATGAAGAACCGTTTTGACGAACAGGTCGAAGTGTTGAACGCCCAGATGATCGAAATGGGCGCGCTGATCGAAACGACCATCGAAAGCGCGTGCGACGCGCTGCAGACCGCCAACCTGGAAAAGGCGCGCACGATCATCGAAGGGGATTCGGCGGTGGACCGCAAGGAACGCGAGATCGAGAGCCTGTGCCTGCGCATGCTGCTCACCCGCCAGCCCGTGGCGCACGACCTGCGGGTGGTTTCTTCGGCGCTGAAGATGATCACCGACATGGAGCGCATCGGCGACCACGCCGCGGACATCAGCGAGATCGTCACCTTCATGGACTATTCCGCCGCCATGCAGCCTGAGCATTTCGGAGCCATGTCCCGCGCCGCGATCGATATGGTGCACCATGCCATCGACGCCTACGTGCGCCGGGACGTGGACCTGGCGCGCGAGGTGATCGCCAGCGACGACACGGTGGACGAGCTGTTCTGCGACGTGAAGCGGGAGCTGATCGAACTGCTGTCCGCGGACGCGTCCCGCGGCAGCGAGGCGCTGGACCTGCTGATGATCGCCAAATACTTCGAGCGCATCGGCGACCACGCCACCAACATCGCCGAATGGGTGGAGTACTCCGTTACGGGCCTGTATAAAGGAGAAGTGCTGCAATGATTCACGTTGTGGAAGACGACGACGGCGTTCGCGAGCTGGAGCTGTACGCGCTTCGGCAGGCCGGTTTCGAAGCGGAGGGATTTCCCACCACCGCCGCCTTCCGCGCGGCGCTGGAGAAGACCACGCCGACGCTGGTGCTGTTGGACGTCATGCTGCCCGGCGAGGACGGCGTGACGCTCCTTTCGGGCCTGCGCCGGGACCCGCGCACCAAGCGCCTTCCCGTGATCCTGGTAACCGCCAAGGGTGCGGAGATGGACAAGGTGCGCGGGCTGGACGCCGGCGCGGACGATTACCTCTCCAAGCCTTTCGGCATCATGGAGCTGCTGGCCCGCGTGCGCGCGCTGCTGCGCCGGAGCCGGGAGGCCGCGCCCGCGCCGGTGCTGGCGGTGGGAACGCTTACGCTGGACCGTGAGCGCCACCTGGTGAAGGCAGAGGACGCGAACGTGGAGCTGACGCACATGGAGTTCGAGCTGCTTTCCTTCCTGATGACGCACGCCGGGAAGGCCGTGACGCGGGAGGTGCTTCTGGACGACGTGTGGGGGCTGGATTTTGCCGGCGACACCCGCACGGTGGACGTACACATCCGCTCGCTTCGCCAGAAGCTCGGGCCCTGCGGCGCGCTGATCCACACGGTGCGCGGCGTGGGCTACAAGCTGGAGGAATAGAATGCGAAAAAAGCTGTTTCGGAGCCTCGTGGGATTCTCCCTGATCGTGTCGCTGCTGTTGTGCGCCCTGCTGACGGGCGGCATGTATCTGTTTTTCAATCAGCAGCTGCGCGACCAGCTGGTAAAGGAATCGGACTCGATCGTATCGCTGCTGAGCGCGCAGGCGGACGACGTCGCTTTTCTGAAGGACGGCGTGTACATCAACCGGGTCACGCTGATCGACACGGACGGAACCGTGCTGTACGACAGCCAGAGCGACGCGGCGCAGATGGAAAACCACGGTTCCCGCAGCGAGGTCGTCGCGGCGACGCAGGACGGCGACGGCTGGGCGAGCCGCAACAGCGCAACGCTTGGCGAAACGAGCGTGTACTATGCCCGGAAGCTTTCAAACGGACAGGTGCTGCGCGTGGCGGGCACGCAGAAGAACGTGCTGGCCATGCTCGGGGGAATGTTCTGGTGGCTGCTGCTGGGGCTGGTGGTTTCCACCCTGCTGGCCTCGCAGCTGGCGCGGCCGCTGACGCGGGCGCTGGTCAGGCCGTTTGACGCCATCGACCTGGACGCACCCCTGCAAAGCGACGTGTACGAGGAGCTTTCGCCCATGCTTCGGCGAATGGACGCGCAGAACGGGCGCATCGCCCAGCAGATGAGCAAACTCAAGCGCCAGCAGGCGGAGATCAACGCCATCCTCAGCGGGCTGCGCGAGGGGCTGGTCGTGCTGGACGAGGGGCACCGGGTGCTGGCCATCAATCCCGCGGCGCGCCACATTCTGAACGCGGAGGACGGGGAGCCGCTGGGCAAGACGCTGCCGGAGATCAACCGGCACGAGACGCTGATGCGTCTTTTGAAGGACAACGGCGGCGTGGGGGAAATGGCCGCTTCCGGGCGGATGTACCGCGTGTCCGGCAGCATCGCGGGTGAAGGACTGGGCATGGTGCTGCTTTTGCAGGATGTGACGGAGGAGCGCACGGCCGAGCAGAACCGCCAGCAGTTCAGCGCCAACGTAAGCCACGAGCTGCGCACCCCGCTGACCACCATCAGCGGGTACGCGGAGCTGCTCGCGACCGGCCTGGCCAAGCCGGAGGACACGGCCGAGCTTGCCGGAAAGATCCATCAGGAAAGCAAACGGATGCTTTCGCTGATCGAGGACATCATCCGCCTGTCCAAGCTGGACGAGGGGGCCGTGGGCGAAAAACAGCCCATCGACCTGCTTTTGCTGGCGCAATCCTGCACGGCGAAGCTCAGGGACGCGGCGGAAAAGCAGGATGTGACCGTCGCCGTCCGCGGCGAAAGCGCCGTGGTGCTGGGCGACCGGACGCTATTGGAAGAAATGATGGTCAACCTGATCGACAACGCCGTGAAGTACAACCGCCGCGGAGGACGGGTGACGATCGACGTGGGCATGCGGGACAAACGCCCCTGCTTTTCCGTGGAGGACACGGGCGTGGGCATCCCCGAGGAGCACCAGGCCCGCGTGTTCGAACGTTTCTACCGCGTGGACAAGAGCCGCAGCAAGGACACCGGCGGCACGGGGCTGGGGCTGAGCATCGTCAAACACGGGGCGCAGCTGCACGGCGCCGAGGTCGCGCTGAAGAGCAAGCCGGACATCGGCACCACCGTCACGCTGATTTTTCCGGAACAGAAAGAAAACGCCTGACGGCGGGAGCATCCCGCCGCGCGGAAATTCCGCCGTCGCAAACGAACCGCGGCCGCTTTGCCTAAATAGGCAAGGCAACCGCGGTTTATGGTGCCGGGAAAGGGTTCGCACCGGGAAAAGAGCAGAATCATATGTAGCCGCGCGGTCTATTCGGTTACGAAGGAGGCGCCCTCCTCCTCCAGCGGGACCAGCGAGGAAAGCCTGGCCTGCAGGTAGGTATAGCCGTCCAACTCGTAGGTTTCCAGCGTCCCCTTTGCGCGCACCCACGCGCCGTCCTCGGGGTATTGGCACAGCTCTCGCGGCCAGTAAACCTCCAGGCCGATGATATCGGCCGCGCAGCAATCGCCGGGATAATAACGGTACACCATGCGGTACGTTTGAAGGTCGTCCTCGTCGCCGTAGTGGAAGGTGCCGAACAGCCCTTCGATGGTGACGGTTTTACCGACGTACGCGTCCGGGTCGTTTTCCATCCGGCTGAGCTGGAAAACGAATATGTTTTCCTGGATCGTCAGCTCGTTATCCTCCTGCGCGCCCACTTCCCCAAAGGCGGCGGACAGGGGCGAAGCCGCCAGCAGCAGCGTGATCAAAAGCAGAAAAATCCGTTTCATCCCGTTTACCTCCTTCGCGATGCCGCCGCAGAGCCGTCTGCGGCACAGGGCTTCCGTTCCCGATAGGGTTTACACCGTTTGAACGGACCTGAAACGCCCGGGCAGACAGAAGCGGAAGGAGAACGAATGCGCTGAGTTGGTTAAGCGTTATCCCATCTCCGTTACCGCTACTATGATAAGGAAGTGATGAGCCGATCCCGACGGAACGGACACGGGACGCGCGGGCGATGCATGCCGAAAACGGCGGCAAGACTTTTTGCATTTCGGTCTTGCTTTTTGACCCGAACTTTGCTATAGTATATGTCGCTGACAGAAGCGCCGCCCGAGGCGGAAGCGTCGGCCATACGGGGCATTAGCGCAGTTGGTAGCGCGCTACATTCGCATTGTAGAGGCCAGGAGTTCGAATCTCCTATGCTCCACCA
>CAZXJI010000030.1:0-31286 GCA_964640955.1 uncultured Oscillospiraceae bacterium | reverse complement strand
GATCCCTCCATTTTTTATTCTGTTATGGCTTTTCCGAGCCATGAACACGGTTTGCGGGACGCCCCACCGTTTCCCCCGCGATCAGCTCGCCGGGAATGGTGCAGCGCCTGGACTGTTTGGAGCGCGGTTTTTGAATCTCTTCCAGCAGCACCTGCAGGGTGTTGCGGCCGATGGCGTCCATATCCTGGCGGTAGGTGGTCAGGCGGGGGCGCATGAAACGGGAAAGCTCGATGCCGTCGAACCCCACCACGCTTACGTCTCCCGGTACGGACAGCCCCCGTTCCTTCAGTTCGTCCAGCCCGCCGATGCAGGAGATGTCGTCCGGATAGAAGATGCAGGTGGGCGGTTCGGGCAGGCTCAACAGCCTTTTGGTGGCCTCGGCGGCGCTGACGACGTCGTTGTAATACGCCTGGGTGTCCACATAGCCGGGCGGCAGGGCGAGCCCGCGCCGCTCGCAGGCGCGGCGGAAGCAGGTGCAGCGAATTTCCGCGATAGCCGAAATATGATCGTTGATCATGGCAAGCCTGCGGTGCCCGAGCCGGTAGACGTGCTCCACCAGCTCCTCAAAGGCGGTTTCGTTGTCGGTCATCACGGAAGCGTGCTGGGTATCGTAACAGTCCACCGTCACGCAGGGAATGCCGCTGCCCAGCAGCTCCCGCACGGCGGGGGAATAAAAATCGGAGCAGATCAGCGCGACGCCGTCGAAGTTGCGGTAGTGGCAATGCTCGACGTAGCTTAAGGTCTGCCCGGACAAATCTTTGCTGACGAAGGTCACGTCGTACCCGTTGCGCTCCGCCTCCGCCTGGAAGGCGTTGATGACCAGGGCGACGAACTCGTGCGATACGCCGTAGATGTTGTGCAGCTGGGTCAGCAGCCCCAGGTTATGGGCGCGCCGCGTTTTAAGCGCGCGGGCCGCAGCGTTGGGCGCATAGCCAAGGTAGCGTGCCGCAGCGCGCACGCGACGCATGGTTTCCACGCTGATATCACTTTCCTGGTTGAGCGCCTTGCTGACCGTGGCGGTGGAAACGCCGCAGTATTCGGCGACATCACGAATCGTCAACACTTTGCTACACCCGCCGTATTTACTTAACTTAATCGTTTACGTAAGCATACCGCAACCGGAAGGATTTGTCAAGGTTTTTTCGAACAAATCGGAAAAAAATGTGAAACCGGTTCATTACGATTCATATTTAATGAGAAACGATGCGTCCGGAGCCCGCGGCGGCTTCCTTTCTTATCCGCCGCAGCAGAAAATACGCCTTGATTCGAAACACGCGCGCATACTCGCAGCGCGCAAGCAGCGTGGAAACGTCCGCGGCATCCGCTCCGCCGGGCACGGCGCCCGCGCCCGCCAGAATCAGGCACTTATAGGCTTCGGGATCAATCCCGCATTCCAGCGCGACCTCCGCGAGCTTCAAAACGTAGTCCCGGTCTTCGGCCGACAGTCTGCGCGCCGTCCGGTTGCGGCCGACTCCGTATCGGTTCATGACTTCCCTTCGCCTGTAAATCAGCAATTCGAACACCGTTCCCAGTTCCTCATAGCCGAAACCCCTGCTCTTCACCGAGCCGAACGCCTCATCTCCAATCCGGGACGCGACGGCGCGCATGTCGTCCGGATGAATCAGCGCTTCCATGGACATCAGCTCCAGCGCGTAATTCTGCAGCAGGACCCGGTTACCGGTTTGAACGGCGTTTCGGCAGCCGCGCGCATAATGCCCGACGATGGTTTTCGAGACGGTCCTGCTCTTCAGCCCGGTCAAAATGAAGATGTTCTTAAGCAGCATCATGAAGCGGTAGGATAACATGAGCGAGGCGTTCTGCCCCTCTTTTTGGATGTCCTTTCTCCCCAGCCGCCTGATGGCGAACGCTCTCCCATAGCAGAGAGCCGCGCGCATCAGAAAATACCCCGCCCGGTACGACTCCAGACAGTCGCAGACCAGTTCGAGCCGCGCCGATGCGGGCTGAAACGCCTTCCCTTCCCGGATCACACGGCGGTAAAGCGCCGCCGAGGTTTGATACCGTCCGGCCTTATACGCCCGTCCCGCCTTCACCGTCAGATAGTCCCGCCGCAGGGATGCCGACGGGGGCGCCATCGCCGGTTCCATTTTCTGCGCCTGCCTCACGCAGCCCATGTAGACGAGCAGCCGGTAAACCCACAGGTCGGCCGCCCACCTGTCCTTTTTAACGATGGCCGACAAGCTCCCGTAAAGCTCGTCCGCCAGGGAATCGCCTCCGAGGGATGCCCGGATATCCGAGCGGAACAGCGCGTTGACGAAGCGCAGCACGTCGCCGACGGCGAGCATATTACGCCGGTCGGCGGGTACATCCGCTTTGGCGTCCAGCAGCAGGCGCATGTTATAGGTAACTGCCGGATACAGGTTGTTGTAGACGATCCTCCCGCAGCGGCCGCTTTTGGACAGCTCATAGAGCACCGGGCAGATTTCGAAATCCTTGCCGGAATAACCGATGACGATCAAATCGCGTTCCCCGGTGATGCGCGCCAGAAGGTCCTTTTTCCAGGGATCCATCTGCTTCTCGTCGCTGGTCACGACGCACAGCTGCCGCGCGTCCGCGCTTTGCACGCTTCCGTGGATATGAAAACAGATCTTCTGATCCCCGGTTTCTTTCGTCACCTGTTTTTCTTCGTAGATCGCCCGAAGCCCGCCCGGGCCGTACAGCGCTTCGTAGGCGCTTTCGATGCAACGGTCGTAGTTGGGCGTAATCACCGCGCCGATGATTCCGGCGTGCAGCCACCGCGCGATCGCGCGGTGAAGCGTATTCGGCTGCCGTTCCCTGAAATAATCGTAAAACACGCGTTTCACGTCATCACAGTTTCCTCTGTTCTCAAAAAGCATCTCGAAGGGCATGCCGTCGCCGTACAGTCCCCCCAATCGCCAATCGGGACAGAAAACGTTCTGAACCAGCGCCATATCCCCGGCCGACAGGCAGGAACCGACCGTTTCGTTTTCGGCGAACAGCATCCGAAAAATCCGTTTGCTCATGACGATTCCGTTGGGTATACCGGTAGGGGCATACGACGAAATCAAGGAGCCCGCCAAAAGAACGGGCGGTTTGGCGCCCGCGCGCAGATCATCCCCGAGGGAAAGAAGATCGTCGTCCAGTGAAGGTTCGTCGATCAGCAAATGCCCGCCGTCGATACGCATACCGCTTCCCTTTCTTCCGTCCTCCCGGATCGCCGGAGCACGGCCGCTTTGCGCCGCCCGGCTCCTTTTCGGTTGCGGGTCAGGTTTCGCTCAGAATCTCGTCTTTTTAGGTTATTCGCCCGCCGGGCTTGCGTCCCCTGTCGGCAGTCGCCCGAAACCGGACGTTTCCCCTGCGGACGACGCTTTCCGTTCCTTCCGTTCCGTTCGTACGACCGCAAAACCGTCATTCCGACCGCCAAAGCACGAACAGTGTCCTAAAAAAACGATTCAGAACGCCGAAAAAGCCTTGACACGCCTTTCCGAATTGGTTATACTGCTGAATGGATTTTGAATTATCACAGAAAGGGGGGCACACGAAATGAGTCGTTCCATCGGCATGATCAGCGCTATCCATGCAACGCAGCCGGCGAATTACGGAATGACTGCGTCCGTTCGCGTCCGCGCGTTCGTCGCCATGGGAAACGTGTGCCCGTCTGTCTGTTTTGCCGTGTACTGACGTAAAGTAGAGTTACACAAGCATACAAAACAGGCTTTCGGCGCCGACCGAACAGTCTGTTTTTTATTATCTTTGGGAGGTACTTATGTTAAACCGAAGGAGACAAAACTTCGCCTCGCTGATGAAAGGGAACCTGCTCAAGTACACCGGCGCAATCGGCGCGATGGTCGTGGGCGTGGGGATCGGCTTCGTGTCGCCCCTGCTGCTCGCCGGCACCATCGATGCGCTGGTCAACGCCGCGGACCAGAACATGACCGCCGTCGTGGACCTGCCCGCACCGCTGGGGACCTGGTTCATGGCGCGCGGCGGCATCCCCTACCTGATGAACCATCTGTGGATCGTCGCGGCCATCCTCATCGCGCTGTACGCGGTGGGCAGCGTGTTCCAGTACCTTCGGGGCCGGTGGACGGCGCAGGCGAGCGAGCAGTTCTGCAAAACGCTGCGCGACCGCCTCTACGGGCACCTGCAGCACCTGAGCTACGACTACCACGTCAAGGCCCAGACCGGCGACCTGATTCAACGCTGCACCTCGGACGTGGATACGATCCGCGGCTTCCTCTCCTCGCAGCTGGTGGAAATCTTCCGCGCCGTGGCGATGGTCTCCATCGCGCTGGTCGTGCTGCTCAACATCAACGTTCGCATGACGCTGTACTCCATGATCCTCGTTCCTCCGCTGTTCGTGTTCGCCTTCGGCTTCTTCAAGCAGGTGCGCAAATACTTCCAGCTCGCCGACGAGGCCGAGGGCAAGCTCAGCGCCGTGCTGCAGGAAAACCTGACGGGCGTGCGCGTGGTGCGCGCGTTCGGGCGAGCGCAGTTTGAGGATGAAAAATTCGGCGCCGTCAACGAGGATTACTTCCGCAAAAGCATGAAGCTGGTCCGGCTCCTGTCCGTCTACTGGTCCGGCTCGGACGGCCTTTCCCTGCTGCAGACGGGCATCTCGGTGGTGTGCGGCCTGGTGGTCGTGGTCACGGCGCCGGAACAGCTGACCATCGGCGAAATGGTCGTGTTCGTCAGCTACATCTCCATGCTGCTGTGGCCTATCCGGCAATTGGGGCGCATCCTGTCCGACCTGGGCAAGGCGATGGTCTCCTTCGGCCGCGTCAGCGAGATTCTGGAGGCGGAAGTCGAACAGGACGCCCCCGACGCCGCCGATTACCCCATCGACCGGGATATCGAGTTCCGCCACGTGGGCTTCCACTACGACGACGGCCACGAGATACTCAAGGACATCAACCTGACGGTCAGGCAGGGGCAGACCGTGGCCCTGCTGGGCGCCACGGGCAGCGGCAAATCGACCTTGATGCATCTTCTGCAGCGCCTCTACGACGTGACGGGCGGGGAGATTCTCATCGGCGGGGTGAACGTGAACAAGATCCGCAAGGAGTACCTCCGTTCCCGCGTGGGCCTGGTGCTGCAGGAGCCCTTCCTGTACTCGCGTTCCGTTCGCGGCAACATCGGCATTGCCCGCAGGGACCCCACCGACGACATGGTGTTCTCCGCCGCGCGGCTCGCCAGCGCCCACGATTTTATCGAGGGCTTCGAAAAAGGGTACGACACCATGGTCGGCGAGCGCGGCGTGACGCTCTCCGGCGGACAGAAGCAGCGCGTGGCCATCGCGCGCACGCTGCTAAAGGACAACGACATTCTGATCTTCGACGATTCGCTCTCGGCCGTGGACACGGAAACCGACCGGGCCATCCGCGAGGCGCTGAATCACGAGCGTTCCGAGGGTCACACGCACGCCACCACCTTCATCATTTCCCACAGGCTTACGACCCTGGCGGAGGCCGACGTGATCGCCGTGCTTCAGCGCGGGGAGATCATCCAGCTGGGCTCGCACGAACAGCTCATCGCCCGGGAAGGGCCCTACCGGCGCATCTACCAGATCCAGGCGGCGCTGGAGGACGAGATGAACGAGCGGCCCAGCGCGTAAGGAGGCGCAAGACCCATGCAGTATAACGAGGAACTGGACTATACCAAGCGATTCGATCTGGACATCTGGAAAAAACTCCTGCGCATTGCCCGGCCGTTCAAGCGGCAGATTATCGCGATTCTTGCGATCATGTCGGTTACGGCGGTGTTCGACGTGCTCTTCCCGCTGCTCAACCGGCAGGCCATCGACCGCTTCGCCACCGCGGGTACGCTCGACGGCCTGGACGGCTTCATCGCTCTGTACGCGCTGGCCATCGCCGGCATCACGGGCTGCATTCTGGTGTTCATCAACCTGTGCGGCCTGGTCGAGGTCGGCCTGTGCAGGCTGATCCGCAAAATCGGCTTCAAGCGCCTGCAGGAACTGCCCTTCTCCTTCTACGACAAGACACCCGTGGGCTACCTGATCGCCCGCATGACCAGCGATACCCAGCGCCTGGGCGATACCGTGGCCTGGGGCCTGATGGACTTCATGTGGTCGGTCGCCTACATTCTCATCGTATCGGTGACCATGCTGATCCTCGACTGGCGGCTGGCGCTGATGGTACTGTCGGTGGTGCCGCTGATCGCGGTAATCGCCATGTACTTCCAGAAGCGCATCCTGGCCAGCTATCGCGAGGTGCGCAAAATCAACTCCAAGATCACCGGAGCGTTCAACGAGGGCATCATGGGCGCGAAAACCACCAAGACCCTCGTGCGCGAGCAGGCCAACACCGAGGAGTTCACCCAGCTGACCACCGACATGCGGCGCTCCTCCGTGCAGGCCGCCGTCATGTCGGCCACCTTCCTGCCCATCGTCGTTTCCCTGGGCGGGTTCGCCACGGCGCTGGTGCTCTACCGCGGCGGCCATCAGGTGTTCGCACTGGGCACGACCTCCATCGGCACGCTTACGGCGTTCGTCAGCTACGCCACCCAGATCTTCGAACCCATCAGCAACATCGCCCGCCGCTTCGCCGAGATGCAGCAGGCGCAGGCCGCCGCCGAACGCGTGATGACGCTTCTGGAAACCGAACCGGAGATCGCCGACACGCCCGAGGTGATCGAACGCTTCGGCGACTGCTTCCACCCCATCCGGGAAAACTGGCCGCCCATCCGCGGGGATATTACCTTCCAGCACGTTTCCTTTCAGTACACGGGCGGCGAGGAGGTCTTAAGCGACTTCAACCTGCACGTGAACGCCGGGCAGAACATCGCCATCGTCGGGGAAACGGGCAGCGGCAAATCCACCATCGTCAACCTGATCTGCCGTTTCTACGAGCCGACCGAGGGAGAGATTCTCATCGACGGGGTGAACTACAAGGAACGTTCCCAGCTCTGGCTGCAGTCCAACCTGGGGTACGTGCTACAAACGCCCCACCTGTTCTCCGGCACCGTGCGCGAGAACATCCGCTACGGGAGGCTCAACGCCACCGACGAGGAGGTGGAGGCGGCCGCGCGGCTGGTGAACGCCGAGGAGTTCATCCTGACTCTGGAAAAGGGCTACGACACCGACGTGGGCGAGGGCGGCAACCGCCTGTCCACGGGGCAAAAGCAGCTGGTTTCCTTCGCCCGCGCGCTGATCGCCAACCCCGCCATCTTCGTGCTGGACGAGGCGACCAGCTCGGTGGATACCGAAACGGAGCAGCAGATACAGGCGGCCATCCAGACGGCGCTGGCGGGACGCACGAGCTTCATCATCGCCCACCGGCTTTCCACCATCCGCAACGCCGACCGCATCCTGGTGCTGCACCAGGGGAGGATCATCCAGTCCGGCACGCACCGGGAGCTGATCGCCAAGCAGGGCTACTACCGCGACCTGTACACCAACCAATTCCGCGACGAACGCCAGCAGAGCATCCTGGCGGAGGCGTAAAACTCACCCGGGGCCGCAGGCAAAAGCCTGCGGCCCCCAGTTTTTGTTCGGCGGTTTTTCGCGGCCGTCGGCAGCCGTCAAAAGCGGAAAATTATAAACCGGATAAATAATTATGCATCGTTTCGGTTGCGGTGTTCGCAAAAAAACCGCCCGAAAACGGGCCGCGACCGAGCCCTTCCCGTCGCCTCGGAGCCTTTCGCGGGAAGCGCCGCAACCCTTTCATCCGCTGCCTTTACGCCGCTTCGGCGCCGGCGCCCCGGGCCGGGCGCGCCGGGCACTGCCGCATCCCACGCGTTCGGTTGTATTTTTATTGCATTTGCTATTGACATCTGCGCTTTATTATACTAAATTGATGATAACAAAGGAGTTGCCTAAGGTAACTCTTGTTTTTGTAAGGAGGATCGTATGAAAAAGAAGATTCTGGCGGTCATACTGGCGATGGTAATGCTGCTTCCCCTGGCGGCACTGGCGGAGGACACGGCAATCGATCTGTCCGGCGTCAAACTGATGCAGGACGGCGTGCTTAACGTCGGCATGGAAATCGGCTATCCTCCTTTCGAGGACTTCGCGGAGGACGGCACGACGCCCATCGGCTACGACGTCGACTTCGCCAACGCTTTGGGCGAGAAGCTCGGCCTCACCATCAACTTCGTCAACACCGCGTGGGACGGCATCTTCCAGGGGATCGACGTCAACTACGACTGCGTGATCTCCGCCGTGACGATTACCGAAACCCGCAAGGAAACCATGCTCTTCTCCGAGCCCTACATCAATAACTATCAGGCCGTGGTCGTGCGCAGCGATTACACCGGGACCATCGGCAGCTTCCTCGATCTGGACGGCATGGCGATCGCCGTGCAGAAGGAAACGACCTCCGACATCCTGATGTCGGACTACGTGGATACCGGCTCCATCAAATGCACGATTTCCGCCAACGAGAAGGTCACCACCTGCTTTACGCAGCTGACCAACGGCGAAGTGGACGCGGTGGTTGTGGACTCCACCGTGGCGGACGGCTATCTGGCCTCCAACCCCGACCTTTACATAAAAGCCTTCCAGGACGAGAGCGAGCCCGAGCAATTCGGCGTCGCCATGGGGCTTGAAAATACCGCGCTGCAGACTGCCATCAACGCGGCGATCGACCAGCTGACGGCGGAGGGCTTCTTCGAGGAGAACGTCGAGTACTGGTTCGGCGCGGCCGAATAACCCGGCGGCGGGAGGCCCGCCTCGGCGCAGCAAATACGTGCAAAGTGGTAAAGCGATGAAGATCATTCGAAGGTTCCTCGACGTCAAGCGCTGGAAACGTTCGAGCAAAACAGCTGCCATACTCGTTATGGCAGCTGTGGCGCTCCTTTCCGTCCTCTCGGCCGTCAACGTATCCGAAGAGGCGATGATGGCCAACGCCTCCGACCAGATGAAGCAGATCATGCTGGAGGAGAAGGACAGCGCGCGCAAGTACGTGACCGTCACCTACAACAGCTTCGGCTTTATCAAGTACCTTTCCTTTTCCACGTCCGGCGCGAAGGCCGTCAAGGAATCGTACGTGGCGTTCGCCGGGCGTATTTACAGCGCCGACGAAGGCATGGGCAAGTTCGTGGGGCAGATGGTGAACTACACCTACCGGATGCTCGGCACCGGGGAAAACGTGCTCCACGGCGTGAAGCTGACCCTGCTGCTCACCACGCTTTCAATGGTGATCGGCGCCATCCTGAGCGTATTTCTGGCGCTGGGCAAAATCTCGGCCAACAAGTTCATCAGCAAAATCAGCAGCGGCTACATCTTCTTTTTCCGCGGCACGCCGCTGCTGATACAGCTGTTCGTGGTCTACTTTTCCGCGCCCGTCATATTCGGGTTTTCGTGGCGGGGCATCTTCGCCGCCGGGGATACGGAGGCCGTTTACAAGGGCGCCTTCCTCGCGGCGCTCATCGCCTTTTCGCTCAACTCCGCCGCCTATTGCGCCGAGATCGTCCGCGCCGCCATCCAGTCCATCGACAAGGGGCAAAACGAGGCCGCCAAGGCGCTGGGCATGAGCTACGGGCAGACGATGCGCACCATCATCATCCCGCAGTCCATCCGCCGGATGATTCCTCCGCTGTGCAACGAGTTCGTGATGATGATCAAGGACGTCTCCCTGGTGTTCGCCATATCGCTGATGGACATCACGACCATTTCCAAATCCATCATGACCAGCGAGGGCAATTACCTCGTGTTCTTCCCCGCGTTGGTCATCTACCTGGTCATCACCGCCATCTTCACGTACGTCTTTGGCAAGGTCGAAAAAAGACTGTCGGTATACGAGTAGGAGGCGGCGATGAGCGAATACGAGTATATTCTCCGAACGGAGCATCTGCGCAAGGCCTTCGGGAAGCTGGAAGTCCTCCGGGACATCAATCTGAGCGTCCGAAAGGGCGAGGTGATCTGCATCATCGGCCCTTCCGGCGCCGGCAAATCGACCTACCTGCGGTCGCTCAACCAGCTGGAGACCATCACCAGCGGCAAGATATTCATCAAAGACGAGCTTTTTCTTCACCGCGAGCACAACAAGACCATCCATCGGGTGGAGCCGGAGCGGCAAAAGTCCATGCTGCTGGAAATGGGGATGGTCTTCCAGCGCTTCAACCTCTTCCCCCACAAGACGGTGCTGGAAAACGTGATGATCGCGCAGGTACTGGTGCGCAAAAAGAGCAAGGAAGCCGCCCGCAGGCTGGCCGAGGAGATCATCGGCCGGGTGGGCCTGTCCGATAAGCTTAACGAATACCCCAGCAAGCTTTCCGGCGGCCAGCAGCAGCGCGTCGCCATCGCGCGGGCGCTGGCGATGGAGCCGGAGATTATGCTGTTCGACGAACCGACCAGCGCGCTGGACCCCGAGCTGGTCGGCGAGGTGCTCAACGTCATGAAGGGGCTCGCCAAACAGGGTATGACCATGCTGTGCGTAACGCACGAGATGGGCTTCGCCCGGGAGGTCGCCGACCGCGTGGTGTTCATGGCGGACGGGATGATCCTGGAAGAGGGCCCGCCCAAAGACCTGTTCGAGCATCCCACGAACGAAAAGGCCGTCAATTTCCTCAAGAGCATCCTGTAAGCCAACCGGTAACAGCGTTTTCGCCCCCCGGCAAAACCGGGGGGCGATTTTTATGCGCTTCGTTCTATAGGGTCGCCCGGCGTTGCGCGCGTCGCCTCGGCGCCCGGTCAGGAAAAATCGGCGAAGGTCAGCTGGTTGCGCCGGTGGGACTTCACTTTTCTTTCCGTCACCCTGTCCGTATCCGCAAGGGTTCCGTTCAGCAGGGGGCTGTTCGGGTCGTGCGGCGTCCGGCGCCCGATTGTCGCGGGGTCGTTCGCGTAGCAGTACACGCACCCACCCGGGCAGGTGTCGTAGGCGCCGATATCCACGCTTTCCACGCAGCCGCAGCCGGGACGCTGGCTTGGGTCGGGCTTTACGTCCAGCCCGCACCCGCAGACGGCCTCCAGCCGCGCTTTGTCGATGCAGCTCGCCCGCCGGATGCCGTAGGGCGTCAGATCGGCCTTTTCGCAGCAGGCGACGGCGCGCAGGCCGTGCGTTTCGGCGGTCGCGCCGATGTACGCGCTCAGCCGCGCGATTTCCTCCGCGGTAATCGCCCGGATCAGGTTCGTTTTCAGCTTTCGGTATTCATCCACGAAGCTGACGGTCACGGTGTCGGTATACGCCGCAAGCTTGTCGCACAGGCGCGCAAACTGCTTTTCGTGCCAGGGAACGTCCAGCGCAGCGTTCAGGACGATCGGGTCGTAGCGCCACACGACGCGTTCGCGGCCGACGCGTCGGGACAGGCGGATAAACGTATCCTCGATCGCGCGCTTGTCGCGCAGGCCCGGCTCCAGCGCGCGGCCGTAGGGCGTGAGCGTGAACTGGAAATAGTAGCGGTAGCCCAGGGCGTCCAGCTCCGCGAGGTGAGGCAGCATGTTTTCGGCGTCCTTCGTCCAAAACACGATGCAGTCCACGGTCTGCGGCGAAAGGGAAACGCGCGACACCTGCGCGCGGTTCATGGGGTTGCGCACCAGCACATAACCGGCCCGGAGACGATTCATCAGCCAGTCGGCGTAATAACAGGGAATGTCCGTGCGGCGCGATGCGGAAAGGATCATGGCGTTTCTCCCGGGTGCGTATTGCGCGTTCTTTTTTTGCTATTCAATTCATTCGTCTTCGAAGTGCGTTTATCCTGTGCACAGGCGTGCCCCCGGCGCGGGCTTCGAACGGGTTCTCCTCCGCCCGCTATTCCGCGATTCCGTCCGCCCCGTTTTCCCCGATTTTGGCGCGCCACGCCACGAACAGGTTCCCCAGCGAGAACGTCGCCGCCATGAAAAAGACCCATTGCGGCCCCCAGATCGTCCACACCAGGCCGCTCAACTGGGCCGCGAGGATGGACACCATATGGTCCAGGCTCGTGCCGGTGGAGAGGGTGGCGGTGATCTCTTCCTTCGTAATCGCGATGGACTTGAGGTAGACGGATTTCACCACGCCGATCTGCATGGACAGCCGATCCATCACGAACAGCGCGTATACCATCAGCACGGGCCAGCCGACGCCCGGCAGCGCCTTGCTGGAGATGCCCCACACCACGAAGCCGTAGATGACGTATACGAAGATAAACGTCAGCGCGTCCACGTACATCATCCGCTTGATGCCGAAGCGGTCGATCCACCGGCCGATGGCGCGCATGAAGAAAATGCTGATGAAGCTGGCCGTGATCAGCAGAAGCGACATCGTATCCGCCCGCTTGAGCAGCAGATCGACGATCACCCAGGAGCCGAACACGTAGGCGATCTGTTTTTGCACGCCGTTCAGCATTGTGAGCAGGTAGTAGTAGCGGTACTGTTTGCGCAGCACCAGGCGAGTGCGCCTGCGCACGCTCAGCGCGGGAACGTTGCGTTTCACCAGCAGCGCCGCCGCCACGGCCGCCACCACGAAAAACCCGGCGCCGATGACGAACGACAGCTTGACTTGCGACTGGAACGAAAACGCGCCGAAGCGGAAGCCGAAGAACACCGTAATGCCGGCGATGAAGCCGAAAAGCATCTTGACGCTCGCGTACTGCCCCACGCGCCGCCCCACCTGCCCCGGCTCGGCCAGCGCCATGCCCATGGAGTCGGACAGGGGCATGAACAGGTGCATCCCCATGGAATTGACGAACAGGAAAATGAGCATCACCCCGAAGGACGGGGTAAAAAAGCCCATCGCCATGAGCCCCGCGCAGGCGGAAATCTGCGCGATCAGGCTGATTTTCGCATCCCCCAGCATCGACAGCGAGGCGATGACCAGCGCGCACAACAGACCCGGCAATTCCCGCGGAAACTCGATAAAGGCGCGCTGCGTGGTGGTGACGTTGTACGTTTCTTTGAAATAGTTGGAATAAACGGAGTCGCTTAAGCCGTTGCCCAGCGCGGCCGCGGAGATCATGATAAAGAACAGTAGCATTTCCCTGCTGATCGGCTTCGTTTTCATCGGTTCGCGTTCCTCTCCCGGTTGATGCCTCCACATCATACCATCCGCAGGGGTGCGCGACAAGGCCGTTTTTGTCCGCGCGTCCCCTGCGGGTGGCGCCGGCGTCGGAAAAGCCCCGCGCGGAACCGGCGGGGCAAAACGGTATCGGAGGGTTTGTCGGACCCGCTCCGCGGGATCAGGCCTCGGGCCGGATGCCGCGGAGAATCTCGCTCACCGTCAGCTCCATGTCGCAATCCCCGTAATTCACCGTCATCGCCTTCATGGCGGTCAGCTCGTCCTCGATCCAGCGCTCCAGCGTGGCGGAGGGGCCTTTCAGGTACTGTACGGTCAGGTGCAGCACCCGGTGCATCCTGCGGTGCTTCTCAAGCCACGGCTCCAGCTCCGCCAGCAGCGGCGCGGGCACCCGGCCGCCGGCGATATGGTCTTCCAGCGCGTCCAGCCGGGCCACATAGTCCGTAAGGACCTGCGCGGCCTGCTCCCTTTGGCCCGTGACCAGCGCCCTGCGCATCTCGTAGAGAACGCCGTGCAGCAAACGGGAGTTGGCATCCTGCAGGCAGGAGCGGCGCATGTTGTCCGCCAGCAGGACGAACGCCTCGCCCGCCTCCTTCAGCTCGCTTTCCATCGCCCTGTGCCAGGAGATTTCGGGGTCGTAGCCCGTGGGGTCCGCCAGATAATCCGCGATGGTGTGCAAAACGATCCTGGTGCATCGATAGCTTTCCATGCCGTTGGCCAAATAACCGTCGCTGTACACGCCCAGGTCCGCGTCCCGCCCGAGCAGGGGGCCCAGGTGCATTTCGCGGTACATGCTGGCGTCGTTGACCGGGTAGTTGTCCCAGTAGGTGGGCCGGTGGCCCGTCGCCTCCAGAAAACGCTTCGCCTGCGTCGTTTTGAGCGTCCGGGAGCAGACCTCCGGCCCCGTCCACAAAAGCTTCACGTCCGGCGACAGCCTTTTGCCAAGCGTGGAAACGTAGGCTTCCTCCCCGGTGCCGCAGTACTGCCACGGGCAGACGCACAGCTGCACGGGCTCGGGAAAAGTTTCGTTCATCAGCGCCGCGTAGCGGCCGATAAAATCGACGTGCGCCTCCGCAAGCGACGCGTAGCGGGCGATATCCTCAGGGTGCTGCAAAAGCGGCGGTATGTCGTCCAGAAACAGCCCGATGTGACGCACGCCCAGCTGATAGATCTGCCGCGTCTTGGCCGCCAGGCGCCGCATGTCCTCCTCGCCGGCGTAGCAAAGCGAAAGGCCGGGCGCAATGCAATACCAGAAATCGACCCTCCGGCAGGCCGCGTACTGAACCAGCCTGCTCAGCTCCTCCAGGTCTTCCGGACGGTACAGCTCCGCCCAGCGTTCCCGGTGGTACGCGTCGTACTTGGCCGCGTAGAAGTAGCTGTTCATACCGTGTCCCTGCAAAAAATCCAACAGATCGCACCGTTGCTTGAACGTCCAGGGCTTGCCGTAGTACCCTTCGATCACACCGCGGATCGGAAAGGTCGCCGCTTTTTCCGTCATGTCGAATTACTCCTCGTTTTCTGGTCCGATCTCGCGTTTCCCGCGCATCCGCCCGGGCGCCGCCGCGGCCGCATAACGTTCTATAAAACTTCGCCTTTCGCCGCCGGATTCCTTTTCCCAAACGATTCTTTTCCGCAAAGCCGGAGGCGGAAGGCTCCGCGGCGGCCCGTCCGTTTTTCGCGCCGTTTGGCAGAAACGGCTTGCTGGTTTTTCTGGAATTTATATTGACAATAGAGATAAAAAGCGCTATACTTGATATTGGAAACGACGTGCATTATTATTGAACATCCGTCAACCACAGTTTTTCTTTATGGAGTTGATGTGAATGAGCCAAGCATCCAACGCTGTCAAGCGCGCGCAGCGTGCCCGTACCTGGAAACGAGTCAAGGACGCACGTTTTTTTGTACCTGATGCTGCTGCTTCCGGTGGTCTATTTCGTCATTTTCAAGTACGGGGCCATCACTTGGCTGGTGATCGCGTTTAAGAAGTACAACGCGTTCAAGGGCATTGCGGGCAGTAAGTGGGTCGGTTTCAGCAATTTCGAGAAGTTCATGTCCGATCCGTACTTCTGGAAAATCCTCTGGAACACGATCTACCTGAACCTGTTGATGCTGGTTTTCTCTTTCCCGGTTCCGATCCTGCTGGCGCTAATGATAAACGATGTTAAGAATAAGCGATTCCAGCGCTTCACCCAATCGGTGACCTATCTCCCCTACTTTCTCTCGACGGTCGTCGTGTGCGGCTTCATCGTCAACGTCACGGCCAGTGACGGCCTGTTCAACACGGTTCGACACTTCTTCGGCCTTTCCACGCTGTCCTTCATGTCCGAGCCGAGCTGCTTTCGCCCGATCTACGTCATTTCCGAAATCTGGCAGTATGCCGGCTGGGGCTCCATCGTCTATCTGGCGGCGCTGACCGGCGTGGACTCGCAATTGTACGAGGCGGCCTCCATCGACGGCGCGAGCAAGTGGCGTCAGCTGATCAGCATTAGCATCCCCTGCATCGCTCCGGTCATCTCCATTCAGTTCCTGCTCACCGTGGGTCGCCTGCTCAGCGTCGGGTACGAGAAGATCATCCTGCTGTACAACGGCTCCACCTATTCCACGGCGGACGTGATATCCACCTACGTGTATCGCCGCGGCCTGATCAACGCCGACTACAGCTACGGCGCGGCCGTCAGCCTGTTCCAATCGGTGGTCGCGCTGGTGCTGGTCGTCATGGCCAACAAGACAGCGGACAAAATCGGCCAGACCAACCTCTGGTAAGAGAAGGGAGTAGCTGAGATGGTTAAAAACCGTGAAACCAGCGGCGATCGCGCTTTCTCCTACGTCAACATTTTCTTTCTGTGCCTCTTCTGCCTGCTGGTAATCTATCCGCTTTATTACATGCTGATCGTCTCCATCAGCGACGGGCTGGCCGTTATCCGCGGCGAAATATCCGTTCTCCCCAAGGGCATCAACCTGGAGGCGTACAAATACATCGTCACCGATAAATACGTGCCCCAGTCGTACCTGAACACCATCAAGTACACCGTCGTCGGCACCCTGATCAACGTAGGAATGACGGCGCTGTGCGCTTACCCGCTTTCCCGCAAAAAGCTGCCCGGCCGCCGCTTTTTCACGCTGATGATCGTCTTTACGATGTTCTTCGACGCCGGCATCGTATCCAACTTCATGGTGGTGCTGTCCCTGGGCATCAAAAACACGATGTGGGCCATCGTGCTTCCCCCCGCGATCAACGTATGGTACCTGATCATCATGCGAACATTCTTCGCCGATATCCCGGAGGAGATGCACGAATCCGCCTATATCGACGGCGCCAACGACCTGCGCATCTTCTTCCAGATCATCCTGCCGCTGTCCAAGGCCGTTTTCGCCACGATGTTCCTGTTTTACGCGGTATGGCACTGGAACAGCTTCTTCCAGCCGCTGATCTACCTGGACGACCGCAGCAAGTACCCCATGCAGCTGATTCTGCGCAACATCGTCCTGGGGTCGGACGCGAGCGCCGCGACCGTCTCCTCCGACAGTTCGCTGATGAGCCTGAACATCAAGTACGCGGTCGTGTTCATCACCGTGCTGCCCATTCTGGTGGTGTATCCCTTCTGCCAGAAATACTTCGTCAAGGGCGTCATGGTCGGGTCCGTCAAGGGATAATGAGCGTGAATCGAATGGGGCGACATCCCCTGAGATGATAATTATGAAAAGGAGACTTGAAACCATGAACACGCGAAAAATCGTATCCGCCCTTCTCGTGCTGTTAATGATCCTGACAGCAGTACCGGCAGCCTCGATGGCCGAAAGCACCGACAGTTCCGAACACACCCTGTGGTTCGAAGACGGCCTGACCGTCACCTGGATGACGCGGGAAACCAGCCAGCAGACGATGGCGACCGACGCTCCCGTTATTCAGGCCATCAAAGACGCGACGAACGCGACCATCGTGCTGCAGCCGATCCCGGAAGCGGACTACGATACCAAACGGGCAACCGTTTTCGCTTCCAACACCATGCCGGACGTGGTGGCCCACGCCAGCCAGTCCGAAGTCGCGATGTACGGCGGTATGGGCATGTTCGTCAACCTCGACGATTATAAGGACCTGGCGCCCAACTACTTCGCGCTGGTAGACGCCGACGACCGCATCACCGAGACGAACAAGTTCCGTGTGGAAGGCAATTTGTACGGCTTCCGCACCTTGGAGTACGACCGTCTGGCCGTGGCGCCCATGCCCCAGATCCGCACGGACCTGCTGGAAGAACAGGGCATCGCCACCCCCACGACCTGGGACGAGCTCTACGACGCGATGCTCAAGATCAAGGCCGCGCATCCCGACATGTACGGCTTCGGCAGCCGCAAGGGCACCAACTACCTCATCGGCGCGCTGGCGTACTCGCTGGGCACCGGCGGATTCCCGGCCTTCTACGTCAACCGCGGCATGTACTATGAACCCAACACCGATTCCTACATTTACGGGCCGACGGACGAGAAGTTCACCCGCGTGGTTACCTTCCTGGCCAACGCCTATAAGGACGGCCTGCTCGACCCCGACTACGCGACCATGGATAAGGACCTGATGTTCGAGCGTCTGTCCAGCGGCAAGCTGTTCTGCGTGTTCGACAACAACTCCTTCACCGCCCGCGTTTACAACCCCGGCCTGGCGCAGATCGACGAGAACGCCAAGTTCGACCTGCTTGCCCCCATGTCCAACGAAGACGGCCAGACCCGCTCCTACCGTTACGAGCGCGACTGGGCCGACCAGGTGGTTATCAACTCCCAGTCCGAGCACTTTGAGGATATCATCCGCCTCGTCGACTGGATGTACTCCGAAGAAGGCATGATGATCACCAACTTCGGCGTGGAAGGCGTCGACTACGACATGATCGACGGCTTCCCGACCATCAAGCAGGAGATCGTGGATCGCAACATCAATGCTTCCGACGTGTTCATGGCCATCCAGGGCGAAATCGGCGTCGGCCTGCACGGCATGGGCCAGTACATCGACGAGAGCACCTACAAGCAGGTTTCCGATCCTCTCTTCGTCGACATGGGCAACCGCATCCAGGAGTGGACCGAGGCGGGCACGACCGTTTACCTGCCCAACTGGCCGGCTTTCACCTCCGACGAGACCGAAGAGATCACCGATCTGGAACTGCGCATCGGCAACGTGTTCAACCAGGAGATCGACGCATACATCACCGGCAAGAAGTCCATGGATCAGTGGAGCGAGCTGGTTGACGCGCTGAAGGCGCAGGGTTCCGAGCGCCTTGAGGAGATCTTCAACCAGGCGTACGACCGTATCCGCTAACAGTAGAAAACAGGCCTGCGGAGGGACCATGTCCAAAGCTTTACGCTCCGGGCATGGTCCCATTTTCAACGACAGCCGCGGGCCGTACGTTTGGAGGACAGCATGAGCGAAATAGTGCTGGTAAAACCCAGGCACAGTCTGGGTCCGGAGGCGCGTGCCTTCGACATCCTGAAGGAAGAGCTTGAAAAGCGCACCGGGCTTGCGCTGCCGGTATGCGACGAGCCGCCCGAACACGGCGGGGCGATCGTCCTTGGGAAGGAAGCCACGCTCCGGCTCGATATGCCCGGCGTGGCCGAAACGCTCGCCGGCCTGGCCGAACCGGGCGCCGAGGGCTGGCGCATCCGCGTGGAGAGCACGGCGCCCCTGCGCGTTACGGTGTGCGGCGCGGACGACCGCGGCTGCCTGTTCGGCGCCGGCTGGCTTTTGCGCAAGCTGTGCCTGACGCCGGGAAAGCTGGAAGCGTCGGACGACCTTGTGAATCGCTCCGTCACGCCGCGCTACAGCCTGCGCGGGCATCAGCTGGCCTACCGGGATAAGCAGAACACCTGCCCCAACTGGACGGCGGAGGATTTCGACGCGTACATCCGCACGCTGGCCCTGTTCGGCAGCAACGCGATCGAAATTCTTCCGCCCCGCACGGACGACCGGCTGTTTTCGCCGCTGTTCCGCCTGCATCCCATGGAAATGATGACGCGCCTGTCCCGAATCATCCATGGCTACGGACTGGACGTGTGGCTGTGGTACCCCTGCATGGGCGAGGATTACGCCGATCCCGCCACCTTCGCCAGGGAGATCGAGGAGCGGGAGCGCGTGTTTTCCGCGCTTCCCTGGCTGGACGCGATCCTCATCCCCGCGGGCGACCCGGGCGAGCTGGCGCCCCGCAAGTTCTTCGAGGTCGCGGGGGCGATGATGCGGGTCGCGCACCGGTACCACCCCGACGCGAAAGTCTACGTGGCGCCGCAGGCCTTCGCCCCGGAAAGGGACTGGTACGACGCCTTCTACAGCGAGCTGTCCCGCGAGCCGGAATGGCTGTACGGCGTCTGCTACGCGCCCTGGATCGCCGATACGCTGGCCGAAATGGCTGAGCGCGTGCCGGAGAAGTACCGCGGGCGCATCCGCCATTATCCGGACATCACGCACACGGCTTCCAGCCAGTTTGAAGTGCAGCAATGGGACGGCCCCCTGGCGCTGGCGCACGGACGCGAAAGCTGCTGCCCCCGGCCGCTGGCCATGAAAACGTGCCACAATTTCCACGCGCCCCTGTGCATCGGCTCGCTGACCTACTCCGAGGGCATTCACGACGACGTGAACAAATTCGTCTGGACGGATCAGGACGTGGACCCCGACCGCGACCCGCACGAAACCGTACGGGACTACGCGCGTCTGCTGATCGACCCGCTACACGCGGAGGAATTGACGGAGCTGATTTTCGCGCTGGAACAGAACTGGGTGGGCAAGCTTAGCGAAAACACCGCCATCGACGACGTCTACAGGCGTTTTGAGGCGCTCGACGGACGGCTGCCCCAGTCGGTTGGGGACAATTACCGCTATAAAATGCTTTATCAGCGCGCGCTGCTGGACGCCTACGTAAAGCAGCGCTATCTGGCGGACCAGAAGCTGGAAACCGAGGCGCTCGCCCTGCTCGGGCGCGCCCCGCAGGTCGGCTCGGAAACGGCCGTACGTGACGCGCTGGCCATGTTCCGGCGCACGTACGACGAACCCGTCGCCGAAGACCTGCGCTTCACCCTCTGGCGGCTGGGACAGGAGCTGAACCACACCCCCGGCTGCCGCATGCAGCAGAGCACGGTGCTCAACAATGCCCAGAAGTGGATACGCGGCGCGTGGCTGGACACGATCAACATGCCGCTCAACGATATGCAGTGGTATACCGGGCACTGCCTGCGCATATTGAGGATGACCGACGAGGGCGAGCGGCTTTCGGCGATCGACGCCCTGCTGCACCGGACCGACCCCGGCGAAGGGGGCCTGTACGTCGATCTGGGCAGCCTGGACGGCTTCCGCTGCGTGGCGGAGGACCTCTCCTGGGAGCAGGACCCCGGCCGCCTGCGCTCCGCGCATCTGTTCCACGACATGTACGGGCTGATGATCCGCTTTCACGGCAACGCCGGGTGGCACAACGAGTACCCCATCACCACGCGGTGGGTGCACCGGGCGCGCACCCTCTACGGCACGCCGCTGCGCGTGCATCTGGAGGGCCTTGAGGACGGCGCGGCCTACACCCTGCAGGTTACCTACCCCGATATGATCGAGGCCCCGGCGGATGAGCTGCGCGTGGCGCTGTACGCCGGAAACAGGCTCGTCCACGACGTAATCCGGCGGGACGCGGCGACGGCGCACGAGCCGGTTTACCGCTACACCCTGCCCGCGGGCGCCGTGGCCGATGGCGCGCTGGACCTGCGCTGGCAGGCGTACGATACGCTTTTCCCCGTCGCCGTATCCGAAATTTGGCTGATGCGCGCCTGAAAGGAGGAGCCCCGTGAAAAAGATGATTTCGATCCTGCCCAACGTCGTCGTACCCGCCGGCCTTTCCGGGCTGGAAGCGCGCGCGGCCGAGGTGTTCATGCAGGAAATTGCCCTCCGTACGGGCATCGCCCTGCGTACGGCGCCGACCCTGATGCCGGGCGTCGAAAACGTGGTGATCCTGACGGAGGAGCGCTTTCGCAGGCTCTGCCCGGAGCGCGCGGAAACGCTCTCAAGGCTGGAAGCGCCGGGTCCGGAAGGATTCCGGCTGTTCTTCGAGCTGGTCAACGGCAAACAGCTTTCCCTGTTCGCCGTCGGCGCCGACGAAAGGGGCGCCCTCTACGGCATGGGCAAACTGCTGCGCCTCCTCAGGCTGAGCAAAGGCGCCATCGCCGCCGATATGGACTTCGCCGGGCTTTCGTCCACGCCCCGCTACGGCATGCGCGGGCATCAGCTGGGCTACCGGGACAAGCAGAACTCCCTCCCCTGCTGGAATCTGGCCCAATTCGACCGCTACATTCGCGAACTGATGCTGTTCGGCAGCAACTGCATCGAACTGCTTCCGCCCCGCACGGACGACAACCTGTTTTCCCGGGAGATGCAGGTCGACCCGTTCGACATGATGGTGCAAATCGCGGACGTCGTGGCCTCCTACGGCCTGGACCTGTGGCTGTGGTACCCTAACATGATCAAAAGCCTCGACGATCCGGCCTGCGTGGAGGCGGAGCTTCGGGAGCGCGAGCAGGTGTTTTCCGCGCTTAAGGACGTGAAAGGCGTGTTGGTGCCGGCCGGCGATCCGGGCGAGCTGGAGCCGGCGGCCCTCTTTGCTTTCACGGAAAAATGTGCTACAATACTGTTTAAGTATCATCCTCAAGCAAAAGTCATGCTTGCGCCGCAAAGCTTTTCACCGCAGGAAGGATGGTATCGCGCGTTTTACGAAGAAGTCGCCCGCGAACCGTCCTGGCTGTACGGCGTAAGCTTCGCTCCCTGGGAGCAGGACACGATCGGCGAAATGGTGCGCAGGCTTCCGCGGAAATATCGCGGGCGCATCCGCCATTATCCGGACATCACGCACAACCTGGGCTGCCAGTTCGCCATGCGGGACTGGAACCGCGCATTCGCGCTGATCGAAGGGCGCGAATGCAGCAACCCGCGGCCCCGCGCCATGAAAGTGATTCACAATGACCACGCACCCTTTTGCATGGGGTCCATCACCTATTCCGAGGGCATTCACGACGACGTCAACAAGTTCGTCTGGGGCCAGCAGGACTGGGACAGCGACCAGACCGCCGAGACAACGGTGCGGGAATATGTCCGCCTGCTGATCGACGCCGATCTGGAAGAGGAGCTGACCCGGCTCGTCTTCCTGTTGGAAGAAAGCTGGGACGCCTCCGTTCCCATCGCGCAAAACGAGTGCGTGGACCACGCCTGGCTGTTGATGAACGACGTCGACGCGAAGGCTTCGCCCGCGACGCGCGGCAACTGGCGCTACCAGATGATCAAGCTGCGCGCGCTGGGCGACTGCTACGTGAAGCGCAAACAGCTTTACGACGACCGGCTGGAGGCCGAAGCGCGGGCGGCGCTTGAAAAGGCCCCCGTTACCGGCGCGGAGGCCGCCCTGCGGGAGGCGTTCGGCTGGCTGGACCGCGGCCTTTTCGAGCCCTGCGATCCGGAACTGCGCAGCCGACTGCAGTGCCTTGCGGACGACATGCGTGTTAGCTGCGGTATCAAGCTGACGACGCATCACCACGGCGGGCAGGGCTGGCGGCGCGGCGCGTGGCTGGATATGCTCGACCTGCCCCTGAACGACTGCGTTTACCTGCGGCTGACCATGAAGCGCATTCTCCGCCTTACCGGCGAGGAGGAGCGGCTCGCCGCGATCGTGCGTCTGCTGCACCGGACGGACCCGGGGCCCGGCGGCATCTACGTGGATGTCGGGTCGCCCGAAAGCAGCGGCATGCTGTTTAGGGCGCACACCTGGGCGGAAGACCCCGGAATGCTCGAGACGGCTTACCTCACGGCGGACACCCGCATGGAGGATCGGATACAGACCTGGCGGGACACGTGGCGGGAGGCGGCCGTACCCAAGGAACTGCTGACCGGCGTCCAATCGTATTACGACACGCCCGTGACGCTGACGATCCCCGGAGTGGACCCCGCGGTCCGATACCGGCTTCGCATCGCCTACTGCGCCCGCGTGGGCGCGACGCCCGTGCGCCTGACGGCCGGCGGCAGAATCGTGATCCACGACAGGGTGGTCGTCCCCGGAGAGGACGACTTCTGGCAGGAGTACACCCTCCCGGCCGGCTGCTGCGACGGCGAAGGCAACCTGACCCTGACCTGGCAGCCTTGGGGACGCGTGCAGGGCGTATCCGTCCACGAGCTGTTCCTGATTCCGGAAGCATAAGCACTTCCCAGCGTTGGACGAACAATGAATGAAGGGGCCTTACGTATGCAGCAATCTAAGGAATACAAAGTCTCATCGCTCGCCAAGGCCGTGCACGTACTGGAGGCGTTTTCCGTCAAGACGCCTGAACTGGGTGTATCGGAGATTGCGCAGATGCTCAGCTATCACAAGAGCACCGTGTTCAATATCCTCTCCACGTACGAGAAGCTCGGCTACGTCGCGCAGAACGCGCAGACGGGCAAGTATTACCTTGATCTGAAGCTTCTCCATTTCACCTACGTCATCAACAGTCACATGGGTTTCAAAAAGTTTTTTCAGGAGCCGATGACCAAAATCGCCCAGATGGTAGGGGAAGTATGCTACCTGGGCGTTCCCCATGAGCACAGCGTGCTCTACATCGACGCGGCGTTCCCGCAGGTGGGCAGCAATTTCCGCTCCATCACGGGTGAAACGGCGCCGATGTACTGCACGGGCCTGGGCAAGGCGATGCTGGCGTTCCTCCCGCCGGAGGAGCAGGAGCAGGTGCTCGCGCTTCCGCGCATCAAGTATACCGATTACACGATCACCGAGCTGAGCGCGCTGAAGGAAAACCTGGACGAGATTCGCCGCAACGGCTTCGCCGTGGATAACATGGAGCACGAGTTCGGCATCCGCTGCGTGGCGGTGCCGGTCTTCGGCGCCGATCAGCGGCTGGTGGCGGCGGTGAGCGTGTCCGGACCTTCCCTTCGGTTCGATCCGGTGTCCATCATGCGCGCCTATCAGACCATCAACGAACTGGTTCAGCCCCTGCAAATGAGGCTGTAACGACCGATAAAAGAGGCTATCGAAATGTCCCTTGCATATTCTCTGGAAGGATGCGTAACGCACGTGGCGCCGGAGGCGCCCGCGCTGGTTCAAACCGCGGCACGGGTTTTTAACGAGGAACTGGAAAGGCGGACGGGATGGCCGTCCGCAGCGATCACCGACGGGGAAACAACCGAAAAGCAGGCCGGCGTCTGGCTGGGCACCGCCGCCACGCTGCCGCCGCAGGTCGCCGGACGCGTCGCCGGGCTGGTCGAGCCGGGCACCGAAGGGTACCGGCTGTGCACCTGGGCGCAGGACGGGCGTGCCTGCGCGGTCGTGGAGGGCGCGGACGATCGCGGCGTGTATTACGGTATGGGCCGGCTTTTGCGCATGCTCCTGTGGAAACAGGGCGAAGCCCGGCTGCCGGGCGACGTGCGGCTCAGCTCCACCCCGCGCTACGCGATCCGCGGGCATCAGCTGGGGTATCGCCCCAAAACGAACGCCTACGACGCCTGGACGCCGGAAATCTACGACCGGTACCTGCGCGAGCTGGCGCTGTTCGGCGTCAACAGCGTGGAATTGCTGCCGCCGCACACGGACGACGATCTGACCGGCCCCCTGATGAAGGTGGACCCGCTGGAGATGATCGGCATCCTGTCGGAAAAGGCGCACCGCTACGGCATGGACGTGTGGGTGTGGTACCCGGACATGGCCGAGGACTACGGCGATCCCCAAACGGTGCAGGCGGAGCTGGACGAGCGCCGCACGGTATTCGAAAGGATGCCCTATCTGGATCACCTTTTCGTGCCGGGGGGCGATCCCGGCGAGCTGGACCCGGAGCCGCTGTTCGGGTGGGTTGAACGCGTTGCCGCATTGCTGCACGAGAGCCACCCGGAAGCGGGCGTCTGGCTGTCGCCGCAGACCTTCAACCCCAGCCGCGGGTGGACGGACGCGTTCTACCGGGAGCTTGCAAAGGAACCGGAATGGCTGACCGGCGTGGTGTTCGGCCCCTGGGAGAAGGACCCGGCCGAGGTGCTGCGCAGCCGGACGCCCAAAAGGTATCCCATCCGCAATTATCCGGACGTCGGGCACAGCTTCCGCTGCCAGTTCCCCGTGGAAAAGTGGGACCTGGCCCTGGCGCTCACGCTGGGACGCGAATGCATCAACCCGCGCCCGCGGGCCGAAAAGCGTATCCATAACGTGTATCAATCCTCGTTCGTCGGAAGCATCACCTATTCGGAGGGCATCAACGACGACGTCAACAAGTTCGTCTGGGCGGATCAAGAATGGGACCCGGACACCGACGTGGTGCAGACCCTGCGGGACTACGCGCGCCTGTTCATCGACGCGTCGCAGGCGGACGAGCTTGCGCACGGCTTCCTTGCGCTGGAGGAGAACTTCAACGGCCCGCTGATGGTGAACGAGCATGTGGAGACGTGCCTTTCGCAGTGGCAGGCGATGGAAAAGCGGCTGTGCGCCTACGGGCGCGGCAACTACCGCTTCGAAATGGGGCTGATCCGCGCCTATTACGACGCCTACCAGAAAGAACGGCTGATCTGGGAAACGCATCTGCAATCGCAGGCGCTGCACGCGCTGCGCCGCTGCCGTGTAAACGGCGTCGCCAAGGCGATCGACGAGGCCCTCGCGATATTCGATCGGGCCGAAAGCGAGCCCGTGTGCCCCGAATACCGGCAACGCATCGACGAGCTGGCGGACGCGCTTTTTGAGCACATCGGCATGCAGCTGACGGTGAAGCGCCACGGAGCGCTGCACTGGGGGCGCGGCGGCTTTGTGGAATGCGCGGATATCCCGCTCAACGACGCGCGCTACTGGCGCCACGCGCTGCCCCCCATCAAGGAGGCGCGCAAACCCAGCGAAATCCTCGCCAGCGCCAATCCGTCCGCGCCGGGGGACAAGGCGGGCATCCTGTTCGACAGCAACGAGGGGTACCGCGTTTCCTTGCTGGAGGCGTTGCTCAATCGCACCCACCCCGGCCCGGGAGGCTACTACGACAACATGGGCTGCTGGTCCTCCTGGGCGCGCATCCAAAACCCGACCGATTACGCGTCGGACCCGGGATTCCTGAAAGGGGCGCTTTCCTCCTTCGTCATGCAGCCGCCCCACGCGGAGGACGACGCCTACTGCATGCCGCTTGCGTGGCAGTGGAACGGCTGCGCCATGTACATGACGCCCCTCGTCGTCCGCTACGAGGGGCTGGACCCAGAGGCGGAATACCTGCTGCGCACCACCTACCTGGGCTATTTCGGCCAGCACGTGAAGCTGGACGCTTCCGGCGGCTGTGTGATACACGATTACATTTCCACCGACCGTAAGATGCTCACGACCGATTTTGTGCTGCCGAAAAAAAGCTACGCGGACGGCACGCTGGAGCTGCGCTTTACCGCGCTGGACGGCGAGCGGGGCGTGAGCGTCGCGGAGATCTGGATACTTAAGCAGCCCGCCCGCCTGTGAAGGCGGCCCGCGGCGGCGATTTGGAAAGGGACGAAAGACGGATGGCAAACAAACCTCGTATTCTGGTGGTCGGCAGCTTCGTGATGGATTTGATCACCTCCACGCGCGTATTTCCGGCTTCCGGCGAAACGGTGCTGGGCACGAAGTTCACCACCGCGCCGGGCGGCAAGGGCGCCAACCAGGCCGTGCAGGCGGCGCGGCTGGGGGCCGATGTGACCATGGTGGGCAAGGTGGGCCGCGACGCCTTCGGCGACCAGCTGATCGCCTCCGCGCGCGAGGCGGGCATCCGCATCGGGCACGTGATCCGGGATGAGACGGAAGCCTCGGCGATCGGCAACATCACGCTGGAGATCGGGGAGGACGGGGGCAGCCGCAACCGCATCATCGTGGTGCCCGGCGCGAACATGACCATCACGCCGGAGGATATCGCCTTTCTCAAAGACGACATCGCAAACTACGACATGGTCATGCTGCAGTTTGAAATCCCCATGGCCATCAACGAGCTGGTCGCGGCGTACGCTTACGACAGGCACGTGAAGCTGATGATCAACCCCGCGCCGGCGGCGCCCCTGAGCAAGGGCCTGCTTTCGCACACGACCTACCTCTCCCCCAACGAGCACGAGGCGGCCGCGCTTTCCGGCGTGCCGATCCGCACGGAGGGCGGTCTGCACACGGAGGATATCGCCGCGGTGGCGGAGATCATGCGCAGGCAGGGAACCAAGCACCTGCTGGTTACGCTGGGTGAAAACGGCGCGGCCATCAGCGAGGGCGGGCAGGTCGTCCACGTTCCAAGCGTGCCGGGCGTCCGCGTGGCCGACCCCACCGCCGCCGGGGACAGCTTCGTGGCTGCGTTCTGCGTGGGCATGTGCGTGGGTCTGAGCCACCGGGAAGCCATCGATTTCGCGCGCAACACGGCTGCGATTACGGTGTCCCGCATGGGCGCGCAGCCCAGCCTCCCGAAGCTTGACGACGTGCTCGGCGCGATGGCGGCGCACGCGGAGGCGGGATTCCCGTTTGACAAGCTCGATTGCCTGCGCTGACGCGGGCCGGGCGGGCATGCGCCGCGCCTATCCGGCGCGGCGAAGGATGAAATGGAGGAGATTTTGTTGAACGATCCGACGGAAGTCCGGGCGCTGGAAGCTTTTCTGTCCACGGCCCGGCGTGAAACGGAGCAATGCATCGGCGGGATCGGCGGCGAAACGTATGCGCAGGCCGTCGACCTGATTCTATCGGCCGAGGCCGCGCACAACCGCGTGCATATCACGGGGGTGGGCAAGCCGGGCCACGTGGCCGGCTATGTGGCGTCGCTGCTCAGTTCCACGGGCACGCCCACGTATTTTCTGCACGGCACGGAGGCGACGCACGGCTCGTGCGGCCAGCTGGTGGAAGGCGACGTGGTCATCTGCATTTCCAACAGCGGCGAAACGCCCGAAATGAAGGCGACGGCGACCGCGGTACTCAACAACGGCTGCCGCATCATCGCGGTGACGGGCAACCCGGAAAGCTGGCTGGCCAAACACGCCGCCGTCCACCTGTACGCGGGCGTGAGCGAGGAAGGCGGGCCGCTCAACCGCGCGCCCCGCACCTCCATCCTGGCGGAAATACTGGTGCTGCAGGCCCTGAGCGTGCTTTTGCAGGCCCACCGGGACCTGACGCCTGCGCAGTACGTAAAATGGCATCCCGGCGGGATGCTGGGCCACCTGCGCGCCGACGAGGAAGGGGAGGCGAAGTAAGATGCTGACCAACGGTTGCATCCACCCGCAGATCATGCAGGCGCTGTCGCTGTGCGGACACGGCGACAAAATCCTCATCGCGGACGGCAATTACCCCCTGGCGAGCAAGACCGGCGACGCCGAAAAGGTGTACCTCGGGCTGGTTGCAGGCAGTCCCACGGTGACGGCCGTGCTGGAGGCGCTTTTGTCCGATATCCGCGTGGAGGCCGCGACCGTCATGGATCCCGGCACCGGCAGCGAGCCGGGCATCTACGCGGAGTTCCGGCAGGCCCTGCCCGGGGTGGAGCTTGCGAAGCTGGGCCGGTTCGAGTTCTACGACGCCTGCGGCGGCGAGGCGGTCAGGCTGGCCATCTCCACGGGCGAAAAACGGGTGTTCGCCAACATACTGCTCACGGTGGGCGTCGCCTGAAGCCGGCGGGGTTCGCCGGTCGGCGATCCTCCCAAAGGAAGGAATGAGCGCATACGGCCGGCATCGACATGCCCCTTTCGGAACTGCTGAACTACCGGGGCCGCAACGAAAAACCGGATGATTTCGACGCCTATTGGGACGAGGCCCAGCGCGAAGTGGATGCCCTGGGCACGGCGCACGAGCTGGAGGACGCGGCCTTCCAAGTGCCGGCCGTCGCCTGCCGGCACCTGTATTTCACCGGTACGGGCGGCGCCCGCGTCCACGCGCTGCTGCTGTACCCCCGTTCCATCCGCGAGGCGGTTCCGGCCGTGGTCATGTTTCACGGGTACGGCAACAGCGCGGGCAACTTCGGCTCCAAGCTCGGCTGGGTCGCGGCGGGGTTCTGCGTCGCGGCCATGGATTGCCGCGGGCAGGCCGGAACCTCGCAGGACGTATACGACGGCGTCGGAACGACGTACCACGGCCACATCGTGCGGGGGCTGTCCGACATCGACCCCAAAAAGCTGTATTACCGAAGCGTTTTCATGGACACGGCGCAGCTGGCGCGCATCGTACGGTCGCTGCCCTTTGTGGATTCCAACCGCGTCGGCGTGTGCGGAGGCTCTCAGGGCGGCGGCTTGAGCGTGGCGTGCGCGGCGCTCACCCCGGGTATCAACCGCGCCTGCATCCTCATGCCCTTCTTAAGCGATTATCGCCGGGTGTGGGAGATGAACCTCGCGCGGGGAAGCTACCAGGAGATTACGGATTATTTCCGGCACTACGATCCGCAGCACCTGCGCGAAAAGGAAGTTTTCACTCGGCTGGGCTACGTGGATACGCAGCACCTGGCCCCGCGGATTCGCGCGAAGGTGCGCCTGTACGTGGGCCTGATGGACGATACCTGCCCGCCGTCCACGCAGTTCGCCATTTACAACCGCCTGACGTGCGAGAAGGATTACCGCGTTTTCCCGGATTTCGGGCACGAATCCTTCCCCGATACGGACGAGGATACGATGCTGTTTTTGCTGGCGATGGAATAGAACCCCGCCTTGTTCGGGTTGGCATTGTGTCTGTAAACGAGGCTTAGCACCCTGGCACTGCCGTTTTCACACGGTGGCGCTTTTTCGTTTCACGGGGTATTGCTCTCCACGTCCGGCTATCGCGGCCGTTGCGTCGCTCCCGTTTTCCGGCAAACGCAAAGCGCCGCGAAGACCGTGCGGTCTCCGCGGCGCCGGGAGGGGAGGGAGCCTCAGCCGGCGATCAGCCGTTGACGTACGAAATCGGCGACGCGCGCCATCTGCTCCACTTCGTCCTTCAAAACGGGGGTCAGCAGGTGATGGTTTTTCGCGCGCGCATAGGTCTCCACCGGGAGGCCAAGCAGCTGCAGGGCATACTTGGCGTTCACCGGGTACAGGTGCGCCTCGATCAGCGAGCAAAGCGTGAGCATCGATTGCAGCATCTGCGCCTTGTCCGGCTCGGTTTGATAGTTCTTGAGCAGCCAGGCGTACAGGTCGGGATGGAAGTTGCACATCACCCCGGAGAAGCCCGCGGCCCCGTCCTGCAGCGATTCCAGCAGCGTCGTGGTGTTGGCGTTGTACAGCCCCAGCGCGCTGCCCTTCAGGATCCGCAGGCGCTGCTTGATCAGGTCCAGGTCGCAGCACGTATCCTTCAAAAAGCGGAAGCGGCTGTTGCCGGCCAGCTGGCGTAGCTCATCCAGGGAGATCAGCCGTTTGTACGGATAGGGGCACTCGTAAAACCCGATGGGCATGGCCGGGTCCATGGCGTTCAAAATCTGCTGGAGGTTCTCCATCCAGACCTCCGGCTGGGCATATTCCTCGGCCAGCCGGTTGGTGATCAGGATGGTGGCGTCCACGCCGATGTCGGCGATTCGCCGCAGTTCGTCGATCTGGGCTTCGATGGCGTAGGATACGTGCCCCGAAGCAATCACGGGAATATGCGCGCGGCGCTTAACAAACGTGGTGATTTTTAAGCGCTCCTCCAGGCTCAAGTAGAACACCTCGCTGGACTGGCAGACCGCGAACAGGCCGCTGGCTCCGTTTTCCTCGTACCAGTCAATCAGCCTGCTCAGCGCGTTGTAATCGACCTCCCCCGAAGGCGTAAACGGCGTAAGCATGACCGGCCACATTTCTTTCCCGGATGTTGCAGGAAGCATATCGTTCACCTCATACAGTTATTTTGTCAAACAAAGCGAGCACAGCCGCTTAAATTAAACCATGTGCATCATTACTAAACACCATACATTATAATCGTTTCCTCTGGTTTTGTCAATCCTATTTGCGGTCTTATGGACGCGAAACCTGTAATAATCCATGTCGAACGACGCGAAATGAAGAATTTTAGAACGCGGTTCAGAATCGCATGGGTTCTTTTCGAGGGCTCATTCGGATTGAAATTATCGCAGCGATCGGCTGCGCCGGTAAACCGGGGTGCGGCGAACCGCAAAGAGCCCCTTGAACCAAATGGTTCAAGGGGCTCTTTGCGGTTTTGTCTAATAACACTCTGCTCAATACGAATATACGTTTCCTATAATGTCCGTCCTAATAATTCTTACGTCACACAATACAAACACCCGTAAACGTTGTTCAATAGGGGTCGTTCTTCTATCTATTCGAGAAGCCAATTGAATTATCGGCCCTCCTACCCCTTATAGGCGATTGCATCGATCTGAAAGCTGATTCCCTCTCTGATGAATTTCGTTTCAAATGCTTTTCTGGCAGGATATTTCCCATCAAATCTATTTTTAATTATCTCTCCCAAATACGATAAGTCC
>CAZXJI010000029.1:0-33312 GCA_964640955.1 uncultured Oscillospiraceae bacterium | reverse complement strand
GGTCGTAATAAACTGTTGGAACACTATCTGCAGTTAAAAAACCAAGTCTTTTAAATAAAGATATAATTCCCCGGTCATTGGTACTCGTATACCCCATGTTGCGAAGAAATTCTAATGTGAATTTCGCCGGCTTTGCGGCCACTTGCAAACTGTTTATTATCATGGAAATTTTGTTATTGGATGTCATATAAGGATACTCTGTCATGTCACTCTACTCCCTAATAGGAAATTGATCACATGCTGATTTAATTTATATTATCACATATATTCCCGGATTTCCACTAATAACTGAGCTATCAGCTATATTTTGCTACTTCTACGTATATATGAGTGTTAACATCAATTTTTACCGCTGTTTACCTCCCAACTGCAGAAAGAATTGTTGGAATTGTCCAAAACAGACAAAGCAAACCCCTGCAACCATTTGGTTACAGGGGTTTGCTTTGGTGCGGGAAACAGGACTTGAACCTGCATGAAGAAAACCTTCACAAGAACCTGAATCTTGCGCGTCTGCCAATTCCGCCATTCCCGCAGAAGGTGGAATAAGTGGTGGATGGGGATGGATTCGAACCATCGAAGTCTGCGACGGCAGATTTACAGTCTGCTCCCTTTGGCCACTCGGGAACCCATCCATGGTAGCGACAAACGATTAGGGAAGTGGAGCCGGCGATGGGACTTGAACCCGCAACCTGCTGATTACAAATCAGCTGCTCTGCCAATTGAGCTACACCGGCAAGAGGCCCAACTGCAGGTAATGAGAGGAAAATGGCGACCAAGAAGGGGCTCGAACCCTCGACCTCCAGCGTGACAGGCTGGCATTCTAACCAACTGAACTACTTGGCCACATTGCTGGTGGGCCTTCAGGGACTTGAACCCCGGACCAACCGGTTATGAGCCGGCCGCTCTAACCAACTGAGCTAAAGGCCCATACCGGGCAGGGAAAGTGGTGACTCCGAGGGGATTCGAACCCCTGTAGCCGCCGTGAAAGGGCGGTGTCTTAACCACTTGACCACGGAGCCACGCCACAGTCGCAGGATGGAAGTGTGTTGGTCGGGGTGAAGGGATTCGAACCCCCGGCCCCATGCTCCCAAAGCACGTGCGCTACCAGACTGCGCTACACCCCGTCTGCTTCAAGCCCATGCAGGCGACGAATGTTATATTACACAAACGCGGTTCTCTTGTCAAGAGGTTGCCCCGATTTTTTCTTAACCGGAAGCCCTCCTCTTGCAGCGGTACGGGGCCCGCCGCACACGCCCGCATGAAGTCGTTCAGCGGGCCGTGTTCTCCGCCGTCTCCGGGGCGGTTTTGGGCGCGTCCGGCGGCACGGGACGCACGGCAAGCGCAGGAGGCGTAAAGGCCGCGCGCAGCGCCGCGTAGGAGACCGAAGGGTCCAGCCACGCCTTTTTCAGGCTTTCCGCGGTCAGGATCACCGGCATGCGGTCGTGGTAGGGGCGCATCTGTTCGTCGGCTTCGCGGGTGAGAATGGCGAAGCCGTCGTAACCCCCGCCCTCAAAGCCGCCCAGGAAAGAGCCGTAAAAGCCCGCCATGTACATCAATTCGCCGCGCCGCGCTTCCCGAAGCGAAAAGGCGAACTTGTCCTTCGTTTTGCGCCCGTCCGTGCGCCGCCATTCGAAAAACCAGCTCGCGGGCACCAGGCAGCGGCGCTCGCGGGCCGCGCGCTGGAACATGGGCGTCACGTCGGCCTTCTCGCTTCGGCTGTTGATCACCGACCCGCCGCCGCCCACGCGGGGAAAGCCCCACTTCATGGGCCGCACGGTCACGCCCAACCCTTCCTCGCGCAGGATGACCGGCACGATCTGCGTTGGGTAGATTTCCCCGGCGTGCACCCGATCGTACATCGGCAGGCGGCGCTTCTCCAGCTCCCCGATGATCGCGTTGACCTTCGCGTCCTCCTCGTCCGTGGCGACGTAATACCGCCCGCACACGTTCATCCCTCCCTCCGCGTTTGCTAGAAGAACAGGCTGCGGATATCCTCCTCCGTCAGGCTTTCCAGCGCCGTTTCCCCCGCCAGCACCACCCGGTCGAAGATGGCCCGCTTGCGCTTGCTCAGGTCCGTCACCTTTTCCTCGATGGTGCCCTGCGCGATCAGCTTGAGCACGTCCACGTCCCGCGTCTGCCCGATGCGGTGGGCGCGGTCGGTTGCCTGATCCTCCACCGCGGGGTTCCACCACGGGTCGTAGTGGATCACCAGGTCGGCGCCCGTCAGGTTGAGCCCGGTGCCGCCGGCTTTCAGGCTGATGAGGAACACCTGGCCCTCGCCGCCGTTGAAGCGGTCGCAAAGCTCCTGCCGGGTTTCGGGCTTGGTGGAACCGTCCAGGTACAGCGTCCGGATGCCCTCGCGCGAAAGCCGCTTGCGGATCATCTGCAGCATCCCCACGAACTGGGAAAACACCAGCATCCGTCGCTTGCCCGCCGCGGCCTGCTGCACCGTCTGCACCAGCAGTTCCATTTTGCCGCTGGTGCCCTCGTAATCGGGCAGGAAAAGCTTGGGGTGACAGCACACCTGCCTAAGCTTGAGCAGTACGCTCAGCACCTGCATGCGCGCCCGGGGCAGCGATCCGGAAGCCAGCGCCGCCCCCACGTGCTCCCGCAGGGTGTGCAGCAGCTGGTTGTAGACGGCCTCCTGCTCGGGGGTCATGGCCGCATACAGGTACTGCTCGCGCTTGCCGGGCAGGTCGGAGAGCACTTCGTGCTTAAGACGCCGCATCAGGAAAGGCCGTATGCGCTCCCGCAGCTCCTCGGCGCGCTCCCCGCCGCCGTAGCGGCGCAGGAAGGACGCCTGCGAGCCCAGGTAGCCTGGCAGCACGAAATCGTAGATGCTCCACAGTTCGCCCGTGTGGTTTTCCATGGGCGTGCCGGTCAGCGCCACGCGCACCTGGGCGTTTAGTTCCTTGGCGGCGGCGGCGCCGATGGACTGTGCGTTTTTCACGAACTGCGCCTCGTCCAGAATGGCGAACCGCATGGGAATATCCCTGAGGTTTTCAATGTCGCGGCGCAAAAGCGGATAGCTGGTCAGGATCACGTCCACACCGGGATCGTCGCGGAGCTCCTCGATCTGGCGGCGGCGCTCCTCGCGCACGCCGGTTACCAGCCGCACGGTCAGGCTGTCGTCGAAACGCTTGAACTCCGCCACCCAGTGGTACACCAGCGACGTCGGCGTGACGATGATGCTCTTCATCGGGCCGTTTTTCTTTTTCGCGGCGGACAGCGCGGCGATCACCTGCACCGTTTTGCCCAACCCCATCTCGTCGGCGAGGATACCGCCCATGCGCGCCTCGTATAAGGAAAGGATCCACCCGGTTCCCCGCTTCTGGTAGGGGGCCAGCTTGCGCATGAGCCGGGAAGGAATAAAGCTTTCCGCCTTCTCCGCCCGCTCGGTCAGCGCCCGGGAGGCGCGCTCCACGTCCTCGGAGGTTTCCACCTCGCTGCCCGCCATGCGCAGCATGCTCACCATGTAGGCCGCCCGGTACGCCCCGAAGCTCAGCTCCCGCGCGTCCGGCCCGGTCTGCGGGTCGTCCAGCGCGGCGGCCTCCAGCAGCTCCTGCGCCACGGGAGCGAGCGCCGCCATGTCCCGCACGTCCAGAAACTCGCCGGTTTTGAGCCTCACGTACTGCTGGCGCGTGCGCACGGCCTCCAGAATGGGCAACAGCTCGCCCACCGGTTCGCCGTCCTCCAGAAGCGCAAACACCAGCCGTCCGCCGCGCATGCGGAAGGATGCCCGGCCGTTCAGCCGCCGGGGCTTGATCTTGCGGAAGGCGTCGCTTACGAACACCTCCGCCAGCTTGTCCAGCTCCGCCACGCCCTGCGTGCAGAAGGCGAGGATGTCCTTGGCGCGCCGGAGCACGATGCGCCCTTCCCGCACCACGAACCCCGCGTCCGAAAAAAAGTCCAAAAGCTCGCTTTCGGCGCGTCCGTCCCGAAGCAGGAGCCCCGCGGGCGCCTCCCCGGCGGGGGGCGTCGGGGCGCCTTTCTCCTCCGGCTCAAAGGGGTGCAGCACCTGCTCGCCGTAGCGCAGTTCCACCTTCGCCTCCACGTTGCCGTTCGCCAGGTCGATGTACACGCGCGCCTTCAGCGGATCGCTGCGCAGGCGCCGGCTCAGGGCCGCCTGCGGCACCACCGTACCCACGGTGGACAGGGCGGGCAGGAGCGTGGAAAGCGTATCCTCCGCGTTGGCGGCGTCGTAGCGGAAGCTGCGGCCGTAGGCGGCCAGCAGCCTGCACACCCGCGCCTGCGCGCTGTGCAGCCGGACCACGCGCCCGCCGCTGAGCACATAGCGGGCGTCGGGCGACACCAGGCGCATGTCCTCCGCGCCCGCCGCCGTCACGAAGATCAATCCGCCCTCCAGCGAAACCGCAAAGCACAGCGGCAGCTCCACCGTGCGCACGTTCGCTTGCTGCGCGCGCGCGCCGTCCGCCAGAAGCAGGAACGGCCTGTTTTCCAAAAACCGGAGCACGCTTTGCAGAAACGCGCCCGAAAGCAGGGTAAAGCGGCCCTCGTTCCCCGGCCGCGCCGCGCTTTGGGCTTCCGCCTCGTCCGCGGTCTCCTCGTTTTCCTCCCGGAGGGGAACGTGGCTCATCAGCATCGCGAGCAGGGCTTCGTCGTCCTTGGCGAAGCGCATGGCGGAAGGCCGGTAGGTGAACCGGGCCGAAAACTCCATGGGCAGGCCGCGCGCGTAGCAGGTCAGCAGCTCCGCAATGTTGCGCACCGCGTAGAGGCGTTCCTGCCCGATCTGCAATCCCAACCCCACGCGCCCGTCCGAAAACAGCCTCAGCGCCACCGTGATCCTGACGCTTTCCGCGCCCGGCATCGCGCGGCTCAGCGCCAACATCATCTCGCGCCCCAGCGCCTGCTCCCGCTCCTGCCGAAGCCCGCGCAGCGTTCCGTCCGTGCCGGCCCTGAGCGTCGCGGCGACGATGTGCGCGCAGGCGCCGTCCCCGGTCGCGCCGCAGGTGCACTCGGCCCTACCGTCTGCGTGCAGGGTCACCGTCTGCGCGGGGTTCCCTCCCACGCGCAAGACGAGCGCCCCTTCGTCCTGGCGGACAAGGGTCACGCTCCCGCGCCGGTAGATATCTTCGCCTTCCTGGGCAGGCGTTGCGGGGTGTTCGCTCGCTTCCTGCGGCATGGGCACCTCCTGACGTCTTATCCAGTGTTACTTCGCCGTTTGCGCGCCTTCTTCCTGCCCGCCGGAGGATGGAAAACAGACGCCGACGGGTCTCGCGCCTCGTTGACAACCGCCCCCACGCGTGCTATGATGCAGCCACCGAGCACCTTTGAGGAGGGTTCATAGATGAAGAAAATGCGCAAAGCGCTGATCCATACCATGGAGGAGACCATTGCCCGCAACGAGACGCCCTGCGCCCTGGCGCTGGTATGGCGAAACGGCGAGGAGAAGTTCTTCCACGCCTGCGGCCACGCCGATATGGGCCGCAACATTCCCGCCCGGCGGGATACCCTTTTTCGCCTGTTCTCCCTTACCAAACCCATGACCGCCGTAGCCGCCATGACGCTTGTCGAGCGCGGCGAGCTGGACCTGCTCGCCCCCGTGAGCGATTTTCTGGAGGGCTTCCGAAACCAGAAGGTGGCCCTGAGCGATACGGAAACCGTGCCCGTCAAACGGCCGGTGCAGGTGCGCGACCTGTTCTCCATGACCTCCGGGCTTTGCTACCCCGGCGAGGCCTCCCCCGCGGAACGCGCGATGAGCGGCCTGTTCGAGGCGTTCCGTCAGGAGGAGGAAGCCGGCCGCCAGCCGGATACCCTGGCCGTCGCCAACCGCATCGGGGAGATGCCGCTGGCCTTCCAGCCGGGCGAAAAGTGGCAGTACGGCACCTCGGCGGACGTGCTGGGCGCGGTGGTGGAAGCCGTGTCCGGAAAGCCGCTGGACGAATATATGGCGGAAACGATCTTTACGCCGCTTTCCATGAAGGACACGGACTTCTTCGTGCCGGAGGAAAAGCAGGCCCGCTTCGCCACGCTCTACGAGCGCCACGACGGCATGCTTTCGCCCTTCCTCAAAAACCATCTGGGGCTCAACAATTTCCTCACCCGGCCCAACTACATCGCCGGCGGCGCGGGCGCCGTGTCCACCATCGACGACGTGCTCCGCTTCGCGCGGATGCTGCTGGGCGGCGGAGCGCTGGGCAACACGCGTATCCTCTCCCCCCGCGCGGTGGAATGGCTGTCCCACGACCACCTGACCTCCGCCCAGCGCGCCGGCCTCGAGTGGGATTCCTTCTACGGCTACACCTACGGTGGCCTCATGCGCATACTGGAAGAGCCCGGCCGGAGCTTCTCGCTGGGCGCGGCGGGCGAATTCGGCTGGGACGGCTGGACGGGCCCCTATATGAGCGTGAATCCCGCGGACGACATGATCATCCTCGTGTTTCAGCAATGCGCCGATTCCGGCATCACGCCGCTGACGCGCAAGATTCGCAACGTGGTTTTCTCCCGCATCCTCGGCTGATTTCGTTCCCGCGCGGGGCTTGCCAAACCCCGCGGGCGCGCGTATAATAGGCCTACGGCGATGACCGCGGAGGGGCCGCGGCGCTTTTCACAGAGAGCGGGCGTTCGGTGCAAGCCCGCAAAAGCGCGCAGACCTTTCCACCGCGAGAGCCGCCGGCGAAGAGCCGACCGGGCGCGCCCGATACAGCGCGGAAAAGTGAAGCGTGGACGGAGCGGCAACGTTCCCGGCACGCTTAAGCCGGGTGGCACCGCGGAGAACGCACCCTCCGTCCCTGCGATGGCGTAAGCCGTCGGCAGGGGCGTTTTTCATTCCCGGTACTTGCAGACGACCGACAGGGAGGGAAACCGGTATGCTGGATGTGAAACGAATCCGTCAGGACCCGCAGGAACTCAGGCAGATGCTTATAAACCGCAACATGGACCCGGGCGTGGTAGACAGCTTTCTTTTGAAGGACGAGCTGCGCCGCAAGCTGCTCAGCGACGTGGAGGAGAAAAAGGCGCTGCGCAACCAGACCAGCAAGCAGATCGGGCAGGCCAAGCGCAAAGGCGCGGGCGAAAGCGAGATGGCCGCGATCATGGAGGACATGCGGACGCTTGGCGACGCGATCGCCGGACTGGACGCGCAGATCGCCGAGCTGGACGCGGCCATCAACGACTTTGTGATGCGCACGCCCAACTACCCGCACGCGTCCGTGCCCGTCGGCAAGGACGACGGCGCCAACGTCGAGCAGCGCCGTGTGGGCGAGCCGCGCGTGTTCGCCTGGGAACCCAAGCCGCACTGGGACATCGGCACCGACCTGAAAATACTGGATTTCGACGCCGCCGCCAAGATCAGCGGGGCGCGCTTCACGGTGTACCGCGGGCTGGGTGCTCGGCTGGAAAGGGCGATTATCAGCTTTTTCCTGGACACGCACATCGCCGCCGGGTTTGAAGAGATTCTCCCGCCCTACATGGTGACCCGCGCGACCATGACCGGCACGGGGCAATTGCCCAAATTCGAGGAGGACGCCTACAAGGTCGACCCCAACACCTTCCTCATCCCCACCGCCGAGGTGCCCGTGACCAACCTCTACCGGGACATGATCCTCTCCGGCGATCAGCTGCCCATCCGCCACTGCGCCTTCTCGGCGTGCTTCCGCTCCGAGGCGGGCAGCGCCGGGCGCGATACGCGCGGGCTGATCCGCCAGCATCAGTTCAACAAGGTGGAGATGGTGAAAATCACCAAACCCGAGCAGAGCTACGAGGAGCTGGAAAGCATGACCGCCGAGGCGGAGAAGGTGCTTACGCTTCTGGGCCTGCCCTACCGCGTGGTGTGCCTCTCCACCGGGGACATGGGCTTTTCCGCCGCCAAAACCTACGACCTGGAGGTGTGGATGCCCAGCTACGGCCGCTATGTGGAAATCTCCAGCTGCTCCAACTGCGAGGATTTCCAGGCGCGCCGCGCGAGCATCCGCTACCGCGAGGCGGCGGGCGACAAGCCCCAGTTCTGCCACACCCTCAACGGCAGCGGCGTGGCCGTGGGCCGCACGGTGGCGGCGATCCTGGAAAACTACCAGAACGAGGACGGCAGCGTGACCGTGCCGGAAGCGCTGCGCCCCTACATGCGCGTGGAGGTCATCCGGTAAGCGCTGCGCGCGAACCCGACGAGCATAAAACGCCGCACCCGTCGTTCATACGGGTGCGGCGTTTTGCATGCTCTGATTGCTTCGTTTGCGGGCCGTTCCCTACGCGTCCGTCCCGGCGGGCCGGAAGGACGTAAGCACGCTTTCCAGGTTGCGCAGCAGCGTCGCGTCCGGCAGGGTCTCCGCGTCGTAGTAGTAGCAGCAGAAGTACACGCTCACGCCGTTGGAGATGGTCTCGGCGTAGTAGTACATGCCGTCGCTGTCCTCCAGGGAATAAATGTAGAACGGAATGTCGCTTTGCGAGTCTACGATGTCCACCAGCGAAGGGTTGGAATCGGCGAAGGTTTCCAGCGCCTCGGCGATATAGTCCGCCTTCTGGGCGTCGGTGGCGTTATACAGGCTGAACCCTTCGTACACTTCCACCGTGGTCAGGCCCGCGTCGATCAGGTAATCGTCCCCCACCAGCATGAACAGCCACAGGTCGTCCTCGGTGTTTTCGTCGGTGTAGCTTTCGTCGTCCACCGTCATCGTCTCGGGATAATCGACGGTGTAGTAGTCGCCGGCCGTATAGCTTGCCGCGGCGGCTACGGACAGGGTGAGAAGCATCGATAGCGATAGCAGAACGGCGATCAGTTTTTTCATGAGTCTCGCTCCTTTACGCGTCGCAGGTTCGGTGGGTTTGGCCGTCAGTCGTTTTCGGTCAGGTCGCGGTTACGGTAAACCAAATCGTCGCGGGGCGAAAAACCGGCGCTCTCCCAAAAAACATTGCCCGTATCGTTGGCGGAGAACACGACGAGCGCCGCCTTGCGGATGCCTTCCCCGCGCAGCGCCTCCAGCGCGGCGGCCGTCAGCGCTTTGCCGATTCCCTTCCGCTGCAGCTGCGGCGCCACCGCCATATGGTAAAGGTATCCCCGCCGGCCGTCGTGCCCGCAAAGCACCGCGCCGACGATCCCGCCGTTTTCCTCCGCCACGAAGCTGGTATTCGGGTTGCGGTGCAGATAGGCTTCGACGCCCTCCCGCGAGTCGTCCAGGGGGCGCATCCCCTTTTCGACCGTCGCGGTCCACAGCCGGTGTACGCGGTCGTAATCCTCCATGCGCATTGGCCGAATCCGCATGCGCGCCCTCCTCTCGCCCTTTCCGGCGGGCGTTATTCCGCGGCCCGCGTCTCCTGCGGCGCTTCGGCGGCGTCGCCCGCCTCGTCGGCCTCGTCGGTTTTCCCGCCGGCGGCCGCCTCCCCGGCCCCGCGGCGGCGGGAACGGATATGGCCGAAGATGCTCATCACCGCGCCGACGATCAGGAACAGGTAATAGGTGAAGAACCGCCACACCAGCAGCGCAAGTCCGGCGGTGCCCTGTGTGAACAGCCCGCTGAAAAACGCCAGAAAGCCGCCTTCCTGCGCGCCGCTGGCCCCGGGCAGGGGGGTGTAGCTGGCGCTCATGAACAGTAAAAACGAAAGTGTGATCAGCCTGTACCACGGCGTTCCGCTCATGCGAAAGGCGTGGTATACGCTCACCGGCACCGACATCAGCCCCAGCACGCTGAGCCCCGCCAGCAGAAGCATGCCCACCAGCTGGCTGGGATGGTTGGCCAGCCGGAGAATGCTGGCGTGGTACACGTCCAGCCCGGCGCTGATGCGCGTCAGCTTGCGTTCCGGGTGCTTGAGCAAACGCATCCGTGCGCCCAGCCGGACGAAAAAGGTGATGATCGCCTGCACCATCGGCCGGTGCAGCGCCACCAGCAGGATGAGCGGAATGGACGCGAAGTTGATGGCGTAGCCGATGTAAACGGCCCATTTCAGGCCGCTCAGCTGGGCGTCCACAAAGCCGGCGTTGCCCAGCCAGAAGGCCGAGGCCAGCAGCACGATCATCGATTGCTGGGCGAAAAACTTGATGGAAATGGCGGAGGTGCCGATGGGCACGGGTACGTTGCGCTTGCTTAAATAATACACCTGCATGGGCTGCCCGCCGCTGGCGCCGGGCGTGATGTTGGAGTAGTAGAACCCGGTCAGCGTCACGTAGCAGGAATAGCCAAGCGTTATGGCGTGCTGCTGCTTGCGCAGGAAGTAGTGCAGGCTCAGGGTATCGAAGAACATATAGCTTAACCAGCCCAGAAACGCCGCCAGCATCCACTTTACGTCCAGCGTGAACAGCGCGTTCCATGCGTTGGTCAGCTCGCTGTTGCTGAACGCGACCACCACGATGATCCCCAGCGTGATCGCGATGAACAGAAAGCTGAGCAGATTTCGTTTCATGCGTCGACTCCTTCGGCTTTGCGGGCGATCAGCGCCAGATAGCGGGCTTCGGCCCGCTCCATAAGCTGACTCCACGGGATCGGTATGGTTTGCCGGGCGCGCAGGCCCACCTCGTGCGCGGTGGGCAGCGCGTCCGCGATGCCGCGGGCGATGGCTTCCACCGAGTTTTCGCACAGGTAGCCGTTTTCGCCGTGGGTCACGCCCTCGGCGGCGCAGCTGCCCGCCACCAGCAGCGCGGGCGTGCCCATGACCGCCGCCTCGCGCACCACCATGGGGGCGTTATCGTACACCGAAGGGAACACCATCAGGTCGGCGCGCTCGTAGAGCGCCATCATCTCCGCACGGTTGCTCAGGAACCCCGTGAACAGCACGTCGTCGGCGATGCCCAGTTCCCCGGCCAGCGCGTGCAGGTGGTGCGCGTCCGGGCCGTCCCCCGCCATTACGAGCTGGAAAGGAAAGCCCTCTCTCCGGAGCAGCGCGCAGGCACGCAGGATGCTTTCGGTGTTCTTTTTGCGGTTCTGCTGGCCGGTGAAGATCAGCACGGGCACCCCCGCCTTCAGCGGGTGGAGCTCCGTCGACCGCCGCCGCTGCGCGTCGGTCAGGAGGAAGGGATCGGTGCCGTTTTGCATCAGCACGATCTCGCCCTCGTAGCCGTAACCGCGCAGCACTTCGGCCGTCCGGGCGTTGACCGTCCACACCTCGTCGCACGTGCGGTAAAAATCGACCGCGTAGCGCACCCCGATCCTCGCCAGGGTTTTGGAGCCGGTGGCCTTGTAAAAGTCGTCGTAATACTTGCTGTGGAAGGTGGCCACCAGCGGACAGCCGTCCCTTCTGGCGATGCGCCGGGCCTCGCGTCCGCCGAAAAACGGGCTGTGCGCGTGCACCAGATCGAAGTGAAGCTCGCGCACGGCGCCGCGGAAGCTTTTGGACAGACGCGGGAGCCCTACGCGATAGGCCTCGCCGGGGACGCGCATGCCGTCGTACAAAAGCGTTTCGCAGTCGACCTTTTCGGGATAGAGGGGGTTGTTGGGGGCGATGTAGAGGGCACGGTGGCCCCGCGCGTCCAGGCCCTGACAGTAGCTGAGCATCACGCGGCCTACGCCGTCCAGCGTCGGCGGGTATGTTTCACAGAACTGTCCGATCAGCATGGGTCGCATAGCCTCCGTTTCAGGGCTCGCGGACGCGGGCCGCGCGCCGATATCCGCCCCGTCCGGTCGGGCGAAAGCCGTCTTCGCTGGCATCAGTATAACACAGCTTTCGGTTCTTGGAAACCGTCGTTTTCCCTTTGCACGCCGCGCTATTGACGTTTCGGCCCCCGCACCGTACAATGCCGGTAGGGGCATAGGCGGCGAAGGGAGGGCGCAAGCGTGCGGTTTTTTCATCTTTCCGACCTGCATCTGGGCAAAAAACTTGGCGAGGCTTCGCTGATCGACGATCAGCGCCATATCCTTTCGCAGATCGCGGCGGTCGTGCGGACGGAAGCGCCCGACGCCGTGCTGATCGCCGGCGACGTGTACGACCGGGCCGTGCCCCCCGCCGAGGCCGTGGGCCTGCTGGACGATTTTTTAACCCTGCTGGCCGGGTGCGGCACGGCGGTCGTGCTGATCTCCGGCAATCATGATTCCGCCGAGCGCCTCGCCTTTGGCGGGCGGCTGATGGCGGCGCGAAACGTGCACCTCGCCCCCGCGTTCGACGCGGGACACGCGAAGGTGGCGCCCGTCGTGCTTGAGGACCGGCACGGCCCGGTGTGCGTGTGGCCGCTGCCGTTTATCAAGCCCGCGCACGTGCGCGCCGCCCTGCCCGACGCCCCCGCGGCCACCTACACCGAGGCGGTGCGCGCGGCGATCGGGGAAATGGGGGTCGATTCTTCGCTTCGAAACGTGCTGGTGTGCCACCAGTACGTGACCGGCAGCCTTCGGAGCGACTCGGAGGAAACGCCCGTGGGCGGGCTGGACAACGTGGACGCGTCCGCGTTCGACCCGTTCGACTACGTGGCGCTGGGACACCTGCACCGCCCGCAGAGCGCCGGGCGGGACACGGTGCGCTATTGCGGCTCGCCGCTCAAGTACTCCTTTTCGGAAGCGAAGGACGAAAAGAGCGTCACCGTGGTCGAGCTTGGGGCCAAGGGAGACGTGCGCGTGCGCACCCTGCCGCTGACCCCGGCGCGGGAGCTTCGGGAGCTCCGCGGCGCGTACGACGAACTGACGCTCCTTTCCAACTACCGGGACACCCCGCGGGAGGATTACCTGCACATCACCCTCACCGACGAGGAGGACGTGCCCGACGCGCTGAGCAAACTGCAGGTGATTTACAAAAACCTCCTCAAGCTGGATTACGATAACGCCCGTACCCGCCGAAACCAGACGGTGGACTCGCCGGCTGCCGCCGCTCTGCGTTCGCCTTCGCAGCTGCTTTCCGACTTTTACGAGCTGCAAAACAACCGCCCCCTGAGCGACGAGCAGCGCGCCTACGCGCTGGCCGTGATGGAGAAGATCCGGGAGGGACGCGCATGAGGCCCCTGCGCCTGACGCTTTCCGCCTTCGGCCCCTTCGCCGGAACGGCGGAGCTGGACATGACAAAGCTCGGCGAGCACGGGTTGTACCTGATCACCGGGGTGACCGGCGCGGGCAAAACGACGCTGTTCGACGCGATCACCTACGCGCTGTACGGGGAACCCAGCGGCGGGGGCCGCAACGCCCGCGACGCCGGGATGCTCAAAAGCAAGTATGCCGCGGCGGACGCGGCGGCGGGCGTGGAAATGACGTTCCTGCACCGGGGCAAAACCTACGCGGTCGCGCGCACGCTGCCCCGCGAGCGCGAAAAGAAGCGCGGAACCGGCACCGTAACCGATGCCGCGACCGCCTGCCTGACCCTCCCCGACGGGCGCGCGCCCATCGTGAAGCCCGCCGAGGTCACCGCCGCCGTGGCCGATCTGCTGGGTGTCGGCAAAGACCAGTTCTGCCAAATCGCCATGATCGCGCAGGGCGCGTTTCAGGAACTGCTGCTGGCCGACACGGAAAAACGCGGCGACATTTTCCGCGAAATCTTCCAGACCGGCCCGTACCTGATGTTCCAGAACCAGGCGCGCCAGGACGCGGCCGAGGCCGACCGGGAATGCAAACTGCTGGAGCACGACCTGCTCACGCGCCTGTCCGGGGTGCGCGCGGCGGAGGACGACCCCCTCGCGCTGGAGCTTATGCCCCTGCAAAGCGCCGTTCCCTCGGTTCCCGACGCCCTTTCGCTGATCCGCAGGCTGATTGCGCAGGACGAAGCGAAGCTGTCCGCGCTCCGGGGGGAGCTTGAGGCGGCCGCGCAAAGCGTGAGCGAGGCCGACCGGGCGCTGGGCGAGGCCGAGCAGCAGGCGCGCCTTCGCGCGGAGGCGGCCGGGGCCGAGGCGTGGCTCGCGGCCAACGAGCCGAACCTCGCCGTGCTCAAAGCCGCGTTGGACGCGCAGCTCGCCAGGGCGGACGAGCGCGAGCGCCTTGCGGAGGCGATCGTCACCGGCCGGGCCGAAATGGAGGCCTTCGACGCGCTGGACGCGCTGCAAAGGCGGGTGTCGGAGGCGGAGAAAGCCGCCGCCGCCGCGAAGGCCGCGGCCGCCGAGGCACGCAAGACCTTCGACGATCTGCAGTCCCGGCTGGCCGGGGCCCGGGCCGATTTGGAAAGCCTGCAGGGCGCCGAGGCGGAAACCGAGCGCCTGGCCGCCGGGGAAAAGGCGCAGGCGGAGCGCGTAAAGGCGCTGGAGGCCTTCGGCCGGGAGCTGGCCGCGCTCGCCGACGCGCGCGCGAAGCTCGCTTCCGCGCAGGCGGATTACCGCGCCGCCGCCGACAGGGCGGACGCGGACGCGAACGCCTACGAGCGGGCGCACCGCCGCTTCCTGGACGAGCAGGCGGGCATGCTGGCCCAAACGCTCGCGCCCGGCGAGCCCTGCCCCGTGTGCGGCTCGCGGGAGCACCCCGCTCCCGCCGCGCCCGCGGACGGCGCGCCCACGCGGGAAGCGCTGGAACGGCTTCGGGCGGAGCGGGAGACGGCCGCAAAGGCCGCGGGCGAAAAGAGCGCGCGGGCCGCGGCGCTTTCCGGCGGCGCGGAGAAGGCGCAGCGGGACGCCGAGGATACGGCGCAGGCGCTTTTGGGCGCGCTTCCCTTTGCGGCCGTCCCCGAAGCCCAGCAAAAAGCGCTCGCCGGCGCGCGGGCCGAAAGCCTGCGGCTTACCAAGGCGCTTGCCGACGCCCGCGACCGCACCGCGCGCGCGGCCCGGATCCGGGAGGGCATTCCCAAAGCCGAACGGATGCTACGCGAGCAGGAGACCGCGCGCCGGAACGCCGAGCAGGTCGCCGCCACGCGGCTGGCCGAGGCGGCGGGGCTGGACAAACGCCGCAAGGAAGAGCTGGCCCGACTCCCCCACCCCGACCGCGCGGCGGCCGAGGCGGCGCTGGGCGCGCTGGTTAAAGCCAAAGCCGCGCTGGACGACGCCCTGTCGGCCGCACAGGACGCCCATAGCCGGGCGAACGAGGCCGCGCAGGCGCGCCGCACGGAGCTTTCCACCCTGCGAAAGCAGATTCGGGGCGCGGCCGCCGACACGGAAGCGTTGCGCACGCAAAGGGAAGAACGCGCCGCGGCGCGCGACACCCTGCAGGCAAGCCGGCAGACGCTTCTGGAGCGCCGCAACGCCAACGCGGACGCGCTTCACGCCGCGGAGGCGATCGCCGCCCGGGCCGAGAAGGCGCAGGCGAGGCGCGCGTGGCTGTTCGCGCTTTCCCAGACCGTAAACGGCACCCTCAGCGGCAAGGAAAAGATTCCGCTGGAAACCTACGTGCAGACCACCTACCTGGACCGCGTGCTTTCCCGCGCCAACACCCGTCTCATGCGCATGAGCGGCGGGCAGTACGAGCTTCGCCGCCGCACCGCGGCCGATGATCTGCGCCAGAAAAGCGGGCTGGAGCTGGACGTGGTCGACCACTACAACGGGAGCGTGCGCGACGTGCGCACCCTTTCCGGCGGCGAGCAGTTCAAGGCGTCCCTTTCGCTGGCGCTGGGCATGAGCGACGAGGTGCAGTCCTCCGCCGGCGGCGTGAAGCTGGATACGCTGTTCATCGACGAGGGCTTCGGCACGCTGGACGAGGACTCGCTCGCCTCCGCCATCGACGTGCTCGCCTCCCTGAGCGAGGGCAGCCGGCTGGTGGGCGTCATTTCCCACGTGCAGCAGCTCAAGGAGCGCATCGACCGCCAGATCGTCGTTACCAAAACGCGCGCGGGCGGCAGCCGCGTGGAGATCCGCGCCTGAACCGCCGCGCCAAAGGAGAGATCGTATGCCCAACCTGATGGATTACGTGCAGACGCAGGTCACGCAGCCGCTTGACGAGCGCCCCTTCGCCGCGCCGGACAGCCTCGCGCTCACCCAGATCGTCTACATGCCCATGGAGGGCCTGCCCGACGGCGCCACCGTGCGTGAGCTGAGCGAGCACCTGAAACAGGCGTATCCCGAGGGCTTCACCGACCTTTTCCAGCGCAAGCGCCGGCGTCTCACCGAGGCGTGCGCCGCCTCCGCGCGCTTCGCAGAGCTTGCGATACGCGACTACGTGAACCACATCGATCCCGGGCAGGAGACGCAGTTTTGCGCCTGCACCTTCGTACTGCCGGGCGGCGGGCGTTACGTGGCCTTCCGGGGAACCGACCTGACCATCGCGGGCTGGAAGGAGGACTTGAACATGTCCTTCATGGCCGTGCCCGCCCAGGCGGAGGCCGTGCGCTACGTAAACCGCGCCGCCGAAGCCTTCAAGGGCCCGCTGTGGCTGGGCGGGCACAGCAAGGGCGGGCATCTGGCGCTGTACGCCGCCGCGCACGCCGACCCGCGCGCGCAGGAGCGCATCGCGGGTATCTGCAGCTTCGACGGGCAGGGCGTGGACGAGGCCACTCTGCAAAGCGAAGGCTACGCACGCATCCGCGACCGCGTCCGGAGCTTTATCCCCCAAAGCTCGGTGGTGGGGATGCTTTTGTGCTACCATCCGGTGTACACGGTGGTGCGCAGCCCGGCGCTGGGGCTTTTGCAGCACGACGCGCTCACCTGGCAATTGCGGGGCGGCGAATTTGAGACGATGGAGGGGCTCGACCTGGGCACGCGCGTCGCCGACGAAGCGATGCGGCAATGGATCGACGATCTTTCGCTCGACCAGCGCCGGTTGCTCACGGATACGGCGTTCCGCGTCATCTCCGCGCTGGACGGGGAAACCGTCGATCCCCTGGTGCAGGAGTGGCCCGCCAGTTCCATTAAGATGTTCGCCGCCTTCCGCCGGCTGGAGCCCGAGGTGCGCGCCGAAACGCTCCGGCTTCTTAGCGACCTGTTCTCCTCCAAGGCCAGCGACGCGGCGCGCGCGCTGCTGCCCGCCGCTTTCCGCCGCATGGGGGAGGAGTCCCCCGCCGCCCAGCTGGTGGAGAAGATGAAAGACCGGCAGGAGGAGTTCTGGGATCGCCTGAAACGCAAAAAGCCGGAGGACGAAGAAAGCGACGGCACCGAGCCGTCGCAGCGTTAGCAAATCCGGTTATTCTTCCGCCGTTTCCCCCGCGTGGCGGGAGAGCCACTGAACCCCATAGTCCACCAGCGGTTTGACGCGCACCACCTTGCACTCCGCCGCGCCCAGCCGGCCGGCGACGGCCTTTCCGCCGTCCTTTTCGTAATCCGCCCCGATCTGCGGGAAGCGGTCGGAATCCATCTCGATCTCCCGCCAGGCCACCCAGCGGCGGCGGCCGTGCACGCGCACCGCCGCGCCGACGTCCGTTTTCTTCGTGCCGGGGTATAGAGCCTCCGCCAGGTGCAGGGCCGTGCAGTTATCATAGCCCACGCCCAGCAGCAGCACCTTCGCTTCGCGGCGGTACAGCCGGCCCAGCGGCGAGCCCATGCCGAAGCAGGGCCTGCGGTAGGTGTGCCCCCGCAGCAGCCACCGCGCGCCGGGGCCGCGCGCGCACCAGCTGACGTGCGGGTGCGCCGAGCGCCGGGTGCCCGGCCACGCGCGGAAGCACTCCGCCACGCGGCTCATGCTCCGGGTAGGGGTTGTGCGGCGGTCATAAGCCGGCATGGCTTCACGGATGGGCGCAAACCAGCTTTGCGGCACGGGCGGGTTTTCCCAGTCGGACGGTTCGCTGTTGTCCCCGCTGTGCGCGGGCATCACCAGCGTGCCCAGCGGGCCCACGGCCCGGATCAGCGCGCGCACCACGGCCTGTTCCCGCCCGCACACCCAGCCGAGGCGGCTCATGGCGGCGTGCACGACCAGCGTATCCCCGCGGCGCACGCCCAGCGCCCGCAGGCCGGAAAGCAACTGCGCTTCCGTCACGGGCGCGGCGGCGGCCGATATGGTATCCTTTTCAGGCAACGGTATCCAACCCTTTCAAAAACGCCTCGAAGTTGCGGTGCGCGATGTTCTCGCGTTCCTCCGCGGTCAGCGGCAGGGCTTCGAAGCGCGCTTTTTCCTCCACGGGATCCCACATGGGGAAATCGGTGCCGAAAAACACGCGGTCGGGGTCGTAGCGGCGGATGATCGCCACGGCTTCGTCCGGCTTGAGCGCATAGAGGCTGGAGGAGGTATCCACCCATACGTTGGGCAGGTCGGCCAGTTCCTTCCACGCCTCGTTCCATACCGACCAGCCCCCCAGATGCGCACAGATCGCCCTGAGCTCCGGCACGGCTTTGAGCGCGTAGGCCATGCGCCCCGGCTCGCTGTAGGGAAAACGGGAATCCCCCGTGTGCACCAGCACCGGCAGGTTCATCTCCGCCATCAGTCGGAACATGGCGATCGCCTTTTCCTCGTCCAGGCAGAAGTGCTGAAAATCGGGATGGATCTTGATCCCGTGCAGACCGCCCGCCTTGACGCGCGCAAGCTCCGCTCCGACGTCCGGCAGGTAGGGGTGCATGGTGCCGAAGCCGATCAGCCGCTCCGGGTATTCGGCGGCGGTTCGCATCAGGTAGTCGTTGATGTGCTTTACCCGTTCGGGCGTAATGCCGACGCTGTGCACCAGGTGCCGGCCGATGCCGGCTTCCCTGCCCCGCCTGAGCAGCGTGGACAGCTTGCCGTCCGCCTCCATGGGAATATGGTAGAAATCGCTGATGGACTGGGACGCCTTCACGGCGATCGCGTCGGGGTAAATATGGGCGTGCGTGTCGATGTACTCCAAGCCAAACGCTCCTCGCTTCCGTCAAACGCCGCGGCAGCGCGCGGCTATCCCTATCATGTACCCGCTCACGGGGAATTGTCAAGCGTCGCGGGGTTTTTGAAACGATCGTAGAACAATCCGGGAACAAACGGGGTCCCCGGTTCGTCTATACCATAGAAACGGTACCGGGAAAGGAGGCGCGCGGGTGAGCGAACGATTGCTGCGCAGAGCCAGGCAGGGCGACGCGGACGCGTTTACCGAGCTGTGCGCGCCTTACGAGCAGATGGTGTACCGCCATTGCCTGCGTCTGCTGCGCAACCCCGCCGACGCGCAGGACGCGACGCAGGAGGCGATGCTGCGCGCCTACCGTTCCATGGCGGGCTTTCGCGGCTTCAGCGGCGTAGCCACGTGGCTGTACCGTATCGCGCACAACGTGTGCCTGGACAGGCTCAAAAGCCCGCGTGCGCAGCGGGAAAACGCGTCGCTGGAGGCGCTTCGGCAAGCCGGGTACGAGCCGCGGGACGAAAGCCCCACCCCCGAGGACGCCTACCTGACCCAAAGCAGGCGGGAGCGGCTGTGGGCGGCGATCGCCGAACTGCCGGTTGAAACGCAAACCCTGCTTACGCTGCGCTACGGCGAGGGCCTCGACTACGAAGCGCTCGCCCGGGCCCTGAACCTGAACCCCGGCACCGTGAAAAGCAAGCTCAACCGCGCCCGCGAGAAGCTCAAAAAACTGCTGCCCGGCACGGACGAATAAGGAACCCTTTTCCCCCTCGCTCGTCTAACCTCATGAAAGGAGGTCGGCACATGGAAAAGCACACCGGGAACAACGCGCTGGACCGCGCGCTGACCGACCTGTACCGATGTGACGGCATCCCCGAAGGCTGTAAAGCCGGCTGGCGGGAAGCCGTCAAGCGAGAGGAGCGACAAACCATGCAAAAACCCCGCAAGCGAAGCCCCTTCCTGCGCATCGCGCTGCCCGTGGCGGCGGCGCTGGTGCTGGTGATCGGCGCGCTGTCCGCAGGCAGCCTGATCCCCACCGTGGTCACTGATAACCTCAGCTCCGTTCCCTCCCCCACCGTCCAGTACGACTACGACGAAGGCACCGCCTCCGACACGGCCGTGTTCGGTTCTTACGAGGCCGCTTCTCCTGCCGGCGGCACGAACACCAAGAGCGTCACCTACGCCGCCGCGTCGCGCTCGACGACCGCCGAAACGGACAGCCAGGACGAAAGCGACGGCACGGAAGCGACCAGCGGGCAGAAGATCGTCCGCACCGCCGACCTGACCATCGCTTCCACCGACTTCGACAACGACATCCAGGCCCTGACCGACCTGACCGGGTCGCTGGGCGGCTACGTGGCCAGCGTGAACGTGTACGGCGAGGCTTCCGAGCGTAAGGATCGCGTCGCCTACTACGACCTGCGCATCCCAAGCGCTCAGCTGGACGCGTTCTTAAGCGGGCTGGACGCCATCGGCCGCATCACCTCGCGCAGCGAATCCGCAACCGATATGACCACCCAGTACAGCGACACCCAGATGCGGCTCACCACCCAGCAGGACAAGATGGAACGCCTCCGGGAGCTGTTCGTTAAAGCCGCGGACGTGAGCGACCTGCTGGAGATCGAAAGCGAGATCGCCGATACGCAGTACCAGATCGACAAGCTGGAAAGCTCGCTGCGCACCATCGACCGCAACGTGGACAACAGCGAAGTGACCGTGACCGTTCGGGAGGAAAGCGCCGGCGAAAGCGCCCAGGCGGTGGAACTCACGCTGTGGCAGCGGCTTCAGAGCGGGTTTAAGGCCTCCGTAACGGGCATCGGGCAGTTCCTGCAAAACCTGCTGGTCTTCCTCGCCATGGCGCTGCCCGTGCTGGTTCCCCTCGCGGTCATCGCGCTGGTCGTGTGGCTCGTCGTCCGCGCCCGCCGCCGCGCGCGCAGGTCGGACGTCAAGACCCCCGGCGGGGAGGATCGCCCGCTGTAGCCTTTCCGGTAAACCGTGGATTCACAAACCGTTTTTCAGGACACACAAACAATGGAGAGACAAGGAGTGGTTTTCTCATGAAGAAACGCATGTTTTTAGTTCTGGCCCTGACCCTCGTTTGCTGCCTCGCCGCCGCGCCCGCGCTGGCGGACGCCCAGACCGTGACCGCGGAAGGCTCCGCCACCGTAACCGTCGCACCCGACTCGGCCACCTTTACCGCGGGCGTTACCACGCAGGACATTCTGGTGACCGCCGCGCAGAGCGCCAACGCCGAAGCCATGCAGGCGGTGCTCGCCGCCCTGAAGGCGCAGGGCGTGGCCGAGGAGGATCTGCAAACCTACAATTACAGCGTTAACCCCGTGTACGACTATTCCAGCGACAGCTACGACCCGACCATAAAGGGCTACAGCGTAACCAACACCGTTCAGGTCACGGTGCGCGACCTGAACAGCCTGCCGACGCTGCTGGACGCGGCCGTGGCCGCGGGTGCCAACGAAACCTACGGCATCGATTTTGAAAGTGCCCAGTCCTCCGCCGCTTACGATCAGGCCCTGAAGGCCGCCGTGGAGGACGCGCTTCGCAAGGCCTCCCTGATGGCGCAGGCGCTGGGCCGCGCTACCGGCGACGTGCTGTCGCTGACGGAGACGGACACGTATGATTATTCCACCAGAAACTTTACCTACATGGCGTTGGATTCCGCCTCGGCCACGCCCATTCAGAGCGGAACGCTGAGCGTAACGGCCGGCGTGACCGCCGTGGTGGAGCTCAACTGACCGATACGGCCCCGTTTCACCGTACAACCCCGAAAGGAAGCGTTTGCATGTCCCGTGTCTTTACCTCCGCCGATCAGCTGATCGGCAATACCCCACTTATGGAGCTCAAGCGTCTGGAAGGCCATTACGGGCTCAAGGCGCGGCTATTGGCCAAGCTTGAGTTTTTCAGCCCCACCGGCTCGGTGAAGGACCGCATCGCCAAGGGCATGGTGGACGACGCCGAGGCCAAAGGCCTGCTCAAGCCGGGCGGCACGATTATCGAGCCGACCTCCGGCAACACCGGCATCGGTCTGGCGTCCGTCGCCGCCGCGCGCGGCTACCGCGCCGTGATCGTCATGCCGGAAACCATGTCCGTCGAGCGCCGCAAAATGATGAAGGCCTACGGCGCGGAACTGGTGCTGACCGACGGCGCCAAAGGAATGCAGGGCGCGGTGGACAAGGCCGCCGAGCTCGCCGGGGAAATTCCGGGCAGCATCGTCGCCGGGCAGTTCGTAAACCCCGCCAACCCCGAAACGCACCGCAGGACGACCGGCCCCGAGATCGAGCGGGACACCGACGGCCGGGTGGACGTGTTCGTGGCGGGCGTCGGCACCGGCGGGACGCTGACGGGCACGGGCGAATACCTCAAAGGGTTGCACCCGGCCCTCAGGGTGGTCGCGGTGGAGCCCGCCTCCTCCCCCATCCTCTCCGGCGGCGCGGCCGGCCCGCACAAGATACAGGGCATCGGCGCGAACTTCGTGCCCGGGGTGCTCAACACCCGCGTCTACGACGAGGTGATCGCCGTGAAGGACGAGGATGCGTTCGAAACGGCGCGGCAGATCGGCCGGCTGGAAGGGGTGCTTTGCGGCATCAGCGCCGGCGCGGCGGTCTGGGCGGCCCTGCAGGTGGCCCTGCGCCCGGAAAACGAGGGCAAGACCGTCGTTACCGTGCTGCCCGATACGGGCGACCGTTATCTGTCCACCACGCTGTTCCCGGAGTAACCCGAACCCTAAATACACGCAAAGGGCCGCCGCGCGTCACGCGCGGCGGCCTGTTTTTTATGGTTTGCTTACACCAGCCGTATTCCCTGCGCCGCCTGCTGCTCCTGATAGCAGCTCACCAGCCTGCGGATACGGTCGTAGGGATTCAAAAGCTTGCTCAGGCTGCGGTCGTGGTTGAGGGACGCGATGATGAAGCTGACGTACTTGCTCATGTCCGCCTCCACGAACCAGGGCGCGGCCTTCAGTTCCGGCGTGCGGTAGGTGAGGTTGGTGCCGATGATGCGGGTGATGATGCCGTCCTCGTACGCCTTGTGGAAGGCGTCCAGCCCGTTGGTGAACAGGGCGAAGGTCGCGGCGGCATAGATGCGGTTGGCGTTGCGCAGTTTCAGCTCCCGCGCCAGGTCGAGGATGCTCTCGCCCGAGGAAAGGATGTCGTCGCTGACGAACACATCCTTGCCTTCCACCGAGTCGCCCAGGTACTCGTGGGCGATGATGGGGTTGCGGCCGTCCACGATGGTGGTGTAGTCCCGGCGCTTGTAGAAAAGCCCCATATCCAGCCCCAGCACCGACGAATAGAAAATGTTGCGGTCGATGGCCCCTTCGTCGGGGCTGACGATCATCATATGGCCGCGGGCCAGGCGCAGGTCCTGCTGGTTGCGCAAAAGCGCCTTCAAAATCTGGTAGGTGGGCTTGACGCTGTCGAACCCGGCCAGGGGCACGGCGTTCTGCACGCGCGGGTCGTGCGCGTCAAAGGTGATAATGTTGGTAACGCCCATGCTCACCAGTTCCTGCAGCGCCAGCGCGCAATCCAGACTTTCACGTCCGTTGCGGCGGTGCTGCCGGCCCTCGTAGAGCATGGGCATAATGATGTTGATGCGTTTGGCGCGGCCGCCCACGGCGGCGATAATGCGTTTGACGTCCTGGTAATGGTCGTCCGGAGACATGGGAACGGTCTTGCCGTACATCTGGTAGGTAATGTTGTAGGCGCCGATATCCGCGAGAATATAGAGATCGTAGCCCCGCACGGAACTGCGGATCATCCCCTTGGCTTCGCCGGTGCCAAAGCGGGGGCACTGCACGTCGACCAGGAAGTTCTCACGGTTGGCGCCCAGTACGCCGAACAGAGGGGTTTGGGTATCCTCCATGGCCTCCTGATGTTCGCGCCACTTCATCAGCCAACGGTTTACGCTCGCACCCAACTCCTCGCAACCCGGCATGGCGATGAGCCCGAGCGGGGCGTAGGGTGCGGTCAGAATTTCCTCGTCGTTCCATCCACTCGTAAAATCTGTCATGATTTCGCTCCTTTGACGCAAGTCCCAGGCACAAAACTGGCAACTACAGTATACTCCAATTCGTCCGTTCTGAAAAGACCGCGGCGGAAAAAACGAAACGACCGTTTTGAGCACCGTTCAGGGCTGGGCGCTTTCGCCTCCGTCCACGCAGGCGCGAAGCGCATCGTAACTGTCAAACGCGTAGACCCGGTATTCGAAAGAATCGTACAAAACCGTCTGCCCCTCCAGCCGGCCGACGATCGAAAAAGCCTCGTATTCCCTGTGGTTGAGCAGCAAAAACACCTTCCCCTGCGGCACGGTGGTCTCGTGCGCCTTCAGTTGCAGCCACGGGTTGACGGTTTCGATGCCCGCCATGTCGCTGAGTTCCTCGGACGTGGTGTCGTTATTCCCCCAGCAGCGCACGTCGACCGTCCCGTCGCTGAGCTCGGTCAGGACGTTGGCGTTCCAGAAGGAGGCGTAGCCCTCGCGGTAATCCCCCTCCTCCAGTTGCGTCGCGATCTGCCTGAGCTCCGCCGTATCGTCCGTCTGGTAAAGCAGGTGGTACACCAGCACCGAGTTGAACGCCACCGCGCCGACGATCAGCCCGACGCAGACCGGTTTCCACTTCGGCTTCCACCGGGCGCGGTTCAGGTAGACGACGACCAGGGGCAGGGCGAACACCGTCACGGGGATGTTGTACCTTTCGGCATAGGGCGCGTCGGTCAGCAGGTACGTGGCGGCGAACACGATCAGCGCCGAGAGCACGAACCGGCCGAACAGCCGCTCCCCGGCGGTATAACGGTCGCGGTCGCGCAGGATATCCCGAAGGCTCACGGCCGTCAGCCCCATCAGGAACAGGGCGATCAGGTTCTGCAGCGAATGGACGGATGCGAGCTTATCCGCCTGCACAAACCCGAACGCCTCCAGCCAGCCGTTGATCAGCAGCGATATCTCCTGAACGTCGAACGGGCTGAACAGGATATCGTCGTATTGGTAAAAGCTGTACCGCTGTGCGAGGATTTCCCGGTTGATCAGGTACCCCGCCACGGCGCACACGCCGGCGAAAACGGCGACGGCGGCGAAGGCGACCCATTCGTTCTTCCAGCGCTTCGCCCCCTCGCCGGCGAACACCTCTTTCCGGTGGGCGAGCATTTCCCAGAGGGCCGCCAGGCAAAGCGGCGCGTAAAAGACCATCAGGTAGCGCGGGCCGTTCAGGCCCGTGAGCAGGGAAAGCCCGCCCGCGCCCGTGAGCAGCGCCGCGCGTGCGACGCGCCCGCGGGCCTCGCGCCAATGCAGGAGCATCCCCAGCACGAAAAAGGCGGTCGCCAGATAGAACGTGTAGTGCGTTCCGTACACCGCAAAGCGAAAGTGCAGCGCCGATATCGGCAGGATCAGCACCGGCGCGCTCCACAGAAACCACTTGCCCGCCTTCAGCCGCCGGCACAGGTAGCCGTAACTGGCCAGCAGCAGCACAAAAAGAATCGCGCTGCCCGCGACGCGCACGGTGTGCCAGTCGGAGAACAGCCCGAAAAGCGGTGCGAAAACCATCTGCGAATAGAATACGTGCAGCTCCGTGGAGTAATACCAGCCCGACGAGACGATCGCGTTCTCCCCCGAGAGCAGCTTGGCCAGCACCAGCTCGCTGGCCATATCGGAATCCAGGAGCGTATCCATGCGCTGCTGCATAAACACCATCAGCATCGCAAAGCAAACGAAAAACCAGATCCAGGGCAGCCACCGCCTGGCGCGCGTTTTGATCATTCCTGCTCCGTATCCTTCCTGCCGGCGGTCCCGGAGGCGGGCTTGGGTTTGAAAATCCAGAACTTGCTGACCACGTAGTTGAAAACCGTGACCAGCACCATCACGATCAGGGCGTTGAGCGTGTTGCTGACCCCCATCCACTTGATGAGCACGGCGATTCCCTCCTCGATCAGCGCCCAGCTCACCAGGCGCGCGCCCACGAACTGGAAAAACTCCCGGCTCACGTCCCGGCGGCTTTCGCCCTTCACGCGGAACACCATCCGGCGGTTGATCCAGAAGGCGAAAATCACGGCGATCACCCAGGAGATGAGCGTGCCGATCATGATCTGCGTGGTGTCCGCGCCGTCGATGGTGTGATCCTCCGAAAGGAGAATATAGCTTCCGTACTTGATCGCCAGGCTCAACAGCGTCGTGAGCACCCCTGCTACGACGTAACGGATCAATTCCAGCATTTCTTCCCGATTGGTCAGGAGTTTTTTAAGCTTTTGCATGCGTCCCTTATTCCTCTCCGTGATCGCCGCGCGCGTAATCGCAGCTCAGAATATCCTGAAGCGGCACCGTGACGGGTTCTTTTTTCGCGCCGAACCGCAGCGTGGCGGCGCTTTGGCCAAGCGCCGTCACCGTCGCCGTTTTCTGCGTCATCTGCCCGTCCAAAAGCAGCATCACGCGTATTTTGCGCCCCTTTTCCAGCGAATAGCGCAGAAATCTGTCCATGTTTCCTCCTCAGCCCGCGTCCGGCGCGGGCTGGGCGACGGAGAAGACGAGGTAGTTCCCGCCGCCGCCTTCGTACACGAGGGTAAACAGGGAACGCAGCGCCGCCTCGTCCACGTCGTAACTGTAATACTCGGAGGGACTCACGTACACGTACTGCACGCCGTAGCGGGTGAGCAGGTCGAGGTTGTCGGCGGGATCCTCGTAAAAGGCCTTGACCTCGTTGTGCCGCGCGGAGGTGTTGAAGCCGTGATAGTACAGGTACAGGTCGCTCCCGCACACGATGGTGCGGCCCGCCAGGGAGGCAACGGGGTTCAGGTGCTCGGTCCCGGTTAAAAACACGCTGTGTTCGGGCGTATTCTCCTTCACGTAGTCGCCCACGGCAATCTCCGCCGTGCCGTAAGCCTGATAATCGCTCACCGCCTCGCGGGCCACGGTAAGCCCGGCGGACAGGAAGCAGGCGATCAGGAACAGCGCCGCGAGCACCTTTCGGCCGCCCAGCCCGCGCAGCCGCGCGTAGATGTCCAGCGCGTAATCCGCCGCCATGGGCAGGCACAGCAGGAACCAGACGTAGATCAGCTTGTTGTTGTCGTACTCGTTGGGCTGGAAAATGATGAGTTCCGCGATCAGCAGAATCAGAAACGCGCCCGCGGCGATCAGCCGATTCTGGCGCACCCAGTCCCGCGCGGGCGGATGGTCGGCAAAGCAGGTTTCCGCCTCGCCGGGGGTGAAGCGCCCGGCGCGCTCGGCTGCCTCGGCCGCCTCGTCGCGCCGGTAGGAGGGCTGCAGAATCTCCTCCAGCAGGGGGCGGCGGCTGGGCTCGGGGCCGTCCAGGCCGGTCACGGCGCGCATGACGCCCACACGGTCGTCGTCCTCGGGCGAAAAGGCCGCGGCGCGCAGCTTATCCGGCGGCAGGGGCCGTATGTAGGGGCGCGTTGCGGTGATTTTGGCCGCCTCGTCGGCGTCCGCCAGCAGGCTGCTTTCGCCATAGGCGGGCATCTCGTGGGCGTACAGGCTCTGGCGAAGGGGCGGCTCGCTCTCTTCCTCGTCCGGTTCGGCCGGCGCCGCCGGCGCGGGCGCGGGCGGTTCGGCTTCGGCCGGTTCAGGCCGGGCTTCCGGCGCGGCCGGCTCCGCCTCTTCGACCGCTTCGGGCGCGGGCGCCTTCGCGTACAGTCCGTCGGTCAGCACGGCGGCGCGCTCCGCCTCGTCGCGCAGGTCGCCCCTGCGGCGCTGGAAGAGCGCGAGGAGGATCAGCAGGTAAGGAAAGCCGACGTTTTTGATGTAGAACCAGAAATACGGGTCGACCAAACCGTTGCCGCCGCGGTTGTTGCACCAGTTGAACTGGAAGCGCAGAAAATGGTCGCTCTCGGCCGCCTGCACGAAGGTGAAGTTGATCAGCTGCGGCAGCGACAGCGCCGCGGCCACGCCGCCGTAGAGCAGGAAGGGCCGGAACGCCTCCCCCCGCCGCCCGCGCGGCGCCGTAACCACCGCGTAGGCGCAAAAGCCCAGGCTGGCGAGGGCCAACGCCAGAAAGCTGTGCGTGTGCAACAGCGGCATGCCCCCGGCGATGATCCCCGCCAGGGCCATGGCGCGCGGCGCGGGCCGCCTGCGGCGCGCGAGCGGCGGCAGGAGGATGAGCAGCGCGGGCATCAGCATCGTCCACCCGCCCAGGATGCCCCGTTGCGGCACGAGCATGTCGCACAGGATGTTCACCCAGCGCAGGTTATTGGGGTCGGGCTGGTTGGTGGGCGTTTTGTAATAGCCGGTCATCACGGTTCGCAGGTTGTCCCACACGGTGGTGACCGTCCCGTTTTCCACCGTGCCGCTCAGCGTGTAGAAGAAGCCCAGCCCGCCGTTTAAAAACAGGAGGCACACCGCCAGCCACACCGCGCCGCGCCGCCGCGCGAGCTGCGCGCAAAGCAGCGCGTACCCTGTAAAGACCGACGCGCACATCAGCGTGCCCGTGAGGGTCATGGCGGCGGGAAGGCCCATGCCCAGCAGGCAGAAGGTGGAGGCGAAGGTATCCGACAGATAGGGGTAGGCCATGGTCGCGCCAACCATGAGGCTGTTCTGTAACGGGAAGGATGCGTTGATGGCCGAGGTGGCGATGGCCAAATGCAGCGACAGGTCGCCGTAGGTGCTCTGCCCCACGTGGTAGGTGCCGTCCGCCGCGACGCGGATGGAATGCGTGTATTCCAGCACTCCCGCCAGAATCGTCAGCGGCACGGCCACCGCGATCACCGCGCGCAGCATCCGCCTGTCCTCGTCCCCGAAGCGCACGCGCGCCCGCCTGTCGCGGGTGAGGTAGGCGACCAGCATCGTAAGGAACAGCGTGAGCGCCGCCAGCAGGTGCGCCGTCATCGTAAAGGCGACCGCGTACGCCCACAGCACCGGCAGCCAGAGCAGGAACAAAAGGCCGACGGACGCACCGACGTACCAGCGCGTAAGCGGCCGGAGCCCCGGCAGCCAGTAGCGCGCGACGGTCAGCCCGCCCGCGATGAAAAACAGGAAATACGCGATCCCGGCCAAGGGCACATCCCCCCAACGTCAGCGTGCGTTCCGGTTTGCGTTTACACCGACAGCATCTGCCTGAAAAACTGCACCGCCGTCTGCAGCGCGTCGTCGTCCACGGTGCACTCCCCGCGCAGGGCTTCCCGGCCGTTGAGCATAAAGGGCGAGAAGCGGTACACCCTGCCCTTGAGCCCGCTGTAAAAGCGTCCGTCCGTCACGTAGGGCGACAGGCACGGCACGATCACCGCGCGCTCGAAGAGAATCTCCACCGCCGTTTCCAGCGCGTCCCAGGCCGCGCCGCTGGTTTTGCTCTGCGGACTGGACTCGTGGGCGACGGTGATCTCCATGGTCGCGCCCGCGTAGCAGGCCCGGCGGCGCAGGCGGCTTTCCCACCAGGCGAGCTTTTTGCCCGGCACGGTGTTGAGCGAAAACGTAAGCTCCGCCTCCGTGGGGCTGCGGGACGGCTCGCCCTTCGTGCTCACGCCGGTCACCGTCAGCTCGCTGACGAAGAACTGCGAGAGTACCGCGCGCTTGCGCCACAGCAGGTGCATCAGCGGAAAGGTCAGCGACGGGTCGATCAGCGCCAGCCGCATCCCGAACGGCGCGTGGCGGGCGATCCCGGCCAGCATATCGGCGCTCGCGCGGCAAAGCGAGGCCCGGCGCGGCCGGCTGCCCAGCCGTGAACCGCTTTTGAGCAGCACGTTCAGGGGCCGCGCGGCCCCCCGGTCGTCCCAAAGCGGCACGGGAGGCGCGGCCACGCGCCCCTCCAACCGTCCTTTTTCCGTTATGCCGATCAACGCCAGCGGCGCGCCCTTGGGCAGGTAGCGGCGGAAAGCCGCGCGGGTCACGTACCCGCCGTGATCCAGCACGAAGCAGGGGGTAATCTTCCGCTTGGCCAGGTATGCGGCGATATCCCGCGCCCCCGCGCCCGCGCTCAGCCCGTCCATCGACAGCGCCAGGAACAGTTGCCCCCCCGGCTGATAGCCGCTTTGCAAAAGCGCATCCAGCGCTTCCAGAAGCGCCACCACGTGCGCCCGCTGCAGGGAAACGGTCATGGGGTGTTCGGTGGTCACAAGCGGTTCCCGACCGTGGAGCGAATCCAGATGCGACACGAAAATCAGCGGATCGGCGGTGCTGGCGCCCGTCATTTCCAGGACGATCGCCCCGTTTGCGAACGTCCTTTGCTCGGTGCGCGCGAACACCAGCGGGTAGCGCTCCTCAAGCAGCGCCGCGACCCGCGCGGCCCCTTCGGGCGTATAGGCGGTGTAAAAATCCAACGCCAGCAGCGTATCCTTGGCGCGCCGGTAGTCAAGCGGCGCTAAAAACTCGCTCATATCCGTCCTCCCGCCATGATTCCTGTACCGTTATTTCGCCCCGCGAACGGCGAAATCCTCCCGCCGCTTTACGCGAAACGGGCGGCCGCGCCGTCGGAAAGGCGAAAAATCAAGTCCGCCAGTTCCCCGCAGGGCATATCCAGCCCGGCTTCCAGCCATCGTTTGATCATGCTGAGCACCCCCATGATCAGGTAATGGTACACGTAGCCTACGACGGCCTCGGAGCAGCGCAGCGTCAGCTGCCCCTTGAGGTGGCTCACGGAGGTTTGGATGAACGCCTCCTGAAAGGCCTGGTTGCCCTGCCGGCACAGAAGCGTGCGGAAGATGTCGGCGTTCCCCTCGATGTAGGAAAGCAGGGCCGTCAGGTACTGCACGCCGTCGGTGTTCGCGCCGATCCTCCTCAGCTTTTCCCGCGCCGCCTCGATCAGCTCCGCCTCGACGTCCGCCAGCAGCGCGTAGGGGTCGGCGTAATACAGGTAAAAAGTCGAGCGGTTGATTTCCGCATTTTCGCAGATTTCCTTCACGGTAATCTTGCCGATGGGCTTTCGGTCCATCAGCCCGATCAGGCTGTCCTTGAGCAGCTGTCGGGTCAGCCGGACCCGCTGGTTTTCCTTTCTGGCCATGCCGATCGTCCTTCCCCGGCGGCGGTTCGCCCGTCACCTTGTTCCTTTTTATCGCGATTCCGACAGATACGGTCCGAATGTCCGGCTCACGTCATCCGCAAAACAACTGGTGGTTGTTAATCCAACACCGCGTCAGTATTATAGTACTGCCGGGGGCGTTCGTCAACCGGCGCAAGAGCCGTTTGGAACGGAAAGGATGGTACGGCCATGAAAGTGTTTATCATCGGCGGCACGGGGCTTTTGGGCAGCGAGGCGGCGCGGGAGCTGATCGCGCGCGGGCACACGGTGACCTCCGTCGCTCTCCCGCCGCTGCCGGAGGGGGCGAAGCTGCCCGAAAAAATGCAGATCGAATTGGGCAACTACCTGACCATGACGGACGAGGAAATGAAGGCGCACCTTTCGGGCTGCGACGGCTTCGTCTTCGCGGCCGGGGTGGACGAGCGCGTGGAAGGTCCCGCGCCCATCTACGACCTGTTCCGGAAATACAACGTGGACCCCCTCCGGAGGCTTCTGCCCCTGGCGAAGGAGGCCGGGGTAAAGCACGCGGCCGTGTTGGGCTCCTATTTTGCCTATTTTGAAAGAACCCGGCCGGAAATGGAACTGGCGAAGTGGCACCCTTACATTCGCAGCCGCCGGGATCAGGAGCGGGTCGCCCTGTCCTTCGCGGACGAGCACTTCGACGTGGCGGTGCTGGAGCTTCCCTACATCTTCGGCACACAGCCGGGCCGCAAGCCCGTGTGGGTGTTTCTGGTGGAGAATATCCGCGCCATGAAGGGCGTCACCCTCTACCCGCGGGGCGGCACGGCCATGGTGACCGTGCGGCAGGTGGCCCAGGCCGTGGCCGGCGCGCTGGAGCGCAACCGCGGCGGGCGCGCCTACCCCATCGGATACGATAACCTGCCGTGGAAGGCGTTTTTGAAAATCGTGCACAAGTACCTGGGCATGCCGGGCCGCAGGGTGATTACGATCCCGGACTGGATGTTTGCGATGAACGCCAGAAAAATGATGAAAGAGCAAAAGGCGCGAGGCATCGAAGGCGGACTGGACCCGGTCAGGTTCACCCAGCTTCAGTGCGCCGAGCTGTTCATCGACCAGTCGCTCGGCTGCGATCCGCTGGGCGTGACGCCGGACGACATCGACGCGGCGATCGGCGATTCCATCCGGCTCAGCGTGGCGATACTGGATCGGCAGACGCCGTCGCTGGACATGAAAGGCGAGTAATATGGACAGACAACGGATTTTGCTGACCGGAGCGAGCGGAGGCATGGGCTCGGCGGTGCTCCGCGAATTACTTGGGGACACCGACGGGTGCGACATTCTGATCCTTTCGCAGGATACCCCGCAGGACCGGGAGAAGCTGCAAGCGGTCGAGGGCCGAAAAGGCGTGACCGTGCGCTGGGGCGACCTGACGAATTACGCGGACGTGGAAGCCTGCGTGAGGGAGGCCGACCTGGTTCTCCACGTGGCGGCGCTGGTGTCCCCCGCGGCCGACTACCACCCGACGCTTGCCATGAAGGTCAATTACGGGGGCATGCGCAACCTGATCGACGCGATCCGCGCCCAGGGGCGCATGGACGCGGTGAAGCTCGTCTCCGTCGGCACCGTGGCCGAGACCGGCGACCGCATGCCGCCCATCCACTGGGGCCGCGTCGGCGACCCGATCAAGCCCAGCGTGTACGACTATTACGCCGTCTCCAAGGTGGCGGCCGAGCGGCTGCTCGTCGAGTCCGGCCTGCGCCGGTGGGTCAGCCTTCGGCAAACGGGCATCATGGGCCCCGCCATGAGCCGGGTGAAGGACGCCATCATCTTTCACAACGGCCTGAACAACGTGCTGGAGTACGTTTCCGACCGGGACTCGGGCGTGATGCTTTCCAACCTCGCCCGCCTCGACCGCGCCGGCAAGCTGCCGGAAGCCTTCTGGGGGCATATCTACAACGTCGGCGGCGGGGAAAGCTGCCGGGTGTCCGCCTGGGAGATGTTCAAGGAGATGTACGGCGCCATCGGCTTTACCGACCTCAAACACGTCGTCGACCCCCGGTGGTTCGCCACGCGCAACTTTCACGGCCAATACTACCTGGATTCGGACAGGCTGGAGAACTACCTGCATTTCCGGCACGATTCGATGCGGTACTTCTACGACGCCTACCTCAAAAACCTCGGCGCGACCGCCGCGGCCGCCAAGCTGATCTGCCGCCTGCCCGGCGGACAGCGGCTGATGGGCGCGCTGATCCGGCGAACGTTCCGCCGTTACGCGTGCGGGGAGCACGGCACGGTGCGCTTCATCGAACGGAACATGGAGGCGCAGATCGACGCCTTCTGGGGCAGCCGCCGCAACTGGGAGTCGCTTCCCGCCGGCATCAACGACTTTGAGCCTTTCACGGACTGGGGTACGGTCGTGCCCATCAACCACGGCTACGACGAAACCAAGCCCGAAAGCGAGCTGACGCTTGCGGACGTGCGGGGCGCGGCCGTGTTCCGCGGCGGCGAGTGCCTGTCGGACGCAATGGCGACGGGCGACTGGCAAAGCAAGCTCACCTTCCGCTGCGCCTTCGGGCACACGTTTACGGCCAGCCCCCGGTTGGTGCTGGAGGGCGGGCACTGGTGCCCGCAGTGCGAGCGGGAAAGCTGGAACTACGCGGCCCGCGCGAAGGTCGACCCGTTTTTCGCGCAGGTGTGGACGCCCCTGCACGGCGCGGACGAGCCGGAGCGGGAATACAAAAAGACCGTCTCCGAATTGGACGTATAGGCGGCAGGTACGGCCGGGCCCCCGAAACGGATGTTTCGGGGGCCCCAGGGTGTCGAAAAATCTCGCTTTGCAGGCACACTGCCAGCCTGTTCAAAAAGTCCGAGATGCTAGGAAGCAAGGG
>CAZXJI010000028.1:0-38529 GCA_964640955.1 uncultured Oscillospiraceae bacterium | reverse complement strand
CGTCTCTCTCGCAAAATACTAAAAAGATCATAGTTTTACCGGAAAATTGAATATTCATTCTTCGGTTTGCTTTTAATACAATCAAACCAACAAAGTACACAAATGGAAAGGAAGCGTTACGATGAAAAAGGTTTTTTCCAAACCGGTCGCATGGCTGTTGGTGGTGTTGATGATCGTCGGCATACTGACCCCCGTCGGCCTCGCCGAGGACAAGGAAAAGGTGACCCTTCGCTTTGTGAAAGCCGGAACCGAGGAAGAACAGCGCGAGTATTATGAAAAGGCGCTGGCCGAGTTTACGGCGCTTACGGGCATTGAAGTCATCTACGAGGACGTAGGTTGGGCCGACATTGATACCAAGCTCAACATGGCCTATGCCGTTGATGAAGCGCCTGATGTTATCCGCTATGCAATCAGTTCCGTGGCGCAGCGCGCTTCGATGGGCCAGTACGAGGACCTCACGGATCGCCTGAACGCCTGGGAAGGGAAGGACGACATTATTCCCAGCGCGCTGGAAGGCGGAGAATACAAAGGCCGTAACTATGGCATTGGCGTTTTCGTGGGCCATTCCGTTATGCTGTGGCGGAAAGATTACTTCGAAGAGGCGGGGCTTGATCCGGATACGCCGCCTACCAACCACGAGGAACTGCTGGATTACGCCCGTAAACTGACCATATATGACGAACAGGGGAATATCCTGCGTGCAGGCGTAAGCATTCCCACCAGCGGTCAGGCGCACCACCATGTGCTTCCCATCGTGATGCAGTTGGGCGGCGAAGTGGTGGATATCGAAAACAACGTGCCGACCTTCAACACGCCGGAATATGAGTACGCGCTCAACTACCTGCATACCTTCAAAGAGGAAAACCTGTTGCTGCCCTACACCATGCAGGTGGACACCAATCCCTTCCTCTACGGCAAAGCGGCAATCGCTTATCAGGGCGATTCGGTGCTCTACCGCAACGTGATTACCGCCGATCCGGAACTTCGGGACAAAATCGGCATCGCGCTGCAGCCGTTCTACGGGGATATCAAGGCTTCCTTCGGCGGTGCGCAACTGTTGTTTATGAGCAGCAACTCCGAGCATAAGGAAGAGGCGTGGCAACTGATTACGTTCCTGCTGTCCAAGGAGCAGATCTGGTCGCAGTATGAAATCGCGGCCACGCCGCCGGTGCTCTACTCGCTCAAGGATCAATACATCGCAGACGATCCCGATGTTAACAGCGTTATTTTCGACGCGATGACCTACACGGTTGGAAATCCGAAAGTTACCTGGGCTTCGCTGTACATTACGTATCTGCAGCAGGCTTTCGAACAGGTCATGTGCGATGAAAAATCGCCGCATGACGCGCTGGAGCAGGCGCAGGAGGATCTGCTTTCCGAGATACAGTAGAAGTTTTTTCGACTGGTGTTGCTTCGCGGAGGCGTTTTCCGGACGCCTCCGCACATTTATTCCAAGGGAGATCAAATATGAAGAAAAACATTACGGGATATCTGATGATCGCGCCCTTTTATACTATTTTCATCTTATTCACCGTCATCCCGATCTTTATTTGCATCGGCTTCAGTTTCACAAATTACGATCTATATCAAAAAATGGATTGGGTGGGACTGAGCAATTACCGCAAAATGCTCACGGATTCGGCGCTGCAAATTGCGCTAAAAAACACATTTGTCTATTGCCTGTACACCATCCTGCCGTCGATCGCCCTGGGCATGCTGGTAGCCCAGATGGTCAACGGCCGCGTTTACGGTGTGAAGCTGATGCGAACGGGTTTCTATATGCCGTATGTGATGTCGATGGTCTGCGTGTCGATGATCTGGATGTGGATCCTGGATCCTACCAACGGGTTCCTCAACCGCGCGCTTTCCTGGCTGGGGTTAGCCAAAATAGACTGCCTTCACGATAAAACCCTGGCCTTGCCTACGCTGGCCGTGATCTCTTTATGGAAAAACCTCGGGTATAACATGCTCCTCTTCCTGGCGGGCATGCAGGCCATTCCGCAGGAGTATTACGAGGCCAGCAAGTTGGACGGCGCGTCGGCGTGGGTAGACTTTTTCAAGATCACCGTACCGCTGATCAAACCCACCACCTTTTTCGTATTCGTTACAACGACGATTTCCTCGTTCAACGTCTTCGAGCAAGTACTCATTATGACCGGCGGCGGGCCTTCCAACGCCACCACGACGATCGTGCACCAGATCTACCGTCGCGGATTCGACCAGTTGAATATGGGTTACGCTTCTGCCGAAGCGATGCTGCTCTTTTTCATTGTCTTAATCATTACCCTGATAAATATGAAACACGGCTTTGAGGAAAGCAAGGTCGACATGGTGTGATGAAAGGAGCAGGAACAGCATGCTAATTAAAAAGAAACAATATATGAAGACGCTCAATACGGTGCTGATGGCCATACTGGTGCTGGTATGCGTAATGCCGGTCATAATTATGATGATGACCGCCATCAAACCGCTGAATGAAATTTATACCGATCAGATCAGCTTACTGCCCGTGAATCCAACGCTACAGCCATTTGCCGATGTCTTGTCCGTCGGGGACTGGGGGCGGTATTTTCTTAACACGATCTTCGTGGTGGCCGTTAACGTCGGCGTCAGCCTGTTTATTAATTCTCTGGCAGGCTACGCTTTCGCCCGCATCGACTTTAGAGGCAAAAAAACGCTTTTTTTGATTGCGATGATCGCAATGATGCTGCCGTCTCAGGTTACGATGCTGCCGCTGTTCATGATGCTGAAAAACTTCCCGTTCGTGGGCGGCAACAACTGGCTGGGCGCCGGCGGCACCGGTTTTTACAACACCCTGATCGGCGTATGCCTGCCTGCGCTGGCGGGCTCCTACGGGGTATTTCTATGCCGACAGTATTTCACCAGTTTTCCCCAGTCGCTGGACGATGCGGCGGAAGTGGACGGCTGCAGTAAATGGCGCGCCTATTTCCTCATTTACCTGCCGCTGGCCAAGCCGATCCTCGCCACATTGGGCACGCTGAAGCTTACCGGCGCCTGGAACGACTATGTCTGGCCGCTAGTCATGCTGCAAAGCAAGCGAAATTGGACGGTTCAACTGGCCCTCGCGGTTTACAAGGGGCAGGCGATGATCGATTGGAATCTTTTAATGGCGGCCACTCTGATCGTTTCTACGCCGCTAATCATCTGCTTTCTTGCCGGACAGAAATACTTTGTAAAGAGCATCGTACTCTCGGGGAATAAATAGGGAGGGGATTTTATGTCGACTCGGCCAAACATTCTGCTTATCAATTGCGACGATCTGGGGTATGGCGATTTGGGCTGCTACGGTTCCCGCGTCAACCGAACGCCTTGCCTGAATCATTTGGCAAACACGGGTTTGCGCATGACGGATTTTTATATGGCGTCGCCCGTATGCTCGCCCTCGCGGGGCGGTATGCTAACGGGGTGCTATCCGCCGCGCATCGGTTTCGGCTCCTTTGATGGTCAATGGGTGCTTTTTCCGGGGCAGGGGTTGGGGCTGTCCGCGCGGGAACGGACCCTCGCCGATGTGCTGAAGCAGGCCGGCTATGCCACGGGAATGATCGGCAAATGGCATTGCGGCGATCAGCCGGAATTTCTGCCCACACGACACGGGTTCGACAGTTATTACGGCCTCCCCTATTCTAACGACATGGGCCGCCAGGAAGGCAACGACACCAGCGATTTTAAGCTGCGTGCTGGCTTTCCGCCGCTGCCACTGATGGAAGACGAAAGCGTGATGGAAGAGCAGCCGGATTTGGCGGGCTTGACGGAGCGCTATACCGAGCGTGCGGTATCCTATATCCGACGGCATGCCAACGGGCCATTTTTCCTGTATTTGGCGCATATGTATGTGCATCGGCCGCTGTACGCGCAAAACACCTTCCTGAAACGATCTCAAAACGGTGTGTACGGTGCTTCTGTCGCCTGCGTGGATTGGTCCACCAGCGTACTCGTACATGAGCTGGAGATGCTGGGCATTCGCGAAAACACCCTATTGATCTTCACCTCCGACAACGGCTCCCGGGGCGACCCCGCAGAGGGCTGCAGCAACCTGCCGCTACGGGGGGCCAAGGGCAGCACCTGGGAAGGAGGGCTGCGGGTGCCCTGCATTTTTAACTGGCCGGGCGTGATCCGCGCCGGGCAGGTAAGCCAGGAGCTCTTCACCTCCATGGACTTTTTGCCCACCTTCGCGGCGCTGGCAGGAAGCGCCCCGGTGGGAACCAACCCGTTGGATGGGCTGGATGCGTCCGCCTTCCTGCGGGGCGCGGAAAGCCGTTCTCCGCGCAATGAATTTGCCTATTACTTTATGGACGATCTTAACGCCGTGCGCGACAGACGCTACAAACTGCACGTAGCACACAACGGACAGCCGATGCACGCGTTGTACGACCTGCTTTCGGATATCGGCGAGACAACGAATCTGTACGACCAACTGCCCGACGAGGTGAAACGTTTGGAAACGCTTGCGCAGCATTACCGCGAAACGCTGGGCGATGCGCGCCTCGGCGTAAAAGGCACGGACATACGCGCATGCGGGCGTGTGGAAAACCCTAGAATGTTAACGCGGTATGATCCGTCTCACCCTTACATCATCGCGATGTATGACAAAGAGGATTGCGGCTGATAATCGGAAGGAGCAAAACAATGCCTGTTTGGAAGCAAGTCAGTAACCGATTGATGCGGTGTTATGACGGCGAACAGCTCTGGATTGAAGCTTGGGGCCAAAACGCGCTACGCGTGCGTGCTACCCGCTTGGCGGCGATGCCCGAGGAGGATTGGGCGTTGCTGCCCCCCAGGGGCGAAACCGCTGAAATAGAGATTACCGGCGATACGGCAACGGTAACGAACGGCAAGCTGCGCGCCGTAATCAACGCATACGGCGGCGTTGCCTTCTTCAACACCGAAGGGAAGGCCCTGCTGGAAGAACAGTGGCGGACGCGGGAAAGCAAGGCTTTCCCGGTTGTGAGCGCATTGGAAATCATGGCGCGTGACTTTGTGCCCATCATCGGCGGAGACTATCAGCTGAACCTGCGTTTTGAGCCGAACGCGGGCGAGAAAATCTTCGGCATGGGCCAGTATCAGGACGGCTGCCTGAACAAAAAAGGGTGCGTTTTGGAACTGGCGCAGCGCAACTCGCAGGCCAGCGTGCCCTTCATGGTCTCCACACAGGGGTATGGCTTTTTATGGAATAACCCCGCCATAGGCCGCGTCAGCTTCGCCGCCAATATGACGGAATGGCAGGCCCGATCCACCAAGGCGATGGATTGCTGGATCACGACCGGGGATACGCCCGCTGAGATTCTATCCGCCTACGCGGATGCCACGGGTCATGCGCCGATGATGCCGGAATACGGCATGGGGTTTTGGCAATGCAAGCTTCGCTACCGTACGCAGAAGGAACTGCTGGGGGTGCTGCGCGAGTATAAACGCCGCGGCCTGCCGCTTTCTGTGATCGTAGTGGATTTCTTCCATTGGCCTATGCAGGGCGACTGGCGTTTTGACGAGCAGGAGTTTCCCGACCCCGAGGCCATGGTGCGCGAGATAAACGAAGCGGGCGCGGAACTGATGGTGTCCGTATGGCCCTATGTGGATACGCGGAGCGAAAACTACCCGCAAATGCTCGAAAAGGGATATCTTGCCCGCACGGAGCGCGGTGTCCGCTATTCCATGGATTATTGCGGCAACACGATTCCGTTTGACGCTACCAACGCCGAAGCGCGCCGTTTTGTGTGGACTGTCAACAAGAAGAGTTATTTCGACAAAGGGGTGCGCCTGTTCTGGCTGGACGAGGCGGAACCGGAATGCAAAGTGTACGATTTCGACCATTACCGCTACCAAATGGGCTCTGTGCTACAGGTGGGGAACCTCTATCCGCTGCTCTACGCGCGCACGTTTTTCGACGGCATGCGGGAAAGTGGCATGGAAGTACCCATGAATCTGCTTCGCTGCGCCTGGGCGGGCAGCCAACGCTATGGGGCGCTGGTGTGGTCCGGCGATATCGATACCACTTTCCGCGCCCTGCGGGAGCAACTGGCAATCGGCCTTTCCATGGCCATGGCGGGCATACCGTGGTGGACGACCGATATCGGCGGCTTCGAGGGCGGCGATCAGGCGTCACCGGAGTATCGCGAACTGCTGATTCGCTGGTTCCAGTTCGGCACGTTCTGTCCCGTGATGCGCCTGCACGGAAACCGGCTGCACGGCGAGCCCTCCTCCAATCCCACCAAGGCGCCCACCGGCGGGCCCAACGAGGTTTGGAGCTACGGAGAAGAAGCGTATGGCATCCTGCGCAAATATCTGTTCCTTAGGGAAAAGCTGCGTCCATATATCCGTCAAACCCTGCGGAAGGCGGCCGAGACAGGCGCACCGGTCATGCGGCCGCTGATGTACGACTTTTCAACCGATCCTGTGGCGGTCGCCTGCGAGAATGCTTACATGTTCGGTGACGACATCCTCGTCGCCCCCGTGCTCGAACTGGGCGCAAGGGAGAGACCGGTGTATCTGCCGATGGGCTCGCGTTGGCTGGACGCCTACAGCGGCAAGGAATACGACGGCGGGCAAACCGTTGTATGCGCCGCACCGCTGGACACCATCCCCTTGATGCTGCGCAACGGCATGCGGCTGTAAAGTTTTCTACGGCATTGCGGGAGAACGCATGCAAGAAAAGCAATCGCTCTCTTCGACGCCACCTTGTTTTGAATGGGTCAACAAGCGCTTTCATCAGCGTTGAAAACTGCCGTTTATTATCTATGACGGTGCCGGAAGATGGCTACTCAACGAGATAAGGTAAGGTAATTTGCACACAATTGAAAATGGGAGCCCAGAGCGTGTAAGCTGTTGTTAGCGGCAACATCACAACACGATGAGGGTTCCCATGGGAGAGATTATACAGTTCAATCAAGCGGGGATAAAGGGACAGCTCAAGGATTTGGTGCGCGGAACGGTGGAAGAAACGCTCAACAAACTGTTGGACGAGGAAGCGGACCGGATTACCAACGCCCATCGGTATGAACGAAATGAAGAACGCCTGGATACCCGCGCAGAGCATTATACCTGAAAGCTGCTGATCACGAGCGGAGAAGTGAGTCTGAAAGTGCCGAAGCTGCGCGTGCTCCCTTTTGAGACGGCCATTGTGGAACGCTACAAACGCCGCGAGGAGTCGGTCGAAGAAGCGCTGATCGAGATGTATCTGGCCGGGGTATCGGTTCGCCGGGTGGAAGATGTGACCGAAGCGCTCTAAAACCGGCGTATCCCTACGTGTTTCTGGATGGCATCTACCTCAAGAAGAACTGGGGCGGGACCATTGTGAACATCGCGATCCTGGTTGCGCTGAGCGTGAACGAGGATGAGAATCGGGAGGTGATCGGAGCCTGTGAGGGCGGTCGGAAGGATACGGAAAGTTGGCTTCATTTCCTCAGGCATCTGGCAAAACGTGGCCTCCGGGGTGTGCGGATGATCACGGGCGACAAATGCAACGGTCTGGTTGCGGCGATTGCCGAAGCTTTTCCGCAAGCCCAATACCAGCGCTGCATGGTACATTTCATGCGGAACATCCTCAGCCAGGCACCTCGTGCCCGAGCCAATGAAGCCGGCACCATGCTCAATGTGATCTTTGCATAGGAAAAGCAAACCACCTGCTTACGCAAAGCGTAGGAGGTAACGAAGTATCCGCGAAAAACCAAGCTCGGCATCGCTGCAAAAACGCTGGATGAGAGCATCGCCGAAACGCTGACTTTATATGAACTACCCGTTGCAACATTGGCTGCGTATCTGCTCAAACAACGGGACCGAGCGAATCAACCGTGAGATCAGACGGCGTACCCATGCGGCCGGCTGCTTCCCGGATGGCAATAGCGCGTTGATGCTGGTATGCAAGGCTTAGGCGTGCGTGGGGCGAGAAGGTATACCTGAACATGCGGCATCGCTACGAGCTTGAGAAGGAGCGCACCAACTGATGCCTTTATTTGCCGCCAACCTTGACAGCGTCGGCTCGGGGCGCCGGCCTGTGGGCGGGGACGGGGACTCGGGAATATCATCCGATCACGATCCATCCCATCGCCATTGGAGTATAATGCCCCAAACCGTCGCTCTCGAGGTCAAGCCGCCGCAAGCGGCGGTGGCTGCTTGGCGACCTGCACGGTGCTTTGGCTCGGGGAATCTGAAAATATCATCTGACGGCAACTGACTGACGCCCGGGCTCCTACAAATGTGCGCAACATCCTTGACGTGACTCAAACGGTCAGTCAATCAGATCACTGAGGAGTACTTCTTGATAAATCATGGAAATCGGGGAAGAGAACTGCAACCTCGCGAAGCAGGTGGCCGACATTAGCCCGTATAAGCTCATGCTGCAGTACGTACCCTTGAAAATATTACGGCCCGCCGATCGTAAAGGCGGCAGATTATCTGAAAAGACCTACAGGGCCGGCAGACGCCACAGTTGCCTCGTTCTGAGGCTAAACTCCAGTATCTGTCGGTGCCGTCCACGGAGAGATGAGCAGGCCTTTCTCGGGATGCGAATCAAGGAGCCTGCGACCGTACACATACACTAGGGTGATTGGGTTCCTGGCCGTTCCGGCTCTGCGGTTCATAAGGGTTGCGGGGCTTCCCCAATCTGATGTTATCCATATACAGAAAACGGGAACCGCAAGCTCGTCTGGAGCCGCCGGTTCCCCGCTTTTGGCGACGACGCCTGGTTATCCCTGTTTGTCCAGCAGGGCCTCAATGTGGCGGCTCGCTTCGGCGACCGCGTCCTCCCCAAGCAGCTGATGGTAGCGCCGCGTCATCGGAATGTGGTGGTACGCCTGCGCTACCAGCTTGTACCCAAGGGGGAAAGGCAACGCGTCCGCCTCCGCGAGCAGGGGCATCATGCGCTGCTGGCAGGCCGCGGCTTCGGCGGGGCGATCGGCTGCGAAGGCACGGTACACATCCGTTACCAGCGTGGGCGCGCCCGCAGCAAAAGCCGTCATGCTGCCGTCCACGCCGGCAGCCAGCGCGGGGTAGAGGCAATCGTCCGTGCCGGTATAAATCAGAAAATCGGGGCGCTCCTCGTGCAGGCTGCACAGGTGGGCGATTCGCTTCATGTTGGCGGAGGAGTCCTTGATGCCAACGATGTTGTCCATCTGCGCAAGCCTGCGAACGGTTTCGGGCGCAATGCCGCTGGTGAAAAACGGCACATGGTACAGGATGACCGGCAGGGCGGATGCCCGCGCCAGCGCCTGGTAAAAGGCAATAATCTCATCCTGTGACAGGGGATAATAGTAGGGCGGGCAGGCTACACAGGCGTCGTAGCCCAGCTCGCGCGCCATGGCGGCGCTTTCGATGGCCGTGCGCAGGTTGGGGGCGCAGGCGCTGGCGATGAGCGTCTTTTTGCCGCCGATGCCCTCCTTTGTCGCCTCGTACACGGCCCGCTGTTCCTTGGGGGACAGGTGCGGATACTCGCCGGTCGACGCGCAGGGGAATACCCCGGTGATGCCGCTTGTCGACAGGCGTTCGGCCTGCGTACGGATCGCGTCCAGGTCCACCTGCCAGTCCATACCGAACGGGGTTACCGAAACGCCAATCGCACCGCGCAGCTCTTTCAAAGCAAACCGTCCCTTCTCTATCCGGGTTTTCACCCATGGTGCTCTCTACTCAGTATAGGGCACCGTGTGCGCGGCGCAAGCGTCGGTTTCCGACCTGCGGAGGCCGTAAATCGCCAAATACCGTGGTTTTACACCGAGAAGGAAATACGCGACGGCAAGTAGGAAAGCGGGAATGGCGCCACGCGGCTGAAATGATATACTAAATTGGAAGCCGTCTGCGATGGGGGTGAACGAAACTGAAACGTCCCGTATCCGTCGGTGCGCCCGCGGGGGCGCGCTGCGTGGACTGTGCGGCGCTGCTTAGGCGCGATGAGGTTGGCATCTCCAAGCGTCTTTTGGGGCGCGGGATCACGCGGTATTTCTGCGTTGGCTGCCTCGCGCGTCGGCTGGGCGTGCCGCCGGGTGTGATCGAGCTCAAAATAGAGGAGTACAGGGCGATGGGCTGCGCCCTGTTCGGCCCGGCGAAGGAGGGGGAAGCGACATCGTTATCCTGAACGATCAAAAGCCCTACTTTAAGGGCAACCTGCACATGCACACCACGCGAAGCGACGGCGTGCCGGCCCCGGAAGCCGCGGCAGCGTTGTACCGGGCGCACGGGTACGACTTTATCGCGATCACCGACCACGACGTGGTGGGGTGCGATACCCATGAGGAAAACGGTCTTCTGGTGCTCTCCGGTATCGAACTCGCGTTTGAACTGCCTGCCGAGGAAATGCACATTGTCGGCATCGGCGTACCTAAAGCGCTGGAGAACGAGATTGACCTGCGGTTTGGCCCGCAGGCGGCGGTGGACAGGATCCGCACGGCCGGCGGGCGCGCCATCCTCGCGCATCCGGCCTGGTCGCTGCTCACCCCTACGACCATCGCGGGATTGCGCAACCTCACCGCCGCGGAAATCTACAACGCCATGTCCACCGCACCGCGCAACTGCCTGCGCGCGGACGCGTCGGTGACGCTGGACTGTGCCGCGGCGCACGGGTGCGTGCTGCCGCTGGTGGCGGTGGACGACGCGCACTACTACGAAGGCGAGCAGTGCAACAGCTACGTGATGGTGCAGGCGGAAACGCTTACGCAGGCGACGATCCTGAGCGCGCTGGACAAGGGGCGCTTTTACGCCTCTCAGGGCCCGGTCATCCGACGGCTTACGGTGGAGGAGGGGGAGCTTCGGCTGTGGTGCTCGCCGGTGGAGCAGATCATATTCTACAGCAACTTAAGCTGGGTCACGGGCCGCTGCCGCACAGGCCACGGCCTTACGTACAGTACGTACGACCTGCGGGCGCAGCGCGGCGAAACCTTCGTGCGCTGCCAGCTCGTGGACGCTAACGGCAAAAGCGCTTGGACGAACCCCATCGCCGTGGAGCGGGGACGAATTGTCCCCCACGGGCGTACGCCGCGCGAATAAGCGAACATATCGATTGGAAAAGGAGCATAACCATGTACAGCAAAACACCTCCCATGGGTTGGAATTCCTGGAATACCTTCGGCCCCAAGCCGACCGAGGCGCTGCTGCGCGAAACGGCGGACGCCATGGTAGAGCAGGGCTATCTGGCGGCCGGCTATGAATACGTCATCATCGACGACGGCTGGATGCTGATGGAGCGCGACGAAAACGGCCTGTTCGTGCCCGACCCCGCCAAGTTCCCCAGCGGCATCCGCGCGCTGGCGGACTATGTGCATGCCAAAGGGCTCAAGCTGGGCATCTACTCCTGCGCGGGCACGCGCACCTGCGCGCGCTTCCCGGGATCGTTCGATCACGAGTTCAGCGACGCGCGGCAGTTTGCCGAGTGGCAGGTAGATTACCTGAAATACGACTTCTGCAATTTTCCTAAAAGCGCCGATTGCCGCCAGCGGTACCAGACCATGGCCATGGCGCTGCGCGCCGGCGGCCGGGATATCTTCTTTGCGGCGTGCAACTGGGGCGAGCAGGCGCCGGAAACGTGGATGCGCTCTGCGGGCGCCAACAGCTACCGCTCCACGCCCGATATTCTGGACTTTTTCCAATCAGCCGCCGCGATTGCCGACAGCCAGATGAACGCTTTCCACTGCAGCGCGGCGCCCTGCTTCAACGATATGGACATGCTTACGGTGGGCATGTTCGGCAAGGGGCACGTTGGCTTGGACGACCCCAACAACAAGGGCACGGCGGCCTGCACCGAAGCGGAGTACCAAACGCAGTTCGTGCTGTGGGCCTGCATGGGCTCCGCGCTGATTCTGGGCGCGGACGTGCGCGCGCTTTCCGCCCCGATGCGCAGGCTGGTGCAAAACCCGGTGCTGCTGTCGATCAATCAGGACGCGGAGTGCCGCGCGCCCTACCTTGTGTACCGGGACGAGGCGCGTTTCAGCTTCTTAAAACACCTCAGCGACAACACGGTCGCGCTGGTGTACGTGAACCTCTCCGAGGAGGAGGACGAGGTGGATTGCATCTTCGCCGACCTGGGCCTGCCGTACAGTAGCGGCGTGAAGCTGCACCTGGTGGACGCCATCAGCGGGGAGGACACGGGCGTGCACACCGACCAGTACCCGCTGGAAGTGCCCGCGCATGGCTGCCGGGTGTTCAAGGCCAGCTTCGTAACGAAATAAGCCTGCGAAAACAGAACAAAGCATCAACGCCGCCGCCCGGTTCTTCCGGGCGGCGGCGTGGTGTATGCGTTTGGCGGACGGATCAGTACCGCACGGTCAGGTTAAGCTTCCCTTCGGGGGCCTTGAGGCGGATGGTTTCGCCGTCGATGGCCGAGGCGGGGAGCGCCTTGCCGTTGAGCGTCGCGCCGACCGGGGCCTTGCCCTCCGGCGTGCGCAGGAAGAATACCATCTCCTCCGGCACCGTGCGCCAGTCCGCGTCCACGGCGATCTCCAGCGTGCCTTCGCCCGCGTGCAGGGTGAAGGAGACCGGGCCGAAGTAGGTGGCCATCTGTTCAAAACAGATATCCTTGCCCGGCGCGAGCCAGGCGCGCGGCGCGCCCTGCAGCAGGTAGAGCGCGTCGCCCTCCTCCCTAAGCAGGTGGTTGCGCAGGTTGACGATGAACTGCGACTCGTCCGGCGTTTTAAAGAACGGCCCGAAGCCCAGCCCGAAATCCGTAATGGGGTGCTCGGTGAAGCAGTTCATATCCCGGTACAGGTTCTGCGCGAAGTTGTTGAACAGCGCGCGTACCGCGTGCGTGCTCTCGCCCCGGCGCAGGTAAACCAGATCGTTAAACAGGAGGTTGGACTGGATGGTCATGCCGCCGCGGCTGAACCAGTAACGCTCGCGGTCTACCGCGCGCCCATAATCGCGGGAAAGGAACAGGTTATCCTCCTGGTCGCGCAGGATCCAGGTGGACAGCGCGTCGTCGGGCTCGAATACGCCGCAGGAGGCAAGGTGAAGCGGGCCGTAGGCGACCTCGCGGAACCAGCCCCAGTCCCGGCCGCGGATTTCCGCCTGCGTGGGCACGTGGGGCATGTAACCGCCGTTGCCGGTAGGCACCGCGGGAGAGGCGGCCATGGCGTGGGCAACGCAGTCGCGGATGTCGCTACGGTAGGCGTCGGCCTCCGCATGGACGCGCGCGGCCTCGGGATGGCCGATGTCGTTTAGCGCCTGCGCCGCGGCGAGGATGCCCCCGCACGCCTGCGCGTTGACCGCGAACCAGCAGCGCCATTCGGGGTTGTCCTCCAGATGGCCGTGGGGCATCAGCCCGTAATAGCTCACCTTTTCGCCGTTGTCGTCGATTTTCATCGTGGCTTTGCGCTCGGTAAAAATGTAATCGCAGGCTTTGACCAGCGTGCCGGCAATGCGCGTGAGCCACGCGCGGTTCCCTGTGAGCCGGTAGTGGTCCACCAGACAGGAAAGGATGTAGCCGTGGTCAAGGTTGTAGGCGAACAGCGAGGTGATGTTGTCCGAATAGCCGCCGTAGTTGTTGGCGACCAGCGCGCCGTCGTTGGAGGCGAAATTGCCGTCCATGCTGCCCGTGCCCTGGCTGACGATGAAGGTTTCCAGATACGTCTCGGCATCCGCGTGGTAGCCCAGATAATCCAGCATGCGAATTTGCAGCGAGGCCTCGTTGCCGCAGGAGCCGTAGCCGTAGGTGCCCGCCGGCACCATGTACAAACCCGTGCGCAGGTCGCGCATGGCCGTGAGTGCCACGTGCCAGGGCACCGCCTGCGCAAAGGCGTTGAGCTTATCTTCGTCCGGCAGCGTCAGGCTGGCGCCGTCCTCGGCAAACGCGCGCCAGTAGCGCCGCACCCGTTCCAGTTCCGCATCGAAGCTGCGTTCCCTTAGCGCCGCCCAATCCGTTTCCTCGGCAAGCGAGGGATACGGGAGAAGCATATCGATAGTGTGCGTCTCATACGCGCCCAGTTCCACCTCGTACAAAAGCGTCGTGGGCACGCAGGAGGAAGGCGGCTGGCGCACGGGATTATGGTCGTACCCTTCAAAGCCGAACTGCGGCTGCATGGAAAGCGAGGTCGTGCCCGCCGCCGTAAAGGGAATGCAGCGCATTTCGCCCCTGCCGCCCGGCCGCACCTGCGCGCGCAGGTAATGCGCGGGGTAGGGCTGCACGGTCCAGCCGACGTCGGGCGTATCGCCCGGGCGCACGCGCCCGCAGGCAACCAGCGCGTCGCCCTGTAAGGCCAGCTGCTCGCCGGGGTAGGTTTCCAGCATCAGGTGCGCCGTGCGCGCCTCGGAGGAGGCGTTGCGCAGCGTAATGCGGTTCATGACCATGATGTCCTCATCGCCGACCGCCGTCGCCGGCGTTGCGCCCATGAGCGTGGCAAAGGAGGTTTGCCGGTACTCCACGTCGCGGTCCTGCCACTGGGTAACGTATACGGGCACGCGCGCGTCGGGCATGGACTGCACGGTGTCCTCCTCGCCCTCGTGGCGGCGGGGCGGGTCGCCGCTGGCCAGCCGGAAGTGCAGCTCGGCGGCGGCCCAATGGGTTTTGGCCGTGTCGCGCGCGGACACCTTCTGGTCGATTTTATTGGCGAAAATATCGCCGTTGTAGCGCAGGGCGAACTTCTGCCGCACGCCCTTCCAGCCCATGAGCACGTATCGGCCGTACTTGGGCTGCATGCGCTTTTGCATGGCGGGAATTTCCGCCATGGCGTTGGCTACCGACTGCTCGGCGTGCTCCGGCACGCGGTCGAAAATCGACTTCTTGCCCGCGGTAAGGCGCTTCACGATCGCCGCGGGATCGTCGCCCATGGATGCCGGCGCGAGCAGCAGGTCGAAATCCTCCATGTATACGCCCTGTTCAATATCCTCCGCGCGTACCCCGAAGCCGACGGAGCCGGTCTGGAAGGTGAGGATCGTCCGATCGGCGTCGGTCTTCGCGCCAATGGTACGCAGATAGGTAAGGGTCGAAGGCGCGCTGATGTCGCCCTCGCCCGAGTGAAATTCGCCGTTCCAGATGGCCGTAGCGCGCACCGCGGCCGGGCCGCGACCCGTAGCGGCGGGGTACACCCTGCAGGCATCTTCCCGTACGGTCGCGTCTCCCGTGAGGTGAATCTCCCTTACGCGCGGGGCGGCCTCGCCTTCAAACACGATACGGAACTTGAGCGCGCGGCGGAACAGAGCGTTGTAATCGTCGGACAAAAACAGGTGCTGCGGGTAATCGCCGCCCAGGCAGAGCACCTCGTTTACGTCGATGTGATCGAACATCACCGCGCAGCCCGCGGCATCGGTCGTCTGCTCGCCGTAGGCGGCCAGCCAGCGGCCGTGGAAAGCGTCGTCGGTTAAAAGCCAGCCCTTATGCGCGCCCACGCGGCGGTCCTTCTGCTCGTTGGGCCACGAAGAATGCCAGTACTCCACGTGCCAGTCCGTGGGCAGGGGCGAGCCTTGCGCAAAAGCCACTTGCACACCCCTCAGGTCGCGGGGCTGATCCCACTCCAGGCCCAGCTGCCAGCCGCCGCCGGACAGGGGCTGGCAGGTCCAGGCGCCGCCACCGTCGCGCGGGATCGGCGTGGCGCTCATGTCTCGGCCGGTCGCGTCGTTATAGGCGCGGATGCGGGCATACCGGATGGGGTCGAAGGCGCGAACGTCTGTATTCATCTTGTTTCCTTCCTTTCGGTATTCTGCTTAAAGCATAGCCAAACACATAAAGGAGTGTCAACACGGATACCGCCGTTTCCCATCGCGTTTTTCAGGGATTCGCGCACGCAGTTTCCGTAGTTTATCGACGATTTTTGTACGCCGGGGGCCGCGAGCCGCGAAGTGAGGATTTCATCTATAGCCGCATTCTCGCATAGCATGTATAATGAAAGAGGAAAAACGGACCGGCGTGCAGATGCGAACGCCGCGAACAGACGACCGCAACCGACGAACCTTCGCTGAGGGGGCGATTGCCTTGAAATCGACGCTTTCCTTCTTCCACAGCGCCATATTCCGAAAATTCATGCTCTCGTTTCTGGCTGCTTTCGTGCTGCCGATCAGCCTGGTGTTCGGGTATCTGGAGTATACCAACCAGCGGCTGCTGACCCGGGAGATTTACGACCTGCAGGAAACCTCGGCCAGCTACATCCGCCGTACCATGGACTTTGAATTCTCCCGTTACCGGACCTTCGCGGCCACGCTGCTCAACAACGCCGACTTAAACAGCGTGCGTAAAAAGACGTTCGACGCCCTGACCCCTGCCGACGCGTTGCGACTGATGGACCTGCGCGGGGTGCTCAGCGGTTTCGCGGTGGACTCGTCCGTGGTGTCGCGCATCTTTCTGTACCTGCCCACCAGCAACCTGTACGTGGACGCGGTGCGCGCCCTGCCCCTGGAAGACGCGCTATACACCCTGGAGGATGCGGCCCTGATCCCTCAGGACGACGAACAATGGCAGGCCATGCTTAACGAAACCTACACCAGCCAATGGCTAAGCGTGCAAAACCGGAAGGGGGATACGGTTCTCTATTATATCCAGACGCTGCCCTCAGCCTTTGACCGAAACACCTGCAACCTGATGATCGCCGTCAGCGCCACCTACCTTCGGGAGGTTTTTGACGAAAGCAGCCTGTCGGACAACGAATGGATCGGCATGGTGGACGAGACGGGCGCCGTAACCTATTCGCCGGGGCAGGAAGCCCCCGATTTTACCTTTGCCGATTCGCTTACGGACAGCGGCAGCCTGACGCAGGACAACAGCCTGTACACCTACGTCCATTCCAAGGAGACGCGTACCTATTACTTCAGCGTCCTGCCGCTGAAAAACATCAGCAACGCCCTGCGCGCTCCCGGCAGCCTGTCCTTCGTGGTTCTGCTCATTTCCTTTGTGATCTGTACGATTATCACGTATCTTACGACCGTGCGCAACTTTAAGCCCATCGCCTACTTAAGCACCCTCGCCCAGCCGGAGACGGGGGAACCGGACGTGGACGAGTTTACGCGGCTCAAGCTTTCGCTGATGGAATTGAGTGACGAGCGGCGCCTGCGCATGGATCAGGCGAAGTATGCCCGCCAGGTGCTGGACGACCAGCGGTTCGTGCGCGGCATGCTCAAGGCCGGCAGGCAGGGCGTGCTGGATAAGCGAATGCAGCGCGAGGAACTGCTGCCGGTGGGCAACGCCTGGGTGCTGAGCATCGTCACCCTCGTGGATTTTTCCGACGAGGAGGCGGACACGCAGACCGCCTACCAGCGCTCCATGACCCAGCTGCATGATTCCTTCAGCACCGTCGGCGCGCAGTTTTACACCACGCTTTCCCTGTACGCGGACAAGGAGCTGATCGTGCTCATCAACCTGCCTACGGACGAATTGCAGCACCTGGCCTATCTGCGCAACACCTTTACCAACCTGCTGCACATGCTGCGCAGCAGCTTCTCCATCGATTGCCAGATTGCCGTAAGCGCCATCCACAGCCTGCCGGAGCTCAACGGACAGGCGCTGACGGAATTGATGGCGGAGGCGCATATCGCGGCGGAAAGCCCCGCCGACGGCGAATCCATCCTGTTTTACTCCACGCAGGCGGTGGATAAGGTGATGCACATCTCGGTGGAGCACACCATGAACCGGCTGATGCACGCCTGCCTGCGAGGCGCGGGGGAGGAAACGGACAAGCTGCTTTCGCAGCTGACCGAGCAGGTGCACGCCCTCAGCGAGTATCAGGCCGGGTCCGAGAAGAAAATCGACATCGATCAGGACGAAAGCACCGAGATGCGCATTAAGCGCGATATCCTGGGAATTGTGAAAAACGAGTACCCCAACCCCATGCTCAACGTAAGCGCCATTGCGGACAAGCTGGGCAAAAACGTGGATTACATCTCCCGCGTGTTCAAGCAAACGACGACCATCGGGCTGTTGGACTACATCCATCACATGCGCATCAAGGCCGCCAAGGAACTGCTGATGAGCCAGCCCAACCTGTCCATTGTGCAGATTTCGCAGCGTGTGGGGTACTTCGGCGCGGATTCCTTCATCCGCTCCTTCAAGCGCATCGAGGGCACGACGCCCGGGCGCTACCGTACGCGTATGAAAGGGGAGTAAGCCTTGCGGTTCATGCTGCCCTGCGGGGAGGCGCTGCGGCGCGGGTATGTCGCCAGACCGGAGCAGATGCTGGAAAACGAGGAGGTTACCCTGCGGCAGGGCGACGGGCGGACGCTTACCTGCCAGAAAATCGCGCTGCCGGGCGGGCTGGCCGCGACGGTCTGCTGGGACCGTTGCATGGGTATCACCCGCCTGCGCTACCGCGGCGTGCCCATCGCCTATCTGGGCAAAACCGAGGAGCGGGACGATCTTTCCCAGCCGTTTGAAAGCCGCTTCTCCGGGGGAATGCTCTACACCTGCGGGCTTCTTAACGTGGGGCCGGGGGACGGCGGGCAGCCCACGCACGGGCGTATCCACATGCAGTCGGCGGCGTACCGGGGCGTGCGCCTGGCCGACGAGGCGCTTACGCTGTGGGGCGAGATGCGCGAGGCTTCGCTGCTGGGCGAAAACCTGCTGCTGCGCCGGGAGCTTGCGTTTTCGCTGGAAACGGCGCAGGTGCGCGTGTCGGATACGCTGGTGAATCAGTCCGCGCACCCGCAGCCCTATATGCTGCTTTATCACATCAACCTCGGCTACCCGTTTCTCAGCGAGCATCTGAAGCTTTCGCTGCCTTCCGGAACCGAAACCCGCCCCGCGACCGCCGAAGCCCGCGCCCACGCGGCGGAGCTTGCGGGCTGCGGCGCGCCCATGCCGGACTTTGCAGAGCAGGATTACAGCCACAGGCTTCCGGCTAAGGACGGTATCTGCCATGTCGCCGCGGTCAATGCGGCGCTGGGCATCCGGATGGAGCTTGCCTACCGGGCGGATACGTTGCCCCTTTTGCAGCAATGGCGCTGCCTGCGCAGCGGGGATTATGTGCTCGGGCTGGAACCCGCCAACAACCGGGTTGGCGGCCGCGCGCAGGCGATGGCCGAGGGGAACCTGCCGGTGCTGGCACCGTTCGAAAGCGTAACGGCGGAGGTTACGCTTTCGTTTAGCGATGTATGAATGAATAAGAGGAGGGATTCCCCATGTACAACACGATTCCGCTTTTTGGCCTGCCCGCCCTGCGCGCGGGCCGCTCCCGCGCGCTGACGCAGGAAAATCCCACCGGGCAAAAGGGCGGCGGCGGCAAAGCAACCGGCGAGCTGGGGCCGTCGCGCAAGGGCTCGCCCTGCATCCGTTCCATTCCGCAGGGGGAGACGGCTACGCTCGCGGCCATCGAAGGCCCCGGCGTGATTACGCATATCTGGATCACCGTGCCCGATCGTACCGACGCCGGCCGCTACGTGCTGCGCGACCTGGTGCTGCGCATGTACTGGGACGGGGAGGCGACGCCCTCCGTGGAGACGCCGCTGGGCGATTTTTTCCTGAACGGCTTCGGGCGCGGCTATCCCATTAGCGCTCTGCCCATCGTGGTCAATCCCAAGCGGGGCATGAACTGCTTTTTCCCCATGCCTTTTGCAGACGGCGCGAAGATCACCGTGGAAAACCAGCACGGCGGGGACGTGCCGGGGCTGTTTTACCAGATCGATTATATTGAGCTGGACGAGCCCGCGGAAAACATGGGCACCTTTCACGCCCAGTGGCGGCGCCAACCCGTGACCGCGCTGCTTAACGATTACGTGATTTTGGACGGCGTACGCGGGCAGGGGCACTACGTAGGTACCTTTATCGCCCTGCAGACGCTGGAACGCGGCTGGTGGGGCGAGGGGGAAATGAAGTTTTATCTGGACGGGGACGTGGAGTACCCCACCCTGTGCGGCACCGGCATGGAGGATTATTTCGGCGGCGCGTGGTCGTTTGGCGGCATGGACGCGGAGGGCAACATGCGGGAGCAGACGTTTAATACGCCGTTTATGGGCTATCCGTTCTACAGCCGTGATACCGGCATCCAAAACGAATTTTTTATGAGCGAGTGCCCGCCGATGCGCGCGCTGTACCGCTTCCACATTCCCGACCCCATCCTGTTTAGCCAGGACCTGCGGGTGACGCTGCAGCAGATTGGCGGGGACGAGCGCGGACTGCGCGAGCGGCAGGACGATCTTTCCTCCGTCGCGTACTGGTACCAGCAGGAGCCGCACAAACCGTTTCAGCCGTTCCCGGGCGTACTGGAGCGCCGGGCGCGGTAAGGGCGCGGTGGATTGTCCCCCAACCCCTTCCACGGAGAAAAACGCGCAAAGAGACGCGCCCGTCCGGCGGTGATGCCGGACGAGCGCGTTTTTGATGGTGGTACCATCATGGTCTGTTTTTCCTGTTGCGAACTCTTTACTGTACGCGGTAGCGGTTAACCGTCTCCATGTTCACTTCCACGCCCAGTCCGGGCCGCTGCGGGATCTCCACGTAGCCGTCGGTCACGGTCACGGGCTCCATGACCAGGCTGCGGCTGAGCACGGTCTCCTGCCCGCAGTATTCCAGGTATTTCGCGTCGGGCAGCGCGGCGATGTACTGCAGCGTCGCCGACATGAGCAGCCCGCTTTTGAAATTGTGGGGGATAATGGGCACCTGCCGGGCTTTGGCCAGCTCCAGCACTTTTTTGCCGATCGTCAGCCCGCCGCAGCGGCTGAGGTCGGGCTGGAGGATATCCACGCAGCCCTTGTTAAGATAGGCTTCAAACTCGCCGAGGGCGCTCAGCTCCTCGCCCGCGGTAATGTTGAGCTTCGTCGCCTCCCTAAGGCGGGCAAAGTCGTCCTGCCGCTCGACGCGGAAGGGTTCCTCCACCCAGTACACGCCTTCCTGCTCATAGGCGCGGCAGGCATCCAGCGCGGGCTTGTACTCCTTCCAGTTCATGGCGATGTCGATCATCAGCAGTTTGTCCGGGCCCAGCGCCTTGCGCGCGGCGCGGATCAGCTTCAGGTCGTGGGCCATATCGTCGCCCAGGTTGCCCCAGCCGAACTTGATGCCGGAGTACCCCTTGACCATGTGATAATCGATAAGCTGCTTCACCTCGTCCTCGCCGGAGGGCATGAGGATGCTGATGTAGGCAGGCACGCGCTTGCGGTATGCGCCGCCAAGGAGCGTGGAAACCGGCACGCCCAGCGCCTTGCCGCGGATGTCCCACAGCGCCATGTCGATGCCGCTGATGGCGTGCATGCCCGCGCCGCCCCGCGCGTAGTAATAGGTGCTTTCGTAAAGCCGATCCCAAATCGAATCGATCGCCATGGGGTTAAGCCCCATCAATACGTTGCGCATGCCGCGCTGGGCGCTGTGCGAATCCGGCATGTCGATGGCCTGCTTGACCAGATAGGGCGCCGAGTCCACCTCGGCCACGCCGTAAATCCCCTCGTCGGTATCGATGCGGATAATCACGGAATCCTGCGTGCCGTCGCCGATCAGCGCGATTTCCGGCTGACGGACGACATAGGCCTGTACGTCGGTTATTTTCAAAGGAACTCCACCCTTCTTATGCCTGCGTTTCGTCTTCCCACGGGTGCACGACGGCTTTAATCAGCCCCTCCGGCCGTTTGGAGACCGCCTCGATCGCCTCGGGCAGCGCGGAAAGCGGATAGCGGTGCGTAACAAAATCCCGCACGTTGATGACGCCGCGCTCGACCATGTCAAGCAGCGGGTCCCACACCAGCTCGTTATTGGTTACGCCCAGCACCGTAAGCTGCTTCATAATGATGCGCGTCGCCGGGAACGGCGGCAGCGCCTTTTCGTCCGGCAGGCCGTAGAGCAGCACGCGCCCGCGCGGCGCGCACAGGTCGACCGCGTCGATCAGCGTCTGTGCGGCGCCGACGGCGTCGATGGAAAGGTCGACGCCCCTGCCGTCGGTTTCTTCCAGCACACGCTCACGCAAATCCTCGTTTCGGATGCCGATGACCACGTCCGCGCCGAAGCGCAGCGCCTCGTCCCGCTTATGCGCGCGGGTCACGGTGGCGATCACCTTGCCGGCGGAGGCGGCGCGCACGGCCTGCAAAAAGGAGAGCCCCGCCACACCCGCGCCCTGCACCAGCACCGTTTCGCCAAAGGCCAGTCCGATGCGGCGTATGGCGCCCACGGGGCAGGCAACGGCCTCCAGGATGCCGCCTTCGTCGTAGCTCATGCCCTCCGGCATAACGTGCGCGCAGGTCCACGGCACGCACACGTACTGCGCGTAGCCGCCCGGATAGGGCGGAAAACCAATTTCGCCGCCATCCCTGCACAGGTGCTTGTTGCCGCTTCGGCAGTGCTCGCATACGCCGCAGCCCACGGCGGTCTCCACCACCACGCGGCGGCCCAGCCAGCCTTCCAGCGCGGGCGTACCCGCCGCGACCACTTCGCCCGCGATCTCGTGCCCCAGCACGTGGGGCGGGTTGCCGTTGAAAAAAGTACCGTGGATAATATGCGCGTCCGTAGCGCACACACCCGCGCTGTGAACCTTGATTTTCAGCTCGCCCGGCTTACATTCAGGCTCGGGCAAATCCACCATGCGCAGGCGGTTGAGGCCTTCCCATAGCATTGCTTTCATATTCCGTTTTCCTTTTTTGGTTTATGCCCGGGTCAAAATTGCGCTTTGCAGGCCGATGGGGTAATCCCACAGCGGCACGGCGCCCTGCGCTGTGACCAGATAATCGTCCTCCAGACGGACGCCGTAGCGGCCGTCGCGGTATGCGCCGATCTCCACGGTCATCACGTCGCCCTCGCGGACGATATCCTCGGAGTCCTTAAGCTCCACAGGGGGGATAAACGGCGCTTCGCCGATACCGTGCCCTGTGTGGTGCTTGAGCATGCCGGTCAGACCGTTGGCTTCAAAGTAGCTTTCCACCGCGGCGTACAGGCTGCGGGCGGGTACGTCCGGGCGCAGCAGGCCGACAAGCATGTCGTGGCAGCCCAGCGCCTTTTCGTAGGTATGGGTCATTTCCACGTCCGGCGCGCCCAGAAAGAACGTACGGCACACGTCGCACCAGTGCCCGCCCGCCTTCAGACTCAGGTCCAGGATCAACGCGTCGCCCGCCGTGAGCACGCGCGCGGTCGCGCCGCCCTCGATGTCCGCGGTGCGCGGACCGGAAAGCAGATCGTACTTCGCGGGCAGCCCGCCGGCCGCGGCCAGCATCGCGCTTTCCAGCGCCGTTTCCGTCGCGCCGGGTATGGCGGCCCTGCAAAACGCATCGTACGCGGGCGCGGCGGCCCGCAGGGCCCGGCGGATTTCCTCGACTTTCAAAGACATGTGCAACCCCTCCGTCATCCTTTTATGGCGCCGATCATGACGCCTTTGACAAAATACTTCTGCAAGAACGGATACAGGATCAGGATGGGAACCGTGGAGACGACGACCGTGCAATACTTGACCAGCTCGCGCGTGTACACTTCGGATACCATTTGCTGCCCGCTTTGCGATTCCACGCTTTCGTTCTGAATCAGCAGTTCCCGCATAAACATCTGCAGCGGATAGAGCTCGCGGTCGCGTATATAGAGCAGCGCCGGGTACCACGAGTTCCAGTAATCCACCGCGTAGTACAGCGTGATCACCGCGATGGCCGGCAACGACAGCGGCAGAAAGATGCGAAACAGAATCTGCACGTCGTTAGCGCCGTCCAGCAGGGCCGATTCCTCCAGGCTGTCCGGTACGCTTAGAAAGAACGTCCGCAAAATAATCAGGTTATAGGTGTTCAGCGCCGTGGGAATGACCATGGACCAGAAGCTGTTGTAAAGGCCGACGTTGCGCACCACGAAGAACGTCGGGATGATGCCGCCGTTGAAAAACATCGTCACGATGATGGCTTTCATCATGATGCCGCGAATCTGGAACTTTTTGCGGGTGACGACGTAGGCACCCAGCATGGTCATGACCACGCCGATCGCCGTACCGCTGGCCACCATCAGGCAGGTGATCCAAAAACCGCTGAGGATGTTTGGATTCGCGAAGGTCATCCTGTATCCCTGCAAGGTGAAGGGCTGAAGCGGGGCCAGCAGCGCGCCTTCGTGCCTGAGCAGCGAACGGGCGTCGCTGAAAGACGCGAACAGCGTGTATAAAAGGGGATAGACCGTCACGGCGACGAGCAGGAGGATAAACAGGATGTTGATGACGTCGAATATTTTTTCGCCGGGGGTGCGGTGCAGCCGGACGCGGCGCTTGCGGGCGGGTAAACCGATATTCATCTCTTCACGCCTCCTTTTACCACAGGCTGTTTTCGCTGACACGGCTGGAGATTTTGTTGGCGGTAATCAGCAAAAGGATGTTGATGACGGAGTTGAACAGGCCGACCGCGGTCGCGAAGCTGTACTGCATCTTGGTTAAGCCGATGCGGTATACATAGCTGCTGAGCACGTCCGCCGTCTCGTAGGTGAGCGGATTGTACAAGAGGATGATGCGATCCCACGATACGGTCATCATGGAACCGATGCGAAGCAGCATCAGGATGACGATCGTGGGGGCGATGCCCGGGAGCGTTACGTGGATCGCCTGACGGAATCGCCCCGCGCCGTCCACGCGCGCGGCGTCGTAGAGCATCGGGTCGATGCCGGTGAGCGCGGCGAAATAAATGATGGAATCCCAACCGAAGGACTGCCATACGATGCTGCCGATGAACAGTCCCTGAAAATACTCGGGCACGGAAAGCATGTTGACACGGTCCATGCCCAGCGCGACAAACAGGTTGGTCAGCACCCCCGTGCTCTTGGTAAAGTCCACCAGCAGGCCGCAGATGACCACGGTGGAGATGAAGTGCGGCATGTAGGTGATGGATTGGGATATGCGTCGGAAGCGCGTGCTGCGCACCTCGTTTAGCAGCAGAGCGAAGAGAATGGGGATGGGAAAGGAGAAGAGAAGCTCCTTTACGTTGATCGCCAGCGTGTTCCTGACCAGACGGGGCAGGTAGGTGCTGGAAAAGAAGCTGGCAAAATGCTTGAGGCCCACCCAGTTGCTGTTGAGGATGCCGCGCGCCGGCACGTAGTCCTGAAAGGCGATGATCACGCCATACATGGGCAGGTAGCAGAAAATAAAGTAGTAGGCGATTACGGGGAGCGCCATCAGGTAAAGCACCGGGTTTTGGAGGATGTTGCGGAGCACTCCGGCGCGCTTGGGCCGGTTGCGCTTCCGTCCGGCGGCTGCGATCATGGTTGCGGTCTCCTTTCGCTGGCAGCGGTTGCCCAAATGGCTGCCGCTGTGCGTTGATAAACAAAAGCCGGAGGAAAGAGGATGACTCTCTCTCCTCCGACCGGTCGGGCACCGCCCGCCGCCGGCGCCGCGCGGGCGACGGCGTTACGGCCGGGCCCGGGCGTGCTGCCGGCAAAGCGGCGAAGGATTAGCGCTGCAGCCAGCGGTCGTACGCGGCCTGCTGGATAGCCTCGTTCTCCGCCAGACCCATGTCGTACATGGTGGCGACGAACTCGTCCCAGTTGTCCTCGATGCTCACGCTGCCGGTGATGAACTTGTAGATCATCTCGTCGCTGTAGGTCTCGATGTCCACCTGGTTGTTGGTGTACACCGTGTCCTCGTCCACCGTACGGGAGACGGAATCGGGCAGGCGGCCGGAGCGATCGTACGTCTTGTAGCTCCACTCGTCCCAGCAGGTCTGGCACATCGGGTCGGAATACTCGAAGCTTTCCGGGCCCTCCAGCAGCTGGCGCTGGAAGATCTGCAGGGTGTACTTATGCCGGATGGTCTCATACGGCCAATCGGGATTGGCCAGAATCGCGTCGCCGTAGCCAAGGGTGCCGTCGTCGTTGACCACGTAGGTGCTGGTGCCGTCCTCCTGCTCGCCGGTGCCGAAGTAGGCAAGCTCGGCCAAGTCCATGTCGTAAAGATAATCCAGGAACTTTACGGCGGCGACCGGGTTTTCGCAGGTGGCGGAGATGAGCGTGTCGCCCACGCCGCCCTGGGCCAGCGGATCGCCCAGGTGGAACTCTTCCTCCGGGTCGGTGAGGCGCGGCACGCGTACGGGGTAGATTTCGAAGTCGGGGTTCTCCGCCTGGCCCAGCGACATGATTTCGGTGGTCTGCCAGTTGCCGATGATGCAGAAGGCGGTGCGGTCGTTATAGAACATTTTGAGCGCGTCGCTCACATCGCGGTTGACGAAATCGCGGTCGATCAGACCTTCGTCATACCAGGAAGCCATCTGCGTAAGGTAAGCCTTGTAGCCGTCGTTGGCGCGGCTGTAGAATACGTTGCCCTCGTCGTCGACCTGGTAGCCGTTCATCACCACGCCGAACGCGCCGGAGAGGAAGTTGCTGCCGGTGTAGCGGAAGTCGTCCAGCGTGCCCAGTGCCATGGGCACTTCGATGCCGTTTTCTTTAAGGACGCGCATGACGTTGGTCAGCTCGTCGATGGTCTTGGGCACTTCCAGACCATACTTGTCCAGAATGTCCTTGCGGGCGATGAAACCCATGTTGCTGTTGCCCAGCAGATAATCGCACAGGAAGCAGGTGCCCAGCGTCAGGTTACCCTCGTCGTCGGCGGTGTTGCGGTAGGTATTCTCATCCGCCTGCGCCAGGGAATAGAGGAAGTTTTTCGCGTACTGGCGGATCAACGCGTTGTTGTCGGCCAGAACGCCGTCCTGAATGGCGCCTTCGATGCCGCCGGGGTAGCTGGTGCTGAAGTCGGAAGTAATGAAGATGTCGGGATACTCGCCGGAAGCGATGGTCATGTTGAAGAAGGTGCCGTCGTCACCCGCGGGCGGATGGATGAACTCCAGGTTCAGGCCCGTAAGCTCCTCGACCTTCTTGACGACCGGATGCTCGTCGTAGGATTGCATGAAGTTGGCGGCGTACTCGTCCAGCTCCACGTAAATGGTCAGCGTGATTTCGCCGGGTTCGCAGATGGGCAACACGTTGTCCTCTGCGGCGAGGTACATCTCGTAGGCTTCCTGGTTCTGGATCGTCACGTCTTCTTCGGCGGCCGCAAAGCCTGCGGTACCCGCAAGCAGCATCACCGCCAGCAGGATGGATATCAGTCTGCGCATAGCATGTCCTCCTTAATGGTACGGAATCAGGATACGGACGAACGCCGCCGCGCTGCCGGCGTAGTGCGGCGGCCGGTTCACGCCTTTGTGAACGGTTGATGATTAAGCTTAATCATGTACTTAAATCTTAAAGGTTCTTAATAGGAAAGTAAATCCGCAGTTTCTGCCCCGGTATCCCTGATTTCCGAAATCCGCGCGGCGATCGACGGTTTCCGCCAATCGAGGATTTCCGGGGTTAGGCGGTGCACCTTGATTGCCAAAGCCCCGCAAGGCTCCTCTCCCGACGGATTCGGCAACTGCCTCGCCGTTAAGAACATACCGCCGAATCCCTTCCACCCGTAGGAGTGGCTCTTCGATTCCGGGATGCTGCCAATAAGCGTCGAATTCCTTTAATTACCTTGGCGTTCGGCACAAGGTGGTAGATTCCGTTTTTGTCAGCCCACTGATAACCGCACATCGCTTTTATCTCTCTAATATCTTGACTATTCTGTTTTCATCCGTGAAAGCAAAACGGTAGTCTTTTTGTGCTTTGTAAAGGTTATAAATCAGTTCGTTTCCTTCAAGCATCCCTGCGCCACGCAGGATTGCCCTTAACTCCTCTACGGTACTCAACCTCGTTGGAGAAGATCAATTTGAGGCCGCGTATGTCGACCGCATCAAGTCCCTGATCCCGAATCTGGCCTGCGTCGGTTATCGATGGTTTCTCGACGCACCCGTCCTCAAAAGCCCGATGACCGTCGTCTTTTCAGAAGGCGGGTTGGACACCTATGAGGAATTCAAGGCCAAGGCGGAAGGGAAGGGCGAAGCATTCAGCAACTACGTATACTTCGGGACGACCTCCCTGTATCCGAACACGGCGCCGGAGGGCAAGCAACTGATTTACGCCGTGATGTCCTGCTATCCGGACCCCGGACTGGATATCCAACCTCATCTCGACCACGTGGAGCGCATTGTTCGCAGAATCCAGCCGGAGCTGTTCAATCATATATACAAAACAGAGCAGGTGACGCCCGCACAGTGTGCGGCCGTCGGCACGGATAAAATGGGGCCAAGGCTGGGAGGCGAGGCGTACGGCATAGCCAACACCATCGGCCAATCGGGCGCTCAGCGTCCCAGTCCCAAATCGCCCATCGGGAACCTGCATTATGTCGGAAACGACGCCAGTGGTTTCGGCCTTGGCACGCAACAGGCCCGCGGTCAACGTCGTCGATATGATTTTAAAAAAATGATGAAAAGAAGTGCCTGTATGCCTTCCAGGTGGTATGGGTGTTCGTAAAGCGATACTCGGAACCCCGTAAGAATAAGGGTTTGTGCTGGAGCATGGCACCCCATCCCCGTGCTATCCTCATCTAACTGCCGGCGATCAAACAACTTACCGTATCGGTTTATCCATGGACTGATTGACATTACATCTGTCAATCAGTCTTTAATCGGCATCATCCGCATCCGAATACCGATAAGGGATATAGACAGACACCGTGTTCCTGTAATAGGGGATGGACTGCAATCCTATCTCTGTTTCGTCTCCGTAAAACAGGCGTAGCCTGGTATACACGTTGTTCAATCCGAGATGCTCCTGCGGATCGGGGCTGTGGCGCATGATCTCTGCCACTCTCTTTGCGTTGAAGCCGATACCGTTGTCGATAACGGACAGCACGAGCTTTTCGTTTTCACGGTAGCATTTGATGAAAATGGACGGCGTGTCGATGAAGAAATTGTTATCCTCCAGCAGAAAACCGTGGCAGATCGAGTTCTCCACCAGCGGCTGCAATATGATTTTCAGCACGCGCCGGGTGCGGAGCTCATCCGGGATGCTGGTAGTGAAACAGATATGGTGGCTGAAGCGGTGATTCATGATCGCGATGTAGGCCTGTACGTGCTCCAGCTCCTTTTCCAGCGTGATCTGCTCTCTGCCGAAGCTGAGGCCGATGTGCAGGAAGCTGCCCAGGCTTTGGATCATGCGCGAAGCGTTTTCCGTATGCCCGTTATACACCTCAAGATTGATAAACTCAAGCGTGTTGTAAAGGAAATGCGGATTGACCTGCTCCGTGAACAGACGCACCTCGGCATTGTATTTGGCACGGCGTTCCTCATAGATCTGTTTGATCTGGTTTTGTATTGTATGGTACATCGTATCGATAGCCTCACTCAACTGGCCGATCTCGTCCCGCTGGCGAAGCATGCTGTCGGAGGTGTAGGTGCCGTCCGAAATGGTCTTGACCGCTGCGGTTAGCCTGCGAAGCGGCGCCGACAGGAAGATTGCGGAAAACAGGGATACCAGCACCGCGATCAGAACGGAGGCGCCGCAGGCGATCAGCAGAGTATTGGTCAGCTTTGTGAGCGGAGACAGGAGCGTGCTTTTTGAAACCAGAACGGCAAGGAACATATTGCGTCGGCCCAGCCGCGTAAACAACACCCACCGATCATCGATACGGTAGGATTGTATGGTGCCGTATCCGCTTCCAAATACGGACGTGAGATCAAAAGTGCCGGACTGCATTGCCTGATCGAACGCGTCGTCGTAGATTGTGCTGCGCCCGCTTTCAGATGCGGACGTGAGATCAAATGCACCGGACTGCACCGCCTGGTTGAACGCGTCGTCGTACGCGGATACGTTCAGCACACTTCCGGCGCTGTTGAGCAGGTATTCGGTGTCGCTTTTGCCTTCGCGGTATTGCGCAAGCACCTTGTTCAGCGCGCCGGCATCCAGGAACAGATACAGGATCGCATTGGAGGAAGCCGCCGTTGGCGCGACCATCAGCAAGCTGTTGCCGCTGAGAAAGGCGAGCGGGATCGCCATCGGGATGACTTGACTTTGGCCTTTCACAGGGCTGTCGCCGACCGGCAGGAATGTAATGCCGTTGATCTCCGCCGGATCGTAGCCGAGCGTGAAGCTGGACACGCTGCCGGAAAGCTGCTGTGCCAACAGATGATAGTACAGGCCCTGCTTGGATGTGATGATGACGGAACTGACCAGCGAACTGCAGGTGGACAGTTCGTATAGCTTATCCTGCAGGTCGTTGTTCAGTTGCGTATAGTCCGCTTTGTCTGCGTCGCGTATCCGCAGCATCAGCTCCTTGAAGCTGACCACGCTGCATACGCTGACAAAGCGGCGAATGATGCTGTCTATCGATTCGCTGACGGTTTCGGCGGTGCTGAGCACGTTTTTGGACGTGCGTTCCAGCGCGGTATCCAGATAATAACTGTTGAAGAAGAATTGCGCGCCGATCATGATGAGGATGATGAACGCCAACACAACGGCCGCCGTGGACAGCCATATTTTCATCATAATGTGGCTCGACGGCCTGGCGGCGCGGAAGGTGCGGCTTACTTTTTGCAACAATCGTTTCATTTGCTCTGATACCCGGACGGGGGGATGCCGGTGACGTTTTTGAACGCCCGCGATAAGGAACGATAATCCTGATAGCCTGTGGCGGCGGCGATCTCGCCGACCGTAAGGCGGTTTTCCGACAGCAGCGCTTTGGCCAGGTCCGTCCGGGCGGCAAGCACGTAGTCCCGAAAGTTCTGGCCGGTTTTCTGCTTGAAGTACACGGTGAAGTAGGATTCGCTCAGGTTGACGACGGCGGCGATGTCCTTCGCCTTGATGTTGGTATGGATGTTGTCGTGGATGAATTGTTTCGCGCGTCGAATGACCGGATCGGCGTTCTCCTTCATCTGCCGATACTGCCTGGCAAGCAGCAGGATGCCGTCCTCCAGCCACCGGCAAAGCTCGCCGACGGTGTGGCAGGTGCGGGCGTGTTCCACTCCATCCCTGCTCGGTAGGTTGAGATCCGGGTGACGGGCGCGGAACTGCACCCCGGTGGTGGTGATCAGGCGGATGCACATCGCGCGCAGGAAATCCGGCGGAGGCAGCGCGACGAAAAACAGCGAATCCACATAGGCGTGGCACAGGCATCGCACGGCTTCCGTATCCGTGACCTCGATCGCGGCCAGCAAGGGCTCGCAGGAAATCGTATCCGCATCGAAGGACGGTTCCTGGCGGCAGATGATGGTATTGTCGTAAACATCCCCGGGCTGCTCATAAAGGTGGTATGAAAGCGCCCGAAGAGCGGACGCGTACGAAGCAGCCGCCTCGCTGGCGCCGCATACCGCCTTGCCGATACCTGCATAAAAACGGTGACCCGTCCTCGCCTGGAGGTCCGCCATGACGGTGGCAAGCGTAGCATGGAGGGGTTCCAAAGAGGTCTTGTCGACACCTGCCGCGCAAACGAGCACTTCGTCGCCGTGCAGGAACACCTCATGCCCGATGCCCGCAAAGGCGTCGTTTAAAGCCGGTGCAGCATCTTTTAAGCACGTGGAGAGCGTTTCCCCCGCGGGAAGCGCGGCCGAGCAGGCGATGATGCACCAGCTTTCCGACAGCCATGGCAGATCCACCAGCGAAGCCCGCCGCCCAATCTCCTCCGCGCCGCGTATCTCGTTGGCAATCAGCTGGTTCAAGAAGAATGTGCGAGAGCTTTGCAGCAGCGCCTCCAGGTTAGCGCCTGCCGCGCCCTGATTTTTCCGGACAGAGATTTCACGAATCTGATGAGAAAGCTCATCCTCAAACTCGTCGATTTTAAGCGGTTTCAGGAAATAGGCGCACGCGCCGTAACGAATGGCCTTCTGTGCCAATGCGAAATCGTCATAACCGCTCAGGATGATAAAGCGGGTATCGACTCCGGCCTCGCCGACCCTGCGAATAACTTCCAGCCCGTCCATCAGCGGCATTTTGATATCGATAACCGCAAGGTCGGGTTTCTCTTTCAGGATCATGGAAAGCGCCGTTTTTCCGTTCGCCGCGGCGCCGATGATCTGAGCATTGTAAGCTTCCCAGTTGATGGCCTGCCTCAGGCCGCTTCGAATAACGGCTTCGTCGTCCGCGATCAGCACGCGCAAAGGGAGCCGATCCATCGCCGAACCACCTCCCGCCTTTATATATGAGCAAAGCCGTACGTCCCTTGAAGTATTCCGTTGGAGGGCTCTTATTCCAGTATAACTTGTCACAAGTATAGCATAGCGAACTCGCGAAAACAATGGATGCGGGCATGCCGTACAATGGGAACACAGGCGGGGTTGTATTCGCAATCATGGAATGTGTTACATTTATCATGGAATATGTGGTTGATATTCAGCCATAATAATAGTATAAAAAACTAACGACAAATCGTGGCCATTCCAATGGGATGAACCTCGATGAAAACAAAACAGGAGGGATTGGCACCATGATGAAAAAGAAACTGAGTCTCGTAGTCGCCATTATGATGGTACTGGTATCCGTCGTAACCATCGTACCGGCGCTGGCCGAAGGCGAGACGGTGGTCACTTACTGGACGAACGACAGGCACGACGCCGAATACATGAACCAGATGATCGAACAGTACAACAGCACGAACACCGACAACATCCGGATCGATATGCAGATCATCACCGACGAATATGAAAATCAGGTTTTACTTGCGTATCAGGGCGGCACCGCGCCGGATATCGTCGGTCAGAGCATCACGCTTAAGAACTTCGTCGATAACGGCATGCTGGTTTCCCGGAGCGATTACATCGCGGCGGACGAAACCTACCAGAAAGTGAACGAGCCGTACGAGCACGCTTACGAAGGCCTGAACGCTATCGGAGAGGACATCTACTGGGTGTTCTCCGGCATGCGTTCCGGCGTCCGCATCGAGTACAACAAGGCGCTGTTGGCCAAGAGCGGCTTTACCGGGATCCCCCGCACGCTTGACGAGTATATTGACATGGCGAAAAAGATTACCGAGGACGGCAACGGCCAGTATTACGGCATCGGCTTCACGTCCTCCTCGCCTTTCGAGCGTCAGCTGGAGATGATCGCGCAGGTTTCCGGCATCTACTATTATGACTATATTAACGGTAAGTTCGACTTCTCCGGTTACAAGCCGATTCTGGAAAAAGGACGCCGTTTCTTCGAGGAGAACATCGCTTATCCGGATCAGCAGGGCGTCGACAACATGCGCGCTTTGTTCCAGAACGGCGCGTTCGCCCTTTGGGGCAACGCTTCCCAGGAAGCGGGCGTATTCACCGAGCAGCTCCCGATCACCGATTTTGAATGGGGCGTGGCGGAGGTTCCGACGCTTGACGGCACAGTCAAGGGCGCTTTGCAGACGACTCCGTCCAAGGGCTATGCGATTCTGTCCTCCTCCGCTAATCAGGACGCGGCGTGGAAGGTCATTCAGTACTTCCAGTCCGAAACGTTCCTGAAGGGCTATCTTGAGGGCGGTTACTGCCTGCCGATCAGTTCCTACATGAACGGCGTCATCGACAAGACTAAGATCGGCCGCCTTGCGGACTTCTCCCTGCTCGATTACGAGTCCGTATATCCCGCCGTGCCCACCATCAACCTGACCGGCGACAACTACCGCACCGTGCTGTGGAACGCCATCATGGGCTACGTCGATATCGACACGGCCATCACGGATCTGAACACCCGTTACAACCAGGCCTACGAGGATGATATTGCCAGCGGTAACGTGAAGCGGCTTGTGATTTCTGACTACGATCCGCTGCACCCCGCGGCGGGTACCGCCACCTACCTGGATCAATAGACCAAGGTTAACGCCGAAGCGTCCGATCGGATGCAACGGATAGGCCGTTTGTCGGAGAGAAGCTGTTCGTAGCAGGTATGCGGCAGGCATGCGAACAGCTTTTCTCCGGCATTGTGTAGCAGTATCATCGTCCGGACAGCCCGGAAGCGTTGCGGACGGTTCTGCTGTTGCACCTGTATTGCGACGGGAAATCGCTCATATCTTTACCACCCGTCCGCTCCGGAAAGGGACGATCATATGAACCAGGCAAAGCAGGCTGCGCGGCATGGCAGGGGCATGAAAGAGCACAACGGCGTTTCCGCCGCGCTGATGCTTACGCCCTCGGTCGTTTTTTTAGCCGTATGCTCCATATACCCGTTTATATGGATATTCCGCTACATCTGCTACAACTACAACGGTTTTAAGGCTGTTTATACCGGCACCCGCAATTTCTCGCGTATGTTTTCCGACGTCACTTACTGGGCAAGCGTTATGCATACGTTTGAGTACGCTTTTTACAAGCTGATCATCATCATTCCGCTGGCGCTGCTGATCGCCGTTCTGCTGAACCAGCGGCTAAGGGGCTCGGCTTTTTTCCGCGGCGTGTATTTCATGCCGACGGTCATATCCACCGCGATTTCAGGCATGATCTTCACTTTTATTTTCTCTACAGGCAACGGAATCCTGAATGCCATGCTGAAAACGCTGGGTATCATCGCCAGACCGATCGGATGGATTACGGATCAATCCGTGGTCATGGCCGCCGTGACGATCCTGGCGGTGTGGGGCGGCTTTGGGAATTACATGTTATATTTCGTAACCGGCATGGCAGGCATCACCGAGGAAGTGTATGAAAGCTCCAGAATCGACGGGGCCAACGGTGTACAAACCTTTTTCAAAATCACCCTTCCGATGCTCTCGCCTGTTCTGAAGGTTGTGCTGCTGCTTGCGATCACCAGCGCGTTCAAGGACTACGAGGCGATTATGGTGCTGACCTACGGAGGTCCGGGCAACCGTTCGATGGTCATGTTCCTTTACATTTACAAGCTGATCTTCGGTACGCAGGCCGGCACGCAGGCGCAGATCGGCTACGGCGCGCTGCTCAGCCTTGCGGCCGCGGTGATCGTCGGCACCGTTACCGGCATCTATTTGCTCGTTTCCAAAAAGCTGGACAATATCGTGTGAAATGAGAAACGTTATGATGGAAATCAAGACGGGCGTTGTTTATTCTCCAACGCAAAAAGCAATACGCGCGGTTCTTATGCTTCTTTTATCGTGTATTGCGATCATTACGATTTTCCCCGTGCTCTATGTGGTGTTCGGTTCTTTTAAGGAAAACAGCGAACTGCTCGTCGGTGGTTCCAACATATTTCCGGCCAAATGGATTATAGAGAACTATATAGAAGCGTGGAACCAGGCGAACTTCGCGGTTTACACCCGTAACAGCGTGATGCTCAGCCTAGGAGTAATGGTGATTTCGTTATTCATTTCTACGATGGCCGGCTATGTGTTCTCCCGCAAAAGGTTCCGGGGCAAAGAAGCGCTGTATATGATGTTCGTCGCTTTCATGTTTATCAACGTGGGCTCGGTTTCCTTGCGGCCACTGTACGAACTGGCAATCAAGCTGAAGGTCAACACATCGCTGTGGGCCGTGGTGATCTTCTCGGCGGGCGGCGGCCAGGCGACCTACATTTTTCTGGCGCGGGGCTTTGTAAGCTCGATACCGCGCGAGTTGGACGAGGCGGCCAAGCTGGACGGATGCAGCTTTTTCCAGATCTATTACCGCATCATCCTGCCCCTGCTCAAGCCGGTCATGGCGACGATCGCCATCCTGTCGTTCCGCCAGGGCTGGAACGAGTATATATTGCCGATGGTGTTCACCATGACCAACGATAAAATGCGTCCGCTGACGGTCGGCGTCAACATGCTCAAAAACGCCGGCGACGGTACGGCGGCGTGGAACATCATGTTCGCCGGCGCGACGATATCCATTGTTCCGATCATCATCGTGTTTTGCTGCTTCAGCCGTTTCTTCATGAGCGGTATGACGACCGGGGCGGTAAAGGGCTAATCGAACGCCGGGAAGGAACGGTATTATGAACGAATGGAAGCTTGACGCGCAGGGTTTTATCACCGGCTATAGGGTATCCGGGCCGAAAATCAGTCAATTCACGGACGGCCAAAGGCATGGCGATCAGCTTCGTCACGAGGCCTGGCTGAGGACGGTGATCGCAAGGCACGAGCCGATCGAAGGCGCGGCGTGCGTCACCTCCGGGGAGAACAGCCGCCTGGGCTTGCCGTGGCGGTACTACTACAGCTATGGAGACAGCTTCGTTAACCTTTCCGCTTTCTATTCCACAATGCGCAGAGTGGAGTTCGATGCGGCCACCGTGCTGATCGCTCCGGCGGCGATGACCGTGCGCGCCGTGCTTTGGTCGTATGCCGCCGTGGACGTATACTGCGGCGATTCCTACGTCGGCGGTATCGCCAGCCCCGTGTACAAGCCGATCTCCCGCAAAGTGCTGGACTTGAAGCTCCGGGCGGGGCGTAACCCGATTTACTTGGCGTGTGAGAATTTAGGCGTCCGCGATACGCGCAGCGTCGTCGGGCTGCAGCTGCCCGGCATGGCCGATACGATCCGCGTCGCGTTCCCCGACGAGGGCTGTAACGATACGGTATATGTCGCCCAGGCATTTCTGGACGGCGCCCGGCTGACGGAGACAAGCCTTATGTTGAACCGGCCGGCGCCGGAGGGTACGGAGTATACCTACCGGCAGCAGGAGGTGGATTACGCCAAGAGCAAGCTGCCGACCCGGTGGTATGCAGCATCCGGCCTGCGGGAGCTCCGGCTCGCGGATGGGGAAGGTTATGTGACGCTTCGCGTCAAAGCCGGCGGGACGGAGCTTATCCGCCGATTTGAGCGGACGGAGCAGATACGGCCGAAATATGTGACTCCCCCCGTGACGAACGAGGAAAACCGGCAACTCATTTTCAGACGCATCGCGGGCGTCGAAAGCCTGAACCGCGGCGGCAAGTTCGGCTTCCCCATCGCCAATATCCTTGCCCGGAAATATCTGGGGACTTCCCCCGCGGCGGATGACCGCCTGCTTATGGACATGCTCCGGCTGATCGAGATTCGGGTGGATTGCTCCGATTTCCTGATGTGCGGACTGATCCGCTATCTCCGTCAATATCCGGTGGAGGGCGCGCTGAAGGAGCATATCCGCTCCGCGATGCTCGGCTACCGCTACTGGATGGATATGGACGGCTCCGACGGCATGTGTTTCTGGAGCGAGAACCACAGCTTGATGTTCTATTCCAGCGCGATGGCCGCGGGCGAAATGTATCCCGACGACCGGTTCACGCTGGCGCGGATGACGGGGCGCGAACTGCACGCGTGGGGCAGGGCGAGAGTGCTTCGCTGGCTGGAGGACGTGGAACAATACGGCTTTGAGGAATTTCTGAGCACGGTCTATATGTGTGTTACCTTTGCGGCGCTTATCAACGTGGTGGATTATTCCGAGCCCGCCATATCTTTCCGGGCGACAAAGGTGACCGACAGGCTGCTATCCATGCTTGCGCTACATACCTTCAAAGACGGCATCGTGGCGCCGATGGGGCGGGTATATCGCAACGTGCTTTTCCCATTTGCGCAGGGCGCCATGGCGCTCATGAACTTAATCAACCCGTCGCTTCCCTACGATTACGGAGAAGGTTGGCTGGGGTTTTTCGCAAGCAGCGGCTATCGCATTCCCGACGGCCTGATCCCGCTGATGGAGCGGCCCGTGTCGACCCGCTACCTTACCGGCAACGCCAGGGTGTTTCTGGAGAAGCACGAGGATTGGTGCCTGACCAGCGTCGCCTCTCCCCGGGAGCCGTTTGAACGCTGGAAAAACGAAACCCTGCAGGCGGACGCGGACTCGACTACCCACAGCTATACCAAATCGTTCAACGAGCGTTTCCACGGAACCACCTGCTTCCAGCCCGGCGTATACGGATACCAGCAGCATATGTGGTACGCGGCGCTCGATGCCGAAGCGGTGATTTTCATCAACCACCCGGGTTCCTCCTCCGAAGGCGGAGACATGCGCCCCGGCTATTGGCACGGAAACGGCGTCATGCCCGCACTGAAGCAGAGCGGCAACCTGCTCGGCATGATCTATCGCATCCCCGAGGCGCATCCCCTGCATTTCATCCATCTCTATTGCCCCAAGTGCCGTTTTGAGGAGGTCGTTACGGACGGCGGCTGGATCTTCCTGCGCAAGGAGCGCGGCTATATCGCCCTGTGGAGCAGCGAGCCCTATCGGGAATGGAACGGCATGAATTTCGGTTGTGAACAGCGTATGTACGGGGACGATATCGCGTGCCTGTGCATCTGTGCCGGCCGTGAGGCAAGCTCCATGCAGGCGTTCATCGAAACGGCAAAGGCGCTTGCACCGCGTTACGACGGCGCGGGCGGCCGCTTGCAGGCAAGCAATTTCTCGATGGTATACGAAACGGGGCAAGACAGGACGCAGTATTTATAAAAGGGAGACGATACAATCCGGTCTTCTCAGGCGAAACGCCTCACGTCCGATATGATCAACAACGGATGGGAGGCGTTTTATGTGGCTTTATGCTTGGCCAGAGCATCAGGCATGCCGTTGGTATCGCAAACGACAAGGAGCTATATGGAGAGTGCCTCGAAGCCGTCCAATCGCCGCAATGATTCGGCATATGGGAACAGATATCTCGCATATGGGAAAAATAGCCTTGCCGGCCAATGACGGAAATGGTATGATAACGACACAAAAGGAAAGCGAGCCCAATACCCCGGGAAACCGCGCGGAGGGTACGATGGATGATGTAAAGAAGGATGCGCACGTCAAATCAGTCGAGCGGGCGCTTCTGCTGGTGGAGGCGCTTGCCGAGGAACCCCACGAGCACTCGCTGACCGCCCTTTCAAAGGTGCTGGGGTGGCCCAAGAGCACGGTGCACGGTCTCCTGGCGACGCTGGTCCAATATCGCTACGCGCAGCAGTCCGAAGAAAACGGCAAGTATCTGTGTTTGTCAAGCAAAAAAGTGAGCAAAAGGGCTCCAAAAAGGTGAGCACCAT
>CAZXJI010000027.1:0-42644 GCA_964640955.1 uncultured Oscillospiraceae bacterium | reverse complement strand
GGATTCCAAAGGGATTCTCCCTTTGGTCGCGCCCGCAGGCGCGATCCCCCCTGCGTCCCCTTGCGCCGAGGGGAGCCAAACCCCCTCAACCCCTCGCCTTTCAGGCAAGCATAATCTCCCTTATGGTTGTTTGCCGATGTAGGCCAGAATGCCGCCGTCCACGTACAGGATGTGGCCGTTGACGAAATCGCTGGCCTCGCTGGCGAGGAATACCGCCGGCCCGACCAGGTCCTCCGGATCGCCCCAGCGGTTGGCGGGGGTCTTGGCGCGGATAAAGCTGTCGAACGGGTGCATGGAGCCGTCGGCCTGCTTCTCGCGCAGCGGGGCAGTCTGCGGCGTGGCGATGTAGCCGGGGCCGATGCCGTTGCACTGGATGTTGTACTGGCCGTACTCCGAGCAGATGTTGCGCGTGAGCATCTTCAGCCCACCCTTGGCCGCCGCATAGGCGGAGACGGTCTCGCGGCCCAGCTCGCTCATCATGGAGCAGATGTTGATGATCTTGCCGTGCCCCTGCTTGATCATGGAGGGGATAACGGCCTTGGAGACGATGAAGGGCGCGTTGAGGTCCACGTCGATCACCTTGCGGAAGTCCGCGGCGCTCATTTCGATCATCGGGACGCGCTTGATGATGCCGGCGTTGTTGACCAGAATATCGATGACGCCGACGTCCTTTTCCACGGTGGCGATCAGGGCGTTCACGGCGTCCTCGTCGGTCACGTCGCACACGTAGCCGTGGGCCTTGATGCCCTCCGCCTCATAGGCGGCCAGGCCCTTGTCCACCAGTTCCTGCTTGATATCGTTAAATACGATGGTCGCGCCCGCCCTGGCGAAACCCGTGGCGATGGCGAAGCCGATGCCGTAGCTGGCGCCGGTGACTAAAGCGACTTTGCCTTCCAGCGAAAACGAATTGCTCATAGGGTTAACTCCTCTCATATTGCGGTTTTTGTGTTTGGGTGGGGCCGATTCGCGTTTTCAGCGCTGCACACGGCCGGAGCCGCTGCCCTTCATGAGGCTCTCGACCTCGGATACGCTCACACGGTTAAAGTCGCCGCCGATGGTGTGCTTGAGGCAGCTCGCGGCCACGGCGAACTCCAGCGCGGTCTTTTCGTCGTCGTAGGTGGAAAGCCCGTAGATCAGCCCGCCGCCGAAGCTGTCGCCGCCGCCGACGCGATCCACGATATCGGTGATGGCATACTTGCGGCTGAGGAAGAAATCCCTGCCGTTGTACAGGCAGGCGCTCCAGTCGTTGTGGTTGGCGCTCTTGCTTTCCCTTAGCGTAATGGCCACGCGGGACACGTTGGGGTATTTCTCCATGGCGAGGGCGGCGATGGCCTTGTACTGCTCCACGTTCAGTTCGCCGCTCTCCACCGCGCCCTGGCTTTCGGCCTTCAGCAGCAGCGCCTTTTGGAAATCCTCCTCGTTGGCGATGATGGTGTCGACGTACTTCACCAGTTCCGTCATCACCTGGTCGGCGGTCTTACCGTACTTCCAGAGGTTTTTGCGGTAATTGAGGTCGCAGCTCACGTGCAGGCCGAGCGCCTTGGCGGCCTTCACGGCCTCCAGGCTCAGCTCCGCGGCGCCCGCGCTGATGGCGGGGGTAATGCCGGTGATGTGGAACCAGGCCGCGCCGGCAAACGCCTTTTGCCAGTCGATGTCGCCGGGCTTCGCCTCGGCGATGGCGCTGCCCGCCCGGTCGTAGATGACCTTGCTGGGGCGCTGCACCGCGCCGGTTTCCAGGTAGTACACGCCCATGCGGCCGTCCTTGCGGACGATGTGGGCCGTATCCACGCCGAAGCCGCGCAGCTCGCGCAGGCACGCTTCGCCGATATCGTTTTTAGGCAGCACCGTCACGAACCGCGCGTCCAGGCCGTAGTTGGCGAGGCTGACGGCCACGTTGGCCTCGCCGCCGCCGAAGGTGGCTTCCAGCGTCGGGGATTGAAACAAACGCTCGTATCCGGGGCTTTTGAGGCGAAGCATAATCTCGCCGAAGGTTACGATCGTACCGGACATATTCGAATACACCCTTTCTGAAGATGATCGTCTGGGAAGCGGCTGTGCCCGCGCGCTTACTTCTGCAGCAGGTGGAAGGCGAAACCGGCGATGTCGTCCCTGAGGTAGATGGATTTCATCTTGCCGTTCGCATCGAAGAACGCGTGGTTTTCGTCGAAAGCGAAGCCGCGGCGTTCCAGGTGCCAGCGGGCGCGGCGTACGTCGTTGCAGCCGATGGCCACGTGGCCGTTCTTGCCGCAGAACGACTTTTTCATCATTTCGAAACCGTCGCCCGCGAATACGGAGCTGTTGCCTTCCTTGACGTTCCAGCCCAGCAGGTTGCAGATAGCTTCGGCGTCCTTCATCGCCTGCTCGGGGCTGCCGCTGTTGATGCCGATGTGCTTGATCTCAAACCCGAGCATCAGGGAAACGGCGCTGCGGGTGAGGCTCTCGATGCGCGCCCAGTCCTTGGCGGCGATAGCCTTCTGGTCGACCATCCAGCTGCCGCCGCAGGCGACCACCTTGGGGAAGCTCAGGTATTCCAGCAGGTTGGCTTCGTTCACGCCGCCGGTGGGCAGGAAACGCACGTCGCCGTAGGGGGCGCTCATGGCCTTGATGAGGGGCAGGCCGCCCAGCGCTTCCGCAGGGAAGAACTTGACGGTCTTCAGGCCCAGCGAAAGCGCGATTTCGATATCGCTGGGGTTGGCGCAGCCGGGCACCACGGGCACGCCCTTGTCCACACAGTGCTTTACGACGGCGGGGTTCAGGCCGGGGCTGACGATGTAGGTGGCGCCCGCGGCTACGGCGCGGTCGGCCTGCTGGGTGGTGAGCACGGTGCCGGCGCCCAGAATGACCTCCGGGAGCTCGGCATGAACGCGGCGGATGGCCTCCTCGGCCACCGCGGAACGGAAGGTGATCTCCGCCACAGGCAGGCCGCCGTTGCTGAGCGCACGGCACAGGGGCACGGCGTCGGCCGCGTCCTCCACTTTGATCACCGGTACGATGCCGGCCAGAGACAGTTGCTCGATCATATCCATGTGGTATCCATCCCTTTCAGATTGGTTGGGGTCGTTCGGGAAACGCGCGTATACAGGGTGGGTAAGAAAACCGGAGATCGCGTTTCAAGTGTCCGTCGAAGCGTTCGGATGAAACGACTTTCCGGGTACCGGGAAGTGGAAACGGTTCCATACCAGGGGAAGAAACGCGCCGCCCGAAGCCGCGTCGCCGCTCTCCGGGCGGACGGAACGATCAGCGCAGGTCTTTCATGGCGACGGCGTCCATGTCGTCGAACGCCTGATTCTCGCCGACCATGCCCCAGATGAAGGTATAGGCCTGCGTACCGCTGGCGCTGTGGATGGACCAGCTGGGACTGATAACGGCTTGCTGGTTGCGCATCACGATGTGGCGGGTTTCGCAGGGCTCACCCATGTAATGGAACACCAGCGCGTTCTCGGGCAGGTCGAAGTACAGGTACACTTCCATGCGGCGGTCGTGGGTGTGGCAGGGCATGGTGTTCCATACGCTGCCGGGCTTGAGGCTGGTCATGCCCATCACGAGCTGACAGCTTTCCACCTGGCCGGGCAGGATGTATTTGCAGATGGTGCGGTGGTTGCTCTCCTCAAGCGAGCCCAGCTCGACGCGCGCGCAGTTCTCGGGCTTGATGAGCACGGTGGGGCATACGCGGTGCGCGGGCGCGCTGTTCAGGTAGAACTTCGCAGGGCTCGCCGCGTCCCGGCTTTCAAAACGGACTTCTTTGGCGCCCATGCCGACATACATGCCGTCGCGGTTGCGAAGGTCGTAGGCTTTGCCGTCCACGGTCACGGTGCCCTCTCCGCCGATGTTGATCACGCCCAGCTCGCGTCGGTCCAGAAAATGCTCGGCGTGCAGTTCCGCCCCGGAGGAGAGGGAAAGCGCGCCCGCGACCGGCACGGCGCTGCCCGTGATGATACGGTCGACGTGGCTGTAAACCAGTTTGAGCTCGTCGGGGGCGAAAAGATCCTCGATCAAAAACTCCTTGCGAAGGCGGGTGGTATCGTACCCCTTCATGTCCTGAGGAGAGCAGGCGGTGCGGACTTCCATGGCAAGAGCCTCCTTACGTGTGCTTTTTGCAATCATTTCGGCATGTGGTACCGGTTTTCCTTCTTGCGTTGAAAGCTATTTTTCAAACCGCGCTTCCATCGTCGCGCGCATGCCTTTTTCCTTGATCTGCTCAAGCGCCGCGGACACGGCGTCCGCAAGCCCGGGGATCCGGGTCAGGTCGGCGCCGAAGAAATCCTCGCGAGAGAGGAAGGCGCGCACCTGCTCGGCGGCGGGCAGGGAGCTGTTTTCGGCAAAGAAGGCAAGCGCCGCCTCGTCGTCGCGAAGCGTGTAGGGCTGGCCGTTCCGCTCGCAGACCAGCGCGCCGTCCCGGAGCACCCCGCCCTGGTACAGCGCCATCAGCGCCGCCAGCGAGAAGGTGAGGCGCTCGGGCAGGACGCCCTTGCGCTCGTAATAGACCTGGAGGCTGGGCAGGCAGCGGGCGCGCCACTTGGAGACGGAATTGAGGCAGATGGACAAAAGTGCGTGCTTGATGAAGGGGTTCTCAAACCGGCCGGTTACGGCCTTGGCGAAGCTCATCAGATCGTCCCTGGGCAGATCGAGGGTGGGGATCACCTCGTCGTAAAGCGTTCTCTGCATAAAGCTCTTGATCAGCGGATCGGCCATGGCCTCCAGCACGATGTCGTGCCCGCAGAGGAACGCGGCGGGCACGAACGAGGTGTGCGCGCCGTTCAAAATGCGTACCTTACGCTGCTTGTACGGCTTCTGGTTGTCGGTGAAGATCACCGGCAGGCCGCACGCCGGCAGGGGCAGCTCTGCGGAGATGTCCTTTTTGCTTTCGATCACCCACAGGCCGAAGGGCTCGGCCGTGTCCAAAAGGCGATCCTCGTAGCCGAGCTTCGTCCAGATCGCCTCCGCCTCGTCGCGCGGGTAACCGGTCACGATGCGGTCGACCAGCGTGGAGGTGAATACGCAGGCCTCGTCCAGCCAGCGAACAAACTTGTCGCCCAGCGCCCATTTCTGCGCCAGCGCCTTGACGCACTTTTCCAGCATCACGCCGTTGTCGTCGATCAGCTCCACCGGCAGGATGACGAGCCCCTTGTCCGCCGCGTAGCCGAACGCCTCCGCGCGCTCGAAAAGGAATTTGGTCAGCTTCCCCGGGTAGCTTTCGGGCGGCGTGAGCTCGAAGCGGTCGTTCTCGTCCAGCACGATGCCCGCTTCCGTGGTGTTGCTCACGATGTAGCGCAGCGTGTCCAGCCTGGCGTAGGCGGCATACTTGTCGTACTCGGCGTAGGCGTCCACCGCATCCGAAACGCTGGTGACGAGCCGTGTTTTTTCCACCTTTTGCCCATCCTCCAGCCCGCGCAGCAGCACGGTGTAACGACAGTCCTGCTCGTGGAAGGCGGCGAGCGAGCCGAAGGAAATGGGCTTGACGAGCACGATGCTTCCGTCGAACCTGCCCTGTTCGTTGGCGATATCCAGCATATAGTCCACGAAGGCGCGCAGGAAGTTGCCCTCGCCGAACTGCAGCACCTTTACGGGCCTTTGGGGCGTCCGTGTGTTCCGGGCGTTTAGTCTTTCCATCTTAAATAACCCTCCCAGCGATCGGAATGCAGGCCTGTGGCCGATCATGTAAACAATTACATTCCTACTGCTATCTTACGCCTGTTCGTGCTTTTCGTCAATTTCATTTTTCGCCGCAGGCCGAAAGCCGAATTTGCGGAAAAACGCTAATTTTGCTTGAAAATCAGGGAACTGTGATTGTATTTTCGAGCGAAAACAGATATAATATTTTCGTGAAAGAATGCGTAAGCGTTTACAAACGAAGGAGGCGTCCCATGAACATCTACGACATTTCGGAGAAAGCCGGCGTCTCCATCGCGACGGTGTCGCGCGTGCTCAACGGCAGCAGCCGCGTAAGCCCCAAAACGCGCGAGCGCGTGCTGGCGGTGATGGCGCAGCTGGGCTACGTACCCAATGCCTTTGCGCGCGGCCTGGGGCTTAAAAGCATGAAAACCGTCGGGCTTTTGTGCCCCAACGCGAGCGACGCCTACCTTGCGCAGGCGCTGAGCTACCTGGAGCGCGCCTTTCGCGGGCACGGATACGACTGCCTCCTTTCCTGCACCGGCAGGGAGTTGGAGGCCCGCGCCAAGGGGGTGGAAATGCTTCTCGGCAAGCATGTGGACGGCATGGTGCTGATGGGCTCCACCTTCGTGGAGGAGCAGGACGCGGGCAACGAATACCTGCGCAGCGCGGCCGCCCGCGTGCCGCTGGTGCTGCTCAACGCGTCCTTCCCCTGTGAAAACGTGTACTGCGTTCTGTGCGACGATTACCGCGCCACCATGGAAGCCACGCAGACCCTGCTGGATTCGGGACGGCGCAGCATTCTCTACCTGTACCACAGCCGCAATTACAGCGGACAGAAGAAGCTTGCCGGGTACAAGGCCGGGCTGGCGAGCCGCGGCGTGCCGGTGCGCGGGGAGCTGATCCGCTTTTTCGCCGAGGACAAGATGAGCGTGCCCGACGTGCGCGACTTCATCCTCGCCGTCGACCGGGAGGGCGTCTCCTTCGACGCGGCGCTCACCTCGGAGGACGTGCTGAGCGTGGGCGCGGCCAAGTATGCCCGCGTCGCCAACCGAAGCGTGCCGGAGAGCCTTTCCATCATCGGCTACAACAACTCCAGCTTCTGCCTGTGCTGCGAGCCGGAGCTGACCAGCGTGGACAATAAGCTGGAATCCCTTTGCAACCAGTGCGTAAACACCCTGCTCGCCGTGCTGGCGGGGGAGGACGCGCCGCAGAAATCCGTGTTTTCGGCCGAGCTGGTGAAGCGGGGGAGCACCCTGTAAGAGGGCCCAGCGGCAGACTGGCTAAGCGTCTGTAAAACGATACTCTTCGCCTTCGAACGGTTCTTCTCCACGCGGCGGGGAAGGGCCGTTTCCTTTTTGTGGCCCTTTGTCAGCCGCGCACGCCCTGCCCGGCGCCGCCTTGCCAGAACGGCGCGCGCATGCTACAATAACCGTTATGGAACCGCGGCGAAAGCCGCGCGGTAAGGAGCATACGGCATGAAAAAGGTCGTCATCATCGGGGCGGGGCCTGCGGGACTGACCGCGGCGTACGAGCTGCTGAAAAAGCATTCCGGGTACGAAGTGACGGTGCTGGAGCAATCCGACAGGTTCGGTGGCATCAGCCAGACCGTGCGTTGCGGGGGCAACCGCATGGATATCGGCGGCCATCGCTTCTTCAGCAAGGACGCGGCGGTCATGGACTGGTGGCAGGAGGTCATGCCCCTGCAGGGCGCGCCCTCCATGGACGATCGACTCCTAAACCGCGAGGTGCCGCTTTCGCCCGGCGGCCCCGACCCGGAGACGGCCGACCGCGTGATGCTCACGCGCAACCGGGTCAGCCGCATCTATTATCAGAAGCATTTTTACGATTATCCCATCAGCCTCAAGGGATCGACGCTCAGGGCCATGGGGCTGGGCACGACGCTCGCGGTGGGGTTCAGCTACCTGCATTCCGTGTTCCGCAAGCTGCCGGAGACCTCGCTTGAAAACTTCTACATCAACAGCTTCGGCCGCAAGCTGTACGGCATGTTCTTCGAGGGCTACACCGAAAAGCTCTGGGGCCGCCACCCGCGGGAGATTTCCGCCGAGTGGGGCGCGCAGCGCACGAAGGGGCTTTCCATCCACGCCATCCTCGCGGATATGGTCCGCAAGCTGTTCATGAGCCGGGAAGCGCGCCAGAAGAAGGTGCAGACCTCGCTGATCGAGGCGTTTCGCTACCCCAAGTTCGGCCCCGGGCAACTGTGGGAGGCTGTCGCCGCCGATGTGCGGGAGGCGGGCGGGGACATCCGCACGGGGTGCGCCGTAACGGCGGTGGAGACCGAGGCGGGCCGCGTGACGGCCGTGCGCTACCGGGAAGGTGAAGAGGAAAAACGGCTGGAAGGCGACGCGTTTTTCTCCTCCATGCCGATCAAGGACCTGGTTGCCGGCATGAGCGGAGCGCCGGACGACGTGAAGGCCGTCGCCGAGGGCCTGCCATACCGCGATTTCGTGACCGTGGGCCTTTTGGTGAACCGGCTGAACCTGCGCAACCAAACGCATCTGAAAACGCTGGGGGACATCGTGCCGGATTGCTGGATCTACGTCCAGGATACCAACGTGAAGCTCGGGCGCATCCAGATCTTCAACAACTGGTCGCCCTACATGGTGGCCGATCCCCTGCACACGGTCTGGGTCGGGCTGGAGTACTTCTGCGCCGAGGGCGACGATTTCTGGAACCTGCCGGAGGAGGAGTGCGTGGCTTTCGCGGCGGGGGAGCTGACGACCATGGGGATCATCAACGGGCGCGGCGACGTGCTCTCCGCCCACCGCGAGCGCGTAAAAAAGGCCTATCCCGCTTACTTCGACACCTACGACGACATCGGGCGGGTGATCGGCTACCTCAACGGCTTTGACAACCTCTTCTGCGTCGGCCGAAACGGCCAGCACCGCTACAACAACATGGATCATTCCATGGCGACCAGCTTCGAGGCCGTGCGCGACCTGACGCAGGGCGTTTCGGATAAAAGCAACGTGTGGAACGTGAACACCGAGAAGGAATACCACGAGGAACGAAAGGATTAGGGCGTGGCAGTTTCCCGCGGGGAAGGGACGCGTGCACAGCGAAACGAGCCGCCGGCAAAACCGGCGGCTCAGCCTTTTCTCAGGGTTCGACCTGCGCGAAGGGCAGGCGGAGGTGCCACGGATGGCAATGACCGACGCACCCTCCAAACAGGAAACAGCGAGCGGACGCTTCGCGGAAGCGAAGCATCACGGCCCGCAGGAAAGCAAAAAATCGTCCGTTTTCCGTACGGTGGCGAAGGCGCCGTCGACGGAAGCCATCATGACCGCGTGCACCGTGGGATACGGCACGAGCGTCCCGCCCCATCTCAGCGGAATTCCCGTGCACGCATCCTCCAGCAGGGTAACCGGAAAGCCTTCGCCTTGCGCGGCACGAACGGTGGTGTCGATGCACATATGCGTCATCATGCCGCAGATAACCAGAAGGCGCACGTTCAGCGAAACCAGCTTTTCGCGCAGCCCGGTTTCCAGAAAGGAACTGGGAAAGTGCTTATCCAGCACGGTTTCCCCCTCGCGGGGCACAAGCGCGGGGTGCAGTTCCATGCCCGTCGTACCGGGTAGGAAAAGGGAGGCGTCTTTCTTGGAACCGACGTGGCGAACGAAAAACACGGGCCACTGCCTTTCCCGGAACAGCCGCAGCGCCTTCTGCGCCTGCGCCAGGGCTTCCTCCGGCCTGTAAAGCGCCAGTTTTCCGCCGGGGAAATACTCCCGTTGTACGTCCACGATCAACAAAGCCTGCTTCATGGGCATCCCCTCCTGTTCTCCGACAGGAATAAGATACCGCAGGAAACCCTGGCCGTAAATTACCCACTTTTTGGTGGGTATCAGGCGCGGGGTGGATAGCCGATCCCTTTGCGGTCGAGCACGTCCGTCATGCCGTGCTCCACCATATACTCAATTCCGATTTCCTGCATAATGCCGATGGCCCGCAGCATCTTCCGGCCCCGTTCCGGCGTGAGGGAGTACTCCACGCGGAGCGGATACCCCTCGAAAGAGCGCTTTTGTACCAGCCCGAATTGACGAAGCTCGCTTAACTGCTGCAAGAGCATTTTCTGGCTGATCCCCTCAATATGCTGCTCAAGCTGGGATAACGACGCGGCGCCGTATTGAAGCTGAAACAGGATGATGGTTTTCCATTTTCCCTTGATCCAATCATGCACGATTTCCAACGGACAGGTGTATTGCTCCCGTATTTTCATCGGCGCTCTCCTTACCCGGGCGACCCGGCGATGCCCAAATGCCGCCCTGTTCTTTGTGTTCGCTCTTTTCCTTTTCTTTTTCACCGAAAACGACCCGTGTTCCTTGTTTGGAACACGGGTTGTTTAAACAGGCGGGTTACGCATCCGCGAAGCAAGGCGCTTCTGCGATACGTTTCTTTCGCCTAGGCTTCCTTCCGTGCTTCCGCATCTTCGTCGTCCCTGCGGTACTCGCTTTCCAGCGGCTTTCGAAACAGCACGGCCACGATGTACATCGGCAGCGACAACCCGAAGCCGACCCAGAACCAGCCCAGGTAGATGAACGCCTCCGGCACGAACAGCGGAAAAAGCAGAATCGAGTACTGAACGACGAACGCCAGCAGCGTCCGGGGGAACATGCCCGCGGCCATCAGAAACGCGTTTTTCACGTGACCCGTCACGGTGTTCTCAAACCGCGCCATCAGCGGGAACAGCCACATCGCGGCCAAAAGCAGCACGGCGGCGACCACGATCGAAAACACCAGGAAGAAGCGGTTTGCCGGCTCGCTTACGTAAACGGCGTAGTAGTAATCCCCGGCCATCAGAAACAGACAGAGGAGCAACAGCAGCCACGCGAGCGTGGCCTTGCGAAACGCCCTGCGGAAATCGGCGAAGAACGGCCTGAAAGGAAAGCCCTGCTCCGCACCGCGCAGGATGCGAAGCAGGGTGGCGTAGCCGGCCGTCAGGGCCGCGCCGGCGGTGACCACCGGCAGACAGCACAGGATGATCAGCAGATTGAGCACAATCAGGTCGCCCGCGGCGCTGAGGAACCGCAGCAGGCTTTCCTTGAAGGCGGCCAGCTCGTCTCTCATGGCGGTTACTCTTTCACGGAGCCCAGCGCCACGCCGGCGATGATGTACTTGGACAGGATGAAGTACACGATCAGCAGAGGTAGCACCGACATCGTCAGCGCCAGGTATACCGCGCCGTATTCGGTCTTGTAGATGTCGCCCTTGAGCAGGCTGACCATGATCGGCATGGTGTAATTCTCCTTGCGGGTCAGCAGGATCATGGGCAGGAACAGGCTGTTCCAGGTGGTGACGTAGGTGAAGATGGCCTGCGTCGCCATGGCGGGCTTCATGATGGGCAGCACGATGCTGTTGAAGGTTCTAAACTCGCCCGCGCCGTCGATGCGGGCCGAGGCGACGATGTCCAGGTTGAGCGCGGGCAGCATGTACTGTCGCATGAAGAACACCGTCATCGGCGCGGCGATGTTGGGCAGGATCAGCGCCAGGAAGTTGTTGGTCATGTGGATACGGTACATGAACTGGTAAAAGCCGATGCTCACCACCTGCGTGGGGATCATCATCACCGCGAGGATCAGGGTGAAAAACGGCTGCCGGAGCTTCCAGTTATACGCCACCAGCGCATAGGCCGTGAGGGTGGAAAAGTAAATGGCGCACAGCGTGGAACCGGTAGAGACGATCAGCGAGTTGATAAAGCCGGTTCCGGGGTTGAAGGTCTTGCCGGTCAGTACTTCCATGTTGCTGGAAAGGAAGGTGGAGGGGATCAGCGACACGGCGTGCTGCTGGATCTGGTAAGTGCTGCGCGTGGCGTTGGCGATCATAATCCAGAAGGGAAGCAGGCTCAGCAGTGCCAGGATGATGCTGACGATATAAATGACGGCGTTGGATTTCTTCCGGGTCGCCCTCTTGATTACGTTGCTCATTGTGCCGCCTCCCTTTGCGCGCGGCGAAGCGCCCGCCGCTGCCTGCGCATTTCCTTTTTCGCGCGCGCCTCGTACTTATCGCGCATCAGATAGAATACGAACACCGAAAGCACGGCGATAATCACGAACATGATCATGCTAGCGGCCGCCGCGCGGTTGTACATGTACGTGCCGCTGAAGGCCTGCGCGTAAATGAAAACGCTGGTCGTCATCGTCTCGTTGGCGGGCCCGCCGTTCCAAATGTAGAGTTTCGGAATATCGAACATATTCAGGCCGCCGATGAGGCTGGTGATGAGCGTGAAAAGCAGGATCGTACGCATACAGGGCAGCGTGATCTTAAAAAACGACTGCCGCTGGGTGGCGCCGTCGATCTCGGCGGATTCGAACAGCTCCGGATTGATGCCCAGGACGCCCGAGATGAGGATGATGGTCGTATAGCCGTACCACATCCAGAACTGGATGAAGGCCACGACCAGCTTGGCCGCCCACGGATCGGTTGAAAAATCGAAAGGCTTGTTGATGAGGTGGAGCGACGTGAGAATATCGTTGATGGGGCCGACCGGGTACCCGAAAATCGCGGCGTACAGGATGGCCACGGTAGCGGCGGTGATGATGTTGGGCAGGTAGAACATGACCTTGAAAGCGCCCTGGCCGCGGATGTTGCGACGTTTGGCCGTGAACCAGTAGGTCAGCAGCATCGCCAGGGAAAGCTGGGGAATGAAGTTGATGGTCCAGATGAGCAGCGTGTTTTTCAGCGAATTCTGGAAGGTTTTATTATTCAGAATACTGACGAAATTCGCGAAGGGGTCCTTTAGAAAATGGTACGTGGTTGTCGCCACGCCCTTGAAATCGGTAAAGCCGATGACGGCGGTGAAGACGGTGGGGTAAAGCATGAAGATCAGAAAAATCAGTATGAACGGAATGCTGAACAGATAGCCGTACTTGGCATAACTGACGCTTTTGGGTTTCCTGCCGCGCTGAAGCATAGCGTTTCCTCCCTCAGTAATGGATATGCGATTCTTCGATTTCGTTTCGCCGTCCGCTTCTACCACCCTACCACAGAACGGGTGCGGATGCAATATGGGCGAAGGGAAGCCGCGGAACCGCGCCGAACCCCGATACATAAGCATATGGACGGACGGAATACTCCGTCCGTCCATACGTTACTCAGCGAAACAGGTTATTCGGCGGCCTCGATACCGAGCGTATCGGCAACGGACTGCTTGAAGGCGGCAATCGCTTCGTCGCGGGTGAGGTTGCCGGCCGTGTACTGACGGACTTCGTCACGCCAGATGTTGTTGATGGTCTCGTCGTACTGGGTCAGGTTCTTACCGTTGGCGTACTGGTTGGCCGGTACGAACACGTCGAACATGTTCTGGCCGCCCAGGAAGTCCAGCGTGCCGTCGGAGATGCTCATCACGGTGCCGGAAGCGACGGTGTCCTTGGTGCCGCCTTCGCCGTTGAGCGTGCCGTTGGCCCACATGTACTGGAGGCTGTTCTCATCACACTGCAGGGTGATCCAGTCGATCAGCTCGCCGACGGCGGCTTTCTTCTCGGCGCTGGAGTTGGTGTTGGCCAGTACCCAGGTGCCGCCCCAGAAGAAGCCGATCGGAGGCGTGCAGACGGCCCAATCGCCGTAGGTGCCTTCGCCGATGGCGGTGCCGCCGGAGTTGCCGGCCATGACGTAGTTGATCAGCCAGGCGGGTCCAAAGTAGCAGAAGATGGGCTGAGCGCCGATGCCCTGCATATCCGCATACCAGGCGTCGGTCCAGTCTTTGGTGTCGTTGCTGTAGCCGTTGGCCTTAAGCTCCATGGACAGGTCGAGGAACTGCTCGCGGGCGGGATCGATGTAAAGCTGACCGTCCACGATCCAGCCCTTTTCGGAGCTGTTCTCAACCGCGTGCCAGATGTCGCCGTCGCCGGAGACGATGCCGTAGCCCTTGGCCTTCAGTTCGGCGGCCGCCGCGAAGAACTGATCCCAGCCGGGGCCGACTTTCGTGGCGATCACGTCGGGATCGTCGGTGCCCCAAACGTCCTTGGCGATGGAGCGGCGATAGATCAGCGCGCCGCCGGTGGCCTGATAGCCCAGGGCGACGAGAGCGCTGTCGGAGGTACGGGTGCCGATGTCGATGGTATACTGCGCGATGTCGGCGGCGGCGGTCTCAGCCGCGACGTCGATGCCCAGATCGGCGTACGGAGCGGCGTAGCTGCTCATGTCGCCCTGGGTGTACTTGAGCACGAAAGCGGATTCCGCGCAGTACATGTCGGGGGCGTCGTCGCCGCCGGCAGCCAGCGCCTGGTCCAGCGCGGGCTGGTAGAGGCCGTCGGTCGTGGCGATAACGGTGGTGTTAACGGTCCAGCCGAAGTCGGGATGGGACGCGATGTACTTCTCCACCATGCCGGGAACTTCCTCCGTGAAGGAATAGAGATTGATGACGCCTTTCGTGGCTTCCGCGGACGCGGAGCCCAGGCCGATCGCCATCGTCATCAGCAGGGCGAGACACAGGAAGACAGACGTTACCTTTTTCATGGTTCTGATAGCACCTCCTAAATTTTTGCCAGATGAACGAACCACCTTGGTCAGCATCATTATAGCGATCTCAAACGATTTAGTCAAGGCGTTTTTTCAATTTTCATGCGTTTTAGCGTTTCCATTTAGGCATTATGCAAAACGTGTGCATTGTGCTTTTTTGCATTATGCCTAAAAGCTTCCTTATATTAAATGGGGAACGCCGACGAAAACCCTTATTATAGAACGAATACCAGTATTTCGGAGGCATTTGGGCCTGTTTTTCGAAAACGATGACAAGCGTGCAAATGTGCACAAAAGCACATCGGAAAAGCGGACTATAAGGCGGTTTGATCGAAAATGACCCTTTGGCGAGAAAAGAGACGAAAGGGCCCGAACGGGAGAAAACCGAACGAAACCGATTTCACCAATTGCGACGTTCGTTCCTCCGCCGCGAACGGCCATGGTTTCGCACGTAACGGCTATGAAAACTGGCTATTTCTCAAACGCGACGATGTAGTAGTTTTCGTTTCGAACGGATTCCTCCGCCTCAAGGCTTTCGATCGTTTCCTCGTTCCCGTCCCGGCAGACGTAGAGAATCGCGCTGCTCTCGTCGGCCAAGTAGGCGTCCGCGCCGCCGTCCAGGCAAACCACGTCGCCCGAAAACAGCGCGACGAGCATATCGCCCTGCATCCAAACGGTGCTCCGGTTTTCGCTGAACTGAATGTAAGCGTGCACACCCTTGTCAACGGAGCGATCCAGGTCTTCCTTCAGAAAATCCTGCACCGTGTGGGAAGAAGAGGTCGCGACGGTTGCGAAGTTCAGGCCCGCGCACACGGCGAGTGCAACGGCCGCTGCGGCAAGGCCGGCGGCGAGCGCTTTTTTCCACCGTCGCCCCGCCGCGCGCCACGCGGGTGCGAGCAGCGAGGCGGTCAGGGCCGGCAGGGCGTAAAGGGCGGAGTAGACGTACCAGCGGTACTTGACGTTGGCGACGGCATAAAAGGCGACCGGCAGCGTAAGCCACAGCGCACAGCCCACGATCGTGCCGCGCTCCGCCGGGGAAAGCGCGGTCTGGCCCCAAAGGAGCGCCGCGGCGCTCAACCCGCACACGGCCAGACATACGATCATGCCGGGGCTTCTCGTGAAAACGGTGAGGTAGTAGGGAAGCGCCGCGAGTCCCGCGTCGGCGGGATCGGCCACGGTGCCGATGCGCCCGGCCACGTCGGTGACAAACATATTGGAGAAGAACGTAAAGCCGTCCCGGACATAACGCGCGATTGCCCAGGGCAGGATCGGCGCAAGCCCGGCAAGCAGGATCAGCGCGACGCGCCTGACCGTGAGCCGCCGCCGCTGGCCGGTAGCCAGCAGAATGGCGAAACAGACCAAAACGACGTTTGCGGCGTGCAATCCCTTTTCCAGAAAGGCCAGGCCGAAGAAAAGCGCGCACAGGTACCACAGGCGGAGATTCCGCCGCGCGGACAGGGCGCACAGCACCGCGAGGGTGAAAAACAGCTGGTATTGCGCGTCCGCATCCCCGTAACGGGCGAAATGCAGGCCGTACAGCTGGCTGAGCCCCGCGAATGCCAGCAGCGTAAACAGCGCGGCGCCCCGCCCGGAGTTGCGGCCTGCCCACAGGGCGACCGCGAGTGCGGCGAGCAGTCCCGCCAACGCGCTGAAAAACCGAAGGGCGAACGCGTTGTATTCGAAAATGCGATAGCTAAGCGATATCAGCCAGAGGCTCAGCGGGGGTTTCAGGTTCCAGTCATCCGGCTCACCCTGGTAGGTGTTCACGATGTAATCGCCGTTTCGGATCATCTCATAGGCGTTCACGCCGTGGCGCGCCTCGTCGTAGTCGTTGATCCACGCGGAGTCCAAATGGCCGAACATCAGCCAGGTCAACACGCCTGTTAACAGGACGGCCGCAAGGCAAAAAAGAATGTTTTGTGCCCGCCCGGAGAAAGAAACGTTGCGCACTGGATACCTCCGTATTCGACCCGACGCGGCGCCGTCCGCGCGGGGGAAAGCCGCTTCTATTCGCTATTGTAGCGCACTTTTCTTTGAAATGCGTTCCGCAAACGCCGCAAAACGAAGGTTTTACGTACATTTTACACAGCGCGGGAACGTTTGCCGGGGTAGATTGGCAAACCGTCCGATTTGTGTTATAATTAAATTTAACCTCATGCGGACAACGCGAGGCGGGAGGAATGGTAATGCTCAGCATGACGGGGTACGGCCGCGGCCACGCAAGCCGCGACGGGCGCGATCTGGTTTTAGAGCTCAAGACCGTCAACCACCGTTTTCTGGACATCAGCTTCCGCATGGCCAAGGCGCTCGCGTTTCTGGAAGAGCCGCTCAGGGCCCGCCTGAGCGAGGACGTGCGGCGCGGGCACGTGGAGCTGGCGCTGACCTACCGCAACGACCGGCCGGATGCGGCCGCCGTAACCGTGGATACGCCGCTGGTAGCGCAATGCGCCCGGGCGGTTCGGCCGATGGCCGTTGAACTGGGCGGTTCGATGCCGACCGTGGCGGAGCTGATCGCCCTGTGCAACGCGGTCAGCGTGACGCAGGCCGAAGAGGATACCGACGCGGTCGCCGCGCTGGCGATGGAAGCCTACGCGGAGGCGAGCGGCCGGCTTACGGCGATGCGGGAAAAGGAAGGCGCGGCGTTGGCGGCCGACCTGGCCGCCAACCTGGACGGAATCGAGGCGTTTACCGCGCGGATCGCCGCGCGCGCCCCCGCGGTGCCGCTTGCCTACCGCGAACGTCTGGAAGCGCGCCTCGCCGAATGGGCCGTGCAGCCGGTCGAGCCCCAGCGGATGGCGCAGGAGGTCGCCCTGATGGCGGACAAATGCGCGATCGACGAGGAGCTATCCCGTCTGCAAAGCCACTTCGCGCAGTTCCGCCTTTGCCTGTCCGCGTCCGGCGAGGTGGGCAGGCGGATGGATTTCCTTCTGCAGGAAATGAACCGCGAAACCAACACCATCGGCTCCAAAGCGTCCGACGCGGGCATCGCCCAGAACGTGGTGGAGATGAAATGCCTGCTGGAAAAACTGCGCGAGCAGGTGCAAAACGTCGTCTGACGGGAGGCTTGCCATGAGACTCATAAACATCGGCTTTGGCAACATGATCGCCGCCGAGCGCATCGTGGCGGTCGTAAGCCCCGACAGCGCACCCGTGAAGCGGCTGGTGCAGGAGGCGCGCGACGCCCGCAAAATCGTGGACGCCACGCAGGGCCGGCGCACCCGCGCCGTGATCGTCACCGACAGCGACTACATCGTGCTTTCCGCCATTCAACCCGAGACCGTCGCCAGCCGCGCAGGCGGGCGGGAAGCCGCGGCGCAAATGGAAGAGAAGGAGATCTAGCATGGGCGTGATCGTCAAACGAACGGGGATGCTGCTGATCATTTCCGGGCCCTCGGGCACGGGCAAGGGGACGCTGGTCAAAAGGCTGATGGAGAACGACCCCAGCATCGCCTTTTCCTGCAGCGTGACCACGCGGGGCCCGCGGCCGGGGGAGATCGACGGCGTTCATTACCGCTTCGTAAGCGACGCGGAATACGACCGGATGCTCGCCGAGGACGCGTTTCTGGAGCACGCGACGGTGCACGGGCACCGCTACGGAACGCCCAGGGACCAGGTGGACCGCAACCTGGCTCAGGGCAAGAACGTGCTGCTGGACATCGACCCCCAGGGGGCGATCGCGGTCATGGAGAAGTCGCAGGATTACGTGAGCATTTTCATCCTGCCGCCCAGCTTCAGCGCCCTGCGCGTGCGCCTGCACACCCGCAACACCGACGATCCCGTGGAGATCGAGCGCCGCCTGCGCAACGCGCGCAAGGAGGTGCTCAACATCGGCAAGTATCAGTACGCCGTCATCAACGACGATTTTGAGCTTGCGGTATCCCAGCTGAGGTGTATCGTCAACGCCGAAAAACAACGCACGATCCGGTTTATGCCGACGATATTGGAAGATTAGAGGAGGAACCCACATGGCTATCGTACACCCGACGATCGTCGAACTCTGCGAAAAGGTGGACTGCCGTTACACTCTGGTGGTGGAGGCGAGCAAGCGCGCGCGTCAGCTGCTGGCAGGCGCCCAGCCGCTGATCGACGCCAAGGAAATGAAACCCCTGGAGGTTGCGGTGGAGGAGATCGACCGCGGGCTGCTGACCTACACGCGTAACCCGGATATGGAGGATTAAATGGACGCGCGCATCGTGGTGGGCGTTTCCGGAGGTATCGCGGCCTACAAGGCGGCGGAGGTCGTCTCGCGCCTGCGCAAAGAAGGCTGCGAGGTCAACGTCATCATGACGGAGAGCGCCACGCGCTTCGTGACGCCGGCGACCTTCGAGGCCATCAGCGGCAACCCCGTGCGGGTGGATACGTTTACGCAGGACGTGCCCGGGGAAATCGCGCACATCGCGCTGGGGCAGAAGAAGGCCGACCTGTTCATGGTCGTGCCCGCGACGGCGAACCTGATGGCGAAAATGGCCTGCGGCATCGCCGACGACATGCTCACCTCCACGCTCGTCGCCGCCAGCGCGCCCGTGCTCATCGCGCCGTCGATGAACACCGTGATGTGGCTCAACGAGGCGACGCAGCAGAACCTGCGCACCCTAAAGGCCCGCGGCGTGCACGTCATCGGCCCCGCCAGCGGCAATCTGGCCTGCGGCAGCGTGGGCGCGGGGCGGATGTGCGAGCCGGAGGAGATCGTAAGCGAGGCGAAACGCCTGCTGGCCCAGAAGCACGACCTGAAGGGCCTGCGCGTGCTGGTGACCGCCGGGCCGACCCGCGAGCGGCTCGACCCCGTGCGATACATGAGCAACGATTCCTCCGGGAAGATGGGCTTCGCCATCGCCCGGGAGGCGCTGGCGCGCGGGGCGGAGGTCACGGTCGTGGCCGGGCCCACGGTGGAACCGCCCCCGGCGGGCGCCGAGGTGGTGCCGGTGGAAAGCACGATGGACCTGCTTTCCGCCATGGAAAGGCTGTGCGAGAAGCAGGACGTCATTTTGCAGGCGGCGGCTCCGGCGGATTACCGCTTTCAGAGCGTCAGCGACAGGAAGCTGAAAAAGGCCGACGGCGAACCGCTGATGATCACGCTGGTGGAAAACCCGGACGTAGCCAAGGCCGTGGCGGCGCACAGGCGCGAGGGCCAGACGCTGGTCGGTTTCGCGGCCGAGACGGACGACCTGCTTGCAAACGCGCGGGCGAAGATGACCGAAAAAGGGCTGGACATGATCGTCGCCAACGACGTTACCCGGCACGGCGCGGGCTTCGGCACGGATACCAACATCGCCACGATCCTCACCCAAGACGGCGAAACGCCCTGCCCGCTGATGAGCAAGCGGGAGCTGGCCGGGCGCATCCTGGACAGGGTGATGGAGTTGCGCAAGGGTTGAAACCGTTCAGAGACAAAAGAAATGCGCCGCCCCGTTCCTTCGGAACGGGGCGGTGCAGTCTGTTGAAAAAGCCCAATCTGCGTTGTCAGCTGCGGGATGACAAGGGGTATCACTTACGAATGAGTAAGCTCAACCCCTTGCCCCCCTTGCTTCCTAGCATCTCGGACTTTTTGAACAGGCTGGCAGTGTGCCTGTAAAACGAGGTTTTTTGACACCCTGGCCGCCCCGTTCCTTCGGAACGGGGCGGTGTTCGTACGGGCCGAAAGCGCCCCGCGCACTGCCCGGAAAGCGGAACCCGGTCTATCCGGGGCGCTTCAAGCCCCGCTTTTGCTTGACAAAGCGCCGAACCCCGGATATCATTAGGAATGATTTTCGATAGATTGCTGGAGGGAACACGATGGCGGCATTGACCATGGACAAGCTGGTCGCCCTGTGCAAGGGGCGCGGTTATATTTTCGCGGGCAGCGAAATCTACGGCGGTCTGGCCAACTCCTGGGACTACGGCCCGCTGGGCGTGGAGTATAAAAACAACATCAAGCGCGCCTGGTGGCGCAAGTTCGTGCAGCAGAACCGCTACAACGTGGGGCTGGACAGCGCGATTCTCATGAACCGCAACGTTTGGGTCGCCAGCGGCCACGTGGGCACCTTCAACGATCCGCTCATGGACTGCAAGGCCTGCAAGGAGCGTTTCCGCGCCGACAAGCTCATCGAGGACTGGGGCAAGGAGCACGGCGAGGAGATTCAGGCCGACGGCTGGACGGACGAGCGGTACGAGGCTTTCATCGACGAAAAGCAGATTCCCTGCCCCAGCTGCGGCAAGCATGACTTCACCGGCATCCGCAAGTTCAACCTTATGTTCAAAACCCATCAGGGCGTCACCGAGGACAGCGCCGCCGAGCTTTACCTGCGGCCCGAAACGGCGCAGGGCATCTTCGTGAATTTCAAGAACATCGTGCGCTCCACCCGGCGCAAGCTCCCCATGGGCGTGGGGCAGATCGGCAAATCCTTCCGCAACGAAATCACCCCGGGCAACTTCATCTTCCGCATCCGCGAGTTCGAGCAGATGGAGCTGGAATTTTTCTGCAAGCCCGGCGAGGATTTGGAGTGGTTCAGTTACTGGCGCGCCTTCTGCCGCGAGTGGCTCATGTCCCTGGGCATGCAGGAGGACGGCCTGCGCCTGCGTGACCACAAGCCCGAGGAGCTTTCGCACTACTCCAAGGCCACGACGGATTTCGAGTACCGTTTTCCCTTCGGCTGGGGCGAGCTGTGGGGCATCGCCGACCGGACGGACTACGACCTGAAGGCCCATCAGCGCGTGAGCGGGGAGAGCATGGAGTACATCGACCCCGTAACGGGCGAACGCTACGTGCCTTACGTCATCGAGCCTTCTCTGGGCGCCGACCGCGTGGCGCTGGCCTTTCTGTGCGACGCTTACGAGGAGCAGGAGCTGGAAGGCGGCGACAGCCGCGTGGTGCTGCACCTGCACCCGGCGCTGGCGCCCTACAAGGCGGCGGTGCTGCCCCTGCAGAAGAACAAGCTGGGCGAGCTCGCCAATTCCGTGTTTGAGAAGCTCAGCAGGAAGTTCATGGTCGAGTACGACGAAACGGGCTCCATCGGCAAACGTTACCGCCGTCAGGACGAAATCGGCACGCCGTACTGCATCACCATAGATTTCGACACACAGGAGGACGGCACCGTAACCGTGCGCGACCGCGATACCATGGCGCAGGAGCGCGTGGCGATCGACGACCTGGAAGCCTATCTGGAAAAGCGGATTGATTTTTAAGCAAACGCGGCCGGATGCGCCGCGCGCGCGTCACACCCCGATTGCCTGCGGATAAGGAGGCGCCGATATGGTCGAATCCAGATGCGGTCTGTTGTGCAGCGAATGCAAGTGGCGGGAGATTATGAAATGCGAGGGCTGTTTGGCCATCAAAAAGCCGTTTTGGGGGCCGCGCTGCCCGATTAAGGACTGCTGCGAAAAGAAGGGCAAGGAGCACTGCGGGCAGTGCGACCGCTTCCCCTGCAAGCAGCTGCACGAGTTTGCCTACGATCCGGCGACCAAGGACGAGGGCGACCGGATCGAACGGCTGGAAGAATGGGCAAAGGAAGAATAACGAGGCAGAGGGGCATCCGCCAGGCCGGCGGGTGCCCTTCTCGTAGCGTCCCCTTGGCAAACGTTTGACCAATTCGGACAAAACGGCCGCGATAATGGCTGAAATAGCCGGAAAACGGCCGTTCCCCGGCGGTCGGACGTTGACATGCGCCGTCGGGAAGTGCTATGATAAAACTGTTAACGGGTTCACAATCCGTCATGTCAAGGAAACGGAAGTGATCGCATGGTTCGGAGCCTTCGGATGCACGGCGCACCGGGCCGGACCCACGCGACCGCCCGCCCGGCTGTGAACGCACGTCGCGTATCGGCGCTGCAATCTCCCCAGGGGATTTTGGCAGTGCCTTTTGCTATAGGATTCTTTTCGCTCTCCCTTTCCTCCGGCGCCCGCGCGGAGGTCGCCCGTCGCGCGGACGGCCCGCCCGCGCGGCTCCGCATTCCGCAGGCCTGACCAAGCGGAACCCTGAACGCCGGCGACCCCGGCGGAAACCACAAAAAGACACATCGCCCGGCAAGGCGGCGGATCGCCCGCACAGGCAGGCGTCATGCGGCATTGCGCCTACTTTCGTTTTTGTGGGGATGTGTTATAATTGTAAAGTACCGTGACTTCCGGGGAGGCATGAAAATGGATTTCGCAAGCGTCGCATGGTGGGCGTACCTGCTCGCGGCGGCGGCAGGGGTCGGCTTCGGCATTCTCCAGAGCCTGCTGATGAAGCGGGCCATTCTGGGCGACCGGCCGAAGAAGTGGCTGTACGGCCTGAAAGTGCTCCTGTGGGTCGCGATGCTTGCGGTGATGGCGCTGATTTCGATCCCGTTGCTGCTGGTGTTCGTGCTCGGCGCTTCCGTCACGATGGTCGCCGTTTCCATGCTCATCTACCGCAAAACCCGGAAGGGGGCGCGCTAAGTGCTCGAGGTAAGCCTCTATCCCACGGCGTGTTACGTGTTCGGGGTCAACGTAGGGCTATCGGTGGTCGTCGCGTGGTGCGTAATGGCGCTTCTGCTGACGGGACTTCTGCTGATGTACTTCCTCGTCGTGCGTAAAATGAAGCCCGTGCCCACGGGCGCGCAGAACATTGTGGAGTTTACGGTGGAAGGCATGCACAAATGGGCTGAGGGCAAGGTTGGCCACGCGGCCGCGCTGATCGGCCCGGTGGGCATGGCGCTGATGGTGTACGTTTTTTTCAACAGCATCATCGAGATGTTCGGCTTTCCGCCCCCCACGGAGGACATCAACTGCACGTTCGCGGTCGGCCTGTGCACGTTCGTCACCTTCAACGTGGCCGGGTTCAAGTACCGCGGCGGCCTGCGCGGGCGCGTCAAGGGCCTGTGCACCCCCACGCCGATCGTGATGCCCATCCGCATGATTACGGATATGATCGCCCCCTGCTCCATGGCTATTCGACTTTTCGCCAATATCATGGTCGGCAGCATCATCATGGACCTGATCTACATGGTCGCTCCGATCATCCTGCCGGCGGTGGTGGCGTCGTACTTTAACGTGTTCGACGCGGGCATCCAGACCTTCGTCATCGGCATGCTCACCATCGTGTACACCAGCGAGGCCGTCGAGTAAGCGTTATCCGCGCGTGAGCGCATAACGAATAGAAAACCGGGATCACAAACGTCAAGGAGGAATTATCATGACATTAGGGATCATCGCCATCGGCGCGGGCATCGCCGCGCTTTGCGGCGCGGGCGCCGCGCTGGGCATGGGCAACGCCACCGGCAAGGCGGTCGAGGCGATCGCGCGCCAGCCGGAAGCTTCCGGCAAAATCAACGGTTCGCTGATGTTCGGCCTGATCATGATGGAGACCTGCGCCGTGTATGCGCTGCTGGTCGCGATCCTGATCGTATTCATCCTCGGCGCGAAGGTGTGACGACGCTTCCCACAACGAAGAAGGAGGGATGAGACGTGGAGGGTATGTTCAACCCGCTGTCCATCCTGCTGCATGTCGTCAATGCCGCGATCCTTATAGTCGCGCTGTACTTCCTGTTGTACAAGCCCGTGCGCCGGTATATGAGCAAGCGCAGCGCGGGTGTCGCCAGGGAACTGCAGGACGTTTCGGATGCGCAGGAGAAGCTCAGGCAGGAGCAGCAAAAAGCGCAGGAAGAGATCGAAGCCGCCCGGAAACAGGCCGCAGACGTCGTAGCCAAGAGCGTTTCGCAGGCGCAGGAGCAGGCGCAGCGCATCCTGGAGGACGCGCACGGCGACGCGGAACTGACGTTGAAGCAGGCCCGGACGGAAGCGGAATTCATGCGCAAAAACGCTCGCAACGAGATGCGCGACGAAGTCGCCAACCTGAGCGTGCAGTTGGCTGGAAAAATCCTCCAACGTGAGGTCAAGCAGGCGGATCACGCCAAGCTTGTGGAAGAGTTCCTGAAGAAGGTGAAATGAGCCGTGAGCGAGCAACCTGCCGAAAAGGCCGCCGCAACCGAACAGGCGCCCAACGAGATCCCTTTGCTGCGCGGCCGCATCATTTCGGGAATGCCGCTTTCCATCGCGGCGCGCAAGCGCATCATCCAGCGCTTTGAAGACAAGCTCAACTGCCATATCCGCATGTCCTGCCGCCTCGACAAAAAGCTGATCGCGGGCGTGCGGGTGGAGATCGACGGCCGCGCCTACGACGGCACGCTGGAAGGGCAATTGAACAACGTGCGGAAAATGCTGACGCGGCATGATGACGAGGAGGAGCTATGACGCAAACGACATGGAAAACGGTCGGCCAAAACTTAAAGGAACGGCTGGGCGACTATGAACGCACGGTGGACGTGCGCAGCACCGGCAAGGTGCTTTTCGTCGGCGACGGCATCCTTCATATCGACGGGCTCAACGATTGCAAGCTGGGCGAGATGATCGAGCTGGAAAGCGGCGGCTTCGCCATTGCCATGAACCTGGAAGAAAAAACGGTGCTGGCCGTCGCGCTGGGTGACGACGATATGGCTACCGTCGGCATGCAGGCCTACGGCACGGGCCGCGTGCTGTCCGTTCCCTGCGGGGACGGGCTTTTAACCCACGTGGTCGATCCGCTGGGCATGCCGTTGGACGGCAGCGACCGCATTGCCAACGCGGAGTACCGCCCCATCGAGACGCCCGCCCCGCCAATCCTGCACCGCAAGCCCGTGGGCGTTCCGCTGCAGACGGGGCTATTGGCGATCGACGCCATGGTGCCCATCGGCCGCGGCCAGCGCGAGCTGATCATCGGCGACCGCCAGACGGGCAAAACCAGCATCGCGATCGATACGATCCTCAACCAGAAGGGCACCAACGTCGTGTGCATTTACGTCGCCATCGGCCAGAAGGCTTCCAGCGTGGCGCAGATGATTACCCACCTGCGGGACGCCGGAGCGATGGAGTACACCACGGTCGTCGCCGCCACCGCGGCGGACAGCGCGACCATGCAGTACATCGCGCCCTACGCGGGCTGTGCCATGGCCGAGTGGTACATGCACAACGGCCGGGACGTGCTGATCGTATACGACGACCTGACCAAGCATGCCGTGGCGTACCGCGCCATGTCGCTGCTTCTGCACAGGCCGCCGGGACGCGAGGCCTACCCCGGCGACGTGTTTTACCTGCACAGCAGGCTTTTGGAGCGCGCCGCGTGCCTGAGCGACGATCTGGGCGGCGGCAGCATGACGGCCCTGCCCATCATCGAGACGCAGGCGGGCGACATTTCCGCCTACATCCCCACCAACGTCATCTCCATCACCGACGGGCAGATTTACCTGGACACCGAGATGTTCCGCGAGGGCATCCGCCCGGCGGTCAACGGCGGCCTGTCGGTCAGCCGCGTGGGCGGCGCCGCGCAGTGCAAGAGCATCCGCAAGGTAGCGGGACGGCTGCGCCTGGAGCTGGCCCAGTACCGCGAGCTGCAGGTGTTCGCCCAGTTCGCAAGCGATATGGACGCGGCCACGCAGGACAAGCTCAGCTACGGCGAAAAGCTGACGGAATTGTGCAAGCAGCGCAACAACTCGCCCATGCCGCTGGCGGTGCAGGTGGCCTTCCTTTACGCCGCCACGCAGGGGATGCTGCCCAAGGACATGACCATGAAGAGCCTGGCGCTTTTCAAGGCGGGCTTCCCGGATTACTTCCGCACCAACTATGGCAAGCTCTACCGGGCGATGAACGTTTCCGGCGAGCTCAGCCACGCCAACGAGACCATGCTGCGCATGGCTATCGAAAGCTGGCTCAGCGGCAGCGGAAAGGGACCGGGCGACATGGACCTCGAGACGCCCGGCGATCATTGCCCGATCGACGAAAGCCATCCCGCGGCGGGTGAGAAGAAATGAGTTCCATCGCGGAGATCCGCCATCACATCAAGGCCATCGGCGAAACGGCGAAGATTACGCGCGCCATGCACCTGATCGCCTCGGCCAAAATGAAAAAAGCCCTGCAGGCGCACGACCAGACGGTGCAGTATTACAGCCTGGTGCGCTCCAACATGCGCTTTATTCTGGATAACGCGCCCGACGACTTCCGCAGCGATTTTTACCGCGCCAACGGCCGCAGGGCCTGCTACTTGGTGATCGCCGGGGACAAGGGCATGTGCGGAGGCTACAACCACGACGTGCTCAAGCTGGCCTACAAGGAAGTGTTGGACACCCGTCACCTGAACACGCGGCTGATTACCTTCGGGCACATGGCAACGGACTTTTTCCGCCGCAAGGGCGTGGTGATCGACGAAAACTACCTGACCGCCGTGCAGAACCCGACCCTCGACCACGCGCGCGAGCTGGCCGCGACGCTGTGCGAGCGCTACAAACGCGACGAGTTCGACGAGGTGTTCATCATCTTCACTCAGATGCTCAAGGGCGGAGTAATGAGGCCCACGCGGTTGAGCCTTCTACCCATCACCAAGCACACGGTCAAGGACGTGCCCATGCACACCCCCACCACGGGCCTCAAGTTCTGGCCCAGCCCGCAGGGCGTGCTGGACAGCATGGCGCAGCATTACGTGGTCGGCGTTATCTACAGCTGCCTCGTGCAGAGCTTCGCCAGCGAGAATCGCGCGCGCATGACGGCCATGGAATCGGCCACGCGCAACGCCGACGAAATGCTCAAAAAGCTCCAGCTGCAATTGAACCACGCCCGCCAGGCCGCGATTACCCAGGAGATTACCGAAATCATCGGCGGCAACCCGGACAGCTTTACGCTCTGAGCCTCCGCCGACTGCGGCCGCCCATCCCATCCCCGGGAAGGAGAAACGCTATGACCAAAGGAACATTAGTCCGCATCGTAGGCCCCGTGATCGACGTGCGGTTCCGCGCCAACGAGGTGCCGCCCATCAACACCCTTTTGTTTGTGGTGGACGGAGAACGCAAGGTGGCCGCGGAAGTGCACGAGCATATGGGCTCCACGGTCCGCTGCATCGCGCTGGAAGCGACGGAAGGCCTTTCGCGCGGCCTCACGGTGGAGTCCACCGGAGCGCCGATCACCATCCCGGTCGGGCCGGAGATGCTCGGCCGCGCCATCGACGTGCTCGGCAGGCCGATCGACGGCAAGGAGCCGCCCAAGACCGAACAGACTTCCTCCATCCACCGCAAGGCGCCCAGCTTTATGCAGCAGCAGCCGGTGGCGAAGGTGTTCGAGACCGGCATCAAGGTGATCGATCTGCTGGCCCCGTACGCGCGCGGCGGCAAAATCGGCCTGTTCGGCGGCGCGGGCGTCGGCAAGACCGTGCTGATTCTGGAGCTGATCCACAACATCGCCACCGAGCAGGGCGGCTACAGCGTGTTCACCGGCGTGGGCGAGCGCAGCCGCGAGGGCAACGACCTGCTGACCGAGATGACCGAGTCGGGCGTCATCAAAAACACGGCCCTCGTGTTCGGCCAGATGAACGAGCCGCCGGGAGCCCGCATGCGCGTTGCCATGACCGGCCTTGCGCTGGCGGAGTACTTCCGCGACGTGAAAAAGCAGAACATGCTGCTCTTCATCGATAACATCTTCCGCTACATCCAGGCGGGCAGCGAGGTGTCGGCACTGCTGGGCCGCCTGCCCAGCGCCGTGGGTTACCAGCCCACGCTGGCTACCGAGGTCGGCGAGCTGGAGGAGCGCATCACCTCCACCAACGACGGCTCCATCACCTCCGTGCAGGCCGTCTACGTTCCCGCCGACGACCTGACCGACCCCGCGCCCAGCGCGATCTTCTCGCATCTGGACGCCACGACGGTTTTAAGCCGCTCCATTTCCGAAATCGGCATCTACCCCGCGGTCGATCCGCTGGACAGCTCCAGTCGGATCCTGGATCCGCTGGTGGTGGGGCAGGAGCATTACGGCGTCGCCATGCGCGTGCAGGAGGCTTTGCAGCGCTACCGCGAGTTGCAGGATATCATCGCCATCCTCGGCATGGACGAGCTCAGCGAGGAGGACCAGAAGATCGTCCTTCGGGCGCGCAGGCTTCAGCGTTTCTTAAGCCAGCCGATGTTCGTGGCCGAGGTGTTCAGCGGCATTCCCGGCCGCTACGTGAAGCTGGCCGACACCATCGCCTCGTTCAAGGCCATCGTCAACGGCGAGGCGGACGACCTGCCCGAGGACGCCTTTTACATGGTGGGCGATCTGGAAGACGCGCGCAAGAAGGCCAAGGAGCTGGAGGCGAAGTAAATGGCGAACACTTTTCTGCTGAGCATCCTGACGCCGGAACACGAGTTTTACCGCGGCCAGGTGCAGATGCTCGACGTAAGCGCGCTGGACGGCAAGTTTTGCGTGCTGCCCGGCCACGCGCCCACGGTCGTCGGCCTTACGGAAGGCGAGCTGACGCTTAGGGACGACCAGGGGAATACGCGATGGGCCGCCGCATCGGACGGGTTTATGACCATCACGCAGGACGAGACCGTGATGATGCTCCAATCCGCCGAATGGCCGGAGGACATCGACCGCGTCCGCGCCGAGCGGGCGGAAGCGAAAGCGCGCGAGGCGCTTTTGCAAAAGCAGGACCGCCAGAGCTACCTCATGAACCAGGCGATGCTCCTGCGCGCCATGACGCGCCTGCGCGTGAGCGACCAGCACCGCATTAACAACTGAAACCGGAACGCCGACGGAAAGCAGTTGGCCGCCGCGACGCGGCGGCCTTTGCGGCATACGGGGAGGGAAACGCCATGGAACGCCGGGAAAGCGTCGGGCGCCGCCGAGACGAACTAAAGGGGCTCGCCATCCTCTGGGTGGTGTGGTTTCATTCGCAGCTCGTGCTCCCCGGCGCGTGGGACACGGTGCGCCAGCTCGGCTACGGCGGCGTGGACGTGTTCTTTTTCCTCATGGGCATGGGGCTTTGCTATTCGCTGCGCAAAAACGACGAGGTCCGCGCCTACGCGGCCCGCAGGCTGTGGCGCATCCTGCCGGCGTACCTGCCGGTGCTGCTTGCGTGGATGGCGGTCATGTATCCGTCCTATGGCCTGAGCAGGACCGAAGCCATCCGCGGGGTGCTGGGCAACCTGACGATGACCGGGTACTGGCTGGGAACGCCGAAGGTGTTCAACTGGTTTGCCAACGGGCAGTTCTTCTTCCTGCTGATCACGCCGCTGTACTACGCGGCGCTCACGCGCGCGAAGAAGCCCGCGCACATGCTGCTGGCGCTAATGGCGCTGGCGATGGGCATGGGGCTTGCCTGCATCGGACAGGACCAGATGATGGGCGCGTCCCGCCTGCCCGTGTTCCTGCTGGGCATGGCCTTCGGCATGGACTGGAAGGCAGGCCGGAAGCGGGGATGGGGGATTGCCGCATACGCGGCGGCGTTCGCCCTCGGACTTGGGGTGGTGCTCGTCGCCATGGCCCGCTATCGGGAGCTGCTGATCGACTACGGGCTGTACTGGTATCCCTTCGCGCTGATGACCCCGGGGCTGTGCGTGTTTTTCGCCTTCCTGATGGAAAGGGCGAAAAAGGCGGAGCGCATTTTTGCGCCACTGCGGCTGCTGGGACAGGCGTCGTTTGAAATCTACCTGATCAACATCTGGATGGTGGAGCTGGCCAAGCGTTACGCGGTTTCCGGCGCGGGCCTGTGGGCGCTGCTGTGCCTGGGCAACCTGCTTTTGGGCCTTGCGTACCATGTGCTGGTCGCTATGGGAACGAGGGCGCTCTGCAGGGCGGGGTAGCACGGCAAACAAACGAAATGCAGAAATGGGAATACTTTGCGTTGTCCTCGGAAGAGAATCATGCTATAATGGCTGTACCGAAGCCATGCGAAAGGAAGCGTACCCATGCGGCGCATCGAAACGGTCAACGCGGTCGGACACGTGCTGTGCCACGACCTGACGCGCATCATCCCCGGCGAGTGGAAAGGCGCGCAGTTCCTCAAGGGGCACGTGGTGACCGAGGAGGATATTCCGATGCTGCTCAGCATGGGGAAGGATCACCTCTTCGTTTGGGAAATGGACGAAAACCATCTGCACGAGAACGACGCGGCGGTGCGGCTGGGCGCGCTGTGCAAAAACGAGTGGATGAGCGAAAGCGCGATCCGGGAGGGCAAACTGGAGCTCTCCGCGACGCGGGACGGGCTGTTCACCGTGGACACGGAACGCCTGGAGGCGATCAACGGCATCGAGGAGATCATCATCGCCACGCGGCACGACAACACGCCCGTTAAGGCCGGAGACAAGCTCTGCGGCACGCGCGTCATCCCCCTGGTGATCGACAAAAGCCGCATCGAGGCGGCGGAGGCGATCGCCGGAGGCGAACCCCTCCTCAAGCTGACGCCGTACCGGCCGATGAAGGCGGGCATCGTGACCACCGGCAACGAGGTGTTCAACGGCCGCATCGAGGACAGGTTCACCCCGGTTGTCCGGCGCAAGCTGGAGGCGTACGGCATCGAGGCTGCCTGGCAGATCACCACCGACGATGCGGCGGAACACATTCGCGACGCCATCGCGGACATGCGCAGGCAAGGCGCCGATCTGATCCTCTGCACCGGTGGCATGAGCGTCGACCCGGACGACTGCACGCCCCTGGCGATTCGCCAAAGCGGCGCGCGGATCGTCACCTACGGCGCGCCGGTGCTGCCGGGTGCGATGCTGATGGTCGGCTACTTCGACGACGGCGTGCCCATCCTGGGTCTGCCCGGCTGCGTGATGTACGCCAGGGCGACGGTGTTCGACCTGGTGCTGCCCCGCGTGGCGGCGGGGGTGACCATCGCCAGGCGCGACATCGTCAAGCTCGGCTGCGGCGGCCTGTGTCTGAACTGCAAGGTGTGCACCTATCCCGATTGCGGCTTCGGAAAAGCATAAAAGGGAGAGGGTAACCGTGAAAAAAACGTTGTCCGTTCTGCTGGCGCTGCTGTTGTGCGCGGGCTGCGCCTCCGCCGCGGCGGAGGCCGCCGCCCCCCAGACCGAACTGATCGTGTTCGCTGCGGCCTCCATGACCGAAGCGATGAACGCGGTCGCGGAACTGTACAAGACCGTCGCCCCCAACGTGACGGTGGTCTATAACTTCGATTCCAGCGGAACGCTCCAGACCCAGATCGAGGAAGGCGCGGAGGCGGACGTGTTCATCTCCGCCGGGCAGAAGCAGATGAACGCGCTGGACGTGACCGCTTCCGCCGACGCGAACCCCAAGGGGCAGGATTTCGTATTGCAGGGCACGCGCTTCGACCTGCTCACCAACACCATCGTGCTCATCGTGCCCGAGGGGAGCGACAAGGGCATCGCCTCCTTCGAGGACGTCGCGACCGATAAGGTGGAGCTCCTCGCCATGGGCAACAGCGACGTGCCCGTGGGCCAGTACGCGCAGGACGTGTTCGAATACCTGGGCATCTGGGACCAGCTCAACAGCGAAGGGAAGATCACCTTCGGCAGCAACGTGAAGGAAGTGCTCGCCCAGGTGGAAAGCGCCGCCGTGGACTGCGGCGTGGTGTATGTGTCCGACGCCGCGACCGGCACGGGCATCACCGTGGTCGCCACCGCGCCCGAGGGCAGCCACAAGCCGGTTAACTATCCCGCCGCCGTGCTCAAGGATACAAAAAACGAACAGGCCGCGCGGGACTTTCTCGAATACCTGAAAACCGACGAATGCGCGAAGGTCTTTACCGACATCGGCTTCGAGGTGCCGGACCGGTAAGAAAGCACGGGGCGCGCCGCTTCGGCGGAAGCGATTCCGCCCGCGGCGCGCCCCGCTGTTTAACGAAAGGAGGCCCTGGCGGACGTGGATTGGTTCCCCCTGCTCAACTCCCTCCGGGTGGCGGCCATCGCCACGGTGCTGACCTTTCTGCTGGGCATCTGGGCCGCCAACGGCATCACCCGGCTGCCCTCCCTGGCAAAGGGCGTGCTGGACTGCGTGCTTACGCTTCCGCTGGTGCTGCCGCCGACGGTGGTGGGCTTTTTTCTGCTGAAAACCATCAGCCCCAAAGCGCCGCTGGGCGCGTTCGTACTGGACGCCTTCGGCTGGAAGCTGACCATGACCTGGTACTCCGCCGTTTTCGCCACGACCATCGTGGCTTTTCCCCTCATGTACCGCACGGCGCGCGGTTCCTTCGAGCAGCTAAGCCCGGAATGGGAGGCCTGCGCCCGTACCATGGGGCTTTCCCGAAGCTTCGTATTCTGGCGCATCAAGCTGCCCAACTGCCGCGCGGGCCTGCTGGCGGGCACGGTGCTCTCCTTCGCGCGGGCGCTGGGCGAGTACGGCGCGACCTCCATGGTGACGGGCTACATTCCGGGGCGCACGGCCACGGTCGCCACGACCGTCTACCAGCTCTGGCGCGAGGGCAACGACGCGCTGGCTTACCGCTGGGTGATGGTCGATCTGGCCATCTCCATGGCGGTGCTGGTGGCCGTGAACATGCTGGAGAAGCGGGGAGGGATCGGACGTGCTCGAAGCGCGCATTGAGAAACGGCTGGGCAGCTTCCGCCTCTCGGCCGCCTTTGAGGCGGGCAACGAGACGCTGGCGCTGCTGGGCGCGTCCGGCGCCGGAAAAACCATGACGCTTCAATGCCTGGCAGGGCTCACGAAGCCCGACCGCGGCCGCATCGTCGTGGACGGCCAGGTGTGGTTCGACAGCGAAAAACATGTTTTCGTTTCGCCGCAGGAACGCGGCGTGGGCCTGCTTTTTCAAAACTACGCGCTGTTTCCCAACATGACGGTGCGCCAGAACCTGCTGTGCGGGCTGCGGCGGGAAACCCCCCGGCGCGAGCGCGAGAAGGCGGCCAAAAACCTGGTCGAGCGCTTCTGCCTGACGGGGCTGGAGGAGCGCTACCCTTCCCAGCTTTCCGGCGGCCAGCAGCAGCGCGCCGCGCTTGCCCGGTGCCTGGCCCGAAGGCCGAAGCTGCTTTTGCTGGACGAGCCTTTCGCCGCGCTGGACACGCACCTGCGCTGGCAGCTGGAACAGGAACTGAGCGTGATGCTGATGGATTTCGAAGGCACTGCGCTCTACGTGACCCACGACCGGGAGGAGACCCGCCGCCTCTGCCAGAAGGTGTGCGTGATGCGCAGCGGGCGCACGCAGCGAACGACGGACGTGCGGCAATGGTACCACGCGCCCGACACGCGCAGCGCGGCCATGCTCGCGGGGTTTGAGAACGTGGCGGACGCGGCGGTCGCGCACGGCGTGGCGACGATTGCGCAGTGGGGGCTGGTCGCGCCCTGCGACCGGCCGGGAACGGTCGCGGCCGCGTTTCGCGCGGCGGACGTTCGTCTGACGCGGGCGCAGGAGGAATTTGGTATTTTCTGTCGAATTATTCGTTCAACGGAGCAGGAGACCATTGTTACGCCGGTCGCTTGCCCGTCTTGTTTCATCCGTACGGGTGCGCAGGGGGCGCTGCTCGCCGGGGACGAGGCGTGGCTCGCGCTGCCGCCGGAAAAAATCGCCTGGCTCGCGGGGGAGGAATAGCATGTTCACGGCGGCGGTAGTGACCGTTAGCGATCGCTCCTACCAGGGTTTGCGGGAGGACGCCTCGGGCCCGCGCGTCGCGGATATGCTGATTCAGGCGGGGTACGACGTGCGCAGGCGGGCGCTGGTGCCCGACGAACGGACGCTGATCGAGCAAACCCTGCGCTCGCTCGCGGACGAGGAGGATATCGCGCTGGTCGTTACCACGGGCGGCACGGGATTCTCCCCGCGGGACGTGACGCCGGAAGCGACGCTTTCGGTGTGCGAGCGGCGCGCGGACGGCATCCCGGAGGCGATGCGCCGTGCGTCGGCCGCCGTGACCCCGCGGGCGATGCTCAGCCGCGCGGCCGCGGGCATCCGGGGAGGAACGCTGATCATCAACCTTCCGGGCAGCCCCAAGGCGGCCGCGGAAAACCTGGCCGCCGTGCTGGACACCCTGGAGCACGGACTGATGATGCTGCGCGAGGGTCCCGCGGACTGCGCGCGGGAGCGTTAGGAGTGGAAGGACGCATGTTGGATACCCATGGACGCGACGTGCGCATGCTGCGGCTGGCCGTAACCGAGGCGTGCGACCTGAGATGCATTTACTGTATGCCCGAGGGCGGTCTGCCCGCAAGCGACGCGCCGATGAGCATACACGAGCTGGCCGCCGTCGCCGAGGCGGCGGCGAAATGCGGCATCAATAAAATCCGTCTGACCGGCGGCGAGCCGCTGCTTAGGCCCGACATCGTGGAAATCTGCCGGCGCCTGAGCCGCGTCGAGGGCATCCGTACGCTTTGCATCACCACCAACGGCACGCGGCTCAAAAGCCTTGCCAGACCCCTGTACGCCGCCGGCGTCAAGCGCGTGAACATCTCGCTGGATTCGCTCGACCCCGAGTGCTATGCCCGCATCACCCGCCTGGGCGATCTCGCGGACGTGCTGGAGGGCCTGGACGCGGCGCTTGCGGCGGGATTCGAACGGGTCAAGGTCAACTGCGTGCTCATGGGCGGCGTGAACGACGGCGAGATCGCCGATTTTGTGGAGCTGACGCGCAAACGGCCGCTGGAAGTCCGCTTTATCGAACTGATGCCCATGGGCGAATGCGCGGCGTGGCCGAAGGAGCGCTTCATCAGCGCCGAAACGGTGCTGGAACGGTGCCCGGAGCTTGCTCCGGTCGGCGACGAGGGCGTGGCGTGCCGCTACCGCCTGCCGGGCGGCAAGGGTACCGTGGGGCTGATCCGCCCCATGTCGCACGCGTTTTGCGGCTCGTGCGACCGCATCCGCATCACGGCGGACGGGAAGCTGAAACCCTGCCTGCACTCCGCGGAGGAGCTGGAGCTGCGCTGCCTGCGCGGAAAAGCGCTTCAGGAGCGGGTCGCCGAGGGCATCGGGGACAAGCCCGCGTCCCATCACCTCAACGAGACGGGTACGGAAACCGGCCGCCGCATGTACCAGATCGGAGGCTGACATGGGGGAAATGACGCATTTCAACGGCGAGCGCCGCGCCCGCATGGTGGACGTGACGGATAAACCGGCGACCGACCGCAGCGCGGAGGCGGAGGGCTTCGTGCGCATGAAGGCCGAAACGCTCGCGATGATCCGGAACGGCGCCATGAAAAAGGGCGACGTGCTGGCCGTGGCGCAAGTGGCGGGCGTGCTGGCCGCCAAGCGCACGTGGGAACTGGTGCCCATGTGCCATCCCGTGGCGCTGACGGCGGTGGATCTGTCCTTTACGTTCGGCGACGATCCCTGCGGCGTGCATATCCGCGCCGCAACGCGCTGCAAGGGCGAAACGGGCGTGGAGATGGAAGCGCTCACGGCCTGCTCCGCGGCGGCGCTGACGATTTACGACATGTGCAAGGCCGTGCAGCGGGATATGGAGATCGCCTCCATACGGCTTGTGAGCAAAAGCGGCGGGAAAAGCGGAGATTTTCACCGCGACGCCGAATCCGGGAAGGAGACGACGCGGTTGGGCAAAGTCGTCAGCGTGAACGTAAGCGAAAAAAAGGGCCTGCGCAAGCATGCCGTAGACGCGATAGAGCTGAAACTGGGCGTGGGAATCGTCGGCGACGCGCACGCGGGCAACTGGCACCGGCAGGTCAGCCTGCTTTCGGAGGAAAGCGTGGATACCATGCGGGCCATGGGGCTTGGCTCGCTCACGCCCGGCGCGTTCGCCGAGAACATCAACACCATCGGGATCGAACTGAAAACCCTGCCGGTGGGCACGCGTCTTGCGGTGGGGGATTGCCTGCTCGCGGTGACGCAGATCGGCAAGGAATGCCACAACGACGGCTGCGCCATCCAGAAGGCGACGGGCCGCTGCGTGATGCCCACGGACGGCATCTTCGCCGTGGTGCTGCGCGGCGGCACCGTGCGCGGCGGCGACACGATTGCGGTCGTGACGGGCGACTGATCAGCCCTGCGCGAAGGACCGGCGTTCGGTGACGATCGCCTCCAGGGCCGAAAGCGTGTAGTCGATATCGTCCCGGGTGTTGCGATAGCCGATGGAGAAGCGCACCGCCCCCTGCGGAAACGAGCCCAGCGTACGGTGCGCCGAGGGCGCGCAGTGCAGCCCGCACCGGGTGGAAATGCCGTATTCGCGGGAGAGCCGGTCGGTGACCATGGCGTTGTCCAGCCCCGGGAAGTCCAATGAAAGAACGGCCACGCGGCCTTCCGTACCCCGCTTGCCCAGGATGCGCGTGTGGGGCAGACGCGCTGCGCCGGCAAGCAGTGCCCCGCACAGGGCAAGCGAATCGGCGTTGAGTTCCGCCATCCGGGGCGCGACGTAGGTCAGCGCGGCCAGCCAGCCGTAGATGCCGGGCATGTTCTGCGTACCGGGCTCGAACTTGTCGGGCAGTTCCAGGGGCTGGGTTTCCATATTGCTGCGGCTGCCGGTGCCGCCGGATACCAGCGGCTCCACGAGCCGGGCGAAGGCGGGCCGCATCAGCGCGGCGCCGATGCCCTGGGGCCCGAGCAGCCCCTTGTGGCCGGGCACGACCACCGCGTCGGCATGGAAGCGCATGAGGGAAACGGGCACGTGCCCGGCGGCCTGCGCCGCATCCACCACAAAGCGCACGTTCCGCTCCGCGCACACGGCGCCGATCTCCTCCACGGGCTGCAGCGTACCGCAGACGTTGGATGCCTGCGCGACGCAAACCAGCTTCGTTTCCGGACGGATGCGGGCCGCCACGTCGGCGGCGTTCATGGCGCCGTCGGGCGCGCAGGGCACCTTTTCCACCGTAAGCCCGGCAATCTGGTTGAGCGGGCGCATGACCGCGTTATGCTCCATGGAGCTGACCAGCACGTGGTCGCCCGCCCTCAGAAAGCCCTTGAGCACCAGGTTCAGCCCCCAGGTCGCACCGGGCGTAAAGATGCAGCTTTCCGGATCGGGGGAATCGAACAGGGTGCAGAGGTTTTCCCGAAGGGTGAAAGCGGCGTTCTCCGCGGCGGTGGCGGCGGTATAGCTGCCGCGGCCCGGGTTGCCGCCCACGGCGGTCAGGTAGCGGGTGATCGCCTCGGGCACGCCGGGCGCTTTGGGAAAACTGGTGGCCGCGTGATCCAGGTAGACGCTTCGCATGCTCGTGATCCTTTCCTGCGCATAACGCAAAGGGAATGATTTCATAGATCCAGTATACCACATGGAGGGATGGAAATGAAGAAACACCTGCCGGTCATCCTCACCGGCGCGGTAACGGGCGTTATCGCGCTGGCTCTGGTCGCCATGGGGAACCCCGCCAACATGGGCTTTTGTATCGCCTGCTTCATCCGCGATACCGCCGGGGCGCTGAAGCTGCATCAGGCTTCGGTGGTGCAGTACGTGCGCCCGGAGATCATCGGCCTCATCCTGGGTTCGTTCATCCTGTCGCTGTTCAAAAAGGAATTCCAGCCCCGCGGCGGCTCCTCGCCGGTCACGCGCTTCGTGCTGGGCATGGTGGTGATGATCGGCGCGCTGGTCTTCCTCGGCTGCCCGCTGCGCATGATCATCCGCCTGGGCGGCGGCGACCTGAACGCGCTGGTCGGCCTGGTCGGCTTTGCGGGCGGCGTGGGCCTGGGCGTGCTGGCGCTCAACCGCGGCTTCTCGCTGAAGCGCGCCTACGCGCAAAAGACGCTGGAAGGCGCTGCGATGCCCTCGCTGGTAACGGGGCTGCTCCTGATGGTGCTGCTCTTCCCGGCGCTGTTCGCCTTCTCCGAGTCCGGCCCGGGCGCGCTGCACGCGGCGGTGTGGGCTTCGCTGGCCGGCGGGATGATCGTGGGCGGACTGGCGCAGCGTAGCCGCTTCTGCATGGCCGGCGGCATCCGCGACCAGATGCTGTTCACCGACTTCCACCTGCTTTCGGGCACCGTAACCCTGCTGATCGTGATCATCGCGGGCAACCTGATTCTGGGCAAATTCAACCTGGGCTTCGCCAGCCAGCCCATTGCGCATACCGACGGGGTGTGGAACTTCCTGGGCATGGCGCTGGTCGGCTGGGGAAGCGTGCTGCTGGGCGGCTGCCCCCTGCGGCAGACGGTGCTGGCGGGTGAGGGCAACACCGACTCGGCCATCACTATTCTGGGCATGCTGGTCGGCGCGGCGATCAGCCACAACTTCGGGCTGGCATCCTCGGGCAGCGGAGCTACGCAAAACGGCATGATCGCCGTGGGCGTGTGCGCGCTGATCCTCGTCGGGATTACGCTGGCCAACATCAACCGGAAAGGAGCCAACGCATGAAAACGGTAGACGCAAGGGGCTGCGCTTGCCCCGAACCCGTGGTGCTCACCCGTAACGCCATCAAGGAGGATCCCTCCGGCGCGGAGATTACGGTCGATAACGTCTGCGCGGTGGAGAACATATCGCGCTTCGCCCGCAACGCCGGGTACCGGGTCGTCGCGAAGAAAAACGGCGACGAAGTAACGCTTACGCTGACCCGGCAATGAAACGCTACATCGCGACCTTTCACACCCATTTCGCGGCGCTGGCCACCTTCCGCGCCATGCAGAAGGCCGGCGTCGCCGCCGAAATGTGCCCCGTACCGCGCGTGCTGAGCGCCGACTGCGGCACCTGCGTGCGTTACGACGCACCGGACGCCTGCCGGGCGCTGCTGCACGCGGATTACGACCGCGTGGTGTTGACCGCGCCCGACGGGGAATACGAGACGGTGGTGCAAAACGATGCGCCTTAGCGAGGCCCTGCGTTTGCCGCGGGGCGTAACGGCGGCGGTAGGCGGCGGCGGCAAGACGACGCTCCTGTGGCGCCTCGCGTCGGAAGCGAGCGAGGAGGGGACGGCGCTGCTGGCGACCACGACGCACATGTGGCCGCCGGCCTGCCGCACGCTGCTTTCGCCCACACGCGAGGAGATCGAGGCCGCCTTCGCGCACACGCGCCTCCTGGCCGCGGGCGCGAGAACGACGGAGGGTAAACTGGGGCCGGACACGGGGCTGTGCGGCACGTACGAAGGGCTGGCCGATTACGTGCTCATCGAAGCGGACGGCGCGCGCGGATTGCCGCTGAAAGCCCCGGACGAACACGAACCCGCGCTGCCCCAGGGCGCGGCGCTCACCCTCGCCGTGGCGGGCATGACCTGCGCCGGCAGGAAGGTGCGCGACGCCGCCCACCGCCCCGAGCTCTACGCGAGGCTGGCCGGAATCGACCAGGACGAAGCCGTGACGCCCGCGGCCGTGGCGCGGGTGCTGTGCCACCCGAAAGGCCAGCGCAAGGGCGTCCACGGGCGCTTCGTGGTCGTCCTCAACCAGGCGGACACCGCTGAGCGCCTTGCCTTTGCGCGCGCGACGGCGGCGCAGCTGCCGGAGGAAACGCTGATCGTCGCCCTGCAGACCCGGCCGGGCTGGCTGGAACGCTGGCGGGGCGGCGTGCGCGTCGAGTAAGTAAGGAGAAAACCAATGCTGGTAATCATCAAGGGGGCCGGCGACCTGGCCAGCGGCGTGGCCGTGCGGCTGCACCGGGCCGGCGTCAAGCTCATCATGACGGAAATACCCCACCCGACGGCCATCCGCCGCACGGTCAGCTTCTGCCGTGCCGTGTGGGAAGGAACGGCCGGGGTGGAAGACGCGCGGGCGCGGCTCGCAAGGGACGCCGCCGAGGCGAAAACGATCGCCGAAAACGGCGAGATCGCCGTGCTGGTCGACCCGGAAGCGGACTGCGTGCGCGCGCTTCGGCCGGACGCCGTGGTGGACGCAATGCTTGCCAAGCGGAACATAAACACCCGTATCGGCGACGCGCCCGTGGTGATCGCCCTGGGACCCGGCTTCACCGCGGGGGAGGACTGCCACGCCGTGGTGGAAACCATGCGCGGGCACGACCTGGGCCGCGTCATTACGAAGGGCGCGGCGATGCCGGATACTCGCAAGCCCGGCAACATCGGCGGATACACCGAGGAGCGCATCCTGCGCGCGCCCTGCGACGGGGTGTGGAGAACGACGCTCGCCATCGGCACGCATGTCGAGGCGGGGGAAGCGGTGGCGACGGTCGAGGGCCAACCCGCGCGCGCGGCGCTGACCGGCGTGCTGCGCGGGCTGCTGCCGGACGGCACGCCCGTTAAGAAAGGCATGAAAAGCGGGGACGTAGACCCCCGCGACAAGCCGGAATACTGCGCGACCGTCAGCGACAAGGCGCGCGCCATCGGCGGCGGCGTGCTGGAGGCGCTTTTAATGCTTTCGGGAGGGATTCGGTAATGGATACGGATTGCAAGCTTTCCAAACTTGCCAAATGCGCGGGCTGCGGGGCAAAGGTCGGCGCGGGCACGCTTGCGAAGATTCTCACGGATCTGAAGGTGCGCCGCGACCCCAACCTGCTCGTGGGTTTCGACACCTCGGACGACGCCTCGGTCTATCGGCTGAGCAACGAGCTGGCGCTGGTGCATACCATCGACTTTTTTCCGCCGATGGTGGACGACCCCTACACCTTCGGGCAGATCGCCGCGACCAACGCGCTTTCCGACGTGTACGCGATGGGCGGCGAGCCGAAGCTGGCGCAAAACGTGCTGATCGTGCCCGAAACCATGCCCAAGGAGATCGTGCACGACATATTGCGCGGCGGGTACGACAAGGCGTACGAGGCGGGCGCGATGATCACCGGCGGTCACAGCATCTACGGCGACGAGCCCGTCTACGGCCTGGCCGTGACCGGCTTTGTGAAGCCGGATCGAATACTGACCAACTGCGGCGCGAAAGCGGGGGACGTATTGTTCCTCACCAAGCCCATCGGCATCGGCATTATGATGACGGCGCTCAAGGCGGGCCTGCTTTCCCCGGAGGGCGAGGCGCTTTGCATACGGCTGACCACGACGCTCAACCGCGCGGCGGCCGAGGCCATACGCCCCTACGAGATCCACGCCTGTACCGACGTCACGGGGTTTTCGCTGATGGGGCACGGGCTGGAGATGGCCGAGGGCAGCGGGACGACGCTGCGCATACGCCCCGGGGACGTGGACATCCTTCCCGAGGCGGTGGAGATGGCGAAGATGGGGATCATCCCGGAAGGGATGTACCGCAACCGTGCCTTCGCCGAGGAAAAGTCCGACCTGGGCAAGACGCCGCTGGAGATTACGGATGTGCTGTTCGACCCGCAGACCTCCGGCGGCATGCTGATCGCCGCGGCGGCGCGGGATGCCGACCGGGTGTACGAGGCGCTGAAATCCTGCGTATCCTCGGCGCAGCGCATCGGCGAAGTGGTGAAGAAGGAAGAGAAGTCCGTGATCCTCGAATGGTAGGGGAATAACGCACACGGGGCCGGAAGCGGTATGATTGCTTCCGGCCCCGTTTGGCGATGTTCGGCGTCTACGCTTCCGGCTTGTTCTTCTCCGCCTGCCTTGCGCGGCAGAGAATCATCTCCGCGGCGACGCTCACGGCGATCTCCATAGGCGTCTCTGCCTCGATGGGCAGGCCGATGGGCGTGTGCACGCGGGCGAAATCCGCCTCGGCAAAGCCCTGCGCAAGGAGCATGGCCCTGGTGTGCGCGACTTTGGAACGGCTGCCGATAAGCCCTAAGTAGTACGCGGGCGTGCGCAGCGCCCAGGTGAGGATGTCCAGGTCGTTGGCGTGTCCGCGCGTCATGATGACGATCTCGTCGTCCGGCGTGACGTTCACCCGCTCCGCGGTCTGGGCAAAAGGAGCGCAAACGGTCCCGGCGGCGCCCGGGAACAAAGCGATATCGGCAAATTCGGACCGGTCGTCGTAAACGACGGGGGCAAAGTCCAGCTGAGCCAGAAGCGGCGCGACCCGCTGGGCCACGTGCCCGCCGCCGAAGATGTAGGCGTGGCTTTCAAAAACGACGGGCTCCACGAAAACGGCGGTCCGGGGTTCGCCCGGCGGCGAAACCAGCGCCGCCCTGCGTGCGCAGGCGGCGCGGAAAACGGCATCCGCAAGCGGCGTGGGGTTGCGCACGCCGCGTGAAAACGCGAGGGACGCAACCTCGCCGCCTGCCAGCGCACGTACGAACCACAGGTTGCCCCCGGCCGCGAGCGCCTCCTGCATCGCACGGAAAAAAGGAAGCTGCGCGGGCGTGAACGCCTGGTATAAAAGCGATACGTTGCCCCCGCAAACCATGCCCAGGTTCTGCACGTCGTCCTGCGTAAGGGCATATTCCTCCACATGCGAAGGGTTGCCCGGAGGCAGGGGGAAGGGCTCGGCATCGGTCGGACGCGTCCCGGACGGGGATGCGCCGTTTGCAGGGCACCGGTCGAGCAGCGCCCGAAGCTCCTTAAGCGCGCAGTGCTCCAGTACCCCGCCGCCTACGGTGCCCAGCGCCGTGCCGTTCGCGTTCAGGGCCATGCACGCCCCCGCGCCGCGGGGCGCCGACCCCTTGGAAATCAACACCGTCGCCAGCGCCGCGGGGCGGCCCGCCGCAAGCTCGGAAAGAAGAAACGGAATCAGCGTTTTCATCAGGCACCCTCGTTTCGCCGGGTCTGAACCCGGAAGCTATCCTGATTGTAGGACATGGAAGGGCCAGGCGTCAAGCGGGCGGTTATGATTGTTGGCTTGCTGCCGGGGTAAAGGCGACGCAGTCCGCTTGTACGCCTTGGGCAGGATGCGCTCACCGCACGCCTCTTCCCGAACGGGCGCGATGAAGTCATAGAAGCGAATACGGCCTGTCGGCGCACACTTTTCTGCGATTCCGGCGACCCGATGGGTTGACAAACACCGCCCTCTATGATAATATAACCTCTGTCGCCCGAGCAACGACAATTGCTCAGCCGGAAAAACAGCGCATCAGGCATGGGACCTGAACGAAACGCGCGGGAACCGGCAGGCGAACAGAAACGGTCTGTTGGCTCAGTTGGTAGA
>CAZXJI010000026.1:0-43176 GCA_964640955.1 uncultured Oscillospiraceae bacterium | reverse complement strand
GCTTCAAGCGTGATCCCTCGTGCTTAGCCCGCCGTTTAAGGAGGCGACCCGAAGGGTGCAGGGGCGAGCGGAAAGCCCCTGCCCGCACCCGCAGGTGCGGAACCCGCACTCTGCCTCCGCAGAGGCAGTTCCCTGCGCGCCCGCACCCGCAGGTGCGACCCCCCCTGCGCCCCTCAGAGCTCATTTTTCCTTTTTTCAAAAAAAGCAGAAGACGATCACTCGTCTTCCACAATCATCACCCGCACGCCGGGCAACAGTTCCGACAGCGTCTCGGCGATGCCGGCGGCATTTTCGCCGCCGCCCATCACGATCTCCCTGACGCCTTCGCGGCTGGCGAACTCCGCGATCGCCGTAACGGCGACCTCGGCGCGCAGCACCGTCATTTCCGCGCCCGCTTCCCCGGCGAGCGCGTACAGGTAATCCAGGGTCTGGGAATCCATGGCGCGTTTCGGCTCGGTCTGCCCGTCGACGACCGACACGTGCAAAACGTGCAAAGGGCAATGGCTTTTCAGCGCCTGATCCGCGCCGAGGCGGATGAGACGCGCGCAGGCGCGTTGCAGGGTGACCAGCACCAGGATGGGTGGCTGTACGTCCATCGTCAGCTTTCCGCAGGCTCGAGCCCGGCGACCATCCGGTCGTTGCTCAGCACCCGTACGCGCGTGCCGACGGACAGCTCGGGCACGGGTTTGAGCGCGTCCAGATAAAATGAACGGTCGTCCTCCGGCGCGTTTTTCTCACCGACGTTCACCGTAACGGCGCGGCAGTCCAACCCGTCGTGATCCATCGTCTCGGCGTCGATCGACCTGAGGTAGCCGACGGTTTCGCGCTTGCGGCCGTCGAGCATGTAATCCACGTGGCGCTTGTACAGGGAAACGGGCCGCAGGTAAACGCCGTAGAAGAAGATGAAATAGGCGCCTGCGAGGATGGTGATCAGCGCCGTCCAGATCCACCCGCTCGTGTCCCGGTTCAGCCTGAACCACACGAAGGAAGCGATGGCCAACAGCAGAAGGATCACCGTGGGGATGAGCACCACCAACAACCTTTTGGTGCGTTCGGCCGTGGCGGCGTCACGGTCGGCCTGTGTGTACAACATGGGCTTTTACTCCTTTGTCTGCTCCTTTTTCGCCCCGAGGTTCTGCATCAGCTTGATGGCGATAAAGAAGAGCAGCAGCACTAAAAATACGCCCAGCAGTCCGAACAGCGTCGTCAGCAGCCCCTTGCTGGCCAGGGGCAGGGACGTAAGCCCCGCCGTCGCGCTCGCGGCGGGCATGGCGGTCACGGTTTCGGCGGCGGCCGTCAGCCATGCGTAAAACATATGCGTCCTTCTTTCTTGCGGCTTACCAGCCGATCATCATGCCCACGAGGGTGATCACCAGGCCGCCCGCCACGATGGAACCCAGCTGCCCGGCGACGTTGGCGCTGATGGCTTGCATCAGCACGAAGTTGTAGGGGTCTTCGGCCTTGGCCATCTTCTGGATGACGCGGGCGCTCATGGGGAAGGCGGAAATGCCCGCCGCGCCGATCATGGGGTTGATTTTGTTTTTGCGGAAGAGGTTTAGGAACTTGGCAAACAGCACGCCGCCGGCCGTGTCGAACACAAAGGCGATCAGCCCAAGGCCCAGGATGAGCAGCGTGTCCCACCGCAGAAAGTTCTGCGCCACCATGGTCGAACCGATGGTGATGCCCAACAGCATCGTCACCAGGTTGGCCAGCTCGTTCTGCGCGGTTTTGCTGAGGCGTTCCAGCACCCCGCATTCGCGCAGGAGGTTGCCGAACATCAGGCTGCCCACCAGCGGGGCGCTCATGGGCACGATGATGCCCGCCAGCACCGTGACCACGATGGGGAACAGGATCAGCGCGATTCGCGGCGCGCGCTGCTCCGTGTACGTCATGCGGATGCAGCGCTCCTTGCGCGTGGTCAGCGCCCGGATGACCGGAGGCTGAATGACCGGCACCAGCGACATATAGCTGTACGCGGCCACCGAAATGGGGGCCATGTAGTCGGCCAGGTCGAAGTGATTGGCCACGTAGAGGGTGGTCGGCCCGTCCGCCGCGCCGATGATGCCGATGGCGGACGCCAGCCGTAGGATCAGGCTGTCCTTGTCGGGGCCGGCGGCCATGGCGGCGATATCCGGAATGACGACGGGAATCAGCATCATCGCCAGCAGGAACGTGGCGAAGATGCCGAACTGCGCCGCCGCGCCGAAGAAGATCATGGAGGGTTCCTTGAGCAGCGGGGAGAAGTCGATCATCGCGCCCACGGCGATGAAAATGAGCACGGGGAACAGCTCGTTTTTGATGCCGGAATTGAACAGTATCGTTAAAAACCCTTCGCTGCCCAGCACGCTCGCGGCCGGGTTGCCGGTCACCGCGTCGATCACGGGCGGCAGGTTGGCCAGTATCGCGCCGAAGCCGATGGGCAGCAGCAGCGCCGGCTCGTAGTCCTTTTTAATCGCCAGATAGATAAGGACGCCGGAAATGACAAACATAACGAGGGTTTTCAAACCCTCGACGGTACCCATATAGACGACGCCGGAAAAGAGCTCCCTGAGGAGTGCCGATGCGTCCACGCCGTTTCCCCCTTTAATCATTCACCCAATCACAGGCTGCATTATACCATGCCCGGCACCGGCTGTCAAAGCGCGCCGCCGTCCGAAAACACCCTTTCCAGCACGAAAAAATGGTCGCCGTACAGCCGTGCGTCGCTCACCTGCCGGTATCCCGCGCGCCGGTAGAGCGCGAGCGCCGGGGCGTTGCGCACGTCGCAGAGCATGTGCATGGCCTTCGCGCCGCCTGCGGCCGCATGCCGCTCCGTCAGCGCAAGCAGCCGGCGGCCGTACCCTTGGCCCTGCAGGGCGGGCCATACGCACAGCCGGGTCATGACCGCGACCTTTTCCGTTTCCGCAAAGGGCAGGCCCAGGTCCTCCAGATCGTCGGTCGGCATCAGGGTGACCGCACCCTGCAGGCGGCCTTCGGAAAGCATCACGTACAGCCAGCCGTGGTTCAGATCGGAATGTAAAAAATCCGGCGTGGGGTAATCGTCGTTCCACAGGCAGCGGTCGTCCGCGGCGCAGGCGCGCCACAAGGCCCAAACCTCGTTTTCGTCGGCAACGGTCGCCAGCCGGAATTCGGCGGTAGCCATGCTTTTCTCCTTTCGTCGTCGGGGCGGGCAGATCAATGCGGGGCCTTCCGGCTGGCTTCCCTGTGCGCTTTGCCGATCGCGTAATCGGCCCTTTCCTCGTCGGTCGTCAGCGTGAGCTGGGGCACGGGCACGGGGCGCCTGTCGGGGCCCAGCGCCACCATGGTCACGTAGGCGCGGTTGACCAGCGTGCGGTTGATGGTCTCACACTCCGAATCCTCCACGTACGTATCCACGCAGATCAGCATGCTGGTGCGCCCCACGTACACCATGCGCCCCATGATCACCACGATGTCGTTGAGCTTGGCGGGCGCCAGAAAATCCAGCCGGTCGACGGAGGCGGTGGTCACTTCCATGGCGCTGTGCCGGCGCGCGACCACGGCGGCGACGACGTCCACCCATTCCATCAGCTTGCCGCCGAACAGGCGGAAGCCCTGGTTGCAGTCGACGGGCATGATGATGTGCACCTGTTCGGCGCGGCTGTAGGAGACGGTGCGGCTAATCGATTGGGGATTCTGGCAGCGGTCGGTCATGGGGAACCCTCTCTTTCTTTTCGGGCGCCGTCGGCACAACCCGGACCGGCGCGGGCAGGTCGCTCAGCAGCGCTCGCAACGGGGCGCTGATGAGTTCCGGCGGGAAACAGGTCAAAAACAGCAGTCCCCTGCGCGGCAGCAGATGGATGGTGAACATGTCCGGATGCCGGCGCATCAGGCGGCGGATCAGCGGCCGGCGGTCATAGCGGCGCTTCATGGCGGTATCCAGCTGCGTTACGGCCTTCAGCGCGGCCGCCAGCGGCCCGGCCAGCTCGCGGGGCGCGACGATCAGGCCGAGGTCCGGGTCGTTGCCCACCCAGCCGATATGCACGCGGTCGTCCGTAAGCGCGCTAAAATCCGGGACCGCGTCGGGGCATACGGGGTGGGGCAGCGCGTCGATGTCCAGCCAGGCCAGATGGCGGTAGCTGGGAGAGGCCGACGCGGCGCGCTGCAAAAGCAGAAACTTGTTGCGTTCAAACAGCTGCGCGGGCGTCATCCCTTCCCCCAGCAGCGTGCGCGGCAAAAGCGCGTTGTCCGGGTAGGCAAGGGTGTGGGGGAAGTTCGCGCGCAGGACGCGCTCCGTTTCGCCGCCCGTATAGAGGACGAGGGGCAGGCCGCCGAGCGCCTTCAGGAAAAAGAAGCGCTGCAGGTAACTCTGCGCGGGGTGCGCGGCGCCGGGCAGATCCACGAAGGCCGTTACGGTCAGCGGCGGCGGCGCGGCGCGGCAGAGAGCCGCGCGCAGGCGCTGCCGCAGGGCAAGCGCCGGCGGCAGGCGCTGCGCATAGCTGTTGGCCAGTCCGAAAAGCCCCATTCGCGCGCGTGTGGAAGCCGTGCCCGCGTCGAAGCTGACGCCTGCGAGCTGCTCGAAGCGGGTAAGACTTGGCGAGGGAAGCAGCTCGGGCGAAGGCCTGCCAAGCCGTGCCGGCGCGCAGCGCGATGCCGGGTACAGCGGCGCCCTGTCCAGCGCGTATACGGCATACCCCGCCGCGTAGGCCGCAATGGAGAGCGTGTCGAAATCCGTCGTAACGTCCCTTAGAAAACCGATCGTGCCGAACACAAAACCGGGATGCACCGCGAGCGTTTTGACCGGCGCGGCGCTTGCGACCAGCGGCAGTCCCGCGCCGAGCGCCGCGCCCTCCCCGTCGATCGGCTCGCGGAACGCGGGCAGGTACGCCTGCGCCGCGTCCCCCTCGCCTTCCGTAACGGCGGTCATCAGCGCGCGCGGTTCGCGGCACAGGCCGAAGCGGGAAAGCAGCACGCCCTCCCAGCCGTCGCGAAAGGCGTACTCGCCCCGCAGCGACAGAAAATGCGTTTCGTCGGTCACCAGCCCGGCGACCCCGCCGAGCCCCGCCGCCTCGTCGTAAAACTTTACGTCGCCCGCGCAAAGCGCGCTGCCGGACGCCGCCGCTTCCGCAAAGGCGGGCTCGAACCGGTCGGGCAGGGCGAAGCGGAGGCGGTAGGGCCTTCCCGCGTGGGCAAGCGCCTCCAGCACCGTGCACAGCGCCGTTTCACCGTCCGGCAGCGCACAGAGGACGACCAGAAGCCGGGGATTGAGCATACGGCACTCCTTCGGACGGTTTCCGGGCGCACGCGGGACGGCGCCGGAAACCCTGTCAAGCGGCGAAAGCAAGCAAAGAAACACGGAAAGCGACGGATGCCGACACCCGACGCTTGTCCGGAGAAAAGCCCGATTCCATTTTATAATACCTTTTCGTTCGCCGCGCCGTCAAGAGGCGGGCGTTACCTCGATGAACACGCAATAGCATTCCAGCCGTTCATCCCGCTCCGCCGCGGTTGCCAGCAGCCGCACGCCGGTCATCGGGCCGCCGTCCACGACGACGGAGAGCACCTCGTCGATCTCCATGCGGCCCTCCCGGCAACGCCGCTTCATCAGCGCAAGAAACTCCCCGCGGCTGCGCACGATGGCCGGCGTAACGGGCTCGCCTTCCGGCAGCGGCGCCTCCGGCGCGGCGGGAGCGCCGAACACGGCGCGCATGGCGTTATTCTCGTAGTCGATCACGGGCGTTTCGGTCAGGTCGTAGATGCCCACGGCGACGGGCAGAAGGCTCAGCAGGGAGGAAAGGTGCGAACGCAGGGTCTTGAGCTCCGTAATCTCCTCGATGACGGCGAAAATGCGGCTGACGCCCGGCTCCGGCGTGGGATAGATGGAATTGTGCGAACGCATCCATAACAGCCGCCCGTCCTTGTGGTACACGCGATAGTCGATGGTGAAAGGCCGGCCCGTGCGCTGCAGGTTGCGCGTCGCCTCCCGGAAGCGGGGGACGTCCTCGGGGTGGATGGTGGAATAGGAATGCACCTCGTCGTAGAAATGCTCGTTTTCGTCGTAGCCGACCATCCGGCGGTATCCGCCGCTCAGGTACAGGATGCTCTGCTCCTCCCCGCGCATTTCGAAGATGCCCAGGCCGACGAGGAAGTTCTCCGCGAAGGCCTGGAACCGGCTCTGCTCGTCCAGATAGTTGGCCCGTATCTTCATCTGCTCGTCGATCTGGTTGATGGCGGCGATGTAGCGCACCTCACCGCTCAGCCCCTGAAGGACGCGCGAGCACAGCACCCGGCACCATACGGGATCGCCGTTTTTCTTCGTAAGGCGGAGGGTTACCGCGCCGTTGCCGTGGGCGAGAATATCGTTGACCAGCAGCCAGTAGAGGTTCAGGTCCTTGGCGTAGATGTAGGGCTCCAGCTGCTTTTGCGATTGAAGCGTCGAAAAATCGAATTCGGACAGGGCGTACTGCTCCAGGCCGTGGGAAGCGGTAAACTGTCCGGTTTTAGCGTCCCACTCGAAGAGGGTTGTGCCCAGATGCTCCAAAAGCGTCTGGTAACGGGCCTGCTCCTGCTGCTTGAGCTGCAGCCACTGGTTTTCCATCAGCAGCTCGTCGGCGCGCTTGCGGCTGTCCACGTCCGCGATGCACAGCAGGTAGATTTCCTCCGCGGCGTCGGTGGGCATGGGAATGAACGTGAACGACGCCCAGCGCGGTGCGCCGGTCTCGCTCTTCACCCGGCGTTCCAGCAGGTAGTAATCGCTTCGGCTTTCCTTGAGCTTTTTGCGCAGATATCCCTTTGTGAACACCTTCTGTTCCAGTTCCTCGTCGCTTTCCAGCAGGGTTCTGTGCAGGTAGACCTTCAGCCGCCGCCAGGGCTGGTCGCCGGGCGGGGCGGGTTCCTGCGAGCCGCCGGCGTGCACCGTGCGCATGCGCCGCGAGGTCAGGTTGAGCTCGAACACGCTGGAATATACGCTGCGCAGCACCATGGCGTAGTTGCGCAGCACCCTCGCCTGCTCGAACTCCTTCTGCTCGGTGATGTCGTTGAAAATGAAGCAGAACACGTCGTTCATGCCGGTCTTGCCCAAAAAGCGCAGCCGCGCCTCCAGCCACACCTCGCGGTCGTCCCGGTAGTGGATATGGCGGCAAACGTAGCGCTCCACGCGGCCGCTCTGCGCCGCCTGGCGGCAGGTGCGCAACAGCCCCTCGCGGTCGTCCGGGTGGACGTCGGAAAGAGCTTCCCGCGCGTGGTCGAACACCTGCTTGGGCGTGCAGCCGAACAGCTCGTAATACCCGTCGTTGACGCGGCGGATTTCCAGCACGTCGCCGTCCAGCTCGTAGATGCCGATCGCGCCGATCATGCCGCTGAACAGCGCGTCCGCCTGGGCGCTGACGTCCCACAGGCGGGACAGGTCGACCGTGTCCGGCTGCGCGGCGGGGGAGAGCACCACCGCCGCGGACTCGTTTTTCATAAAGCGCCGGGTGTAGCTTTCAACGTCGATGGGCTTGGAGAGCAGGTAGCCCTGCATGTGATCACAGCCGATGGAACGCAGGAAGGAGAGTTGCTCCATCGTCTCCACGCCCTCGGCCACGATGGGCATGTTGAGCCATTTGGCCATGCGCACGACGCTGGTCAGGATGCTGGACGCGCGCGGGTTGGTATTCAGCTTGGAGAGGAAGCGCATGTCGAGCTTGAGAATGTCCACCGGCATGTCCATGAGCACGTTCAGGCTGCTGTAGCCGCTGCCGAAATCATCCATCAGGATCACGAAACCCAGCGAGCGCAGGCGGTTGATGATCGCCACCAGCTCGTCGGGGTCGCGGGAATAGGCGCTTTCGGTAATCTCCAGCCGAAGCATGGAAGGATCGATGTCGTAGCGGTGCACCAGCGACAGCAGGTGTTCGCTCAGGCGCGTGAAATACAAATCCATCCGGCTGATGTTGACCGAGATGGGCAGCAGGTAGTTTTCGGCTTTCCATTGTTTGAGCAGCTCGCAGGCCCGTTCCCAGATGTAAAAATCCAGCTTGGTGATAAAGCCGTTGCGTTCGAAAAGCGGTATGAACTGACCGGGCAGGATCAGCCCCTTTTCGGGATGATCCCAGCGCACCAGCATTTCGACGCTCACGGGCTTCTGCGTATCCACGGAAAAAACCGGCTGCAGATAAGGCTTGAACTGCCCCTGCTCCAGGGCGTTGTTCATTTCGTCCAGTACGGCGTTCTCCTCCAGCATCGTCTGGCGGAGCTTATCGTCGTAGAAGGCGTAACGGTTGACCACGCTTCCCTTGATGGTTTTCATGGCCATCACGGCGCGGTCGCACATGTGGTTCACGGGAACGTTGATGTTGCGGATCTGGTAAATGCCGTAGGACAGCTGAACGTGGAAATCGATATTCTGGCGCTTCAGGCCCTGGTCCAGCCGATTCATGATGAGCGGCATGTCCAGCCGGTTTTGCGGGAAACACGCGGCGAAGTGGTCGGACTCCATGCGGGCGTACGTGCCGCTCTCGTCTATCAGGCGCTTGAGCTCGTCGGCGATGGTGACCAGCACGCGGTCGCCGGTTTCCTTGCCGAGCATGTCGTTGAGGACGCGGAAACGGTCGATGTCCATGACGAGAACGACGTAGGGCGTATCCGCGTGCGCGTGCAGCATCTCCGCCGTTTTGCGGTAGAAGGTCTCGCGGTTGCTCAGCCCCGTGAGCGAGTCGAACTCGGTGCGGTAGTTGAGCTCCGTGCGCATCCACTCGTTGCGGGCTTCGTTTTCCTTTTCGCGGGTTACGTCGATGAACACCGCGGTGCACAGCGCCCCCTCGTCCACGGGAGCCGCGGATGCGTGTACCCAGCGCACGGCCCCGCTTCGGGTGATGATGCGGAAAGCCCCTTCGATGTGCTGATGCGTGCGTACATAGGAGGCCAGCATCCGGTCCACGGCCTGCCTGTCCCGCGGATCGATCAGGCCGTGAAAATCGGTCTCCATGATCTTGCGGTATTCCTCGGCGTCGTAGCCGGCCATCTGCGAAAGCACGTCGTTGGAATACATCAGCCGCGGACCGTCGGCCATGTCGTACATGGCGATGCCGCCGGGGACGGCGTTGATCAGCGCCGCCAGATTGCGGTCGTTTTCGCGGAGCATTTCGCCCAGGTTGGGGCAGCAGGCCGGATAGACGGGCGCTTCGGGGCCGTAGCGCACGGGGAACGCCGCGAGCCGGCGAAGCTGGTAGGAAAGGGACGCGCCGTCGCCCGCTCGGTACACCAGCTCGTCCGCGCCGGCTTCGTAGCTGCTCCGCGCGCCCTCTTCGTCGCCGGGAGCGAGACAGATCCACACGATAACGGATTGCAGGGCCTGCCGCCTGCGGATGGACGCAAGCAGCTTGAGCTCTTCCTCGGGGGAAGCCTCCAGGTTGATCAGCGTGACCGTCACGTCCGGATGCGCGCACAAATAGGCCATCGCGGACTTTCGATTGCTAACGCGATGCACCGTGTATTCCGGCTCGAACAGCGCATGCCCGTCGAAGCGCTTCGCATCGTCGACGATCAGCACGATTTTCCCGTCGCCCATGGCTTCTCCTTTCCAGAAAAAAGTTTGAAGGCGAATGTGTTACGATTTTGCTACCGGGATCGGTTCCTACTCGTCTCATTGTAACAGAATCATGGAACGCTTTCAAGCAATAAACGGTCTTTCCACCGGCAAACACTATTTGGGAAACCCGTTCCGCCGCTATGCTTGCATCGCCCGACCGCCCCGGGAGCGGCGAGGCGGAACGGGCTTGCATGTTTGTCAAATCCTGTTATAATACAGGAGTTATGATCGACGCGTTTCCGCCGGTCTTCCCCAATCCAGAAAGGATGATCGTTTTGGGCAATCCGACTTTTGAAATCGTCATGCAAAACGGCGGCGTCATGAAGGGCGAGCTCTACCCGGATACCGCGCCCCAATCGGTGGGCAATTTTATCGCGCTGGCCAACAGCGGCTTTTACGACGGCCTGACCTTCCACCGCTGCATTCCCGGTTTCATGATCCAGGGCGGCTGCCCCAAGGGCACCGGCACCGGCGGCCCCGGCTATTGCATCAAGGGCGAGTTCAGCCAGAATGGCGTGCCCAACCCGGTGAAGCACACCTACGGGGTGCTGAGCATGGCCCGCAGCATGATGAAGGACAGCGCGGGTTCGCAGTTCTTCGTCATGACCAGCGACAGCCCGCACCTGGACGTGGCATACGCGGCTTTCGGCAAGGTGCTCTCCGGCATGGAGGTCGCCGAGGCGATCGTGAACGCGCCCACGGACCGCAGCGACAAACCGCAGGTGCCGCAGGTCATCCGTTCCATTCGGGTGGAGACCGACGGCAAGGTATACCCGTTCGACCAGATGTAGGCGGCAAGCCGAACACAGCGGCGCGGCGCGGGCGGGAGCCCGCGCCGCTTTAGCGCTGAGGAAAGGACGCGCGGCGACGATATGAACGGGCCGATGGAACTGCTCGCCCCCGCCGGCGGCGCGGAGGCGCTCCGGGCGGCGGTTTGCGCGGGCGCGGATGCGGTGTACCTGGGGTACGCCCGTTTCGGCGCGCGCGCCGCGGCGGCCAACTTCGACGCGGAAGCGCTGGAGGCGGCCGTGGCTTACGCCCATCTGTACCACGTGCGCGTCCACGTGACGGTCAACACCCTCGTCAAGCCCGGCGAGGAAGAGGCGGTTTGCGAGGCGCTCCGGGTGATTGCCGCCTGCCGCGCCGACGCGGTGATCGTGCAGGACGCCGGGGTGCTGCGCATGGCGCGGGAACTGTTTCCCGCGCTGGAAATCCACGCGAGCACGCAGATGGGCATTCATACGGCGGCGGGGGCGCGCTTCGCGCTTGCGCGCGGCGCGCGGCGCGTGGTGCTGGCGCGGGAATGCGACCTTCGCACCGTCGCCGAAGTGGCGGCGACCGGCGCGGATACCGAGGTGTTCGTCCACGGCGCGCTGTGCGCGTCCGTTAGTGGCCAGTGCCTGCTTTCCAGCATGGCCGGCGGGCGCAGCGGCAACCGCGGCCGGTGCGCGCAGCCCTGCCGCCAGCCGCTCAGGTACGCGGGCGAAACGGCGGCCTGGCTGTCCACCCGGGACCTGTGCCTGCGCGACCGCCTGCCGGAGCTTGCGGCCGCCGGGGTGAAGGCGCTCAAGATTGAAGGACGGCTGAAACGGCCGGAATACGTGGCGGTGGTGACCGAAAGCTACCGCTGGGCGCTGGATGCGCTGGCGGAGGGAAACTTCGCCCCGGCGGACGAACGGGAGCGGGACGCGCTTTTGCAGATCTTCCAGCGCGGCGGCTTCACCGTGGGGCACGCGGGAGGCGCGCAGGACGCGGCGCTGTGTTCCGTGCGGCGCATGGGGCACGGCGGGGTGCCGATCGGAAGGATTACGGCGGTGCGGGGCGGGCTGGCGACGGCCGAGCTGCGCACGACGCTCCACGACGGCGACGGCCTGCGCGTGGAAGGCGCGGAGGATACGGAGCTGCGCTATTCCGGGCCCGAACAGGACGCAAGCGCGACGCTTCGGCTGCGCCCCGGCTCGCCGGTGCGCGCGGGCGATTTGCTCGTCCGCCTGACCGACGAAACGCAGGTGCGCCGGGCGCAAGCGCTTACGGAACCGCCCATTCCCGTTTCGATGCGCGCGTCGGTATGCGCGGGCGAACCCGTGCGGCTGACCGTGGGCGACGGCGAAACCGCCGTGAGCGTGACGGGCGAACCGACGCAGGCGCCGCGCACGCGCGCCCTGACGGCGGAGGATATCGCGCGCTCGCTTTCGAAGCTGGGGGATTCGCCCTTTGCCCTGAACGGCCCGCCGCAGGTGGAAACCGACGCGGCTTTCGCGCCCGTGTCCGCGCTCAACGCGCTGCGGCGGGACGCGCTTGAAAAACTGGCGTCGGTGCGGCGGGAGGCGTTTGCGAAAAGCACGCCGGCGCGTGCGAAAGCCCTCTGCGATACGGCACGGTTCCCCGATCCGCCTCCGTACGCCGGCCCGGCGATCGACGCCGCGCAGACGCTTGCCGTATGGTTTTCGGACGCCTGTATGGGGCAGGATTTTCTCGGCGCGGGCGCGAACCTACTGGTGTATGCGCCGCGGGACTGGACGGCTGCCGCCCTGCGGGCGGAGCTGCCCCGGCTCCCGGCCGGAGCGTGGCTTTCCCTGCCGGCGCAGATGAGCGACGCGGCGTTCGCCTCGGCGCTGCCCGCGGTCACCGCCAACGCGGAGCGTCTCGCGGGGATCGTCGTGGGCAGCGTGGGACAGCTGGGGTTCCCCCTGCCTTTGCCCGCGGCGCTGGGGGAAGGCGTGCCCGTGACCAACCGCGAGGCCGCGCGGGAACTGCTGGACGGCCGGATCGCGTTTTTCACGCTCTGGCCGGAACTCAACGCGGGCGAGTTATCGGCGCTGCTGCCGGATACGCGCGGCGTGCCGGCGCTGCTTACGGTGTACGGCCGGGAGCGGGTGATGCTGCTCAACCACTGCCCGGAGCGCGTCGCGCGGGGGCTGACCGGCGGCCGCGGGGCCTGCGCGCTGTGCGGCCCGAATGATGCGGCCTGCGCAAGCCCGGACGCGGCGCTGACCGACCGCAAGGGGTTCCGCTTCCCGCTGACGCGCGTACGCATGCCCGAAGGCTGCGTGCTGGAAATGCTCAACGCCCTGCCCACCGACCTTTCCCGGCAGGAGGCCCGCCGCCGGGCGATGGGCGCGGGCATGCGGCTGCGCTTTACGGTGGAGCCGCCCGGCGGGCAGTTGGCCGTGACGCGGCGATTTGCGGAGTTAATGCGTGCGGGGAGCGTCCCCGAAAGCGATACGCCCTCGACGCAGGGGCATTTTCTGCGCGGCGTGGAATAGCGCGGGGCGCGGGAACCGAAGGAGGAACGGCCCATGGAACCGGAACGCGGGCTTCGCGTGCTGGAGTTTACGAAAATACGGGAAAAGCTCTCGTCCCTGTGCGTGACCGAACTGGGGGCGGAACTTTGCCGCGCGCTGACGCCGTCCGGCGATTTCGGCGAGGTGAACCGCGCGCTGGACGAGACCGAGGAGGCCTCGGTGCTCATCTCCTATCTGGGCGGACAGCCGCTTGTGTGGTTCGCCGACGTGCGGGAGCAGCTTTCCCTCGCCCAGAAGGGCGCCGCGCTGAGCCCCAAGGCCCTTTTGGACGTGGCGGGCTGCCTGCGCGCGGCGCGCACGGCGCGCACGGCGCTGGTGAAGGATCGCGAGGACACCCCGATCCTGACGGGGCTGGCGAGCCGACTGACCACGCTTTCGGCGCTGGAAAACGAGATCAGCGACGCGATCCTGAGCGAAGAGGAGATCGCCGACCGTGCCTCCGCCGAGCTTGCGCAGATCCGGCGGCAGATTCGCTCCGCCAACGAACGGATGCGCGACAAGCTCAACCAGATGATCCGCTCGTCGAGCTTTTCCAAATACCTGCAGGAGTCCATCGTCACCATGCGGGGCGACCGCTACTGCATCCCCGTCAAGGCCGAATACCGCGCGAGCGTCCCGGGCCTGGTGCACGACCAGAGCTCCACGGGCGCGACGCTGTTCGTGGAGCCGATGGCCGTGGTGGAGCTGGGCAACGACCTCAAACAGCTCCACGCCAAGGAGCAGCAGGAGATCGAACGCATTCTGCTGGCGCTTTCCGCCCAGCTTGCGCCCCACGCCGACGAGCTCCGAAACAACATCGACCTCCTGACCCGGCTGGATTTTGCCTTTGCCAAGGGACTGCTGGCCAAGGACATGAGCGCGGTGCTGCCCAAGCTCAACCGCCGCGGTTTTCTCAAGCTCATCCGTGCCCGGCACCCGCTTATCGACCGGGAGCAGGTGGTGCCCATCACCCTGTGGCTGGGCGAGGAGTTCACTACGCTGATCGTGACCGGCCCCAACACCGGCGGCAAGACCGTGACGCTCAAGACCGTGGGGCTTCTGACGCTCATGGCGCAGGCCGGGCTGCACGTGCCCGCGGAGCTGGGCACGGAGCTTGCGGTGTTCGACCGCGTGTACGCCGACATCGGCGACGAGCAGTCCATCGAGCAGTCGCTGTCCACCTTCTCCAGCCACATGACCAACATCGTGTCGATCATGAAAAGCGTGGGGGACAACGACCTGGTGCTGTTCGACGAGCTGGGCGCGGGCACCGACCCCACCGAGGGCGCGGCGCTGGCCCAGACGATTTTAAGCAGCCTGCTTGCGCGCAGGGTGCGCACCATGGCGACCACGCATTACAGCGAGCTCAAGGCCTTCGCCCTGTCCACGCCCGGCGTGGAAAACGCAAGCGTCGAGTTCGACATTCAAACCCTGCGGCCCACCTACCGCCTCTCCATCGGCATCCCCGGCAAGAGCAACGCGTTCGATATCAGCCGCCGGCTGGGCCTGGACGAAAAAATCATCGACGGGTCGAAACAACTGCTGTCGCAAAACGACGTGCGCTTCGAGGACGTCATCGCCAACGCCGAGTATCATCGCCAGATCGCCGAAAAGGAGCGCAGGATGGCGGAGGAGACGCACCAGGAGACGGTGGCGCTTCGCAACGAGGCCGAGAAGCTGCGCCGGGAGATTGAGCAGAGCCGCGAAAAGAGCATGCGAAAGGCCCGCGAGGACGCCAAGCGCGTGATGGAGAACGCCCGCCGCGAGGCCGACGCCATCCTCTCCGAGCTGAAGGCCCTCAAGAAGCAGACGCAGGTGCCGGAGCACGAGATGCAGGAACTCAAAAAGCGCATGGAGAAAGGCATCGACGCGCTCAGCGAGGGGCTTTCGCAGCCCAGCGAAACGCGCTTCGTCGCGCCCAAGACCGTCCGGCCCGGCGAAAGCGTGGAGATCGTTCACCTCAAAACCCGCGGCACCGTGTTAAGCACGCCCAACAGCAAGGGCGAGGTGCAGATACAGGCGGGCATCATGAAGCTGACGGCGCACCTGAGCCAGCTTCGGCTGGTGGAGCCGCCCAAGGCCGTTCGGGTGAACGTGACGACCAAAACCGGCGCCATGGCCCGCTCGGTGCCGCTGGAGCTGGACGTGCGCGGCATGGCGCAGGACGAGGCGCTGCCCGAGGTGGACCGCTACCTGGACGAGGCGACGCTGGCGGGGCTCAACGAGGTGAGCATCATCCACGGCAAGGGCACGGGGGTGCTTCGCGCCGGCATTCAGCGGCACCTGAAAGGGCATATGGACGTCAAAAGCTTCCGCCCGGGGGTCTACGGCGAGGGCGAGGACGGCGTGACGGTGGTCACGCTCAAATAGCGTTCCGGCGGACGCGGAGTACGGGAGGAATGGAACATGGCGGATAATCAGCGTATTTTGCTGGTGGACGACGACCGCAACATCAGCCACCTGATTCGGCTGTACCTGGAAAAGGAAGGCTTCGAGGTGTGCGAGGCGGCCCGCGGCGACGAGGGACTGGCGGCGTTCAAGCAGCGGCAGCCCTCGCTTGTGCTGCTGGACGTGATGCTGCCCGGCGTGGACGGGCTGGACGTGCTTCGCGAGATTCGCAAAACCAGCAAGACGCCCGTCATCATGCTGACGGCCAAGGACGAAACGTTCGACAAGGTGCTGGGGCTGGAGCTGGGCGCGGACGACTACATTACCAAGCCGTTTGAAAACAAGGAGCTGGTCGCCCGCGTCAAGGCGGTGCTGCGCCGCAGCGGCACCGAAAGCGGCGAGACGGAGGCCGACGATATGATCAGCTTCCCGCAGCTGACCGTGAGCCTCGCCCGCTACGAGGTAACCTACGAAGGCAAACCTGTGGAGATGCCCCCCAAGGAGCTGGAAGTGCTTTATTTTCTGGCGTCCCACCCCAACATGGTCTTTACGCGCGAGCAGCTGTTGGAACGGGTGTGGGGGTTCGACTTCTTCGGCGACAGCCGGACGGTGGACGTGCACATCAAGCGCCTTCGGGAAAAGCTGGTGGGATGCGAAAACTACGGCTGGGAGATTCACACCGTGTGGCGCGTAGGCTATAAGTTCGAAACCAAGGAAGCCGGGCGCTAGGCGCGGGAAGCGCCCGTTTCGGGGAAGAATACCGGAGGAAAATCCATGTTTCACAGCATGTTCTCGCGGCTGTTTTCGATCCTTTTGCTGATTATTCTGGTGGTGGTGTTCGTCGGCGCGGCTTTTTCCATCATCACCATCCGTAACAACATGATCGCCAGCCGCATGGAAAGCCTGCTGGTGCAGGCACGGGAGATCGCCTTTCTGGCCAGCCGCGTGGAGGATTCGACGCTGAGCGATTACCTGGGCATCGACACCCCCACGGAAACCTACCTGCAATGGAAGGCGTCCAACGTCTACGAGGATTTCGGCGCGTATATCCTCATCGTGGATCGCAACGGCAGCGTGAAGGACAACATGATCACCGCGATCAAAAACAATCCCGACACCGTCGAAAGCCTGACCGCCTCGGACGTGACCGACGCCCTCAACGAGGTGCTGACCGGCAAGGAGATCGAAACCCGCATCACCAACGCGGCCAACGGCACCGTGTTCACCGTCGCGGTGCCGTGGGTGCAGAACGGCAGCGTTCTGGGCGCAGTGTTCATCCACACCAGCGCGCAGGTCATCGAGGCGGAGTACCGCGGCATCGTGTGGCAGATCGTGGGGGGCTTTTCCATCGCCGCGCTGGTGGCGGCGTTCTGCGCGCTGCTGTACACCCGCAGCATCGTCAAACCCCTCACCGTCATCACCCGCGCCGCCGAGGACATGAGCCGCGGCAAGTTCGGCAGCCGCGCCGCCGTCACCGGCGTCAACGAGGTGCGCCAGCTGGCCGGGGCTTTTAACATCATGGCGGATAAGCTGGCCCAGGTGGAGGAGAACCGGCGGGACTTCGTCGCCAACGTCAGCCACGAGCTGCGCTCGCCCGTCACCAGCATCCACGGCTTCGTGGAAGGCATGCTGGACGGCACCATTCCCCCCGGGGAGCGCGACCGCTACCTGCAGGTGGTGAGCGACGAAACCAACCGCCTCAAGAAGCTCATCGCCGATCTGCTGGACCTGAGCCGCATGGAAAAGGGCGTGGCGGAGCTTAAGCCCTCCGTGTACGACATCAACGAGACCGTCCGCCGCGTGATTATCGGCCGCATGAACGAGCTGGAGCAGCGCGGGATCGAACTGCACCTGGAATTCGAAAGCGATCCCTGCCCGGTGCGCGCCGATCAGGACCGCATCGCCCAGGTCGTGTACAATCTGGTGGATAACGCTTTGAAGTTCATTAACGACCGCGGGAACTTGACAATCCACACCGCTTTAGTGCATGATAAAGTATCGGTGGTCGTCCGCAACGACGGCGCGCCCATCCTGCCGGAGGACCGTCCCCATATCTTCGACCGGTTTTACAAGGCGGACAAGGCGCACACGGTCGGCAAGGGCTCCGGTACCGGGCTTGGGCTGAGCATCTGCCAGCGAATCGTCGAGCAGCACGGGCAGACCATCCGGCTTCTGCCCACGGAAACCGGCGCGGCGTTCGAGTTTACGCTGGAGGCGGCCGGCAGAACGATGGCCCTGGGCGAAGGCGGCGACCGGCCGGAAAAGGACGCGAGGGAAAGGGAGTAGCTTCATGGAGAGGCATATCTTCTTGGTCGGGATGCCCGGAAGCGGCAAGAGCGCCCTCGGGCGCCGCGTGGCCCTCAAGCTGCAGACGCCTTACCTGGATACCGACGCCTACCTCACCGAGATTACCGGCATGAACACCGCGCAAATCTACGAAACCTACGGCGAAACCGCCTTTCGCGACGGGGAGACCCGGCTGCTTGCGGAACTGGCCAACGCGACGCCCGGCATCATTTCCACGGGCGGGGGCACGGCGCTTAGGGAGCTCAACCAGCGCATCATGCGCGCGCAGGGGTATGTAGTGCTCATCGACCGTCCGATCGACGATATTCTGCTGGACATCCGCGCGGAAAAGCGCCCGCTGCTGGCCCAGAAGGGCCGCGAGGAGATCGAGCGCATCTACGAGGAGCGCATGCCGGTGTACAGAAGCATCGCCGACGTGGTGCTGGACAACGGCAACGGCTTCCACAACGGTCTGGCCGCGCTGGAAGGCGTGGCGCGCCAGCTGGGCGCGCGGCCGTAATACGAAGAGAATACAAAGGAGCCCGCCGGTCTAAACCGGCGGGCTCCTCTTTGCGTACCGTTGGGCATCAGTTCAGCGCGATCTTCAGCGTTTCCAGGTTCTCGGTCATGAAGTCCACGTAGGTTTTACCCGCCGCGAACTCGTCCGCCGTCAGGTTGTGGCAGGCGTAGAAGATATGGGTGGGCACGCCCGTCTCGGCGCTGATGGCGTCGGCGATCGTGTGCGTGGACAGCTCCGGGTACAGGATCAGCGGCACCTGATCCTCCTTTACCTTGTCGATGAGGAAAGCGACGGTCTGCGCGCTGGGCTCGGTCTGCGCGGAGCAGCCGGGGAAAGCGGCATAGTAGGTGAGGCCGTAGGCGTGGGTGAAGTAGCGCATGGGGAAGCGGTCTCCGAAGATCACTTCCGTGCGTTTGCCGGAGGTAACCACCTCGCGGAAAGCCTCGTCCAGCGCCTGAAGCTTCGCGATGTAGGCATCGGCGTTGGCCCGGTAGGCGTCGGCGTATGCGGGCGCGAGGGCGCTCATTTCAACGCAGATGGCGTCGACCATCGCGGCGGCGTTCAGGGGAGCCGTCCATACGTGCTCGTCCATCTCCTCCTCGTCGCCCGTATCGCCGCTCCCTTCCTCCTCGACCTCCATGCCTTCCACGTGTTCCTCCGTGAGCGTGTCCACCATGCTCGTCAGCGATATCGCCTTCACGTCGCTGTCCGGCATGGAACCGAGGATATCCGCCACCCACGCGTCGGATTCGCCGCCTACGTAGACGAACAGATCGGCGTTGCGGATGGCGATGATGTCCTGCGGCGTCGGCTCGTAGGAGTGCATGTCCGCCCCGGGCTTAAGCAGCATCGTAAGCGTCGCGGAGCCGGTGTCGCCCGCCACGGCGCGCGCAAAATCGTACTGGGGGTAAATGGTGGTGACGATGTTCAGCGCCGGCGCGCTTTCCGCCGCCGCGGGCAGGAAGGGGAGCAGCAGCAGGCATGCCAGAAACAGGGAAAGCCGTTTTTTCATGGATGGGTACCTCCGAATCGTTGACTTGATGAAGGGTGCGCGTTTCCTTTCGCTTCGGCGGGAGCGCGGGACGCCCGCGGCCAAATGCAAAATGAAATTCGTTTTCATATTATAGGGCGCGGATGTGCGCTTGTCAAGCCTCGGCAAAGAGAAAAAATGCGGCTAAAGACGGTTGCGGTTTTCGGCGCCCAAGCCAAAAGGCCGCCGAAGCGGCCCGAAGGATACCGGGAGGAAAAGGGCGGGCGAACCCGGTGCCATGTCTTAGTATCAGCCCGCATTCGGCACGCTTTCGTTTGGGATCGCATCCGCCTTTTCAGCCGCGCCGACCGCGTCGTAGGCGGCAAACCACAGCGGAAGGGCGCACACGTAGGGCAGCGCGTAGCGCAGGTATGCCACCGGGACGAACAGACAGCCCAGCGCCGTGACCGCGGCGGGGATGAACGCCCACAGCGCCGCCCTGCGCCGGTTGACGACGGCCAGATACGCCATGGCCAGCATCACGTCCATGCAGAAGCCCATGGATGCAAACCACCCGATTACCGGCAGGGTGTCGAAGCTGAAATACCACTGCGTCAGCATCCGCTGCGCGGCATTGAGGCCCTCGATCTGCCGGGAATCGTACATCGTCATGTCGTTGAAGGAGTAGGGGTAAACGGTCGGGGAAAGCGTGTTGTCGGTCAGGCTCACGTACATGGGACGGTCAAACTGCAAATCGAACAGCACGCCGTTCATGTTGAGCAGCGCGTCCAGATTGTCCGCCGGGTAGCGCAGCCATTGTCTGAGCCATACTTTCAGGTAGGCCGCGCGGTCGGCCGCGTCGGCGGTCTGGCGGTAGGTGTTCTTTACATCGTCGGCGTACCACGGGTTGTAGTTTTCACCGATCACGCCGTAATCCAGCACGCGGTCGATCGCTTCCGCCTCATCCGCGGGAATTTCGTCCCCGTGGAGCTTCACGATTCGCGCCGTTTGCTGGAAGGGAAGCGAAAGCGTATCGAACAGGTATACTTCCTGCACGTTCAGCACCCGCGCAAGCAGCGCGTTGCCGCCCGCGCCCGCGAGCACCGCGGCGACGGCCACGGCGGCCAGTCGCGTCCACTGCGCGCGCCCGGCCCGGCGCACCGCCGCCGCGACCGCCATGGCGGCCAGCGCTGCGCACACGATCAGCCCGCCGTTGTAACGCGTAAGCCACAGCAGAATGAAGCACACGCACAGGGAGGCCGTGCGGCGCGCGCTACGGAACCAGCCAAAGCCCTCGACGGCGAACTGCAGCAGCGCGACGCTCGCGTACAGACACAGGATGAGGTATGCCGTATCCTTGCAGATCACGGTGGCCCAGCCCGCGTAGCAGGGCGAGACGGCATAAAGGATAAACGCGCCCAGCCGTATCCATACGCTCACCCGGAGGCGCTTCATCACGCTCAGCGACCAGGCGAGCACGCCAAGCAGGGCTGCGACCTGCGCAAGCATAAAGAGAAAATAGCCGTAGTTGACGTTCCCCAGCGCTTCGCCCAGCCGGTACATCCATCCGTAGAGCAGCGTGCCCAAGGGGGGATGGGAGGCAATGCGGGCGTACTCGCCCGTGAACTGTTTGATCTGCTGGTATGTATCCCACATCAGCACGCCCGGGTATTTGATCACGATCTGCGCAAGCCAGCACAGCAACAGCCAGCCGAAAGCCGTTTTGCCCGTCTGCCGCTCGACGACCCGGCGAAGGCTCCCGGAGGCGCCGGGCCTGCCCGGCGCCGCAAGCAGCGCGTTCAGCCCGCGCAGTGCCGTAAGGAACAAGGGGAAGATCCCCGCCAGATACAATAGCGCCTTCAAGAGCTGAAAGGCGTTTTGGTACAGGAGCGCCACGCCGTCACCCGTGCGAACGGCGCGGTTCAGCATCATCATCACGCTGAAAAAGGCGCACAGCAGATACTCCCCCGCGCCGGAGCCCGCGGGCTTACGGTACAGGAAGCGCAGGCACAGCCACAGCGAAACGGCGTACAGCGCGGCCAGCGCGATACGGTCGGTGGAAACCGCCGCCGCCGTGCGCGCGACAGCCTGATAGAGCGCGTCCCAAAAGCCCGCCGCGTCGGGCAATACCTTCGGCTGTACCGTAAAATCCAGCCCGGGCGCGACGGCCATCACCGCGGCCAGCAGGACGGCGGACAGGGTGCGCGGCGTTTTCTTCATCGGCGGGCCTCCCGGCGGAGCGGCAACCCTGTAAAACGGCTGCCGCAAAAGAAACCCCGCGCCCGAACGCGGCCTGGCGCCGGGACGTTTCGGAGGCGGGGTAAGGGAAAAGACAACGGAATCTCGTTCGTCGGGCGTGCCGCGCCTCAGGCTTCGGCGTCGCCGAAAGGCAGGGGAATGAAGTTGCCTTCATGCTCCCACAGCTTGTCCAGCCGGTAGAACTCGCGCTCCTGCGTGTGGAACAGGTGCACCAGCACCGTGCCGTAATCCAGCACGATCCACCGCGCGTCCCGCTGGCCGTCCTTGCGGAGGGGTTCGAGTCCCTCCTCGGCCAGCTTCTGCTCCACCTCGTCGGCCAGGGCCTTCACCTGCAGGGTATTGCGGCCGCTGGCGATGACCATGGCGTCGGTGATGACCGTCAGGGCGGACACGTCCAGCGCGACGATATCCTGCGCTTTCTTGTCGAAGAGGATGCGGGCGGCTTTCAGAACGATTTCCTTTCCTTTCATCAGGGCAATCTCTCCTTTATCGTTTCGTCGGGTAAACGGGTCAGCCAGCTGATAACGCGCTGTGTGGCGGGATGAGGCGCGGTGCTTTGGCTGGATACGTACAGCTGCGTGGAACGCAGCGAACGGAGCGTCGCCTTGATCAGGTTTTTTTCGGCCAGACTGCGCACCGCTTCCAAAGCGGGATAGGTTCGGCGGCTGGGTTCGATTTTGTCCGCCAGGTACAGCACCATATCGGTGGGCAGCATGCCCACGCGGCCGGTCGTATGGCAGCGGATGGCCGCGAGGATGTTCGGGTCGTGCACGCCGTATTCGGTTTCCGCCAGCACCGCGCCCACGGGGCCGTGCAGGAGGTTCGCGTTTGAGAAGGTTTCCTTGTCCAGCAGCAGCCGGTGTTCGCGGGCGATGCGCTGCAGCGTTTGCAGGGGCATGCACTTGGCGCAGTCGTGAATCAGCCCCGCCAGCTCGCAGGGTTCCTCGTCCAGGCCGTGGATGCGCGCGAGCCTCCGCGCGGTGGCGGCCACCAGCAGGGAGTGCAGCAGGCGCTTTTCGCTGAGCGCCTCGCGAAGCTTCGGGTACATGGCGGCCGCGCCCGCGGGAACGGGCTGCACGCCGTACAGGCCCATAATGCGCACGTATTCCGTCACCTGCAGGGGAAGCTCCGGGGGCGCGTCGCCGCGGGCGAGCGCGGCGCGCACGGCGGAGGCGCTCACGTCCATCGGCGGAAGCGAAAGGTACCAGAACCGCGCGCCCCGCGCCTCCAGCTGCCGCACCTCCGGATGCCCGGCCGCGTCGTCGGTCTGACGGCGGCAGACCAGAAACGAGCACAGCCCAAACACCTCGTCGGGCGAGCGCCAGTTGGGCAGTTCCAGCAGCGTGTCCTCCCCGATGATATAAAAGAAATCCGCATCCGGCATCTGCCTGCGCAAAAGCGTCAGCGTATCGACCGTATAAATGACGCCCTCGCGGTCGATCTCGATGCGCGAAACGCTGAAACGCGGTTCCCGGAGCGTGGCAAGCCGCGTCATCTCGAAGCGGTGCTCCGCGACGGCGAGCTCTTCATGTTTGTGCGGCGGATTGCCGGTGGGTAAGAATATGACCCGATTCAGCCTGGCTTCGTTAAGCGCGCAGGCGGCCATGGCCAGATGGCGTTCATGGATGGGGTTGAAACTCCCGCCCATGAGGCCGATGCGTTCCTTCGCCACGTCCGCGCCTCCCTTCGTTGCTCCTATTATACCTGATAACGTCGCAAAGTGAAAGCCTTTCCACAAGGAAACGACGAACGTTTCCCCGAAAGGGTAAGTTGACAGCCGGAGCCGAAACCGCTATAATTTCCATAGTCTGGAACCGTTTTCATTGCTGGAGGGGCCTATGAAGAGCGTGAATATTCAGGATATCGCACGGGAAGCGGGCGTCGGAAAGGCGACCGTGTCGCGCGTGATCAACGGCAAGGGATACGTGAGCCGGGAAACGGCGGCAAAGGTGCGGGCGGTCATGGAACGCTACCATTACCAGCCTTCCGCCCTGGCCCGCAGCCTGTCCCGGCAGGAGAGCAACGCCGTGGGGCTGATTATCCCCGAGGCGAACAACCCGTTTTTTTCGGGCCTTCTGACCGGCGTCAGCGAAATGACGGACAAGTGCGGCTACACCCTCATCCTGCGCACCTCCGGCAACGATAGGGAGCGGGATTACCGGGCGCTGGAGGCCATGCGCTACCAGCGGGTGAAGGGGCTGATCTACGTGCCCGCCTGCAATTACGAGGACGAGCGGGACTTCGCGGAGATGGCCCAGCGCCTGAGCGACCTGGGCGGCCCCTGCGTGGTGCTGGACAGGCCCATCCGCAGGCTCGACTGCGACTGCGTGCTCAGCGACAACTTCAGCGGCGCCTACGCCGCCACCGAGGCGCTCATCCACGCCGGGCACCGGGAGATCGGCGTGATTGCGGGAAACGTGCAGCTGCTGATCGGCAAAGAACGGCTGGAGGGCTACCGCAAGGCCATGGTGCAAAACGGCCTTCCGCTGCGCCCGCCCTTCCAGCTGACCGGCACCTTCGGCCAGGAGGAAGCATACGAGCGCGTCGGCGCGCTTCTGCGCAAGCCTGCGCGCCCCACGGCGTTCTTCATCGCCAACAACCGAAGCGAGATCGGCTTTCTCAACGCCATGCGCGACCTGAAAATGAAAATCCCCGCGGATGCGGCGTTCGTCAGCTTCGACGAGCTGCCGGGGCAGATGGTGTTCGAGCTGCCCTACAGCTGCCTGGACCGCGAGGTGACGCAGTTGGGGGTCAAGGCCGCCCAGCTGCTGATGCGCCGCTTCGACGAGCCCGCGCGCCCCGCGGAGCGGCTGGTGATCGTCCCCCGGCTGTCCCTGCGTGGGTCGGAGAAATACGTGCCGCGTCGGCAGGCGTGACGAACGGAAGAAAAGGCGGAAAGGGGCGGTTCCCTGTGGAGATTTCGTGCGGCACGGTGCTCTACACGCGCGACGGCGGCGTGCGCTACGTGCTGGTGCGTTCGGCCGACAGCTGCGGCTTTCCCAAGGGGCACGTGGAGGCGTGGGAGACGGAGGAGCAGACGGCGCTGAGGGAAACGTGGGAGGAAACCTGCGTGCATGCCGAAATCGCGCCGGGCCTGCGCTGGGAAACGGAGTACGTGATGCCGGGCGGCGTGCGCAAGAAGGCCGTTTATTTTCTGGCATCCTTCGCGGGACAGACGCCCGCGCACAACCCGGCTTTCGAGGAGCTGGACGTGTTCGCGCTTCCCTTTGCGCAGGCGCTGGAAGCGCTGACCTACGACGATATGAGGGCGATCCTCCGGCAGGCCGACGCGGCCGTCCGGGGGCGCTGACCCGCGCGGAGCGGCTTGTGCTCGCGTGCGGATGATGATAGAATAGGGCTACGAACGGAAACGAACATATTTTAGTGACGGCGGCTCGGCCGCTGTTGAGGCCGGCCTTTATCGCTCCGGCGGGGAGGAACGAAACGTGAAGAAACGTCGCGGCGCGTACAGGCTTGCGTTGATTGCCCTTTTGTGCCTGCTGCTGCTCGGCGGCTGCGCTCCGTCGCAGGAGCCCGCCGCGATCGTGCAGGACGAATCGCAGGTTTTGCTGGGCTTTTCCCAGCTGGGGTCGGAGAGCGCCTGGCGAATCGGCAATACGATCTCCGTCCAGGAGGCCGCCAAGCGCGCCGGCGTGCAGCTGATGTTCGAAAACGCCGAGCAGAAGCAGGAAAAGCAGATTAAGGCGATCCGCTCGTTTATCGCCTATCAGGTGGACGTCATCGCCTTTTCGCCGATCGTGGAGGACGGGTGGGACAACGTCCTTCAGGAAGCCAAGGCCGCGGGCATTCCGGTGCTGACCACCGACCGGCGCATCAACACCGCGGACGAAAGCCTCATCGTGGGCTTCGTGGGCTCGGACTTCAGCGAGGAGGGCCGCAGCGCGGGGCGGTTCGTGCTCAAGAAGATGGCGGACGCGCAGCACGTGAACATCGTGGAAATCTCGGGCACGCTGGATTCCACGCCCATGCGCCAGCGCGCCGCGGGTTTTCGTGAAATACTGGGGGACGACGAGCGTTTCGAGATCATCGAAAGCGTTTCCGGCGACTTTCTGCGCTCCAAGGGCAAGGAATGCATGCAGGGGCTTTTGAGCCGCCACGACGACATTGACGTGCTCTATTCCCACAACGACGCCATGACGCTGGGCGCCATCGAGGCCATCGAGGAAGCGGGGCTCGTGCCCGGCAAGGACATCGTGATTATCACCGTGGACGGGGAACAGGCCGCCATCGACCTGCTCAAGGAAGGCAAAATCAACTGCGTGGTGGAGTGCACGCCGCTGATCGGCGATATGATTATGGAGCTGGCCAAGAAGCTGGCGGCGGGCGAGTCCATCCCGCGCAACACCTATTCGGAGGAGAAGGTGTTTTCCGAGTTCGATACCGACCTGGACAGCCTTCCCGCCCGGGGGTACTGACCGATGCGCCCTCTTTTCGACCGTCTCTTTCGCCGCCTGAGCGCGGGCAACAGCCTGGCCGAGCGGCTGCGGTACAGCTTCATGGTGATTATCGCGCTGATGCTGATTCCCGCGCTGGTGAGCATCTGGACGATGCGCACCTACGCGGACAGCTACCACAACGCCATCCTGCAGGTGGAGCGCGTCTCCTCGCTCAAGCCGCTGGTCAACTCCGACATTCCCGACGAAATGTGGAGCATCGTGGCCGGGCGCATCACCTTCGGGGAAGGGCGCCAGTACGAGCTGATGGACGAGATCAACGACGCGCTGGAAGAACTGATGACCACCGCCGCCGGCGGCAACTCCACGGAGCTTACCGTGGCCCGGCGCACCATGGACACCCTGCGGGGTTACGTGGACCGTATGGGCGAGCAGATCGCCGCGGGCGCGCTGGTGGCCGACAACGAGGCGCTTCTGGAAGAGGTGCGAAGCGTCGCCTCCCTCGTGGGGGACATGCTGGAAAAGTACATCACCGTGGAAATCAGCGCGACGATGGAGACCAGCCGGCATCTGCAGGATCAGCTGATGCTCATCCTGTGGTTGATGGTGCTGCTGCTGGTGCTGACCTTCGTGTTCGCGATGCTGGCGCAGCGTTCGCTCTCCCGCACCATCCGCACGCCCATCGCCAAGCTGGAACGCTTCGCGGGGGCCATCGCCGAGGGCGACCTGCGCGCGCGCGTGGATAAGCCGGAGGTCATGGAGCTGCGCGGGCTGACCGAGAGCCTCAACGTCATGGCCGGGAAGCTGCAGCAGCTGATCGACGAGAACCGCCGCGAGCAGGAAAACCTGAAGCGCAGCGAGCTGAGAACCCTGCAGGCGCAGATCGCCCCGCATTTCCTGTACAACACCCTGGACGCCATCGTCTGGCTGGCCGAGGCGCACCGCACCGACGAGGTGATCCACATTACGCGGGCGCTTTCGGACTTCTTCCGCATTTCGCTTTCGCAGGGCCGGGACTGGATTCCCCTTTCCGACGAGATCAAGCACCTGCAGGGCTACCTGACCATCCAGAAGATTCGCTACCGGGACATTCTGGATTACGAGATCGACATCCCCGGCGAGCTGTATAACCGCCAGATTCTGAAGCTGCTTTTGCAGCCGCTGGTGGAGAACGCCATCTACCACGGCATCAAGCACCGGCGCGGGCGCGGGTTCATCCGGGTGCGGGGCTGGGAGGAAAACGGGATGATGACCCTGACCGTGTCGGACAACGGCGCGGGCATGACGCAGGAGCGGCTCACGCAGGTGCGCGAGAACCTCGCCAGCGACGCCCTGGCGGACGGGGAACGCGGCTGCTACGGCCTTTTCAACGTCAACAAGCGCATCCAGCTTTACTACGGCCAGCCGGAGGGCATGCGCATCGAAAGCGGCGAAAACGGAACGACGGTCACGCTGTGCGTGCCTTTCGGGAGGAAAGACGATGTACAAGGTATTTCTGGCGGACGATGAGATTGTGGTGCGGGAAGGCATCCGCAGCAATTTTCCCTGGGAGCAGACCGATTTCGTGCTCACCGGGGAAGCGCCGGACGGGGAAATGGCGCTGTCGATGCTGCAGGACATCAAACCCGACATTCTGATTACGGACATCCGCATGCCTTTTATGGACGGGCTGGAGCTCTGCCGCGCCGTAAGCGCGTCCATGCCGTGGATGTACATCGTCATCCTGAGCGGCTACGACGATTTTGCCTACGCCCGCGAGGCCATCTCGCTGGGGGTGAAGGAATACCTTTTGAAGCCCGTCAGCGGCCAGGAGCTTTTGCAGGTGCTCAACCACATTGCCGACTGCATCCGGGAGGACAAGCGCCGCCAGGCCAACCTGCGCCACTTCCGCGACCAGCTGGCTTCCTCGGGGCAGCTTTTAAAGCAGCGGCTGCTGGGCGACCTGGTCGCCGGCGCGCCCGAGCAGGACGTGATGGAGCGGGCGCGCGCCCTGCAGATGAGCCTGGTGGCGGGCCGGTACCTGACCATGGTGGTGGACCTGGGACGCGAGCCCGTGAGCGCGGAGGAAACCCGCGCCGCCGAAAGCGTGCTGTGCCGGCTCTCGGAATCCAGCGGGGGTACGGTTTGCATGGGGCAGGCGCAGGGGCGCTTCGTGATGCTGGTGATGGGCGACGACAACAACGACATCGAGGAGAGAACCTACGGCCTGGCGCAGGCCGTGAAGTTCGACGTGGAGCGCAACACCGAGCTCAAGCCCCTCATGGCCATCGGCACCACGGTCGCCACCCTGGGCGAGGTACCGCACTCCTACGCGGACGCCTGCGCGCTCCTGCGCACCCTGCGCGAGGCGGAAAACGCCAACCGCGACCGACGCATCGTGGGCATGCTGGATATCGCCCCGCAGGAAAGCCTGTCGCTGGTCAACGTCAAGGTGCCCCAGATTTACGAAAAGCTCCGCAACGCAAGCCCGTCGGAGGCGGACGGCATCCTGTCGGATTACATCCGCTCCATCGGGCAGACGGCGGCGCAGAGCAAGCTGATGATCAACTACGTGTTCGTGGATATCGTTCTGTCCGCCTCGCGCATCATCCGCGACTGCGGCGGCGACCCGCAGGAGATTATCCCCTCGGCGTTCCAGCCGGACGGCAAGAGCACCGCGGCCTCCACCCTGGAGGAAGCCATGGCCATGGCGCGGGAGCTGCTGCGCGCGGCGCTCAGCTACCGCGACGAGCAGGGCTCCGCCCGCTACGGCGTGGTGATCCGCAAAGCCAAATCCTTCATCGACGAGCATTTTTCCAACCCCGACCTGACGCTGAGGGACGTGGCGGGGCACGTGGCGCTGAGCAACAACCACTTTTGTACGGTCTTTTCGCAGGAGACGGGGGTCACCTTCACCGAGTACCTGACCTCGGTGCGGCTGCAAAAGGCCAAGCAGCTTTTGCGCGACCAGCAGATGCGCACCTCCGACGTGGCGTTCGGCGTGGGCTACAACGACCCCCATTACTTCAGCTATCTGTTCAAAAAGAACACGGGGCTTTCCCCGCGCGATTACCGCAAAGGCGAATAAACAGACCGGTTTGAACTCCCCGTTCCAAACCGGTCCCGAGCGGAAACCGTAAAATATTACCACTTATCGGAAGATTGCCCCCCAAGCGCGAACGACGAAAAAGGAGCGGCCGGAACTTCAAAAGATTATCAACCTAATGGGGAAACCATTCCCTTTTTTTCACAAACCTCCTTCGCTATAATGGTACCATCTGAGGGAAGTACGGACAGCTTCCCCGAAAAAATGAAGGAGGTTCATTACATGAAGAAACTGATCGCTGTGATTCTGTCGCTGGCGCTCGTAGCGGCCATGGGCGTCACCGCGCTCGCGGACGACACGCTGACCGTGGCGTTCTCCCAGATCGGGCAGGAATCCGACTGGCGTACCGCCAACACCGACGACGTCTGCAAGGCCATCGAGGATGCGGGCTGGAACCTGGTGTATGACGATGCGCAGCAGAAGCAGGAGAATCAGGTGAAGGCGCTGCGCAACTTCATCACCCAGGGCGTGGACTACATCGTGTTCACCGCCATCGTGACCACCGGCTGGGACGAGGTGCTTGAGGAAGTCAAGGAAGCCGAGATCCCCCTGGTGCTGATCGACCGCTTCCCCGAGACGAGCTTCGAGGACGACAGCTGGTACACCACCTACTTCGGCGGCGACTTCCCCGAAGAAGGCGCGCGTGCCGCCCGCTGGATCGTGAACTACTACAAGAGCCTCGGACGCGGCGATGAGGATATCAACATCGTGCGTCTGGAAGGCACCACCGGTGCGGACGCTCAGGTCGGCCGCTCCAAGGGCTTTGACGAAGAGATCGCCAAGTACCCCAACTTCAAGGTCGTCGCTTCCCAGACCGGCAACTTCACCGGCGCCGAGGGCCAGGCCGTTATGGAGAGCTTCCTCAAGAGCGTTGATAAGATCGACGTGCTGTGGGCCGAGAACGACAACATGGCGCTGGGCGCGATCGAAGCCATCAAGGCCGCGGGCCTGCAGCCCGGCAAGGACATCATCATCGTCGGCTGCGACGCCGTGAAACTGGCGTTCGAAGCGATCGTCAACGGCGAGATGAACTGCACCGTCGAGTGCACGCCGCTCATGGGCAGCCGCGTGGTCGAAGTCATCAAGGGCCTCGAGGCCGGCGAGACCTTCGAAAAGGTCGTGCATCCTGTCGAGTACGTGTACGACAGCGAAGGCGGCATCCCCTACACCGAGGACGGCACCATGCTGACGGAGAAGGCCGCGGACCACATCGCCGAGCGTCTGTACTGATCCGTCCGATCCGTCTGGAAACCAAGCGGAATATTCACGGGGCGGGAGCCTGGCTCCCGCTCCCCTTTTCAAACCGGAAGGGGCGAGACCATTGCCGGGTGAACATATCCTAGAAATGAAAAGCATCGAAATCCAGTTTCCGGGCGTGAAGGCGCTGGATAAGGTGGATTTCGACCTGAGCGCCGGGGAAGTGCACGCGCTGCTGGGCGAAAACGGCGCGGGGAAATCCACGCTGATCAAATGCCTCACGGGCGTGCATCATATGGACGCCGGCAAGATCATCTTCGACGGCAGGGAAATCGCGCCGTCCTCCCCGCAGGCGGCCATGGAAATGGGCATCTCCACCGTTTATCAGGAGATCAACCTGTGCCAGAACCTGACCGTCGCGGAAAACATCTTCGTGGGGCGGCAGCCGATGAAGCGGGGCAACCGCATCGATTGGAAGAGCATCAACAGCCGCGCCGAGGAGCTGCTGAGTCGCTTCAATATTCACATCGACGTAACGAGGCCGCTGGATTATTACTCCACGGGCATCCAGCAGATGGTGTCCATCGCGCGCGCCGTGGACGTGAAAGCGAAAATCCTCATCCTGGACGAGCCGACCTCCTCGCTGGACGAAAACGAGGTGGAACGGCTGTTTGACGTTGTGCGGGACTTGAAGAAAAACGGCATGGGCATCATCTTCATCACGCACTTCCTGGATCAGGTGTTCCAGATATCCGACCGCCTGACGGTGCTGCGCAACGGGCGGCTGGTCGGCGATTTCGCCACCGATCAGATCAGCAAGATCGAACTGGTGCGGCAGATGATCGGCAAGGACATGGCGGAAATCTTCGCGCTCAAACGGCCCACGGTCGCCCCCGACGCGCACGACAGGCTCGAGGCGGATTCGCTGGGCGTTTCGGGCAAGGTGGAGAACGTAAGCTTCACCCTCAAGGAAGGCGAGCTGATCGGCTTCGCGGGGCTTTTGGGCAGCGGCCGCACCGAAACGGCGGAGATGGTGTTCGGCGTAACCAGGGCCGAGCGCGGCTCCATCAAGATCGACGGCAAAACCGTCCGCATCCATACGCCCATCGACGCGATCGGCCACCAGATGGCGTTCTGCCCCGAGGACCGCAAACGGGACGGGATCATCGGCGATCTGAGCGTGCGGGAAAACATCGCGCTGGTCGTGCAGTCCCGCCGCGGCATCCTCAAGCCCATGGGCCTCAAGGAGCAGACGGAGCTGGCCGAAAGGTTCATCCGGCTTTTGGACATCGCGACGCCGGACGCGGAGAAGAAGGTCGGCGAGCTGTCCGGCGGCAACCAGCAAAAGGTGATTCTGGCGCGCTGGATGGCCACGCAGCCGGAAGTGCTGATACTGGACGAGCCGACGCGCGGCATCGACGTCGGCGCGAAGGCCGAAATTCAGCGCCTGATGCTCAAAATGTGCGCCGAGGGCGTGTCCGTCATTTTCATATCCTCCGAACTGGACGAGATCCTCCGCTGCTCCAACCGCGTCATCGTCATGCGCGACCGGTGCAAGGCGGGCGAACTGCCGGGCGAATCGAGCAGACAGGAGGACATCCTGCACGTGATCGCGGAAGGTTCGGCGGCGGGGGAGGGAGCTTGACCATGAAGATCAAATTCGACTCGCAACGGATCCTCAAATCGAAGGTAACGTGGGCGGTGGTGGCGGAACTGCTGATCCTGCTGGTGTGCCTGATCATCCGCCCGGAGTTCTTCAAGATCAGCTATCAGGAATCCACGGGCATGCTCTACGGATCGATTATCGATATTCTGAACCGCTCTTCCGAAATCACCATTATCGCCCTGGGCATGACGCTGGTCATCGCGCTGGCGGGCACCGACCTGTCCGTGGGCGCGCTGGTGGCGCTCAGCGGCGCCATGAGCCTGAAGCTGATGCGCTGGGACATGAGCGAGTACCCCACGGCGGGCGACTATAGCGTAACGCCGCTGATCTGGGTGTTCATGGCGGCGCTGGGCATCTGCCTAGTGTTCGGGTGCTTCAACGGCCTGATGGTTTCGCGTTTCGGCATGCAGCCGATCATCGCGACGCTGGTATTGATGGTCGCGGGGCGCGGCGTGGCGCAGATCATCACCAACGGGCGGCAGATGACCACGAACTTCTCGCCGTTCAAGTTTCTTTCCCAGGGGAGCTTCCTTTTCTTACCAATGCCCATTATCATTACGGCGGTCATCTTCCTGCTGATGGCGCTGCTAACGCGGAAAACCTCCTACGGCATGTTTGTGGAGTCCGTGGGCATCAACCCCAGCGCGAGCCGGGTGTCGGGCCTGCGCAGTTCGATGATCATTTTCTCGGCGTACGCGATTACCGGGGTGCTCTCCGGCATCAGCGGGCTTATCTACGCCAGCCGCATCGGGCAGAACGACAGCAACAACGCGGGCATCAACTACGAGATGGACGCCATCCTCGCGGTCGTCATCGGCGGCACGAGCATGGCGGGCGGCAAGTTCAGCCTGACCGGCACGGTGATCGGCTCGATCATCATCCGTACCATCATCACCTTCGTATACTATTTCGGCGTGGCCGCCGAAGCGACGATGGCGTTCAAGGCGCTGATCGTGCTGGTGGTGATCGTGCTGCAGGCCGAACCGGTGCGCGAGTTTATCAGCAAGAAGCGCACGGCCCGCAGAACGGCGATAAGGGGTGAGCTGCATGGCTGAGCGTACGGTGAAAATCAAGCGGCAGAACGTGATCAACCGCGTACTGAACCCCAAGTACATCATGGTGTACGCGACGATCGGCGTGTTTCTGATGATCTACCTGTTCGGCGCGCTGATGTACGGGGACATCGGGTTTACCACCATACGGACGTTCCTGAACATGTTCATCGACAACGCATACTTCGGCATCTCGGCCGTAGGGATGACGCTGGTGCTGATCACCGGCGGCATCGACCTGTCGGTGGCGGCGATCGCTTCCCTCACGGGCATGTTCATCGCCTACGGCAACACCGTGCTGGGCATCGACCCGTTCGTGTGCATCGCTTTTTCCATGATTGTCGGCATTACGCTGGGAGCGCTGATGGGGGCGATGATTCATTACCTCAACGTTCCGCCCTTCATTACGACGCTGACGGGCATGTTCCTCGCCCGCGGCGTATGCTCCATGATCAGCCGTGAATCCATCGCCATCAACAACGACGCCTTCAACGCGCTGGCTGGCTGGAAAGTGTACATTATGAAGCTGGTGGACGGCGAGTGGACGAAGGTCAAGCCCATCGCGTTTATCAACTTCAACGTGCTTCTGTTCCTCGCCGTGATGCTGGCGGGCGCTTACCTGCTCAAGAGCACGCGCTTCGGCCGCAACGTTTACGCGATCGGCGGCAACGAGCAGAGCGCCAGGCTCATGGGCCTGCCCGTGGCGAAAACCAAGATTTTCGTGTACGCGTTCAACGGCATGTGCTCGGTGCTCATGGGCGTGAGCTATGCCCTGTACGTGAAAAGCGGCTGGAACCTGGCCCTGCAGGGCGGCGAGCTGGACGTCATCACCATGGCGGTCATCGGCGGCACGCTGCTGACCGGCGGCGTGGGCTACATGCTGGGCACCTTCTTCGGCGTGATGCTCAAGTCCATCATCCCGGCGCTGATCACCTTCAACGGCAACCTGCTCTCCTGGTGGGGGAAGATCGCCACGGGCGCGCTGCTGCTGATGTTCATCGGCATACAGCGCATCGTGGTCACGTATTCCGCCAAGCGCAAGGGCGGCGGCGACCGCTGCTAGGAACGCCCGCGAGGGCGAAGCTTACCGATCCGTTTACCAAAGAGGCAGGCACATTGCCGGCCCAAACCAGCAGCCGCCCCCGGTTTCGGGGGCGGCTGCTGGTCGTTGCCGACGGGCTGTCCGACAGGGTCGTTATGCCCGCCATATTGAAACCTTATCCCTGCTGCCACAGCAGCGTGTTGTCCGCAAACGCCGCCGTCAGCTTTCCTTCGTCGGAAAGCCACGAAAGGAAGGAGCGCACGGTGCTCCCCACGAGGGCGTACTGCTCCAGGGTCATGGTCAGCCCGTAGGCGTCGAACACGCCGCGCAGGACCGTTTCGAAAGGCGTCGGCGCGGCGCACAGGCCGAGGATAATTGCCGCCGCCGCCAGCACCTTTTCCCGGTTGAGGCGCGCAAGCGGGGCGATATCCTCCGTTACGTCCGCGTGGGCAGGCACGAACACGCGCCCCGGCAGGGCCGCCACCCTTTCCAGCGTGTCCAGATAGCCGCGCACGTCGTACAGGAAGGGAATGCCGTACTTGCTAAGCGTCGCGGCGGAGCTTACGCAGTCGGCGAGGAAAACCGTATCGTCCGGGGTACGGAAGCCGACCATGTCGAAGAAGTGCCCCGGAAGGGGGATGATCTCGAGCTCTCCGGGGAAGTCCGGGTGCGAAAAATCCAGCGCGTCGCTCTCCTGTGCCATGAGGAACTTGTGCCGAAGCGCTTTGGGCGGGTATCCGCCGTACAGAAAGGACGGCTCCAGAATGGGATGGCGGGTGAAATCCCCCTCGATGCCGCCCGCGAAAACCCGGCAGCCCGTCTGCGCCGCCAGGTACCGGTTGCCGCCGATGTGGTCGGCGTTGGAATGCGTGTTGACGATCGCGGAAAGCTTCCAGCCCTGTTCGCTTAGCACCCTGAGCACCTTGCGGCCGGCCTCCTTGTCGTTGCCGCTGTCGATGAGCACGACGCGCTCCGGGTCGGCGGCGTACACGCCGATTTTCGCGGGGCAGTCGATGTAATAGCTGTCCGGGCCCACCTGCTTCAATTCGTACATGTCTTTCTCCTTGGCGCGGCCTCGCCGCGCGGCTATGGTTATCCCCCGGCGAAGCCGATTCGCCGGGGGATGCGTTTCAAAAAGCTCTGGGTGCGCCGCGTGGCTCAGGCCTGCGGCTTGCCGTCCTCTTCACCTTCGTTGTCCTCATCCGCGGATTCGGGCACTGGCTCGGGTTCGACTTCCTCCTCGGGCGGCGCTTCCGCCTCGTCCTCCGCCGCGGGTTCCCCGGCGAGCTCGTCCGGGGCGGGCGGCGCGTCCTGCAGGTCGCAGGGCACGGCCTGCGCCGCTTCGTCGCCTTCGGCGTCGCCGACGGTGCAGGAAACGGGCGGGTAGGGCTCCTCATCCTCCGTCGCGGGAGCCGGTTCGGAGGGTACCTTGGCGTATTTCTGCGCGCGCAAAACGCTTAGCCGATCCTCGATGTCGCTGAGCTCCTGGAGCATTTCGGAGAGCGAATCCGGCAGCGGCACGCCCTTCTGCCACAGCTCAAAGGCGCGCAGGCTGAAATTGGTCAGTATCTCCCGCCGCCGGTTTTCCAGGTTGATCTCGTTGGCCCGGAGCTTGGCGTTGCTGGCCATGTTGGAGGCGGTGGTGCCGACCGATTCCATCAGCTTGAGGAAGGTCAGCCGGATCCTGCTGTAAAAAGAGCCTTTCGACATGGGGATTCACTCCGTTTCCGTATAGCGGTACAGATCGTCGCGCAGGCGGTAGAGGGTTGCGCCGCGCTTCTTCATGTTGAAAACGTTCACCCACCATTCGACGTCCGCGTCCGCGTCGTACTGCAGGTAGCCCCAGCGCACGCCGTCGATGCGCTTGCCGCGCATGTTGCTGTCCGTCCAGTGGAGCATCTGGGTGAGGGGGTCGTAATCGCGGATCATCATCAGGCTGTGGGGGCCGTTGCCCCCGCCGTAGTAGCCGACGATCTGCAAAAAGTCGCCTTTTTGTACCTGCACCAATAGATTTCGCGCCACAGCGGCGTTTTCCTCCTCGGTGAGGGCGTCGTCGTATTTGAATTGCGAAACGATCTCAAAGGGGCTGCCGTCCGCCGCAGTTTCCGGCCTCCACTCGATGCCGTAGTCGTAGGGGGCGCAATCCGCCTTGCTGTTGTTTTTGGGCATGTGCAGGGAAAGATCGGGATAGGCGAGCATGCGGTAGTCCGCGCTGTAGGTGTCGAACAGGCGCATGACGAAGTTTTTGCACACGCCGATGTCCGTGTCGGTCTGCGCCGGGGCGAACTTGTAGCGGCTGTCCTTGGAGTTCGCATAGGCCAGCGCGATCATCCGGTTGATCAGCTCCGCCTTGGGGGAGAGCACCTGAACCGTGCTGCTGGCACACGCCGAACCCGGCGTCCGCGACGCGTCCGCCCAGCCGCGCACGACCAGCGTGCCCGCTTGCGTCTGGGGCCGGTCGAAGGCGAATACGTGCGTTACGGCGTCGCCTTCCTGCTGGTACAGGTATCGCTGGTCGCCGATGCGCAGCTCCAGCGTGATCAGGGCGACGTTTCCGCCGACAGCTTCGACGGTCAGGGAATCCCCGTCACTCCAGCTTTCGCCAGCGGAGGGGGAGACGATCATCACGTAGGGCGACTGCTCCGCGTCGGAAAGCGACACGTCCGCCGTGTCCTCCGTGGCCAGGGCGGCGGAGGCGGGCATGAGCAGCGCCAGCGTCAGGGCGAGCAGGCGGCGCGGCGGCATCGACATACGCTTTCACCTCATACAGAGTATACCATAAAGGCCGGCTTTTGGGCCGGCCTGAAGCATTGAAAAAAGGGAAATATCGCGCCGCGGTCGCCTATCCCCGCGCGGGAGCCGCCTTGCCCGGCCAGTGCGCCAGAAGCGACGCGGGCCGGCACTCGAAGCGCGCGCTTTCCATGGGGATAATCTCTCCGTCCAGGTTCAGCCGCATGCCGGGCGAGCTGAGCGCGCAGCGGGGGGCGCGGTAGTGGTGGGCGATCTTCTTTTTCATCAGCGTTCCGCCGAGGATGGCGGGCAGGTAGAAGGGAATGCGCCAGCTGGGCAACGTATCCACCACCATGACGTCCAAAAGACCGTCGTCCACCTCCGCCGCCGGCAAAATGGGAATGCCCCCGCCGATGTAGCGGCCGTTGGCGATGGTGCAGATCATGTACTGGCCTTTCAGCTTCAGCTCGTCGCCGATCTCCACCAGCATCTCGAAGGGCTTGAAGGCGCGGATGGCCGCGATGACCCCGTAGAGATACGGCCATATGCCGCGCGCGTGCTTTTTGGCCCGCAGGGCATATTCCAGCACCATCACGTCAAAGCCCGTGCCGCAGACGTTGATGAAGAACGAATCGTTGATGACGCCGGTGTCCAGCGGCCTGGCCGGATGGGTGAGCACGTAGTCGAGCGCGTCCTCCCATCTGCGGGGCGTGCCGATGGCCTTGACGAAATCGTTGCCCGTTCCCGCGGGGATGACCCCCAAAGCCGTTTTCGTGCCCACCAGCCCGGCGGCGACCTCGCTCAGGGTGCCGTCGCCGCCCACGGAAAGCACCGTATCCACGCCCCGCCCGGCGGCGGCGCGGGCAAGCTGGGTGGCGTGGCCGACCCCTTCGGTATACTCCAGCGTATGTTCCACCCCGCGGGCGCGCAGCAGCTCGCCGATCTTGTTCCCGACCGTCAGCGCGTGACCGGAGCCCGCGATGGGGTTGATGATGACTGTGATCATGAGGACACCTGCCTGTATCAAAATCCTTGCCATTTTAACGTTTTTCCACTCAAATGTAAAGAGAATATGTACAGGCGGCGCAAAACGGGTGAAAAAGCGGTTTCCGCTTGTGCGCTCTGTAAAAAAACGATATACTAACGTTGACTACCCCCAACGAGGAGGAAGACCTATGTATAAAACGGGCGTGTATTTCGGGCGTTTTTGCCCGCCGCACAGGGGCCACCTGTACCAGATCATCGAGGCCTCCACCAAATGCGAAAAGCTCGTGGTCGTCATTTCCGACAACGCGGGCCAGACCCGCGAAATATGCGAAAGCGCGGGTCTGCCCACCATTACCTACCAATTGCGCAAGCAGTGGATTTCCCAACAGGTGCAGGACATGGAGCATATCCTGGTGCGCGTGCTGGACGAGACGGACATCCCCACCTATCCCGACGGCTGGCAGCTGTGGAGCGAGCGGATGAAGCAGGTGGTGCCGGAGAAGATCGACGCGTTCTTCGTGGGCGACTGCGACTACCAGACGACGCTGGAAACCTATTTCCCCGACGCCGTGGTGGAGCTGTTCGACCCGGCGCGCACGCGTTACCCCATTTCCGCCACCGATATCCGTAACAACATTCTGGGCAACTGGCACTACATTTTAGGCTCCGCGCGCCCCTTCTTCGCCAAGAAGGTGCTGATCGCCGGCACCGAGAGCTGCGGCAAAACCACGCTGACCAAATGCCTGGCGAAGCTCTACAACACCTCCTGGTCGGAGGAAGTGGGCCGCTACTACGCCCGCGATTATCTGGGCGACGACGAGACCATCTTCACCGATACGGATTTCGGCCGCATTGCGCACCTGCAGTACGAGCAGGATTACCACGCGCTGCGCACGGCCAACAAGGTCTGCTTTTTCGACACGGACGCGACCTACACCGATTATTTCAGCGAGCTGTACCTGGGCAGGCGCAACACTCTGGTGGAGGCCTACATCGACCATACGCGCTACGACCTGATGCTCTTCCTGCAGCCGGACGTCCGCTGGGTGGCCGACGGCAAGCGCCTCAACGGAGAACAGAAAAAGCGCATGGAGCTGAGCAAGCGGCTCAAGAACATGTACGAGTACCACGGCTTCGGCGACAAGATGGTCGTGGTCGCCGGCGATTACGCCCAGCGGCTGGCCAAAGCCATCGAGCTGGTGGACAGGCTGATGGGCGGAGAGAAAGCGTAACGGCGCTCCAGCCCGCTGCAAAGCGGGGTTCTTTGTCACCATGGAGCGCCGCGCGGGGTTTACCCGCGCGACGCTCCGTTCATTTGTAAACGGAGCGAAAAGATTCAAAACCGGGATTGACAAGCCCCCTTGCCGATCGTATAATGTTAGCACCCTAACAATATTGGAGGCTCTCATGGTACCGCGAAAAGAAGTCAGTTTTGCCATGCGGACGCTGCTCAACCAGATGCGGCGGCTGTCCAAGCCCTATCTCCAGCACGACGGGCAGGTCACCCCGATGCAGGGGCGCGTGATCGGCTTCGTGTCGCACCACGCGGATCAGGATGTATTCCAGCGCGATCTGGAGCGGGCCTTCGAAATCCGCCGTTCCACCGCAAGCGCCATTCTGCAGACGATGGAGCGCGACGGGCTGCTGACGCGCGAGCCCGTACCCTACGACGCCCGGCTCAAAAAGCTGGTGCTCACCCCGCGGGCGGTCGCCTTCAGCGACGATTTTCTCCGGGAAATGGCACGGGTGGAGGCGATCATCACAAAGGGCGTGAGCCCGGAGGAAATGAGTACCTTTTATCGGATCATCGGGAAATTTGAGGATAATCTGCGCGCCTGCGAAGAAGCGGACGTTTACCCGCCGGGGGACGGGCGGCAGGGGGAGGAAAAGTAATGTTCAAACGGTTTGCCAGATGCGTGCGGGAGTACAGGAAGCCTACCATCCTCACGCCTGTTTTCGTCAGCTTCGAGGTCATTCTGGACGTGGTGATCCCGCTTTTGATGGCCGGGCTCATCGATTCGGGCATCACGGCGGGCAACATGACCATGATCCTGAAATACGGCGTTTTGCTGGTCGTAAGCTGCGGCGTATCGCTGATGTTCGGCGCGCTTTCCGGAAAGAACGCGGCCTACGCCTCGGCGGGCTTCGCGCACAACGTACGCCGCGATATGTACGAAAACGTGCAGCGCTTTTCGTTTTTCAACATCGATAAGTTCTCCACCGCCAGCCTCGTAACCCGCCTGACCACGGACGTGACCAACGTGCAGAACGCCTTTCAGGTCATCATCCGCATCGCGGTGCGCTCGCCCCTGATGCTGGTGTTCGCGCTGATCATGGCCTTCAAGGTCAACCCCAGGCTCGCGCTGGTGTTCCTGGGCGCCATTCCGGTGTTGGGATTCGGCCTGTACCTGATCATCAGCCACGCCCATCCGATCTTCGAGCGGGTGTTCAGAACCTACGACAAGCTCAACAAGGTCGTGCAGGAGAACCTGCGCGGCATCCGCGTGGTGAAGAGCTTCGTGCGCGAGGATTACGAGGTGGACAAATTCGAGAAGGTCTCCACCAGAATCTTCGAGGATTTCAGCCACGCTGAGAAGATACTGGCGTTCAACAGCCCGCTGATGCAGGCGACGATGTACGCCAGCATCCTGCTGGTGGCCTGGTTCGGCGCGCAGATGATCGTGGGCGGCAGCATGACCACGGGCGAGCTGATCAGCCTGACCTCCTATGCCATGCAGATTCTGATGAGCCTGATGATGCTCTCCATGATTTTCGTGATGGTCACCATCTCCCGGGCGTCGGCCGAGCGCATCGTGGAGGTGCTCAACGAAAAAACGGATATCACCGACGCGGCTTCCCCGGTCACGGCCGTGAAGGACGGATCGCTGCGCTTCCACCACGTGGGCTTCAGCTATAAAAAGGACCCCGACCACCTGTGCCTGGCCGACATCGACCTTACGATCCCTTCCGGTTCCGTGGTGGGCATCCTGGGCGAAACGGGCAGCGGCAAAAGCTCGCTCGTGCAGCTGATACCCCGCCTGTACGACGTGACCGAAGGCAGCGTGGAGGTGGGCGGCGTGGACGTGCGCCGGTACGACCTCACGGCGCTGCGCGACGCGGTGGCGATGGTGCTGCAGAAAAACGAGCTGTTCACCGGCACCATCAAGGAAAATCTCCGCTGGGGCAACGAAGAAGCTACCGACGAAGAGCTGGTGCACGCCTGCAAGCTTTCGCAGGCGGACGAGTTTATTACCCAGTTCCCCGACGGGTACGATACCCTGATCGAACAGGGCGGCGCCAACGTATCCGGCGGACAGAAGCAGCGGCTGTGCATTGCCCGCGCGCTGCTCAAAAAGCCGAAGATACTGATTCTGGACGACTCCACCAGCGCCGTGGACACCGCTACCGACGCGCTGATCCGCAAGGCGTTCCGGGAGGAAATTCCCCACACTACCAAGCTGATCATCGCCCAGCGCGTGGCCTCGGTGCAGGACGCGGACCTGATCGTGGTGATGGAGGGCGGCCGCGTCGCCGACTGTGGCACGCACGAGGAACTGATGCAGCGCAGCGAAATCTACCGCGAAGTCTACGAGTCGCAGACGAGGGGAGGCGAGGAACAATGATGCGGGGACCGATGCGCGGCCACGGCATGGGCCGGCCGGCCGAAAAGCCGGACAAGCGCGTGATCAAGCGCCTGCTTTCCTACCTCAAACCCTTCCGCGCCCGTCTGATCGTGGTGATGGTCTGCATCCTGATCAGCGCCCTGACGGGCGTCATGAACGCCAAATTCCTGCAGACGCTGATCGACGATTACATCACCCCGCTGCTCGGGGTGGCCAACCCCGTGTTCGACGGGCTGCTGCGCGTGGTGTTCACCATGGCGGGCATCTACCTGTTCGGCGTCGGCGCGACGTTCCTGTTCAACTTTCTCATGGTGACCGTGGCGCAAAAGACGCTCAAGAACATCCGCGACGAGATGTTCACCCACATGCAGCTTTTGCCCGTCAAATACTTCGACACCCATTCCTTCGGCGACGTGATGAGCCACTATACCAACGATACCGACACGCTCCGCCAGATGATCAGCCAGAGCCTGCCGCAGACCCTTTCCTCGCTGATTACGGTGGTGACGGTGTTCGTGGCGATGCTGACGACCAACGTGATCCTCACGGCGTTCGTGCTGGTTTCCATCGTGCTGATGATGCTGCTGGCGGGGAAGATCGGCGGCAGCAGCGCCAAGTACTTCGTTCAGCAGCAAAGGACGCTGGGCGGCCTCAACGGCTACATCGAGGAAATGATCAACGGCCAGAAGGTGGTCAAGGTCTTTAACCATGAGGACGAGTCGCAGGAAGGCTTCGACAGCCGAAACGACGAGCTGTACGATTGCGCGGCCAAGGCCAACACCTTCGCCAATATCCTCATGCCCATCATGGGTAACCTGGGCAACCTTCAGTACGCGCTCATCGCGGTGCTGGGCGGCGCGCTGGCCATCGGCGGCGTGGGCGGGCTGACGCTGGGCGGCATCGCGGCGTTTCTGCAGCTCAGCCGCAGCTTCACCATGCCCATTACGCAGGTCAGCCAGCAGATTAACGCCATCGTCATGGCGCTGGCCGGCGCGGGGCGCATCTTCCGGCTGATGGATGAGCCGGAGGAGAAGGACGACGGCTACGTGACCCTCGTGAACGCCAGGGTGGACGAGGGCGGCGCCCTGGCCGAGACCCCGGAGCATACGGGCGTCTGGGCGTGGAAGCATCCCCACGGGGACGGCACCCTGACCTACCAGCGACTGGAGGGCGACGTGGTGCTGGAGCACGTGCACTTCGGCTACGAAGCGGACAAGCCCGTGCTTGACGACATCAACATGTACGCGCGGCCCGGCCAGAAGGTGGCCCTCGTGGGCTCCACGGGCGCGGGTAAGACCACCATCACCAACCTGATCAACCGCTTTTACGACATCGGCGAAGGCAAGATACGCTACGACGGCATCAACATCGGCAAAATACGCAAAAACGACCTGCGCCACAGCCTGGGCATCGTTTTGCAGGACGTGAACCTGTTCACCGGCACGGTGATGGAGAACATCCGCTACGGCAAACTGGACGCGACGGACGAGGAATGCGTGCAGGCCGCGCGGCGCGCCAACGCCGATACCTTCATCCGCATGCTGCCCGACGGGTACGACACCGTCCTCACCGGCGACGGCTCCGGCCTGAGCCAGGGCCAGCGGCAGCTGATTTCCATCGCGCGCGCGGCGGTGGCCGACCCGCCCGTGATGATCCTGGACGAGGCGACCAGCTCCATCGACACCCGCACCGAGGCGATCGTGCAAAAGGGCATGGACGCGCTGATGCAGGGGCGCACGGTGTTCGTAATCGCCCACCGGCTGTCCACCGTGCGCAACGCCGACGTGATTATGGTGCTGGAGCACGGCCGCATCATCGAGCGCGGCAGCCACGCGGAGCTGCTGGCCCAGAAGGGCAAGTATTACCAGCTGTATACCGGAGCGTTCGAACTGGAGTAAGGTGGAAGGTTGCCTGAAAGGCAGGGAGGTTGAGGGGGTTGAGCTCCCCTCGGCGCAGGGGGCACGGGAGGGATCGCGCCTGCGGGCGCGACCAAAGGGAGAATCCCTTTGGAATCCTGGGGGATCGCACCTGCGGGCGCGACCAAAGGGCTTTCCGGTCGCCCTTTGGGAACCTTCGGACTTGCGCTCATCGTAGGGGCGCAGAATTTCTCTCCGGAGTACAGGATAGTCGTCCGGCCGTACCG
>CAZXJI010000025.1:2931-43334 GCA_964640955.1 uncultured Oscillospiraceae bacterium | reverse complement strand
TCGCCTGTTGAGTTCCTTCACCACTCCGTTGTCTAAGATGTTTGACAAACCTACACGCGAGGAACTTTTTCCGGGTTCGCGGATGTCTCTCTTGATCCTCTCCGCTTCAGCCGCCGATCGGCCTGCCCGCCTTTCCCTTCACGTCGCCGCGGGCGAAGGCGAAGGCAAACAGCACGGGCACCGTGTAGAAAAAGCCCAGCATATAGCGTATCACGGCGATGGGGCCCATGAGGCACGTGCACCAGATGGCCATCAGGAAAACCGCGGCGATCACCACGCCCTGCTGTCGGCGGTAGATCGCTAGCCCCAACAGCCACAGCGTCAGCCAGACCATGACTGCGTTATCCGAGAGCAGCCCGCTTCCGGGAATATCCGCCACCGTCAGCGTATCGTCGTACGCCTCGTAAAAGGGCCGCAGCGCGGGCAGCGCGGAGTGCGCCTCCAGCTCGTACAGGTCCATGGGCAGAAGTCCCAAAACGATATTGTAGTTCATCTTCGCGCCCGGATAGTAATAGGGCAGGTTCTGCTCCAAAAACGCTTCCAGATAGAGCTTCGGGTTGCGCAGGCCCTCGCGCCACCAAAGCGACAGGTAGCTTTGCCAGTCGTCGGTCAGCACGTCCTCGTCCAGGTTCCATTTCGCGCTGTCGGCGCACATGGGGGCGTACACCTCGTCCGGGCTGCCGTCGAACTGCCAGTACAGCTCCTCGAGCAGCGTTTCGTCCTCCCCGGTCAGCTCCCCGTCGTCGGCGGCGCGCAGCACCTGCTGCAAAGGAATGGAGAGAATCTCCACGTAGCTGCCGCCTTCGGCTTCCACGGCGTTGACGAGCAGCCGATTGGCCCCCAGAAAGCCGACGACGCAGATCAGCAGAAGCGCCGCGGTGCGCACGCGCCGGCTTTTGGCGGCGATCACTCCGAAAGGCAGCATGAGGCAGAAGGCGTACACGCCGTTGTTGCGCAAAAGCATCATCAGAATCACGGTCAGGATATACAGGCATACGCGCACGGGTGAGCGGAACCAATTCCGGCCGTCCCGCCACAGGTCGGCCGTCTGCAGGCAGGTCAGCAGCACGAACGCGCCGAAAAGCACGTCCTTGGTGGCGCTGAACGACCATAGGGGATACAGCGGGTACAGCGCGAACAGCACGAGCACCGTGGTCCGCAGCCCAAGCGGCGCGCGGCGACCGCGCAGCCACGCGCAGGCGTAGCCAAGAATCGCGGCCGTCAGCACCATCTGCACCCCGCTGTAGAGCGCCACGCCCAGCGTGAGGGAGGAAAGCTCGTTGCCCGTGTCCATGAGCCACCCCAGCAGCAGCGTGTGCAGCAGCGGATGGTGCGTGGTCATCACGCCGTCCACATAGGTGGAAAACTGCGTCGCCGCGTCGTAACGGAAGGTGCCCGGATAGAACGCCAGCCATACGGGCACCCAACACAACAGCAGCACGGCGAAGGTGAAAAAGCCGTTGCCGGTGAGGCGGCTGAAACGGGATTCCTTCCCCGCGACGGGCTTTGCGGCCGCCGCGCGTTCGTAGCGTAGCGCGCCCCGGTACAGCCGGTAGACCGCCGCGCCGAAGATCGCCGCGTACGCAAGAACGGCCACTGCCATGCCCAGCACGTTCGCAACGGTCGCCTCCGGCAGCGCGCGCTGTTCGTTCATGGGCTTGCCCAGCACGAGGGACAGCGCAATCAGCGCGCCTACGGGCCAGCTTACCCAGACCAGCCGCCGGTCCGGTTTGGAAAAGGCGGAGGCGGTCAGCAGGGTGAATACCGTAAACAGGACGATCCTCAGCGCCCATAGCGCCGCGGCGTTCGCGGGAACGTCGATTACGTCGCCAAGGCGCCACACGGCCGCCAGCGCGACGGTCGCCCCCGACAGAAGCTTTCCGACGGAAAGGGAAAGAAGCTTTTTCATGGCCGACCTCCGTTGCGCGCGCCTCGTTACGCCAAACGCCCCGCGCCGCTATGTGCCTATTGTAAGCGATGCGGCCGCCGAACGCAAGGCGGGCGCGGTTTCCTTTTACAACAGAGTATGGTATGATACACACATTCGCAGACCTTCGAAAGGAGCATCCGCATGCTGCGCTTTATCCGCCGCGATTCCCGCCCGTTCACCGCTCCCGCCCGGGTCGCGCTCAGACCCTATACGGGCGTGCTGGCGGAGCTTCTGTACGCGCGCGGGGTGGATACGGCGGCACAGGCGGAGCGTTTCCTGCACCCTGCGCTTTCCGACCTGCGCGATCCTCTGGCGCTTGCCGGCATGGCGGAGGCCGTAACGCTGATCGACCGGGCGAAGGCGGAGGGCTGGCCGACCGTGGTGTACGGCGATTACGACGCCGACGGGGTTTGCGCGTCCGCGCTGATGACCGAGGCGCTGCGCCTGTACGGTGTCAACGCCACGCCGCACGTGCCCCTGCGCGCCGAGGGCTACGGGCTCAACACCGCGGCGGTGGAAACGCTCGCTAAACAATACCGGCTGATGATCACGGTAGACCTGGGCATCACCAACACGGCGGAAGTGACGCGCGCGCGGGAACTGGGCATGCAGGTGATCGTGACCGACCACCACCAGCCCGGCCTCACGTCCTGCCCGGCCGACGCGGTGATCGACCCGCGTCTGGGCGGCTATCCGTTCCCCGGGCTGTGCGGCGCGGGCGTGGCGTACAAGGTGGCCTGCGCCCTGCACGGGGCGGAAACGGCCGCGCAGTGGCTGGACCTGGCGGCGCTGGCCACGGTGGCGGACATCGTGCCGCTGCTTGACGAAAACCGCGTGATCGTCGCGCACGGGCTACAACGGTTTGAGGGCAGGCCGGGGCTCAAGGCGCTGATAGCCGTCGCCGGCTGCCGCCTGCCGCCGGACGCGGAGGCCGTGGCCTACCAGCTCGCGCCCCGGCTGAACGCCGCCGGACGCCTGAAGGACGCGAGCATGGGCGTTAAGCTGCTTTTGACCCGCGACCCCGCCGAGGCGGAGGCGCTGGCCCGCGAACTGGACGCGGCCAACGCCCAGCGCAAGCGGCTGGAGGCCGATACGACGGCAGAGGCGGAAAAGCAGGCGGCGGAGCACGACTTTATCAACCGCCGCGTGCTGTTCGTGCGCGGAAAGGACTGGCACGCGGGCGTCGTCGGGCTGGTGGCCGGCAAGCTCAACCGCCGCTACGGCGTCCCCGTGTGCGCCATGAGCGAGCAGGACGGCATCCTGCACGGCAGCCTGCGCGGCGTGCGCGGCGTGAACCTCGCCCGCTGCCTGCAGACCTGCGACGATCTGCTCCTGCGTTACGGCGGGCACGAGATGGCCGCGGGCGTCACCCTTTCCGTGGAAAACGACGAGGCTTTCCGCGAGCGTCTGGAGCGTGCCGTACGCATGAGCGCCGACGCGGAGGCGTTCATGCCCGCGCAGGAATACGACGCGGAGCTTGTCCTTTCGCAGGCGAACGAAGCCCTGATGGATGCGCTTTCCGGACTGGAACCCTTCGGCATGGGCAACCCCGCCCCGGTGTTCCTGACCCGCGGCGCGCGTTTGTTGCGCCGCAGGGCCTGCGGGGCGAAGGGCGCGCATCTGCAGGTGACGCTCGGCGAGGGCGGCGGGATGCTTTCCGGTATCGCCTTCGGCATGGGGGAGGAAGCCCCGCGGCTGACGGACACGGTGGACGCCGCCTACACCCTCGGGCGGGACAATTACATGGGCTGGGAAACGATCAAGTGCTACGTGCAGGCGATGGGTTCCCCGGCCGGGGCGCGCAGGACGCTTGTGGAAAGCGAGCCGCAGTCCGCGCTGGACGACGCGCTGCTAGGCGTTCTGCGCACGACGCTCGCCGCCTTTCCCGGTGGCGCGGCAGGAAACGGTGGGGCCGACGCAGAATTGATTAAGGCTATCCCCGGTGAAACCCTCGGGGACGGCAACCTACCGCATGCTTTGATGCCGCTGGTTTCGCCCGCGGGGGAACCGGCCGCGGCGGAAAGCCTGTGCGAGGGTCTGCAGGGCACCCTGTTCGTGGCCTACGCGCGGGAAACGGCCGAGCGGTTCCTGGCGGCCTTCGGCGAGCGGGTCGACCTGGTGCGCGGCTGGGCGGACGATCCCCGGTGCTTTCACACCCTGCTTATCGAGCCGCAGCCCGAGGCCCTGCGCGGAGGCCGCTGGAAGGCGGTCGCCCTGCTGGACGGGCCGCTGACCCCGGCGGAGCCCGCCCTGTGGCGGCAGCTTATGCCGCACGCGGCGCTGTACCTTGCGCCGCCGACCCCCGCGCTTCGCTGCGCGGCGGCGGGCATGGACGCGGGGGACGAGGCGTACCGGACGCTGTACAGGCGGCTCCGCGGCGGCGCGTACGCAAGCCTGCGGCAGGCGGCGGAGGCGGCGCAGCTGACCGAGGCGCAGGCGCTGGCGGGCCTGTGCGCGTTTCGCTCGCTGGGGCTGATCGACTTTTCGGAGTCGCCTTTCCATTACGCTTTTGGCGAGCCCGGCAGGTGCTCGCTTTCCGACAGTCCGGTGCTGGGCGCGCTGCGCGCCCTGTCCGCCCAGATGGAGGCGCGGGAATGCTGACGTATATCACCAACGAATGCATGCCTTTGGAGAAGATTATCGCCCGGGTGCAGAAGCAGCATCCGGGGGACAGCTATTTGCTGGTCAAAAAGGCATACGAGTTTGCCGAACAGGCGCACCTGGGCCAGGTGCGCAAGAGCGGCGAGCCCTATTTTATCCATCCCGCGTCGGTCGCCAGCATCCTGACCGATCTGATGATCGACGCGCCCACCATCGCCGCGGGCCTCCTGCACGATACGGTGGAGGACTGCAAGAACGTCACCCTGGATACCATCCGCGAGCAGTTCGGCGAGGAGGTCGCCGTGCTGGTGGACGGCGTGACGAAGCTGGACAAGCTGGATTTTACCGACCGTGAGGAGCAGAAGGCCGAAAGCCTGCGCAAGATGATCCTGGCCATGAGCAAGGATATCCGCGTGGTGATCATCAAGCTGGCCGACCGCCTGCACAACATGCGCACACTACGCTACCAGCCCGAGGAGCGCCAGCGCGCCATCGCAGGAGAGACGCTGGACATCTTCGCGCCGCTGGCGCACCGCTTGGGCATGAACGCCATCAAGCAGGAGCTGGAGGACCTTTCCTTCAAGTACATCAACCCCGACGCGTACCACGAGATTGCCCAGAAGGTGGGGCTTCGGCGCGCCGAGCGGGAGGAAAACATCCGCATGGTCATCAGCCAGCTTTCCGAAAAGCTGGACGCGCAGGGCATCCGCTATGAGATGGACGGGCGCCCCAAGCACCTCTACTCCATCTATAAAAAGATGAAGGAGCAGAACAAGACCTTCGACCAGATCTACGACCTGATCGCCGTTCGCGTGATCGTGGACACGGTGCAGGACTGCTACACGGTGCTGGGCATCGTGCACACGCTGTGGAACCAGATTCCCGGGCGCTTCAAGGATTACATCAGCGTTCCCAAGAGCAACATGTACCAGAGCCTGCACACCACCCTGATCGGCGGGCGCAAGATGCCCTTCCCGTTCGAAATCCAGATTCGCACATGGGAAATGCACCGGGTCGCGGAGTTCGGCGTGGCCGCCCACTGGCGCTACAAGGAGGGCGGCGGCTCCGAGGGCGACCTGGACAACAAGCTGTACTGGCTGCGCCAGATTCTGGACTGGCAAAACGACACGCGCGACAGCAAGGAGTTTATCGACTCGCTGAAAACCGACCTGTTCAGCGACGAGGTGCTTTTGTTCACCCCCAAGGGCGACATCATCAGCATGCCGCGCGGCTCCACCCCCATCGATTTTGCCTACCGCATCCACAGCGGCGTGGGCAACCATTGCGTGGGCGCGAAGGTCAACGGGCGCATCGTGCCGCTGGAAACGCAGCTGGAGACGGGCGACCGGGTGGAGATTATCACCTCCGCCAACAGCAAGGGTCCCAGCATGGACTGGCTGAAGGTGATCAAAACCCAGCAGGCCCGCGCGAAGATACGCCAGTTTTTCAAGCGTGAGCTGCACGGCGAGAACGTCGCGCGCGGCCGCGATATGCTGGAGCACGAGGCCAAGCGGCGGGGCGTATCGCTCCCGGCGCTCACCAAGCCCGAGTATTACGAGCCCATCCTCAAGCGCTACGCCTTCCAGGAGCTGGACGACATTTACGGCGCGGTGGGCTACGGCGGTATCGCCAGCGCCTACGTCGTGGGCAGGCTTCTGGACGAGCAGCGAAAGGACGAGGCGCAGGCCATTCCCAAGGTGGTGGAGACCACCCAGCAGGAATTGCAAAAGCAGCTGGGCAAGCCTACCCACGGCGTGTATGTCAAGGGCGAAAGCGGGATGCTGGTGCGCTTCGCCAAGTGCTGCAACCCCGTGCCGGGCGACGAGATCATCGGCTACATCACCCGCGGCCGCGGCGTGACCATCCACAAGGCGGACTGCCCCAACGTAAGCGCCAGCGAGCACGAGCGCATGGTGGAGGTCAGCTGGGCCAACACCGAGGGCGGGTCGTTCAACGCCTCCATCAACATCATCGCCTACGATCACGTAAGCCTCCTGGGGCAGCTGGCGCTGTCCATCGGGAACATGGGCGTGCCAATCATGGCGGTTTCGGCCAAGCGGGACAACAAGCACAAAACCAGCGTCATCACCATGGTCGTGCAGGTCGCCAGCCGCGAGCAGCTGGACAAGGTCATCAAGGCCCTGCAGCGCCGCACGGACATTATGGAAGTATACCGCGGCATCGCGTAGGGAACGCGGGCCGCTCGGCGCGCAGGGCGCGCGAAGGAAGGATGGGTTACCATGCGGGCAGTCGTACAGCGCGTGATGCGCGCTTCGGTCGCCGTGCGCGACCAGATCACCGGAGAAATCGGCCACGGGCTGGTGGCGTTTGTCGGCGTGGAGGTCGGCGATACCGAACAGGACGCCGACTATGTGGCCGAGAAGATTCAAAACCTGCGAATCTTCGAGGACGACGGGGAGAAGATGAACCTGTCGCTGACGGAGGTAGGCGGCGCGATTCTCGCGGTGAGCCAGTTTACGCTGCTGGGCGATACGCGCGACGGGCGCCGGCCCAGCTTCATTACGGCCGCGCGCCCGGAGGAGGCCGACCCGCTCTATCAGCGCGTGGTCAACCGCTGGCGCGCGCAGGGGATCACGGTGGAAACGGGCATTTTCGGCGCGGACATGGCGGTGAGCCTCGTCAACGACGGGCCCGTGACCATCCTTTTGGATTCCCGGAAGCTGTTTTAAAATTGTTTTGAGGTGAGCGCGTTGCCGGTTCGGGTGGAAACGCTCCATGTGGGCGAGTATTCGATGAACTGCTATATCGTGGAAAATCTAGACACGCGGCGGGTGGTGATCGTCGATCCGGGGGCGGACGCCGCGCGTATCATCGCCGATGTCGACGGGCGCAAACCCGTGGCGGTGCTTTTGACCCACGGGCATTACGACCATATCGGCGCGGTGGACGAGGTATGCGCGCATTACGGCATCCCGGTCTACGTCCATCCAGCGGACGCGCCGAAGCTGACCGATCCCGTGCTGAACGTGGGCGCGGAGTTCGGCTACGACGTGCGCGTGCAAACCAGACCCGTGCCCGTCTGGGACAATCAGGTGCTTTCGCTGGCGGGCATGAACATTACGGTGCTGCACACCCCCGGCCACAGCAAGGGGGGCGTTTGCTACCTCCTGCCGGAGAACGCCGGGCTTTTGTGCGGCGATACGCTTTTTGACGGCGGCTACGGTCGGTACGATTTTGCCGACGGCGATTTTTCGGAGCTCAAGAACAGCCTGCGGCGCATCCTGTTCATGCGCCCGCGCGTGAGGGCCTATCCGGGGCACGGCGGCCCCACCTGGGCCGGACGGGACGGCGATACGCCGTGAAAATACTGCTGCTGACGCCGCTTCCGCGCTTCGCCAACGAGCTTTGCGACGTGCTCAAGCTGTTCGGGCCCGTGGAGGCCTTCGCGGTGGAGGCGACCGCGCCCCAGACCGCCGAGGACGCGGCCAAGGCGCAGTACACCGCGACCCCCGCGACCGCGGACATGGACCGGCTGCTTCACGAATACGCCGCGGCGGACGGCCTGTGGCGCTGCCGCTTCACCCTGCGGGGCGAGACGGCCGAGCGGTCGCTGGCCGTACCCGCGGGGGACGCGCTCGTCCGCAAACGGGCGCTCAAGCGCCTGTGCAAGCTGACGCTCTACGACCTGTGCGGGAAGCTCATGGGCGGGCGACCGCCGTGGGGTTCGCTCACCGGCATCCGGCCCACGCGATTGATGTACGAAAAGCTCGCCCTGGGCATGACGCCCGCGGCCGCGGCGGAAGCGCTTACGGCGGAGTTCGACGTGCGGCCGGAAAAGGCGGCGCTGCTGGCCCGCATCGTGGCCGTGCAGCAGTCCCTGCCCGCGCCCGCCTCGGACGAGGCGGACGTGTACGTATCCATCCCCTTTTGCCGCACGCGCTGCTCGTACTGCTCCTTCCCGGGCGAGGCGCTGGGGAAGGGCATGCAGGTGAAGCCGTACCTCACCGCGCTGTTTTCCGAAATGGAGGCGGCCGCCCGGCTGATGGGGGAGCGCGGCCTGCGCCTGCGCGCCCTCTACGTGGGCGGAGGCACGCCCACGGCGCTGGACGAGGAAGCCTTTGCGGCGCTCATGGCGCAGCTGGCGCTTCGCTTTCCCGCCCCCCGCGAGTTTACCGTGGAGGCGGGCCGGCCGGACACCATCACCCCCGGAAAGCTTGCCGCCATGCGCCTGCGCGGCGTGGGGCGCGTAAGCGTCAACCCCCAGACCATGAACGACGCGACCCTGCTGGCCGTGGGCCGGGGCCACACCGCCGCGCAGACGGCGGAGGCCTTCGCCATGGCGAGGGAAGCGGGTTTTACCGATATCAACATGGACGTGATCGCCGGGCTGCCCGGCGAGACGCCCGCCGATTTTGCGTATACGCTTTCCCGCATCGAGGACCTGCGCCCCGACAGCCTGACCGTGCACACGCTGGCCATCAAGCGTTCCAGCCGCCTGCACCTGACGGGCGCGGCCCTGCCGCCCGCCGGGGCCGTGGCCGAGATGACGGACCTGGGCGAGGTAGCCGCCGCGCGGCTCGGCATGGAGCCGTACTACCTCTACCGGCAGAAGTACATGGCCGGCCAGCAGCAAAACGTGGGCTACGCCCGCGCGGGCGCGGCGTGCCTGTATAACGTGGACATTATGGAAGAAACGGCTTCGGTGCTGGCCTGCGGGGCCGGGGCGATCAGCAAGCGGGTGTTTGCGGACCGCAGCCTGCGCATCGAGCGCGCGCCCAACGTGAGCAACGTGGGCGAGTATATCGGCCGCGTTTCCGAGATGGCCGCGCGCAAGGCCGCGCTTTTTACCTGACGCCGGGGGGCGTACGCTTGCGTCTGTTGATCCGCCGAAGGCGGGTTTGTTTGGCATGGCAATCGTCGAAAGGGAGGAATCGGCATGTCCCGTTCGGTTCTCGTCGCACTCGACCAGGGCACCACGTCCAGCCGCGCGGTGGTGTTCGACACGGAGGGGCGCGTGCTTGCGACGCACGCCATCGAGTTTAAGCAGTACTATCCCAAACCCGGCTGGGTGGAGCACGACCCGGAGGACATTCTGCAAAGCCAGATCGAGGCGCTGCAGACCGCCGTGCGCCTGAGCGGCGTGCGCGTGGAGGAGATCGCCGCCATCGGCATTACCAACCAGCGGGAAACCACCCTGCTGTGGGACCGGGACACCGGCACCTGCGTGCACAACGCCATCGTCTGGCAGTGCCGCCGCACCGCGCCCTACGTGGAAAGGCTGGTGGCGGAGGGAAAGGCCGACCTGATCCGGCAAAAGACCGGGCTGGTGCCGGACGCGTATTTCAGCGGCACGAAGCTCCAGTGGCTTTTGGATACCCTGCACCTGCACGAGCGCGCCGAAATGGGCGAATTGTGCTTTGGCACCGTGGACAGCTTTCTGGCGTGGCACCTGGTGGAAGGCCGGCCGCACGTGACCGACGCCACCAACGCGGGGCGCACGATGCTGTTCAACATCCACACCCAGCAGTGGGACGACGAGCTGCTTTCGATGCTGAACATCCCCCGGGCGCTGCTGCCCGAGGTAACGGACACGGCGCGGGTCGTGGGCAACCTGCGCACCGAGATTCTGGGCAGGCCCATCCCCGTGGCGGCGCTGGCGGGCGACCAGCACGCGTCGCTGTTCGGGCAGGCGTGCTTCGAGGCCGGGATGGTCAAAAACACCTACGGCACCGGCTGCTTTATGCTCATGAACACCGGGGACGCGCCCGTTAGGAGCGAGCACGGCCTTTTAACCACCATGGCGTGGCGGCTTGACGGCAAGCCGACCTACGCGCTGGAGGGCAGCGTGTTCATGGGCGGCGCGACCGTGCAGTGGCTGCGCGACGAGATGAAGCTGATCCAGTCCAGCGCCGAGACCGAGCGCATTGCCCAGAGCATTACGGATACGGCGGGCGTCTTTCTGGTGCCGGCGTTCACGGGCCTGGGCGCGCCCTACTGGGACATGTACAGCCGCGGCACCATCGTGGGCATGACGCGGGGCACCGGCCGGGCGCACATCGTGCGCGCCGCGCTGGAGGCCATCGCCTACCAGAGCGCCGACCTGTTCGAGGCCATGGCGGCCGATTCGGGCGTGCGCCCGCCGCGCATGCAGGTGGACGGCGGCGCGAGCGCCAACGGCTTTCTGATGCAGTTCCAAAGCGATATCCTCGGCGTGCCCGTGGTGCGCCCGACGGTGCTGGAAACCACGGCGCTGGGCGCGGCGCTGCTGGCCGGGCTGGCCGTGGGCCTGTATGCCGGCAAGGAGGAGGCCGCGCGCGTCGTGAAGCCCGACCTGACCTTTACCCCCGCCATGGCGGATTACGACCGGAAGCTGGCGATGTACGGCTGGCACCGGGCGGTGGAGCGCGCCCGCGGCTGGGTGGAGCGCGACCGCTGAGGGCTCGGGGAGGCAAAAAAGGCGGCGGCTTTCACAAAGCCGCCGCCGGGGTTGGAAACAGGTCGGATCAGAGCTTCTCGATTTCCGAACTGAGGCTCCCCATGTCGATCAGGTGCATGCCCGCCACGTCCCGGAGTTCCGAGGCGGTGAAGCGCGGCGAGGCGATGACCTTGAAACGCTTGCCGCGGGCGCGCAGCAGTTTGAGTGCGCGGTCAAAATCGCCGTCGCCGCTGACCAGCACGGCGATATCGTAGTTGTCGATGGTGTTGAACATGTCCAGCACGATCTCGATATCCAGATTGGCCTTCTGCCGGGTTTCGCCGGTGAGCGGGTCGCGGATGGTCTTGATGGGCTTGGTGACCAGCGCATAACCGATGTAGGTAAGGGCGTTCAGGTAGCTCTGCTGTTCGGGTACGGGCGGCGCGTCCTTGCCGATGTAATAGTATGCATCCACCACTTCGCCGAAGCGGCCGCAGTATTCCAGTAACTTCTTGGCGTCCACAAACCAGCCCAAGTCGTTCTTCTGCATGTAGAAAAAGTTCGCGCCGTCCACAAAAACAGCTACGCGCGCCATAGAGATTCCCCCTTTTCTTGCTTAGATCATAACACATTCCGCCCGGAACCGAAAGCCCGCCTACGCGGCCCGATGGATTCGCCCGATGCGTTCCCCGAAGCGGAACATAAAAAGTCCCGCCAGGATCAGCGCGCCGCCCAGGGCGGTGGAAAGCTCCACCGGTTCGCCTGCGAGCCACAGGCCCAGGAGCGTCGTCGCAAAAGGCGTGATGAACATATAATTGCTTACCGAGGACGTATTTTGCGCAAGGGACAAGGCTTTCGACCACGCGCAATAGGCGACCGCGCTGGAAAACACCCCCAGAATCAGCACGTACAGAATCTGTACGGGCGGCGCGGATTTAAGTTCGCCGATGGCGCCGGGAAGGAACACGCACAGCATGAGTGTTCCCAAAAAGATGCTGACAGCCGTGGCCTGCAGCGCCGAATAGGTGCGCGTCAGCCGCCGCTGGAGAAGGTTGTAGACGCTGACCAGAAGCGCCGAGGCGAACATGTACCACAGTCCCCTGCCGACCGTAAACCCGCCGCGGAGCACCGTGAGCGCCACGACCCCCGCGAAGGATACGCCGATGGCCGCATATTGCCGTAGCGAGAGCTTTTCGTGGTAAACGGCCTGCGCCAGGAGCGCCGTGAGGATCGGCGTGGTGGCGAGTATCACGCTGCCCGTGGAAGCCGACACGCTTTGGCTGCCCAGGTTGAACACGATCATGTACAGCCCGAACCCCGCCGCGCCGGAAAGCAGGAACCACGGCACGTCCCTGAGTTTCGGCAGCCGCATGCGCGTCGCCAGCGCCACGCCCAGCAGCACAATGGAGGCCACGAGGTAGCGCAATACGCCCAGCGAATACACGCTGAAATAGCGCAGGGCCAGCCGCGTAAACACGAACGCCATCGACCAGAACAGGATGGTAACGGCCGCGTAGGGGTGATAACTGCGGGAAAGCTGCAACGGGCGATCCTCCTTTCATGGCCGGACGGGCGCGATGGACCGATTACCACATTGCAACCCATAATGAAGGCAGTATAACACGAAGCGTTGTAATCGGGCAAGCATTTTTACGGGATAAGGACATCTTACACCAGTAACTTACCCCTTCGCAAACGCAACTTGCCCTGCGCGGCTTGCGGGCCGGCCGGGCGCGGTGTATGCTGGGAACGGAAAGGAGGCGCCGGCATGAAGGTCACGCTCAGGCGGGAGCCCGGCGCGCAGAAGGAAGTGATCGTCCGTTATGACGTGATGGACGACGAGATCCGCGCGCTGATGGAACTGCTGAGCCTCAAGCAGAAGCGGCTGGCCGTGGACGACCACGGCGTGCTGCGGCTGCTGGAAACGCCGGAGATCCTCTACTGCGAAAGCGTGGACGACCACACCTACGCCTATACGGCCTCGGGCGTCTACGGCGTGGGGCAGACGCTGACGGCCGTGGCGGAGGCGTTCGCGCCGCTCGGGTTTTTTCGCTGTTCCAAGAGCATGGCGGTCAACCTGCGCTCCATCGAAACGCTGAAAAGCGGGGACAACGGGAGAATCTTCGCCACGCTCGTCAACGGGGAACGCATACTGGTATCCCGCAGGTACGCCAAGGCGCTGCGCGCGCGGCCGAAGGGAGAATAAAGCCTATGAAGTGGTTTCGGAAACTATACGTGTGGTCGATGAACATCAAGCTGTTTATGGCGTTCTATTTTGTGATCATCGCTTTCGCGGTGGGCGTGGTGGAGCTCATCTCCGGCGGCGACTGCCTGAAACTGCTGACGCTGGCGGAAATGCTTCTGGTGTGCACGATCATCGGGCTTTTGCAGGCCACGCTGCTCAACGACAGCGTGGATTACGCGAACGGCGTGTTTTTCGGCCGATCGGTATTGTGGCTGACGCTCTCCACGGGCGCGTCGGTCGGGGCGGCGCTCCTGTTCGACTGGTTCGGCGGCTACCCGGTGTGGAGCCTGCCGGCCTTCGCCGCTTTTCTGCTTGTCGCGCTGACGCTGACGCTGCTGGGGCTCAAGTATGAGCAGGAAGCGGACACCGTGCACCTCAACGAAAGCCTGCGCAGATTTAAGGAAAAAACGTGACATCCGCGCGCGCCGCCGCTGCGGACGGGTCGCGAATCTGCCCGGTCGGGGGAAAACACTTGCCTTTTTAGGGCTTTTCCGTTATCATGAAGTGTGTGTAGCGCAGCGAACCACTACGCAAAGAAAGAATGATGACGATGAGCGACTACATCCTCAGTTGCTGCTCCACGGCCGATTTGACTGCGGAGCATTTTCAAAAAAGGGATATCCATTACATCTGCTTCCATTACAGCCTGGACGGCGTCCAACTGCCGGACGACCTCGGCCAGAGCATGCCGTTTGAGACCTTTTACCAGAAGATGGTCGCCGGCGCGGAAACGAGCACCTCGCAGGTGAACGCGGACGAGTTCGAGGCGTACTTCACGCCCTTTCTGGAAGCGGGCAAGGATATTATCCATGTGACGCTGTCCTCCGGCATATCCGGCGTCATCAACTCCGCGACCATCGCCAGGGAGACGCTGGAGGCGAGGTTCCCCGAGCGGAAAATCTACATTGTGGATTCGCTGGGCGCTTCCTCGGGCTATGGGCTGCTGATGGACAGGCTCGCCGACCTGCGCGACGCGGGCATGGGCGTTACCGAGCTGCGCGACTGGGCGGAGGCGCACAAGCTGGAAATGCACCACTGGTTCTTCTCCACCGACCTGACCTTCTACATCAAGGGCGGCCGCATTTCCAAAACCGCGGGCATGTTTGGCAAGCTGCTGAACGTCTGCCCGCTGCTCAACATGGACGCGCAGGGGCGGCTGGTGCCGCGCGCCAAGGTGCGCACCAAGCACAAGGTGATTCGGGAGATCGTCAACCGCATGATCGAGAACGCCGAAAACGGCGTCGATTACGACGGGAAATGCTACATCTCCCAATCCGCGTGCGTGGAGGACGCCAAAGCGGTGGCCGCGCTGGTGAAGGCGAATTTCCCCAGGCTGGACGGCGAGGTGGAGATTAACTACGTGGGCACCACCATCGGCAGCCATACCGGCCCGGGCACGGTGGCGCTGTTCTTCTGGGGCGGGAGACGGGAATAGCGGCGGCGTGAACGGGATGCCGCCTAGACTGTAAACAAAAAGGATTGCCCCGGGCCATAAGGCCCGGGGCAATCCAGCCTGTTGAAAAAGCCCAATCTGCGTTGTCGGCTGCGGGATGGCAAGGGGTATCACTTACGAACGAGTAAGCTCAACCCCTTGCCACCCTGGCTTCCTAGCATCTCAGACTTTTTGAACAGGCTGGCGGCGTGCCTGCAAAACGAAGTTTTTTGACAGCCAAGATCGCCCCGGGCCCTACGGCCCGGGGCGATCCATTTTTTGTGATAGGCGATTACCGTTCGTCCTTGCACAGCGTCGGCCATTTGGCTTTGGCCCAGGCCCAGGCGGTCAGGATGTTGGCCTGGTGCAGCGCGTCCTGTTCGCCGTTTACGTGGGTGTAACTGCCGTAGAAGTGGACGCACATCATGCCGTAGTAATTATTGGAGGCGGCGTACTCATCGCAGGAAGCATAGTCGCCGTAACCATGCGGTACGCCGTAGATGCTGACGGGGTAAACGTGCCCGTTGTAATTCAGCAGGGCCGCCCTGCGCTCCCACTTGCTGCCGACGCTGGTGACGCTGGTCAGGTGACCGTAGAAATCCGGCCATCCGTAGAAAGGATTGCTGGTGGTGTTTTCAATCAGCGCGATTTGCGCGGCGGTCGGGTGGCTGCTGTTGTAGGTGAATCCTACAATATCGCACATCGTTTTAGTATCGGAAGAAGTCAGCGGTACGCAGTCCGCGTGGTACGCGCCCGACCAGCGCCGCACCTGAAACACCATCTGCGTTTCGATGTCCAGGATCGTCGCCGTGGCCTGCTTGGGGAAGAGCGCCGCGCCGGCGTCGCCGAACGTCCAGCTCGTTAAAACAACCTCGGTGACGGTGCCGAAATCGGTGACATCGCTGCCCGACGAGCCGCTGAGCGCGGCAATCGCCTTGGGATAGAGCACCGTGCTGGTCTCCGGGCCCACGGACCCGTCCACGGTCAGGCTGTACTTGCGCTGGAAGTTGCGAACCGCGCTGGTGGTGCCGCTGCCGAAGTTGCCGTCCAGCGCGCCGGTGTAGTAACCCAGCACCGTCAGCGCGTACTGGAGGCTGTGGACGTTGATATCTCCGACCAGATCCAGGTCCTCCTTGAGGGTGGTTACGTACCCCGCGGGCCACAGCGTTTCGGTGATGTACGAAGTCAGCTCGGTGGAGGACATGATGTCGCCGCTCACGTCGGAGTACACGCAGTTGTACTTGGTGTTGCTGTAGTACAGGCTGCAGTACACGACGCTGTTTTTGGTATAGGTTTCGGTGCTCACCATCTGCAGCACCGTGCCGGCGGCGACGGTCACCGCGCCGGTGGTGCTCTGCTCGTCGCTGGTGAACAGCGTGACGGCGGCGGAAAGCTTGACGTACGTTTTCGTGGTGGAAGGTGTTACCCCGCTGCTGGCGTCGTAGCTTACGGTGCAGCAGTCGCCGCGTACGTAGCCGGTCAGCCCGCTGGAGGTTTTGATATAGTACCACGAATACCCGCCCGCGGTGGTGGGCGTCGCCAGCAGCGTGACCTTGCTGCCCTTGCTGAGCACGTATCCGGACTTGGAGCCGTTGGCGCTGGTGCGGATACGGGTGTTGGCTTTGGTGATCGTCACCGTGCCGATGCCGGTGGTGGTGGTCGTGCCGGAGCTGGAGGAGCCGGTGACGTTTACGTAGGTGCCCATCAGCCAGCCGCTGATGCTGTTGTACGTCACGTAATACCACACGACTCCGCTGGAAGTTTTGGTGCTGGTGTAGGAAAGCGACGTCCCGCTGGGCACGACCGCCATGCGCGCGGTTTTGGTGGAGTAGGATTTGCGCAGGTTGACGTTGGCGGTGGTCTTGAGCGTGCCGATGCTCGAGGAGGACGAGGACGAGCTGCTGCCCACGGTGATGTAGGTGCCCATCAGCCAGCCGTAGCTGTTGTTGTAGACCACGTAATACCAGGTAACGCCGCCGGTGGTGTAGGTTTTGGTGTAGGAAAGGGAAGTGCCGGAAGGCACCACCTGCAGGCGCGCGCTCTTGGTGGAGTAGGATTTGCGCAGGTTCAGATTGACGTTGGTTTTCAGTATGCCGCTGGAGGACGTGGAGGTGCCGCTCGTGGTGGTGCCGGTATAGGCGGCCAGCGCCAGGGGATAGAGCACCTTCAGCGTCAGCGGGCCGGCGTAGCCGTCCACCGTCAGCGAATAGGCGCGCTGGAACGATTTGACGGCCGCCTGGGTCTTGAGGCCGTATTCGCCGTCCAGCGCATCGGAATAATAGTTGAGGGTCGAAAGCGCTACCTGCAGGGCGTACACCTGCACGTTGCCGATCAGGTTGTACTCCCGCTTGAGGCTGGGATAGCTGGTGACCGTCCACAGCGTGCCGGTTACGTAGGTGGTGACCGCGGAAGCGGTCATCACGTCGCCCGATACGTCGGCCCATACCACGTTATAGCGCTTGTTGTTGTAATAAAGGCAACCGTACTCCGTGGAGGTAGTGCCGTCGGTTACGGTGTAGGTGCTGGTGGAAACCAGCATGAGCACCGTGCCGCTGGCAACGGTGATCGTACCGCTGGCCGGCTTGGTGTCTTCCGTAAAGATCTCCACGTCACTGGAAAGCTTCACGAAGCTCTTGGTGGTTGAATCCGTAACGGCCGAGGGCGTGCTGCCTACGGAGTCCGCCCACGCGGCGGGGACCATTGCGAAGATGATGCAGATCGCCGTGAAAAGCGCAAGGCCTTTACGCAGGCGGCCCCCCGCGTTGTGATGTTTGAACGCCATGGCTCTATCTCTCCCTTTCCGTGCCTTATTCGCCACTGCTTTCATTATAACGATCAAGGCTTCCTAAAGCATCCTTATCCTATTACAATTATATTACATTGTCAAGTTGATTTAGTGAAATCCTTTGCGTTTCGGCCTTTTCGGAGGCGAAACGTATCCTTCCGGTCCCTTTTTTCTCCAAACGCCCCCCGGCGGGCACCCTCAGCGCGCGTCCGCGCCCCCGGGAAGCGCCTCCACGGCGGCGATCAGCGCCTCCATGTTTTCGGGCGGAGTGGTGGCCCCCGCGCAGAAGCGCACGGCGGTGCGCGCGTCGTCCACCGCCGTCCAGTGCGCGAACGTGAAGCGCTCGCCCAGGGCCGCCAGGATGTCGTTGGGCAGGATGGGGAAAATCTGGTTGGTCACGGTATCGCACAGCATGGGGAAGCCCTTCTTCAGAAAGGCTTCCTTCAGCCGCTGCGCCTGCGCGTTGGCCTGCGCGCCGAGCCGGCGGTAGCGGTCGTTTTCCATCAGGGCCGCGAATTGCACGCCCAGCAGCCGTCCCTTGGCCAGCAGCGCGCCACGCTGCTTGATGTGGTAGCGGAAGTGCGGCCACTTTTCCGGGTCGGTCAGCACCAGCGCCTCGCCGAAAAGCGCGCCGCACTTGGTGCCGCCCAGCGTGAACGCGTCGCAGTGGCGCGAAAGGAAGGACAGGTCGACCCGCGGGTCGGCGGCGAGGCCGTAGCTCAGGCGCGCGCCGTCGATAAACAGGCGCAGGCCGTATTCCCGCGTCACGGCGTACAGGGCCTCCAGCTCGTCCTGCGAGTAGAGCGTCCCCAGCTCCGTGGGATGGCTCAGGTAAACCATGCCGGGGCGCACCATATGCTCGTGCGTAACGTCCCCGACGTGGGCGAGGAAGGCTTCCCGCACCTGCCGGGCGTTTATCTTTCCCATCGGCGCGGGCAGGGCGAGCGCCTTGTGGCCCGTGGCCTCGACCGCGCCGGTCTCGTGCACGTTGATGTGCCCCGTCTCGGCGCACAGCACGCCCTCAAAGGGCCGGAGCGCCGCGGCGATCACGGTCAGGTTGACCTGCGTGCCGCCCGTAAAGAAGTGCACCCCCGCGCCGGGCAGCGCGCACAGGTCGCGAATCAGCGCCCGCGCCCGGTCGCAATACTCGTCCTCGCCGTAGCCCGGCGTCTGTTCCCCGTTGGTACGCACGAGCGCGGCCAGCACATCCGCGTCCGCGCCCTCCAGATAATCGCATTCAAAACGTTTCAAGTCCGTACTGCTCCTAAAGCTTCAAGGTCGTCGGTACAAACCCGGCAAAGCGGCCAGGCCGCTTTGCCGGTAAGCTGTTCAACTTTTCAGCGGCGGCGGAAGGTTTCGCCGCGCTTGGGACCGGTGGAAAGCATGTTGATGGGCGTATCCACCTGCTTTTCCAGAAAATCCACGTACCGGCGGCAGTTCTCCGGCAGGGCGTCGAAGCGGGTCACGCCGCGCACGTCGCTTTTCCAGCCGGGCAGGGTGGTGTACACGGGCTTGCAGCGCAAAAGCGTCGGCGTGCTGGGAAAATCGGTAATCTGTCTGCCGTCCGCCTCGTAGGCGGTGCAGACGGGGATCTCGTCGAGGTACCCCAGCACGTCCAGGTTGGTCAGCACGCACTCGGTCGCGCCCTGCACCATGCAGCCGTAACGGGTCGCCACCGCGTCGAACCAGCCGACCCGGCGGGGCCGCCCGGTGGTCGCGCCGTATTCGCCCGCGTCGCCGCCGCGGTTGCGAAGCTCATCCGCCTCCGCGCCGAAAAGCTCGGTGGCGAAGGGGCCCGCGCCCACGCAGCTGGAATAGGCTTTGGTCACGCAGTACACGTCGGTAATCGACCCGGCCGGCACGCCCGCGCCCACCGTGCCGAAGCCCGCCAGCGGCGAGGAGGACGTGGTGAACGGGTAGATGCCGTGGTCGGGGTCGCGCAGGCTGCCCAGCTGGCCCTCCAGCAGGATCGCCTTGTTCTCCTTAAGCGCTTTGTGCAGGAAAACGGTGGTGTCGATCACCATCGGGCGGATGCGCTCGGCCTGCTCGGTGAGGTGGTCGATCAGCGCGTCCACGTCGATGAGGGGCTTGTGGTAGAGGGCCTCAAGCTGGGCGTTTTTCTGCTCGGCCACGCCCGTGAGGCGCTTCTGGAGGTAATCCCGGTCGTACAGCTGGCAGACCTGGATGCCGATTTTCAGGTATTTGTCGCCGTAGAAGGGCGCGATGCCGCTTTTGGTGGAGCCGAAGCTGGCCTTGCCCAGGCGCTCCTCCTCGTAGCGGTCGAAATCGATATGGTAGGGCATCATCACCTGCGCGCGGTCGCTGACGTAGAGCGTGGGCTTGGGCACGCCGCGGCCGACCACCGCGTCGTATTCGGTCAGCAGCTTGTCGATGTCCAGCGCGACGCCCGGACCGATGACGTTGGCGATGCTCTTGTGAAACACGCCCGAGGGCAGCAGGTGGAGGGCAAATTTGCCGTAGTCGTTGATAATCGTGTGCCCCGCGTTCGCGCCGCCCTGAAAACGGACGACGACGTCGCTGTCCTCGGCCAGCACATCGGTGATCTTTCCCTTGCCTTCGTCGCCCCAATTGGCGCCAACAATTGCTCGGACCATGGTGTCGATCCCCTTTCCTACGCTAAAGTCGGTAAAACACCAACATTCATTATCCTATACCCGCGGGGGAATGTCAATATCCCGCGCGGACGGATCGTGATCCGTTCGCGCGGAGAAGGGCGCCGCGGGTAAAACGGTCCGGACAGGGGCGGGAAACGACCCGCGTAAAATTGACAAAGACGGCCGGGCGGGGTATATTATGGGTAGCTTGAATCATCCTTTATTCCCGTCGGGAACATCGCGGACGCGCGGGAAAGCCGACAGGCGGGCGAAACTCGTTTGCGGGAGGTTGGGAGCATGACAATGGGTGACGATCGTCGCGCCATGGCGTCCTCGGCCGCACCGCAGCTTGGCGGCGATGCCGCCGATGAGTACGCGCCCAACCCGTTCAGACCCGTTTCCACGGACAACCGCATCACGGGTCGCGCCGGCGGCGCCCGCAGGGGCGTGCAGCCGACGCCCGGCAGCAGCTATTACGGCCTGAACGACGCGTACCTCGACCCGTACGCGCCCGAGCCGGTGCCCCCGCCTTCGGGCCCCTACGCGGGTCCGGAGAGAACCGCCGCGCCCGCGCGGCCCTACCGGGCGTACCCCGGAGCGCAGCCGGAGCCGGGCGGGTATCCGGGCGAAGCGTACGAACAGCCGCCGCAGGTATACAGGCCGCCCGCCGCGTACGAAGCGCCGCTGAACCCCCTTGCGGAGATTCCCGCCGGGGCGGACGGGCAGGCCGACCCCTGGGAGGAACTGGGCTGGAAGGCGCCGGCCAACGCAGACGGGTATGCGACGCCCTATGACGACGCGTTCGAACCGCAGCCCTATTCTCCGCCGGATACGGGACGGGAGTACGGCGCGGAAGTTCCGCCGCCGTTTTCCCCTGAAAGCTATTCCCGGCCGTTCTACCCGCCGGATGCCACCCTGCTCTCCTACCACGGGCAAACCGAGCCGTACGCGCCCGTCGCCGCGCCGCGCGAAGCGGCGGCCGATACCCGCCGAAACGGGAACAAGACCGGCGCTCCGCCGCCGAAAAAGGACTCTCCCGCCGCGGAGCCGTCCGCTGAAGACGAAAAACCCGCGCGCAGGCTGTCGGCCGCCGGACGGGCGGCGAAACAGTCCTGGCGGCTTGCGCTGACGATCGCCGTTGCGCTGGCGCTTTTGTTCAGCGTCGTCAAAATCGCCCAGATGGTCAACAGCCTCATGGTCAGCGAGCGCGACCGCAACGCCGAGCGCGCGGAATACTACGCCCTGGCGGGCGTCGATCCGAACAGCGCGCCCAACGGCGTGGAGCTCCTGCCCGCCGGGCAGACCTACGCGCCCACGGCGACCCCCGCGCCGGTTTCGACGGCGACCCCCGCGCCGCGCATCGCCCAGAACGATCCGCTCATCGGAGTGATGGACTCCGGCGGCGCGACGGCCGGAGACGCGGCCGACACCGCCGCGCCCGCGACGCGCACCCGGCTGACCCAGTACCCCGACAACCCGCTGCTGACCATCGATGCTACCTTTGCCGAGCTTCGGGAGAGCAACGCGGACGTGGTGGGGCGGCTGACCATCGACGGCGTGCTGGACGAAACGGTCGTCATGCGCAACAACACCTATTACCTCACCCACAACGCGCGCGGGGCCTTCGGCACGGGCGGCGCGGTTTTCGTGGACGAGGGATGCGCGCTTACCAAGCCGCCGGAGAACCTGCTTTTGCGCGGGCAGACGACCGCCGCGGGCAAGCTGTTTGCGCCGCTTGTGCAGTACGGCACGCAGGGGGCGGGGTTCGTCGCGAGCCACGCCATCGTCTCCTGCCATACGATCTACGAGCAGGCGCAGTACGTGGTGTTCGCGGTCATCCGCGCCGACAGCGACCCCTCCTCGGCCGATTACTTCAACTACGGCGGCTACCTGAGCTTCCGGACCGACGCGCAGATGCTCGCCTACGTGCAGAGCGCCAAAGAACGCAGCCTGTACCCGCTCGCCGTGGGCGTGCGCGCCTCCGACCGGCTGCTGACGCTGGCGACGCTGCCGGAAAGCGACGGCACCACCAGCTGGGTGCTGCTTTGCCGGATGCTGCGCAGCGGTGAAAGCGTCGCCGCCATCCAGACGGATTAGGGGAGGGCTTGCGCGCGGCAACAAGGATTTTAGCGTATTCGCGGCGAATGCTGAGCAGGAACAGCGCGGCACGGCCGCGCCCCAAACGAGGAGGATCGCCATGCAGGAAACGTACTTTATCCCCGGCGAACTGCTGATACCGGCCGATTCGGTCAACCCCACGGCGTGGGCGTGTGTCGCCTGCGACCAGTTCACCTCCCAGCCGGAGTACTGGCGCGAGGCGGCGGCGCTGGTGGGCGACCAGCCCAGCACGTTGAAGATGATATTGCCCGAGGCCTATCTTAACGAGGCCGCGCAGCGCATACCGGCCATACACCAAACCATGCGGGAATACCTGGCCGGCGGGGTGCTTGCGCAGGGCGTGAAAAGCGGCTTTATCCTCACCGAACGCAGCACCGGCAGCGGCGCGCGCGTGGGGCTGGTGGGGCTTTTGGACCTGGAAGGGTACGATTACCGCGCCGGCGCGCGTACGCCGGTGCGGGCCACGGAGGGGACGATCCTTTCCCGCATTCCGCCGCGGCTGGCCGTACGGCGCGGCGCGGCGCTGGAAACGAGCCACGTGCTGATGCTGATCGACGATCCCATGATGAGCGTGGTGGAGCCGGTGTTCGACCGGCGCGACGGCCTGAAAAAGCTCTACGACTTCCCGCTGATGATGAACGGCGGCCACCTGACCGGCTACGCCGTGGATGATCCCGCGGACGTCGCGAAGATCGGGGAGGCGCTTTCGGCGCTAAAGGCGCGACTCACGGGCGACCTGTTCATCGCCGTGGGCGACGGCAACCACAGCCTGGCGATGGCCAGGGCCCGCTGGGAGGAGATCAAGCCTACGCTGGCCCCCGCCGATCAGGCGTCCCACCCCGCGCGCTTCGCGCTGGTGGAACTGGAGAACATCCACGACGACGCGCTGATCTTCGAGCCCATCCACCGCGTGCTGTACGGCTACGACGGCGATACGCTGCTGGACGAGCTGGCCGCCTTCGCGTCGGCCAGGGGCTGGACGCTTGCGGGCGGGGCGGACGGGCAGCCCGTGGACGTGGTGTTTGAGGGCAAGGAGGTCAGGCTGAGCATCGGCGGTTCGCCCTACGCGCTGGCGGCGGGCACGCTGCAGGCCTTCCTGGACGAGTGGATGCCCGCGCACCCCGAAACGCGGCTGGATTACGTGCACGGCGAGGCCGCCGTACGCGCGCTTGTCGCGGGGGAGAGGGCCGTGGCCTTCCTTTTGCCCGCGCTGCACAAGGACGAGCTGTTTACGACCGTGGAGAAGCTGGGGTCGCTGCCGCGCAAGACCTTCAGCATGGGCGAGGCACACGAGAAGCGCTACTATATGGAGTGCCGGAAGCTGGAAGGGTAAGGGCGGCACGCCGAACGACAGGGCAGTGAAAACCGGCGCGGGATTTTCCCGCGCCGGTTTTCGCTGCCCTGATCTGCGACGAATGTGCATAGACTTGCGCATATTGTGCCGGCGAGAGCCGCGCCGGTGCCGCCGGCCGTCCGCAGAGGCCCAAACGCTTTGCAAACATAGCATTCTTTTGCCGGATACGTCAAAATTGACCGAAAAACAGACAGATCACACAACAAAAACCCTTGACAAACGCGCGCATATCATACATAATACGTGCATAAATATTCAAGGAGGAACCAACCATGGCTGTGAAGACCCCCAAAGAGATCAAGAAGGTCGTGCTCGCCTATTCCGGCGGGCTGGATACTTCCATCATCATACCGTGGCTCAAGGAGCACTACAACAACTGCGAAGTGATCGCCGTTTCCGGCGACGTGGGGCAGGGCACGGAGCTGGACGGGCTGGAAGAGAAGGCCAAAAAGACCGGCGCCAGCAAGCTGTATGTGGAGGACTTAAAGGAAGAGTTCATCACCGACTACATCTATCCCACCCTGCAGGCGGGCGCGGTGTACGAGGGCGAATATCTGCTGGGCACGAGCTTCGCGCGGCCCATCATCGCCAAGCGCATCGTGGAGATCGCCCTCAAGGAAGGCGCCGACGCCATCTGCCACGGCTGCACCGGCAAGGGCAACGATCAGGTACGCTTTGAGCTGACCATCAAAGCCTTCGCGCCGGATATGACGATCATCGCCCCGTGGCGGGAGTGGGACATCAAGAGCCGCGACGAGGAGATCGACTACGCCGAGGCGCATAACATCCCCCTCAAAATCAACCGCGAAACCAACTACAGCAAGGACAAGAACCTCTGGCACCTCTCCCACGAGGGGCTGGACCTGGAGGATCCCGCCAACGAGCCGACCTACAACAAGCCCGGCTTTCTGGAGATGAGCGTAAGCCCCGAGCAGGCACCCGACGCGCCTACCTACGTGAAGATCGCCTTTGAGAAGGGCATCCCCGTGGCGGTGGACGGCGAGAAGCTTTCGCCGGTGGCCCTCGTGGACAAGCTCAACCAGCTTGGCGGCGCCAACGGCGTGGGCCTGGTGGACCTGGTGGAAAACCGGCTGGTGGGCATGAAGAGCCGCGGCGTGTACGAGACGCCCGGCGGCACCATCCTCTACCGGGCGCATCAGGTGCTGGAAACCCTCTGCCTGGATCGGGAGACCCAGCACTACAAGGCGCTGGTCGCCAACCGCTTCGCGGAGCTCACCTACTTCGGCCAGTGGTTCACCCCGCTTCGGGAGGCGCTGAGCGCGTTCGTGACCAAGACGCAGGAGCACGTGACCGGCGAGGTGACGCTGAAGCTGTACAAGGGCAACCTGATCAACGCGGGCGTAACCAGCCCCTACACCCTCTACAGCGAGCAGATCGCCACCTTCGGCGAGGACGAGGTGTACGACCAGAAGAACGCCGCGGGCTTCATCACCCTGTTCGGCCTGCCCATCGCGGTGCAGGCGAAGATGCAGAAGAAGGCGTAAGCGCCTTGCCGCCGGGGTACCCCCGCGGCGAACCTCGACGGGCGGAAAACGTGCGTTTCTCCGGCACGACGTGCTTTAGCCGCCTCACGCGCGACGCGTGAGGCGGCGCGCCGCACTCAGGGCCGACAAAGGACGGTTGGAAAGCATGACGAAGGTATTTATCAACGGTGGCAACGGCACCACGGGCTTACGCATCGCGGACAGGCTTTCGCAACGCGCCGATATCGAGCTGGTTTCCCTGCCGGAGGCGCTGCGCAAGGACGTGCGCGCCCAGGTCAAGCTGGCTTCGCAGGCGGACGTGACTTTCCTCTGCCTGCCGGACGAGGCCAGCCGCGAGCTGGTCGGCGCTTTGGGCGACGAGCGGGGCCGCGTGGTAGACACAAGCACCGCTTTCCGCACCGACGAGCGCTTCGTCTACGGCTTTCCGGAGCTTTCCCCCGCGCAGGAGGCCGCCGTAAGCGACGCCAACCGCGTGGCGGTGCCCGGCTGCCACGCCAGCGGCGCGGTCGCGCTGCTGTACCCGCTCAGGCAAGCCGGGCTGCTGGCCGCGGATGCGCCCGTGAGCCTGACGTCCGTCACGGGGTTCACCGGCGGCGGCAAGAAGATGATCGCCGAGTACGAGGCGCTGCCGCGGGACGAGGCCCTGTGCAGCCCCCGCGCCTACGCCGTGGGGCAGACGCACAAGCACCTGCCGGAGATCACGCGCGTGTGCGGGCTGAGCTGGTCGCCGGTGTTCCAGCCGGTGGTGGCGGACTTTCCCTGCGGCATGCTGGTTTCGCTTCCGCTGCCGCCGGGGCTGCTTTCGAAACGGCTGACCCTTGCCGAAGCGACCGACCTGTACCGGACCCATTACAGGGATCAGCCGCTGATGCGCGTAACGGACCCCAACCCGGAAATGTTTCTGGCGGCCAACGCGATGGCGGGCAGCGATGCCATGGAGATATTCCTGACCGGCAACGACGAGCGGATGATCGCCTGCGCGCGCTTCGACAACCTCGGCAAGGGCGCCAGCGGCGCGGCGATCGAATGCATGAACCTGATGCTGGGGCTGCCCGCAACCACGGGGCTCACGGCCTGATATTCCCGGCTTTCCCCACCGGCTGCCGGTTGGGGCGCCGGTCACCGGAGGAGAAAACGATGACGACGGAGAAATATCCGTATGTGGAAGGCGGCGTGGTGGCCGCCAAAGGGTTCACCGCCGCGGGCGAACATCTGGGCATCCGCAGGAACCGCTCCCGCCGGGATACGGCGCTCATCGTGAGCGACGCCCGCTGCGCGGCGGCCTGCTGCTATACGAAGAACCTCGTCAAGGGCGCGCCGCTGGGCGTGACCAAAGCCCACGTGGCTGACGGCTACGCGCGCGCCATCATCTGCAACAGCGGCAACGCCAACACCTGCAACGCCAACGGCGTGGAGATCGCCGAGGGCATGTGCGCGCTGGTGGAACAGTATACGGGCGTGCCCGCGGGCGACGTGGTGGTTGCCTCCACCGGCGTCATCGGGCAGGAAATGACGCTTACGCCGTTTGAAAACGGCATGGAGGGGCTTGCCAAGGCCCTCCGGTCGGACGGCGGGCACGACGCGGCCGAAGCCATCATGACCACCGACACCGTTGCCAAGGAAGTGGCTGTGGAGTTCGTTCTGGACGGCAAGCCCTGCCGGATGGGCGGCATCAGCAAGGGAAGCGGTATGATCCACCCCAACATGGCCACGATGCTGTGCTTTATCACCACCGACGCGGCGATCGCCCCCGCCTGCCTGCAAGCCGCGCTTTCCGACGTGGTGAAGGATACCTTCAACATGCTCTCCATCGACGGGGACACCTCCACCAACGACATGGTGACGGTGCTGGCCGGCGGGCAGGCCGGCAACGCCCCGATCACCGGGGAAGGCGCGGATTACCTCACTTTCAGGGCGGCGCTCTATCAGGTGTGCGCGAAGCTCTGCCGCGTGATGGCCAAGGACGGGGAAGGGGCGACCAAGCTCCTCACCTGCACCGTGACCGGCGCCGCAGACAGACAGACCGCCAAGCTCGTGGCCAAGAGCGTTGTGTGCTCCAACCTTTTCAAGGCCGCCGTGTTCGGGGCCGACGCCAACTGGGGCCGCGTATTGTGCGCCATCGGCTACAGCGGCGCGGACGTGGACGTGAGCCGGATCGACGTGCAGTTCGTCAGCTGCGCGGGCACCATATCGGTCTGCACGGGTGGCAGCGGCCTCCCCTTCAGCGAGGAGGCCGCCAAGCAGGTGCTCAGCGAGGATGAAATCGACGTGGCGGTGCAGCTCAACGCCGGGGACGCGTCCTCCGTCGCCTGGGGCTGCGACCTGACGTATGACTACGTCAAGATTAACGGAGATTATAGGACATGACGTCGGCCAGGGCCTCCTTTGGGACGTCGGCCGAGGCCTCCTTTGGGAAGGGGATTGCGGGCGTCGGCCAGGGCCTCCTTTGGGAAGGGGATTGCGATCCCCCTCCCAACCTCCCCCGGGGATAAGGCGGCCAGGTACGATGATAAAAAGGGTGTTATCGCAACGGTTGTTTTGGAAAGGAAGAGCATATGACCATCAATGAACGTGCGGAAGTCCTGATTCAGGCTCTTCCCTACATCCGCAAGTACAACGGCAAGATCGTCGTCATCAAGTACGGCGGCAGCGCCATGCTCAACGACGAGCTCAAGCGCGCCGTGATGGGCGACCTGCTGCTGCTGACGCTGGTAGGCGTGCGCGTGGTACTGGTGCACGGCGGCGGCCCGGAGATCAGCGACCTGCTCAAGCGCCTGGGCAAGAAAAGCGAGTTTATCGACGGCCTGCGCGTGACCGACGAGGAGACCGCCGAGGTCGTGCAGATGGTGCTGGCCGGCAAGGTGGGCAAGAGCCTGGTGAGCCTCATCCAGACCGTGGGCGGCAAGGCGATGGGCCTTTGCGGCATGGACGGGCATATGATCGAAGTGACCAAGATGGACGACGTGCACGGCTACGTGGGCGAGATTGCCAAAATCAACGTGTCGCCGATTCTGGACGTGCTGGAGAAGGGGTACATCCCCGTTATCTCCACCGTCGGCTGCGACGCGGAGGGCCACGCCTACAACATCAACGCCGATACCGCCGCCGCCCGCATCGCGGCGGAGCTCAGGGCCGAGAGCTTCATCAGCATGACGGACATCCGCGGCATCCTTCGCGACCCCAAGGACGAAAGCACGCTGATCAGCGTCGTCAAGGCCAGCGAAGCGCCGGAGCTGGTGCGCGAGGGCGTCATTTCCGGCGGGATGATCCCCAAGGTGGACTGCTGCATCGAGGCCATCCGGCGCGGGGTGAACCGGGTGTTTATTCTGGACGGGCGCGTACCCCACGCCATTCTCATCGAGTGTCTGACGGACGAAGGCGCCGGCACCATGTTTACGCAGGGTTGAACCGGACGCAGGGAGGCTTGACATGAAAACGACGATGGAACTGGACGCCCAATACGTGGCGCACACCTACGCGCGCTTCGCGGTGACGTTCGTGCGCGGCGAAGGCGCGCTGCTCTACGACGATACGGGCAAGCGCTATATCGACATGGGCAGCGGCATCGCGGTGAGCGTGCTGGGCTACGGCAACGAACAGTGGGAAAAGGCCGTGTGCGAACAGGCGCACGCCCTGAGCCACGTGAGCAACCTCTACTTCACCCAGCCGCAGGCGGAGCTGGCCAGGCTCCTGTGCGAGCGCAGCGGCATGAAGCGCGCCTTTTTCGGCAATTCCGGGGCGGAAGCCAACGAGTGCGCCATCAAGGCTGCGCGCAAGTACAGCGCCGACCAGTTCGGCGAAAACGTGCGCCCCGTGATCGTCACCATGGAAAACAGCTTCCACGGCCGGACGCTGGCGACGCTTGCCGCGACCGGGCAGGACGCCTTCCACCACGACTTCGGGCCGTTCCCGGAAGGGTTCGTGTCCGTCAAGCCGGGCGACGTGGAGGCGCTCAAAGCCGTGCTGGACGACCAGCCCGTGTGCGCCGTGATGCTGGAAACCGTGCAGGGCGAGGGCGGCGTGGAGCCGCTTACCCGCGAGTACCTGCGGGCCGTGCGCGACCTGACTGCCGAAAGCGACGTGCTGATGATCGTGGATGAGGTGCAGACCGGCAACGGCCGCACCGGCACGCTGATGAGCTACCAGCGCTACGACTGGCTGCCCGACATCGCGACCACCGCCAAGGGGTTGGCCGGCGGCTTGCCCATGGGCGTGTGCCTGCTGGGCGAGAAGGTGAAGAACACCCTCACCCCCGGCAGCCACGGCTCCACCTTCGGCGGCAACCCCGTATGCGCGGCGGCGGCGCTGGCCGTGCAGAAGCAGCTGACCGACGAGCTCTTAAGCGACGTGAAGCGCAAGGGCAAGTACATCGCCGCGGAGCTCAGCGAGCTTGCGAACGTCAAAAACATTTCCGGCCGCGGGCTGATGCTGGGCATCGAAAGCGACAAGAACCCCAAGGAACTGGTCAAGGCCCTGCTCAAGCGAGGCGTGGTGTGCCTGACCGCCAAGAACAAGCTGCGCCTGCTGCCGCCGCTCACCATCGGCTGGGACGAGTTGGAGGAGGCCGTAGGGATCATCAAGGAGGAGATTGGGAAATGAGCGAACCGATGAAGCACCTTTTAAAGCTGGGCGACCTGACGACCGAGCAGATCATGAGCATCCTGAACCTCGCCGACCAGCTCAAATACGAGCGCAAGCACGGCATCGCCCATCCCATCCTCGCGGGCAAGACCCTGGGGATGATTTTCCAGAAATCCAGCACCCGCACGCGCGTATCGTTCGAGACGGGCATGTACCAGCTCGGCGGCAACGCCCTGTTCCTGAGCAGCCGCGATCTGCAGATCGGCCGCGGCGAGCCCGTGCAGGATACCGCCCGTGTGCTGAGCCGCTATCTGGACGGTATCATGATCCGTACCTTCGCCCAGCAGGAGGTGGAGGACCTGGCGAAATACGGTGGCATCCCCGTGATCAACGGGCTGACGGACTACGCGCATCCCTGCCAGGTGCTGGCGGACCTGATGACCATCCGTGAGCGCAAGGGGAGCTTCAAGGGCCTCAAGCTGTGCTTTATCGGCGACGGCAACAACATGGCCAACAGCCTGATCGTGGGGGGCATCAAGGTGGGCATGAGCGTATCCATCGCCTGCCCGGACGCCTACCGGCCCGACGTGGCCATCATGGAATGGGCCAAAGAAAGCGGCCGCTTCGAGATCGGTTCGGACATCTTCGCCATGGCGAAGGACGCCGACGTGATCTACACCGACGTGTGGGCCAGCATGGGCGACGAGAGCGAGATCGACCAGCGCAGGAATGCGTTCGCCGGCTATCAGGTGAACGACGCCGTGATGGCCGCCGCCAAGCCCGACGCGATGGTGCAGCACTGCCTGCCCGCCCACCGCGGCGAGGAGATTACCGACAAGGTGATGGAGGCCCACGCCGACGAGATTTTCGAGGAAGCGGAAAACCGTCTGCACGCGCAGAAGGCCGTGCTGGTCAAGCTGATGAAGTAAAATCGAAACACATACCGAACAGGGGGGCGAAAGCGTATGCTTTCGCCCCCCTCTTTGGGTGGCTGTCGGCCACGGAGACAATCCGTTTTATTTGCTGTATACCTTCGAGTCCAAAATCCCCACGACCGGCAGGTTGCGGTACTTCTCATCATAGTCCAGTCCATAGCCGACCACGAAGGCGTCGGGAATCTGGAAACAGGAATAGTCCACGCTCAGCGGAACGGTGCGGCGGCTGGGCTTGTCCAAAAGCGTCACCAGCCGAAGGCTGCTCGCGCCGCGGTTGGTGAGCGTGCGCTTCAGGAAGGAGAGGGTCATGCCGCTGTCCACGATATCCTCCACGATCAGCACGTCCCGGCCGAGGATGGGGCGATCCAAGTCCTTCACCATGCGCACCTCGCCGCTGGAAACGGTGCTCGCCCCGTAGCTGGAAATAGCCATAAACTCGATTTCCAGCGGCAGGTCGATCTGCCGGATCAGATCGGTGAAGAAGACGCTCGCGCCTTTGAGGATGCAGATCATCAGCGGCGCTTTGCCCTGATAATCGTGCGTGATGCGCCTGCCCAGCGCCGCGATGGCGTCGCGCAGTTCCTCCTCGGTGTAGAGGATGCTGGAAAGGTCCTTGAACAAGGGAGAATCCTGATTCATGTCCGTCCACTCCTTTGCAGTTGAGTCGAGCAGATTGGGTCAGCGCGCAAGCCACGGCAACGCGCCGGAAACGGTAATGCGTACGGCGGGCCGATCGTCGAGCCGCGTGCCCTCCGCCGCCCCCACGCCGACCGCCCAGAGCACCTCGCCGGAAAGGCAGACCAGCGGGAGATACGGCCGGAAGGGGGCGTCCACCTTACGGTCGGTCAGGTAGCGGCGCAGCTCCTTGCCGCCGCCCGCGCCGAAGGGATGGATACGGTCGCCGGGCAACGCCGTGCGCAGCGTGAGGCGGGGAAGCAGCGAAGCTGGCACCGCGACGCTTCGCAGGCCGTCCGGCGGGGGAGACGCGCCCGGCTCGCAGGCGGAGAACCGGAACGAAAATCCCCCGAAGCGCAGGCTCCGGCGGCCGTCCAGCCCCGCGACGGGCGCGGGCGGAGGGGCGGGCGCAAGGGGTGCATCGTCCGCCATGCGCAGCAGGTGTACGCAGCATTCGCTCGCCTGCGCCTTGAGGGCGAAGGGAAGGTTGAGGCATGCGCCCGCCGGCCCTTTGGCAAGCGAAAGCAGGGCGAGGGAATCCGCGGCGGACACGGCTTCCTCCGCCGGGGCGGGGCGGCCCGTCCGGGCGGACAGCCGTTCCATGCCCAGCCGTGCGAAGCGCCGGAGCGCCCGCACCGCCACCGCGTCCGGCGCGGAAAGCAGCGGCTGCTTTCGCAAACAGAAAAACGGGGGTCCGGCGAGCAGGGCTTTTTTGAGCAGCGCGTCCGCCTGCGCCGCGAGGCAATCCTCGTCCATGGCGAGGAGGCGCGCGCTTTGCGCGATGTGCTCCGCCGCGCGGGGGTTCTCCCGGCGAAGCAACGGCAGAACCTCCGTCCGCAGACGGTTGCGCTGGCAGCAGGGCAGGGCGTTGCTCTCGTCCTCGCGGTAAGGCGTATCGCCCAGCGCCCGCAGAATATCCTGATGGGAAACGTTTAAAAACGGACGCAGGACGGTCACGCCGTCCATCGCCGAAGCCTCCCGCATGCCGGACAGGCCTCGCGCCCCGCCGCCGCGCACCAGGCGGCCGAGCACCGTTTCCGCCTGGTCGTCCAGATGGTGGGCGGTCAGCAGCGCGTCGGCCCCGCAGGCTTTCGCGCGGCGGATGAGCAGCGCGTAGCGGGCCTCCCGGGCGCGCTCCTCTGCGCCCGACGCGGTCATGCCGCCGTCAAGCGCCGCGTGGTCGCAGGTGAAGGGCACGGACAGGGACGCGCACAGCCGCTCGCAGAAGCGCGCGTCCTCGCGCGAGGCCTCGCCCCGCAGGCCGTGCTCCACGTGCGCGGCGCGCACCGCAAAGCCGCGCACGTCCCGCAGCGCGCACATCGTGCGCAGAAGCGCGACCGAATCCGGGCCGCCGCTCAAAGCCACCAGCAGCACGGCGTCCGGGCGGAGCAGGCCCGCGCGGGCAAGCACCGCCCCGGCGGTGCTCAAAAGCTGTTCGTTCATACGTCTATTGTAGCATTTCGAGCCGGTTTGGGCAATACGAAAGCGGCGCGCGACCAGCCGATGTCAGGGTTCCAAAAGGTACGCCCGCACGCCCCGGAGCGCCTTGCCGGGCGTAAGCGCCTCGATGGAGCCGGTCACCTCGATCTGCGCGAGGCGCCGATCCAGCGCATCCAGATCGAAGCCCTCTTTCAGCACCATGCCTTTCAGCAGGCCGGGGACGACGGCCTGCTGCGGACAGCCGTACACGCAGCGCAGGCACACCACGCAGCGGCTGCCGAAAACGGGCCTGCCGTTTCGCATCTCGATGTTTCCGCGCGGGCAACGCTCGGCGCAAAGGCCGCAGCCCGTGCAATCGTCGTTCGCCTTCAGCCGCCGGCCGAAAAAGCGGCTGCCGATGTGCTCCACGCTCGCAAGGCGGCTGACGACCCGATCCTGCACGAAGGGTTTCGTGCGGCGAACCCTGCCCGCGAGCAGGTCGTCCGCAATCGAACGGGCTTTGCGCGGCGCTTCGGAAAGGAGCAGGGCGGAAAGCTGTTCGCCGTAGCCGAGGATGCAGTTGGACGGCATGACGAGCATCCGTTCGTAGGTTACGTCGTACCCCTTGTGCATCAGCCTGCGGATGACCGAAACGCGGCACGCGGTATTGGGCGATACCTCCCCGCCCCCGGAAACGGAGAGCACCGCGGTTTTCAACCCCTTTCCCCGCGGCGCGGCGGCGATCCATTCGTGCACGGGCTGGGGCGCAACGGCGGCGTAGACGGGGTAGAGGATCACCAGCTGATCCGCTTTGGCCGGAGCGGCCGTCGAACCCGCCCCGTTTTCCAGCGCCGCGACCGTCACGGCGACCCGCCGCCGCTCGAGGGCGTCCGCCAGGTGGCGGGCCACCCGGGCCGTGCCGCCGGTGCCGCTGAAATAGACGATGTGAACGGAACGTACGGCAGCCATCGGCATTCCTCCTTTGTCGTGGGCAATCGAAGCGATGACAGTCTTTTACGGCGCTCCGCCCGCGGCGAGGCCGCTGGCGAAAGCGAACATCAGGTTGAATCCGCCGCAGTCCCCGTCCACGTCCAGCACCTCGCCCGCGGCGTACAGGCCCGGGCACAGGCGGCTCTCCAGGGTCGCGGGGTCGAAGTCCTCCGTGGCGATTCCGCCTGCCGTGACCTGTGCGTACGCAAACCCGCGCGTACCGGTTACGGGCAGGCGCAGGTCGGCGATCGTTCCCGCCAGGCGGCCGAGCGCGTCCAGGGCGAGCCGGGCGACGGACGCGCCGGGGTCGCGAAACCCCGCTTCCCGGAGCAGAAACCGGCCGACGGGCGCGGCAAAAACGCCGGTCGGCAGATCGGCAACGGTGCGATCGGCGCGCAGCTCGGCAAGCGCCCGCAGCTGCGCGAGCACGGCGGAAGGATCGGCGTCGTCCGGTAGGCCCATGCCGGGGCGCAGATCGAGCGACACGCTCGCGCCGGGCGTTACGAAGCGGGCCAGCTGCATGGCGGCGATGCCGCTTACGGCGTCATCGCCGAAAAGTACCTCGCCCTCCGTGCGGCGCAGGGCTTCGCCGTCGGGGCCGCAAAGCGTGAGCCGCGCCCGTATGCGCTGGCCCGACAGCCCCGCGATGCGCTTCCTGTCGGTCGTCAGCGCGCACATCGCGGGCTGAAGCGCCGTCAACCTGTGGCCGAAGGCGGTCAGCAGGCCGTAGGCGCTGCCGTCGGTGCCGTGCGCGGGCGCGGCGGCGCCGCCGACGGTGACGACGACGCGATCGGCGTGGAAAGTGAGCCGTTCCACGGCTGGGGTACCCTGTTCGGTTCGCCCGGCGGACTTCCCCTTTTTCGGGTTTTGCGGTTCCGCTTGGGCCTGCTCCGCGCGGAGCCGAAAACCGCTTCCCTCGCGCTTGACCGTTGTGACGCGCGCACCGGTCACAAATTCCACGCCGAGCTGGGAAGCGCGCAGCAAAAGCGCCTCGACGGCCGCCGAAGCCAGCAGCGCCGCCGGGTACACGCGGCCCTCGCCTTCCTCGCGCAGGGGCACGCCCAGCGAGGCAAAGAAGGCCGCAAGCTCCGGGTATCCTTTACGGGTCAGCACGGCGCGGGCGAAGGCCTCGCCGCCGAAATAGACGGGCTCCCCCGCGTTGAGCAGGTTGCCGCGCCCGTTGCCTGTTACGCCCAGCTTTTTGAGCGGCCTGCGGTTGCGCTCCAGCACCAGCACGCGACGGCCGCGCTGTGCCGCCGCGATGGCCGCGGCCACGCCCGCCGCGCCGCCGCCGATGATCGCCGTGGTCATGCGAACCCCTCCCATAGGGCTATCATAGCAGATGCGCGAAGGTTCGGCAACGGTTTTGCACGCGCCGGGGGAGGGCCGCTCCGCTGCTTGCGGCACGGCCGCCGGAAGCGTGGAAAGTGTGTGGAAACCGGAAGCCCAGCTTGAGGGAAAAGTGAGGAAAGGGTAAGGTGAAAGCGCGGAAACGAAAGCGGATCAAGCCTTTGCCGTGTCGTTCCCGGCCGAGGAAGGGCACGGCGCAACGCGTGGAGGAGGCGCGGGAATCCCTTGTGAAATAAGGGCTTGGCGTATCATGAGGTCTTGTGCCCAGCGCAGGGCGTGCCCTCGGGGTTTCCCTCGGAGAGGCGCGGAGCGCTTCTTTTCCGAAACAGATCGGAGAATATGGAAAACTTATGGAACATCAATGTATTCCAACGCTCAAATCGCGCGTATGCGGCACGTGCGAAGCATCCGAAATGCGTCGAACGCCACTACGGGCGGTGCGCGAGGGGCCTCTGCGAAGGATGTTTTTTTCCTCAAAACACTGTGGGAAACCATGTGGACAGGGAAGCCACTAAAAGTGGAAAACGGGAGGAAAGCGGCTGTAAAAAGGGCGTTAAGCGAGCGGAAGCAGGCGTTTGACCACCGCCGCACCGGCGCGCTAACGGGCCGGTCCGGCAGCCGCCGCGCAGAGCGCCAGGAAGCGGGAAAGCGTTGATACGTAAGGGTTTTGTTGCGAAATGCAAGACGTTCGTAACAGGTTTTGGCAAATCGTTTCGGAAGAAATTTCCGAAATAGTTTTTTCGTTACACGAGTAACTGGTTGAACGTGTGAATTGTGGAAAAAGAAGGAGAGACCATGCGGCGAGCAGGGTAAAAATCGACCGGAACCGCCAAAACGGAACCTCCGGCACGCGACGAAACGGCAGCGTTCCGCCGCACCGGGCGAACGTCCCTTTATCGACCGACGAACCATAAGCGCGCCCCGAACGCCCGACGCCGGCCCCTGATCGCGCAGTTTTACTGCGGTTCGGTGCGGTTCGGCACCCCGCGGGGTGGGTTCCGTTTGGTGTGGAAAACCATGAGGATTATGCAGGGCGCAAGCGTGGAAAACGGAAGGGAAACGCGTGTAAAAACCATGTAAAGCCCGTCGGAACTGGACTTGCGGCGCCTGGCCCCACGTGCGGGCGGCGACGCGGCCGGAAGGGAAATAGAAAACGGGTCTGCATGGAAACCCTTCGTACGCAAGGGTTTCCATGCAGACGGCCCGCTCGGTGGTTTTCAGGCCGCGATTGTTTTTGCGGTGCGGAAACGGAAAGCGTGAAACGCGAACGCATCGGGAACGCCGATGTGGAAAACGAGCCCGTTCCCGTAACGATTGCGTAACGAATGCGGGACGAGCACACAGGATGCAGGCGGCCTGCCGCATTGGTTAGCATACCGGCAGGGCTGCGCAAAAACGTCGAAATCTGCAAACGACACTAGCCAAGCCGCGCCGGTTTTGCTATAATGGATTGAAAAAAACAAAGGAGGCAATGGCATGCCGTTAGTCAATACGAAAGAAATGTTCCAAAAGGCCTACGCGGGCGGGTATGCGATCGGGGCGTTCAACGTGAACAACATGGAGATCATCCAGGGCATCACCGAGGCCGCGAAGCTGGAAAACGCGCCGGTGATCCTGCAGGTGAGCAAAGGCGCGCGCAAGTACGCCAAGCACGTTTACCTCATGAAGATGATCGAGGCCGCCCTGGAGGACACCGACCTGCCCATCGCCGTCCATCTGGATCACGGCCCGGATTTCGAGACCGCCAAGAGCTGCATCGACGGCGGATTCACCAGCGTGATGATCGACGGCAGCCATCTCTCCTTTGAGGAGAACATCGCCCAGACCATCAAGGTGGTGGAATATGCCCACAGCCAGAAGAAGTACGTCACCGTCGAGGCCGAACTCGGCCGGCTGGCCGGCGTGGAGGATGACGTGAAGGTCTCCGCCGAGGACAGCTCCTACACCCATCCCGACGAGGTGGAGGAGTTCGTCAGCCGCACCGGCTGCGACAGCCTCGCCATTGCCATCGGCACCAGTCACGGCGCGTACAAGTTCAAGGGCGAGCCGAAGCTGCGCTTCGACATTCTGGAGGAAGTCGGCCGCCGCCTGCCCGGCTACCCGATCGTCCTGCACGGGGCCAGCAGCGTGATTCCCGAGTACGTGGAGATGATCAACCGCTTCGGCGGCAATATGCCCGGCGCGCAGGGCGTGCCTGAGGCGATGCTGCGCAAGGCCGCCGGCATGGCGGTGTGCAAGATCAACATCGACAGCGACCTGCGGCTGGCCTTCACCGGCGAGATTCGCAAGCATATGGCCGAGCATCCCGACCATTTCGACCCGCGGCAGTACCTGACCGACGCGCGCGACGGCATTCGCGACATGGTGCGCCACAAGATCATCAACGTTCTGGGCTGCAGCGGCAAAGCCTGAAACCAGGCGTGATGCTTCGCGCCCCGCGGTTCGCCCCGGCCTGACCGTATGCCGGGGAGGGCCGCGGGGCCGGTTTTTGCCCGGGAGCCGTTCGCATAACGGGCGGCGCGAAACCGGAAAACCCGGCGTGCGGAAGGTGGGGAAAGAAGCATGAAAACGACTCTGGGCCGTTTGCGCCGCGCCGATCAGGATTTCGGACTGATCGACCCCGGCGATCGCGTCGCCGTGGGGGTGAGCGGCGGCAAGGACAGCCTGCTGATGCTCTACGCGCTTTCAATGTACCGCCGCGTCCGCAGGGACGACTTTACGATGCAGGCCATTATGCTCACGTCGGGGCCGACCCCGCCGGACACGAGCGCGATAGAGGCGTTCTGCGCGGAGCTGAACGTGCCCGTTACGGTGCGCTACACCGACCTGTATCAGATTCTCTTCGAAATGCGGCACGACCGCAGCCCCTGCCCGCTTTGCGCCAAAATGCGCCGCGCGATGCTCTGCGACATGAGCCGTGACATGGGCTGCAACAAACTCGCGCTGGGCCACCACCGCGAGGACGTGCTGGAAACGTTCCTGATGAGCCTGATCTACGAGGGGCGCATACACACCTTCCACCCGAAAAGCTACATGAGCCGCACCGGCATCACCGTGATCCGTCCGATGGTCTACATGCCCGAGAAGGAAGTCATCCACATGCAGCGCAAGCTGGAGCTGCCGGTGCTGGTCAACCCCTGCCCCGCCAACGGCCACACCAAGCGCCAGGAAATGAAGGAGCTGCTGACCGAGCTGGCCAGGCGCTACCCCCATTTGCAGGAGACCATGCTTTCGGCGCTCAAGAACGCCGACCAGTACAGCCTGTGGGAGAAGGAGCCGAAGAAACCGGCCCCCGAGGAAGAAGAGTAGGTATTAGAAGCAACAATAGAAGCGCCGGCGATTGCCGGCGCTTCTTGCTGTCGTTCATGGCGGCCCTGCGTTTTGTCCTATTCGGAGGTTCGGGGCGTCACGCCCACGTAGATGCGCGCGGCGCGGTTCTTGTAGGTGCTGCGGGCGATTTTGACGCGCGAGGTCTGCACGCCGTCGACGTAGGTGCACAGATAGGTGTCCACGACGTAGCCCTCGCTGGCCTGGATGACCGTCTTCTCCTCGTCGGTGTAGGTGACGTATTTAGCCTCGGTATCCTCAACGTATTCCGGTTCGGTGGGCTTGGCGAGGGTCTCGACGGTCTCGGTTTCCAGCTTGTAGCTGGTGGTGCCCAAATCCAAACCGTATATGCGCACCTCGCACAAAAGGCGCTTCTTGTTGGAGGGATCGGTAATCACGTGCGCCATCAGGTAGATTTTGCCGCCGGACTTGTTGCGGAAAACGAAATCCACCTCGTGGCCGCGGGTGTCGCTGACCGTCGCGTCCATGCCCATGCTGGTGTAGGACACGGGCGTGGAGTGCGCCGTGTGATCCACGATCGTCATACCCGCCTGCACCGCCGCCAGGTAGACCGTGGTGCTGGCCTGGCACACGCCGCCGCCCCAGCCGGGCACCAGCTCGCCGTAACTGTATTCGTACGCCTGGTAAAAGCCGTTGGCCAGCGTGCGCTTGCCAACCACCGTATTGAAGGAGAACTTGCTGCCGTCGTTGAGCACCATACCGTTGATGCGGGAGAAGGCGACGCGGATGTTCTCGTTGCGGGAGTCGGTGGAATGGCTGTCGATGGGCGTCACGGCGCGGAAGCGCAGGCTGTACTGCTTCTGCAGGTCGGCGACCGTCACGCTGGGCTGAATGTCCGCCGGTTGCACCAGCACTTCGCCGGTGGTGAAGGTTTCCACCATGGATAAAATCTGCGCGCGCAGCGCGTCCACGTCCAGCTGCTTGCCGACGACCTCGTTTTGGAAGGTGAAGGGCGTGGTGGTGTCGTCGGGATTAAAGGAGATCAGCTTCGCGTCCTGCGGAGCCACGTAGGCAGCCTTGGCCAGGGTATCCAGAATACCGTCGATGGCGGAGGTATCCCCGCTCTCCTCGACGCTGGAAAACTCGTGCGTCGTCTGCTTGGCGGCGTCGATTTCGTCCTTCAGCTCGAAAATGGTTTTGCGGCTCACGGCGCTGGTTTCGTGGCCCACGGCCCATGCGGCTTCCAGCGCCTCGGTGGGATCGCGGCTGATGCCCAGGGTCTGGGCGGTGATGTCCTTGTATTCTCCGGCTTCGTTTTTCAGCCGCACGTACCAGGAGCCGAGCTTGTCGCTGATCTGCTGATAAACGGCCTGATTGCCTTCATCCCACGTCATCCCGGACAGGTCGATGCCGTCCACCGATACGTTGTCCAGGAACACGGAGGTATAGGGGCGCACGTCCGATTGCGTTTTCCAGACATAGATGCCGCCGACCGCGGCGGCCAGCAGGGCGAGTACCAGCAGCAGCTTAAACAGCTGCCAGCCAAAACCGTGCTTCTTCTTCCGGGGCGCGCGCCGGGGATCGGGCGGCGGCGTACGCTTGCCCGCGGGCGCGGTGCGCTTCGCGGTCGAACGGCGGGACGACGGCGTAGGCTGGGGAGGCGGTTGGTAGCCCTGAGTGTACATAGGACGACTCCTTTAGCAGAGGATAAAACAACGGATGCGGCCGGGAAAGCGGGCCTGTATACGTCGCGCCCGGACGTCAGGCCGGGGCGGCGGAGGCGCGGCGCTCGGCCATGGCCGCGGCGAGCGCCGCGGTATCGGCTTTCCAGCTGCGCCAGCCGCCCGGCGTTTCGCCAAGTTCCGTGCGCGAGCCGCGATCGCCGTGAAAATCGCTGCCGCCGGTCACCAGCAGGCCGTTGCGCTTCGCGATGCCGCAAAGCGTGCGGATGTCGCGGCGCGAAGCCGACGGATGATAGACCTCCACGCCCCGCAGCCCGCGTTCCATCAGCGACAGGATCAGCGCTTCCAGCGCCTGGGGCGCCAGCCGGAGGCGGGCGGGATGCGCCAGCACCGGCACGGCCCCGGCGGCCGACAACAGCGCTACGGCATCCGCCGCGGCGATGTGCGTAAGCGGCACGTAGGCGGGTCGGCCTTCGTCCAGGTAGCGGTCGAAGGCTTCCTCCACGGTATGGACCACGCCCG
>CAZXJI010000025.1:0-2831 GCA_964640955.1 uncultured Oscillospiraceae bacterium | reverse complement strand
TTCGTCCAGGTAGCGGTCGAAGGCTTCCTCCACGGTATGGACCACGCCCGCGCGGATCAGCGCGCGGGCGACGTGGGGGCGCCCGCGCGCTGATCCGCGCGGGCGTATCGGCGCCCGGAAGCGCATCCGCGGGCAGATCGACGCCCAGCCCGCGCAGCGCTTCGAGCATTTGAAGGCCGCGGATCTGGCGTTTTGCGCGCAGGGCGGCGATCACCGTCTGCAGGGGTTCGTAACCGGCGTCGATCCCGTACCCCAGCACGTGCGTATGCCCGTCGTTTCCAGTGCTCAGTTCGATGGCCGGGAAAACCGTAAGGCGTGTGCCCGCGCGGTTACAGGCCACCGCGGCCTGCGCCATGGGGGCGAGGCCGTCGGTCGTATCGTGGTCGCACAGCGCGAGGGTTTCCACGCGCCTTTGCAGGGCCAGCGCGCACAGCGCGGCGGGCGAGAGCAAGCCGTCGCTGTAACGGCTGTGCACATGCAGGTCGACCGGGATCACGGATCGATAAAGGGGTTGCCGTCGTCCACGGAGGAGGGGCCCTCCATCGCCGGACGGAAGGTAGAGGTGGGCGTGGGAATCTCCTTGGGCGCTTCCTCGGGCTTGGGCGCGGGCTTCACGGGCTCCGCGGGGAGCGCCTCGCCGTTCATGACGGCTTCGAACTCCTTGCGACTCAGGGTATCGCGCTCCAGAAGCGCCTCGGCGACGTCGGTCAGCTGCTTTTTGTGCTCGGTCAGGATGTTCTGCGCGCGCACGTAGCACTCGTCCACGATGCGCTTGACCTCCGCGTCGATGGCGGCGGCGCTGCGCTCGCTGTACTCGCGGCTCTGGCCGAACTCCATGCCCACGAATACCTCCTGGTCGCTGGAAAGGTACACGGTGCCCAGCTCGCTCATGCCGAACTGCGTCACCATCCGGCGGGCCAGCTCGGTGGCGCGCTTGAGGTCGCTGGAGGAGCCGGTGTACAGGTCGTCCAGCGCCACCTTTTCGGCGGCATGGCCGCCCAGCGCCATGGTGATCATGCCCAGCAGCGCGGTTTTGCTCAAATTGTCGTTCTCCTCGGCGGGAAGGCTGAGCGTGTAGCCGCCGGCCTGCCCGCGGGGCACGATGGTCACCAGGTGCACGTCGTCGCACTCCGGCAGAATATCGGCGACTACGGCGTGCCCGGCCTCGTGGTAGGCCACGGTGTGGCGGTCGCGCGGGGTGACCTTGTGGCTCTTTTTTTCCGGGCCCATCTGCACGCGGCTGATGGCGTCCACGAGGTTTTGCTGGCTGATTTTCTTGTTCTTCTCGCGTACGGCGAGGATGGCGGCCTCGTTCATGACGTTTTCCAGATCCGCGCCGGTGGAGAAGGGCATGCGCTTGGCGACGTTCTCGAAGTCCACGTCCGGTCCCAGGGGCTTGCCGCGGCTGTGCACCTTCAGAATTTCCACGCGGCCCTCCAGATCGGGATAGTTGACCGTCACCTGGCGGTCGAACCGGCCGGGCCTGAGAAGCGCGGGATCCAGTATATCGCGGCGGTTGGTGGCCGCCATGACGATGACGCCCTCGTTGATCGAGAAGCCGTCCATTTCCACCAGCAACTGGTTCAGGGTCTGCTCGCGTTCGTCGTGTCCGCCGCCGAGGCCCGCGCCGCGGTGGCGGCCCACCGCGTCGATCTCGTCGATGAACACGATGGCCGGAGCGGCTTTCTTGGCCTGGTCGAACAGGTCGCGCACGCGGCTGGCGCCGACGCCCACGAACATCTCCACGAAGTCCGAACCGCTGATGGAGAAGAAAGGCGCGTTGGCTTCGCCCGCCACGGCCTTGGCCAGCAGCGTTTTACCGGTGCCCGGAGGGCCCACCAGCAGCACGCCCTTGGGGATGCGCGCGCCCATGTCGGTGTAGGCTTTGGGGTTTTTGAGGAAATCGACCATTTCCTGCAGTTCTTCCTTTTCCTCCTTGGCGCCGGCCACGTCCTTGAAGGTGACCTTGTTCTTGGAGGGGTCGCTCATGCGGGCGTGGGATTTGCCGAAGTTCATAACCTTGCTGTTGCCGCCGCCCTGGCGCGCGATGAGGAAGTACCACAGCCCCATCGAAATCACGATGATGATGATGAAGGGCAGGAACTCGTAATACCACGGCGTCACCACGGGCGCGCGGTACTGCACCGTAAAGCTGAAATCCGTCACGCCAACCTCGTCGTAGGCCTTGCCGGTCTGCGTGGCGGTAATCTGCCGCACCGTGTCGATAAAATCGCTGCCGATGGTCGTCTCAAAGTCGTAGTTGCGCTCCGGAAAATCGGACGCGGCGGTCGTAGAGTTTTTGTAAATGCCGACCAGCGACGTGCCGCGGATGGCGACCGCTTCGACCTGATCGTTTTCGATCGCCGTAAGCAATTGCGGATACTCGATGCGGCGGTCGACCGTCTGGCCGAAGCCGCCGTTGAGTACCACGGCGATCAAAATGAATGCGGCGATGAGCACCACATAGCCCATCATGCCGCGCTGTGATTTTTTCAAACCTTTGTCCTCCTTGCGCTCAAAGGACGCGTAGCCCTCCGAAACCCGTTTGCATGGCTTGCGAATACGATAACCGCTCCTCAGGGAGGCTATCAAAATCGATTATACCATAGTGTATCGATAAATACCAATACCAAAAGTAAAAAGGTTCCGCGCCAAAGGCGCGGCCAAAGGGGGTTAACCAACCCTTTGGAATCCTGGGGGGGGATCGCACCTGCGGGTGCGACCAAAGGGCTTTCCGCTCGCCCTTTGGGAACCTTCGGGCTTGCGCTCGTCAAAAGGGCGCAGAATTTCTCTCCGGAGTACAGGATAGTCGTCCGGCCGTACCGCAATAG
>CAZXJI010000024.1:0-44039 GCA_964640955.1 uncultured Oscillospiraceae bacterium | reverse complement strand
GGCGGAGCCTGGCGCAGACCAGCATCAGGGCGGAGTTGCCGTCCGGGAAGGCGCCGACGACTCTGGTTCTGCGTCGGATCTCCCGGTTCAGGCGTTCAATGACGTTGTTGGTGCGGATCTTCTGCCAATGGGCGTAGGGGAAATCCATGTAGACGAGGGTTTCTTCGATACCGATTTCCACCTTCTTTGCCGCCTCCTTCAGCTTCAGTTCCTGTAACTTCCGGACGACCGTCTGGGCCTTTTCGCGAGCGGCTTCCTTGCTCTCCTGAGCGTGAATCGCTTTGAGCATGGCGGCGACCTCGGTCATCCTGGCATGGGGTGTAGCGGAGAACACGTTCCGGTAGAAATGCACCACGCAGCGCTGGCACTTCGCATCTGGGAATACCTCGTTGACCGCTTCACTCAGTCCCAAGCATTTATCCCCAACGAACAGCCGGACGCCCTGAAGGCCGCGCGCCTTCAGACTTCGGAGGAACGAAAGCCAGCTTTCCTTGTCCTCCTTCATGCCTTCGCTGGCTCCGATGACCTCCCGGTACCCGTCTTCGTTCACCGCCAGCGCCACCAGCACCGATACGTTCTCGTACTCGCCGCCCCAATTCCGCTTCAAGTAGATGCCGTCCAGGTACACATACGGGTAGCTGCCGGACAGCGGCCTTGACCGCCACTGCTCGATGTGGACATACACCTTCTTGTTCAGCTCACTGACCGTCCCTGCCGATACCCGCGTTCCCCACAACGCCTCGGTCACGTCTTCCACCCGTCGTACCGACACTCCGGCCAGATACATCTCGATCAGCGCTTCCTCCACCGAGCTTTCCCGCCGCCGGTACCGCTCGATGATCGCTGTCTCGAACGTCACGCCCTTCAGCTTCGGCATCTTCAGCGTTACCTCCCCTGAACTGGTCAAAAGCTCCCGCTCATAATGACCCGACCGGTACCCCTGTCGGTTCTCCGTCCGCTCGTACCGCGCCGCACCCGTCAGCGCCTGCGCTTCCTGGTCCAACAGCTCGTTCAGCGTCTCTTCCACGCTGCTTCGAACAAGTTCTTTCAACTCGCTCTTTATCGCACCCTCGTTCAGGTGTATAATCTTCTCGGACAAAGCTGCAGCCTCCTTGGTGAGTTTTGTGTGGTAGCTTGATTCTACCAAACGGCTGCAGCTTTGTCCTCTCTATTCTTAGAACCCGCTGTCCCCAGTTTGCGAAACTTATTGTACCTTATCATGTAAAATGATGTATTATGTAACAAGTGACACAAAAAAGTAATAACTGGAGGGACGACGATGAAGGCAAGAAAGGCACTTTCCACGATTGCCGCTGTGCTAATACTTTATTTTGCGCTGAGCGCGCAGGCGTCGGCGGCCGTCACACATACGGTGAAGGCCGGAGACTGGCTGTCGAAAATCGCCAAAACATACGGCGTGACGGTGGAGCAGATCAAACAGTACAACGCGCTTAAAAGCGATACCATCTACGTAGGGCAGAAGCTGGTCATCTCACCCGACACCAAATATGTTGTGAAGAAAGGCGACACCCTTTCCTCGATCGCCGCAAGGCATTCGACGACCGTCGCAAAGATCAAAAGCCGAAACAACCTGAAGAGCGATACCATCTATCCGGATCAGGTGCTGTACATCCCTTCCGCGTCCGCGGGTTCCGTCTCTTCCGGGTCATCGTCCGGGTCGACCGCCGGGGCGTCATCTTCAACCGGTTCCAAAGTCGTGAAGGACTGGCCGTCCGTCACCTACACCGTCAAAGCCGGCGATACGTTGACCAGCATCGCCAAGAAATTCGGAACGACTATTTCGAAGATCATGCAGTACAACTACATGGATTCGGGCGAGTGGCTAAACGCGGGCCAGAAGATCGCCATCAACGGCTACGCGCCGCGAAATTACGCAGTGTCGCCGGGCGAAAGTTCGTCCGCCAAGCAGGTGGGGAAACTCGTGGACTGGTTCCTGGATGGAAAATACCTCATCAAGCGGAACGATGTGTTCACCGTGACGGACGTTGCGACCGGGCTTCAGATACGCTTTAAGATGATGGGCGGCATGAACCACGCGGACGTCGAGCCGGTCACGTCGGAAGAAACCACAAAGCTTAAGAAGCTGTTCCCCGAATGGACCTGGACGCCCCGCCCGGTGGTCGTGTTCCACAAGGGCATCAACTTCGCGGCTTCGCTCTCCGGCATGCCCCATTCCTACGACACGGTCACAAACGGCGTGGACGGCCACTTTGACCTCTATCTCCACAACAGCAAAAACCACGGAGAAAACGTTTCGCAGTCCTATGTGAAGCAGCACCTTGACAACGTAAAGATCGCGGCGGGCAGGTAAACCCTGAAAGTCGGTAAACCGGCCGATGCGTTCCTGCTGGAGCGTCCTATTGACCGAAGGGTAAACATAATGTAAAATAATGGCGGAGGAAATGATTGAGGAGGCGGCGCTGCGACTGACTGAGAGATGGAGGGATGGGCATGAACCTGACACAGGAAAAGCTGCGGGCATTGATTGAGGACGGGGCGTTTGAGTTGTACGGACAACCCAAATGGACGTTTGGCAAGAATACCTGCAACACTTACGAAGTCTTTGCGGAGGTCCTCCACCTTCCCGGCGGGGAGACGGAGCCGGGCTACGGATACGTCCGAAAGACCGCGGAGGATAGGCAGACGAGCAAAGTCTTCAGCAACTGGTTCATGAAGAGTGCGTTTGGGATGATCCGCAGGCTGATCGATCAGGTCGGCTGTGACCTGGTCGTCGCCATCAACTTCTGGCCGCATTCGATCAACAGCCCCGATTTTGCCGATGTAACAACAGAGGAACTGAACCGGAACGGCCTTGCGCCGCGAAACCTGGAGCTCGAACTGACCGAAGTGGAACAACTGAACGCGAAGGGGATTGAGAACCTCATCGCGCTGAAGGACATGGGGAGACCGTCCCTCATTTTGTGTAAACCTCGAAGCTGTGGTAGAATAAAACAGCATGGAGGTTAGGAGAATGGGGAAACGGAAAATCACACCGGAACGGGCGGCGTTTCGGAAACAGCTCGGCACGCTCATGGCGGGCGCGGGAATCCAGTCCATGGAGGATATCCAGGAACTCTTTCGGGAAATGATAGGCGGTTTTGTGGATCAGGGACTGGAAGGCGAGCTGGACGAGCAACTGGGCTACTCGAAGTACGATTACCGGAACAAAGAGACGGACAACAGCCGAAACGGTCACAGTGAAAAGACGCTCAAGACGAGCTACGGGGACGTTGAGATTCAGGTTCCGCGGGATCGGAAGGGCGAGTTTGAGCCGGAACTGATCAAGAAACAGCAGACCACCCTCAGCGGCGACATCGAAGAGAAGATCCTGTCGATGTACGCCAAGGGGATGACGACCGCGGATATCGAGGCGCATATTCGGGAGATTTATGGCCTTTCGGTATCGGACAGCACGATCAGCCGGATCACGGACAAGATCCTCCCCGTGGTCAAGGAATGGCAGTCGCGACCGCTTCAGGAAATCTACGCGGTGGTGTACATGGATGCCGTGCACTTCCACGTCCGTTCGGAAGGGCAGATCGTGAAAAAGGCGGTGTATCTGGTCCTGGGGCTCGACATGCAGGGACGCCGGGACGTGCTGGGCATGTACATCGGGGAGAACGAGAGCGCGAAGTTCTGGCTGACCGTGCTGAATAACCTGAAAAATCGCGGGGTAGAGGACATTCTCATCGCCTGTGTAGACGGTCTGACCGGGTTCCCTGCGGCAATTGAGGCGGCCTACCCCCGGACGGAGGTGCAGAAGTGCGTCATTCACCAGATCCGCAACACCACGCAGTTCGTCTCGTACAAGGATATCAAGGCACTGATGGCGGATCTGAAGCGCGTTTACGCCGCGGTGGACGAGGCGACCGCGCTTGCCGAGCTCGACCGGTTCAACGAAATCTGGGGCAAGAAATACCCGAAGATCGAAAAGTCCTGGCGCGCCAACTGGGCGGGTTTGAGCACGTATTTCAAGTACCCCGCCGAGATCCGGAGGATCATCTACACGACCAACACGATCGAGGGATTCAACCGGCAACTTCGGAAGGTCACCAAGTCCAAGGGCGTTTTTCCCACGGACGACAGCCTTCTGAAGATGCTGTATCTGGCGACGATGGACATCACGAAAAAGTGGATCGGACGGCGGCAGGATTGGGGTGTCATCCACTCCCAGCTCGAGATCTTCTTCGCCGATCGACTCCCCGGCTAGGGGCGACGGGGAAGCGCAAACCGGTCCCCCCGTCAAGGGTGAATTGAACGGCGCTGCGCGCCGCCCTTGACAGGCCGCCCGGTTTGCGCTACGATGCATTCAAGGGCGAGCAAGCAGGAGCTTGCTCCGCCCTCCCTCTACAAGGTTCCTACCCCCAGCTTTGGACTTTACACAAAATTTGGGACAGACCCGACATGGGTGCAAAGCTTCTCTATGACAATTTCGGTATCGGCACCAACAATCTCTACCTGCTCTCCCGGCTTCCATTTGACGGCATCAAGCTTGCCAGATGCTTTTCATCGAGCGTCCCCGACGACGACAAGATGGTTCGGATTCTCGTGTCCATCGCGCACCTTGCCGACACGCTCAACATGACTGTCTGCGCCAAAGGCATCGAAAACGGAGACCAGTTTGAATTCTTCGAGCACCTGGGCTTCTGCAAAGGCCAGGGCTTCCTGATCGGCCCGCCGATGGCGGAGAAGAAGCTGCACGATTTCATACAGCAGTACGCCAAGAAGGACAGCGCCTGATACGCGGGAAGCGCGGAGGGATTATACGCCACACATTTGATACATACTGTGCGCCGCGAAAGCGGCGCTTTTTTATGACACTTGTTTCTCAATGCGGGTCTGCGTTATAATGGCCCCAGATGACAATGTATCGACACGTCGGGCTATGCTTGGGATGCACGCCTTGGCGGACTGAGTTAAACCTTTAAGAGTCATAACAGGAGGATCTTACATGCGAATTTCCAAGGCGGATGCGCTGACGTGGTTTGAGTTCTTTGCGGAACTGCCGGAGGACGAGGAGATTCAGGCGCGGCAGCAGGAAATCATATATGCCACCTATGCGCAGATCGAGGCGGCGGTCGATCACCGGCGCGAAATGCTCATGTCTGAAATCAAAAACCTGAAAACGCTAAAAAACAGGACTTATTATGTCGGAGATGAGAAGAAGTTCCCCAAGGGCTGCGTTTCCTGCCTGTTTGGCACCGGGCTTAGCGCCATCAGAAAGACCAACAAGTGCAATCTCGAGTGCAAGTTCTGCTATGACTACGGCGTAATCGGCGACATTCCACCCATCGGGGAAGGCATGTGGGAGATCGGCGGCACAAAGTTCTATGACAAAGACATTGACCTGCTGCTTTCCATCCAGGAAAAGCCCACGGGCGTCGCCTATGTATATCTGGAACCTTTCATCGAAATCGAAAAATACTACCCTGTCATCCGAAAGTTCCACGCCGCCGGTGTGCACCAGCACCTGTACACGAACGGAACCCTGGCCACAGAGGAGACGCTGAGGGCGCTGGGTGACGCGGGTCTCGATGAGATACGCTTCAATCTTGGAGCGTCCAACTGCTCGGACAGGGTGATACGGAACATTGGACTCGCAAAAAAGCACATACCGCGCGTGGGCGTCGAATCCCCGATGGCGCCGGAGCTTTTCGATGCGATCATGAAAAAGAAAGATGCGATCCTCGCAACCGGTCTGGACTTTATCAACTGCGCGGAACTGCACCTGAACATGAACAACATCGGCAATTACTTTGGCGAGAACATGTATATCTCCAGGCACGGCTACATCTCCCCGGTCTGGAGCAGAGAACTGACCTTGAAACTCATGAAGATCGCGGTCGACGAAAACTGGGATCTTGTCGTACACGACTGCTCAAACCACACGAAGTTCGCAAGAGGCTTGAACCTGCGCGGCAAAGAGGGCGGGTGGTTTGGCGCCAGCAACTACGCCTGCGAGTTTTCGAGGGTGCCGTATGAGGTCTTCCTGCCGATACTTCGCGATAAAAGCTTTGAGTTTCTGGAGGAAGAGGAACTGCCGGAGGGCTTTAGACCCGGAGAGATGGTGTTTTAAGCCAGCATTTGAACCTGCAATCACAGATTTCAGGAGGCGGAGCAATGATCAGAAACGGCACGCTTGATGATTGCATGGCGGTTTATTCTCTGGTTTGTGAAATGGAAAACAGGGCTCTGCCATTCGATAGATTCTCTGAAATCTTTCAGAGCCAGATGGAAGATCCCAATTATCAGTCTACTGTTTATAGTGCCCCCCAAAGTCAAGACCAATTTTTTTCAGGGCTAAGTTATCCCCTTTCCCCCGGCGTGAGCCGGAATGATGTTTCTTGAGGTCTGAGGTTCCGCGCCCGGTCTTGCGCAGGACGTCGCGGACGCTTCGCCGAAGGGTACCCTTGAGGCGGCCGCTCCGCGCGCGGTACACTTGGCAGCCGAGGACCGGCCGTATGACCCTGCTGTTTCCGTCGGTCCTCGGCACGGCTGTGACTGCGCGCGCGGACGGGCGGGTCAAGGGCGAAGCGGGAATCATGCGCTGCGTTCTTTTTCCCGTTCGTACAGCTTCGCAGGTGGCACGTTTCCTACGGACGAGTGCGGCCGGACCGTGTTGTAGTGCGGGATGTACGAGCGAAGCATGTGCCGGATCTCCCGAGGCGTCTCGTATTCATTGATGTATACCCGGTCGTACTTCAGCGTCCGGAAGAACCGCTCCGTCCGAACATTGTCCAGGCACTGCCCCTTGCCATCCATGGAGACCCGCACCCCGGCCTCTTCCAGCAGGTTCAGATACTCTGAATTGGTAAAATGGCTTCCCTGGTCGCTATTGATGATCTCCGGTCTACGCCTCCTGAGCGCCCGCTTGAGGCAGGCGAGTACAAAACCCTTGTCCAGCGTCGTCGACAGCTCATAGTCCACTACGTACCGGCTGTACCAATCCAGAATGACGAATAAATACACGAAGCTGTGCCCCAGCGGGATGTAGGTGATGTCCACGCCCCACACCTGATCCGGACGCGTGATCGCCAGGTTTCGCAACAGATACGGCCGCACATACTGCGCGTGATACCGCTTGCTCAGGTTGGGCTTGGGATAGATCGCGTAGATCCCCATCTCCCGCATCAGCCGCCGCACCCGCTTGCGGTTTACCACGAGCGCGTGTCTGTCCCGCAGATGACTCGTGATCATCCGGTATCCCCAGGTCGGCTCGTCCGTATGATGCCGGTCGATCAGCCGCATTAGCTCCAGCTCCTCTTCGGAGACGCCCTTGCACAGACGCGGATACAGGCTCCCGCGCGGCACATCCAGTGCCTCCGTTTGACGCCGGACGGACATGCACCCGCCCTCATCTTTTTCGACCAAACCCTTCCGGGTATCGCAGGGCAACTTCCTCAGATTTTTTTTTGAGCCAGTCATTCTCTATCGTGAGCTGACCGACTTTCCGCTCCAGCATGGCCCGCCGCTCCTTCTCTTCGGCGAGTTCCTTCTCCGCCTGCGTCGGCGCGCGGTCAAACACCATCTTCGCTCGCTCCAGAAACTCCGCCTTCCACCGGCTGATCATCACCGGGTTCAGCCCCTCTTTTGAGGCGATCTCCCCGACCGTCTCCTCCTCCCGCAGGGCCCGTATGACAATCCCCGCTTTGTATTCCGCACTGTACTGTGTTCGCTTATTCATGTCTCCCATTATAACTTATCCCCGCAAGTTTTTGGTCGCTTTTCTGGGGAGCAGTATAAGGTATGCCTCGATAGCGGTGCGAAGAAGGTACTGCTGCCAATAACCTCGGCGGCCGATCTTGGCACGGTACCGCCAGATTTGATCGGTTGTTTCAATCTGATTTTTTATAGCAGTGCGGAGGATGCGGTATTTAAAGCGTTGGGCGTTGAGTGACAATGAATGTAGATGATTCTCGTCGCCGGTTTTGCCAACCACAAGCAACAATCAATTGCGCTTTACTATCGGAATAAATCCAGTCAAGCAACCACGTGATCGGATTGATCCGGATAGCAAACGCTAGAGTTTTTGCCTTCGGGACCAAAAGGTCGCAGGTTCAAATCCTGTCACCTCGACCAGTTTCACCTAAAACAGACGTCAGCGTGCTGAAAACGCGGATGTCTGTTTTTGTATAGACTTCTATGCGATCCACCAGCAGGTGAACGGCCTTCGCATCGGGCGCGGCTTTCAGGGCCGTAAGCCAGGCCTTGATCTGGTCGGCGGTAAAATCGTGTGGCGGAGGGGTTTCTTCCAGCGCGGCCATTTCGTCCTTCAGGGCCTGCATCTTCTTGCCGATGTCGGCGATCACTTCGCGCGGGAGCGCGCCGGAAGCCAGGTTATCCATGTAAGCGTCGTATTGCTTTTGCTTTTCGGCCACCTCGTGCTTGATGGCGTCGTTGAAATGCTCCAGTTCGTTGCGGGTGATTTTCTGATACGCCTGGAGCGCGTCGGATATGCGCTGCTGATTGGCATCGGATAACAGATCGTGAAGATAACGCAGGGCGGCATCGTCGACGGTCTCCATGGGCATCACGGGAGCACCGCACTTTTTGGAACAGTAGTAGTAATGATACCGATGGCCTTTCCGGATGGGCGAGAACCCGTGCATTTTGGCTCCGCACTCGCCGCAGTAGACCAGACCGCTGCAAAGGTAGTCCGCTTTGTTGCCAACCTGTTTCCGTTCGCTCATGATCTTCTGCACCTCCAAGAATAACGGCCGATCGATAATCGCAGGCAACGCGTTTTCGAGGCGGATGGCGTCGGGTTTTTGCCGGCGCTGCTCCCGGGTGTTGCCCATCCTCTGACTGTAGACGTAAACGCCGGTATATTTTTCATTGCGAAGCATCTCGTAAATCTGCGTATAGCGAATGGGCTTGCCCCGCTTGCCGCGAATGCCCGCGCGCTCCATCTCCGCGAGGATATCGACGAAGCCCTCCCGGTTGGCGGCGCACTGAAAGATGCGCTGAACATAACCTGCTTCCAGGTCGTTTATTACGTATTGCTTATCGACCACATTGTAGCCAAACGGGGCGTAACCGCCGTTATGCAGTCCTTTGAGAGCGTTTTCCTTGTGGCCTTTTTTCACTTCGTCCGAAAGGTTATCGATATAGTATTCCGACAGGGCCCACATGAGCGAGCGCATGATCTTCGCTTCGTTGCTGCTGCCGAAGTCCTGCGCGGTGGCAATGAGGTCGATGCCTTTCGCCTGCAAACGCGTGGCCAGGTTAATATGCTCGGCCATGCTGCGGGCGATGCGGTCGTATTTATGAACGAGGATAACGTCGAACAGGTCCTTGTCGCAGTCCCTGAGCATCTTCTGATACTGCGTGCGGCTTGCTGTTTTGGAGCCTTTGCCGCTGATGGCCTCATCCTTATAAACGCCGACGACGGAGTAGCCTTTCGCGGCGGCATAATCGTTGCAGGCGCGCAATTGGGCCTCGATGCTGTCTTCGGTTTGCTTGTCGCTGGAATATCGAGCGTAGATGACAGCTCTCACTGCAGATCACCACCCATCCATGTACGGCCGCGTTTGAAGGCGGTCCCGATGCCGTTGGCGCGTGTCTTAACTTTCACTGTAGATCACCAGATTATATCAAGTCAGGGTAAAACGATACGGAAACCGTACGCCCGCCAAAATCAACATATAGTTTTACATTACCCCAGCAAACAGTTAAAAAGGTTGTACTATAAAGCGATTCGATATCATCTCTGCCTAATTCAACCATTTCCTTAAAGTCAACGCTTCCATCTGCCCCGACAAGGGTTTGTTCTTCTTTATTCTTGATAAAATTGAATTCCGTGGGCGTACCATACTCGCTTGAAATACCCTCATACATAGCGCGGGCACAAGCAACGATATCTTCGGACGAAGCGTTAATACTGCCGCCTAGCACCAGCAAGCTTGCGTATTCATATAAGAGACTGGACGAACCGGTTGTGCTGTTTGCACCAAGCCCGACGGATTGAACGTCTTTGAGAACGCCAAAGTAAGAATACACAATAGGATAGCCAAAAAGGAAAACGACGTCAATATCATCGACAGCTAAATGCGCACGCCCTGCGCTTCCATCAGCTTCCGGAAATGATGTAACGACGACATTTATATTAGCCTTTTCTTTTGCTTGAGTGATCAGCTCCTCAGCGCTGATTCCAAAGGGGATATCCCAGAGATAGTGCAAGCCGTCTGGTGAGGTGTCAGGAAGGGTAATAAACATCATAGAGATTGGCTGATACGTTATCCATTCACGTATAGACGCATTGTAATAATCATTATTTGTCGCACCGAGTGCCGTGATGGGGGGTAGCATACAAAGACAGAGTATTACCGCGATAATACAGGCTTGAGTTTTTGCTTTCACTTTAATTCCTTCTTTCAGATTTGCCCGACTCTTTTATAAAACTCTACTACTTCAACCATGTATTTGCAATCCACGTCAAACAGTTCCGCCAGTTCCCAGGGCGTGCATATCCCCCTGCGAATGGCTGATTTAAGCCTCCGGACGGGGACAAGCTTCGCATAAGCCCATTTATCCGCCCGGTATTCGGCCTTTGCTTTCACATCAAACGGTGAACACCGATTATATGTCCCGCCGTATTCGCAGTGTCCCAGTTCGTGGGCCAGCGTTTCTTTTTCTTCGTGTTGTTCCAGGTTCAGGGCAAGCGCGATATGGCAACCGGCGCGCTCGATGGTGATCGCTTTGGTTCCTTCCAGACGGCGGTAGAAAATGTCATAACCCCGGGATTCGGCGAACCCCAGCAGGGCATCATTTGTCATGCTTCTTTTTCGTTTCGCGTTCCATGAGGAACTGGGCGAAGCGCTTGACCTCCTCGAACTGAGCATCGGTTATGTTGTGCGGATCCGCTCCGAAGAGCGCGAATTTGATATCATCGTCGGAAACGGCTTGAGCGGCGGGGTCTTCATTGCCCAGCAGGTAATCAACGGATACACCTAAGGCATTTGCAATTTTAGTCGCCGCTCCCGTTGTGGGGCCCTGTACTCCCGCCTCATACCTAGCTATTGATGCGCGAGAAAGTCCGGCGGCTTCAGCCAACTCATCTTGGGTAAAGCCTTTCTTTTTTCTAAGCCGCCATAAGATATCGCTGAACTTCTCTTCCATAGTATCCTCTCCAAAAGCCGTCGTATCGATTGTGATACAAATTATATCAGAGGTCGCCACAAATTAAAGGGCGAAAATGACACAATAACGCTTGACATCGTATCATAAGTGTAATAATATAAACGTGTCATTTAAGACACTACACTAATTGGAATGTGTCTTGACAGAGCAAACAAGAGACATCGCCACGAAGGGAGGGAAGGAAGTGCTAAGACAGCTGTTTCACGAAAGCGACTATCTCGTCAAAATGCTCAGCGAACAGCGTTACCAACGCCCCGACGACAGCGCCGAATGCGGCTACAAGATAATCGTGGCGACGGTTCTTCCTCTCGTTTATTCGCAGCTCCGTCTGCTGCTGTTTCTCTTTGGCGGTATTTTCGGCATTCTTGCGGTGCTGCTCGTGCTCACGCTGGTCAAAGGCTGACACCGCGTCTACGCCCTTTGGTAAAAGCAAAACTCCCCCCAGTAGGGCCTGAACATACTCTGCCTTATCCAACGCATGGATACGTGAACGGTCAATGTCGTGAATGGCGAAGCTTACATAGCCTTTTTCGTTAGCAAGCGATTGCAGTGTTCGGATGTACTCGATGTCTTGAATGCTCAGCATACAAAGCACTCCTTGATTTCTGATTAGCAACCTGCAACACGAAAGGAAAGGTTCGATAACATGCTGTGGTACATCTTGTTCGGAATTTCGCTTCTGGGCTTGGCCGTCGGAATTATCGCGTACTGTCGTTCCCGTTACACCTGCGCAATCTGGCCGTCGACAATGATGATTAGTTGCGCGTTGACTGCTAGCGTACTGGGCCTCATCATTCTCATCGCCCCTATTTCTAAAGGCGTCTATATCAATGCTTTCAGAGCGCAAAAAGCCTATATCGAAGCCCACATTGCAAACGACCCGGTCGAGGACGCGGCGATTACATCGAAGAAAATCGAGCTAAACGACTGGCTCTATGAAAAGCAGTATTTTGCAAAGAACTACCGGTGTTTATCCTTTTTCCCCGACGAGTATTTATCGCTTACTCCGATCCAATAACAACCACACCATATTCTGTAAACAAGAAACATCGCCACGAAGGGAGGGAAGGAAGTGCAAGTGATAGACACCGCTGGAGAAAATGCAGTAGTCGAGTTTTTTCAAAGACTAAAAGCGTTTTGCGAAAACGTCCCCGATGAGGATAATTGCCCGCGCTGCTGCATGCGCATGCTTTGTACCTCGGCACCCGCGAGCATTAACGACCAAATCGTCCGGAAGGCGTTTCGCTTTCTGGAACAGGAACAGGTTTTTCCGCCTGTCCCCGAGCGTACAGACAAGGCAAACCCCACTCTGAACGACCATCGCACCGGTAGCGATCATACCCCTGACCCCGAGCCATTACCGGGCAAAGCGTAACGGACAGTTCTGCCATTCCGGTATCGCCGATTTCGGAATATGTTTCCCATACATTGAACCTACAACCAAGCTTGTAACAATGGACTAACCGTTGTTTTTCTACTACGCGTGACATACACAATCTCCTTAGCTATTCTACGACAACGCTACCAAGTGACAACAAGAGACATCGCCATGAAGGGAGGTGAGTGGATGACGCCTGAAAAGGTTGAGGCAATCGCAAAAGCCGTTGCAGGTTTGAAGTACATCGAATGGCGTCGCGTTAAGGAGGCGATCGATAAGGAATTCTCCTGCGCGACAGACCGCCTTGAACTGCCTGCCGCACAGGAACTGATACCGGCCATCAAAATGGAAGCCCTTTAGTCGGTTGTGACGACCTGAATCATCGACGTATGGATTCGATAGTTCTTCCCTTCGTACTGAACGTTGATGTAGTCGAAATCCATCGGAGATTTTAAATGCTCCTCAAACCAAACCGCTGCAGGTTGGTTTTTCCCGACAGTCGCGGCATCGGTAATATCAACCCAAGTACCAAGCAGATTTGCGAAGTAACGCTTCATATACTCACTCCCTCCTTTCGAACCCATATTCTAACAAATTCCATTGTATCACAAATGCTTCCACGAAAGAAGGTGAACGAATGAACCTCAAGCCTCTCCGGAAAGCCGCCCGCCTGACCCAGCAGCAGCTGGCGGACAAGAGCGGCATCGGCCGGGCAACGATCGCGCGCATTGAACTGGGCATTATCCCCAGCCCCCGCGCCGACACGCTGGCTTCGCTTGCGCAAACGCTTCACTGCACGATTGACGAGCTGGTATGCGGCAACCGGCCCGCCGCCTCGTAACCCCCTTCCACAATCCTATTTTACCTTAAGGACGGTGACCACAACATGGCGGAATACACGAACATCGACCTGAAAATTGCCCGCGAAACGCGAAAAATCCCCCGCTGGAAGCTCGCGGCGGAGCTGCACGTGAGTGAAAGCACGATCGAACGCTGGGAAACCGGCGAGAGCCAGCCGCATCCCGACGAGGTGGACCGGCTGGCGATCGCCCTGGACGACCCCATGATGTGGCACGGCTGGATGCTCAGCAATTACGAGAGCTACCGCCGGCGCTACATCAACAGCCCGTCGCTGGACCTGCCCGCGTCCCTGCTGCGCATCCGGCATGAAATTGCCGATGTCGCGGTGCTGCAGGATCGCATCGAACGCGACGGCCTGGACGGCCGCATCGACGACCCCGAACTGCGCGCGGCCTACGCCAAGGAGTGCAAGGAAGCGCTCTCGGCGCTGATCAACAGCCTGCAAAGGCTTGTGTGACGGGGTGACGGCAATGGCTGAGATACTTCATATCCCCGTCAGCGCAAGGTACTCCCTTGTGGATGGAGAGCTGGTAAAGGTCGGCGGCGAGTACATGGACGTCGATGCGGAAGTGTTCGGGCGGGTGATGGCTGAAATGCTGCTGAACGCTTTCGGCGTTCCGTGGGAACGCAAAGAGGAAGGAGGGCAACCGAGTGAACTGGCAACCGATGGGCGTTAACAAGCAGGCGCAGGTTTACGAGCTGGAGGCCGATCCCCGTTATCAGGTGCGCGCCGAGTGGGTGCATTGCGACGACCGTGTGAACCGCATCCGGTATCGCGCGTTCTTCAACGGCTGCGTGATCGGCGGGGTTGCGCCGGACGCCAACCGGGAGAGCGTGATAGCGGACCTGGAAGCCTACATCGAGGAGGTGAACGCAAATGCTGGACAGGACGCGTGAACGCCGCCGCGTGAGCCGGATGCTGAACGAGCTGTCGATCCGGCAGGTGCACGTGAAGGACGCGCCGGTGCTGCCGCCGCTGAAGATACCGGTGGACTGGCAGACCCAGCGGCGCCTGCCGGGGCTCGACCGGATCCTGACGGTGCTGCTCCTGCTGCTGGCCGGTGCCCTGATCACGCTGGCGTTTCTGGACGCCGCCCAGGCGGAAGACAGCCCGACGCAGCTCTACGTGACGGTAGCGGACGGAAGCTGGCTCAACGGCCGCCTGAAACCCGACGCCCATAGCCGCGTGGAGGCCCGCTTTCAGGCCGGGGACACGGTGGACGTGTACGCGGTGAGCGGCTCCTGGGCGAAGGTCGCCGGCGGCGAATGCGGCTTCGTTTGGTGCAGCCTCGACTACCTGAGCAGCACCCCGCCGGGCGGTACGCCCGAAATCTGCACGGTGGTATCCGACGGCCGGGTGCGGGTGCGCAAGACCCCGGACGGCAAGCTGGTCCGCTGGCTGAGCGACGGGGACACCGTGACGGTACGATGCCGTGTGAACGGCTGGGCGTATGTTGGGGACGGGTACGTGGACGAGCAGTATCTGGAGGTGAAGGAATGAACAACAGAGTTTTGCACCCGGTGCAACAGCAATATCTGGATACAAAGGACAAGATCGCAGCCCTTGAGATTGCGATGCTGCCGATGAAGAACGACATGAAAGACCTGAAAAAGCAGCTTAAGGAGGAAGAAAACGCACTTGTAGCGTGGGTTACCACCGCGTTCCCAGATGTGTCTCGTCAGATTGGGCGACAAGCCTGCATCCTGTTAGGCTCCCACCTCGACGCCGAATCTATCCCTCAGGAGGTGCAAAAGAATGAATGACGCCCAATTGGATCGGCCCCGCACCTTAAGTACGTGGTCGAAGGAGATCCACCTGAATGCCGTAAATCACGGCTGGTGGGACGATACCCGCAGCTTCCCCGAGATCATCGCGCTGGTGCACAGCGAGCTTTCCGAAGCCCTGGAGGAATACCGCAACGGCCGCCCGATGCTGTATTACCCTTGTCGTATGGGTGGTGTGTGCATCGAGGAGGACGCTCGAAACAACAACACCTGCGGGAGTAAGGCTATCACACCGGACGGCGGATGCTCTGCGCAGTCGGACAAGCCGGAAGGCATCGCCATTGAACTGGCCGACGCGATCATCCGCATTCTCGACTATTGCGGCCACGCCGGTATCGATATGGATGCTGCGATCCGGATCAAGCATCAATACAACCTGACCCGGTCGTATCGACACGGTGGCAAGGCATGCTAAAAAGCGAGCCCGCGTTGCACCGCGAGCCCGCCGATGAACCGTGATAACCACACCACAAGATTCACCCATATTCTACCACAGGAAAGGAGCAAACGCAAATGCTGAAAATCGACTTCGCCTACAAGACGGAAACCAAGACCTGCTATCGCTTCGAGGCCGGCGAAAAGCCGGACTTCATCACCCTGTACCTGAAGAAATCCCGGGTGGACGCCGCGGGCATCGACCCGCAAAAGGGCGTCACCGTGACCATTGAGGAAACCGGGAAGGAGAAAACCTGACCATGAAGATCAATCAGCTGGAAATCGAGAACGTCAAGCGCGTGAAAGCGGTGAAGCTCGTGCCCGCCCCAAACGGCCTGACGGTGATCGGCGGGAAGAACGGGCAGGGAAAGACCAGCGTGCTGGACGCCATCGCCTGGGCACTGGGCGGCGAACGCTTCCGGCCCAGCGACCCGCAGCGCGAGGGCAGCACGCTGCCGCCGAACATCCGCATTGTGATGAACAACGGGCTGGTGGTGGAGCGCAAGGGCAAAAACAGCGACCTGAAGGTGGTCGACCCGTCCGGACAGAAGAGCGGCCAGCAGCTGCTCAACGGCTTTGTGGAGCAGCTGGCGCTCGACCTGCCGCGCTTCATGCAGTCCAGCGGAAAGGAAAAGGGCGCCACGCTCCTGCGCATCATCGGCGTGGAGGATCAGCTGGAGGCGCTCGACCGGCAGGAAACCGACCTGTACAACCGGCGCCGCGCCATCGGGCAGATCGCCGACCAGAAGGAGAAATACGCTAAAGAGCAGCCCTATTTCCCGGATGCGCCCCGCGAGCCGGTGAGCGCCGGTGACCTGATCCGCCAGCAGCAGGATATCCTCGCCCGCAACGGCGAGAACCAGAGCAAACGGCAAAACCTTGCCTATCTGGAACAGGAGGGCGCACGGCTCGCCCAGATGATGATCGATCTGCAGGCTAAAATCGCAGGTAATAATGCCGACCTCGAAACGGCCCGCAAGTCTGCGCTCGACCTGCATGACGAAAGCACCGCCGAGCTGGAGCAGAGCATCGTCCGGATCGACGAGATCAACCGCAAGGTGCGCGCCAACCTGGACAAGGACAAGGCCGAGGATGACGCCAGAGCCTACAGCGACCAGTACAACACCCTGACCGTCGAGCTGGACAAGGTGCGAACGCAAAAAACCAGCCTGCTGGCCGGCGCCGACCTGCCGCTGCCGGAACTGACCGTGCAGGACGGGGAGCTGATGTATAGGGGCTGCCGGTGGGACGGCATGAGCGGCAGCGACCAGCTGCGCGTGGCCACTGCCATCGTGCGCAGGCTGAACCCGCAGTGCGAGTTCGTGCTGCTGGACAAGCTGGAGCAGATGGACATCGATACGCTGCGGGAGTTTGGGGGCTGGCTTGAAAAGGAGGGGCTGCAGGCGATCGCCACGCGGGTGAGCACCGGCGGGGAGTGCAGCATCGTCATTTCGGACGGCTACGTAGAAGGCGCGCTGGAAGAGCCGCAAGAGGAAACCGGCGAATCGGCCCCTTTCCCCGGGGGAAGGTTGGGGAGGGGATCGCAATCCCTGCCCCAAAGTGAGCGGACGCGAACGTTTCAGGAAGGAGTTTTCTAAACCATGCAAATCACACGCGGAAAAATCAACCGGGCGCAGAAGGTGGTGCTGTACGGCCCCGAGGGCATCGGTAAGACGACCTTCGCGTCACATTTCCCCGATCCGCTGTTCTGCGACACAGAGGGCGGCAGCCACGAGCAAAACGTCGCCCGCACCCCGACGCCCACCAGCTGGCCGATGCTGCTTTCCATTGTACAGGAGATCGCCGCGACCCCCGGCCTGTGCAAAACCTTCGTGCTGGACACGGCCGACTGGGCTGAGCGCCTGTGCATCCAGCACGTGTGCGACGTGCACGACCAGAAGGGCATCGAGAGCTTCGGCTACGGCAAGGGCTACGTGTACGTGTACGAGGAGTTCGGGAAGCTGCTCAACCTGCTCAGCGACCTGATCGACCGCGGGATCCACGTGGTGGTGACGGCGCACGCCCAGCTGCGCAAGTTTGAGCAGCCGGACGAACTGGGCAGCTACGACCGCTACGAGTTGAAGCTGAGCAAGAAAACCGGGGCGCAGGTGGCCGACATGCTCAAGGAATGGTGCGACCTGCTGCTGTTTCTCAACTACCGGACCATCGTGGTCAACGTGGACGGCAACGGCGCGGCCAAGGGCAAGAACAAGGCCCAGGGCGGCGAACGGGTGATGTACACCGCACACACGCCCAGCTGGGACGCTAAGAACCGCCACGAACTGCCGGAGGAGCTGCCCATGGACTACGGCGCGATCGCGCGGATCTTCGAGCCCGGAGAACCCACCGTTACCCCGGCGGTTGCTGCTCCCGCGGCGGAAACCGTCGCGGCGGTGGAAGCCCTGCAGCGGGAAACCGCCCCGGCCGCCGAGGCTCCCGCCGAAGCGCCGACAGCGGATAATGGCGACCTCCCCAGGGCGCTGATCGACCTGATGAAACGGGTCGACGTGCAGCCCAAGGAGATCATGTACGCGGTGACGCAGAAGGGCTATTACCCCAGCGGCACCCCGATCGCCAACTACGACCCCGCGTTCGTGCGGGGCGTGCTGATCGGCGCGTGGCCTCAGGTGGAGGCCATGATCCTCGCGAACCGCGAAGACACTCCGTTTTAAGATCGGACGAAAGAGAGGCTATACGCTATGGCAAACACCAATGATCTGGGACGCGAATTCGGCTGGGACGACACCATCGAGCACGATTCGACCTTCGAACTGGTTCCCGCGGGGGATTACTGGTTTACGGTCACGGGTTTCTCCCGCGGGCGGCACAACGGCAGCGAGAAGCTGCCGCCCTGCCCCAAGGCGGAGCTGAAGCTGGAGCTGACCGACGGGCAGCACAAAACGACGCTCACGCACAACCTGTTTCTGCACTCCATCACCGAGGGGATGCTGTGCTCGTTCTTCGCGGCCATCGGGCAGCGGAAGCACGGCGAACAGCTGAGGATGAACTGGCAGAAGGTGGTGGGCGCGCGAGGCCGCTGTAAGGTAACCGTTCGGCAGTGGACCAGCAGGAGTGGCAATGAAAACGAAAGCAATGATATTGCCAAGTTCTACGAGTACGACGCCGCGCAGATGGCTGTGCCCACCGCCCAGCCGCAGGGCGGTTTTACCGCCGGCAGCTTCTAAAAAACCATGATCGCCGGAACCGCCCGGATCAGGCAGCACGCCGAACGTAAGCGTGACTGACCGTGCTGCTACCAAGCTCACCCTGATCCGGGCGCCCGGGCGCGGCGGCTGACAAGCCTAAGCCACCGGGAAGAAGGCAGACGAAAGGAAAGACCATGACACAGTTGAGCCTGCTGACCCCCGACCGGCCGGCAGCGGTAAAGCCCATGACGCTCAGGCCCTATCAGGAAGAGGCGAAAACCGCCATTCTGAAGCAATGGGCCGACGGCGTACGGCGGACGTTGCTGGTGCTGGTGACCGGCGGCGGGAAAACGATCATCTTCGCCAAGGTGATCGAGGAACACGTGCGTCGCGGCGAGCGCGTGCTGGTGCTGGCGCACCGCGGCGAGCTGTTGGACCAGGCGGCGGATAAGCTGGCGCAGGCCACCGGACTGCAGTGTGCCACCGAGAAGGCCGAGCAGAGCTGCCTGGACAGCGAAAGCCGCTGGTATCGCGTCGTGGTCGGCAGCGTGCAGAGCCTGATGCGGGAAAAGCGGCTGAACCGCTTCCCGGCGGATTACTTCAACCTGATCGTGGTGGACGAGGCGCACCACGTGCTGGCCGACAGCTACCGGCGCATTCTGGATCACTTCGGCGACGCGCGGGTGCTGGGCGTAACCGCCACGCCGGATCGCGGGGACATGAAGAACCTCGGCGCCGTGTTTGAAACGCTGGCGTACGAGTACACCCTGCCGCGGGCCGTCCGGGAAGGGTATCTGTGCCCGATCCAGGCGATGACGATTCCGCTTCGGCTGGACATCAGCGGGGTGGCCATGAGCGCGGGAGACTACGCCGCAAACGGGCTGGGCACGGCGCTGGACCCGTATCTGGAGCAGATCGCCGAAGAGATGGCGAAGGTGTGCATGAACCGCAAGACGGTGGTGTTCCTGCCGTTGATTGCCACCAGCCAGAAAATACGCTACCTGTTGGAAAAGCACGGCTTTCGCGCGGCGGAAGTTAACGGCGAGAGCCGCGACCGGGAGGCGGTGCTTTCAGCTTTCGATCGGGGCGAGACGAACGTGCTGTGCAACTCCATGCTGCTGACCGAGGGCTGGGATTGCCCGAGCGTAGACTGCATCGTGGTGCTGCGCCCCACGAAGATCCGCAGCCTGTATGTGCAGATGGTGGGGCGCGGCACACGGCTGTTTCCCGGCAAGGAGAACCTGCTGCTGCTCGATTTCCTGTGGAACACGGAGCGGCACGAGCTGTGCCACCCGGCGGCGCTGATCGCCGAGAACGAGGAAGTCGCCCAGCAGATGACCCTGAATCTGGAAGCCGACCTGGGGTGCGCCGTAGACCTGGAAGCGGCTGAGGAGAAGGCGCAAAGCGACGTGGTGGCCCAGCGCGAGGAAGCGCTTGCCAAGGCGCTTTCCGAGATGAAGCACCGCAAACGCAAGCTGGTGGATCCGCTGCAGTTTGAAATGAGCATCCAGGCCGAGGACCTGAGCGGGTACACGCCTGCGTTCGGCTGGGAGATGGCCCCGGCCAGCGACAAGCAGAAGGCCACGCTGGAGAAGCTGGGCATCCTGCCTGACGAGATCGACAACGCCGGCAAGGCCGCCAAGCTATTGGACAGGCTGGCTGTCCGAAGAAACGAAGGGCTTACGACCCCGAAGCAGATCCGGTTCCTGGAAGGCAAGGGCTTTCAGCACGTGGGCACGTGGCCGTTCGAGGAAGCCCGGAAGCTGATCGACCGGATCGCGGGGAACGGTTGGCGGGTGCCATACGACGTGAAGCCGGAAGAGTATAGGGCGTAATAAAATAGCGCTTTCTACAAGCGCTTTATGTTAAGAGCAAATGCCCTGATTTTAGTAGGCGGGATTTGAACCCGCGTGCATCCCTTTTTGAGAGGGGAGCTCTATCCGCTGAGCTACTACTGTATACCTAGGATCAATGACCCTAAGATGCAATCCAATACTATTCCACATAATCCCAAATGTCAAGAGGCTCAACATCATATGATCTGTAGCTCAATAAAGGATTTAGATTAGTTCACATGGAGGACCTTTTATGACCTACGACATAGCAGACCTCCTTTCCGCCATCGACCCCTCTTTCCTCAGCTACCAGGAGTGGGTGAACGTGGGCATGGCGCTCAAGGAGGGCGGATACACCGCCGCCGAGTGGGACGAGTGGAGCCGTCGTGACGGGGCGCGCTACCACGCGGGCGAGTGCGAAAAGAAATGGCGTTCCTTTGCCGGCACGGCCGAACCGGTCACGATGGGCACCGTGGTGCAGTATGCCCGCAATCAGGGCTGGACGCCGCCCCCGTCCGGCTACGCGCTGGACTGGGACAGCTCCATCGGGCCGCACGACCGGGAAGGCGTCGTGGTGGACCGCAACTGGCTGGAGGAGCGCGAACTGCCGCAGACCGCGCCGCGGTGGGACCCGGCGCGCGAGCTGACCACGTACCTGGAAACGCTGTTTGAGGCCAGCGAGAACGTCGGTTTCGTGACCGAGAGCTGGGAGAAAGACGGGCGTTACCTGCCGACGCGGGGCCATTACGACCGCACCGCCGGCGAGCTGATCGAGCTGCTCGGCAAATGCAAAGGCGACGTCGGCAGCGTGATCGGCGATTACCGGCCCGAGGCGGGCGCGTGGATCCGCTTTAATCCCCTGGACGGCAAGGGCGTGAAAAACGAAAACGTGACCGAGTACCGCTACGCCCTGGTGGAAAGCGACACCCTGCCCGTGGAGCAGCAATACGCCATGCTGACCGAGCTGGAGCTGCCCATCGCCATGCTGGTGCACAGCGGCGGGAAGAGCCTGCACGCCATCGTGAAGATTGGCGCGGCGGACTATGCCGAGTACCGCCGGCGCGTGGACTACCTCTACGAGGTGTGCGCGAAAAACGGGCTGAAGATCGACACGCAGAACCGCAACCCCTCCAGGCTCAGCCGGATGCCGGGCGTGACGCGGGGCGGGAACCGGCAGTACATCGTCGCCCGGGAGATCGGCCGGGAGAGCTGGGACGCCTGGAAGGAATGGGTGGAGGCGCGCAGCGACGACCTGCCGGAGCCGGAGAGCATGGCCGACGCCTGGGATCACCTGCCGGAGCTGGCGCGTGCGCTGATCGAGGGCGTGCTGCGGCTGGGGCACAAGATGCTGCTGGTGGGGCCCAGCAAGGCGGGCAAGAGCTTTGCGCTGATCGAGCTGTGCATCGCGATTGCGGAAGGCGGTCGGTGGATGGGCTGGCCGTGCACGCAGGGCCGCGTGCTGTACGTGAACCTCGAACTGGACCGGGCCAGCTGCCTGCACCGCTTCCGGGACGTGTACGAGGCGCTGGGCGTGCCGGCGGCGCACCTGGGCAACATCGATATCTGGAACCTGCGCGGACTGTCCCAGCCGATGGACAGTCTGGCGCCCAAGCTGATCCGCCGGGCTGCGAAGAAAGGATACATCGCCATCGTCATCGACCCGATCTACAAGGTGATCACCGGGGACGAGAACAGCGCCGACCAGATGGCGAAGTTCTGTAACCAGTTCGACATGGTCTGCACGCAGCTGAACTGCGCGGTGATCTACTGCCACCACCACAGCAAGGGCAGCCAGGGGCAGAAGCGCAGCATGGACCGCGCCAGCGGCAGCGGCGTATTCGCCCGCGACCCGGACGCGATGCTGGACATGATCGAATTGGACGTGACCGAGGAGCTGCGCAAGGCCGAGAGCGACCGCGCCGTGTGCAAAGTATACGAAAAGGCGTTTGAGGAATACGGTGGGGACCAGTGGAGCGACGAGGTCAGTCAGGACGACCTGTGCAGCGCCGCCGCCCTGCGGGACATCGCCAAGAACGTGCTGACGCGCGCCCAGGAAGCCGCCCTGCAGCCCGCGCTGGCCGAGGCGCGGCGCAGGGCGCAGCAACGCACGGCCTGGCGCATCGAGGGCACGCTGCGCGAATTTGCGCCGTTCCCGCCCATGAACGTGTGGTTCGATTACCCGGTGCACCGGCAGGACGGCAACGGCTCCCTCGGCGACCTGAAAACCGGCGACGAGGGCCCGGCATGGCAGCAGAAGCAGAAGAAGCAGAGCCCGGCACAGCGGAGGACGGCCAAGCAGCGGGAGCGCCGGGAGGCGCTGGAAAAAGCGTACGAGGCGCTGAGCATGAACGGCGAAGTGACGATGGCCGCGCTAATCGACTACACGGGGCTGACGCGGAACACGTTGAAGAACTACGTGGACGAGCATCCGGATTTTGAACGCGGCAATGAGGGCACAGTCATTCGGAAAAACGACGGCGAGGAGGTGTCAAAATGAAAATGACTTGCGAATTGACACCTGACACCCGGGGTGTCAAACTGTCAAAAAACGATGATTTGACACTTGACACGAGAACAAGCGTTCCCTGTCAAGGTGTCAAAAACGCTCATTTTGACACCTTGACACCCTGCCGAGTGGGTGTCAAAAAAGGGTGTCAAAAAGGGGTATATATATACCCCTTTTTTGACACGCCATTTTGACAGCCCACCCACAAGAAAATTTGACAGGATGAAAAATGACACTTTAGCGTATGAAAGTGAGGGAGATCATGAACAAGCCACTAACCTACGAGCAGCTCTATGAAAAACGCGGAACGGCTGTGCTGATCGCATCGTTGGACAAGAAGCCGGTCATGTACGGCATGGATAGGGTCGCTGCTGTAATTGATGTGGTGAATGTCATGGGAGGGAAAAGCATCGTAGCCATATACGGGGATCGCCTTACGATGGGCGGAAGCGACTACGGGATCACCTGGGTCGCTTATGACTATAACAATGCGGAAATCGCCAACGAAAAGCGAGGATGAATCTGATGAAACGCTGCTGTAAACATCAGGGAACCCCGGAAGAACCCGAGTGCTCGTATTGCGACGGAGCACGCCCCTGCTGCATCCCTATCGATATTCAGTTCTTCTGCCCGATGATACCGCCGACCACCACCCAGCAGATGCACCAGGTGTGCGTGGTGAGTGGCAAGCCGCATTTCTACGAACCGCCGGAGGTTGCCCAGGCGCGGGCGAAGCTGCTTGCGGCCGTGTGTCGGTACATGCCGGCGGCGCCGTTCACCTGCGGCGTAGCGCTGCTGGTGAAGTGGTGCTTCCCGGTGGCCGGGCGGCACCGCGATGGCGAATACCGCATTACCAAACCGGACACCGACAACCTGCAGAAGATGCTCAAGGACGTGATGACCGAGTGCGGCTTCTGGACGGACGATGCGCTGGTGTGCCGGGAGATCGTCGAAAAGTTCTGGGCCGCGAAGCCGGGCATTTTTATCTGCGTGGAGGCGATTGCATGAGCATCAGTATTCCGATAACGGACGTCTGGACGCCGGGCACCCTGACGCCGACGAAGATCAAGGCGTACAAGGCGCTGGAAAACAAAAACCTGATTCGCGTGAAAAAGGTGCACGTGAACCGGAAAACCGACGTAACGACGTTCGATTACCTGTCCGCCGAGGACGCCGGGCGGACGCACGCGGCCCTGAAAAAAGCGATGCTGGAACTGGAGCACGAGGCGGCCGAGGAACAGGTGCGCTTCGCACAGACGATGTGGGGAAAGGATGACCATCATGCCGATACTTAACTACACCACGAAGATCGACGTGTACAAAACCATCGGTGAGATCCAGGGGAACCTGGTACGGCACGGCGCCCGGAAGATTCTCACGGATTACGACGGCGCCGGCCGGATCGTATCCCTGTCGTTCATGATCGACACGCCGACCGGATTGCTGCCCTTCCAACTGCCGACGAGAGCAGACCGGGTCTTGGCCGTACTGCACAGGCAGAAAGTAAAGTGCGATCGGGAGCAGGCGGAGCGCGTGGCGTGGCGTATCCTGAAAGACTGGATCGAGGCGCAGATGGCGATCCTCGAAAGCGAGATGGTTACACTGGATGAAATTTTCCTGCCCTACGTGGTGCAGGGGGACAGAACGCTGTACCAGGTGTTTCAGGAAAAGCAAATGCTGCTGACGGGAGGGGAGGATGCGAATGCCTGAAAAGAACCGCGTGCCAATGAACCCCGCCAAGAAGTACCTGCTGGAATACATCGACCTGCGCAACCGCCGGGACGCGCTGCTTTCAGAGCTGGAGCGCACCCGGGAGGCCAGCCTGCGGGCAACCAGCCGGCTGACCGCCACGCGGCTGTCCGGTACCAGCGGGCACGGCGGGTTTGAGGATAACGCCATCCGCGGCGTGGACTGCGAAGCCGCGCTGCAGAAGGTGATCGATCGTATCAGCGGCAAGCTGGAGGAACGGCTGGACATGATCGACCGGCTGCCCGAGGAGCGGCAGAAAACGCTGATGACGTACCGGTACATCAACGGGTGCGGGTGGGAGGAGATTATGAACGTGATGCATTTCGAGAAAACAGAAATCTTCCGCTGCCATGGCTACGCCTTATCCGTAATCTGTGGCTTTCTCAAAAGAGGGGAGTAATTGGGAGTATTGACAGTGCTATACTGGTATCATCGGAAGCGAGGGAGACAGGGCGCTATTCCAGCCCCTCGCATGGCGCAGACTGCGCCGGATAACAGGCGTTTCGGTCCAACGGCCGAAACGCTTTTCCATGTTGCCGACATGAAAAGGGCGAGCCTTGCGGCTCGCCTGTATGTTATGCCCTTGCCGGGCGAATGCTTTGTCCGCCGTTCAGAGCAGGCGGTAGCTCATTGGGTATGGTCAAATCATAACAGGGCAATGTTGCCATGGGGTGACCGGCTTATGAACAATCGGTGAAAGTTGAAATGAGCACGGGAGGTAATAACGGATGGCCAAACTGACGTCCAGACAGCAGCGCTTCGTGGAGGAATACCTGATCAACCTCAATGGCACGCAGGCGGCCATCCGCGCCGGGTACAGCCCGCGAACCGCTTCCGAGCAGGGCGCGCAGCTCTTAGCAAAACTTAAGGTTCGGCACGCGGTCGACGCCGCCATGGCCACGCGGTCCGCCCGCACCGGCGTCACGCAGGATCGCGTGGTGCGCGAGCTGGCGCGGATCGCGTTCGCCGATCCGACGGCGATCATCGACTTCCGCACCGGCGAGGTGCGCGCCGGCCTGACGGAGGACGACCGCGCGGTGCTCGCCGGCGTGAAGGTGAAGGACGGCGATACGCTTACCGAGCGCGAGGTGAAGCTGTGCGACAAGCTCAGGGCGCTGGATCTGCTTGGCCGGCACCTGAACATGTTCACCGATACCGTGCAGCTGACCGGCGACCTTCCGCGCATCATCGACGATATCCGCGGCAGCCCTCCGGAAGGTGGCGCCGGTGAATGACGTTCGCTTGTCCGAACTGGTGCCGCCGGCGTTTTACGCCGCCTGGCGCGACCTGCGCGCCGACCGCTTCACCGAGTTCTGGAGCGACGGCGGCCGCGGCAGCGGCAAGAGCAGCTTTATCTCCCTGCTGATCGTCTGCGGGCTGATCGACGATCCGGAGGCCAGCGCCATTGTGTACCGCAAGGTCGGCGACACGCTCCGGGACAGCGTATACGCGCAGATGGTGTGGGCGTTGGACAAGCTCGGCGTTTCGGCGTGCTGGCAGCAGCGCGTGAGCCCGATGGAGCTGATCTGCCGGCGTACCGGGCAGCGGATCATCTTCCGGGGCCTGGATGACCCGCAGAAGTCCAAAGGCCTGAAGCTGGCCCGGGGGTACTTCAAGTACCTGTGGCTGGAGGAACTGAGCGAGTACGTGGGGATGGAGGAAGTGCGGACGATCAAGGCGTCCGTGTTCCGCGGCACCGGCAAACCGACGCTCACCCTGTACAGCTACAACCCGCCGATGAGCGCCCGGAGCTGGGTGAACGAAGAGGCGCTCAAGTCGCCCAGGGGGCGGCTGAAGCATCACAGCGACTACCGCAGCATGCCGCGCGCGTGGCTGGGCGACGCGTTCATCGCCGAGGCCGAGGCGCTGAAGGACTCGAACGAGCGCGCCTACCGGCACATGTACCTGGGCGAGGTCACGGGCACCGGCGGGCAGGTGTTCGACAACCTGATACTGCGCCGTGTCGTGCCTGAGGAATGGCAGGGACTGCACACTTACGGCGGGCTGGACTTCGGCTTCGCGGTCGACCCGGACACATACGTCCGCTGCGCGTACGACCGCAAGCGCCGGCGGCTGTACCTGTTTACGGAGTATTCGGGCACGGGGCTGCTGACCGACGCGCTGGCCGCGGAGATCCGCAAGCGCTGCGGCCGCGACATCGTTACCTGCGACAGCGCCGAGCCCCGGAGCATCGCGGCGCTGCTCCGCCTGGGCCTGCGTGTGATCGGCGCGAAGAAAGGCCCGGACAGCGTCGACCACGGCATGAAATGGCTGCAGAGCCTTGCGCAGATCGTGATCGATCCGGACGCGTGCCCGTTCGCGGCCAAGGAGTTCAGCGCCTACGAGTACGACCGGGACAAGGCCGGGAACTTTCTGCCGCGATACCCCGACCGGGACAACCACGCGATCGACGCGACGCGCTACGCCATGGAAAGCGTCAGCGCGATGAAAACGGCCGTTGTGCCGAGATAGGGAGCGACTGTGTTTACAATCAGCGAAAAACTGCTGCGTGCCGACGGCACGCCGGGCCCGACGCTGCTGCTGGCGCTGCTGAAAAAGCAGGAGGACCTTTGCGCGGAGCGGCTGAACCGGCTGTTTGACGTCTACGACGGCCAGCACCGGATAGACGGCCGCCTCCGGCTCAAGTACCTGCCCAACAACAGGCTGGCGCACGACTTTCCGGGATACATCGTCGCCATGACCAGCGGGTACCTGGTGGGGGAGCCTGTCAAGTACACGCTGGACGAAAAGACGGAGACTTTCGAGCGGCTGAAGGACGCGCTGGAACGGTCCGACACGGCCAGCGTGGACGCGGAGCTGGCGGTCGACGCGGCGGTGTACGGCAAGGGCGTGGAGCTGTGCTACGCGGACGAACAGGCCCGCCCGATGGTCGCCCAGGTCGACCCGCGTCGCTCTTTCGTGGTCTACGACGATACGGTGGCCCACAAGCCGCTGTTCGGCGTGGCGTGCAGCGACGTGCTCGACGGGAACCTGAAAAAGAGCAAAGAACTGGTGATCATCTACACCGCCAAAGAGAGCGTACGGATGGAGCGCACGGGCGCCGAAGCACCCGTGGAGATCAGGCGGGACGCGCATTATTTCGGCGCGGTGCCGATGATCGAATACTGGAACAACGCGCGGGAGAAAGGCGACTTTGAGCGCGTGCTGTCGCTGATCGACGCGTACGACTCGCTGCAGAGCGACCGGCTCAACGACAAGCAGCAGTTCACCGATGCGATCATGGTACTCAAGGGCGTTGGCGCGCTTGGCACCGACGAGGCCGCGGCCGAAACCACCGAGACGGATGCCGAGGCCGACGCGGATGCGCCGGCGGAACCGGAGCTGACGCCGTCTGAGCGGCTGCGGCAGACCCGAACGCTGTTTCTGCCCGGGGAGGGGGCGGACGCCGGGTTCATCACCAAGCCGGACGCCGAGAGCGGCAACGAGCTGCTTCGGCAGAGCCTGTCCGACGACGTGCACAAGTTCAGCTTCGTGCCCGACCTGACCGACGAGAAGTTCAGCGGCGACACCTCCGGCGTGGCGATGCGGTTCAAGCTCTTCGGGCTGGAGCAGCTGACCAAGATCAAGGAACGCTGGTTCAAGGAAGCCCTGCGCGCGCGCCTGGCCTGCCTGGCGAACTTCCTGCAGGTGAAGGGCGCGGGCATGCTCGACGTGGAGGCGATCCAGATTTCCTTCAGCCGGTCGCTGCCGGTCAACAATCTGGAGCTGTCGCAGGTGGTGAGCAACTTCCAGGGCAAGGTGCCCGACGAAATGCTCCTGTCGCTGATCCCGTGGATCGACGATCCGAAGCGCGCGCTGGCCATGCTGCAAAAGCAGAAGGACGCCGAGATGAAGCGGCAGCAGGCTACGTTCGCACGGTTCGACGCCGAAAAGCCTCCGCAGACCGAGCAAAGCGGCGGGGAGGCGTAAGGCGTGGCGCTGACGTACTGGGAGCGCCGGGCGGTGCAGCGGGTGCTGAACGCGCAGAAGCGCGAGGACGCCGCCATGAGCGTGATCGCCAAAGCGGTCGCCCGCGCGCAGCGGGAGATTCAGGAGGCGATCGAGCGCATCGGGCAGAACTTCGCCAGGGCGTACGACCTGACGGAGGACGAGGCAAAGGGGCTGCTGGCCCAACCCGCGGAACGGGAGGAATACGTGCGGCTGCTCGGTGAGATCGCGCAGCTGCCCGCGGGAGAGGCCAAAACGCGCCTGCAGGCGCGCGCGGCCTCCGGGGGATACGCGTACCGCATCAGCCGGGAGGAGGCCATGGCGGCCCACGTGGAGGCGCAGGCGGCGATCCTCGGCGTGGAGGTCGAGAAGCAGGCGAAAGCCACCCTGACGGCCGTCGGCGGGGACACTGCGCAGGATGTCCGGGCGGACGCGGTGCGCGCCGGTTTCGGCGTCGATACGACGGGAAGCAATCTGTCGGCGGTTGAGGAGATCATGAGTACGCCGTGGAACGGCGGCGATTACTCCTCCCGGGTATGGAAAAACGCCGACGCGCTGAAGCAGCTGCTGGACGACACCGTGATGAGCGGCTTTCTCTCCGGGCGGTCGCCCCGGAAGATCGCCGCGGAAGTCGCCGATAAGATGAACGTCGCCTATTACCAGGCCGAGCGGCTGGTGCGCACCGAGGTGAACCGTATACAAAACATGGTTGCGTTGGAGGAATTGCGTCGGGCAGGCGCGAAAAACTATGTATGGGTTGCCGCGCTGGACAGGCGTACCTGTAAGCTTTGCGGGGAGATGGACGGGAAACATTTCTCGACCGAAGAAGCAAAGACCGGTGAAACGCTTCCGCCCAGACACCCTTTCTGCCGCTGCTGCATAACGATATTCACCGAAGCGCAGGAGGGACAAACACGTTTCGCCCGAGGCGTGGAGGGGGATGGAATCAAGGTGCCTGCGGGAATGACACATGAACAGTTGGCCAAGGCACAAGCGCAATACAGGCAAGTGATCGCCTATGAAGGCAAAGTCACGGAAGCGGTGGTAAAGACCGCCGACGAACTTGGGATGGCGGTCGCGGGATTCGAATACCGCGTCAAAACCGAGACCTCGTATTTGCGCAAGATGGCTTCGGAGTTTGCACGGGGGCACTACGACTACCAGGCGTCGGATATTTTGCGGTACACCTACACGGCATCCGGCGATGAGCTGGCCGACCGGGTGGGGGCGGCAATTGCGGCCTTTGAGAAAATGGGGTATAATACGGTTGAGGTGAAGAATTATTGGCTTAAAGAGGATTCGCCATACAAAGGGATTAACACGACGGTGATAACGCCGGATGGCATCCGATTTGAAGTTCAATACCACACACCCCAGAGTTACGCTATCAAGTCCGGGGAGATGCACGCTCTGTATGAGCAACTGCGTCTCGTCGATGACCCTACTTCGCCGGAAGCGCTGGAAATATCCGCGGCGATGTGGGAGTACGCTGAGCAGATCGATACACCCGAGGGCATTGCAGAGGTGAAGAAGTCATGAAGTACTATCGACTGACAGATGCGAAAAACCAAGGGACGCTCATGCGCACGGATAAAGCACGGCATGAGCAATACATCCCGGAGAAGGGATGGAAACCCAGCGGTTTGCTGTTGCTCTACTTTAACGACGAGAGCGACCTGTACGACCAGTACGAGGAGATCAGCGAAGACGCCGCGGAAAAAATGATTGCGGGCGATGAAGATAATTCGGCGGGCGTCATTAAAAAAGACGGTAGCGTATATGGGATGGTCGACGGCAAACCGATCGTAATTTTCCGTAGAACCAAGCGCAAATCGGCATCTGCACGTAGAAAAAGGACCAGAGCAGCACGCAGCGCGAGGAAAGTCGCGCTATCGAAATGACGACACTTGCGGGCAGGGCGTTGAAACTGGCGAAAACGGCTCATGCGGGGCAGGTCGACAAGGGCGGCGTGCCATACATCGAGCATCCGTTGGCGGTGGCCGCCCAGGTGGACGGCGATATCGCCAAGACGGTCGCGTTGCTGCACGACGTGCTTGAGGATACGCCGGTTACGCTGGCACAGCTGGAGCAGGCCGGTTTCCCTGCGGAAGTGATTGAAGCGGTGCGAACGCTGACGAAAACAAAGGGCGCTCCGTATCGGCAATATCTGGAACGGGTGAAGTGCAACGATCTGGCCCGTGTTGTGAAGCTTGCGGATTTGAAGCACAATATGGACGCAAACCGGTTGAAAAAGCCTCTCACCGAGGCGGATGAGGCCAGGCTTGAGAAATACCGGCAAGCAATGGTTTATCTGTTAACCTAACGGCATAACGGAACAGGCATCAAGCGGCTACCCCATGCGGGGCGGCCGCTTTTGCATACCCCGACCCGCCGGGTAACGCGGGAGAATAGCCGACGGGCGTAAAACGGGAGGGATACGACATGAATAACCTGTGTTACCTGCGCGCCCTGCAACTGCGGCGCGCGGCGAACGGAGATGGCGGCGCGCCCGAAGGGCCCGCGGCGGACGGACAGCCTGCGGCTGGTGCGGCGGCCGGTGTGGAAGCGGAGCCGCCCGCGGGGCGGGAAGCCGGCAAAGCTTTCACGCAGGCCGATGTGGACGAGATCATCCGCAAGACCATCGCCCGGGAACGCACCCGCGCCGACAAGGCGGTGGAGACCGCCCGGACGGAAGCCGAGCGGCTGGCGACCATGACCGCCGAACAACGCGCCGAGCACGACCGGCAGGAGCGCGAAACCAAGCTTGCCGCACGGGAAGCGGAGATCAACCGCCGGGAGCTTCGGGCGACCGCCCTGCAGACGCTGGGGGAGAGAAGCCTGCCCGCCGAGCTGGCCGACGTGCTCGATTACGGTGACGCCGACAAGTGCGGCGCGTCGATCGACAGCGTGGAAAAGGTGTTCCGCGCGGCGGTGCAAAAAGGCGTGGAGCAGCGCATGAAGGGCGAAACGCCCGCCGCCGGCACAGGCACGCAGATCGGGCTGCAGGAGCAGCTGAACGCGGCGGCCGGCGTACGGCCCGAAAAGAAGTAAGCGCGGCCTGTGAGCCGCGGAAAGGGACGATGATATGGCGAATTCGATTGCGCTTTTCAAGCAGTACATCACCAACACCCTCGACCTGGTCTACAAGCAGAACAGCCTGACCAGCATGCTGGACGGCAACCCTGACCTCGTGCAGGCGGGCGCCAACGCCGACGAGCTCGTGATTCCCAAGCTCAGCGTGCAGGGCCTTGCGGACTACAGCCGCAACAGCGGGTACGTTTCCGGCGACGTGACGATGACCAACGAAACGGTCAAGTGCAACTTTGACCGCGGCCGCATGTTCAACGTCGACAGCATGGACAACATCGACACCGCCGGCATGGCCTTCGGGCGCCTGGCGGGCGAGTTTATCCGCACGAGGGTTAACCCCGAACTGGACGCCTTCCGGTTTGCGACCTACGCGGGCACCAGCGGCATCAGCCAGGTGGCCGCCGGCGCGGCGCTGGCGGACGGCGCGGCGGTGATCGCGGCGCTGCGCGCGGCGACGAGCAAAATGGACGAGGACGAGGTGCCCTACGAAAACCGGTACCTGTACATCACGCCCACCCTGTACGGGCTGGTGCAGGACCTGGACACCACCAAGAGCCGCGAGGTTCTGGCCCGCTTCGTGTTCGACCCGGCGCGCCAGCTGGTACCGCAGACCCGGTTCTACACCGCGATCACCCAGAAGGACGGCACGACCGCCGGCGAGGAGGCGGGCGGCTTCGTGAAGGCGGAAGCCGCGAAGGACATCAACTTCCTGATCCTGCACAAGGACGCCCTGATCCAGTTCCCCAAGCACCTCGCCCCGAAGGTGATTACCCCGGAACAGAACCAGAGCGCCGACGGCTGGAAGTTCGGCTACCGCAACGTGGGCATCGCCGACGTGTACGAGAACAAGGTCGCCGGCGTGTACCTGCACTACGCGGCCGCATAAGACCGGCCGGGATACGATTCCGGAGGGCGGCGTTTGAAAGCGCCGCCCTCCTCATGAAAGGAGCATTCGCATGGGTAAAACGATCGGGCTGACCTTCCCCAAAAAGAAGGAGCCGGCGAAACCGGGAACCAAGGCGGCGGAGCCGAAAGAAGGTAACGCGAAATGACCCCGGCGGCCGGCCTCCTGCCGAAGCTGAAGCGGCGCCTGGGGATAACCGGCACCGCGAAGGACGCGCTGCTTATGGATCTGATCGAGGATGCGCAGACGTTCGCGCTTTCGTATACGGGCCTCCGTGACCTGCCCGCGTCGGAGGACGGGGCTGTGACCGAGCTTGCGTCCGTGGCCTACAACCGGCTGGGCGCGGAGGGTGAAAGCGCGCACAGCGAAGGCGGCGTAAGCGCAACGATGTACGGAGGCCTGCCGCCGCTGCTGAAAGCGCGGCTGGACCGCCTCCGGACGGCAAAGGTGGGGTAAACCGTGCGGCTGATGCAAAAAAACAAACGCACCGTGACCGTCAAACCGCCGAAACCGGCCGAAAGCCGCTACGAACCCGCCGCCGCACTCTATCGGTTCGACAACGAAAAAGCCGTGGTGATCGACGCGGTCATCCAGCCGCTGAGCGGCCATACGGCCGCCACGGTCTACGGGCAGGCGATGAGCCAGAAGCTGCGCCTTTTGTACGACGGGGACGAAACGCTCATCGTCGGCATGGGCGTATGCGTGGAGGCCGCCGCGGACGCGCCGTGCGACTACCGCATCGAGGACATGCCGGCGAAGTGGCGTTCCGCGGGCGGCGGGCACTGGAACGCCGTACTGACCTGCATCCCGCCGGAGAAACGAGGCGCATAGCATGCCGATATCCATAGACGGAGCCGATGAACTGACGGATCGCCTGCGAAACCTGAACCCGGGACTGCTGGACGCGGCGAAACAAGGCACGGAGAGCGCCATGCAGCAGATGAAGGCGGACGCGGTCGCCAACTGCCCCGTGGACACCGGCGCCCTGCGCGGGAGCATCCAGACAGAAGTGGGGATGCAGGACGGAGCGCTCCGCGCGAAGCTGTACTCGCCGATGGAATACGCGGGGTTCGTCGAAATGGGCACCGGGCCCAAAGGCGAGGCCGCCCACGCGGGCATCGCGCCCGACGCGCTCACCCGGGTGACCTATCGCCCCGACGGATGGGTGTACCACGACGAAAAGGGATTCCATCATACCAACGGCCAGCCGGCGCGGCCGTTCCTGTATCCGGCGTTCAAGGCGAACCGCGTGCCGCTGCTCAACGCGATCCGGGAAGCGATTCGCGCCCGGCTGAAGGGAGGGTGACGCGATGGCGCTGGTCAACGAGGCGGAGAGGATCGCGGCCGCGCTGGGCGGGCTGGATTCCGTGGCGAGGGTCACGCGCGGCTGGCCGACGGATGGAGCGGCGCTTCCGTGCGTGGCGGTCGCGCTGGCGTCCGGCACCCCGGCGGCATACCGCGACGACGCCGAATACCTGACGGAGCTGGTTTATTACGTGCGCATCTTCTGCGCCACACCACCCGAGTGCGACGCTGTGGCTGCCGACGTGCACGGTGTGATGACGACCCTCGGATACCTGAAGGACTTCTCGGCGGAAGCGTTCGGCGCGGAGACGTGCCAGCTTTCGACGAGGTACAAGAAAATCGCCTGAGGCAATGGCCTCGGAAAGGATGATACGATGCCCAAACGTGCGATTACCGGCTTTCGGGGCCTGGCGCTTGCGCCGGTGACCACCGATACCCTGACCAGCTACGTGACCGGCGCGGGCGCCGCGCTGCAGTATGCCGGGCAGATGAGCCGCACCGTCAAGGAAAGCAAGAAGGACGTGTACTACGACGACGAACTCTACGGCCAGATCCGGGACGTGTCCGGCGAGGACGTGGAGATCCGCGTGGCGGAGGTGCCCCTGGCGCAGCTGGAGACCCTCGGCCTCGGCGTGTACGACGCAGAGAACGAGACGTTCGAAGGCAACTTCGGCATCACCGGAAAAGCCTTCGCCCTGCGCTGGGTGGCCGACACGCTGAGCAAGCTTCCGTTTTACTTCAACTACCGCGTGTTCGAGCTGACCGGCATCAAGTTCGACAACTTCACCACGAAGACCGACAGCGCCTCCGTCTGCGAGGTGATCCTCAACGGGGTGTTCAAGAAGCCGCAGTTGGCGACGCTGAAGCCCTGGGCTGTGATGCAGCTGAAGGAGGACTCGAGCAACGCGGCGGCCTGCACGGCCTTCCTGACGGCCGCTGAAACGAAGCCGGGCGCGTAAGCCCGATGATATCCCGCACGGGACGAAGGAATGCCCCGTGCGGGAGAAAGGACGACGTATGGACAGCATTGCGATGTCGCTGCCCCTGGAAAAAACCGTCAGGGGTTACACGATCCAAAGGATGGCGCTGGGCGCCTATCTGAAGGCGCTCAAGCAGATACAGGCGTTTCCCCGCGAACTGGTCGCCCGGCTGCTGCCCGAGGGCGATCTGGGACGGCTGCTGGAGCAATTGAAGCATATCGACCGCGACGGCGTGATCGACCTTATGCTCAAAAGCCTTTCCCTGGTGCCCGAGCAGACGCTGGAGCTGATCGCCGGGCTGACCGGGATCCCCCAGGAAAAGCTGCTGACGGACCCCGGCATCGGCGCGGACGGGCTGGCGGAAATCATCGACGTCTGGCTGGAGGTCAACGGGGCGGAAAATTTTTCACGGGCGGCGAGCCACGCGGGCAAGACGATCAAGGCGCTCGCCGCGACCCTGCGCGCTGGGTCCAAAGGCTGATCGCGGTCGGCCTGACCCTCGGCGTCGGTAAAAGGGAACTGCTGGAGGACTATTACCCCGGCGAGTTGGACGCGATCATCACCGAATACAACCTGCTGCACGGCGGCCGGGACGACCGGCCGGAACGCGTAAGCCCGCAGGACTTTTTGGGCGGAGGAGGCGAGACCGTTGACGCTTGACGAAATGCAAATTGTGATCTCAGCTTCCGCCGAGGACGCGCTGGCGACGATGGACGCCGTGATCGTGAAGATCGAGCAGCTGGTGCAGACCGCCGAAGGCGGCGGCGCCGGTTTCGACGTGAAGCTCGATACCGGCGAGGCGGAAGCCCGCGTCGCCCAGCTCGGCGACACGATCAAGACCGCGGCGGGTCAATCCGCCGAAGCGGTGAAGGTTGCCGCCGACAAGATACAGGATACGGTCGGGCAGGTTTCCCCCGCGGTGCGGACGGCGTTTGACGTAAGCGAGCCCGTCGAGAAGGTCGTTGAAAAGCTGGATACGCTTTCCGACGCGGCCGGGGAAGCGGGCGAAGCCGCGGCCAAGGGCTTCGGCGCGGGCAAGGTGGCCGCCGAAAGCTTTTCCGGAACCCTCTCCAAGCTGGGCAGCGGGATCCTGCAGGGGCTGGTCACCGGCGGCACGACGGCGCTGGTGACCTTTGCGATCAACGGCATCAGCAGCCTGATCACCGCGCTGATCAACGCGAAGGCCAACGCGGAAGCCGCGGCGGAAGCGCTGCGCAAGGAGCATCAGGAAACCGCGGACGCCCTGGAAGAAGAGCGCGCTGGGCTGGAAGCGCTGGCCTCCGAATACGAAACGCTGAGCGGTAAAAGCAACCGGACGCTGGACGAGGAAAACCGGATGTACCAGCTCCAGCAGGCGCTGCGGGAGGAATACGGCATTACGTCCAACAGCGTGCTCGGGCTGGCCGGAAGCTACGACAGCCTGACGGAGGCGATCAAGGCCGCCCGGGAGGCGCAGGCCGCGCAGAGCAGCGAGGCGCTGGCCGCCGTGGCGGAGGACGCGGGGAACGTGGCAACCGAGAAAACGATTGCGGGGTATAAAAAACTTGCGGATCTGCAGAAACAATACCTTGAATCACTTGAGCCGAAGAACCGTTCCGATTTTGATGCCGGCGGGCCATCTACCGCAGAGCTGGCCGCGAGCATTGAGAAACAACAGGAAACGCTGTCCTCCTACAGCGACGATTATGTCGCCTGGTTCGCCGCCCTGACGGCCAAAAACGCCGCCGAGGTGAAGGCCGCGGGGCAGACCTGGAACGACGAGCTGGCCGCGGTGCTGACGGCCGCATTCAACGTAGACCCTTCGGCGTACACCGACCAGAACGCCCTGCAGACGTTTGTGTTGGATTCCGCAAACGCCCTGATGACCGCCGTGCGGGGGCCGGAGGTGTCCGCCGCGCTGGACGCGGCGGAGGCGTTCCACAACAAGATCGTCGCCGGGTACGTGCCGACCGAGGCCGAATACGAGGAGGTTGCCCAGAGCTACGATACGCTGCGGGAAGCGATCACCGGAGCGCTGCGGGAACTGTATGACGACCCCAACCTGCAAGCCGGGGACAGCCGCGTTACGGCGATCCTTTCCATGCTGGGCATTCCCGAGGCGGTGCCCCAGAGCTGGGAAGAATACCAGGCGCTGGTGAACCAGCTGGATCTGGAAAACGCCCGGACGCAGGCGGAAGCGCTCGCAACCAGCCTGAACAAGCTGAACCAGTCCGCGGACGACCAGGCGGGAATGGCCGCGCATATCCGGGAATGGCAGAGCGCCTCGGACGCTTACCGCAACGCGGCTACGGGAAGCCACGAAGCCAATGCCGCGTTTGCGCGGATGCAGGCCGCGGCGGAAGCGCTGGGATACACGCTGCACGACAGCGCGGACAACCTCGACCTGGTCAACGGCGGCGTAAAGACGCTGGCCGCGGGGCTGGAGCCGGAGCTGGCGGCGCTGGAAACCCAGCTGACCGGCCTGCAGGAACAGTATCGGGCGATACTCGCCGAAGGCGGGGACGCCGGCGCGATCCTCGCGCAGATGGATGCTGTGATCGCAAAGATCGTCGAGCTGAAAGGCACCGCGGAGTCCGCCGCGGGCTGGTACGGGCTGCTGTTCAACGCTGACGCTATCAGCGCCGCTATGGGGTCGGCGGAGGCGCAGGAGGCGCTGGGCGTGATTGACGACCTGCACGACGCCATTCTGAACGGGTACACCCCGACGGAGGAGGATTACGAAACGGTTCGCGGCGCGTACGACACGCTGCGGGAGATCATCGCCCAGGCGCTGCGCGAGGCGGGGGAGGACGTGGACGCCGAATCCGAACGGGTAACCGACGCTTTGGACGCCATGGTGCCCTCCGAAGCGGCAGCGCGGGACGCAAGCGCATTCTTCGCGGCTATTGACGCACAAAAACTGGCGACGGCAAAGAAAAATGCCGACGCTCTGGCCAAAAGCGTCGATACCCTGAACGACGAGGTCAAGTCCCGCACGGCGATGGCCAACCACATCAGGGATTGGAAGGACGCCTCCGAGGCCTATAAAAAGGCCGCCTCCGAGGGGAAAGCCACGCGGGCGCAATGGAACGCCATGGAAGCCGCGGCCGCCGCACTGGGATACAAGCTGGATAACAGCAGCGAGAGCATTGCCCGGGTGGACGAAGGCGTAAAGGCGATGGGCGAAGACCTGCAATCGCAGGCCACGTCCATGGAAAACGAACTCGCGTCGCTGACCCAGCAGTTTATGAACCTGGATGCCGTGAGCGATGTGAACGGCGAGCTGACTGCTGATGCCAGCGATATCCTGAGTAAGATCAGCATTGTTCGCGCGGCGCTCGAAGGTCTCCGCTTGCTCATGAAAGCTTTGGGATTCGATGTCGGAAGTGGCGGCGGCGGAGGCGGTGGTGGCGGCGGCTCATCCAAGAATACCCCGGTTGCGACCGTCACCGAATCCCCCTACGACAAGGCCATCGCTTCCCTCGAGCACCTCAAGGCGCTCGACAAGGAAACGCTGGAGCAGGAGCTGGCATACCTGCAGGAGATCAACCAGAACGCCACCCGGTACAAGCTTACCACCGAGGAGCGCCTCGACCTGGAAGAGCGCATTTACGATGTGCAGAAGGCCATCGCCGCCCGGGACGCCGAGGACCTGGACACGCTGGCCAACGGCGTGGTGGACGCGCTGGGAGCCCGCTACGAGGCCATGCGGGACACGGAACTGGCGGCGCTGGACGAAAGCCGCTCCGCCTGGGAAACCTGGCGGGACAGCAACGTGGCCGCCATACAGGCGCAGATCGACGCGATCGACGCGCTGACCGAGGCCGAGGATCGGGAGGCGACCGACGCCGAGAAACAGCGAAAGATCGCCAGCCTCCAGCAGCAGCTGGAGTACGAGCAGGACGCCTACAACCGGGCGAAGCTCCAGCAGCAGCTGACCGCCGCGCAGGACAGCTACGCTTCCTGGCTTGCGCAGAACGAGCGGGAAGACCAGAAAGCCGCGCTGGAAGCCCAGATTGAGGCGATCAATCAACGGGCCGACGCCGAGCTGTCCGCGCTGGATCAGCGGCAGGAAGAGATCGAGGCCGTCTACGAAGCGCGCCTGCAGACGGCGGCGCTGGAAGCCGAGGCTGAAAAAGAGCTGGCGTCCAGCTCGCAGCAGGAGATCATCGACCTGATCGCCGCCTACGCGCCCGATTACAACGCGACGGGGGAGACGCTGGGCGAGCAGCTGTACGAAGGCTTCAAGTCGAAGGTGGGCGACATCGCCGCCTACGTGGAAAACCTCAACGCGCTGATCCAGACCGCGCAGGACGACCTGGCCGCCCAGGTACAGGCCGCCGCCGACTCGTTTTACCAGCAGGCCTCGGAAGGCGCCGCGGCATCGGCCCTTGCGGCGTCCGGCGTGACGATCAACCAGACGAACCAGTTCTACACGCCTGTGGAGACGCCCAGCCAGACGGCGTGGAAGATCCGGCAGGCGAACGAGGATCTGGCGCTGAGCCTGCTCAACGGGTAGGAGGACGCATGCAGAAGATCACCTACATCAACCTGGCGAACGAGAAGATCGTTTTTCAGGGCGCGCCGTGTGTGCTGTCGAAGGTGACGGGGCTGGGGCTGCCCGACCTGGACTTCGAGACGATCCGGGGCGTGTACCAGCAGGGGGATACGACGGCGGGATATCGCCGCAACGCGCGTACGGTGACCGTCTACTTCACCCTGTACGGCGACACGCGCGCGCAGCTGTACCAGTACCGGCTGAACCTGCAGGCGATCCTCTCGCCCGACCGCGCCGTGAACGGGAACGATAGGGCGACGCTGATCTATGAAAACGACTACGGCCGCTGGCAGACGTACGCGATCCCGGACGGGGGGCTGGAGCCTGTCAAACGGTACGGCAACGCGCAGCCGGACATGAAGATCGGCTTCCGATGCGAGAGCCCGTACCTGTACGCGGCGACGGAGGACGAAATCGAGTTCAGCTACTCCGGGATCGGCTTTTCGCTGCCGTTCTCGTTCCCCATCGGTTTCGGCAGCCGGGACTTTTCCCGGGAAGCGAACAACAAGGGGCAGGTGTCCGTCCCCGTGCAGGTGTGGATCGGGTGCAAGGGCGAAACGCCCACGCTGCTCAACGTAAGCACGGGCAAGCGGATCGCGCTGGCGGGGCCCGTCGCCGAGGGGCACACCCTGTACATCAACACGGACCCGGCCCGCCTGGAGGCGACCCTTACGGACGGCGAGGGAAACACCGGCAGCGCCTTCGGGCAGCTGAGCCTGGAAACGCCGATCGCGGACTTCTTCCTGCAGCCGGGGATCAACCGGCTGGTGTACGACACCGGCGGCGCGTCCACGCAAAGCACGATCCGCGTGCTGTGGCGATCCGCGTACGAGGGGGTGTAGCCCGTGAGCGTGACGCTTCAGGTGATGGACTTCAGCTTTAACAAGCTGGGGGAGATCGGCCTGTTTAAAAGCCTGTCCATTACGCGCAGCTACTATGGCACAGGGGCGGTGGAGATCACCGTCGATCCCAGGGCGCCCAACGCGCTTGCCCTGCTGCCGGAGTGCATCGTATGGCCGAGCGGGTATCCGAACAAGGCCTGCATCGTTACCGATGTGGGCACGCTGACCCGTACGAAGCTGACCGTGAAGGGAACCGCGCTGAAAGGACTGGCGAAACGGCGGGTGTGCGTTCCGCCGCTGGACGCCGGCGCGCGCCCGTATCAGGACTTCGGCTGGGACCGGTTCACGGGAACCGCCGAGGCGGCCTACCTGCATTACGCCCAGAACAACATGATCGCCCCCGAGGATACGGCGCGCGCGTTCCCCGGCCTCGTGGCGGCGGAGAACCGGGACCGCGGGGCGGTACTGCCCTGGCAGGCCCGGTTCGACAAGCTGGACGCCGTGTTTCAGTCGATCGGGGAAGCGACCGAACTCGGGTGGACGATCCTGCCCGACCTTACGGCAAAGCAGTTCGTTTTCAGCGCGTGGGAAGGCACCGACCGCACGGTGGGGAATGCCCTGTGCCTGATCGGCGAGCGGAACGGCAACGTATCCGACGCCAACTACAAAAAGACTGCTTCCGGGAGCGCCTCGACCGTCTACGTCGGCGGGGCCGGGGAGGATGAGGAGCGCTTCATCCTGTCGGTCGGCGGGGAGGCCGCCGGCACCGAACGGCGGGAACTGTGGGCCGAAGCCGGCAGCATCGACGACGCCGACCTGTTGAAGCTGTACGGGCAGACGAAACTCGACGCCGCGGCGATACAGACGACCCTGTCCGTAGACCTGATCGACAGCGGAGCGTGCCGGTACGAACGCGATTACGATGTGGGGGACCAGGTGCTGGTGCGCAGCACGGCCGGCAGCATGGCCGCCCGGCTCGTAGAAATGACCGAGGTTTACGAAAACGGCACACGAACGCTTCGGGGTGCGTTCGGCAGCGCGCCGATCACGCCGGCGGCGGTCGTGGCCCGCCGTCAAAACGCCGCCAGATAAGGGAGGGAGAAGACAATGGCCCAGGAGAAATACGGCTTTTTCAACAGCGCGGTCGACGACGAGAGAGCCTACGACGCCGTGGATATGGCGAGGGCGTTTCGGGCGCTGACGCTGGACGGGGTTGCCGCGCTGAACAACACGTGCCTGAAGGTGACCGCGGAAGGCTCCACCATGCGCACGCAGGTCGGGTACGGGCAAGCGATCGTGCAGGGATATCACTACGAGCTCAGCGACGACGGCGCCGGCGTATATGCGATTACGCACAGCACGACGGAGAGCCTGGATCGCATCGACCGGATCGTGCTCCGGCTGGACCTGGAAGCGCGAACGGTTGTGCTGATGAAACTGGTCGGCACGGCGGCGGCTACGCCGGAAGCGCCGGCACTCACCCGCACGGATACCGTGCACGAGCTGAGCCTGGCGCAGGTGCGCGTACGCGTCGGTGCGACGGAACTGCTGACGGGCGACATTACCGACGAGCGCGGGGACGATACGGTCTGCGGGGCCATGATCCCTCAGACGCTGGCGCTGTCCACGCTGTGGCAGAAGCTGATCGATGCGGGCAACGTGGACGCGCTGCGGTACGCGGTACAGACGCTGACGGCGGCGCAGCAGGACCAGGCGCGGGCGAACCTTGCTGCGCTGGGCTTCGCCGACATTCTGAACGTCCTGACCAGCGACGCGACGGACAAGACCCTTTCCGCCGCGCAGGGGAAGGCGCTGAAAGCACTTGTGGACGGCAAGGCCAGCCAGGAGGCCGTGAACGGAAAGGCGTCGGTCGCGCAGTATACGGCGACGCTCCCGGCCGCGGGGTGGAGCGGCAGCGGGCCGTATACGCAAACCGTGGCCGTTTCCGGCCTGCTGGCCTCGGACATACCGGTGGCAGACGTCGTGCTCAGCGACACGGCGGCGACGGCGCAGGCGCAGCTGGAAGCCTACGGGTACGTGGGGCGCATGGATACGGCGGAAAATGCGCTGACCGTAACATGCTATGAGGAAGCGCCGGCGCTGGACCTGACGCTGGCCTTGAGGGTGGTGCGATAAATGGCACAGGTGATGATGCTGAGGCGGGGCGGCGCCGCGAGCCTGAAGGTGATCGCCGTGGCGAACGAAGCCGCCCTGCCCACCGGTGTGCGGGAAGGCACGCTCGCCGTGGCGGCGAGTAGCGCGGGGGATGTGTACATGCAGCGGGACCAGCCCGCAGGGGCGGCCGACGGCGCGGTGTGGATCGTACCGGGGATCGCCAGCGAGATTCCCGTGAACCTGACGGGACGGGGCAGCCTGTATGTGTATCCGCTCCGCGCGCTTACGTATGCCGGCGGGAGCTGGACGATTACGGACCTGTGGGGCTACGTCGGAGGCACGTGGGTGAGCGGCCGGTACTATCTCTACGATTACGGCGCGTTCGGTAACGGCGTCTACTCCGAAAGTGAGAGCCAGGGCACCGTGACGCCGGAGGCGGATAACCTGCACATCGTCCTGACCGGCAACTCCGGCGCCAACCAGGCGCTGGCGGTGTTCGCGAACGTGGATTTTACCGGCCGCAATACCCTGCGCGTGGTGGGGGACGTCCTCAACAATCGCTACACCGTTTACATCACGGATTCCGTTACCGTGTGGACGACGCTGCAGACCACCGTCGTCACGACGGACGGGGCGAAGGACATCGACGTGAGCGCCCTGACGGGCCGCCACTACGTGCTGATCGGACAGGGAGCGGGGCAGATCATGGAAGCGCGCATTTACGAAGCTTATCTCGTATAAGGAAGGAGCGAACGCAGCGTGTTGAAATACCGTGTGGTCGGGCAGGATATGACCTCCGTGGACGTGCCGGGCGTTATCGCGGATTCGTATAACTACCTGGTTATCAGCATCGAATTTTCTTCGGACTGGGACGGGCTGACGAAATACATCTGCCTGGAGCGGCTCAATTCGGATCAGCGCTACGAGGTGCAACTGACCGGCGACAGAACCCCGGGTGACGCCGGGATCAACCTGGGCTCCGGCGTGTGGGAACTGTCCGCTTACGGCGTGCTGGCGGCCGGAGACACCGTGCTGCAGCGCGTTACGACCAACGTCGTGCTGCTTTCCGTAGACAGATCCGGCGCCAGAGACGGCGAACCTTTCCCGAGCTTCGGCGGTTCGGTGGGCGAGCAGATACTGCTTCACGAGGCGGCGCGAAACGTGTACGCGGCCTACGACCCGGAGGCGTCCTACGCACGGTACAACCACGTGTCGCACGGCGGCAGCACCTACCTGTGGAACAGCGACACGCCGTCCGTGCCGGGCATGGAGCCGCCCGCGGGCGACTGGCTGCTGATCGCCGCCGCCGGCGGCACGTGGACGGGCGCGGAGCAGATACCGCTGGCGGACGCCGGTGGATTCTACGGGGCGGAAAACAACGTGGAGGCGGCCCTGCAGAGGGCCGCGCCCGGCGCGGCGAACTACACGCTGGGGGGCCGCGACCTGAAGGCCGTGTTCGGCAC
>CAZXJI010000023.1:0-46289 GCA_964640955.1 uncultured Oscillospiraceae bacterium | reverse complement strand
CAGGTCGCTGTCCTGCCACAGGGTGCCCCGGTATTCGCCCGCCCCGGCGGCGGCGGCGCGGTAATTGGCGACGGAGTAGCTGGGCTCGGCGCCCTCCACCCGGTCGTTGAGCACTTCCCACTGGAAAGGGATCATGGCATGCCGCACCAGCGCGGCGTAATCATTGATCTGCATTTGGTCCACCCCGGTCCGCCCGTTTCCGGTGCTGTGTTCAAAGGGCTGCCGCACGGGAAGCGTCCGCTCCCGTACGGCAGCCCCGCCTGATGGCGCAACCGCCCGGTTCGCCATCGTTTACTTGGTGCCGAATTCCTCGCAGAGGTCGTTGTAGGTGTTGGTCAGGTAGGTGTTGAGCTTATCGATGCCGATGGCGTCGGCTTCTTCCATCATCTTGTTGAAGTTGGCGTCGAATTCCTCGTCGCTCTCGCTCATGCACACGATGGGGAAGTACTCGGTCATCAGGTCGGTCAGCTGACTCTTGATGATGCCTTCGTCGGAATCGGAGGTGGGCTCGCACATGCCGACCACGTTGGACCAGTTGGCGCGGTCGCGGATCTGCTTGTAGATTTCGCGGGCCTGCTCGGTGCCGCCGGTGTAATTGATGCTGCTCTCGCTTAAGTAATCCGAGGCGCTCAGCAGGAAGGAAACGTAGGTATAGGTGCGGTCGATACTGCCGGCGTTTTGCGCTTCGACGTAACGATCGCCCATCTGCAGCACGCCGTCCTCGTCGTAGTACCAGTCGATGCCTTTTACGCCCATCTGGGAGGAAATCTTGTTGTCGCCGTCCTTGAGCCAGGCGATCAGCCTGATGGCCGCTTCGGGATCGGAGCAGTTCTTGGAGATGAAGCATCCGGCCCAGCCGGTAACGGAGATGGTGCGGTTGTAGTTGTCCATCAGGGGCAGCTGCTCAAACCACGCGTCCGGGTCGGTCTGCTGCACCAGCGCGGAGAAGACTTTCTCGTCGTTCTGGGCGTAGTTGGTGATCATAAACGCGGAGCCGTCGGAGACGAACTGCATCTGCTGCTCGTCGGTGCTGAAGGAGAAGTTCTCTTCCGTGATGTAACCGGCGCGGTAGCAGTTGTTGATCACCCGCAGGAAGTCGCGGAATTTCGGATCGGACATTTCATGGACGTAGTTGCCGTCCGCGTCGGTGGGCATGTTGCGGTCCAGGCCGACGATGGTGGCGAAGGCCGAATAGTTGCGGGCCTGGAAGACCAGGGGCACCATGTCGGGATAGTTTTCCTTCACCAAAGCCAGCAGGTTCATGAAGCCTTCCTCGTCGGTGGCTTCCGGACGGCCCAGCGCCTCGTAGATGTCGCCGCGGACGTGGAACTGGTCGTTGTTGGGGCCGGGCGTCGTGGCCGCGAGAATCTGATCGATGGTGTTGAAGTAGTTTTTGAGCATGTAGTACTTGCCGTCCTGGCTGTAGTACGCGTTCATGCGCTGTTCCACTTCGGGCACGTCCCAGTTGGGCACGTACTGCGCGATCAGGTCGGTGTAGGAGTAGCACATGTCGGAAGCCGACAGCTGCCGGAAAATGTTCTGGTTGTCCGTCATGATCAGGTCGGGCAGATCGCCGGAGGCGATCAGCAGGGAAATCTGGTTGCTGTCGGTCGCCTTGGTCATGTCGATGCTGATGCCGGTTTGTTCCTTGATCCACTGGGGCACGATGCCGTCCAGCGTGTCAAAGGGCAGCCAGGTGCAGTCCGCGAACAGCGTCAGCGTTTTTTCTTCCGGGTTTTCCGGCCAGGTCACCCGGTCTTCGGCCAACGCCGCCGGGAGGGAGAAAACCAACGCCATAACCGCCGCCATCAGGATACAGAGAAACCGCTTTTTCATAGATGAGGCACTCTCCTTTGTGAATAATATTGAAACGCGTTGCGCGTTTCCCTTTGAAAAGCGGCATTACGACAACCGCTTCCAAATTCGTGGTTGCGGGGCCGTGCTCAGCCCTTCACCGCGCCCAGCATGATGCCGGACACGAAGTACTTTTGCACGAACGGATATACGCAGATGATCGGCGCCACGGAGATCATCATCGCGGCCATCTGAATGGAGCGGGAGGTGACGGCCTTCATCTTGCCAGCGGCCACGTCGCTGATGGCCTGGCCCCCGCGCTGCACGCCCGTTTCGTTGGAGACGATCACGTCCCTGAGCAGATAGGCGAGCGTTCGCAGGTTTTTCTGCCCGGTGCAGTAAAAGGCGGTGTCCATCCACGAGTTCCACTGGTTGACCGCGATGAACAGCCCGAGCGTCGCGATCAGCGGCAGAGAGAGGGGCAAAACGACCTTGATATAAATGACGAAGTCGTTGGCGCCGTCCAGATAGGCGGATTCATACAGCGTCCTGGGTATCGCCTGGAAAAAGGAGATCGCCAGAATCATAAAGTAGATGTTGAACATCAGCGGGATGATGTAAACCAGGAAATTGTTCAAAAGCCCGACCTCGCGAAGGGTCAGATAGTAGGGAACGAGGCCGCCGCTGAAGTACATGCAGGTGAGCATGATGCCGTAGTAGAACTTGCGCAGTCGCAGGTCCTCAAAGGACAGGGCGTAGGCGACCATACAGGTGAACAGCACGCCCGTCGCGGTGCCCAGCACCGTGCGCGACAGAGAAATGAAGATCGCCTTGATCCACTTGGCGTCGGTCAAAAACTGCTGGTAATTGTCCAGGGTAAACACCCGCGGCCACAGGTAGATGCCGCCGCGCATGGCGTCGTTGCCGTCGTTGAAGGACATGATCAGCACGTAGTAGAATGGGTAAATCGTGGCGATCAGCACTACCGTCAGCAATATCGTGACCACCGTGTTGATAACGCGGTCTTCCGCCGTCAGCCGGATGGCATTGCGACTCTTCGTATGCTCAAGCACGTTCCATTCCCCCCTTAATACAGCGACGCGTCCAGGAAGCGCCGGGAGAACCGGTTGGCGCTCAGCACGAGCAAAAGCGATATGGCGGACTGGAACAGCCCGGCCGCGGCGGCGAAGGAATAGCGGCCCGCCACCAGGCCCTGGTTGTACACGTACACCTCGATGATCTGGCTGCGCGCGATGTTGGTGGAATTGCCCAGCAGGAGGGACTGCTCGAAGTTCGCGCCGCCCATCAGGCTGCCTATGCCCAGGATCAGCAACACCGCGATCGTACCCTTGATGGAGGGAATCGTAATGCTGAAGATGCGCCGCAGACGGCTCGCGCCGTCGATCTGCGCGCTTTCGTACAGCGTCGGGTCGATACCGCTGATCGCCGCCAGATAAATGATGGCGTTCCAGCCCATCTCCTTCCACAGCTCGCTGGTCACGGCCAACCCGTAGTAATAGTCGCTCTTGACCAGAATCGACGGCATCTGGATGCCCAGCGGCTTGAGCAGTTCCGTCAGCATCCCGTTGCTGGTGGAGAAGAAGGTGAACAGAAGGCCGGAAACGATGACCCAGGAAATGAAGTGGGGCAGGTAGCTTACGGTCTGCACAAGGCGCTTGAACTTACGGCCCGGCATTTCCGTGATCATGATGGCAAAGGCGATTGCCAGCGGGAAGTTGATCAGCAGTTTCAGCGCGCTGATGCACAGGGTGTTGCGGAGCAGTTCCGGGAATTTCCGGTCGCCCAGAAACTGGTTGAAATATTTGAACCCCACGAAGTCGCCGGTGAAAAAGCCCGCAAACCCGTCTTTCAGATTGTACGTCCGAAAGGCAATCTGCAGCCCCGTGATGGGGATGATGTTGAACACGAACAGAAAGGCGATGCCGCACCAAACAAACAGGTGGAGCATCCAGCGCTTGCGAATGTCCCGCAAAACCGGATGAGCGCGGCCGACGGGGCGCGGTCGTACCGTGGTAATGGTAATCAACTCCCTTATCGATCGTTCAATCGTCTTGTAGGGTCGCTCTATTCGTTCGATCTATTCAAAAAATATTCCACGGCGCGTCCGGTGTCAATGTATTTGGGGGAAGATATGGTTTTACGATAAGACAATGTGAGATTTGGACAAGTATACTTGCTGTTTTGACCCATAAATATGTGATACGATATCATTAAGGGAAAATGCGAGGAGCCGATCATGTATCATTTTGAATTGCTCGGGTATTGGGGCAACAGCGACGTGAACCTCTACGAATGCGGGGCGCACCAGTGCGATCCGGCCTTCGCGATGGATGAGCGTTTCCTGCGGAAAAACGATATTATCCACATCATCGTGTCCGGCAGGGGTTTGCTGCGCATCGGGCGGCAGACCTACCGGCTGGGGGTGGGGCAGGGCTTTTATATTCCGGCGCTTACGCCCGCATTCTACCAGGCGGACGAAACGGACCCGTGGATGTACTGCTGGATCATCTTCGGCGGCGTGAAGCTCAACGAATACCTGCACGCGGCGCACATCGACCGCCGCAACCCCACCTTCCGCTGCGGGGACCCGCAAAGCTACTGGGCGTTGATCTCCGATATGCTCGACCAGTGCGTGAAAAGCGACGCTTCGGTGGAACCGCGCCTGTTTGCGCACTGCCACGAGATCTTCGCAAAGCTCATCGATGACAATCCCAAGCGCGCGGGAACCCGCCAATCGGATTTTCGCATGGAAATGTACGTGGAAAAGGCGATCGCCTACATGCAAAGAAATCTCTCCGCTTCCATCCGCATGACGGACGTCGCGGCCGAAGTGGGCCTCAACGCGAATTATTTCTGCTCGGTGTTCGAGCATTTTATCGGCCGCACGCCGCAAAGCTACCTGATCATGCTGCGCATGCAGCAGGCCCGCACGCTTCTTCTGACCACGACGGATTCGGTGCAGCAAATCGCCTACGCGGTCGGTTACCGCAGCCTCTCGGCGTTTTCCAAGGCGTTTGCCAAACAGGTCAACGTTTCCCCGAGGGATTACCGCATCATGTACTTCGAGGGCCGCCTGACCCTTCCGGGACAACTGCCCCCGCAGCCGGCGTTTCACAAACCACCGCAAGGAGAATGATGCCCCGTGCTTCACATTCCCGTGGAACAGGTTTCCTTCAGCGCTTCGGACAGCTACCTGACTCTTCGCCACATGACCCGTGCCCGTTTCCCCGGGGAACTGGGCGACCTGCCCGAGGGCGTTTACCTGCGCCTGGTGCACGGCGCCGGACGGCCGCTGTGCTTCCGCCTGGTGCCGCTTAAGGACGGCAACCCCTGCCCGTATACGCTGGACGCGACCGAGGCGGGCGTGACCTTTGCGGCGGAGGGCGGCTTGCTGCGCGTAACCTTTGCGGACGCGGATACGCTCATCGCGCAGGGCGATGGACTGGGCCTGCGGCTGGACATGCCCGTGGCCGATTACGAATACGCCGCGGCGTATCCCGCCGAAAAACGCTGCCTGCTCAACACCTCCGCCTCCCGCGCGCAGTTCATGGTAAGCGCCGTGCAGGGCGGGCTGCGCTTGGACGCGCCCTACGCGGGGCAGCACTGCGAATACGTCCATTGCGATCTGCTCCCCGAAGGTACGGCGCCGATGCGCGCCTGCGTGGAATGCTTCCGCACCGTATGGGAGAAGCGGGACTGCCCTATGAACGTGGACGTGGACGCGGCCTGCGAGCGTCTGCGAAAGGCTTTCGACCGCTTTTGCGCGGGCTTCCCCGCACCGCCGGAGCGCTACGCGGATACGATGCGCCTGGCGCTCTACCTGCTGTGGAGCAGCACCGTGCCGCCACTGGGGTACCTGCGCCGCCGGGGCGTGCTGATGAGCAACAGCTGGATGACCCGCGTCTGGACGTGGGACAGCGCGATCAACGCCATGGCGCTTTCCATGGGGGAGCCCGCGCTGGCCATGGATCAGCTGATGCTGCCGTTTGACGATCAGCAGCCCTCGGGTCTTTTGCCGGATTACATAGCGCCCTACGACGTAATGTGGAACTTCACCAAGCCGCCCGTGCACGGCCTGGCGCTCAGCTACATGCTAAAGCAGAAGGTGGGGACGGATGCGGCCGCGACGATGTACCGTAAGCTGAGCAAACAGGTTTCCTACTGGCTTACGTATGCCGACAGTGACGGCGATGGCATACCGGAGTACGGACACGGCAACGACTGCGGCTGGGACAACTGCACCTCGTTTGAGGCCGGCCCGCCCGTAGAGGGGCCGGACCTGACGGCCTACCTCATTTTGGAGATGGAAACGCTGTCTGCCCTGGCCGCCCGGCTGGGCAAACCCCGTTCGGCGCTCAGGTGGAAGCGGAAAAGCGGTGCGCTGCTTGCCCGCCTGCTCAAACACAGCTGGAGCGGCGAACGCTTCGAGGTGTACCAGTCCGGCACGCACCGCGTCAGCCCCCGCGGGGACTGCCTGTATCCCTTTTTGCCGCTGGTGCTGGGGCACCGGCTGCCCGCGGACGTTTACCGCACGCTGGTCGAGGGCCTCAAGCGGGAAGGCCGTTTCCTGACGCCTTTCGGGCTGGCGACGGAGAGCGTAGCCTCCCCCTGCTACCAAAGCGACGGCTACTGGCGCGGGCCGATCTGGGCGCCGCCGATGCTGCTGATGACCATGGGCATCGCGGACGGCGGGGATACGGAGTTTGCCACGCAGTTGGCCGACCGCTTCTGCGATATGGTCGCGGCGAACGGTTTTGGCGAAAACTTCGATGCGCTCACCGGCGCGTCCCTGCGGGACCCCTCCTATACGTGGACGGCTTCCGTATTCGTCATACTCGCCTGCCGCTACGCTGCGCGCGAGCCCGGCGACGACTGAGCTTACAGCGGGAGGACGCTTATGGACGCTTTCGGCTGGACGCCCCGCTGCCTGACCCGCAACGGGCGCCCCTGGTTTCCCGTGATGGGCGAAATGCACTTTTCACGCCTCCCGGCCGGGGAATGGCCCGAGGCGCTGGCCGTGATGGCCGCCGGCGGCGTGACGGTCGTTTCGACCTACGTTTTCTGGCTGCATCACGAACCCGCGGAAGGCACGTTCGATTTTGCGGGCCGCCGGTCGCTGCGTGCCTTTCTGGCCGCCTGCCGGGACGCGGGGATGCTCGTGTGGCTGCGCATCGGCCCGTGGTGCCACGGAGAGGCGAAAAACGGGGGCTTCCCGGACTGGCTGATGGCAAAGGGCTGGCCCCTGCGGAGCAACGATCCCCGCTACCTCGCTAAAGTACGCGCCTATTGGGCGCGGCTGTACGCGGAGGCGGACGGCTACCTGCACGCGCAGGGCGGCCCGGTGATCGGCGTGCAGCTGGAAAACGAATACGGGCACTGCGGCGGCGACGGCGGCCCCCGGCATATGGATACGCTGCTCACGATGGCGAAGGAGGCGGGCTTTTCCGTACCGTATTACTCGGCCACGGCCTGGGGCGGCGCGCTGCTGGGCACGACCGGCGAGGTGCTGCCCGTGATGGGCGCGTACTGCGACGCCCCGTGGGACGCGTCGCTTGCGGAGCTGCCCGCCAACGGCAACTACCTGTTTTCGCACGAACGCAACGACGTGGACATTGGCGGAGATTTCCGCCCCGGCGAGCACCTGACGTTCGACCCCGCGCGCTACCCCTACCTGACCGCGGAGCTGGCGGGCGGCATGGGCGGTACCCGGCGGCGGCGGCCGTACGTGACGGCTGCCGACATCGGCGCGATGACGCTGTGCAAGCTGGGCAGCGGCGTGTCGATGCTGGGGTACTACCTGTATCACGGCGGCACCAACCCCGGCCCGGGGCTTCACGAAAGCCGCGCCTCGGGCGGCAACTGCGACTGGCCGGAAATGAGCTACGACCTGCGCTCGCCCGTGGGTGAGTACGGGCAGATACGCAGGCAATACAACGAAATCAAGCTTTTCGCGCTGTTCCTTCGGGACTTTGGGGAGACCCTCGCGCCGCTTCCCGCCGTGCTGCCGGATCGATTGCCGAACTCGCCCGAGGATACGCGCACGCCGCGCTACGCCTTTCGGATCGACGGGGAACGCGGCTACCTGTTCGTGAACCACCATCAGCGCAAACGGACGCTGGTGCCCCAGACGCTGCGCCTATCGGTTCCCCTGCGCGACGGCCCCCTCCCCTTCCCGGCGATCCGCCTGCGGGACGGGGGATACGCCTTTTACCCCATTAACCTGCGTCTGGGCGGCGCGACGCTGATCAGCGCACTGGCCACGCCGCTTTGCGTGCTCAACGGACAGACGTACGTCTTTTATGCCGACGGCGATCCGCACTACCGCCTGCGGGGCGAGGCGGAGCTAATGACCCTCTCGCGCGAAGAGGCGCTTAACGCCTACAAGATCGACGCGGGACAGGAGCGGCTTGTGGTTGCCGACGCGCCGGTTGTGCGTATGGACGGGCGGTACTGGTTTCTCACCCGCAAGCCGGTGCGTTATACGGTATACGCGGATGCCTATACCATGCGCGCGGGCGTCGCCGAACCGCTGAGGATAACGCGGCCGGCCGTGGAATGTACGCCCCTGCCCGACGAGGGGGACGCGGCGTGCTTCGCCATCCGCGTGCGCTACGGTTCCGCCTGCGAAGACTGCTATCTGCGCGTGGATTACGCGGGCGCGGAAGGACGGTTGTTCCTCGACGGCGAATGCATCGCCGATGATTTTTACGACGGCCACCCCTGGGAGATCGGCCTGCGCCGCTACGGCGATCCCGCGCGGCTGACGATCAGGATATATCCGCTGTACGAAAGCGACCCGGTCCTGCTCGACCGGCCGCCTGCGGTTACGGACGGACGCGCGCGGGAGCTGCGCGGCATCTCCGTCGAGGCGCTGTACCGCCTTCCCCTGCCGGACGACCTGCCGTGATGCGCGATGGAGGGAAAACAGATGGATGAACCCGCTCGGCTGGAAAACCAGACCGCGTCCCTGGCGGGCAGGTGGGAAGTGACGCTCGCGGACGGGACGGCGTTTTCGGCGCGCGTGCCCGGGACGCTTGACGAAAACGGCATCGGCGGGCCGGACAACCCCGGACTCACCACCCGCCTGACCCGCAGGCACGTCTATGAAGGGCCCGCGACGTTTGCGCGGCGCTGGGCCGCAACGCCCGTGCTCGGCAGGCGGTGGTTCCTCACGGTGGAGCGTGCCCGCGTCCTTACCCTGCGCCTCAACGGACGGGCGATATCCGCGCGGGAGGGAACGCTCAGCACCCCGTACGTGTTTGAAATCACGGAGGCGCTGGAAGCCGACAACCGGATCGAACTGACGACGGACAACCGGTATTTGGGCCTGCCGTGCAAGGCGATCCTCGATTCCTCCGCTGCGACCGACGAAACGCAGACCAACTGGAACGGCCTTTTGGGCGCGGTATGTGTGCGCAGTGAAGCGGCGGTCTTTCTGTCGGCGCTGCGCGTGTATCCGCGGGGCGGCGAGGCGGAAATCGCCGCCGAAATCGACGCGGGCGTGCCCTACGCAGGCACGCTGCGGGTGGAAAGCGACGCGTTTGACGCGCCCGCGTGTCTCCCGGTGCGCGTTCCCGCGGGCCGAAGCGAAATACGGCTGCGTGCGCGGTTCGGCGCGCAGGTCCGCCGCTGGGACGAGTACGATGGCGCGCTGCATACGCTGGCTGCACGACTGACCGGCTTTGGCGGGCGGCAGACGGTGTTTGGCGTCCGGGACTTCGGCACGAACGCAGCGGGCCGCCTCACGCTCAACGGCCGCGCCTTTTTCCTGCGGGGCGAGGCCAACTGCTGCGTGTTCCCGGAGACGGGGCATCCGCCCATGACGAAGGCGGAATGGAACACCGTCCTGTCCGCATACCGCGCGTACGGCGCGAACTGCGTCCGCTTCCATTCCCACTGCCCGCCGGAGGCCGCCTTCGCCGCGGCGGACGAGCAGGGCATGCTTTTACAGCCGGAGCTGTCCAACTGGGATCCCAAGACCGCGCTGGAAAGCGACGAGGCCTGGCGATACTACCGGGAAGAGCTGGCCGCCATCCTGAGAACATACGCCAACCACCCGTCTTTCGTGATGCTGTCGCTGGGCAACGAGCTGCACGCGAACGACGCGGGCGTCAAGCGGATGCGGGCGCTGGTCGGGCTGGCGCGGTCGCTGGATCCTACGCGGCTGTACGCGACCGGCTCCAACGCGTTTTACGGCGTGCGCGGGCCCGACCCCGCCGACGGATTTTACACCGCTTCGGGCTGCAAAACGCATATGCTGCGGGCGATTTCCGCAAACGGCGAAGGATTCCTGAACAACCGCCCACCCGATACCCGCGCGACCTACGACCCCGCGATGGACGCCGTGCGCGCAACCTACGCCGGGCCGGTGTTCGGCTTTGAGGTCGGCCAGTACGAGGTTTTGCCGGATTTTGCGCAGATCGAGGATTTTCAGGGCGTTACGCAGCCCAATAACCTGTGCATGATCCGTGACCGGGCGCAGGCGGCCGGGCTGCTGCCCCGCTGGCGGGACGCCGTGGCGGCGACGGGGGAACTGGCGCTGCTTTGCTACCGTGCCGAGGTGGAGGCCGTGCTGCGCACGCCCCGCATGAGCGGGCTTTCGCTGCTGGGCCTGCAGGATTTTCCCGGCCAGGGCACGGCGCTGGTGGGGATGCTGGACAACCATCTGCGGCCCAAGCCGTATCCTTTCGCCGAGCCGAAACGCTTCGCCGCGTTTTTTACTTCCGTGCTTCCGCTGGCCGTACTGCCCGCCTATACGTTTACGATGGGGGAACGGGTGACCGTCGGGCTGAACGTGGCCAATTACGGCCGCGTCGATCTGGACGGTCCCCTGCGCTGGCGGCTGACCGCCGAAGGCTTTGCGCGCGGAGGCGCGTCAGAAGGGATGCACTGCCCCGCGGGCGCGCTGACCGACGCGGGCACGGCGGCGTTTGTCCTGCCGCAATGGGATCATGCCGCGAAATTCACGCTTCGTCTGTCCGTCGGGGAGCATCACAACGAATATCCGTTGTGGGCGTATCCCGCCGCGGCGCCGGCCTTCCCGCCCGAGGTACACATCGCGCGGGAGGTCGGGGAGGCGATCGCCCGCCTGCGGAAGGGCGAACGGGTGCTCTACACCCCGGCGGCGACAAAAGAGGGGCTGCCCGGTTCCGTCGGCATGCAGTTCTCCACCGATTTCTGGTCGGTGGGCACCTTCCCCGAACAGGAAGGCACAATGGGCCTGCTGATTCAAAAGGAGCATCCGCTTTTTGAACGCTTCCCGACGGACGCGCACGCCGACTGGCAGTGGTGGGCCCTGGCGCGGGGCCGCGCGCTGCGGGTGCCCGCGAAGGTGGAGCCGGTGGTGGCGGTGCCGGACACCCGCGCATCTCTGCGGAGGCTTTCGCTATTGTTTGAGTGCCGCGTGGGCGCAGGCCGGTTGATGGTATCCGGCATAGGGCTGGTGGAGCTGGGCGACCGCCCGGAGGCGCGGACGCTGCTGGCGGAACTTGGGCGCTATATGGTTTCGGAGCGCTTTTCGCCGTCGGCGGAGCTGACAGAAGGGGAGCTTTGCACGCTGCTAGGCGCGCCCGCAGGCCACGGCGCAGAAGTGGTGTCTTAAGCCCTGCGTGCTGGGCTGGCTGGTGGGGGAAAACTCCGTTGCCGTAGATGCGGAGATCGGGAAGGGAGATATCACCTTCTGCAAACTGTCCGGTACGATGGATGCGCTGTTCGTCGAAAAGGCGGTGTTGGAGGAATACGTGCAGTATCCCGGCTCCGATTGCCGCAACGGCGGGCTGATACGCGTGCCGGACGGATACCGGCTGATGGAGCGCATACGCTCCCACCATGTGATTGTGACCACGGGGAAACGGCTGAACCAGTTAAGGACGGTCTGTGAAATCTTCGGGCTCCGCGTAGACGCCTGAGAAGGGGGATTAATGCATGCAGGTCAAGGCATGGGAGGAAACGGTCGTCATCCCGACCTACGAAGTCGGCGAACCGGAAAAGTGCCCGATGTTTTTCGAAACGAGGGTGTATCAGGGCAGCTCCGGTAAGGTTTACCCTTATTCGATCACCGAGAGCATCTCCGATCAGAAAATCGATAAGCCGTACCGCGCGGTATGGCTGGAGAACGACTTCCTCCGCGTCATGCTGCTGCCGGAATTGGGCGGGCGTATCCAGCGGGCGTACGATAAGACGAACGGCTACGACTTCGTCTACTATAACCATGTCGTCAAGCCTGCTCTTGTGGGGCTGCTGGGCCCGTGGATTTCCGGCGGCATCGAGTTCAACTGGCCCCAGCACCATCGCCCCACCACCTTTATGCCGGTGGAGCATCTGATACGCGAGAACCCCGACGGCTCGAAAACCGTGCTGACGGGCGACGCGGACCAGATGTACGGCACCAGGGCGGTGACAGCCTTTACCCTTTACCCGGACAAGGCATACATTGAGATCAGGGGACAGCTCTACAACCCCACGCCCCTTCCGCAAACATTCATGTGGTGGGCGAATCCCGCCGTGGCGGTCAACGACCGTACCCAGTCCATCTTCCCGCCGGACGTGCATGCGGTGATGGACCACGGGAAGCGGGACGTATCCCGCTTCCCGATCGCCACCGGCATCTATTACAAGCAGGATTACAGCGAGGGCGTGGATATTTCCCGCTATAAGAACATTCCGGTGCCCACCTCCTATATGGCGGAAAAATCGGATTTCGATTTCGTCGGCGGATACGATTACGGCGTGAACGCCGGGCTTCTGCACGTGGCGGATCACCATATTTCGCCGGGCAAAAAACAGTGGACCTGGGGCTGCGGCGATTTCGGCAAGGCGTGGGACCGGAACCTGACCGACGAGGACGGCCCCTATATCGAGCTGATGACGGGCGTGTTTACGGATAACCAGCCGGATTTTACCTGGCTCAAACCTTTTGAAGAAAAGGTGTTTACCCAGTACTTTATGCCCTACAAAGAGCTTGGCGAGGTTAAAAACGCCTCGGCGGACGCCGCGGTCAACCTGTCGCTGCGCGACGGGGCGGCAAACGTGGGCGTTTATGCCAGCGGCGTCTTTCCGGGCGGCAGGGTCGCGCTCTCCACGCGGGGGAAGGAAGCCTGGAGCCGGACGGCGGACCTTTCGCCGCGGAACGCGTTCAAAGCGTGCGTTCCCGTCGCTTATGAGAACGAGACGGACGTCACCCTGTCCGTACGCGACGCCGGCGGACGGCTGCTCGTGAGCTACACGCCGCAGAAGAAGGGAATCGAAAAGCTGCCGCAACCCGCGCAGCCCGCCGGGGACCCCGCAGAAATCCGCACCAATGAAGAACTGCTGCTGACGGGGCTGCACATCGAGCAGTATCGCCACGCCACCTACCTGCCCGATCCCTACTATCTCGAGGGGCTGAAACGGGACCCCGACGACGCGCGCATCAACAATGCTTACGGCAAACTGCTCCTGCGCCGCGGGGACTTTGCCGGTGCGGAGACGCATTTTCGCGCGGCGGTGCGCCGCCTGACGTGGAAAAACCCAAACCCGTACGACGGCGAACCCTGCTATAACCTGGGCCTTTCGTTGCTTTATCAGGGGAGAAAACGCGAGGCGTACGACGCCTTCTATAAGGCTACGTGGTCAAGCGCCCAGCAGGAAAGCGGGTTTTACTATCTGGCGGCCATCGAGTGCGAACGAAACGAATACGAGGCGGCGCTGGCCCACGTGGAACGGTCGCTGATCAAAAACACGCACTCCGTTAAAGCGCGCGGGCTCAAGGCCGTGCTGCTTCGCAGGCTTGGGAGGGCCGGGGAAGCCGGCGCGTGGATTGCGGAAAGCCTGGCGATCGACCCGTTCGACCACCTGTCGGCCTGGGAGGCGGGAGGCGAGGGGGCGAATCTCGAGATGTTCCTGCTCCGCACGGAAGACTGTCTGCAGGTGGCGCGGGATTATCTGGAATTCGGCTGCCCGGAGCAGGCGGCCGCGGTGTTGAGGGCATGCCGGAGGCAGACGAAGCTGACGAAGCTGTATCTTGCGTACGCCTTGCGCCTGTCCGGCCGCGACGCATCCGGCGTGCTGCGCGAAGCCGCCGTTGCGCAACCCGGCTCCGTGTTTCCCAACAAGCTGGAGGACATCGCCGTGCTGACCGACGGGATGGCGGCGGCGCCCAACGACGCAACGCTGCCCTATGAACTGGGCAACCTGTACTACGACAAACGCCGCTACGAAGACGCGATCACCCTCTGGGAGCGCTCCGAAAAGCTGGATGACAACCACGCGGCCGTCCTGCGGAACCTGGCGATCGGCTACTTTAACAGGCTGGGTCAACCCGAACGGGCGCTCAGGCAGATGGAGCGGGCCTTTTCGATGGATACGGACAACGCAAGAATGCTCCTTGAACTGGACCAGCTCCGCAAGAAAACAAACGTGCCCCCGGCGGAACGGCTGAAGGCCCTCCGGGCATACCCGAATACCGTCGAAAAGCGGGACGACCTGTACCTTGAGCATGTGACCCTGTTGAACACGCTGGGCGAGCATGCCGAGGCATACCGCCGCATCGCGGCCCATACCTTCCACCCCTGGGAGGGCGGAGAAGGCAGGGCGACCGCTCAGTACAAGCTGGCGTTGCTGGGAATGGCGGAGGAGGCCCGGGCAAGCGGTTCCACGAACGAAGCGGAGCGCCTGCTGCGCAAGGCGATGGAATACCTCGTCAACCTGGGCGAGGGGCGTTTGGAAGGAACCAAGGACAATCAGCTTTACTATGCTCTCGGGCTATGCCTTGAGGCGCAGGGGAAGCGGGAGGAGGCCGGGGAATGCTTCCGGCGTGCAACCCTCGGCGAGTCGGAGCCCGCGGGCGCGTTCTTCTATTATGACCAGCCGGCGGAGATGATTCTGTATCAGGGATTGGCCTTCGGAAAACTCAACCGGAACGCCGCCGCCAATGCGCGATACTATAAACTGATCGATTACGGCGAGCAGCATTTGCAGGAAAACGTGCGCATTCCCTATTTCGCCGTATCCCTGCCGGAGCTTTCGGTGTTCGACGACGATCTGGCAAGGCGCAATCAGGCCCATTGCTATTTCCTGATCGGTCTTGGGAAATACGGAATCGGCGCCGTCGACGAGGCCATAACCGCGCTCAGGCAGGCCCTCGCCGTAGACCCGAATCACCAGATGGCCGTTTATTTTCTGCGAAAAGTCATGGGGTAACCCCGCGCGACAGCCGTCCAGGAAATACGGGTCAGCCGTTGCAGGCAAAAACAAGGAGCCACCCTCCCATCCTGTGTGAAATGTATACCGGATCGTTGAATCCTGCGTTGTCTTGCCGGACCGCACTCCGCTATAATAAAGGCGATTCGCAGCAGAAACGCGACCGCTATAACCTTCCGTACCGCCGCTGAGCCGTTTGGAACCGGGGCGTGTTTCGGCGTACCCATCGGCGGAGAAAGAGAATATCGCATGGACGGAATGATTTATCAACCGCGGGGCTGCGCGGGCGGCTGGGAGAAGGTCGGCGCGCAGGCACAGCTGGGCGGTGCGCTGGGCACCGTGTTTGACAACAGCATCCTCTATGAAAACGGCGTTTTTCACCAGTGGTTTTCCTGGCGGCCGACCCGGTCGATCGCCTATTGCCAAAGCACGGACGGCGTGCATTGGTCCAACCCCCGTGTCGTGCTGCTGCCCGACCCCGCATCCACCTGGGAACGGGACGACGTCAACCGTCCCTGCGTGGTCAGGCGCAACGGCGTTTATCAGATGTGGTACATCGGCCAGATGCGCACGGTGGATTTCTTGCGTTCCACCAGCGGCGTGGGCTACGCCTTCAGCTACGACGGGCTTCACTGGGAGCGGCGCTCCGCGCCCGTGATGCGGGCCGACCAGCCCTGGGAGGCGCCCTCGCTGTACTGCCCGCACGTGCTTTGGGACGAAGCATCGCAGCAGTACCGCATGTGGTATTCCGGCGGGGATAACTGGGAATGCGACGCCATCGGCTATGCGACCAGCTACGACGGCCTGCGTTGGTATAAGTACGACCGCAACCCCATCTTTCGGAAAAGCGACCAATACTGGGACGCGTATAAGACCGAGGCCTGCAACGTGCTGATCGCCGACGGCTGGCACTACATGTTCTACCTGGGCATTTCGCCCGACCGCACGTACGGCATCGGGCTGGCCCGCTCCCGCGACGGGGTCACCGGCTGGGAGCGCCACCCGGACAACCCGATCATCTCCGGTACGGACGAGCACTGGGACCCCTTCGGCATCTGCAAGCCGACGGTCATCCGCACCCCGAAAGGGTACCTGATGTGGTACAACGGCACCAACCACGCCGAGAAGATGGGCGCGCAGCTGGAGGAACTGGGGCTGGCGGTGCACCCGGGGCACGCGCTGTGGCCGGAACCGGGCGCCGCGCCGGAACGCAGCCTGCCCGTGCGGCACGTGGGCATCGACGACTGGTATCTGGGCGAGTGAACGGAGGGTACGTCATGCCGAACGAATACAGGTGCTTCCCCCGCGGCGCGGCGGGCGGCTGGCAAAAACTGCGATCCGCGCCGGTGATGACCGCGGAGGCGGGCCGGGCGGAGGATCCGTGCGTGCTTTGGAACGACGGACGGTATCAAATGTGGTACACGTGGCCCGCGCTGCACAGCATCGCATACACGGAAAGCACGAACGGGTTATGCTGGGCGCTGCCGCGGGTCGCGCTTTCGCCGCGGTGGGGTTCGGACTGGGAAGGCGACGCGGTGGGGCAGCCCGCCGTCGTCAAACACGGCGGCCGCTTCCATCTGTGGTATGCCGGGCGGCGAACGGCCAAGGAAAACGAGCGCGAGCAGGGCTGCATCGGCTATGCTGTGTCGGACGACGGGCTGACCTGGGAACGCGGCGAACGCCCCGTGCTTGCGCCGCGGGCACCCTGGGAAAAGCGCAGCGTCTGTTATCCGGCGGTGTTATACGACGAGCGGCGAGCGTGCTTTCGCATGTGGTACTCGGCGGGCGAAGCGTTCCTGCCGGACGCGATCGGCTATGCCGAGAGCGCGGACGGCGCGCGGTGGACGCGGTGCGAGACGAACCCCGTGTTTGCGGGCACGCCGGAAAGATACTGCGAATCCGTCAAGGTGCTAGCGGCGCACGCGGTACAGACGCAGGCGGGTATCTGCCTGTTCTACAACGGTTTCGACGGGGACGGCAGGCGCAGCGCCTGTCTGGCTTTCAGCGAGGACGGGCTTGCTTTCCGCCGGCATCCGGACAACCCCGTGGTGACCGGCTCGGACGGCACATGGGACTTTAACGCCGTACACAAGGCCTGCGCGCTTCAGGAAGCGGACGGGTGGAAAATGTGGTACGCGGCGCAGAACTACCGCAATACGGAAATCGGGCTGGCCGTGCATCCCGGCACGGCGCTCTTCCCGGCGGAGGCGGACGGCTACGTGCCCGAGCGCGGCCCCGGCGACAACGCCCCGCCCGCGAACAACTTCTACTACCATCAGTACAACTTCGCGGGAAGACCCAGCGAATATGCCTGGCACGGAAGGGAGGACACGCCGGATGTCTGAGCCTGTAAAATGGAAACCGCGCGATACCGCCGGCGGATGGGAGAAGTTCTCCGTACGGCCGGTGATCGGCGAAGCGTATGGCACGACCGGCGCGCCCTGCGTGCTGTGGGACGGCGACCGTTACCGCATGTGGTTTGACTGGAAGGACGTCGAGCTGATCTGCTACACCGAGAGCACGGACGGCCTGCATTGGGAGCTGGCGACCGTGGCGCTGCTGCCCGAACGGAAAAGCGGCTGGCGCAGGGACATCGTTTGCGGGCCTTCCGTCCTGCGGCGTGGCGATACGCTGCACATGTGGTTTGCGGGACAGATGCGGCCCATGGAACAACAGGCGGCCCGCAGCTGCATCGGCCACGCCGTATCAAAAGACGGCGTCAACTGGACGGCGGACGAGCGGCCCGTGCTTGTGCCGGACGCGCCCTGGGAAGGCTGGGCCGTGCAGGAGCCCTGCGTGCTGTGGGACGAGCCGGCGAACCGGTACCAAATGTGGTACGCCGCCGGCCGCATGCACGCCGCCGACGCTATCGGCTACGCGGAAAGCGATGACGGCCTAACCTGGCGCAAATACAACGAAAATCCCATCCTGCGCCCGGACCCGGCACAGTACTGGCAGATGCTTAAGGTGCACGCACCCTTCGTGCTTCGGGAAGCGGACGGATACGCGCTGTTCTACGCGGGTGTCGACGGGGACGGCAACGCCTCGCTGGGCCTTTGCCGCTCGCGCGACGGGGTGCGCGACTGGACGTTCTTCGCCGAAAACCCGGTCGTGGCCGGAACGGACGGCGGCTGGGACTATCACGATATCGTACGCTGCGCCGTGCGCCGCGAGGGCGATGGGTACCGCATGTGGTACGCGGGCCGTACGCGGGACGGCGGCGCGATCGGCGTGGCGACGCACCCGGGAACGGAGCTGTTCCCCGCCCTGCGCGAGCCGGACGGGCAACGCGAAATGCGTGCATACCGCGGCAAGGCCAACCTGTATACGGCCAGGCCGCACCTCGCGGGGGAGGCAAAGCAGGATGAGAACCTATAAGTGCATTCCCCGCGGCTGCACCGGCGGCTGGGTAAAGGACGAGCGGCCCATGGTCGGTCGCGACACCGGCATGGCCTACGACATGAGCATCCTTATGGAAAACGGCGGGTACCGCATGTGGTTTTCCTGCCCGCCGGGCATTATCGCCCACGCGGAAAGCGCGGACGGCCTTACGTGGTCGGCTCCGCGGACGGTGCTGACCCGCGTGGCCGACTCGCCCTGGTGCGCGGATATGGTCAGCCGCCCCTGCGTCCTTAAAAGGGACGGGATCTACCGCATGTGGTACTGCGGGCACCGGGCGCCCGGCGACGACGAGGCGGGCTCCAGCTGCGTAGGGTATGCCGAAAGTACAGACGGCCTGCGCTGGAACGCGTACGCCGAGCCCGTGCTGCGCCCGGAGTTGCCCTGGGAAAACCGTTCCTTCTTTTGCCCTTTCGTACGGTGGGACGAGGACGAGCGGCTCTATAAAATGTGGTACTCCGCGGGCGAGCAGCGCGATGCGGACGCCATCGGCTACGCGACGAGCTTCGACGGCGTGCATTGGAGCAAGTACCCCGGCAATCCCGTCCTCAGGCCCGTGCACGAACACTTCTGGGAAATGATGAAGGTGGAGTGCGCCGACGTGGTGAAGCACGAGGACGGATACTATTACCTGTTCTACATCGGTATCGACGGCGACTGGCACGCCTCCGTGGGGCTGGCCCGCTCCCGCGACGGCATCACCGGCTGGGAACGCCACCCCGACAACCCGATCATCGCCCCCACGGACGGCGGATGGGACCCGATCTGCGTATACCGGCCCTGCGTGGTGCGCGTATCGGGCGGGTACTGGCTGTACTACAACGGCGCTTTCTACCGCGACCGGGACTGGACGAGCTACGGCGTGCGCAGCGTAACCGAGGAAATCGGCCGGGCCGTGCACGAGGGCTTTATGCTGTGGCCCGCGCCCGACGCGCCGCGGGAACGGGCGCTGCCGCCCTATCAGGGCGCGGTGAACCGGATGTAAGCCTGTCAAAAAAGTGGGCTCTTAACTCAAGGCCCGTCCGCCGTTGCCGGCGGACGGGTCTTCTGGTGTCCGGTTGAGAAAACCTTATTCGTCCCGTTCCAGCGGGGTCTTGTTGATGGGCGGCGTGCAGGGATAATCTCCGCGCACGTTTGGGCGCATCTCACCCTCGGGCGGGAAGCCGAAATCGTACCCCCTGTGGATCGCCAGACCCATCTCTTCCAGCGTGTTGTTAAAGCCGTTGTACCAGGCCATGTAGCCGTCGCCGGTATCGATGACCGTGGCTTTGCAGTTGCCCGCGCAGTCCCACGCCCCCTCCTCCGCGCCGAAGGTGGGGTTGTCGGGGTGGCGCTGCCAGCCGGTGATGCCGTCGCGGGAGCGGGCCATGCCGTTGGCGGCGCGCATGTCCGAATCGCTGCCCAGGTACGTCATGTAGTACCAACCGTCGTGCTTCCAAACGTAGTTGGCGGACACCTTATACATTTCCCAGTGGATATTGCGGTCGGGCGTGAAGACCGGGTTGCCGGGGTGCTTGTGCCACGTAATGCCGTCCGGGCTAGTGGCGTAGCCGATGGCGTCGGCCTCGGCCATCCAGGTTGCGCCGCCGGAATACCACATTTTATAGGTGTTCTCCTCCTCGTCCCAGATCACGTGGGAGCACCACAGGGATTCCCGCTCCCAGGGCTGGTCCGCGACGAGCACGGGGCGGTCGCGCTTGGCCCAATGGATGCCGTCCTCGCTGGTGGCGTAGCCGATGCTGCTAATGCAGCGGCGCTCGCCCCACACGTGGCCGGTGTACCACAGGTGGTAAAGGCCGTCCTTTTTGATCAGCGACGGGCGGCTGACGTCGTTGGTTTCCCAGTCGGAGTCCGGGTTCCACGTCAGCACCACGCGGGGCAGCGACCAGTGCACGCCGTCTTTGCTGGTGGCATAGACGATGGTGTTGGTCGGCCGCCAGGAGTACCACATTTTGTACAGCCCGTCCTCGACGATCACGTAGCAGTCGAACACCGTGCCCATCGCGCCGCCGATAAGGGGCTTGTCGCCGTATTTCTCCCATCCGGCGGCGAACCCGCAGGGAATGGGTTTGTATCCGTTAAAGCTCATTCTTCCGTCCCCCCTTAAAAGCGCGCGATGCAGGTGTTGACGCGGTAATTGGGCTCGCCGTGGCACTCGCCGTTGCCCCGCTCGTCCGGGGCGGCGGTATCGAAGGCGAGTCCGGCGCCGGGATGCTCGAGCATCCAAATGGAGCGCCCCAGGCGGTTGAGGCCCGTATACCACATTTTGACCGTATCGCCGTCCACCATCACGCTGGGGCCGCGCGCGCCCAGCCAATCCCACGCGCCGTCGGTCCCGGCGTACACGGGGTTGGAAGGATGGCGTTCCCAGCCGGTCACGCCGTCTTTGGATCGGGCCAGCCCGATACCGGTAATGCCGTCGCCGTCCACGCCCATGTAAAACAGGTAATACCAGCTGTCCTGCCTAACGATGCAGGCGCCTTCCACCTTGGATACCTCGAAGTAGCGCCCGTCCCGGTGGGCGAATATCGGGTTCTGCCCGAACTTGCGCCAGGAAACGCCGTCCCTGCTGGTAGCGTAGCCGATGGCGTCGGCCTCGCGGATCTCCCCGGCGGAGTACCACATTTTGTAGAGCTGCTCCGCCTCGTCCCATTGCACGTGGGCGTAGGTTGCGCCGCGGCCCTCCCAGGCCTCCTGCGGGCGCAGCACCGGCTCGGCCCTGCGCTGCCAGGTAAGCCCGTCGTCGCTTTCGGCATAGCCGATGCAGCTGGCGGCGGCGGTAAACTCGGTGGGGTACATTTTCCCCGTGTACCACATGCGGTATTTGCCGTCCTTTTTCATCACGCAGGGGCGGCACACCTCGTGCCCCTCCCAGGGGGAGCCGGTCAGCGCGGGCAGCACGACCGTGGGGTATTCCCACGTGACGCCGTCCGCGCTTTCGCTGTGGGCGATCAGCCGCGCGTCGCCCCAGGAGAACCACATCCGGTAGCGCCCGTCCTCCTTGAGGACGAAGGCGTCCTGGCAGGCGCGAAACCCCTTGGGAAACAGCGGACCGCGGGGAGCCCCCCAGCCGGCGGTCGACCCGCGCGGCTTGAATTTGTAGCAAAGGCTCATGGAAAAACCCCTTTCTGTGTCCTGCGGAAAGCGGAAAATATCATACGCTGGTTAGATTATAGAAAGCGGACAAAAGGATCGTCAACCGATAAAATACGGATGTATTCCACAAATAATCGAACTTGGACAGGCGCGCCGGCACGCCGGGAAAGGACTAACTGCGGTTGATGTGCTTGCGGAAATAGACGTTTCTGAACATGACCGGCGTCGTGCCCTCGAACTGCCGGAAGATGCGGATGAAGTATTTGGAATCGCTGTAACCCACCTGCGAGGCGATGGAGGTAATGGAATCGTGCGTGTCCAACAGCAGCGTTTTGGCCGCGGCGATGCGCGTCTGGTTGATGAAATGCACCAGCGACGCGCCGGTTTCCTTTTTATAGACGGTGGAGAGGTAATTGGGATTGTAGCCGAAGATTTCCGCCAGCTTGGGTACGGAAAGGGTGGTCAGGTAATTGCTGCGCACGTATTCCTGAATGTCTACCATGCGGCAGTAGGAATTGTTCAGCTTGCTTTGCTGCTCGTTCTGTTTCAGGCATTCCTGGGTCAGGTCCATGGCCAGCAGGCTCAGCGCGTAATCGACGATGGAAGACGAATAGGGGTTTTGCAGGGCAAAATCCATCACCTGACGACATTCCAGGGTGATGCGGCTTAAGTTGGTAAAGGAGCCGTGCTCGGGCAGCAGGTAGATGTCCCGCTGCACGCCGCTCATATTGAGGTTGCGCAGGTATTCCGAAACCCCGGCCTCGTCCAGCAGCTGAAAATCGTCCGGGGCGTAAAAATGGTACCAGAAATAGGAGAGCATCCCTTCGGACTCGCGGTAGCCCGAATGGTGGTGGCCGGGCGGCAGTAGCATGATCTGCCCCGGGTTGAGCGTAAACTGCTCGTTGTCCTGCGATATGTACAGTGTGCCCTCCAGCCCCACCAGCAGCACGAAATAATCCAGGCAGCGGGACGTATGCACGAAGCTGTCCCCGTTGACCAGATTCCCGGAAAGGATGTAGCGGAGCGAGTGCTTGTTGGAGGCTTTCAGGAATAACATATGTGAAATATGCACCTTTCATTAGTATTATCTGTTGTCTGAGAATATTATAGTATGATAAAATCTTATCGTCAAGAGGAGAGAGAATTGTCACAGTTTATGATGAATCATCGTTATAATTTGTGCATATTGGGTAGTATTTTCGCTAAAAAGTGTCAACCGGGGGAAAGGAGGCGGCCTCCGCGACGGGGGAGCTTTTCCGGCGCGTGCATTCTCGGGTATCGACATGCATGAGAATAATCCACCATTTCACGAAATTTCGCACACCTCATTCCGTTTCCCGGCGGCTGAAGCCGCAAATAGGATAGAAAGGGAGAATCACCACATGAAAAAGTCACTGGTCGCTGTGCTTGTAGCGCTGCTCTGCCTGGCGCTCGCCCTGCCGATGGGGATTGCCGAGGAGTATGGCTACAAAACCAACATCATCGGCGACGGCACGCAGGAGCTGTCGATGATGACCTATCAGAACTGGGACTCCGCCGCCTACTACGACAGCGAAGACGGCCTGCTGCTCGAAAACGTACTGGAGGAAATCACCGGCGTTAAAATCGACTGGGAGTGCATCTCCTCCGACGATTACGACACCGTCGCGCAGACCCGCCTGGCCGCCGGCATGAACCTGGCCGACATCATGCGCGTTCCGGTCGTGACCGGCGCGGTGACCAAGTACGCCGACGAGGGCCTGTTTATCAACATGAGCGACTACATCAACGAGGAAACCACCCCCAACATTCTCAAGCGTTTTGAGAATCCGTACATCCAGGCCATTTCCACGGCGCCCGACGGCAACGTGTACGCGCTGCCCTACGCGGAAATCGGCACCAACGACATCATGATCAACTGGGTCGACATCCGGCAGGATTGGCTGGATCGGCTTGGGCTGAGCATGCCCACGACGCTTGAAGAGTACCACGATGTGCTGCTCGCCTTCAAAAACGAGGACGCCAACGGCAACGGCGACCCCAACGACGAGGTGCCCCTGGGCTACCAAAATAACCAGATGTTCGGCCTGTACTGCCTCAAGGGCTGCTTCGGCATGACCTACGGCACCGACATGTGGTCGGTCGACGACGAGGGCCAGGTACACCTGGATCTGGTGGACGCCCGCATGAAGAACCTTTACACCATGCTGCACGACTGGTACAACGAGGGCCTGCTCTACACCGAGGCGGACAACAGCGGCTATAACGATCTGCTCTCCCAGAACCGTCTGGGCGGCCAGACCCTGCTGGCGCTGGACAACGTGATGACCAACCAGGGCCTTGCCTACGACCTGGACAACAACGCCAAATACGTTTACATCCCGCTTCTGGACAACGCCGGCTACTACGACGGCACGTCCGTCGCCGAAGCGGACAAGAAGCTGGACAAGCGTTCCAACGGCTACTGGGGCTACTTCGCGATCACCGCGGACTGCAAGGATCCCGAGCTGGCGGTGCGCTGGATGGATTACGTGTGGGGTTCGCAGGAGAGCGAAGACCTGCGGTACTGGGGCCTTGAAGGCGTGACCTACGACGTGGTCAACGGCGAAAAGGTCTTCCGCGACACCATCACCAAGAGCGAAAAGGGCGCCATCAGCGAGATGCGTGCGCTGGGCGGCTGGCCCAACTTCGTGGGCTACGAAAACGGCGAAGCCTTCCTGGCGATGTTCAAGGGTTCCTACCCCGAACAGGCCGAGGCCGAGTTCAAGGACTACCTGCGTGACCAGGTACCCGTGCTGATGGGCACCGACGAGGAAAACGAGATCTACAGCCGTTACTACAACGATCTGGAGACCTATATCAAGGAAAGCACCATCGGCTTCATTACCGGCACCAAGTCGCTGGACGACTGGGACAGCTACGTGGCCACCTGCTACGACATGGGTCTGGACCAGATCCTCACCGTGCGTCAGGCCTGGTGGGATCGTTACACGCAGTTCTAAACAACCGGGTTTCCGGCAAGGCTGCGGCCTCCGCTTCGGCGGGGCCGTAGCCTTCGGCGAAACACGGAACGGCCGCGTCCGGCGCGCCGTGCGCCGGACGGCCGTTTTGATTTTCCAAGAAAGGAACGTAAGGGATCATGGTCAATAAAACGGTCTCCGCTCCGATCCTGCCCCGCAAACGCAGCTTTGCCAAGGACCTGGTGCGGGATAAGTACCTGTTGCTCATGGTGCTGCCCATGGTGCTGATCCTGCTGATCTACAATTACCTGCCGATGGTCTGGAATCTGATCGCGTTTGAGAATTACAGCATCCGCAAGGGCATATTCCACAGCACCTGGATCGGACTGGATAACTTTGAAAAGTTCTTTTCCAGCCCCTACTGTGGCCGCGTGATCCGCAATACGTTCGTCATCAGCTTTACGGATCTGATTTTGGGCTGGCCGGTGCCCATCGCCTTCGCGCTGCTGCTCAACGAGGTTCGCAGCATGCGCGTCAAGCGCGTGGTACAGACCTGCTCGTACCTGCCGCACTTCATTTCCGTGGTCGTCGTGGTCGGCATGATGCGCATTTTCTTCTCCTCCACCAGCGGCGTGGTCAACAAGCTCATCGTCAACATGGGTGGCGAAGCCATCCCGTTTTTCTCCACCGCGAGCTGCTTTTTGTGGCTGTATGTGTTTTCCGGCATATGGCAGAACTTCGGCTGGGATTCCATCATCTATTTTTCAGCCATTTCGGCCATCGACCCGCAGATATACGAGGCCGCCATCGTGGACGGCGCGGGGCGCTGGCGTAAAGTATTCAACATCACCTTACCCAGCATTGCCCCGACGATCTTCACCCTGCTGATCCTGCGCATCGGCTGGCTGATGAGCGTCGGTTTTGAAAAGATCATCCTGATGTACAACGAGGCGACCTACGAAACGGCGGACGTGATATCCACCTACGTATACCGCGTGGGTCTGCTCAACGCGGATTTCAGCTACGGCACCGCCATCGGACTGTTCAACAGCCTGCTGAGCCTCGTGCTGGTGCTGGGCGCCAATTACCTGTCCCGCCGGCTGACCGACACGGCAATCTTTTAAGGGGGGATATTGCATGAACAACGACATCCGCCTGCAGCGCCGCCGTTATGGACGGCTGCGCACCAACAACCGGTTGCTCAGCGGCGTGATCATCTACTTTTTCATCATTCTGGCGGCGCTGGTGACGGTGTATCCGTTTTTCTACGTCATCGTCAATTCCTTCAGCGATCCTTCCGAGGTGCTTAGGCGCAACGTGTGGCTGTGGCCCATCAAGCCGACGCTGGTCGCCTACCACGAGCTTTTGCAGGAAAGCGAAGTGTTCGTCGCCTATATGAACACCGTGTGGTACACGGTCGTGGGCACGACGCTCAACGTGTTCTTCACGCTTCTGGCGGGCTATGCCCTGTCCATTAAAACCTTCTGCCTGCGCAAGCAGCTTTCGCTGTTTGTGGTCATTACCATGTTCGTGTCCGGCGGTATCATCCCCACGTACATCGTCGTGTGCAAGACCGGCCTGTACAACACCCGCTGGGCGCTGATCATCCCGACGCTGATCAGCGCGTACAACCTGATCATCACCCGCGCGTACATGGAGACGATCCCCTACGAGCTGGCCGAATCGGGCAAGCTGGACGGCGCCAACGACTTCCGCATCCTGTTCCGCATCATCTTACCCGTCGCCAAGCCCATCATCGCGTTGCTGATTATCTACTACGCGGTGCAGCACTGGAACGAATACTTCAACCCCATGATCTACCTGCAGGACCGTGCGCTGAAGCCCGTACAGCTCTACCTGCGCGATATTCTGGTAGCCAATACGACGGCCGCCACGCAGCAGGCGGCGACCGGCAACGCCAAAACGGTGCTCTACGAGGAGCTCAAGTTTACCAACATCGTCATCACGGTTTTGCCCATCACGGTCATCTACCCGTTTTTCCAGAAATATTTCATCCAGGGCGTGATGATCGGCGCCGTCAAAGGCTGAGGTCACACCGCCCGCTCGCATCCGGCCCGACTGAGGACAGGCGTTTTCGGCGTGCGCCCGCAAACCGTTACGCTGTTTATAGAATCTATTGATTGAAGGAAGAATGGTGCGCTATGCTAAGGTCCGTCGACTTGAAGAACGTCCGTATCCATGACCCGTACTGGGACGACATGATCCGCCTGATCCGTGAAACGGTGATCCCTTACCAGTGGGAAGTCCTCAACGACCGCGTTCAGGACGCGGAACCCAGCCACGTTATGCGCAACTTTCGCATCGCCGCGGGGCTGGAAGAAGGGGAATTCTACGGCATGGTGTTCCAGGACAGCGACCTGGCCAAGTGGATCGAGGCGGCCAGCTACAGCCTGCAGCTCACCCCGGACGCCGAACTGGAAAAAAAGGTGGACGAGGCCGTTCGGCTGATCGCCGCGGCGCAGCGGCCCGACGGTTACGTGGATACCTACTATATCGTCAAGGAGCCGCAGAACCGCTGGAAAAACCTCCTGCACGGACATGAACTGTACTGCGCGGGGCATTTGATCGAGGCGGGAGTCGCCTACTACCAGGCGACGGGCAAGACCGCTCTGCTTAGCGTCGTGCGTGCGTTTGCGGACCATATCGACTCGGTGTTCGGTACGGAGCCGGGCAAGCTGCACGGTTATCCGGGCCACGAGGTGATCGAGCTGGCGCTTACGCGCCTGTACGACGCGACGGGGGAGGGAAAGTACCTCAAACTGGCGCAGTACTTCATCGACGAGCGCGGTAAAAAGCCCTGCTATTTCGACGAGGAATGGGAGCGCAACGGCCGTTTCAATATCTGGACGCATTGCGTGGACGAACGCCCCAACCCCGCATACGGCGACGTGGACTACCGGGAATACAACCAGTTCCACCTGCCCGTGCGGGAGCAGAAAAAGGCGACCGGTCACGCGGTGCGCGCGCTGTACCTGTACGCCGGCATGGCGGAGGTCGCGGCCCGCACGGGGGACGAGGCGCTGCTTGCCGCCTGCCGTACCCTGTGGGACGATGTGGTGAACGCGCAGCTGTATGTGACCGGCGGCGTGGGTTCCACAGCGGTCGGCGAAGCGTTCACCTTCGATTACGACCTGCCCAACGATACGGTATACGCCGAAACCTGCGCGTCCGTCGCGCTGGTTTTCTTCGCCCGCGCCATGTTCCAGTCCGATCCCGATTCCGGCTACTTCGACGTCGTCGAGCGCCTTTTGTACAACGCGCTGCCGGCCTCCATACAGCGGGACGGCAAGCACTATTACTACGCCAATCCCATGGAGGTCTGGCCGGAGCGGCAGCTGCGATCCCCGATCGTCACGCACATCAAGCCCGTGCGGCAGCGCTGGTTCGCCTGCGCGTGCTGCCCGCCCAACCTTGCCAGGACGCTGACCTCGCTGGGACGGTACATGTTTTCGACCGCGGAGGACGGGATATACGTCCATCTGTTCGTCGGCTGCGAGGCGGAGCTGAACGCGGGCGGCGTGCCCGTGCGGCTGGAGGTGGACGGCGATTATCCTGACGACGGCGTTGTGACCTTCCGTGTCCACCCGGAAGGCGAAGCCGAGTGGACGCTGTACGTGCGCAGGCCGAACTGGTGCCGCCGGGCCGCCCTGCGGTTGAACGGCGCGCCCGTGGAAGCCGCGCTTGCAAAGGGTTACTGGGCAGTAAAGCGCGCCTGGCACGACGGCGATACCCTGCAGGTGACGCTGGATATGTCCCCCGTGTTCCTGCAGGCCAACCCGAAGGTGCGCGCCGACGCGGGCCGCGTGTGCCTGACCCGCGGCCCGGTGGTCTATTGTTTCGAGCAGGCCGACAACGGCGAAAACCTCTCCGCCCTGCGCGTGCTGCCCGAGGCGGCCGTGTCCGAGATACAGCTGTACGGCCTACCCTGCCGTGGGCGGGGGCTGCGCCTTTCCGGCATGCGCCGGGAAGACGACCGCACCGCGCTGTACGCCCCTTACCAGGCGAAGGAGACGCCCGTTGCGCTTACGGCCGTGCCTTACGCCTGCTGGGGGAACCGCACGCCCGGCGAGATGCTGGTGTGGATTCGCGCGTAATCCGGTGCTGAAAGTCCGGGCCCGCCGGTGTCGCCCGACTTGCGGATACGCGATGGCTGCTTTTTTTATCAAATGAGAACGATCCGCCCCCATGGGGGCGGATCGTTGCTCTTCTTATTCGCGTCCGTTTACACTGCGCATTCGGCGGCGAAACCGCCGCCTACGGGCGGTCGTTCAGGCTGAAAACCGGCTCGCCCGCCGCACTCCAGCGTACGCGCAGCAGCATGGCGTGGCGGCCGGAGTCGTACAGGGGATTGCCGCCGGTTTCCGGCGCCGTGCGGGCGTGGAACACCATAATGTCGTTGCCCGACGCATCGGTCGTAAACGTGTTGTGCCCAGGGCCGTATACGCCCAGCGCCTCGCTGCCGGCAAGCACCGGCACGCGCGATTTGGTCCAGCTGGCCGGGTCGAGCAGGTTCGCGTCCCCGTTTGCGGAAAGCATGCCCACGCAGTAGGCGGTGCCGGTGTCGCTGGCGGAGTAGGTGAGGAACACCCGCTCCCCGTGGCGGACGAAAGCGGGGCCTTCGTTGACCCAGAAGCCGACCCGTTCCCAGGCGTAATCCGGCGTCGAGAGCATGACCTGCGCGGTTTTCATCCGGTCGGGCGCTGCCATTTCGGCGATGTAGAGGTTGGAAATCTGCCTGCCCACGCCGACTTTCTCCGCCCAGACGCAGTAGCGCCGGCCGCGGTGCGCAAACACCGTGGCGTCCAGCGAAAACGCGCGGAAGGAGAACGCGTCCTCCTCGGCGCTCCGCAGAGGGCCCAGTTCCCGCCATCGGCACGTCAGGGGATCGTCCCCTTCGCAGACCAGCACGTACGGGCGGATACGCCAGATGTCCTCGCTGTGGCCCGCGGAGAAATACAGGTACCATTTCCCGTCGATCCGGTGCAGTTCCGGCGCCCAGATGTGGCAGCTCATCGGGCCCGACGCGTGCCTGCGCCAGACGACCGTTTCCGGCGCGTCGGCCAGCGCCGCCAGTTCGTTCGCGCGCCGCAGAACGATGCGGTCGTACGCCGGTACGGACGCCGTGAAGTAGTAGGTTCCGTCCGTCTGCCGGTACACGTACGGATCGGCGCGTTCGCGGATCCAGACGCGTTGATCGTCGGTCAAGTTCGTTCCTCCTCAGTCGTCGGCTTCGAGCCCTCTGGCCCGGAACACGGGAAGCAGCATGTACGCGCACAGCAGCGCGCCCAACCCCGCGCTCAGCGCCCAGAACACGTTGGAAATGCCCAGCGCGGCCATCACCACGGCAACCCAAGCGCCCAGCATGCCGATCGTCACCGGAAAATACCGCGCCGCCAGATAAAACGCCATCACGGCAAGGCGCGGCAGAGATTCTTCGCGGCGCGTCATCAGCGCCGGCAGATACAGAAGGATCATCGTCAGCGCAACGGCGATCACCATCAACGCGCCGAGGATGCCCCGGGCCAGCACGCTGTCCCATTTGAGGCACAGATAAGCGTCGGCCAGCCCCAGCGCAATCAGCGCGGCCGCCACGAGCCACGCGGCGGTCGCCCGCCTAAAATACCTGCGGAAGGCCTGCCAGTAATCCCGGTGCAGCGTGCCTTCCCGGCCCGCGGCGACGTTCAGGGCGCAGGCGTACAGCGCCGTCGTCGAAGCCCCGACGGTGAACACCGGCAGGCTGAAAGCGATCCAGAGAAACGTCAGCTCCACACAGTCGACGATTTTCCACATCACGCGCCACAGCATGCCGTCCATATACCCGTCCACGGAGGTCGCCTCCCTTGTTCGCTTCAGGTCTCGCGGTAGCGAAGCACGTTCCAGGAATGGGGTTTCAGCACGGCCGACGCCCGGCCGCCCGTCGGCGCGGGGGAGAGCCTGCCGACCGGCGCCACCCGGTACTCCGCTTCGAAGGTGTTGCGGGCCCAGCAGTCCGCGGTATACAGTTCGCTGCCCTCAAGCGCCTCCAGCGGCCCGAAGGAGCGCAGGTCCAGCGAGAGCGTCACCCCGTTTTCCCGGTCGAGATTGGCAATGAAAACGGTGATCTCCTTCTTTTCGGGGTCGTACACGCACGCCGTCCGCACACTCGGCTGTTCGCCGTGGTGGTCGGTCGCCTGTTTCGGCAGCGCCGCCACGCCGCGCAACGCAACGGCTCCGGGCGCGTAGCGCGCCACGTCCCGGAAGGGATAAAAGGTCGCCTGACGAATGGCGCGGCCGGACGGATCCGCGGTGATCATGCCGCCTTCGTTGACCAGCAGCGACTGGCAGGCGATCTTCACCCGGTCCGCGTGGTTGAGGAACACGCACAACAGCCCTCCGTAGATTACCGCATCCATCTGGGAGAAATTCGCATACCCGAATTCCTGCTCGGGCAGGCCGGGCATGGCGCCGGTCTCCGTGATGACTCCCCACTCGTCGAAGGAGAGGTGCACGGTCCGCTCGCTTCGGCGCACGCCCTTCACCGCGTCGCACACGCCGATGATCGTCTCCAGAAACTGTTCCAGATCGGTGAAGAAATACGGAATGTCGGTGGGATTGTCGTGCATCGGGTAGGCGAGCTGTTTACCGGGGTTGTAATTGTAATAACGGTGAAGCGAAAGGTAATCGACGACGTCGTAGGCCTCTTCGAGCACCGCGCGGTCCCATGTGCCGAACGTTCGATGGCCGATCTCGTCGGTGCAGCTGCCGCAGGCGACGGTTTCCACCGCGGGGTCCGTCCATTTCACAATCTTGGCGGCTTCCCGGCACAGCCGCGCGTATTCCTGCGGCGTGTGGGCGCATATCTGCCAATCCCCGTCCATCTCGTTGCCCAGGCATAACAGCCCGACGCCGTAGGGCTGCTCGCATCCGTTTTGCCGGCGCAGGTCGCTCCAGGCCGTGCCGCCGCGCACGTTGCAGTACTCAATCAGCTCGCCCGCCTCCTTCGGCGTTCCCGTGCCGAGGTTGGCTGACAGCATCAGCTCCACTCCGAGCTCCCTGAGGTAGGCGGAAAATTCGTCGATGCCGACCTCGTTGGTTTCCGTAACGCCCCAGGCCAGCTCCCGCCGCGCGGGCCGCCGCCGCCGGTCGCCGATGCCGTCCTTCCAGTTGTATCCGGAAACAAAGTTGCCGCCCGGATAGCGGATCACCGTCACGCCCAGTTCCCGGATCAGCGCCTTGACGTCGTTTCGGAACCCCGCCGCATCCGCCTCGGGGTTGGACGGCTGGTAGACCCCGCCGTAGAGGCAGTGCCCCAGATGCTCCACAAACGAACCGGCGATCCGCCGGGAAACCGTGCCGATCGTAAAATCCCTGTCCCAGATCATTTTTCCCGTGTTCATTCCGATCCCTCTTTCGCCTGTATGCGTTTGCGTTTATCCTTTGATGCCCGCGCTGGCCTGCCCGGCCACGAAATAGCGCTGACCGAAAATGTACAGGATCAGCATGGGCAGCATGGAGATCGCCGCGCAGAAGAACGCCGCGCCGTACTCCGCCGTTTTGCTGCCGATGAACATCGCCAGGCCGTTGGACAACGTCCGCATGGCCGACGTATTGGCCACGATCATCGGCCAGAGCAGGTCGTTCCAGCAGTTGTTAATGCTCAGCAGCAGCACCGTAACCATCGCGGGTTTTACCAGCGGCAGCATGATGCGCCCGTAGATGCCGAATTCGGATACCCCGTCCACCCGGCCGGCATCCTCCAGCTCCTTGGGCAGCCCTTCAAACGCCGAGCGGCACAGGAAAATCCAGTAGGCGGCGGCAATCTTGGGCACGATGAGCCCCGCGTATTCGTTCAGCCAGCCCAGCGCGTAGACTTCCAGATACAGGGGCACCATGATGACCTGAAACGGAATCATCATCGTGGCCAGGAAAAGCATGAACAACACGTCCTTGCCGCGAAAACGCATGCGCGCGAAGGCGAAGCCCGCCAGAGAGTTGATCAACATGGCGGGAAGCGTGGTGCCTACGGAGTAGACCAGCGAATTCTGGATATAGGTGCCGATCGGGATCCGGCTTTTCACGGTTTCCCAGTTTTCCAGCGTCAGAAACCGCGGGAGAAACGTCGGCGGCCAAGAAATGATCTCGCTGTCCGCCTTCACGGCGCTCAGCAGCATCCACACCACGGGCGCGAGCATCACGAAGGCCAGCAGGCAGAGCAGAAAAAACAGCGGCCCGTACGCGAGCCTGCGGGAGAGCGTTCGACCTTTTTTCACGGCTTTCTCCTCCCTCAGTCCGACGTTTTGGACATAATGAAGTACTCCACCACGGTAATCAGCATGATGATAACGAACAATATCTCCGACATCGCCGTGGCGTAACCCATCTTGTTAAGCTTGTTGAAGGCCACTTCGTAGATGTACACCACCGTCGTCGTGGTGGACCGCGCGGGTCCGCCGCCCGTGAGGGTGTAAATGATGTCGAACACCTGCAGCGAGCCGATCACCCGCGTCATCAGCAAAAACCAGAACGCCGGCATGATGTCGGGCAGCGTCACCGCGAAGAACTGGCGAATTTTGCCCGCCCCGTCCAGATCGGCGGCCTCGTACAGATCGCCGGGCACGTTCTGCATCGCCGCCACCAGAATGATGGTGGATATGCCGAAGGTTTTCCAGATGGAGACGAACACCACCACGCCCAGCGCGGTGCCCTTGGTATTGAGCAGGTTGATGTCGGTCACCTGCAGGCGTTCCAGCCAGTAGGTGAACAGGCCCACGTTGGAATGCAGCACCAGCTGCCACGTGATGCCGACGGCGACGGCGGAAATGACCACCGGGAAAAAGTAGATGCTTCGAAACATCTTATTGACGAACGTGTTCTTCGTCAGTACCGCCGAAAGCGCCAACCCGATGATCATCTGCAGCGGCACCTCGACGAGCGTAAATCTAAAATTGACCAGAATGCTCTGGATAAACTTCCGATCCGCAAAAGCCTTTACATAGTTATCAATGCCCACGAATTTCGCGGCGCCGAAGTTGACGCCCATGTCCAGGGTGCTGATGAGAAACGAAGCGAGCAGCGGAAGCACGCAAAAGAGAATTAAAAGGCCGCCGGCCGGGGTGATGAACAGGTACGCCGCGCGGCGGGGCTTGTTCCAGTAGGCGCCTAGTCTTCTCATCGTCTGCATGTCGGTTTCCTTTCTTTCGCCGGGCGGCCCGTGGAGGTTTCCGGGATGCCGCCGCGTGCGGCACCCCGGAAACCAACCGTCGGTTTACTTGGCCAGGGCGTCCTCGCCGTAGTGTTCGATGACCGAATCTTCCAGATCCTGCTGGTAGGTCGCCAGCATGTCGGTGAGCGTTTCCTCGCTGCCGTCGCTCATAATCCATTCCTCGACCATGTTGGTGTTGGAGTCCGTAACGTCCGCATATACCAGGCTCAGGCTGGGGCAGAACATCACGGTCTGGGCGTCGGAATCGGGCGAAACGGAGAGGGTGGAGAGCAGCTCGTTATTCTGGTAGGCGTCGCATTCGATGGTGGGGATATAGGAACCCACATAGCCCATGTTCAGCGACCAGCCGGTGTTGGCGGTATCCTGCACGTCGGTGCCTTCCACGCCGGTAAACCACCATTCGATGAACTTCTCGCAGGCCCAGGCTTCGTCGTCGTCCGCGGAGGTGGTAATGAAGAAGCAGGCTTCGTCGCCCAGGGCGTAGTTGTTGATATCGTCGCCTTCCACTACGGGGATTTTGGCCATGCCGTAGTTGACGCCGGATTCGTCCAGCCCGGCTTTCAGCCAGCCGCCGTTGACCATGATGCCGATCTGCCCGGCGCGCATCATGGAATCGATATCCTTCTCATAGGGGTTGTTGCCGGTGGCATACAGGTCGTACATCCAGTTCAGCCCGTCGATCAGCCCCTGATTGCCGGCGAGGTTGACGCTGTATTTGCCGTCCGTCTCCGACACGTACAGGCCGCCGAAGCGCTGCAGAACGGAGGTGTTCTGCCCGTTGTAGCAGTAGAACAGGCCGGAGCCGTAGATTTTGTTGTCGGGATCGGTGATCTTGTCGGCGTATTCGGTCCACTGCGTGAACGTCGTGGGGGGAGCTTCGGGGTCCAGCCCCGCGGCCGTGAACAGATCCTTGTTCCAGTACAGGAAGAACGTGGAGATCTGGAAGGGGATGCCGTATAAGCTTCCGTCCTTGTAGCAGCCGTCCAGATAGCAGTTGAGGAAGCCGTCCTTCCGCAGGGCGGTGTTCTCCCACAGGTCGTCCATGGTGCGGTAATACCCGTCGTAGGTGTTGATGCCGTTCACGCCGTCCAGCACCAGGTCCGCGGCCTGTCCGGTCGGCAGGCCGGTCTGCATCATTTCGGTAAAGCTGCCGGTGATCGTCATATCCACGGTGATGCCGTACGGGTTCTCCGCGTTGAACTGGTCCACCAGCGCCGTGAGGTAGTCGCCGTCCGAACCGGTCCACGCATTCCAGAACGTAACGGTAATGTCCCCATGGGTGTCGGAGGCGAAAGCGGTCGTGCAGCATACGGTTGCGCACAGGGCCAGCGTCAGGATGAGTGCGAGTGCCTTTTTCATGTCGGGTTTCCTCCTTTTTTTGTTGGAGCGCACGCGCGCGTGCGCCGGGGTTGCGGGCGCGGCAACGGCATTCCGGGGGATCGCGGCGAGCCCGGCCGCGGTGCCCCTTCGCGCCGCGCGTCAGCATGAACGTTCATGTAAGGGCAATTCTCCGAGCGAAATCCCCTCCTTGCTCCGTGGCAGGCGGTTTGCGTAAAGACGGTTATCTGCCTGCGGTCCGCCCCGCCGTCGTATGGTTGCGCCGCACCGCGGGCCGCGCTTTGCGCCCGGGTTTGCGCTTTCGATACGATGAGTGTAGCATAGCTAAGTACGAATGTCAACGATTACATCAACATATTTTATCCAATAAGGTTAGCAAAAATATGAAATAGTGCATTAAAAAGGCCATTATTCACGGTTTGCGCCATGAATTATTCAATATTGATGCAAACGATTACATATGATATAATCAGGTTGAACCCGTCCGCGCGGCGCCGCAATCCGCGCCGCATAAGGAGGATATCGATGACCAAGAAGATCACCATGCAACAGCTGGCACGGGAGGCGGGCGTGTCCACCGCGACGATTTCCCGCGTGCTGACCGGAAACCCGCTTGTAAACGACGACACCCGCAAGCGCGTTCAGGCGTTGATCGATCATTACCACTACCGCCCCAACACCGTTGCGCGAAGCTTGGTGCGCCAGCAGTCCAACATGCTGGGCATGCTGGTGCAGGACATCGGCAACCCGTATTTCGCCGCGTTGTACCTGCACGCGGAGAGGCTGGCCAGCCGGAAGGGGTACACCCTGCTGATGACCAGCTCGCTTTCCTTCCAGAACGAGCGGGACTCGGTGCTGGCGCTGATGGAGCGGCAGGTGGACGGCATGATCATGGTCTCCACCAACATCGACATGAAACAGCCGACCCGGGAAACGCTGGAGTTTATGGAAAGCCTGAAGCGCAGGCTTCCCATCGTCCTCATCAACGAGCCGGTAAGCGTTTTCCCGGGGCCCTACGTCGCGCCGGAGAACCGGGAGGGGTATCTGGCGGCCACGCGCTACCTGCTGTCGCTGGGGCACCGCAGGCTCGCCTTCATCGGGGGCAGCGACGACACGAACACCGTTCATCTGCGGTACGATGCCTTTTGCGACGCGCTGGCGGAAAACGGCCTGACGCCCGATGCGGCCTTCACCCGGATGACGGGCAGCACCGTGGAGTCCGGCGCGCAGGGCATGCTGCAGATTCTGGCGACCGGGCGCATCCCGACCGCCGTCATCACCTTCAACGATCTGGTCGCGCTGGGCGTATTGAAGGTCTGCATGCAGCAGAACCTGCGCATTCCGGACGACCTGTCCGTCGTCAGCTGCGACAACTCCTACCTCAGCCGCGGAATGCTTCCGGAGCTGACCTCCATCGATATCCAGCCCGAACTGCAGGGCGAAAAGGCCGTAGAAACCCTGCTGTGCTCGGTGGAGGCGTCCGGGCCGGCCGCGCCGGTCGTCCGCGTTCCCTTTAGGCTCGTTATCCGCGGCAGCACCGCGCGGCCGCGCGAAAACGGCGGCGCGCAGCCGTAACGCCGCACACCGCCTGTTTCTCCCGGCTGTTTTTCCCGTTTTCACTTTCCGAACGTTACGCGTCGCCGGCCTCCTCGCCTTTCCGATATTCGCTGGGCGTCAGGCCGGTCGTTTTCTTGAAGCAGGCGCTGAAATAATACGGGGAGGAATACCCCACCTGATCGCTGATGAAGGAAATGGGTTCCGACGTATTCCTCAGCAGAAGCCGCGCCTTTTCGATGCGCTGGTTGGTAATGTATTCGCTGACGCTGATCCCTTCGGACTGCTTGAACACCCGGCTTAGGTGGGAATAGGCCAGATGCGCCTCATCCGCGATGGTTTCCAGCCGCAGCTGCTTATCCGCCAGATGATCGCGGATATACGCCCGGACGCTGCCCAGCAGCTGCTGGCGGTAGGTCTGCTGCGACTGCTCCAGCGCGTCGACGGCGCTTAAACAGAACGAACGCAGCAGCTGGGCGATTTCATGAACGTTCAGCGGCCGCCGTCCCCTGGCGGCGAGGGCGGAGACGATGTTTTCCGATTCCTTCAAATCCAGGCCCTCGTGGGAAATCTGCCCCAGCACCCCCGACATCAATATGACCAGATAGGGCGCCGTCAGGTTCTGATCCTTCAGCTTGAGCACCGCGTCCTTCGTCAGGCCGTCGATCACCTCGTCAAGCGCCGCCGTGTCCCTATGCAGCAGAAGCTGCGTGATCAGCCCCTGGGCCTCGGTGACGTGCGACAGGAAGGAAAGCACGTCCCCGTTCTCCCCCGTTTCGCAAAACACCATCTGATCGCCGTACACAAAACGGCGGCTGACCGCGCGCCGCGCCGCCTCAATGGAACCGGCGATCTTCCACAAAGAATCCTGCGGGGTGCCCACGCCGAAATACAGATTCGCGTTCAGGCCGGTGTGCGCCGCCGCGAAACGTTCGCACAGCGAACGGACCCTGGCGACCGTCTCCTGCGCGTCCTCCGCCCCATCGTGCAGAATGACGAGCATGTCCTCCTGCTCGGGAATCAGATGGCACTCCATCGCCGCGCCGAACCATGCTCCCAGCGCGTCGGCCTGCAGCATTCCGTTGAGCAGCATCACCTCCGTATCGTCCGAAACGGGCAGGTTTTCCTCCTCTTCTCCCACCACCGCAACGCAAAGGAAGCTGCCGCCCTCCGTGGCTACGTTCAGGTACTCCGCTTCCCGGGCCAGCGCGCGCGCCACCCGCGCGGGATTGCCGTGCGCCAGGTTGAGGTAGAACCGTTCGCGCAGCTGCGGCTGCGCCGCCTCCAGCCTGCGCAGCACCGCGCGCTCTTCCTCCAGTTGGCGCAGGGCTTTGCGGATCGTCCCGGTCAGCTCGTCATACTGGATCGGCTTTTATACGTAGTCCGTCACGCCGATGCGAAGCGCCTCCTGCGCGTATTCGAAATCGTCGTACGCGCTGATGAGCACGATCTTCATCATTTTATTCAGCCGGAGCGCCTCCCGAGCCAATTCCAGCCCCGTGATGTGCGGCATTCGAATGTCGCTGATGAGCAGATCCACGTCCGGGTGCTCCCTGAGATACTTGAGCACATCCATGCCGTTTAAAAAATACCGCACCGCTTCCGCGCCCAGGGAAGCGAAGTCCAGATTTTTCTCCAATCCTTTCAGGGACAGCGCGTTATCGTCCGCCAGAATCACCTTGTACATCTTCGGCCTCCTTGCGCGTGCTCGTTTCGGGTTCGTCCATCAATAGCTGTTTCAGGTCGATTTCAACGGTGGTGCCTTCCCCCAGCCGGGAGGTGTAGCGGATGCTTTCCGACGCCTCCACCACGTAGGAACGCAGCCGGGCGGAAACGTTGCTCAGTCCGTAGAACGCCGTGCCGCCGTTCGCCCGGCCGGGGTCGGCCTCGCCGTGGACCACGCGCATCATGCGTTCCATCATCGCCTCGTCCATGCCCAGACCGTCGTCCCGAATCTCGATGTGGATCGCGTTGTCCACGTAGCGCAGCGAGATGGCGATGGTCATGTGCTTGGCGTCCCCCGGCAGGCCGTGGGTGACGCAGTTTTCCACCAGCGGCTGGAGCACGAAGCGCGGAATGGAAAACAGCTCCACGTCGGGATCGGTTTCCACGGTGTAGGTGAAGGAATGCTCGTGGCTGATGACCTCCATCTCCAGGTACAGCCGGACGATCTCCAATTCCTCGCCGATCGTGATGATATCCAGATCGTTCTTGCGCAGGATCAGCCGGTAGAAGGCGGCGAGCTTTGAAAGCATGCGGTTGGCGTCGTCGGTGCGGCCGAGCGTGTTGCAGATTTTGATGGAGTCCAGCATGTTGTAGAGGAAATGCGGGTTGATCTTGGCGCGAAGGAGCTGGTAGCGCAGCTTCTCCTGCGAGAGGGAGTTGTTCAGCGCGCTCTGCATGGACGCGTTGAGCCGGTCCACCAGCTTGTTGAACACCAGCGCCAGATCATCCAACACGTCCGGCTGTTTGCTCCGCCGCGCCACCGGCATCTTGACGGTGATCATCCGCGCGTTCTCGTCGCCGGGCTGGAAGTTGGGCTCGATCGACTTGATAACGTTGCTCATCATCAGCAGTTTGCGCATCAGCTGCCGGGAGATCAGCAGGGACACGAACACCGCCGCGCCCGTGGCGATCGCCACGGCGATCAAAAGCCCGTTCGCGCTGGTCAGCGATATGGCGGTCAGATAGCTTTCGGGCACCGACACCAGCAGCCGCCACTCCGTCGTTCCCAGCGGATAGGTGAGGTACGTCGTGCCGTCGTAGAACACCGGGTGCTGCGCATCCCCGGTATTGAGCGCTTCTACCAGCTCCGGTGCGAGGGATTGCCCGAGCATGGCGCTGTCCGGATGCGAGAGGATCCGCCCCTGCGCGTCGATCATGTACTGCTCCACCGGCGTGGATTCGGATTTGTCCAGCAGCGCGGCGATCTCCCGCTCGTCCATGTCGATGAAGAAGCAGAAAGCGCTGGATTCGCTGAGCATGCTCACCCGCGTAAAACAGGTAATGAGATTGTAGGACTTATAGGAGGAAAACCGCATGAAGGGATAGCGGTAATCGCTGAGCATCATCCAGGAGAGCTTGTTATAGGGGGCCTGGAGCACTTCCGGCCGCTGCGCGCGGCCCTCGGGCGCGGAGATGTCGAAAAACGTGATTCCCTCGTGCGCAGAAAAATAATCCGGCGGGAACCAGGCGGAGATGTCCGTGAACTGAAACCAGTCCCGCAGGGTCTGGATGGCGCTGATGGCGTCGGCGTCGGTCTGCGGCTTCGGGGTTTTATAGAGCGATTCGCTCAGCGTTTGCTGCAGGGTATAGCGGACGATCTCGCTTACGTTGCGCATCTGGTCGAAGCGCGCTTCGATGCTGGTGGCCACCTGCTGGCCGGAATAGCTGAGCACCTCCAGCATCTTCTGGTTCTGCTGGTCGCGCGAAAACGCATAGTTGAACACCGCCATGATGCTCACGGCCAGCAGCAGCACCGTCAGATGGCTCAGCACCAGCTTGCGGTAATACCGTTGTTGATTGCGGACGAACCCGGGGAATTTTCGTTTCGCCATGCGTGCGCATTCCTCCGTTACCCCGCCGCGCAACGCCGAAAACCGCGCTACCCCCGGACTGTGCCGACCGAACGCCGGTCCGGGGCGGATACGCGCGTTCGGCGGGGGGCGCCCCCACCGGTCCTGCGCGCGGTTATTCTCTTGGCGAATGCAACGGCTACTTCTTCCACCGTATCATAATCTATACGGAAACGGTTTGACAATACGGACGAACGAAAACCGCAAGAAACCACAAACGAACCGCAAGGAATTATATTTGCAAACCGGGTGGCATCTGCCATACTCGTGGCAGATGCCAGACTGCTGGCAAGAGGAAAAAACGAAAGGGGAGTCCTTGCATGAAGAAACTGTGGAAAACGCTATTGGTATGCGTGCTGGCCCTGACCCTCGTCGCATCCTCGGCGATGGCGGAAGTCACGCTGATGACCAACGACACGACCTCCGACTGGTGGCCCGCGCTGGAAGCGCTGATCGAAGAGGGGTCCGGCGTGCAGATCGAAGCGATCACCTCGCCCTCCAACCCCGACGACCGCGTCTCCAAGTTTACGACCATTCTCGCCTCCGGGGACAGTTCCGTCGACCTTTTCAACATCAACGACGAGATGATCACCCAGTACATGGCCGCCGGTTTCCTGGCACCGCTGGATGAGGACGTCATGACCGAGGAGGTTGCGCAGTACTTCGACGCGAACTTCATGGCCGACCGCTACATGATGGACGGCCACATCTACGCCGTGCCCACCTACAACGGCGCTTTGACCATGTGGGTCAATCAGGATATGCTGGATGCCGCGGGCGTTGCGGTGCCCACCAATAAGGAGGAGTTCATCACCGCCATCAAGGCCATGAGCAACGCCGAAGAAGGCGTGTACGGCTACGGCGGCGCGTGGGAAGCCACCTACAGCTTCAACGAAATCGGCACGTTCATCAACCTCTTCGGCGGCGACAACTTCGACTGGACTAACGAGAAGAGCCGCGAGGGCCTGCAGTTCATGTACGACATGGCCAACACCTGGCAGTGCACCTCGCTTGCGCAGCTCAGCGAACAGTACGAGCCGATGAACCAGAAGTTCTTCGACAAGAAATACGGCATCGTGCTGCAGTGGTGCGGCTGGATGGAGGGCCTGGCCAAGGACGCCGGCGTCTACGGCGAGGATCAGGTGCACATGATCGCCATGCCCACCTTCGAAACGTCCTCCGCGTTCATGGACGCCTGGTACTACGTGCTCAACAAGAGCAGCCAAAACTACGACGAAGCCCTGAAGGTGCTCCAGTATATCGCCAGCCCCGAATTCGAACTGGCATACCTGCGCCTGGCCAACCAGCCGCCCGCGCGTTCCGACGTGCTTAACGGCGAGACGGTCAAGACCGAGGAATACAGTGCCTTCACCGATCTGCTCAACAACCTCCAGCTCTACCACGAGAACTCCGTCATGCGCGGCCGTCCCATGGTCCCGGCCACGATGGAGTACATCACCGCGATCGGAACGCTGTTCCAGCAGTATATCCTCGGGGAGCTCAGCCTGGACGAGATTGGGCAGCAGCAGCTGGCCTACTACGAGGAAATGAAGTAACCGGGCCGGTTCAGACCGGGAGGATGGGCAACCATCCTCCCCTTTCGTGACTCCCGCGACCGCGCGAGGCCGCCGGAGTCCGCAACTTCGCTGGGAGGTCAACTCGATGCAAAACACGCCAACGACGAAGCCGCGCGCGGTCAACGACCGTCTGGTCGCATACTCGGGGCGTCGGCAGAAATACTGGATCGCATGGGTGCTCGTGGCTCCGGCGCTGCTGATACGCGCCTTTACCACGCTGTACCCGTTCGTGATGACGTTCTACAACAGCCTGTTCAACCTGAGCATGTTCAAGCGCAGCAGCAACGCCTTCATCGGCTTTCAGAACTTCGTGGATATGTTTTCGGATACGAAGTTCCTCAAATCGCTGGAGTTTACGGGCATCTTCACCGTGGTTTCGATGGTGTTCCACATCGTTCTGGGCGTGGCGCTCGCGCTGATGCTCAACCAGAAGTTCAAGGGAAAGAAGATGCTGCGCACGGTGACGCTCATGCCCTGGGCCATGCCCATGGTGGTGGTCGGCATCGCCGCCCGCTGGGCGTTCAACGGCCAGTACGGGCTGATTAACGACGTCATCGGCTGGTTTACGCCGAATTTCCATTACGACTGGCTGGTGCACTCCGATACGGCCCGCCTGTCGGTCATTCTGGTCGACCTGTGGAAGGACGTGCCTTTCTTTGCCATTCTGGTGCTTTCCGGGCTGCAGTTCATTCCGGGCGAGATTTACGAATCCGCCCGGGTAGACGGCGCGGGGCCCGTGCACAGCTTCTTTGCGATTACGCTGCCGCTGATCACCCGCAACCTGCTGACGCTGGCGATTTTCTTCACCATGTGGCGGCTGACCAGCTTCGACATCGTCTATTCCATGACGGCCGGCGGCCCGGCGGACGCAACGTCGCTGCTGGCCTACCGCATCTCCATGGAGGCGTTCTCCATGCTGAACCTGGGCTACGCAAGCGCCATCGCGGTATTCCTGTTCGGGGTGATGGCCGTGCTCAGTCTGATCAACGTCTACGCGATCTCCCGCGTGGATATATAAAGGAGGGCGGCCGACGATGAACACTTCTTTTCCGGCACGCAGCCCCCGTCGTCTTTCGCGCGGCAGGATCACCGTCGGGGTGGTTCGCTGGGCGCTGACGGCCCTGATCTGCTTTATCATCCTTCTGCCCCTGTGGTGGGTTTTCATCTCCTCCATTACGCCGTCCTCGGAGCTGTACACGACCCCCATCCACTACATTCCGCTGCACCCGACGTTTGAAAACTACCTGCGGGCGTTCAACGACATGGACATCGCCTCGAAAATCAAAAACACGATGTTCATCACCGCCTGTGCGCTGGGCTTCTCCATCCTGTTCGGCATGATGGCCGCCTACGCCTTCGCGCGCTTCGAAGGCAAGGCGATGAAAACCGCCTATCTGGCGCTGCTGTTTTCCATGCTGATTCCCAGCATCGTAACGGCGCGCACCACCTACGACTTCTTCCGGCCGATGGGGCTGATCGACACCTATCCGGGGCTGGTCATCCTCTACACCAGCGCGCTGATCCCGTTTTCCGTGCTGATCCTAATGAACTTCGTGCAGCAGATGCCCTATTCCATCGAGGAAGCGGCCGAAGTGGACGGCGCGAACTTCCTGCAGAAGCTGTTTCTGATCATTCTGCCGCTCATGACGCCCGCCATCGCCACCATCGCCATCATCAACTTTATCACCTGCCTTAACGACCTGTTCACGCCGCTGTTTTTCGCCAACCGCATCGACGTGCTCAGCGTGGGCATCACGACCGTTCCCCGCAAAAACACCTACGATGTGCCGTGGGACATGATCTCCGCCATCGGGTGCATCATCATCCTGCCCATCATCGTTTTCGTGTTGATCTTTGAAAAGAAAATCATGGAAGGCATAATGGCCGGCGGCGTGAAACAGTAACGCCGGAGCTCGAAAGAGAGGCATTCGGAATGTACAACGGTTTCTTGCTGGGCGGGCTGCCCCTGCTTCGCGACGGGCGCAGCTGCTCCATCAACGGAGAGAATCCCACGGGCGCCAAGGGAGCCGCCTGTAAAGCGGCCGGCGCGCTTGGGCCCTCGCGGAAGGGCTCGCCCTGCATCGGGCGAATCGCGGCGGGGGAAACGGCGGTACTGGCGGACATCGAGGGCAGCGGCGTGATCCAGCACATCTGGTGCACGGTGGCCGACCGCACGGAGCATGGGCGCTTCCTGCTCAGGGATCTGGTGCTGCGCATGTACTGGGACCACGAGGAAACGCCTTCGGTGGAGTGCCCGCTGGGCGATTTCTTCCTCAACGGGTTCGCGCGCGCCTGCGTTGTCAACTCGCTGCCCGTTACGGTCAACCCCAAGGGCGCCATGAACAGCTACCTTCCCATGCCGTTTCGCACCCACGCGCGCATAACGCTGGAAAACCAGCACCCGGGAGACGTTCCGGCTTTCTTCTACCAGATCGATTACGTATCCGCCGACGACATTCCCGCCGAGGCGGCCTGTTTCCATGCGCAATGGCGGCGCGAACGCCTGACCCGGCTGAAGAAGGACTACGTCGTGCTGGACGGCGTGCACGGGCGCGGGCACTACGTGGGCACCTATCTGGGGCTGTCCGCGCTGGAGCGTTACTGGTGGGGCGAAGGAGAAATGAAGTTCTACGTCGACGGGGACGACCCCTACCCCAGCCAGTGCTCCACGGGCACGGAGGATTACTTCGGCGGCGCATGGTCCTTCGGCGGGGAGACCGACGAACGTGGCTACATGCTGGAGAAAACCTTCTGCACCCCCTTCGTGGGCTATCCCTTCTACGCTCGGGACGATACGTTCCACAGCGACTATTACAACCGCGATTGTCCGCCCATGCGCGGGTTCTACCGCTGGCATGTCTGCGATCCGATCCTGTTCCATAGCGACCTGCGGGTAGAGCTTCAGCAGATCGGCGTCAGCGAGCACGGGTTGTTTGAGCGGCAGGACGACGTGAGCTCGGTAGCGTATTGGTACCAAACGGAGCCGCATGCCGCGTTCCCGGCGCTGCCCGACGCGAAAGCGCGCTGGCCGCGCTGAGCGGGGGCGGGGAGCACAGCATAATAATACGGAGACCCCGGGATGCGAAGGCGTCACGGGGCCTCTTTGCGGCCGAGGCGGACGGGCTTTTTGCCGGTGAACGGACGCAAGGGGCCAGGACGGTTCGGTACCGAGCAATCACCAGCCGAAAGAGGCATTCGCCGGGAGCCGGGCGCCTCTTTCGAGAAGTAGCCGATCAGCGATACCCCTGCGCCGAACCCACGGTGTCGCGTTATATGGGAAAAACCCTTAAGCCTTTACGGCTTAAGGGTCTCTTTGCCGGTCAGGCGCACGAGGGGTGATGCAAAGCGCATCCGGTGCCTTTGTTCCCGCATTTTGGCTGGAGCTCTGTTGTCCAAATGCTTGATCGGTATTTTCGCAATGGACAACCCGGGCCCTTTGGCACCTCGTCCTGTCTCGACGGGGTTTAAACGATCGCACAGCGCAACATAGCGACCATAGAGTATTGTGAGTAGAAATAGGCTCCTCGTTCTAGTTTTCGTATAAGGCAGCGATATCCTGTATCCTGCGCTTCATCTCCGCGCGGATGTGCAACGGCTCCAAACACTCGCATTTATCTCCAAAACTGAAAAGAATATCGTAGTAGTATTCGTTCTCTAGGAAAGGGAAACCAACAAGGTAAGCCTGTCAGCTTTCATCTGACAGCCGCCTCCCCAAATTCCTTGTTATCACGATGAATTGTTGCCATACTGTTGTCAGCAATTACAGAGTACAATAAGAAAGCAAACAAATCAATCCACCTGTCAGGAGGAGACACTATGCAGAAAAAAGCCTTGGTCATCATAGATATTCAGCATGACATAACCAAGAACTACAAGGATGTTATTGACAATATCAATAAAGCTGTCGATTGGGCGGTCAATCATAATATTTATGTTATTTATATCAGGCATGAAAATCTATCAGCCGGCACGAGGACTTTTAAACCCGATACCTATGGGTCTGAATTCGCTTCGGACTTGAGAATAGCATCCAAGAATGTTTTTACAAAATACAAAAAAAACGCATTGACCAGTGAGGATTTTGCAGACTTTATCCGTAAAAACGAAATAGAGGATTTCTACATTGCAGGAGCAGATGCCGTCGCCTGTGTTAAATCAACCTGCTACAACTTACGCAAAGCGAATTATGGCGTCAATGTCCTATCGGATTGCATTACCAGTTACGATAAAAGGAAAATTGACGAAATGCTGCGCTATTATGAAAGCAAGGGCAGTAAAATCATTCGTTTAGATGATTTATTACCTGATCACAGCGTTGAAGCATAAAAACACCACTGAACTTCAGTCGATGAAGAAGGCCACCGAAACTGGCACGACCGTTTGCCGAGCGCGCAACCCTGCGCATACTTTTCGTTTTTCCGTTTGTTGGGTGAACAACTCTGCGCGGCATGGAGTTTTAGCCTGTACCCGACAAACGGACAGAAAACAGAATAGCCAACTAAAAGCCTTGAATCAGGAACCTTAGCTGTTGAAGCAGGCAAAATAAAACGTCGGTTTCAATACGTTTTGTATTAAAACCGACGTTATTATCTGG
>CAZXJI010000022.1:0-48795 GCA_964640955.1 uncultured Oscillospiraceae bacterium | reverse complement strand
AGCGAGGATGCAAATCACACCGATAATCGTTATCATATTTAAACGGTGCAAATACGCTTGCGATGTCTTTACCGTCCCACCAGGATCATAAATCCATTGCGCAAACTTCAAATTGCGCTTAAATAATCCATACTCTCCTGTCATTGATAAAACCCGAAAAAGGTGCTCAATTTGGATTATGCGGTGTATATCAATACCATCATCAAAGTATAAAAACAGATATCCGGGGAGCGTTCTCGTAATCAGTTTCTGGCGTCCCCCACATAAAAACCTGAATCTATCTACAGTCAAGATTATAGCTTCAACCCTTAGTATTCGCTCACAGAAGGCTTTTACAATATACCCTTTTCCTGGCTCACAGAATAAGCAACAAAAAGGTAGAAAGGTATGCATCCTTCTGTTATACAGCGTGACGTCATGACCCGTACGGGCCATCCGTGTCGCCAGCTCTTCGACGACGATTTCCACGCCGCCTTCCCTGGAGGGTACGCGCTTATGGCCGATCATGGCGATTCTCATTTTGGGGACCGGATGAGGGCAGGCTTCCTTTTCCTCCGTGAAAGAACGATTTTCCATCGGCACGCTCACCTCCCGCAATACGTGCGCGTTTACCCTGCGCCGGGGGTGGAAACAGGGGGCCGACGCGCACGGCCGAAGCGACGGGCCGGCGTTCGAACGTCAGGTCTGAGCCGCGGCTTCCCCGTCATTTCCGTGTCCGGTAGTCGGAGAAACCGACATACAAATTATAACATATCGTTTATAAAACGTCCACCGCAGGCCAATCTGGGCGTTACACGCATCCGAAGTTGCGTAACCATTACCTGCCAATGGATAGAGCGGAAAAAAGATTATATTAAATATACATTAATATCTGTTTTGGCCTGGCCGGTTTTGGCCAAAACCGGTTGGAAACGGTTAAAACCCTTCCATCCCCGCAAATTTCCGAATGTTCTTTTTTTGCACAAAATCGTCCGATGGCCCTTCGGCGCGGGCGAACGGCATCCGTTCGCCCGCGGGCGGAGGGCACGGCGCAGGCGCGCAAGCGTCGCAAACGGCGCGCCGCGGCCCCCGAAACCGTTGGTTCGGGGGCCGCGGCGGAAAGCCTGATGCGATGTGGCTCAGTATTCTTCCCGGATGCCGAACTCGGCGGATTCCACCCACTCGTTGGGGCGGTTCACGTGGCGGAAAAGCTCCTCGAGAATGGCGAAATGCCGTTTCTCCTCTTTGACGAGAAAATCGAACAGTCCGCGGGACACGTCGTCTTCGGCCTTGCCGGAGAGATCGGCGTACAGGTCGATGCTCTGCTGCTCCTTCTCCATCGCCGTATGATACAATTCCGCCTGGTCGGGCAGTTCCGCAACGGCGCTCTGGTAGTCCTTAATCGCCTGAAACAGGCTGTCCCGGCCGGAAAGCTCGTTGGCGCTTTCCAACTCGATGGGCACATCCTCCGCCATCTGCGAAATGAGCTCCGCGTGCCGACTCTCATCCTGCGCCAGCGCCCTGAACACCACGCTCAACGCGTTTTGCCCGTTCCTTCTCGCCTGTTCGAGGTAATACTTCTCGCCGTCTTTTTCCATCTCGTAGGCAAATTGCAGCACTTCCATTTTATTGCTCCTTTCCGTCGGGACCGTCAGGGTTTGCGGGCGGGCTTTTTAAACCGGCGCGCAAGCATCAGCGCCGCGTGCGTCGCAATCAGCGCGCCCAGCAGGTACGGGAAGCTCGTATGGAACGACAGCATCCCGAAGTTGGGAAACAGCCGGTAGGTAAGCCCGGTCATCATCATAAGCCCGGTGACCGCCTGCATGAGAAACGTGAGGGCCATGAGCATCGTTACGCTCTTGGCGGCGATCGCGAGGACGTCCCCGTGCCGGAAATCGGCGCGGGAGAGAATCGCCTTCGCCCTGAGGGCCCTGTACAGGTTACGCCGCTTCGGGGACAGCAGGGGCAGCAGCGCCCACAGCGGGAAGATCGACAGGCCCAGACTCCCGTGGATCAGCCCGTAGGGGCGGTAGGGTATCAGCCGCAGCGCCATGCCGCCTCCCAGCAGGAACGTTGTCAGCGCCACGGCCGCCACGGCCGCGTGGACGCGGGAAAAGCCGGTTTTCAGAAACTTCACGGTCGGCCCTCCTTCCCGGCCGGGTTACGGCTGGTAGAGGCCCACGATGGGCACGGAATCCAGCTTGCCCACCCCGTGCGGGGAAATCGTCTTGATCTCTTCAGTCAGGTCGGCGCCCGCCTGGAAACGGCCGAAATGGCTGCCGTCCTTCCACTGGGGCACGTCGGTCACGTCGTACACCTTGCCGTCGACGGCAATGTAGGCGGGATTGCCGTTTTTTCCGTCGTACTTGGCCAGTTCTGCGGCGTCGAAAATCTTCATCGTGATCACCTCCGGGGTCGCCGTGGGAGCCTGCGTGGGTGTTTCCGTCGGTTCGGCGGTCGCCGCGGCCGTTTCCGCGGGGGCGGCCGTGTCGGTCGCGGTTGGGGTCGCGGTCGTCTGCGGCGCGCAGCCCGCCAGCAGCGCAAGCGCGGTCAGCAGCGCCGTTGCCAGCAATATTCTCTTGATCGGAAAGCGTTTCATCGTCGTTTCCTCCGTTCGGTATCGCTTCGGCCGGCCATGGCTGCCGGCCGGCGGGAAAAGGGTTCGTTTCGCCCGCGGCCGCGCCGGGCGGCTACGGGGCACAGCTGAAATATACGCCGTTGCGCGTCGTTCTAAACCGCTTTTTCCCGCCGCTTTGACGTCAGTACGGGAAGAACATCCGCTGCAGGCCGTAGTAGACCTGCGGCGCGTATTGGTAGATCGCGTCGCGTTCGTTGTCCATCAGCAGCGCGACGCCCACGAACAGCGACGCCGCGCAAAGGCCGATCGCGATCGCCGCGATCGCCTTCCGCTCGGGCGTACCGGCCCCGGTCGCCGCCATTACGGCGCACAGGGCGCCGACGGGCGCAAAATAGAGGCGATAGTCGCAGGTATAGCGGAAAATCGCTCCGGCGTACGCGTAGGAGACGAGCATCATTGGCAGGGAGACGAGCAGCGGCAAAAACAGCGTCCAGTTGCGCTCGCGCCGCAGTACCGGCGTCGCCGCCGGAAAGCGCGCGGCCGCCAGCGGCCACAGCGCCGCGGCCCACGTAACGGGGAACGCCAGCACCCCCGCGTTGGAAAGCGTGAACACGTACCGGCCCGCGGCGGGCGAGGCATGGTAAGCCAACGAAAGGTAGGGGAAGCGGTTGTTCCATTCCAGCGGCTCCAGCAGGTAGTGGTAGAGCGCGTCGGGCCATTCGGAAAGCCGCAGGGCGCTGAAGCGCATGTCCGTGACCGTCAGCTGGTAGGACGCGCCGAAGTCCAGCGCCGAGCCGAAGCGCGCCGCGTTGTACCAGAGAATCGCCCCCACGCCCAGCGCCGCGGGGGTCAGAAACGCGGCCGCCTGCGGCAGATGCGCGCGCCTGCGGATCAGCTCGGTCACGAACAGGGGCGTTAGGAAGGCGACGAGCATCGGCACGGCGCCGGGGCGGCTCATGGCCGCGAGGGCGAAGCACAGGCCGGAAAGGGCGTAGAGCAGGACGGCGAGCCTCCGCCGCCGCATCAGCGTCGCATGAAGCCCGAAGGCGATCGCCCCCGCCGCGAAACAGACGTAGCTCAGCTCCGCCAGGTAGTAAAAATCGGCCGAGCTCAGCAAAACGAACACCCCGGCGCTCACAGCCGCGGCCACGCACCCCAGCGACAGGGCAAACACGTTCGCCCCCGGCGCGTACCGCCCGACGAGCCCGCACATCGCCCAGCCGATGAAAACGATCGTCAGCCATGAAAGAATCAGCGCCGCGTCCCGCGCCTGCGGCACCCGGCCCGTAAGCGCGTGGAAGGGCGCGTATACGGTCAGCACCGGCGCGACCCCGTAGTAGACGTAATAGCGGCCCCCGTAATACGCGTAATCGAACCGGAAGCCGATCCCTTCGGCGATCCGTGCGCTCTGGTCGTAGGGGTTTTCCATGGCCGATAGCGCCTCGCCCGGCCCGGGCTCCACGTACAGCCGCCCCACCCGGAAAGCCTCGTACAGCACGGCGTAGGCATCCTCGCCCGCGGCCGCCTGCTCGTCCGTTACGCCCGAAAACAGCGGCGCGTCCGGCTCTATCCACTGCGCCACGAACAGCGAAAGCGCCAGAAGCGCGCACAGCGGCAGCATAACGATCAGCCGGTGCGACAAACGCGACGGATCATACGCGGCGTTTATCCCGCGCAGGAAAAGCGCGCACAGCAGCCCGAAGGCGACCGTGAACGAGAGCGCCATGCGAGGCCATTGCCACGTAAACGGCACCGGCGCGTTGAGGGTGACGCCCGTCACGGTCAGCACGCCGTCGTCCCGCGGCTTGAGGCGAATCATCACCCGGCGCGCGTCGCCCGAACTGCGCGCCGTAGCGAAGCACCCGCTCAGCGCCGGGTCGGACGCGACGCAGTAGACGCTGTACACCTGTTTGAACGCGTCCGCGCTCGCCTCGTCGGTGAGCGATACCGCCACGTACGCGACGCCCTCCCCGGAAAGCTCCACCCTGACGGTGGTCAGCGGCCGCCCGACGTCGTTCACGATCAGATCCACCAGGTGGTTTTCGCCCAGCTCGAAGGTGATGCCGTCCGGGTACTGCTCGACGGAAAGATCGCTGTCCACGGTCAGTTCGGTCAGCGGGACGGCGACCGGATCAAGCCCGGCGGTAGTCAGCGCGCGCACGTTGCACAGCGCCTCCGTAAGCAGCGCAAGCAGTGCCGCCAAAGCCAGCAGAAGCGCGACCTTCTCCTTAGGCCCCCGGCTTCGCCACCGGCGCGCAAGCTTTGCATTCATTCGATTCCCGCCTTCCCATCGGGCTCATCATAGCCCGTGGGAAAGGGGTTTGTCAATCGCCGGACGTCCGGTTCCGCAGCCGCCGAAAAACAAAAGCCCGTGCTTCCACAAAGAAAGCACAAGCCCTGTCGTAGCGACCGCCTCCCGTCCCCGCGCGGGGGAACGGCTAGTTTCCGCTTTCGCAGTCCAGCTCCGCCAGCATCAGAAACGTAAGCCCCTGCCCGTAGGCCGTCGGGGTTACGAGGATTTTCATATAATGCTCTAGATCGTGGCCCATGCCGGTGCCGTTGCTCACGCCCTGCACCGCGCCGTTTTCGTCGATTTCCGCTATCACGGCCTCGGCGGCCTTCAGCCCCATTTCGCGGTAGCGGGGGTCGATCAGCCCGAGGCGCACGCCTTTGAGCACACCGTAGGCGATGCCCGCCGTGGCGCTGGTCTCGCACGGGCTTTCCTCCACGTCCAGAAGCGTGGTGAACATGCCGTTCTCGCGCTGCATCTTCCACAGCGCCAGCACCTGATCGGTCAGCGCCGCGCGGATGAGCCGTGTCGACGCGTCGGCCTCCGGGAGCATTTCCAAAAGCTCTACGCCCGCCGCGGTGAACCACGCGTTGCCCCGTCCCCAGACGGCGTTGGCGAAGTTGTTGCGGCGGTCGAACGTCCACCCGTGGTACCAGAGCCCCGTCACCTTGTTTTGCAGGTAGCGGATGTGCAACAGAAACTGGTACTTGGCTTCCTCCACGTATTCGGGGCGGTTAAGCGCAAGCCCGGCGCGGCAGAGGAACAGGCAGGCCATGAACAGCGTATCGCACCACAGCTGCTGATAGTGCCGGTTCCACACCGTACAGTGCTGCAGGCCGCCGAACTCGGTGCGGGGCATGTCGCGCATCACCCACTCGGCCCAGTCCTCCACGGGCGCGCGGTAGCGCTCGTCCCGAAAGGCTTCGTACAGGCAGCACAACGCAAGCATCGGACCCACGGTGTTCACGTTGCGGTGCGGCGCGGGCTTTGCCAGCTGGCGGTCGTACCACGCGCGGAGGTAGGCAAGGGAACCCTCGTCGCCGGTCTGACGGTACCGCTGCCAGATGCCGTAGAGCGCCACGCCGCTGGGCCATTCCCAGTTGTCCATGGTCAGATGCCCGCGACTCACGTCCTCGCCGTGGTCGGTCCTCAGCATCGCAAGCACACGATCGCCCAGCGCCCGGTATTCCTGTTGCGTTCTCATCGTTCTTTTCCCTCCGTCGTGCGGATATAGGCGCGGCAGCGCGGGTCGAGCGCCATTTCCTCCGCCGCGAGCGCGGCGATGCGCCCGGCGCCCCCGGCGTTGAAATGCGTAAGGTCGTCGTGCCCCTGCGGATACGCGGGGTTCTCGCCCGGCGAAAGCCGCACGAACAGCTTCGCCGTTTCCGCGGGCCCCAGGCGCAGGTACATTTCGCGGCTCGCCCGGTTCAGGTCGCACAGCGGCACCGAAAGCCGGGTCGCCAGCGTCCGCACCGCGGCGGGATACTCCCCGTGGGTGTAGAGCAGATTCCCGTCGTTCAGGAAGTACCGGCGGCACACGGGCGTGACCAGCACGGGCAGCGCGCCCGCCGCCTTCGCCGCCTCGCAGTAACGGGCGAGCGTCTCCGGGTAGGTGCTTTGCGGGTCGGTGTGGCGGGCGGGATCGTCCTTCTCGTCGTTGTGGCCGAACTGCACGATCAGCGCGTCGCCGGGGCGCAGGGCTTTGCGCACGGGCTCGAACAGCCCTTCGGCCAGGAAGCTCAGCGAGCTTCGGCCTCCCAGCGCACAGTTCTCCACCCGGCAGGCGGCAACCGCGCCGAAGGCCCAGCCCCAGCCGCGGAAGGGTTCGGCTCCGTTTTCCACCGTGGAATCCCCGATGAGGTAGACGGTCGGCATACGCGCGTCCCTTCGCCTTTCGAAACGGTGATGATCGCCCCTCGGGGCGGCGATACGCCGGGGGAGCGGGCGGTCGCCCGTCCGCTCCCCCGGCGCCGGTCGTTTTAGCGGTACAGGCCCTGGGCGATCAGGTCGGTTTTCTCGTCCAGAATCTGCTGATAGCCGGCGTCCAGGTATTCCGTGCAGGCGTCGGCATACGTCGCGTCGAAGTCCGCTTCGGCGGCCATGGCGCACTTCACGTACAGCTCCTGGAAGAGCGTGTTGAGGTCGGCCTTGTATTCGCTGCGAGCCTCGATGTTGGTCGTCCACAGCGCCTCGGTCTGGGCGAAAGCCTGGTCGCGCACGAAGTACTCGTAGCTCTTGGCGATCAGGTCCTCGTAGCCGGCGGGCGCGTAGTTGCGCAGGTTGGCCTTGTAGTTGAGCTCGTCGGAGCCGTAGCGGGCGGCTTCCTCCCACAGGCACCAGTAGTCCTTATTGTTGTTGTTGCTGCGTACGGTGTCGCCGGCGTAGTCGGCTACCTGCACGGGCAGGCCGTCCGCGTCCAGGGTGTAGTTCTCGCCCTCCACGCCGTTTTCAAGCGTGTAAAGGTGATTGTCCTGAAGCATCCACTCCAGATACTTCCACAGGGCGACGCGGGTCTCCTCATCGGCGGTGGCGTTGATGCCCATGATCATGCCGAAGGGATAGTACGCGCGGCCGTAGTGCGAGCTTTCCGCCAGCGCCAGCGCGCCGGGATCGAGCACCGCCACGGAGGCGTCCGGGAAGTTGGCCAGCAGCGAGGAGATGACGGTGGTGCCGCTGGTCATATAGAACGAATAGGTGCCCGCGGTGCCGTCCAGGAAATCCGCCAGGGCGGCGTTGGTGTCGGTGTTCAGGTAGAATTCGCTGTCCACCAGGCCGTTGTTGTACTCATAGTTGAGGTTTTTGAGGAACTTCTGGGTCGCCGCCGACGTGAAGTCCGCGATGCCCAGGTCGAGGTAGAGGGCATGCTCGGTCGCATCCACCGGGTAGGTCCAGTACGGATAGGAGTAGGTGAAGTTGTCCTTCAGCAGCTGCTGGTTGAGCACGCCCAGACCGGCTTCCTTCCACTTGAGAAGCACGGCGTTGAGCCCGTCCATGTCGGTGGGCATTTCCGCGCCGACCGCGTCCAGCCAATCCTGACGGATCAGGGTCAGCCAGTTGTAGCCGGTGTTGGGGCGCTCGGCGAAGAAGAAGTAAGGCGTGCCGTCCATGTAGCCGTACTCGTCGATCATTGAGGAGGTCATGGCATAGTAGGTGGGCGCGTAGGTCTTCATCTCTTCCAGGTCGAGGGCCTGAATGGCGCCTTCGTTGAGGTAGGCGACGGCCTGCGGCATATCATAATGGAAGATGATATCCGGGGCGTTGCCGGCGGCCAGCATCTGGGAGTAGTCCTGCACCTCGGTGCTGCGCCCGATGGCGACATACTGCACGTTGATGCCGTTGGGATCGCCGAACGCCTGCTGCACCCATTGGGTGTAGTAGTTGTCCGTCACGTTCCAGCCCTCAAAGCCCCGGTCGTACACCGGGATTTTGATGGTCACGGTGTTTTCCGCGGAGGCGGCGACGGTAAAGCCGGCCAGGCTCATGACCATCGCGAGCGTCAGCGCGAGAGCAAGCAGCTTTTTCATGGAAGTACCCTCCTTTTTATTTTATCCAATACCCTTGCCGGGTATTAAATACGCGTTGCTTTCCGCAAAGCGACTGCGTCGCTTCGCGGCAGCTTGTCGACAAAGTGGCTACGCCACTTTGTCGAGCTTGCACCTCTCCCCTGTTCGCTTCGCTCACGGGCGGGGAAAGGTGTAGGGAAACCTTGCTTCGCAAGGCTTCCGAAACCACCGCACATGTCGCTGGTTTCGGAATGAAGTCGGCGGGTTGCGACCCTCCGACGCCTCCCAGGGATTTTCCGACAGCCTCCAGTGAAGCGCTTACTTCACTTCATAGGATTTTACGCAGGTTGTCAGTTAGCTTCGCCCGCTAGGGACGTTCGGACATCCGCCTACCCCTTCACCGCGCCGATCATGATGCCTTGCACGAAGTACTTCTGCACGAAGGGGTACACGCACACGATGGGCAGGGTGGCGAACATCACGCACGCGCTCTTGAGCACATCGGGGTTGGTCTGCACCGTCACCACGCTTTCCGAGGACTGGAACGACTCGGTCGCCTGAATGACGAGGTAGTAGAGCTTCAGCTGGATGGGGCGCAGGTCGGTGCGCTGTTTGATGTAGAAAAGCGCGTCCTGGTAGGCGTTCCAGCGGCCCACGGCCAGGAACAGCGCGATGGTCATGAGGATCGGCATGGACAGCGGCAAAACGATCCGCCACAGGATGCGGAAGTAGCTGGCCCCGTCGATGCGGGCGGACTCCTCCAGGCTTTCCGGGAAGGCGGTGGAAAGCGAGGTTTTCATAATCAGCAGGTTCCAGGGGCTGAAGGCCAGCGGCAGCACCAGCCCCCAGAAGTTTTCCAAAAGGCCCAGACTCGCCACCAGCAGGTAGTCCGGTATGATGCCCGCCGCGAAGTAGTACGTGAACATGATGAGGAAGGAAAACAGCCTGCGTCCGCGCAGGTAGCTGCGGGAGAGCGGATAGGCCGCCAGCACCGTCAGCGCCAGCCCCAGCGCCGTAAACACGAGGGTCATGGCGACGGAAACGTACATCGACTGCAGGATGCTGGGATCGGCGACGATCTTTCGGTAGGCGTTCAGCGTCAGCTCGTGCGGAATCAGCACGATTTTGCGGGCGGCCACCAGCGCCTCGGAGGAGATCGACTTGGCGAACACGTGCACGAAGGGCAGAAGGCACACCAGCGCCGCGAGGATCACCACCAGATAGATCACGATGGAGCCGATCACGTACCCCGGCCCCTTGCGGATGCCCCTGCGGCGTTTAACGCTCTGCGCTGCGATCATTTTCGTTCCCTCCTTACAGCAGGCCGTCTTCGCCGAGGCTCTTGACGAAATAATCCGCCCCGATCACCAGCAATACCCCGATGACCGACTGGAAAAGCCCCAGCGCAGTCGCCTGCGCGAGCTTGGAGGTACCGGATTGCAGGCCCATGTCGTAGACCATCACGGGGATGGTGTAGGTATACTCGTTGGTCGCCACGTTCTTCAGCGCGATGACCCGCTCGAACGACCCGCCCATCAGTTGCCCCAGCCGCATAATGAACAGCGTCACCATCGTGGGCTTGATGCCGGGGAGCGTCACGTTGAGGCATTGCTTCCAGCGGCCCGCGCCGTCCACCACGGCGGCCTCGTAGAGCTCCGGGTTGATGCCGGTGATCGCCGCCAGATAGACGATGGTGCCCCAGCCCATGGACTGCCACACGCCGATGACGACGTAGCTGATCAGCCAGTGCGTATCCTCCTGCAGGAAGGGCACGCGGCTGCCGCCCGTTTTTTCGATCAGGTCGTTGACCACGCCGGTGCCGTAGGTGAACAGCTGGTAGGCGATCGCGCCCACGATGACCCAGCTCAGGAAATGCGGCAGGTACAGAAGCGTCTGAGACACGCGCTTGACGGCCTTCTGGCGGATTTCGTTGAGCAGCAGCGCCAGAATGATGGGCATCGGGAAGCCGAAAACCAGGTCGAGCACGTTCAAAAGCAGCGTGTTTCGGATCGCGTCGCCGAAACGGCGGTGGCCGAACACCTTGATGAAATTGTCAAACCATATCCACTTGGAGCCGAACACGCCCTTGAGGATCTTGTAGTTCTCAAACGCGGCGGCCAGCCCGAAGTAGGAGCCGTACTTGAACACGAACAAAAACAGCATGGGGATGAGGAGCATCACGTACAGTTCCCAGTAGCTCCGCATGGAGCGGCCGCCCGGGCGCCTGCGCGACAAACGGCTCCGGACGACGGGCGGTTGTTTGAACAGCATGCGGAGGCCCCCTTTTCACAGGATGGACGTTATGGTATGTTCTCGTTCGGTAGCGCTTACATTATACACAAGCCCCGCGCAAATGTCAACGGGCATGTTTGAACGGGTATAATGCGTGCAATTCCTTTATATATAATGATTTTCTGGCGTTTGGATGAAAAAGGGCGGTTTTCGAATTTGGAAATTTAAAAACCAGTAAGCGCTTTCTTTTTGGGGTTATTGCGACTAAACCAATTGGCAAGTCCCGCGGGACATGCTATACTGTGCATAAAGATTTTCGCATCGCGGCGGCGAGGGCCGCGCGGGGAGGGCTGCGCGCTTGGAGACGGAACGCAAGACAATCTACGATATCGCGGAGCACGCGGGCGTGTCCATCGCGACGGTGTCGCGCGTGCTGCGCGGCGAGACGGGCGTCAGCGCCAAGACCCGCCGCAAGGTGGAGGAGGTCATCGCGCGCTACAACTACCAGCCCAGCGCCTACGCGCGCGGGCTGACGCAGAAGCACACCAAGACCTACGGCATCATCCTCCCGAAGCTGGCCAACCCCAACTACGTCATGCTGTTCGAGGGCGCCTACGACGAGGCGGCCGCAAACGGCTACGCCATGATCCTGTTCCCCTGGGAAAACATGAACGCCGCCGGGCTGGACGTGGTGGAGGTATTAAGCGAGCGCCGGCTGGACGGGGTCATCATCTGCCTGGAGTTCATCGGCGCGGACGAGCTGGAGACCTGGCGCAGCAAGCTGGCCGCCATCCGGCAGTACATGCCCGTGGTGCTGACCGGCACCATGCCCCCGGGGTTGGATTTCCCCTCCGTAACGGTAGACCTGTCCGCGTGCGTGCATACGATCGTGGAGTATTTAACGGGGCTGGGTCACGAGCGCATCGCGCTGCTGGGCGGCTTCGACGAGCAGAACATGCCGCTGAGCCGCGACGCCAGCTACCACGCGGCGCTGGAAGCGGCGCACCTGCCCCAGGTGGCGCAGTACCGCGTTTTCGGACGCTGCACGGTGGAGGACGGCCGCCGGCAGTTGGACGAGATGCTGGTAAGCCTCGTCCCCTCCCAATGGCCCACCGCGATCATCGCCGCCAACGACATGGTGGCGCTGGGCGTGCTGCGCGCCGCCGGGAACCGCGGCCTGCGCGTGCCCGAGGACCTGAGCGTGGTCGGCTGCGACGACGTGATCTACACCGAGTATTCCAGTCCGCCGCTGACCACCATGCGCACCCATCAGACCGAGATGGGCTCCCGCGCCGTGCAGATGCTATTGGACGAGTCCGCCCGCGGGCAGGAAAAGTTCTCCTGCGAGCTGGTCGTGCGCAAGAGCTGCGCGGAGGCGGCGGGCGCGCCCGGACAATAAATGAAGGAAGAATCGCGAAACAGGAGGGAACAACCGTGGAACGTTTTGCGTGGAAAGGCCGCATCAAAGCCGGGATGGAGGCGGAATACAAGCGCCGCCACGACGCGCTGTGGCCGGAGATGAAGGCGCTGCTCAAGGCCGCGGGCATCCGCAACTACTCCATCTGGAGCGACGGGGAGACGGTGTTCGGCTATTACGAGTGCGAGCGCGGCGTCGCCTACGCCGAGCAGGCGCAGGCCGGCAGCCCCGTGGTCGACCGCTGGAACGACTACATGAAGGACGTGCTGGAACTGGACATGGACCCCGCGACCGGCGCGCAGCCGAAGCTTAGGCAGATGTTCATGCTGGAATAGTGGCGCCGGGCCGCGCAGAAGGATGCACAAAGCGGCCGCCCAAGTAGGGCGGCCGCTCCAGAGTGTTAAAAAACCTCGTTTTGCAGGCACACTGCCAGCCTGTTCAAAAAGTCCGAGATGCTAGGAAGCAAGGGTGGCAAGGGGCAGCCGAAACGAGCGTGTGCCCTGTGGGCACAGCCGCGAAGCGGCTAGCGAGATAAGGTTGAGACGTTTTGCAGAGCAGCGCGACCGGCAGGGAAGCGATGCGACAACAAAACGGACGGATTGAGCTTACTCGTTCGTAAGTGATACCCCTTGCCATCCCGCAGCTGACAACGCAGATTGGGCTTTTTCAACAGGCTGAAGCGGCCGCCCCGATCAGGGCGGCCGCTCTGTTTTTTCTGTGTTGCGCTTACAGCCGGAGCGTCGTCATCCCGCCCGCGTCCACCGCGCAGGGCACCGGGCCGTCGGGAGTATGGACGGTCGTCTCCACCGGCTCGTCCGCGTCGTTGAGCACGACCAGCGTGCCGTTGGCCGGGAAATACGCGCATTCGCAACGCACGTCGTCCGTCGTCCACCGTTCGGCCTCGGCCTCGCGGCTTGCCGCCCAGCACACGGCGCGCCGGAGCAGCCGCGCGTTTTGGGCGTCCGCCGTGAAACCGTTCAGATATACCGCGCGGCCTTTGCCAAAGACGTTTGCGCTTACGGCGATGTCGCCGTCCTCAAGCCGGAGCGCTTTCGTCTCCGCGCTCACGGCGTACACGCCCGGCATGTGGTTGTGGAAGGGTTTTTCGGGTTTCCATCCTTCGGTGATGAAGTGCGCCTCCTTCACAGGCTGCCACTTGCCCGCGCAGTTGGTCCGGCCGATCTCCCGGTCCACGCCCAGCACGTCCGCCAGGGCGAAGAAGCGCGCGCCGCCGCGCACCGCGGACGGTTCGCCCACGCCGATCAGCCCGCCGCCGCGCATGACGAAGCGCTGCACGGCCGCCGTCAGCCGGCCGTCCTGCCAGCCCTCCCCGCCGCTCCACGCGTCGCCCTCGCGCCCGGCGTTGATCAGCACATCCACGTCGCCGGGCACGCCGCCCTCGGCGACCTCGGCAAGCGACAGGGCGCGCACCGGAAAGGGCAGGCCCGCCAGCGCCTCGTAGAGGTGGTTCAAGGGCAGCTCCGGATGCTCGTGCATGTGCCCGGCGCAGTTCCAGGTGCGCAGGCTTCCCCAGCTCTGCAGCACCGCCACGCGTACCCCGCCGGCCAGCGGCGCGCCCGCCTCGTGCAGGGCGCGTATCGCGCGAAACTCGTCGGCGATGCGGGCGACCTCCTCCTGAAAGGCGGGGAACGGCTCCGTAAGGTGCAGGTAGCCACCCAGGCCGATGCGCTCGACCTTCACCCGGAGCAGCGCCCGACGCACGCGCAGCCAGTAGCGGCGCGCGTCCGCCTCCGGGTGTCCGCCCGGCGCGAAGGTCGGCTCGCCCGTAAGCCCCGTGGGGAACAGGTAGGGGTGCAGGCGCAGTTCGTGCACCGGCACGTCCACCCCGGCGCACAGTCGTGCCTCGAACGCGTTGAACACGCATTTGATGAGCCCGTCGAAACCAAACTCCGCAAAATGCCCGCTCCACGGCTCCAGCCCGATCCAGCTGTCGTCGTAGAACACGTAGGCTTTCTTGCCGTAGCGGTGCGCCACGTCCACGCATTGTTTGCCGAAGGCGCGCACGAACCGGCCGGTAAACGCCATCCAGTCGCGCTGCCTTTGCGTGGGCGGGTTGTGCGTGGGCCGGTACAGCCCGCCGTTGACGAAATCTTCCGCCGTCATGCGGTAGCCGAATTCCTTTTCAAAAGCGCGAAGCGACACGGGGTTCACGGTAAAATCGTAGCTGCCCCAATCCGCGAACAGCGTGCGCCGTTCCTCGCTCGCGCCCCAGAACCATGCGAAGTTGTAAAACAGCGAGGTAAAGCGCACCACGCTCGTATGCGGGTGGCTTTCGCACCATTCGGTCAGGAAGCGCAGCAGCTCCGCCCGGACCTCGGGGTAGCGCGGCTCGACGGCCATCAGGTGCTCGCGGTCGCCCCAGTCGTTGGTGATGTGGTTGTACATGGAAATCTCTTCCCAGATGCGCGTGGCCAGAAAGCTGACCGTGTACAGGTGCCCCGGCGCGGCGCCCCGGACGGTAACGGTTTGCCCGTCCCACGTCCAGTCCTCCGTCATCGTTCCGTCGGTGCGATCCCAAACCTGCCAGAATTCCTTCGGGTCGTCCGAAGGCGTCAGCGTAAACTGCCCGCGGAAGAACCCCGCCAGCGGATCGACGGTCAGGGTATCGCCCGTCGCCGGCAGGGGCTCGGTGCTCAAGAAATTCCGCTGCAGCGTGTCCGGGTGCCGCTTCGCCCAGGCGTTGACCGAGCGCACCAGGCACAGCGTGGAATACACGGGAATGCCGGAAGCGAGTATCTCCTCGGAGAGCTGCGTGCCGTCCGAATCGCGGATGCAGTCCGCGCCCCATTTGTCGCATAGCGCCAGCGTCAGCGCCTCGTAGCCCGCCTCGCCGGGCAGCGTAAAACCGCCGCGTGTCATGTGGTGTTCCCCTTTCGTCGGTCTTCCTTCGTCGTCCGTCTATCCATTCCACCCGGCGGACGTCAAATCCTCCTTCCTTTTTTCGGCGTTGGCGCCCGTGGTATAATGAAGAAAACAAACGGACGCGAGGGGGGGACGGAAATGGACGAGCGGCTGATCGCGCATTTCGCGGCGATCACCCCGGAGGAAAGGCGGCTGCTTGAGGGCGGAACGCTGGATATGGCGCTTTATGCCTCCTCCCCCGCCACGCTCATGGAGGGCCGCCGCCTGATTCCCGGCGAGCAGATGATCACCGTGCGCCCGCACACCCGCTTCGTGGCCTTTCCGCCCCACCGGCACGACTTCGTGGAGGTGATGGTGATGCTGCGCGGGCACGCCACCCACACGCTGGACGGCCGCGAAACCGTCACGCTTTCCGCCGGGGAGATCCTCCTCATCAACCGGCATGCGACGCACGCCATCGCCCGTTGCGGAGAAAACGACGTGGCGGTGAATTTTCTGGTGCAGCCGGAGTTTTTCGATTTTGCGCTGGAAATGGTCGGGGCGGACAACGCGCTGGGCAAGTTTCTGCTGGACGCGCTCCGCACCGGGGAAAGCGGCATTCCCTACCTGTATTTCCCCGTGGCGGAACGGGCGAGCATCCAGCACCTGCTGGAAAGCATGCTGTTCGGCTTTCTGGAGGCCCCCGGCGCGCACCGGCGCATCCACCGGGTGGAGATGGGGCTTCTGTTTTTGCACCTCATGGAGATGACGGACTGCCTGAAGCTTTCCACCAGCCTGCGGCACTGGAACGCGCTGGCCGTGGAGCTGTTAAGCGAGATTCGCACGCGCTACGCGGGCTTCCGCCTCGGGGCTTTCGCCTCGGCGCGCGGGGTGAGTCCGGCCTACGTAAGCCGCGTCGCTCGGGAGGTGACGGGGCTTACCTGCACCGAGCTTTTGCAGCAGCGAAGGCTGGAAAAGGCCCGCCAGCTGCTGCGGGACACCGACAGCCCCATCCTCAGCGTATGTCAGAGCGTGGGTTACAACAACAGCAGCTACTTCTACCGTATTTTCGAAGAAAAGGAAGGCGTCTCCCCCAAGGCCTACCGGAGTTCACACAGGTCGTAGTTTTTGCAAGCTGCGTCCTTTTTTCTTTCCAGAGGTTGCGTTATGCTGTCCCCATCAATACAGCAAAGGTTGTGATTCGTTTGTCCGCACAGGTACTGGCCATCGACATCGGCGCTTCCGGCGGCCGGCACATGCTGGGCACCCTGCGGGACGGCAGGCTGACCCTCGCCGAGGTGTACCGCTTTCCCAACGGCGCGCAGACGCGGGGCGGCCGCCTCTGCTGGGACGCGGACGAATTGTGGAGGCAGATCGTATCCGGCTTGCGCAAGTGCAAGGCCGAGGGTACCCTCCCCTCGTCCGTCGGCGTGGATACCTGGGGCGTGGATTACGCGCTGGTGGACGCGGGCGGACGCCGCGTAGGCGACTGCGTGGCCTACCGCGACGGCCGCACCGCAGCCGTTCTGGACCGGCTTTCGGACGAATGGCTGTACCGGCGCACCGGCATCGCCAAGCAGCCTTTCAACACCGTCTATCAGCTGATGGCCACGCCGCCCCGCGAGCTCGCCTCGGCGAAGCGCTGCCTGCTGATGCCGGACTACTTCCACTTTCTGCTCTCGGGCGAGCAGGCCAACGAGTACACCGACGCCTCCACCGGCGCGCTGCTCAACGTCGGCACCCGCACGTGGGACGCGGAGGTGCTCGCGGCCGCGGGCATTCCCCCTTCGCTCTTCCCCGATCCGCCCGTGCGGCCGGGCACGGTGCTGGGCCGGCTCAGGCCGCGGGTGGCGGACGAAGTCGGCTTTTCCTGCGAGGTCGTCCTCCCCGCGACGCACGACACGGGCAGCGCCTACATGGCCGTGCCCGCGCTGGACGATAACGCCGTGTTCCTCTCCAGCGGCACCTGGAGCCTGCTGGGGGTGGAAAACGACCAGCCGATCGTCAGCGACGAAGCCCGGCTGGCCGGGTTTACCAACGAGGGCGGCTACGGCGGCAAAATCCGCTTCCTGCGCAACATCATGGGGCTGTGGATGCTCCAGTGCATCCGCCGGGAACTCGGCGGCGACCTTTCCTATACGGAACTGGCCGAGCTGGCGCTTGCCGGGCAAACGTATAGGCCGGTGGTGGACGTGGCGGACAATCGCTTTCTGGCCCCGGCGAGCATGACCGCCGAGGTGAAGGCGGCGCTCGCCGAAGCCGGCGCGCCCCCGCCCGCGGATATGTCCCAGCTGTTGCGCTGCGTGCTGCACAGCCTGGCCGAGGGGTACGCCTCGGCCGTGCGCGCGCTGGAAGGTCTCACGGGCAGGCGCTTCACCGCCGTGCACGTGGTGGGCGGCGGCAGCCAGAACAGGGTGCTCAACCAGTGGACGGCCGACGCCACGGGCCTCCCCGTGCACGCGGGCCCCGTGGAGGGCACGGCGCTGGGCAACGTGGTCGCCCAGCTGATCGCCCGGGGGTACATCGCAGACCTCGCGCAGGCGCGCGCGCTGATCCGGCGGGATTTCGCCGTGGAAACCTACCGACCTTGCAAAGGAGCATAAGCATGAACGAATACCAGACGGCCGCCGCGCGTTACGCGGCCCTCGGCGTGGACACGGAAAGCGCAATGGAGACGCTCGCGGCGGTGCCGGTGAGCATCCACTGCTGGCAGGGCGACGACGTGACCGGGTTTGAAAACACCGGCGAGGCCCTTTCCGGCGGCATTCAGGCGACGGGCAACTACCCCGGCAAGGCACGAAGCTTCGCCGAGCTGACCGCCGACTTCGACAAGGCGCTCAGCCTGATTCCCGGCCGGAAGCGCATCAACCTGCACGCGAGCTACGCCGTGTTCGCCCCCGGCGACCGGGCCGACCGCGACGCGCTCCTGCCCCGCCACTTCGCCGCGTGGGTGGATTACGCCAGGGCCCGCGGCATCGGCATCGACTTCAACCCCACGTTTTTCAGCCATCCCATGGTGAAGGACGGCCTGACGCTCTCCAGCCCGGACGAAGCCGTGCGCGCCTTCTGGATTCGCCACGGGCAGGCCTGCCGGCGGATCGCCGCGTACTTTGCCGAAGAGCTCGGCACGCACTGCCTGTGCAACGTGTGGATACCCGACGGCCTCAAGGACGTACCCGCCGACCGCCTGGGCCCCCGGCGGCGCCTTGCGGACAGCCTGGACTGGATTTTTGCCGAAAAGCTGCCCGGCGTCGTGGACAGCGTGGAAAGCAAGGTGTTCGGCATCGGCGTGGAGGCCTACACGGTGGGCAGCCACGAGTTCTACCTGGGGTATGCCGCCACACACCCCGGCGTGTACGATCTGCTGGACAACGGCCATTTCCATCCCACCGAGGAGGTGGCCGACAAGATATCCTCCATGCTGTGCTGGTTTGACCGACTTCCTTTGCACCTCACCCGTCCCGTGCGCTGGGACAGCGACCACGTCCTGCGTTTCAACGACGAGCTTCGGGCGATCGCGTGCGAGCTGGTCCGCTGCGACGCGCTTCACCGGGCGCTGATCGGGCTGGACTTTTTCGACGCGTCCATCAATCGCGTGGCCGCGTGGGTCATCGGCGCGCGCAACGTGCAAAAAGCGTTGCTCTACGCCCTGCTCATGCCGCATGCGCGGCTTACCGAGCTGCAGGACGCGGCGCGCTTCACGGAGCTGATGGCGCGGCAGGAAGCCGTCAAGACCCTTCCCTTCGGCGCGGTTTGGGCGGAATACTGTGCCCGCCGGGGCGTGCCTACGGAAGGGGACTGGTACCCGCAGATCGAACAATACGAAGACACGGTGTTGAAAGCGAGGAATTTCCAATGAAGATGACGGATACGACGGTAATCCAGAAGGCGGTGCGCACCTGCAACGACGGTTGGCTGCAGGGCTGGCACGAGCGCAACGGCGGCAACCTTTCCTGCCGCATGTCGGAGGTGGAGGTGGCGCAGTGCCGCCCGTTTTTCCAGCCCGAGCCGGGCGAATGGGTGCATATGCCGGTTTCCGCGGCCAACCTTGCGGGTGAGTATTTCGTGGTCACGGGCAGCGGCAAGTTTATGCGCAACGTGATCCTCGCGCCGCAGAACAACCTGTGCATTCTGGAGATCAACGAAGCGGGCGACGCGTGGCGGATCGTCTGGGGGCTTGAGACCGGCGGCGTGCCTACCAGCGAGTTCCCCAGTCATTTCCTCAACCACAGCGTGCGCAAGGAGGTTACGGGCGGCGCCTGCCGGGTCATCTACCACGCGCATCCCGCCAACATCATCGCCATGACGTTCATCCTGCCGCTGACGGCGCGCGCGTTTTCCCGCGCGCTGTGGCAGAGCATGACGGAATGCCCCGTGGTGTTCCCCGGCGGCGTGGGCGTCGTACCCTGGATGGTGCCCGGCGGCGCGGCGATCGCGCGCGAGACCAGCGCGCTGATGCGGGAGTACGACGCGGCGGTCTGGGCGCACCACGGCCTGTTCGTAAGCGGCCCCGACCTGGATACGGCCTTCGGGCTGATGCACACCATCGAGAAGGCCGCCGAGATCTACATGAAGGTCGTCTCCTCCGGCATGCCCTGCCTGCAGACCATTCCCGACGAGGGTTTGCGGGATACGGCCCGCGCCTTCAACGTTCCGCTGCGCGAGGAATTTCTGGACGCGCCCGGGGACAACGGCTGACAAGGCCGCGCCGGCACGCCCGAAAAGCGCCCCTCTTTCCGACCGCCCCCTTTCCTAAACGGGGCGGTTGGTGTATAATGAGGTGAATCACTTTGAGGGAGTGAAGCAAGTGGCTACGGAAATGAACGGCACAACGAAGTTCTCGCCCGTGGTGGAGGGGAGCAACGGCGCCAGCGAGATTCTGGAGCACGTGTACCGGGCTCTGCAGGCCAAGGGTTACGACCCGGTGACGCAGCTTGTGGGGTACCTCATCTCCGGCGACCCGACCTACATCACCAGCTACAGCCAGGCCCGCAGCATGATTTGCCGTCTGGAACGCGACGAGATCGTGGAGGAGCTGGTGCGAATGTACTTAAAAGGGCTGGACGCGTGACTCCATCCGGGCGCGTGATCGCGCTGGACGTGGGCGACGTGCGCATCGGCGTGGCGGTCAGCGACCCCACCCGCACCATCGCCCAACCGCTGGAAGTGTACCGGCGGATCGGCTACGGGCCCGACGCCCGGTATTTTCGCGCGCTGTGCGACCGCTACCGGACCGCGGACGTGCTGCTGGGCCTGCCGCTCAACATGGACGGCTCGCGCGGCCCACAGGCGGAAAAGGTGCTCGCCTTCGGGGAAAAGCTTTCCGAGACGGGCCTTACGGTGACCTATTGGGACGAACGCATGACGACCGTCACCGCTGAAAGGGCGCTGATCGCCGGCGGCGTGCGCCGCGACGAGCGCAAAAACTACGTGGACAAGCTCGCCGCGACGGTAATACTGGAACAATGGCTGGCCGCCGGCGGGAAAGCGTGACGCCCGAGCGCCCGCGACACAAGGAGCGTTAACCATGAAGGAACAGGACCGCCCGGAGACCCCCGAGGAAGAGAACGACCATATCGTCACCTTGCAGGATGAAGACGGCAACGACGTGACTTTCGACCACCTGATGACGGTGGAATACGAAGGCGCGAACTATATCCTGCTGGAGGCTCAGCAGGATATGGAGGATTGCCTGCAGGGCGAATCCATCATCCTCAAGATCGAGCAGGACGAAAACGGCGACGACGTATACGCCACCATCGAAGACGAGGACGAATACCAGAAGGTGTTCGAGAAGTGCCTGAAGATCATGGAAGAGGAGGACGGGGAAGGCGAGGAATGAGCCTTCGGCCCGGTCCTTTTCCGGCAAGCACGCCCCCTTCGCCAATGCGGCGAAGGGGGCGCGCTTGCAAATGTCTGTCTTTCTGCCTGCACCCGCCCGGCCCGCTCAGACGGCGGCCGCCGATCCGCGCGAAACGAACATGCCCGCTTCCTTGGGGATGTCGATCGCTCCTTCCCGCGTGCGGATCGCCTCGAAATAATCGTACAGCCCCTCGATGCTCCCCGGCGCGAGGCCCTGCGCGGAAGGGGACGACTCGATCCAGTCCATCAGGTCCCGCGTGTCCGTCACGTGCAGGGAGTCCTCAAAATCGATCCTGCGGACATCGGAAAAAACCGCGCGCAGCAGCTTTTCGCCGTTTTGCAATATGAAGGAAGGCGTATCCCCGAACGCGTCGATCGCGGGATCGAAGCGGCGCAGGGCATCATGCAGGTAGCCGCGCATGCCGCGCGCACCCATGGTGGTGCAGTAAAAAACGCCGTCCGGCTTGAGCACCCGGCGCACCTCGGCAAGCGCCGCGGGAATATCGGGCACGTGATAAAGCATATGGTTGGCAATGACGCGGTCGAACGTTCCCGCCGGATACGCGAGCGCCTGAATATCCGCCCTGTGCGCCAGGACGCGGGGAAAGGCGCCGTACGCCCGCCAGACGGTTTCCACCATGCCGCCGGACAGATCCGTCAGCACCAGCACGCTCCCGGCGGGAAGGTCGCCGATCCGCCCCCGCCACTGCGCTCCGGTGCCGCAGCCCAGTTCCAGGATGCGGTCGTTCTCCTCAAACGCATATTGCGCAAAGCACCAGTCCGCAAACGGCACGGGGGAGGTGCTGTGTTTTTGGTGCAGCTTCACGCGTTTTGACAGGTTATCGCCGTTCTGATACTGTTCGGATACGGCCTGCGGGTCGTTATACCATGCCATGGAACCGCTCCTTTCTGTTTACGGCCGTATCTCCACTTCCTCGATACGGTCGCGCACGGCGAACAGCCGCGCCATGTCCGCGGGCGCCAGCGCCACGCAGCCCCGCGTCCAGTCCGTATCCGTGCAGCCTTCGTGCAGGTAGATCTCGCCGCCCAGCGGCGTTCCCCACGGCGGCCGGCGGCCTTCCGCCGCCGCGGCCCGGATGGCCGATAGCGTATGCCGGTCGATGACGCCTTCCGCGTAGGCGCGCTGCGCGTCCTCCGCGTTGGGATAGCTGAGGGCCAGGCTGCGGCCGTACTTGCCGTTTTCCTTCGCCAGACAGATCTGGTAGATGCCCTCGGGCGTTCGCCCGTCGCCCTCGCGGCGCTTGGGGCCGACCGGCGCACTGCCCAGCGCGATGCGCGCGCGCATCCGCTCGCAGCCGTTTTCCGTAAGCCTCAGCGTTCGCCCGGACTTCTCGATCAGCACGCGCATGCTTCTTCTCCTTTATGCCGTTCGTCATGCCGCCCTGCCAAATTTGAACATACTCCTAACATTCGCGAAAAGCGGGGTAAAACCCTTGCACCCGACAGTCACCTGTGCCATAATGAGTTGAATGCGGCGCATGAACCGTTCCCCTGACAAACGAACGAACATCCACCGGTAAAAACGCCGTTTCCCCACAACGCTTCCGACGGAAGCAAGGAAAGGACGCAATACGATGAACACATTCCGAAAAGCGGTTGCCCTGCTGTTAAGCGTTTGCCTGCTGGCAAGCTTATCCTTCGCGCTGGCCGAGGACGCCGGTCAGAACGTGACCGACGTCGCCACCGACGAGGTAACCGAAGCCGTCGCCGATACCGCCACGGAACTGGCCGATACCGACGTCGTCGCCACCGTTAACGGCAGCGACGTAACCTGGGCCGAAACCGCCGATTATTACCAGAGCCTGGTCAATTACTACGGCGAGCCGGACGATACCATGGTTGACCTGTACTACGCCGTGGCCATGGAAGAAGCCGTGACGATGAAGCTCATCCAGCAGACCGCCGCCGAGAACGGCCTGGACCAGTATACGCAGGAAGAGCTGGACGACATCTACGCCACCTCCGACGCCGACTGGCAGTCCGCGCTGGACAACTACGTAAGCTCCGTGGGCAGCCTGACCGACGATTCCACCGAGGAGGAGAAGGCCGCTGCGTACGCCGAGGCCGAGGCCTACTACGGCAACCTGGGTTACGATAAGGAAAAGCTTCGCCAGAATTACCTGGACAACGAAACCTACAACCGCGTGGAGGATTTCGTCTGCAAGGATCTGGCCGTGACCGACGAGGAAATTCAGGCCCAGTACGACGAGAACGTCGCCAACGACCAGGCGCTCTACGAAAACGATCTGGACTCGTACGAGTATCAGGTGATGCTGTACAATTACCAGTACGCCACCGAGAAGCCCTGGTACCATCCCGCCGGTTACCGCTACGTTAAGCACATCCTCCTGCCGGTGGACGATACGCTGATGACCACCTATACCGATCTGCAGGCCCAGCTCGAGGAGCAGATGGAGGAAGAGTCTTCCGCCGACACTACGGACGATACCGCCGCTGCGGATGACACCGCCGCCACGGACGATACCGCGGATACCGAGGCGAAGGTCACCGAAGCCGACGTGGACACCGCCAAGGCCGACATTCTCGCGTCCGTAGCGGACAAGACCACCGAAATCTACGACAAAATCAACCAGGGCGAGGACTTCGACGCGCTGATCGCCGAATACGGCGTGGACGCCGACGGTAACGCCACCGATCCGGGCATGACCAGCGGCGATTATCCCGACGGCTACGAGGTCTCCCTCGCCTCCACCAGCTTCGTGCCGGAGTTCGTGGAAGCGGCCTTCTCCATCGACGAAGTCGGCGGCGTGAGCGCTCCCTACGTCAGCGACTACGGCGTGCACATCGTCAAGTACGTCGGCGACGTGCCCTCCGGCCCCGTCGACCTGACCGACGAACTGAAGGCGAGCATCAGCGCCGACCTGCTCTCCACCAAGACCGCGGCCGCGATGGACGCCTGGCAGACCGCCGCGGACATCCAGTACACGGGGCTGATCAAATCCTACGCGCAGATTCAGAGTGAGGAAGGCGCCGACGCCGAATAACGGCCCGCGCGCTCAACCGGTCGATTCATCCGCCCGCCGCGAAGCTTCGCGGCGGGCTTTTCCATGCGGCACCCGCCACGTGCGGGCGCTTCCCTGCCGCGTCCTTCCCCGCGCCGGCACCGGGAGATGCGCCGCCCCTACCGGCAGTCCGTTTCCCCCGCCGACCGTCGCCACGCCGCCGGGGGGCGCGCCTTTGCGTTTCATCGGCCTCCCCGGCGGAAGAAATGCCGTAACCGGACGGTTTTCGTTCGGTTACGGCGCTGTTTTTCATTTTGCCTGTTCATTCCGCTTTCTCTGTGAACCGTCCTGTATCGTTTTTATTCCGTCTGAGACGGGTTTATCTTCTTTGTTTCATTTTGTGAATCGGCTACATGGCCCCGGTTCCCGTTAAAACGGATCGCGCCGTCAGGAACACCAGCTTGACGTCGACCCACAGGTTGTGGTGCCGGACGTATTTGACGTCCAACCGCATCCACTCGTCGAATTTGATATCGTTGCGGCCGCGTGCCTGCCAGTAACAGGTCAGCCCCGGCTTCACCAGCAGACGCTGCATCTCATAAGGGCCGTACTGTGCCACTTCACGCGGAAGGGGCGGCCTGGGCCCGACGATGGACATGTCTCCTTTGATGATGTTCAAGAGCTGTGGCAATTCGTCGATGCTCTTTTTTCGAATATAGCGCCCGAATTTTGTAATGCGCGGATCTTCCTTGATCTTGAAAACGGGTCCGTCCATTTCGTTTCGATCCTGCAGATCCTTGAGCCGAGCCTCTGCGTCCACCACCATGCTGCGGAATTTATAAAAACGGAATCGCTTTCCGTTCCATCCTACGCGATCCTGTACGAAGATCGGACTTCCATGCGGGTCGTCCACGTAGATGATCAACGCTACGACGAGCAGAAAAGGAAGAAGGAGAATGAGTCCGACGATCGATAATACAAGATCCAAACTTCGCTTGGTTATTCGATACGCAAGCGATTCGCGGCATTCCGTCAGCACTGTGTTTTCCGCGTCCGCGTTCCATACCGTTTCGACTGCCGCAGCCTTCTCACCGGAACGCGTATACTGTCCTTCAACCATATCCATCAACCACCCCTTCTTTCTTTCCGGACGCATTTCAACCGTCAGGCCGTTCGTCAGCGTTTCCCGCGGCCGTCCCTGCGCTTCCACCTGGCCGCGAAAGCGTCGTTACGCAAACGGTTCATCGCCCGGAGGCTGCGACAGGCCGTTTTGGTTGCAGGTCAGGTGATCCGCATACGGCCTGCCGACGGTCGCCACCAGCCGTTCGTAGGCCTCGCTCATCCGGCACGGCCTGCGCTGCGTATCGTGCGCGTCCGACGCGACGAAGTCGATCAGCTCCTGGGCCAGCAGCCGCTTGAGCGTACGGTTGACCCGGAAGCCCGCCCCCGTAAGCACCGTGTCGGCATTGACCTGGTAAAACACGTCGTTGTCCTCTTTGAGCTGCTCGGCGGCGCCGCTGCGCATCAGGCTCGGGTACCGCTCGATATGCGCAAGCACCGGCACCAATCCGCTCCTGAGCACGTTCTGCACGGCCGTCTCCAGCGCCTCGTAGCGGATGTCCAGGGAGAACTCCATCAGCAGCTTGTCGCTGCCTCCCAGCGTCGGGATTCTTCCCTGCGCCAGGTATCGGTCCGCCTGATAGGTGTACAGCATTTCCGCGCCGGGCAGCACGCGCATATCGTAACCGACCGCCCGGCAGTACGCCTGCGCCTCGGCGGCGCGTCGTTCGATCGTTTCCGGAGAGAAGGGGGCGAGTCCCGGCGACACGTGCGGCGTGGCGATGATGACGCGCACGCCCTCGCGCCAGGCCGCGTCCAGCATTCGTTCCATATCCGCCCTTTTGGGCGGGCCGTCGTCCAGTCCGTAGAGCACGTGATGGTGAATGTCAATAAAAGCGTTCATATCGTCGTCCGCCAAACCGTTACTCCGTTACATCGTAATGCGTGTACTTCGCGCTGTAGTTCGCTTTGTAGTTGGTATAGTAATACCGGCCCAGATACTTCTTGCTGTGGTATGCGTTTAGCGGAATGTTGTTGAGCACCGTGCCCAGCACCGCGCACCCCGACCGTTCGATCTGCTGACGCGCCTCCTGCAGTTCCCTTCGCCTGACCATGTTGTAGCCGATCGTGAGCACGGCGCCGTCGCAGGACTTGGCAATCTCCGACGCGTCCACGATCATGCCGACGGGCGGCGCATCGACCAGCACGTAATCCACCTGCGGCGTCAGCTGGTCCAGGAGGTTTTCAAAGCGCGGGGAACTCAGCAGCGCCAGCGAGTTGGAAACGGCGTACCCGACCGGCACGAAGAAGGCACGCATGATGTCGGTGGCGTAGAACACGTCGTCGATCTGGCACTTGCCCGCCAGGTAGTGGGTAATGCCCAGCTTTTCGCCCTCGCCGTAATGCACGTGGTAGCGCGCGTCGATCACCGAACGGCGAAGATCGGCGTCCACCAGGGCCACGTACTTGCCCAGGCTCGCCAGCGTGCGCATAATCTGCATGGCGAGGAACGATTTGCCTTCGGAGCTGCTGACGCTGGTCAGCATGATCCGCTTATACTCGCTGCCCATAAAGGTGAGGTTGGTGCAAAGGGTGTTAATCGCCTCCGTCGTGGAGTAATCAAGAGGCGGAAAGTTGGTGAAGGCTAGAGTTTTCATGGCTTCTTCCTCGCTTTTCCGATTTGCTTTTTCTCCGCGGCTACGCTCTCCACCGTCGGAACGACGGCCAGAATCGGCAGATTGGAATACTTGCGGATGTCGTCGACCGATTTGATCTTGTCGTCCATCACAAAACGGGTCGTCAGCCACCCCACGGCCACCAGAAAGCCGATGATGAATCCGAGGATGATGTTGCGGGTCTTGCTGGGATAGGCGGGGTTGGTGGGCACCAGCGCAACCGACATGATGTTGGGCTCCTCGGTGGACATGGTGCTGGCGATATATTTGATGGCGACGTTCGCATATTCATTGGCAATCGCGGCGGCATCCGTGGCGCTTGGCGATTTGATGGTGATATAAAGGATGCGCGTCCCGCTCGGGTTTTCGATCGTCAGCATACCCTGCATCTGGGAATAGCTGTAATTGAGCCCCAGATCGCTGATGACCATCTCGTGCACTTCCCAGGTTTTGAACACTTCGATGTAGTCGCTCGCCAGATAGGTGCCGACCTGCAGATCGGACAGGTTCAGCGCCGAATCGCTCGAATTGAGCACGTACAGCTTCGACGTCGCCTCGTAAATCGGCGTAATGAGAAAGAAGGTATAGGCGGCGGACAGCACCGCGCCCAATACCGCGAACAGAAGGATGAAGCGGATGCGGTCGAGCAGGTGGAACAGCAATTCCACCAGATCGATATCAGAATCGCTTTCCTCCATGTTCATCGGCTCGACGGCCAGGCTGGTTTCCATGGGAGGCTTAACGGTTCTTTCCGCTATGTTGCTCACTCTTGGCATAAGCGTCCTCCGGAGTAATAGATTTGGAAATGGGTCGGTCGTTCAGGTCTGCAGGGGGGCCGGGCGGCGGCGTTGTGCCGGGTTTGGGCAGACCGTCCGTCCTATGGCGAAGACGTCCGGGCGATTACGCCCGGCGTCGCGTTGCACATCGTTCGTTTCGCTTCAGGGTCCAAGTGTACCGTTTCCCCTTTCCGTCGTATCATTTACAAAGGCGCGAGCATCAGGCGGCCTGCTGGTAAAACGTCCGCAATACCAGCTCCGTCAGGGCATCCTCGTTCGGGTAGAACACCGTTTCGCCGTTCGCGTCCACGGCGTACACGCCTTCCAGCCGCACGTCGTCCAGCACCTGATAGCTCCGCGTGTTCCAAATCATGTTCAGCACCTTGACCTGGCTCAGGTTCGTGGTCAGGTAAGGAGAAAGGGTGCTGAAAACCGTTTGGGCGAAGCCGATGTCGCCTTCGGTTTCCACGCGTTCCAGCATCCGGTGGTAGCAGCCCTCCCAGAAAGCCTGCTGCCGATCCATCAGCGAAGCTCCGTCCCCCTCGTTCACGTCCAGGTAATACGCCGCCTGCTGTCCGCTCAGCGTAAGCGTCGTGCCGGGCAGCATCGCCGGGTCCAGCGCGGACAAATCATCCCGAAGAAAAACGGAAACGCCGCCCAGCGCGGTGTTCAGGGGAACGGCGCAGGCAACGTCCGCCGCGATGTAGTAGGGAACGCCTACTCCGAGTAGCAGCGTGCTCACGGCATCCCGAACGGCCAGGCAGCTGTCCTCGCCTCCGTCGTAAAGCCCGTATGCCAGGTTGATGGGCGCGGACGCCGTTTGGGTTGCGCCCAGGGAAACGATCGTGCTGCGGCCGATCTGGATAGGGGTGATGGTTTTGTCGTCGTTATCGATTGCCAGCAGCAGCATATAGTCGGCACGGCCGTCACAGGCCACGGCGACCGGTCGGGCCCGGCCGTCGTCGCTATGACCGACTGCCATCATAAGCACGGTCGTCACATGCTCCTTCGGCTGGTAGTCTTCCCCGATTTCCGCCGGAGGAGTTGCCGTATACCACGCGGATACGTCGCCGCGCGGTTCGGCGTTCTCGCTGTTGTTTTCAAGCGTCTGCCCAATGTAGTATAGCACAACGACGCCTACGATTAAAAGCGCAAAAACAAGCACCGCCTGCTTGATTCGTCTGGTACGCCGATCTTCATCCCGACGGGGGCCGGCTTTGCGCCGCCGCGGACCGAATGCTTTCAAACCTGACCACACGCCTTTGCCTGTCCGGTGCCGCGGGGGTAACCGCCGCGGCTCCGTGGTATCTGTATGCGAGAGAGTTCCAAGCTTCCTTTGCGTAGGGTGTTCCGGTCGTCCGAAGCGGACAGCGGCGAAGCGAGCACGCCCGGTCAGAAAACCTCCGCTCCTTCCCGACCTGCTCCGCCTTGTCCATGCTATTCCATAAAATTTACAAATAGTATTATAACACACCCAATATGCAAAGTCCATAAACGCGTTTCCCGCCGGTTTTCCCGCGGGCCTTGTAGCGTCGGACTTTCCGCGCGCCGGCAAAAAAAACAGCACAAAAACCTTTTCGTCGGTCCGTCCGCCTCGCGGCCCTCGCCTTTCCGGCAAGCGGAACGCCCCGCCCCTGCGTGCGGAGGGACGGGGCGTTCGTCTGAGCGCAAGGCGCCCGGGAAAGCAAGGTCCCGGCGGATCAGTCCAGCTTTTTGTCCAGCGCGAGCAGCGCCTGGATGAGGACGTTCACGCCCTTGACGCAATCCTCCACGGGGGTATATTCCAGCTCGCAGTGGCTGTGGCCGTCCACGCTGGGCACGAAGATCATGGCCGTGGGCAGGATGTCCGCCACATACTGGGCGTCGTGGCCGGGGCCGCTGTGCATTTTGAGGTACGGATAGCCGCATTCCTTCGCGGCGGCTTCCACCGTATCCACGACCATGGCGTCAAAGGCGACCGATTTGCGCGCCCATGCCTCCTCGTAGCTCACCTTGCAACCGACGATCTCGTCCGGAATCCGCTTGATGATGGCCAGCACCTGCCGGATCACCGCGGGATCGTAATGGCGGGCGTCGATGGTGAACTTCACCTCGTCGGGGATGATGGTGTGGATGTTGGGATGCGCAGAGATCTTGCCGGTGGTGTAGACCAGCGCGGGGTCGAGCTTATCCAGCTCATCGTGCAGGTACTGGATGATTTTGACCGCGGCGTAGAGCGCGTCGTGGCGGTACTTCATGGGGGTGGTGCCCGCGTGGTCGGCCTGGCCGATAAAGGTAAACTCAAAGTTGATCATGCCGCACACGCCGTCCACCACGCCGATGTCGTAATGTTCGGCTTCCAACACCGGGCCCTGCTCCACGTGCAGCTCAATCAGCGCGCACTGCCTGGCCGGGGAAAGGCGGTTGCTCTCCGGGCCCACAAAGCCGCTCTTGGCAAGCGCGTCGCCGAAGGTCAGCCCCGGCTCGTCCTTGGCCTCGGAGGCGAGCATTTTCTCCTTGGGGAATTTGCCGCACACCACGCCGGAGGACATCATCGCCGGCTCAAAGCGCGCGCCCTCCTCGTTGGTCCACACGATGGCGGTCAGCGGATGGCGATGGGGTATCTTTTCGGTCACGATGGTTTCCAGCGCCTCCATGGCGGACATTACGCCAAGCACCCCGTCGTAATTGCCGCCCTGACGCACGGAATCCAGATGGGAGCCGGAAACGATGGCCTTGAGCGGCTCCGTGCCGGGAACGGTGGCGTACATGTTGGCCATGTCATCGGTCACGACCGTCGCGCCGATGGCCTCCATGCGCTTTTTAAACTCCGCCCGGGCCGCGAGCGCCTCGGGGGAAAGCGAAAAGCGGGTGATGCCGCCTTTGCCCGTGTCGCCGAATCGGCTGAAAGTCTTAATTTTGTTGTCCATTCTCTCGACGCTGCAAGATACCATGCTGATGATCTCCTTTCGTTCGCTGGGTTTGAAAATCGAAGCGGCCCGCCTCGGCGCACGTACGCGGCTCAGCCCGCCGATTCGGTTTCGTCGGTTTGCTCCCGGGCCTCCGCCCTGGGCAGCCGTTTGCCCGGACCGATCGCCCCGGCGGGGCACACGGTGAGGCACAGGTGGCAGCCCACGCATTTGGCGCCGTTCAGCACCGGGCGGCGCTCGGCGTTCAGCCGCAGTGCCTGGTGGCCCGCGTCGTCGCAGGCGATGGCGCAGCGGCCGCAGCCCACGCACCGCGCGCGGTCGAACCGGGGGTAGCAGATGCTGGTCCGGTCCAGCTCCTCCGCCGATACGATGTGGGGCAGCGCCCTGCCGATGAGCTCGGTGACGCTCGCCATGCCCTGCTGCGCCAGATAAAGCCGCATGCCCTCGAGCATGTCCTCGATAATGCGGTAGCCGTACTGCATGACGGCGGTGGTCACCTGCACGGTGCCGCAGCCCATGGCGATGAACTCCGCCGCGTCGCGCCAGGTTTCGATGCCGCCCATGCCGCTGACCGGCGCGTCCGCAAGCCGCGGATGCTGCTTCATGGCCTGGATAAAGCGAAGCGCGATGGGCTTGACGGCCTTGCCGGAGTACCCGCCGACGCTGGTATATCCCTCCACGTCCGGGCCGGAGGAGAAAGTCGCAAGGTTTACGTTCATCACGCTTTTGATGGTGTTGATGGCCGCGATGCCCGCGGCGCCGGCTTCCATGGCGGCGATGGCCGGCGGCTCCATGTGCCCCAGATTGGGCGTCATCTTCGCCAGCACCGGGCGTGTGGTGCCCCTGAGGGCCGCGCGGGTGTAGGCGGTCACCATGTTGGGGTTCTGCCCCACGTCCGCGCCCAAACCGTCCGCGGCCATGTGCGGGCAGGAAAAGTTGCACTCCACGATGTCCGCGCCCGCCTCGCTCACCAGCCGGGCAAGCGTCGTCCATTCCTCCTCGTCCCGGCCCATGATGGAGGCGATGATCACCTTGTCTGGGAATTCCGCTTTCAGCTGGCGGATGGAGACAAGGTTCTCCTCCGCCGTATGCTCGGAAATCTGCTCGATGTTCTTAAAGCCCAAAAAGGGCGTGGCCTCCTTGCGGATGGCGTCGAACCGGGGCGACACCTCCTCGGGCACGAACAGCCCGATGGTCTTGAACGCCGCGCCCGCCCAGCCCTGCCGGAAGGCGCGGGCGATCATTTCGTAATCGTTGGCGACGATGGAGGAGGACAGGAAGAAGGGGTTTTCGCACTTCACCCCGCAGAACGTAACGGAAAGGTCCGCCTTTCCCGCCTCCGCGGGCCGTTCCCGCGCGACGGTCTCAAGCACCCTGTCCACCGCCACGCCTCGCCCGGTGCGCGCCTTAAGGCACGCCGCCAGGCAGGGACGGCCTTCACAGCTCAGACAGGGCAGCGGATCGGGCAGCGCAAGCGCCGCGCCCTGCGCGTTCTCAAACCGCGCGGCGCGTATGGCGCGGGCCGCGTCCACCCCGTGGGGGCAGGCCGCGGTGCAGGGCGCGTCGGCGCACAGGAAGCACGCGCCCGTCTCCTCCCGAAGGGTCAGCTCGCCGTATGGTTCCGTCATGCCTCGCTCCCCCCTTTCGCTCATTTGGCGGGCGAACGCTTTACGAACCGGCCGTAACCGGGCTCGCCCACAAAATCGCCGTGATCGTACACCAGCCGGCCGCGCACGTAGGTCTGCACGGGGTAACCCTTGAGGGTCTTTCCTTCCCAGATGGTGTGGTCGTAGTCGGAATGCATGTTGGAAACGGAAATGGTATAGGTCTTCTCCGGGTCGTAGAGCACGATATCCGCGTCCTTGCCCACGGCAAGCGAGCCCTTTTGGCCGCAACCGAAAATGCGGGCCGGGTTGGCCGAGCACAGCTGCACCGCGCGCGGGAAGCCGATTTTGCCCTCGTTGGCGGCGGCGAGCATGTAGGGGTAGAGGTTCTCGATGCCCGCGCAGCCGTTGGGGATTTTGGTAAAGTCGTCCTTGCCCCAGTCCTTCTCGTAGCTCTGGAAGGGGCAGTGGTCGGTGGCGACCGTGTCGATGCCGCCGTCGGCGACCGCCTTCCACAGCGCCTCCCGGCTCTCCGCACCCTTCATGGGCGGCGAGCAGACGAAGTTGCGCCCGTCGGGACGCTTGTACACGTCGCAGGTGAACTCCAGGTACTGCGGGCAGGTTTCGATGTATATATGCGCCCCGGCGCGCTTGGCGGCCACCGCCGCTTCCAGCCCTTCCTTGTCCGCCATATGCACGATGTAGAGCGTGCCGTCCACGGACTTGGCCCAGTGCACGGCGCGCTTGTCCGCCTCGGCTTCCACCCACTCCGGGCGGGACAGGTAGTGGTACCAGGGCGAGGTTTTGCCTTCTTTTAAGAACTGCTCGATATGCACGTCGATCAGGTCGGGGTTTTCGGCGTGCAGGTTGGTGACCGCGCCGACCTCCTTGGCCTTCATAAGCACCTTGACGAAGGTGCCGTCGTCCATCATCATGCCTTCCTTTTTATAAACGAAAAAGCACTTGAAGCTGGGCACGCCGTAATCGACCGAGGCTTGAAACTCGTCGAGTATCGCCCCGCCGTTGAGGTCGGTCAGGATGCAGTGAAAAGCGTAATCCACGCAAGCTTCCGGGTCGCACATGGCGCGGCGCGCCTCCACCGTTTCCAGGATGCCCTTGCCCTTGCGCTGCATGGCGTAATCGAACACGGTCGTCACCCCGCCGCAGGCCGCCGCCCGGGTGCCGGCCAGATAGCCGTCCGCCGACACGGTGCCGCCGAAGGGCATCGCCAGGTGCGTATGCGCGTCGATCGCGCCGGGCAGCACGTATTGGCCCCTGGCATCCACCACCTTTTCGGCGGGCACGTCCAGCGACGCGCCGATCAGCGCGATTTTTCCGTCTTGTACTCCGATATCGCCGGAAAACATCTCGCTTTCCGTGACAATCGTGCCGTTTTTGATGAGCAGATCCATACAGGGTGCCTCCTTACAAGTCGATTCAACGGTCGTGCGGCCCCTTTTCACCTTGGCCGCGGGAAAACGGGTTGCCCACGGGACGCAGGCCGGCGTCCCGTGGGCGGAGCGTCGTTGGGGAAAAACGGGTATGGAACCGAATTATTCGCTGACCTTGTACACCAGCACCAGACCGGAACGCTGGAAGATCTGCGCGACTTCCGTCAGCCCCATGCCGCCCGCGTTGGCGGCGATCAGGTTGGAGACCCAGGTCACGCCGAAGTCCACCTGGCCGGTGTACACGGCGGTCGTCTCGCTGATATCGCCGCCGCCGGGAACGATGGTCACGTTGAGGCCCAGGTCGCTGTAGTAGCCCTTGTCCAGCGCCACGTAGTAGCCCATGAACTGCGCCTGCGGCAGCCACTTGAGCTGGATGCTCACGTCCGCCTTTTCCGGCGTGCCGATCACGGCGCCCTCGGCGGTCGCGGCGTCAAAGTAGGAAGAATCGCAGATGTCGTCAAGCGTCAGGCCCTGCAGGGCTTCGGCGGCGACGGCGTCGGAAAGCTGGATATAGGTCTTGGCCAGGTCGAGCGTCTGCTGCATCGCTTCGGGATCGATCTTGCCGTACGCGGTGACGGTTTCACCCTTGGTGTCGGTCTCTACCAGCTTTTTCACTTCGCCGGCCATGTAGAGCTGATGCTCGCTGGAGACGGAGGAGCCGTACTTGTACACGATCTCGGCAGCTTCCTCGGGGTTTTCGCAGGCGTAGGCCCAGCCTTTGACCGACGCGGCGATGAAGGCTTCGACCGTGTTGGGGTTCGCCTCGGCGAACGCGGCGGTGGTGAAGATGTTGTCCTCCAGCATCGCGACGCCCTCGTCGTTCATGTCGATGGTCTTCACGCTGTCGCCGTAGCCGTAGCCACCCTGGTAATCGTTCTTGACCAGGCCCAGCTCGTTGTAGGTCATGGCGGAGGCCAGGAGGATCGAGTCATCGTCGAAGCCGTCCATGTCGAACGCCTGGCTCAGGTACGTGGTGGGCTGTCCGTACTTGGATAAAAGCGCCTGAATCTCATACTCGTTGCCCAGGCCCCAGTTGCCGACCTTCCCCTGCGTAGCGGCGTCGACCACCACTTCCTCCACGGTCGCGTCCGGGCTGTAGTACTCCGCCACGGCGGACGTGGCCGATACCATAAGCATCAGCGACAGAACCAGCGCAATCAGAGCGAGATACCCCTTGTGTCCGTTCCTCATACTTGTTTCCTCCTTACAAGCTCGGGTGTTTTTTATTCCAACTGAAGGGCGTTATTTTCGCCCTTTCAGCAGAATACTCTCGAAGATCAGCAGCACCGCGTACATCGCGATGCCCATGCCGCAGGCGACCACGATGTAGGCCCAGGCGGTGGCGTACTGCGCCAGCACGATGTTTTCGCGTATCTGGCGGCCTACGCCGATAATGTACTCCGCAAAATATTCGCTCACCAGGGCGCTGATGACGCAGCCCGGAACGCTGACCCGAAGCGCCGTAAAGATAAACGGAACGCTGTTGGGCAGGCGGAGCTTTACGAAAATCTGGCGTTCCGTCGCGGCGTAGGAGCGCATCAGGTCGAGCGAAAAGGGTTTGAGTTCCGTAAGCCCACGGTAAGCGTTTACGCTCATCGCGACGGTCGAGGTGACGGTGACCACCAGAATCTTGGCGACCATACTGCGGATGTTGGCGTCGGAGCTTACGTCCTTGGTGAGGTTGTTCAAAATCGGGGCGATGGCGATGATGGGGATGGCGTTGAACGCCGAGGCCAGCGTAAGCCCGCCCTTGCCCCACTTGGTGAACACCGCCGCGATGATGCCCAGGGTATAGCCCAGCAGCGACCCCAGCAGCAGGCCGCCCAGCGCCACGATCAGCGTCGCCTGCACGTTGTTGAGAATCACGGGCCAGTTGTCCTCGATAATGGTAGCGATACGCTGGGGCAGCGGCAGGGTGAAGGTGTCGGTGCCGAGGAGCTTGTGCAGAATCTGCGTCTGCCACAGCACCACGATCAGCGCGCCGAACGCCACGGGATAGACGACGGAGGAAATCCTGTTCCAAAGCTGCTTTGCGGTGTTCACGCCGTCGCCCCCTTCCCCTTGCGGCCGGTTGCGCCGCTCAGGCCGCGGCTCATCGGCGACACACACCTCTCCAGCCACGCCATGAGCTGATAGCTCAGGATGCCGATGATCGCGCTTAGGAACACGATCTGCCAGAACACGAAAATCGTCATCGCGTGTTTGAGGGATTGGCTCATCATACAGCCCAGGCCCCCGCCGCCCTGCAGCGTATCCACCAGAATGGAGGCGGTGATCGCCATCGGCGCGGCGATCTTGAGTCCCGCGAACAGATAGGGCATGCTGTTGGGAATGAGGAGCTTGCGGTAAATATCCCATTTCGTGGCGGCCAGCGAATACATCAGCTCCCGCTTTTCCCGTTCCACCGCCTTGAAGCCCGACAGCGTATTGGTCGCCACGGGGTAAAACGTGAGGATCGCGGCGATCACGATGCGGCTTTTGTCGATGTTTTTGGTAATCGCCAGCACGATCGGCGCCATGCCCAGAATCGGGATCATCTGAATGAGCATCAGGTAGGGAAAGATCATCTTTTCAACGGCGGTGAAGCGGCTCATGAGCAGCGCCAGCAGGAACCCCGCCGCCGCCCCCAGCGCAAAGCCGATACCCGCGCGCATCAGCGTAATCCACGCGTTGGAAAGCACGATCTGCGTCGCGGTCTGGGTGCCGTTCACCTTTTGGGTGCTGAACACCGAGCCGATGATCTGGTAGAGGTGGGGCAGCACGTTTTCCGGCGTGCGCTTGACGCCCGCCACGACCGTCGCGCCAATCTCCCACACCACGATCAGCCCCAGCACCCACACGACCGTCACCCATTTGGGGGAAGCGAAAAATTTCTTCCAGTTGATGGCCTTCAAGCGCTCACACCCCCTCGAAGCTGTTGCGCACTTTGGCCACCAGCGCGCCGAACTCGGGACGGTCCTTGATCGCCAGGTGTCGCGGGCGGGGCAGGTCGATATCCACCACGGCCGATACGCGCCCGGGATGCGGGGAGAGCACCACCACCCGATCGGAGAGGAAAACGGCCTCGGAAATGTTGTGGGTGACGAACACGACCGTCTTTTGGGCCTTGCTCCAGATGGAAAGCAGTTCCTCGTTGAGCTTTTCCTTGGTAAACTCGTCCAGCGCCGAAAAGGGCTCGTCCATCAGCAATATCTCCGGCTTGATGGCCAGCGCCCGCGCAATGCCCACGCGCTGCTGCATGCCGCCGGACATCTGGTGGGGATACTTGTGCCCGGAGCCCAGCAGGTTGACCATGTCCAGCATCTCGGACACGGTGGCGGTGCGCTCCTTCTTGGGCAGACCCATCAGCTCCATGGGCATGCACACGTTGCGCCGCGCGGTGCGCCAGTCGTAGAGCACCGGGCTTTGGAATACGATGCCGAACTTCTTTTGCAGGCGAATCTGCCGCGGCGTCTGCCCCCGTACGGTGATCGTGCCGGTCGAAGGCTGCTGCAGGTCGGCGATGGCGCGCAGCAGCGTGGTTTTGCCGCAGCCCGACGGCCCGACCAGCGATACGAACTCGCCCTGACGGATGTCCAGCGTCACGTTGGTCAGCGCGTCCACGTACCCCGCGCCGTTTTTCTCCGGAAAGCGCACGGACATGTTCTCGATTTTGATTTCCACACCGTCGGCAAACCCTGTGTCGATCCGGGGCGGCTTCCTGACAAACTGCATTTTGTTTCCTCCGTTTGCGTACTTCCCTTTCGAGCGGATAGCACAAAGGCGTAAGGTTCTTCGCCTTACGCCTTTGTAATGCGGGTGTTCGATTGCTTCCGGGGGCGGTGCCGGGCGCCGGGGTGCGACGCCCTAGTAGAGGCTGTGGTAGAGGCTTACGACGTCCGCCTCGGTCACCTCGCACAGGGTGTTGGCGGGGCTGCCGCTTTGCAGGGCTTCCTTCGCCATCTGGGGCACGAGGGCCATAAAGGCGTCCCGGGCGATGCCGTAGCCCTCCGGCGTGGGGATATCAAGTGTTTTGGCCAGTTCGGCGAGCTTGTCGATCAACGCCATGGCCGCGTGGGTGTTGCTCTCGCCGTTGCCGGCGAAGCCGATGGCCCGGGAGAGCCTGGCAAAGCGCTCCGGCGCGCCCCTGGCCGCGAAGGTGAGGCAAGGGGCCAGCAGCATGGCGTTGGACAGGCCGTGGGGCACGTGGAACTTCGCGCCGATGGGGCGGCTCATGCCGTGCACGAGGGTGACGGACGCGTTGTTGATGCACACGCCCGCCTCGTAGGCGGCGATCGCCATGGATTCCCGCGCCTTTTTGTCGCCGCCGTCGGCGCAAGCCGCGGGAAGGCTGGTAAAAATGCGCTTGACCGCGTCCACCGCGAAGGGGTCGGACAGCGGCGTGGCCTTGCGGGAGGTGTAGGCTTCCACCGCGTGGGTGAGCGCGTCCATGCCGGTGGCGGCGGTCAGGTCCGCCGGGGCCGACAGGGTAAAGGTGTAATCTACAATCGCCAGCCGGGGCAGGAGCGACTCGCCTTTGAGCAGCAGCTTGGCCCCGGAAAGCCGGTCGGTGATCACGGTAAACTTGGTGGCTTCCGAGCCGGTGCCCGCAGTGGTGGGAATCAGCGCCATGGGCGGTACCTTCGCGTCGATCTCGCGGCCCGCGAAGGCGCACACGCTGCCCTCCGCCGTCAGTCCCGCGGCGATCGCCTTGGCACAGTCCAGCGGACTGCCCCCGCCCAGGCCCACGAGAAAGTCGCATCCTTCGGCGCGGTAGGCCGCGACGCCCGCGGCGACCATTTGGTCGTCCGGCTCGCCGGGAATATCGGAAAACACGGCGTATTCCGCGCCGATGCGCGCAAGCAGTGCCGTAAGCTGTTGGAAAGCCTCGCCCTTTTTGACGATGTTGCCGGTTACGACCAGCGCCTTTCGACCGAAGGAAGCGAATTCCTTCCCGCAGGCGGCCAGCGCGCCTTCGCCCATCACCGTCCGGGTAGGGGTCAGAAACGTGTGGAGCATTCGTTTTCCTCCGTTACAGCATCTGATCGACTTCGGTCAGCACCTCGTCGAGCTTCGCCAGTTCTTCGGTCAATTGCTCCGCGGTGATGATCAGCGGCGGGGCCACGATGATCATGTTCTCGTGCGTGTAGGTCATAAAGCCTTTGGCAGCCAGCTTTTTGTTGATGCCGCCCATGACGCCCGCCGGGTCCCTGCCGTAGGGCACGAGCGCCTCTCGGGTTTCCTTGCTCTTCACCAGCTCCACCGCCGAAAACAGCCCGATGGCGCGCACGTCGCCCACGCAGGGGTGCTTTTCCTTCATGGCTTCGAGCTTTTCCTTGAGCACCGCGCCGACCGCGTTTACGTTGTCCAGAATGTGCGCTTCCTCGTAGTAGTTCACGCACGCCACGCCCGCGGCGCAGGCCAGCGGATGGCCGGAATAGGTGAGCCCGCAGGAGAGCAGGTGGTCGTCGAAGTATTCGGCGACCTGTTTGCTGACCGCCACGCCGCCCAGCGGGACGTAGCCGCAGGTGATGCCCTTGGCGAAGGTCACCATGTCGGGCTTGATGCCGAAATGCTCAAAGGAGAACAGCTTGCCGGTGCGGCACCAGCCGGCCATCACCTCGTCGCAGATCATCATAATGCCGTACTTGTCGCACAGGGCGCGCACGCCGGGCAGGTAGCCCGCGGGCGGGATGATGACGCCGTTGGAGCCGGTGACGGTCTCCAGCACGATGGCGGCGACCGCGGCGGGGTTTTCGTAGAGGAGCTGCTCCTCCAGCTTGGCCAGGTAATAGCGGGTGGCGTCCTTCTCGTCGGCAAAGCGGATCGCCTCGCGGTACACATACGGGTCGAAAAACTTGACGAAACCGGGAATGCCCGGTTCCAGCGGATAGCGCCGGGGTTCGCCCGTGAGGTTGCCCGCGCCGAAGGAGGAGCCGTGGTAGCTGCGGTAGCGGCTGAACACCTTGTTGCGCCCGGTCACCATACGCGCCATTTTGATGGCGTTCTCGTTGGCGTCCGCGCCCGCGTTGGTGAAGAACACCTTGGCGATGTTGTCCGGCATGAGGCTTACGACCTTCTCCGCCAGCACCGCGCGGGACTCGGCGCCGTAGCCGGGGGATACGAAGCAGTACTGGTCCACCTGCGCCTTGATGGCCTCGCCGATGGCCTTGTTGCCGAAGCCCAGGTTCATGTTCACCAGCTGGGAGGACATATCAGTGTAGCGCTTCCCCTCCGTATCCCAGAAATAGATGCCTTCCCCCCGCTCCACCGGAATGGGGTTGATCTTGCTCTGCACGCTCCAGGACTGCAGGTTGTACTTCTTGAGGGTTTCCCGAATCGCTTCGCCGGTCATCACCATCATCTCCCTAAAGAAAAAAGTAAACACGCCGCAATGAAGTTGCGCTTCATTGCGGCGTTTCATCAATATGAACTTGGCCCCATTATAGCGAACGTCCCCCGCCCTGTCAAGCGGTCGCGGGTAAAATACAGCGGAAGAACGCCGGGGTTCCCTCCCTCGCCTTTCGAAAACCGCCGGAAATATTGACATCTCTCGTTTCTTTCTTCTATAATACGGTATTGTGCCGATGGGCGCGCGTTCTCCCCGCGGAGGCGCGCGGCCCGCCCAGTATAGGTAAGGAGAGAGTACGCATGAAGCCCACCACCGCCAACGAGCTGCGCTCGATGTTCCTGAAGTTCTTTGAGGATAAAGGTCACGCCGTCATTTCCAGCGCTTCGCTGATCCCCGAAAACGACCCGACGGTGCTGTTCACCACCGCGGGCATGCACCCGCTGGTGCCCTATCTGCTGGGCGCCAAGCACCCGGCGGGCACGAGGCTGACCGACGTGCAGAAGTGCGTACGCACCGGCGACATCGACGACGTGGGCGACTTCAGCCACCTGACGTTTTTTGAGATGCTGGGCAACTGGTCGCTGGGCGACTACTTCAAAAAAGAAATGATTCCCTGGAGCTGGGAATTTCTGACCAGCCCCGAGTACCTGGGCCTGCCCAAGGACAGGCTGGCCTTCTCCGTGTTCGCGGGCGACGAGAACAGCCCCCGCGACGAGGAAAGCGCACAGCTCTGGCGGGACTGCGGCGTGGCGGACGACCACATTTTCTTCCTGCCCAAGGAAAACAACTGGTGGGGCCCCGCCGGGCTCACCGGCCCCTGCGGCCCGGACAGCGAAATGTTCATGATCACCGACCGGGAGCCCTGCGGCCCGGACTGCTCGCCCGCCTGCTCCTGCGGGCGGTATCTGGAAATCTGGAACGACGTGTTCATGCAGTACAACAAGACCCAGGAAGGCACTTACGAGCCCCTCGCCCAGAAAAACGTGGACACGGGCATGGGCCTGGAGCGCACCATCTGCGTGCTGACGGGCAAAAAGAGCGTGTACGAAACCGACCTGTTTGAGAACATTCTGGGCAAGATCGCCGAACTGAGCGGCAAGCAGTACGGCGACAGCCCCGCCGTCACCAAGGCGTTCCGCATCGTGGGCGACCACATGCGCACCGCCACCTTCATCCTGGGCGACGACCACGGCGTGGCCCCCTCCAACGTCGGCCAGGGCTACGTGCTGCGCCGCCTCATCCGCCGCGCGGTGCGCTACGGCATGGAGCTTTCCCTGCCCGAAGGCTTCACCGGGGAGATCGCCAAGGTGATCATCGACCAGTACCGCGCCGTGTACCCGGAGCTAGAACGCAATTCGGCCTTCGTGCTGGAACAGCTTTCGATGGAAGAGACCCGCTTTGCCAAAACGCTCCAGCAGGGCAACCGCGAATTTGAAAAGATTGCCGCCAAGCTGGACGGCAAGCAGATCGACGGCGAAAGCGCCTTCCACCTCTACGACACCTACGGCTTCCCCGTGGAGATGACCCGCGAGCTGGCCCGCGAGCAGGGCCTGACCGTGGACATGGAGGGCTACGAAGCCTGCTTCAAGCAGCATCAGGAAAACAGCCACGCCGGCGCCGAGCAGATCTTCAAGGGCGGCCTGGCCGACCACAGCGACCAGACCGCGCGGCTGCACACCGCCACGCACCTCCTGCACGCGGCGCTTCGCAAGGTGCTGGGGCCGGAAGTGGCGCAAAAGGGTTCCAACATCACCGCCGAACGCCTGCGGTTCGACTTTTCCTTCGGCCGCAAAATGACCCCGGAGGAGATCGCCGAGGTGCAGAAGCTGGTCAACGAAGCCATCGCCGCCGCCGCGCCCATCACCTGCGTGGAGACAACCGTGGAGGAGGCCAAGGCGGAGGGTGCCATCGGCCTGTTTGAGAGCAAGTACGGCGAAAAGGTCAAGATGTACACCATGGGCCCCTTCAGCAAGGAAATCTGCGGCGGCCCCCACGCGGGCAACACCGCGGAGCTCAAGAGCTTCACCATCCAGAAGGAAAGCAGCTCCTCCGCCGGGGTGCGGCGCATCAAGGCGGTCATCGGCGCGCAGGCCGAGTAAACGCGCCTTTTCCAGTCGTTTCCGGCCGCGCGGCTCCTGAACGCCGCGCGGCCGATTTGTTACATCCGTTTGGCTCCCGGTCGCCTTCCCGCGCGGACAAGGCGGCCGGGTTTATGGTATAATAAGGCATTGACGTCGGGAAGGGGGCGCGCGGATGGGTAAGCGCCGCGGGCGGAACCTGTGGATTCTCCTTGGCGTATCGCTTACCATCGCCGTCGCGGCCGCCATGTATCTGCTTGCGCGGGGCGCGGGCGGAACGCCGGCGTTTTCCCCGCCGGGCGAAGCGCTGACCGCCGCGGCGGAAGGGCTGGATACGGTGGACATCGACGCGGCGTTCGACCCCGTTTCCCGCACCCTGACCGTAAGCCAGACGCTGACCCTTGAAAACCGCACCGGCACGGCGCAGAAGCTGATCGTGCTTCGCACCTACCCCAACGCCTTTTTAAGCGAGGACACCTCCCCCGCCGCGACCGAGGAACTTTACGACGAATGCTACCCCGACGGTTTTTCGGTCGGCAGGCTCACCGTCTCGTCGGTCAAGGCGCGGCAAAACGGCGACGAAACGCGGGGCGTGAGCTATCTTTACGGTGACGACGCCCATACGGTGCTGCGCGTGTCCCTGCCGGAGAGCTGGGCGGAAGGCGAACCCCTTACGCTGACCCTCGCCTATACCGTGCGCGTCCCGCAGGCGGCGTTCCGCTTCGGCGAAAACGAAGGCATCTGGGCGCTGGGCAACGCGTTTGCCATTCCTTCCCCGTGGCTTAACGGCGAATACCGCACCGACGAGTACGTGTCCATCGGCGATCCGTTCATCAGCGAATGCCGCAACTACGACGTCACCCTCACCGTGCCGGACGGCTACGTAGCGGCGGGCACCGGCGCGGCCACGCGGGAGGAGACCGGCGACGGGCAGGCCGTGTACCGCTTCAGCGCCCCCGCCGTACGGGATTTCGCCCTGTGCCTGAGCACGGCCTACCGTACCCAAAGCACGCTTGCGGACGGCGTGCTGGTGACCGCGTACGCCAAAAGCGTCGCCAATGCCCGCGCGATGCTCAAGACGGCCGTCCGTGCGCTTGCGTGCTACGACGGCCTGTACGGGGCCTACCCCTACCAGACCCTGTCGCTGTGCGAAACCGCCTTTCCCTTCGGGGGCATGGAATACCCGGCGCTGCTCATGATCGGCACGGACGAGCTGGCGGCCGGCGGAGACGGCCTCGCGCAGACCGTGGCGCACGAGGTGGCGCACCAGTGGTGGTACGCGGTCGTGGGCAGCGACGAGTACTACCAGGCCTGGCAGGACGAGGCGCTCTGCGAGTATTCGCTTCTGGATTACTGGGGCGCCGCCTACGGCGACAGCGCGCGGGCCGACCTGCGCTATTCGCTGGTGGATACCGCCATGCTCGTCACCATTCCCCAGGGCGTGACGCCGGGAAGTCCGGTGGATTACTTCAGCGATCTGAGCGAGTACACGCTGGTGGTATACCAGCGCGGCGCAGCGGCGCTTTGCGCGCTGAACACCGCCATGGGCGGAACCCTTGACGAATTCCTCGCGGATTATTATGATACGTATGCGTTCGGCCTGGCCACGCGGGAGGACTTCGAAAGCCTGCTGGCCGCCTGGACGGGCGAAGACTGGTCGCCGCTGTTGAGCGACTACCTGGATACCTATCTGGTGAACTGACGCACTGCGTTGAAGGAAAGGGAAGCGACACATGCCGAACGACCACGCGGGGGACGTTGCCGTCCTCATCCCCAGCTACCAGCCCGATGAGAAGCTGCCCCCATACGTGCGGGCGCTGCTTGCCGCCGGGTTCCGAAAGGTCGTCATCGTGGACGACGGTTCCGGCGCCGCTTACGACGCCGTCTTCGATGAGCTCGCCGCCGCGGCGGAGGATCGATTGCAGCTTTTGCGCTACATGCCCAACCGGGGCAAGGGCTACGCGCTGCGCGCCGGGATGCGCTATCTCCTTAATGAATGCCCGGAGTGCCGCTTCGTGCTCACCGCGGACAGCGACGGCCAGCACACCGTGAAGGACACCCTTCGCATGGCGGAAGCCCTGCACCGCAACGGCGAGGGGCTTTTGCTGGGCAGCCGGGATTTTTCCCGGCCCGACGTGCCCAAGAAGAGCCGCATGGGCAACCACATCACCACGGCGGTGTTCCGGCTGTTGTACGGGCAGCTGGTGACCGACACGCAAACCGGGCTGCGCGGCTTTGACCGGGCGCTGCTTTCGCGTTTCGTGCAGACGAAGGGCGACCGCTACGAGTACGAGATGAACCAGCTCATCGACTGCTCCGCGGAGTCGATCCCCATCCGGGCGCTGCCCATCGAAACGGTGTACGAAAACAACAACGAATGCAGCCATTTTCATCCGGTTCGGGACAGCTTCCGCATTTACCGGGTGATCCTCGCGCGGTTCATCCGCTTCATTGCCGCGTCGTTGATCAGCTTTCTGCTGGATTTTGGCCTCTATTCCCTGCTCAACAATACCTTCCGCCTCCACGTGCCCGCGCTCGACCGGACGGTGTCGTTTCTTTTCCTGCAATTCGTGGCCCGCATCGGCCTGGCGACGGTGCTGGCCCGCATCGTCAGCGCGACGCTCAACTATATCCTCAACCGCAGGCTGGTGTTCGCCAGCCGCAGCAAGGTAAGCACCTCCTTCGGCCGCTACGCGGTGACGGTGGTGGTGATCGTCAGCCTCTCGGCATGGCTGACCAGCAACCTGCACCTGTGGTTCGGCCTGAACGAATACCTGATCAAACCCCCGGTGGACCTTTTGTTGTTCTTCCTGAGTTACTACGTGCAAAGGCGCTGGGTGTTCGGCGGGCCGTCGGCCCGCGCGCCCCGCGAAAATGCCCGAAAGGATGCCTGAACGGATGAAGAAACTGCTCTCCCTGATCGCCGCGCTCTCAATGCTGACTTCCGGCCCCGCCGAGGGCGGAAGCCTGCCCTTGGATTTTTCCCCCGCGCCGGCGGCCGTCGAGTCCAACTATATCAGCGACACCGAATACCTGGACGACACGCTGCACGTCTGGATCGAGGATATCCAGCAGGACAGCAGCGTTTACCACGTGGCGCACGTGGAGATCGCCGACGCCAGCCAGCTTCGCACGGCGCTTTCCTGCGACCCCGGCGATTCCACCAAGGCGACCGCCAGCGTCATCGGCAACGCCTACAACGCCGTGGTCGGCATCAACGGGGACGGCTACCTGTTTCGCAGCAAGGGGTACATCGTCCGGCAGGGGCAGGTGCTGCGCAAGTCGGGCACGACGGAGCTGGACTATCTCCTCATCGACACGGCGGGGGATTTCCACGCCCTGCGCAAGCCCACCAAGAAGAGCCTCTCCGCGGCACTCAAGGAGTACGACGTGGCGCAGTCCTACTATTTCGGCCCCGTGCTGGTCATGGACGGTGAGGTGCAGACGGTGTACAACCAGTACGGCTTCGCCCCGCAGGACCGCAGCCCCCGTTCGGCGATCGGGCAGCTCGGCCCGCTGAGCTACGTGCTGGTGGTGGTGGACGGCCGGCAGGACGAGAGCCGCGGGGTGACGCACAAGCAGCTGGCGCAGTTCATGGGCGATCTGGGCTGCCAGGTGGCCTATAACCTGGACGGCGGCGGAAGCTCCACCCTGCTTTTCCACGGCAAGCCCTACAACAGCGTCAGCGAAGGCAGCGAGCGGCTCATCAGCGATATTCTGTACTTCGGCACGGCGGTCGGCGCCGAATAGCGCCTTGAAAGGCGCCCGCCCGGAGCACGTAAAGAAAGGTTAAACGATCCGGCAGGGATCAGGACTGTGTCTGTGTGTGGAAAGGAGACTTTCTGGATGCGTACGGTTTTTTTACAGCGGACGGCGGCGCTGGCCCTCGCGGTGCTGATGCTGTTCGGCACGGCGGCGGCCGACGTGACGACCGACGTGACTCCCCTGCCCTGGGATGCTTCCCCCGGCATGGAACCCAACCCGGACGATTACACGGACACCGGGTATTACGACTCCTCCATTCACGTGGAGATCAGCGAGGTGCGCCGCGACGAGGCCAATTACTTCGTGGCCGAGGTGCGCATCAAGCACGCGTCCCAGCTGCGCACGGGCTTGGCCAAGACCATGGATCGCAACGCCAGCAAGATTACCACCATGGCCGAGTATTTCAACGCCGTGCTCGCCATCAACGGCGACAACTACGTCGACCGCAAGGTGGGTCTCACCGTGCGCCAGGGCGAAACGCTGCGTACGAAAACCAGCGAGCTTTACGATGTTCTGCTCATCGACTCCAGCGGGAATTTCCACATCGTCAAGCGCGATAATCTGGATATGCTCGACTTCTACATGGCGGGGGCGCTGGACATCCGCAACGTGTTCAGCTTCGGACCCGCGCTGGTCATCGACGGGGAGAAGCAGGAGATTCCCGAAAAATACAGCTTCGCCCCGCATTACAAAAACCCCCGCACGGCCATCGGCCAGCTGGGCGAGCTGGATTACGTATGCGTCGTGGTGGACGGCCGCAGCGACGACAGCGCCGGCGTGACGCTGGAATCCCTGGCGGATTTTATGTACGATCTGGGCTGCACGCAGGCGTTTAACCTCGACGGCGGCGGCAGCTCCACGCTGGTGCTGAACGGGGAAATCTACAACGCAAAATCCGAAAGCAACGAGCGCAGCGTGGGCGATATCATCTATTTCGCTTCGTCCGTGGATCCCATCAACTGGTAGCCCGCGGACAGCGCAACGCCCGGGCGCGACGCGCCCGGGTGTAAAGCGTTACATCGGTCTTTCGGGAGCGTGAGGGCGTCAGGGCTGATCGTGCTTGCAGCGCAGGCAGATGTCCCCCGCGCGGAGGTGCATTTCCACCGTTTCCGCCGCCGGGTCTCCCCCCGGGGCCGGCGCAAACCCGTAGCGGGCAAAAAACGGCACGGCCGCGCGCGGGCATACCAGCCGTACCCCCGCCGCGTTGTGGGAAACCGCCTTGTATAAAAGAAGCCGGACCAGCAGATCGCCGTAGCCCTGGCCGCGCGCCTCCGGCAGTACGCACACGTCCCCGGCGAAAAACGCGCCGTCGCTCCACCACAGCCGCGCCGTGCCCACGGGCTCGCCCCCGCGGTACACCAGCACCTGCTGGGCCGCATCGTCCAGCGGATCGCGGCCCTTGCCCAGCACTGCCCTGCGGACGGACAGCGGAACGCTGATGTCGCTCCCCTGCTCGAACCATTTTCCTTCAACCAACGCATATCTCTCCGTTTCGAAAGGAGTCGCCATGGAACACGAAAAAATACTCCGCATCAGCGAGCTGACCCGGCTGAGCCGGGAGCGCGCCCTCACCGAAGAGGAGCAGGCCGAGCGCGCCGCGCTTCGGCGGCAATACCTGGACGAGTTTCGAAAGAACGCGGAGGCTACGCTCGCCCGCGTCGACATCCGCGAAGCGGACGGCACGGTGCGCCCCCTGCGCCGGAAAGGCGACCCCTCCGACGAAAACAACGCCCCCTCCGGCCCGTCCGCAAGCCCGAAAGAGGCGCCCAAACCGAATTCATAAAGATTCCCAACACATTAATGGTAACACGCGCACAGGCGAAAATCAAGCGTAAAATCTTTCGGGAAAGGGTTGTGGATTTTAACGGGTTCGGGTATAATAAAGCTGAGCCGAGGGGGATGGCTGATGAGGATCCACGTCGCAGCCGTCGTCGGAGAGCCGCAAGATGTTGTGACACGGCGGCTTCCGCAAGGGCGAACTCCGACAGGGGCGCGATGCGCACGGTGCGCAGCTGTAACGCCGACCTACACCCTCCCGGACGCACCGAGCGGCGCGCAAGCGCGAGACACAGATCAGAAAGCGGGGCGATTCCATTGTACAGTGACGAAGACCAGGAGCTGGGTGGCATGACCGCAGAAGACGCGGAGAGCCCTGATCTCATCGAAGGCGTTGATGAGGATGGGAACAAAGTGCTTTTAGAAGTCGTCCGCTACTTCTTTTACAACGGTGAAGAGTACGTTGTTCTGGGCGATGCCCGGCAGGAGGACGAATGCGGCTGCCACTGCGACGAGTGCGGTAGTTCCTGCGATGACGATGAAGAGCCCGTTAACCTCTACATCATGAAAGTCGTCGAATCGGAGGACGACGAAGACACGGAGGAGTTCGTACCCGTCGAGGATGAGGATCTGCTCGAAAAGTTGATCGAGGTCGTGCAGACCGATTTCGAAAGGGAATCGGAGTTGGACGACGAGGAATAGGCCCAAGGTACCTCGGATTCGGAAACACGTTTACCCCGTTCCAAACGGTTTCAGACCCTTAAGGGCTTCACCTTCAAGCGTCGCGTAACCATCCCGGGAATTTCCACCTAAGGTAACCGCTTCGAGCAGACGCCCTAAACTGAATAGCCACGGATCATGGCCGGACGGCGCTACGCCGTCCGGTTTTCCCGTATGTCGAGGTCGTCGGTAACGGCGCTTCGCCGCGCACGCTTCCGGCGTACCAGCCGGCAGAGGCCCGCGGCGATCGCGACTCCCGCGCACACGCCCAGCACATTAAGCCCCGCTTCAGGCCAGCTCAGGTGCCGCCCGACGATCAGCAGCTTTTTCACCTCATCCAGTACCGCGATAGCACCGCACACGGCGATCACCCAAAGAGCCGGGTGTCCGATCGCCTCGCGCGTCAGCCTCAGCGCCGTGTACGCAAGCCACCCGAGGATCAAAAACCCGACGCCGTGGGCCAGCGTGCGCAGCGCGTGATCGACCTTTTCAAAGTTCTGCGCGGGCAGGCGAAACAGGGCGACCACGAAGGCCGTCAACCGCCCGCTGGTTTGGGCGGTGGCCGCTCCGTCCTCTGAAGAAAGCCAGATCAGCACGCCCAGCCAGAGGACGCAAACCAGCCACAGCATGAAAACCGATCTTCTTCTCAAAAGCTGTTTTCTCCTTTCGCACCCGCCCGGCACCGTTCGGGCCGCCGCGCGCAACGCGGACGCGCGGTTCGGGATACGGGTGGTATTCCACGTCGGCCGCGCTTCCCCCTTTTTCGGGGCTTCCGGCCGGTTTGCTCGCTTCACGCTCCGTGAAGATAACGTAAAGGCGCGCGGTCCCGTTCCCCTCTCCCCTATCTCCGTTTTTTTGTTTTCCGTGGCCCGAAAAAAACGGCCGAAAGTGTTGACACGACAAAAGCGAGGTGGTATGATAGTCAAGCTCGCCTGAGAGCGAC
>CAZXJI010000021.1:48998-59478 GCA_964640955.1 uncultured Oscillospiraceae bacterium | reverse complement strand
CGTGCACAAAAGGCCACAAATAGGAGCCACTATTAAAAGAGATGAGTTTATTGATGCCCTATTAAAAAAAGAAGTATGTTATATTGCTGGTTATTTATATGGTTATGGCAGAGAAACAAAATCAAACTACGCAAAATTCTTAACCGTTGATGCCGAGCGAAGATTATCCGAGTTGAATTATGGTTTTTTTTCGATGAGTGTAACAGGTCACATGAATGCAGGCCCTAACATTTCGTCTCTCCCACAGAGAATATTACTTTGAATCATTTGGAAAAACCCTATCGGAGCAGCTCCTCGTACAGGCCCACATACTGGGCGTACTGCCGCCGCTTTTCGTACTGCCCGGCGCGGGCGCGGCAATTGAGCGGCGACTTGGGTTCGTCGCACAGGCGCGCGCACGCCTCGGCCGCGGCGTCCAGATCATCCTCGGGCACGACAACACCCACGTCGGGGGTCACGGTTTCGGGCAGGGCGGTGGCATCGTAACACAGTACCTGCGTGCCGCAGGCCAGCGCCTCCAGAAGCGTCATGCCCTGGGTTTCCTCATGGCTCAGGCTCAGGTACAGGTCGGCGGCGGCGTACAGGGCGCGCAGTTCCCGCACGCTCTGCGTACGCGGCAGGCCGAGCATTGTGATGGGCAGCTGACCGCGCTGGTGTTCGGTCAGCCCCACCACGACGATCATCATGTCCTCGCGCAGGCGTTTGGACAGGGCGACCAGGTCGTCCAGTCCCTTGCGCTCGTCCCAGGTGCTGGCAACGCTCAAAAGCATGTGTTTGCCCGACAGTTCCTTCAGCCCGTAGCGCTTTACCACGTCGCCGAGCAGGTCCGGCTCGTCGCAGGGGCTGAATGCCGTCAGGTCGATGCCGTTGGGGATGACCCGCACGGGCCGCTTGCCCAGAAACGAGCGCCGCACCTCCCGCCCCAACCAGACGGACGGAGTGACGAGCGTAAGGTCCGGGACGGATTCGAACGCCGTGCGCTTCTGCTGCCAGTTGCGCGCGGATTGATCGACCAGGAAGGCGGCCGGATAGGCGGACAGCTGCGGGCAATGGCCGCAACCGGTGCGGTAGCGCTCGCATTCCGCCATGCTGTAATAGGCGCAGTGGCCGGTAAAGGCCCAGCAGTCGTGCAGCGTCCACACCACCGGCACGCCCGCCTCGGCCAGGTAGGCAAACAGCGTGCGCACGTCCAGGTAATAACCGTGCAGGTTGTGCAAATGCACGATATCCGGCTTGTACAGCGCAAGCTGCTTCACCAGCCGGCGGGTGGCCCCGCGGCTCAAAAACCCCGCGCGATCCCAAAGCCTCGCCTGAAGGGCGTGCAGCCACACGTCCGCGGCGTTGCCGACGCGAAACCCCGGCACCCTGGTCGGGGGATAGCCGCGCGAATAGCAAAGCAACGCCTTGTGGCCCAACCCCTGAAGCACCTCGCAGATATCCGTCGCGACGCGGCCGGTGCTCAGTCCCGAGGTTACGTTGATGTGCGCCACGCGCATGGGTGCGGTCCTCCTTATCCTGTTGCCGGGCGGTGATGCGGCGGGGTTCGCCCGCCGTACGGACGCCGGATATGCGAACGGGGACGGCCCGCAGCCTTGCGGGCCGTCCCCCTATTTTGCAGCGTACGCGCGGGATATGTCAATAGTTAACGGCGCGCAGCTCGAAGAAAGCCTTGGGGTGCTTGCACACCGGGCAGAGCTCCGGCGCCTTTTTGCCGATGACGATATGCCCGCAGTTGGAGCAGATCCACACCTGGTCGCCGTCGCGGCTGAACACCAGATCCTCCTGGATGTTGGAGAGCAGCTTGCGGTAGCGCTCCTCGTGGGTTTTTTCGATCGCCGCCACGCGGGTGAACAGCGTAGCGATCTGGTCGAAGCCTTCCTCTTTCGCTTCTTCGGCCATGCGGACGTACATATCCGTCCACTCGTAGTTCTCGCCCTCGGCCGCGTCCAGCAGGTTGGCTTCGGTGCCGGCCACCTCGCCGCCGTGCAGGAGCTTGAACCAGATCTTGGCGTGCTCCTTCTCGTTGTTGGCCGTTTCCTCAAAGAGGTTGGCAATCTGCACGTACCCGTCCTTGCGGGCCTTGGAGGCGTAATAGGTGTACTTGTTGCGCGCCTTGCTCTCACCGGCGAAAGCGGCTTCCAGATTCGCTTCGGTCTTGGTGCCTTTCAGTTCCTTCATCGGGATCTCCTCCTTTTTTTGTTGCGGAATCGGCGCCGCGCGGGGGACGCGCGGCGGAAAGATGGACAATCCTATCGGCTCCCGTCTATCATACCACAGAAACGCCCGTTTGAAACCCCCGCCCGCGCTACTTCCAGCTTGCGCCGAAGCCGAACACGCACCAGTGGTCGGTGTGCAGCTCGTACTGCTCAAGCGGGTCGGTCTGCTCCTCCGAAGGCAGGACGCTCATGTTTTTTTGAAGCTTCAGTCCCTTTTCCACGCCCACGGTATGGTTGTCGCAGTTGCTGTCGTAGAGGTAGCAGTAGCTTTTCACGGTGTTGCTCATGTTCCCTTCCACCGTGGTCACCCGGTAGATGCCGTCTCCGCGGTCCTGAACGTCCACCACGATGCCGATGTGCGTGGTGCGGTAGCTGTTGCTCAGGTCCGCGTAGATCACCAGATAGCCGGCGCGGGGAACGCCCGTGAAGCGGTCCAGCTTCCAAAAGCCGTCGTACTGGTGGCCCACCTGCCCCTCGCGGAAGTAGACCACGTCGTCGTCTCCGACCGTATCGGCGTCCAGGTCGGCGTACTTGACCGGATCGCTGCCGCTGGCGTTGGCGCACCAGATGGTGAATACCGAGCACCAGCCGACCTCCTTCTTTTTACCGTAGTACCATTTGGCGTATTTGTTGTACTTGGGCAGCCGGGCGCGCGCGGTTTCGTAATACTCCCGGCGGGCCACGTACACCATCGCCTTTGCGCGCTCCGGCAGGGCGTCGTCCGCCACGGTGACGAGGAAGCTTTCGTCCCCCGCGGCCGCGTGGTAGACCACCGTGGCCTTACCCGGCGCCACGGCCCGCATGAGGCCCGTATCGTCCACGGTGGCCACGGCCGGATCGTCGGTGGAGAAGGTGCCGTTCACCGCGGGCATCACCAGCGTGCTCAGCTCGTCGTAAGGGGTGATCTCCGCAGCGACGCTGGGGACGTAGGCGGTCTCGCCCGTGCGCAGCGCGTATTCGCCGGTCAACAGCGCTTCGGTACGGGGGCTTTGCAGTTCCTCGGCCGCCTGCGCAAAAAGGGTCTGCGTATCGTCCTGGGCGAACGCCGCCGCGCCGGGCGCTAAAAAGAGCGTCGCCGCGAGGAGGCACAAGAGGGTTTGAAGCCGTTTCACGGGAACGATCATCTCCTTCGTAAACAGGGCCAGTATACCATACCGCGGCGAAATTGGAAACAGCCGCGGCGGCTCGCCGCGGGCGTTTTACAACCGTTCGTCCGCAGGCGGGCTTTATGGAACGGCCGAAATGTGCTACAATGGCGGCGGAGGCGACCCGGAATGAAACTGCTTTTGCATATCTGCTGCGCGCCCTGCTCGGTGGCCTGCGTGCAAAGCCTGCGCGCGGAAGGCATCGAGCCGACGGGCTTTTGGTATAACCCAAACATCCATCCCTACGTGGAGTACCGCACGCGGCGGGACACGCTCGTATCCTACGCCGCGTCTATCGGCATGGCGCTGGAAACGGACGATTTTTACGGCCTCAGGCCCTTCACAATGGCGGTGGCGGCGGATATTCCCGGCCGCTGCGCCGTGTGCTACGCGGCCCGGATGCGGGCGGCGGCGCGCTACGCGGCCGAGCACGGCTACACGCATTTTTCCACCACCCTGCTCATCAGCCCCTACCAGAAGCACGATCTGCTCCGCGCCGCCGCCGAGGACGCGGCGCGCGAGTACGGCGTGCCGTTCCTGTACCGGGATTTTCGCCCCCTGTACCGGCAGGGGCAGGAGGAGGCCCGGGCGCTGGGGCTGTACATCCAGAAATACTGCGGTTGCGTGTACAGCGAGGAGGAGCGCTACCACGGCAGCCTGCGCAAGCGGCTGGAAAGGGAAGCGCGCGCAAAGGCGCAGGCCGGCGGGGAAACGCCCGCGCCAATGCCCGATTTTCAGGAGGCGGGCCGCCGGTTCGAGGACGCAATCGCGGTTACGGAGGATGCCCCAAAGGTGTAGGGCTTCGGTCTTTTATCCGGCTTCGTGTGCATAGCGCGCCGGGGAGCACCCCAACGCAAAACAGCGGCCGTCTCCCGGTTACGGAGACGGCCGCTGTTTGCTGCGCTCACACCTTTCGGTGATAATACAGCTTCAAGGAACCTTTCGCCAGGGCGATAAACAAAGTACTTCCGACCAGCGTATAGAACACCGTCCGATCGAAAAAGCCCGCCGCGATGCTCGCCAGCGCAAACGTACAAAGCAGAAAGACAGTCGCCGTGCCGCCGGTTTTGCCGTCGATATAGCGGTTACGCTCATCCGTTTCGTACACGTAAAGCGCCTTCAGCCGCGTCTCGTCCCGCAGGGCGCGGCGATATTTCCATAGTCGCATCAGCATGACCGCCAACAGCCCAATCCCGAACCCGGACAGGTAGCTCACGGCAAAGGCGTCCTCCGAAGCAACATCGCCAATAAGCCCAAGCAGGCATATACCGAGTACCAATGCACAATATACGATAACGAATGCCACGCGCTTGCGGATATTCTTCCGATAAGCCTCCATTTTATGCTTCCTCCTCGATTGAAAAGTCGAATACCTCTTCGATGGTCAGGCCGAAATACCGTGCGATTTTATGCGCCAGCACGAGCGAGGCCGTATATTTTTCGCATTCCAGCGACGTAATCGTCTGCCGGGTAACCCCCACGGCCTGCGCCAGCTCCTCCTGAGAGATTCGTCGTTGTTTTCGCAGCGCTTGTATCTTTGTCCTCACGATGAACACTCCTTATTGGTAAAGCATGCTTTGCAGATTTAGTATAGTACGCTTTGCATCAAATGTCAAGTATGCTTTGCAAAAACCGCCGATATACTCAGCGGTTCTCACAATACTCAATTCCCGGCAGCCTTCGGCTCTTGCGCGGCTACAGAGTAATGCCGAAGGCCGACGCGAACAGCTTGATAAACAGCATGCCGATCCACGCGTACAGCAGGATGAACTTCGCCGCCGTCACCGCCGAAGCGACCTTCGCCGTCCCGTCCCTGCGCGCGGGATAGGCGCGCAGCAGCCCCAAAAACAGCAGGTCCTCCAGCACGTCGACCGCGGCGCGCGCGACCGCGACGGCGCCCATCAGCCAGAACAGCGGGTTGTCACGTCCCACCACGTTGAGCGCGATGGCGATCATCACGCCCAGAAAGCTTGCGATCAGCCCGAAATCGATCAGCCAATAGCGCTTCATCAGCGGGCGGCCCGCCTCGCCCGCGTCGGTGTAGATGCCGTACAGCTCCTGCGGCGTATAGCGGAAGCGCACGTCGGGCATCCGGAATTCCTTGCCCTCGGACAGCCGCTTCTGAGGGCTTCTTGGCGACAGCTCCATAAAGTAGTAGCACAGCCCCGTGCCCGCGGCGCACACAAGCGTCGCGACGGCCAAAAGCCAGTTCATGCGCAGGCCTCCTTTGAGAACGGCGGAAGGGAAACGTGGAAACGAGTGCTTTCAGCTCTGTTTCGAAACGCCGATGTGCGTGCAGGGCACGCTGCCGTCCATCAGCGCGGCCACGTGGTGGCGCGCGTGTCCGATAATCACGCGGCTGCCGTTTTCGGCGGCGCGCAGCGCGTAGGCCAGCTTGGCCTTCGCCCCGCCCGCCCCGCTGCGGCTGGCGCCGTTGCAGTGGGTCATCAGCTCCGCAATCTTCGTGCGCAGGGTCTGGATATCCGGATAAACCAGATCTCTCACCAGCGTGGAAGGATCGTCGCGGTTGAGGTAGATGCCCTCGGTGCTGGTTAAGAGGATCAGCGTTTTCGCGCCGACCAGCGAGGCGATCACCGCGGCCGTCTCGTCGTTGTCCACGCACTCCACCACGCTTCCGCCGTTCACGCGGCGGCCGGCAAGCTCCATTTTTCGGGTTTCCTCGTCACTGACGGGATCGTTGTAGTTGATGATGGGGATGCTCTCCTGCTGCGCGGCCCTGAGCAGAAACCGGCGGATATGCTCGCGCTTGATGGAATCGTTGAAATGCGTGTGCTCCACCAGCAGCTGGCGTACCCCGTATTCCGGATGGATAAACTTCCGGTAGTTGTCCATCAGCACGATCTGCCCCTGCGCGGCGTAATCGGTCTTGATCAGTTCCGGGTCGCCGGTCAGCTCAAACCCCGCGCGGTGGAGATAATCCAGCCGCCCGATCTCGGTGGCGCCGCTGGTGACCAGCGCCATGCCGGGGCGCAGGTCGTCGCCCAGGCGCTGAAAAATATTGTAGTCGATCGCGCCGTCCTCGCGCTGCACCAGCGCCATGCTGCCGATTTTGATAACCAGGTCAATTGCTTTCAAGAACGGGTTCCCCCTTCTTTTCGGTGATGTTGTTGAGCCATTTGCGCCCGATGAAGTGCGGCACGCCGATGGCGATCTTCACGATCTCCTCGGCGAAGGTGCACAGATACACGTACTCCACCGGCAGATGCAATACGAAGGTCGCTATCGCGCACAGAGGCACGCCGATCGTCCACATGCTGCCCACGTCCAAAAGGAGGCTGAACACCGTATCGCCGCCGCTGCGCAGCACGCCCACGACGTTGATGCAGTTGAACGCCCGGAACCACATCGTGATGGCCCCGAAGAACAGGATGATCGACGCCTTTTCGATCACTTCGTCGGAAAGCCCGCCGAAGAGCGACAGCAGCGGCATCCGGATCGAAAGCAGCACCGCGCCCAGCACCAGGCCCGCGGCCATGGCGCCGGCAATCATCCGCTTGGCGTACAGGTACGCCTCCTCCTTGCGCCCTTCGCCGAGGGTCTTGCCCACGATGATGGCGGTGGCATGCATCATGCCGAAGATGAACACCCATACGAGGTTGTCGATGGTGGAGCACACGCCCGTGGCGGCCACGGCCACGTCGCCCATGCGGCCGTAGTACACGCCGTACATGGTCGTGCCCAGCGCCCACAGCCCCTCGTTGAAGATGACCGGGGTCACCATGCGCACGAAGCGCTTGATAAAGCTGCGGTCGCCGCAGGCCATCTCCCGGAAGGTGGCGCCGGCCGGCAAACGCATGCCGTAGGCGAACGCCAGGTTGATGGCCAGCTGCACGCCCGAGGCGATGACGGTGGCGATCGCCGCGCCGTGCGCTCCCATGGCCGCGAAGCCCAGATGCCCGAAGATGAACACGTAGTTGAGCGCGGTATTGACCACGATGCTCGCGACCCCGGCGATCAGCGGGATGTAGGTTTTTTCGCCGGTTTTGATGCACATGGAGTACACCGTGCTCACGCCCAGCAGAAGGTAGCTGGGGGCGACGGTCGCCAGGTAATCGACCGCGATCAAATAGCTTTCCCCCTCGGGCAGGAACCAGCTCACGATCGTACCGGGGAACAGCAGGGCCGCGGCGGTGAACAGCGCCGAAAGCAGCGTGACCGCAAACAGCGATATGCCCATGGAGTGCCGCATGCGGGGGATGTCCCTGGCGCCCCAGTACTGGCTCATGAAAATCGCCCCGCCGGAGGCGGTGCCGAAGGCGAAAAGCTGAAAAAGGAAGGTGTAGCGGTTGGCCTGGGTCACGGCGGAATAGGCCGCGTCGCCAAGGCTGGAGACCATCAGGCCGTCGATGATGTGCAGCGACGCGCCTACCAGATCCTGAAGGATCAGGGGGGCGGCCACCATGAACACCCAGCGGGTGAAGGGGCGGTCCCAGAGAAGGCAGGACTTGAGGAACGCGGACGCGCGCGCGGGAAGGGAACGTTGCATGGTCTGTCATCCTCCATCTATCTGCGCCGGGCAGGCGGGAAGGAGCCGGGCGCTTGCCGGGGGATGAACGCCGCAGGGCTCCTCAGTAGGTTTCCAACTGGAAAAAGTAAAGGTATCCGTAGGTGTCGTAAAACGACCAGTCCACGTTTTCGTCCGTGGATTCCTGCACGTAACCCATCATGCAGTCCCACGGCTGGGCGTCGGTGCTCGCAAGCAGAACGTTGTCCCGAAGGAAGAGGGAGGCGTTCAGCTCCGTGATGCCGAATTTGGCGAGCATCCGGTACCAGCCGGGGGATCGCGCCGGGTAACCGCCCCAGAACATGACGTTGTCGGGGATTCCCTGCGACGTATCCGGAAACAGGCGGTGGTCGGACACCAGCGACAGGTCGTAGACGAAGAGCGTGTCGGGGTTGTCCAGCGCGTAGGCGTCCAGGTCGTTCAGGTTGACGGTGCCGTAGTTTTCCTCCTCGTCGGTCATGGGCCGGATGAGCGGCGCGTTGACCGCCGCGGCGGAGGCCGTTGCCCAAACGCAGCCGCCCAGCGCGAGGATCGCGAGCGCGGCGCTCAGCGCGCGGCGCAGGGGCCGGGGGGCGCGCGCTTCAGCGGGCGGCGCGGCGGCCGTCGGGGCCGGTTCCGACGGAGGCGCCGGTCGAGCCGGCAGCGAGGCGAGGCCGGGCAGGGCACAATACAGGTAGGCGGCCATCGGCAGAAGCACGCTCAGCGCGGCACGCATGGGCAGCCGTCCGGTGTAGCCCAGGTAAAACAGCAGCAATCCGCCGCCCAGCACCGCCGCGAGCACCCCCGCGGCCTGCCGCCACCCGCGTCCCAGCGCCAGCGCCGCCAGCGCCACAAACAGCGCGGTCCACAGCCCGTAGCGCACGGCGGGATAGCTTCGCAGGCAATCGACCACGGTCGCCCGTGCGGACGTCAGCCGGTCGGCAAGCGTAAGGCCCGCGTCGTCGGCGTCCTGCTGCGCCTTAAGGGTGTCAAAGGCGTCGGCGGTGATGTTATCGTCCATGAAATACCAGTAGGTGACCAGTGCAAACTCGTTTCGGCTCCAGCCGACTTCGGCGAGCGTCTCGTCGGTGGTGGTGGTGTCGAAGTCCGTGTAATCCATCAGCCGGATGCGCGCGTTCTGCCAGGCCAGAAAATCCTCCGCGCTGTTCAGGCGGATGTCGACCGCCCGCACCCCGGCGAACAGGGCGAACAGCAGCGCCGTGACCAGCGCGCCGGTCAGCGCGGGCTTCGCGAGCTTCCAGGGCCGTTTGCCCTTCCCGAAGGCCGCCCACAGCTTGACCGCGAACGCCAATAGCCAGAAGCAAAGCGGCGGGAGCACGGAAATCTGCCTAAGGCAATAGGCGCAAAGCAGCAAAAGCGCGCTGCCGATCACCGGGCCCGCGACGGCGCGGCGCCGGTCCGCCGTAAAATCCACGCTTGCCAGCTGGGCGACCGCCGCCGCGCCGCAGAGCGCCGACGTGGTGGTGTAGGTGATGCGGCAGGAAACGTAAAGCGTATAAGCCGTCAGGAAGCCCGCGCCGAGCAGCGCGCCCGTCCAGGCGGGCCACCCGCGTCTCCGGGCCAGCTGCACGAGGCTTTTGACGATCACGACCTGCGAAAGCCACAAAAGGAACAGCTGCAGAATGGAAAACCAGGCAACCCCCGGGAACAGCTTGGCCATCGCCCACAGGAACCACGCGAACGCCGTGTGCAGGTACAGGTGGAAGGTGGCCGGTTCGCCCCCCTCGTAGCCCATGAAGGCGCGCAGGATGGGCGCGTCGTCGCTGCCGATGTACTGGAAGGACGCGAACGCAAGCAGCGCCGCGGCCAGCAGGGTGGCAACGGCGACGCCCCACAGCCAGGGCGACAGGGTGCGGGAACGCCGCATGCGAACGCCTCCTTTCGGCGTAATCGGGTGGGAAACGGGCCGGGACCGGGCGAAGCGCGCGCCGCAAAGCGCGCGGAAAACGAAACATACGCACAAGAAGAATACACACCCGTTTGTGAAAAGTCAAGCGGGGGCGGCGCGCCGGCGCCGCCCCTCGAAACGGGGGATTGCTTTTTCATCCGTTTTCCGCTATCATGGGCGCATCCTGATCGAAAAGAGGAATGACTCATGCTCGAATACAAGTTCGATACCCAGCTGCTCATCGAGGGAGAAGGGCTTTCGGAGGACGCCATCGGCGAATACATCGACAGCCATATCGAAGGCGACTGCCGGCTGGTGGTCGGCGACGACGACCTGATCAAGGTCCATTTTCACACCAACACGCCCTGGAAGGTGCTGGAATACTGTGCGACGCTCGGCGATATTTACGACGTCGTGGTGGAAAATATGGAGCGCCAGGAAAACGGGCTGAAGGGATAACGGCCAAAGCGCCGAAGCGATGTAATCGCTTCGGCGCTTTGACCGTTCACCAACTTCTCGCAAGCACGCAGGCACAGCCTGCTCAAAAAGGTGCAGATGCGCGAAGCCAAGCTGCATATGGGCGGGAGCGTACACGGACGTACGTGACCGCCCGTATGCGGCGCAGGCGACAAAACAGATGCGGCTTTTTGAGCAGGCACAGCCTGCTCAAAAAGGTGCAGATGCGCGAAGCCAAGCCGCATGCGGA
>CAZXJI010000021.1:0-48898 GCA_964640955.1 uncultured Oscillospiraceae bacterium | reverse complement strand
GCAGGCACAGCCTGCTCAAAAAGGTGCAGATGCGCGAAGCCAAGCCGCATGCGGACGGGAGCGTACACGGACGTACGTGACCGCCCGTATGCGGCGCAGGCGACAAAGCAGATGCGGCTTTTTCAGCAGGCTGACGCCGGCTCGGAGGTCAGCGCCCGCCCTTCGCCCGTTATGCTCAGCGCGGGGCTGCGGGCGGGAATCAACGCGCTTTCGCCTGCGGAAAGGGCCAATTGGCCCCCCTGCCAGCGAAGCGCCAGCGCGTCCAGCGCCGTAAACATGCGGAAACGGTCGGGCCTCGCCGAGAGCGGCTGCTCGCCGTTTACGCACAGGCACGAAAGCCTGAACGCGGGCACCGAAAGCACCGTGTGCTCGCCCGTATCCCCTGCCTCCGGCAGGCGCGCGCGCAGCCCCCGCAGGGCCGGATCGACCACGGCCAGCGAATCCTTAATATGCAGAGGGCGTTTTTCGCCCTTTTCGTTTACGCGGTTGTAGTCCCACAGGCGATAGGTCACGTCGCTGGACTGCTGGATCTCGTACAGGGTGATGCCTCCGCCGATGGCGTGCACCATGCCGCTGGGCATGTAGAGCACGTCGCCCGCCGTGACCTTTACGGTGTCCAAAAGCGGCTCCACGTCCCCGCCTTCGGTCAGCGCCGAAGCGAGCTTCTCCCGCGTCACGCCTTCCCGGAGGCCGTAGCGCAGCGTCGCGCCCGCTTCGGCGTTAAGAATCACCCATGCCTCGGTCTTGCCGAGCTTTTTTTCGTGCGCCAGGGCGTAACGGTCGTCCGGGTGCACCTGCACGCTCAGGTCGCCCGCGGCGGCCAAAAGCTTGAGCAGCAGCGGGAAGGGGTCGGAAAACCCCTCGCCCGTCAGCGCGGCGCCGGAGCGGGCGATGAGCGCGGGCAGGGTTTCGCCCATGTCGTCGGTGCTTTCCAGCCCCGGAATGCAGCTGATCTCCAACGCCTCGCCGGTGCGCGCGTCGGGAATGGGCTTATTGTACAGGCGTCCGAGCGCGTCGCCGCCCCAGGGCGTCTGCGCGCCGCAGCGGTAGGCCGGATGCATGCGCACGGGCAGCAGGGGGCAGTCGTCCCTGAGCGGCGCCTCGAAGCAACGGAACGCATCCGGGCGATACGGTATGCGGAACGTGCCCGCCTCGCGGACCGTCTCGGACGCAAACAGCCGAAGCGCCCGCTCGTTTCGGGCGTAGGTGTCCACGCGGAAGCAATCGCAGTTCAACCGGCGGCCCTCGTCCCTGGCAAAGGCGAGTATCGCGCGGCCCACGCCCCGGCCGGACGCGTCCGGCCGCACGGCGACGCGGTGCAGGCACGCGGGGTTGACGCCGTAGTGCCAGGGCACGTCGGCGTACTCCGGCCCCTGCCCCACGCACACGGCGAAGACCGCGGCCGTTTGCCCGTCGACCTCCGCCTTGTAGAGGCGGCCGAGCGAAACGTCCTCCTCAAGAATTTCCTGGCTGGGGTATTCGCCCCACATCCATTGCTCCAGCCCGCGGGCGCGCATATCGGCGATCGCGGTCCGGTACAGGGCATAGACATCCGTCAGTTCGGTGGGAAGAACCTTTGCAAATCTCATCAGCAAGCCTCCGTATACATGGCGTACAGGTGGGCGTACAGCCCGCCCTTCGCCATCAGTTCTTTGTGCGTGCCCTGTTCCTCCACGCCCTTTTCGGTCAGTACCCAGATGACGGTGGCGTTTTGGATGGTGGTCAGGCGGTGCGCGATGGTGAACGTGGTGCGCCCCACCGAAAGCTTTTCAAGCGACCGCTGCACAAGGCGTTCGCTTTCGTTGTCCAAGGCGCTGGTCGCCTCGTCCAGAATGAGGATGGGCGGGTTTTTGAGGAACACGCGCGCGATGGAGACGCGCTGCTTCTGCCCGCCGGAGAGCTTTACGCCCCGTTCGCCCACGAACGTGGCATACCCCTCCGGCAGCGCCGAGATAAACTCGTCCGCCCCCGCGAGCTGCGCGGCGCGGCGCACCTGCTCCTCGGTGGCGCCGGGCAGACCGTAGGCGATATTCTCAAACACGGTGCCGCTGAACATATACACGTCCTGCTGCACCATGCCGATGCTCTCGCGCAGGCTGCGCTGGGTCAGCGTCGTAATATCCTTGCCGTCGATGAGAATGCGCCCGCCGGTGAGGTTGTAGAAGCGCGGAATGAGATTGCAAAGCGTGGTTTTGCCGCTGCCGCTGGGGCCGACCAGCGCCACGCGCTCGCCCGCCTTCACATTCAGGTTGACGTCGGCGAGCACCGTGTGTTCGTTGTCGTTGTAACGGAAGCTTACGTGGTCGAACGTCACATCCCCCCGCACGTCGGTCAGCTCCGTCGCGTCGGGCGCGTCCGCAATATCGGGGGGTTCGTCCATGATGTGGCAGAAGCGCTCGATGCCGGTCATACCGTTTTGGAACTGCTCGGTAAACTCCACGATGCGGCGGATGGACGTGAGCAGCGTGCTTACGTAGAGCAGGTAGGCGATATAATCGGCGGTGGTGATGGTGCCGTTGATCAGGAACAGCGCGCCCGCGACCACCACCACGATGTACATCACCCCGTCGAAAATGCGCGTGGTGGTGGCGAACCCCGCCATCAGCAGGTACGCCTTGCGCTTGATGCGTACGAACTCGTTGTTGCCGCGCTGGAACTTTTCGATTTCCATGGGCTCGTTGGCGAAGCTCTTCACCACACGGATGCCCAGCAGGCTGTCCTCCACCTGGGCGTTGATCTCGCCCAGCTGGTGGCGCCGCTCCTGAAAGGCCATGCGCATTTTATGGTTGAAGTAGCGGGTGCTCACCAGCATCACGGGCAGCACCGCGAAAATGATCAGCGTCAGCACCGGGTTTACACCGAAGAGGATGACGAACGACGCGGTGATCTTGATGCCCGCGATAAAGAACTCCTCCGGGCAGTGGTGGGCGAACTCGGTGATTTCGAACAGGTCGTTGGTGATGCGGCTCATGATCTGCCCGACTTTTGCGGTGCTGTAATAGGTAAAACCCAGCGACTGCAGGTGGGCGAACAGATCGTAGCGCATGTCGCGCTCGATCCACGTGCCCATGATGTGCCCCTGCGAGCTCATGTAGAAGCTCGCCAGCGCGTCCACCACGCGCAGCGCCAGGTACAACAGCCCCACGCGCAGCACGTAGGCCGCCGTCAGCGCCGCCAGGTCGGTGGTCGCCAGTTGCGTAATGCTCCGCACGATCAGCGGAAGCACAATGTCGCAAAGCGTGGTCAGCGACGCGCAGAACAGGTCGAACAGCAATACCGGGATATACTTGCGGAAGTAGGGGGCGAAACGCCTGAGCAGCGTCGAGGTCTTCATGGTGCGTATGGGTTGTTGTTCCATGCCGGCTCCTTTTCACAGACGGGCGCGCGGGCCCGGATGACGGGCGGTCCGTTTTACGGTTGGGGCCGAACGCGCCTTATGAGGCGGAAGGCTCCATCAGCGTCATCAGCTTGATCAGCGCGCTCAGGTCGCCCGTGTGGGAAGCGGGGCAGTACAGCGCGTAGGCCGCTTCGGAGCCGCGGGCGAGCAGGCAGATCTGCGCGTCGGAGTCCATGCGCACGGCTTCCAGCCCTGCGACGGTGTAAAGCGAATCGACGTTGAGGCGATAGCGTTTGTCCGAAAGCAGCGATACGGCGGCCGTGGGGCGGATGCTTTCCACCGTGATCACCGCGCCGTCGGAAAAGGCGTACGCGAGCGTCAGCCGCCGCGCGTAGCCGCCGCGGAAAGCCGTGTCGAACAGCGTCGCCTTCTGCAGGGAAAGGCCGCTGGAATACAGGGCCATCACGGGCTTGCCGAATTTGGCGGCCAGCTGGTTGAGGTCGGTCGTGCCGGCCGCTTCGCTGGCGGCGATGGGCACGCGGATGGTCTCCTCCTGCGCGGTGGTCTGCGAGGCGAGCTGGTCGTCCTCCCCGGGCTCGCCCATGAGCAGGAACACGTAGGCGAACGCCAGCGCCAACAAAAGCCCCATGATCTGGAGGAACCGCTTGACCACGGTTTTCCATCGGGCGGGCTTCTTAGGCGCCGGTTCGTCGGTAATCGGCTGCTGGGGCGGCAGGGCATCGCGCGCGGGAGCCTTGCGGTACGCGGGCTTGGAAAACGGAACGCGCTCGGGCATGCCTGCGGGCGGTTTGCGCCGCCCGCCCTGGGGCGTACCCTGCGCGAAAAGACGACGAGTTTGCAAATGATCCCTCCTTGCGGCACGCCGGGAGGCGGTCGCTTACGCCAGCACGATGTGGCGCTCGGCCATGGCCTCCTCCAGCCACCGCGTTTCCCCGCCCAGATGCTCGCAGAACGCGTCGAAGAAGGCGCGCATGAGCATGGAGCGCTGGCGGTCGGTCAGCGCCGCGTCGGCCTGCATGCCGGCGAGCATTTTCGCGGCGGGCGAGGCCAGCAGCTTCGGCGCGCGGCTGTCCATGCCAAAGCCGAAGAAGCGGCGCATGTATTTGCTGCTTCCGTGTAAAAACAGCTGGATGAACTGGCCGGACAGCCGATGCAGGTAATGGGCCATAAAGACGTTCTCATCTCCGGCAAGCTTCAGGCAGCGGTCCAGGTCGGGGTGGTCGAACAGCTCCCGGCGCATGGCGTCGCGCTTCTCCGCGGTGAGCGTCTCCGGTTCCAGGTACAGGTTGAGCAGGTAGGACTTGATGACGGAAAAATCCAGCGTGCGCTTGCTGCGCTCGTGCAGGCGTCCCAGGAAGAGAATCTCCTCGGCCACGGCGAGGCTGTCGGGGAACTCCTTCAGGGCCGCTTCCAGCAGTTCGTGCTTTTTCACGGGGTTGGCCTGCGCCTCCACCCTGGCCAGCACCGCCTGTACGGCGTTGGCTTCGGGGTCGGACGCCGCCGGGCCCAGCGCCCCGCCGCAATAGGGACAGAAGGTCGCCGAGCCGTCCACGGTGATCCGGCGGCCGCAGTGCGGGCATTGACGTTCGCTCATTCCGGGTTCCCTCCCTTTCGATCCGGCCTGGGCCGGTTCCATCCTTGCACGGGGCGGTTCGCGCCGTTACGGGCAGTTTTTGCGCCACAGGGCGCCGCTCATGTCCGAGGGCATGCGCAGGTCGCCGCGGGGCGACAGGCTGATGCTGCCGACCTTGGGGCCGTCGGGCACGCAGTTGCGCTTGTACTGCTGGGCAAAGAAGCGGCGCAGGAAGTCGCACAGGCGGCGGTTGATCGTCTCCTCGGCGTACACGCCCGCGAAAGCCTGCAGGGCGAAGCGTCGGAGGCGTTCGGGGCCGCTGCCGCTGTCCAGCATGTGGTAGAGGAAGAAGTCGTTGAGCGTGTAGTCGCCGACGATCTCCTCGGTGCGCTGCGAAAGCTCCCCGTCGGTCACGGGCAGCAGCTCGGGGCTGATGGGGGTGTCCAGCACGTCCCGGCACACATCCTGCACCGCGCCGCCGAAATCGTGGGTGCTGATATATTTTACGAGGCTTTTCACCAGCGTTTTGGGCACGGAGCAGTTGACATTATACATGCTCATATGGTCGCCGTTGTAGGTGGAAAAGCCCAGCGCCGCCTCGCTCATGTCCCCGGTGCCCAGCACGATGCCGCCAACCTTGTTGGCGATATCCATGAGGATCTGGGTACGCTCGCGCGCCTGACTGTTTTCATAGGTCACGTCGTGCACGCTCTCGTCCTGGCCGATATCGGCAAAGTGCTGGCGCACCGCCTTCTCGATGCCGATCTCCGAGGCGCTCACGCCCAGCACTTCCATGAGGCGGTCGGCGTTGGACTTGGTGCGCCTGCCCGTGCCCATGCCCGGCATGGTGACGGCGTGCATCCCCGTGCGCGGCAACTCCAGCATATCCAGCGCGCGCACACCCACCAGCAGCGCCAGTGTGCTGTCCAGCCCGCCGGAAACGCCCAGCACCAGGTCGCGGCAGCGGATGGCCGTAAGCCGCGTGGCCAGGCCCGTGCACTGGATGCGCACGATCTCCTCCAGGTTTTCCTCCGCCTCCGCGCCGCCGGGCACGAAGGGCAGGGGTGCGATGGGCCGAAGGAGCGTATCCGGTTCGGGCACCCGGGCCTGCGGCAGGGAAACGCGGCGCATGGGGGTCGCCCGGCGCTCCATCTGGTGGAAGCTGCCGTTGCGCTGGCGCTGGTAGCGCAGGCGCTGCACGTCGATATCCGCGACGGCGGTATCCCCCTCCATCGTAAAGCGTTTGCCTTCGGCGAGGGGCTTGCCGTTTTCAAACACGCCGGTGTAACCGCAGAAAGCCAGGTCGCTGGTGCTCTCGCCGAAGCCCGCGCAGGCGTAGGCGTAGCCCGCGTACAGCCGGCCGCTCTGCTGGCGCAGCAGCTCCCGCCGGTAGGCGTGCTTGCTGACCAGGGCGTTGCTGGCGCTGGGGTTTAGGATGATGTCCGCGCCCTCCACCGCGTACTGGCTGCTGGGCGGGATGGGCGTCCACAGATCCTCGCAGATCTCCACGGCGAAAGCAAAGTCTCCCATGTCGAAAAGCAGGTCGGGGGCGAAGGGACAGCTGACGCCGTCCTGCTCAAAAACACCCTCGGCCTGCGCGCCGCCCACGAACCAGCGGGTTTCGTAAAACTCGTTGCCGTTGGGCAGGTAGGTTTTGGGTACCAGGCCGCGCACCCGGCCGCCCTGCAGCACGGCCGCGCAGTTGAAAAGGCGGCTGCGCTGGTTCACCGGCAGGCCCACCACCACGGCCATATCCCCCGTCTGCGCCGCCAGTTCGCAAAGCGCCGCGAAGGCCGCGTGCTGCACCGGCGCGTGTAAAAGCAGGTCGCCCAGGGTGTAGCCCGTCAGGCAGAGCTCCGGAAACACGGCCACCCGCACGCCCCGCGCTTCCAGCGCCCGCATGCGGGTTACAATTTCCTGCTTATTCTTTTCCACGTCGCCCAGATGAACGCGCACGCTCGCGGCGGCGACGCGGGCAAAATCGTTCGGCATACGGGGTTCCTCCTTTGGGACGTTCGCGCGCGTCTCCCGGGATGCCAGGCGTGCGAAAACCGGCCATACTCTCGTCCCGCGCCCGCAGGCGCGGGCTGGGGAAAGGTTGGGGAAGGGAAGTCTCCGATTGCTCAGTCATCGCCGGTTTCACTTCCGTTCACCGGCTCGCTTCGCTGCTCACCTTCAGGTCGCTCGCCGCTCCGCGGCGGCATGCACTGCATGCACGCTTCCTTTCGGTGCCTTCCCCAAAGGGAGCGTCAGCGACCGCTTAGGGCACTTTGACAAGCATGGTTTTCTGCTCGTCCATCTCCACTTCGAGAATCTTGTCCTTCTCCAGCGCCTTGAGCAGGTCGCTGAAGCGCTTGAAGCCCAGCGCGCGCTCGGCAAAATCGGGATAGGTGGCCTGGATGTCCGCCTTGAGGATGCTGGGGTTGACGCGGTCGAAGCCGCCGTCCTTGTAGCGCTGGAGCTGGTCGCGGAAAGCATCCTTCCAGTTGTCCTTGGTCAGCTGCGGCGCGGCGGCTTCCTTGGCGGGGGTGCCCAGCGACACCATGACGTTGAAGTTGTTGTTGCGCACGCGGAGATTGCCGTACTTGTGAGCCAGCTTGTCCAGCACCTTCAAAAACGTGGTGCAGCCGAACGCCTTTTCGTTGAAGTCCGGGCGCAGGCGCAGCAGAATGCCCTTGAGCTCGCTTGCGTAGAGCTCGTCCTTGTCGGTCTGCTCGTCCAGAATGTTCTCGATGAGCTTGTTGAGCTCCTGTTCGTCCAGCGGCTCCTTGTCGGCCGCGGCGGCCTTCTTCTTGTCCTCGGGTTTGCGCGCGCGGCCGCCGACGTTCTCCAGGAACTGAAACTCGTTGCAGGCGTTGATGAAAATGTTGCTGGCGGCCTCGCTTCGGCTGATGCCCAACACGAACTTGCCCATGCTTTTCAGCCGCCCGACCAGCGGCGTGTAGTCGCTGTCGCCGGACACGATGCAAAAGCTGTCGATGAGCGGGTTGGTGTAGGCCACCTCCAGCGCGTCGATCACCAGCAGGATATCGGCGTTGTTCTTCTGGCTGATGCCGTAGCGCAGGCTGGGCACGACCGTGAAGGTGTTGCTTAGAAGCACTTCCTTGAGGTCGCTGTACTGGTCGGTGTAGCCGTACACCTTGCCCAGCAGGATGTCGCCGCGAATCTTGACCTTTTCAAGCACGCTCAGAAGCGTGGATACCTTCGCGCCGCAGTTCTCCAGGTCTACGAACAGGGCGAATTTGGATGTTTCCAGTTAAAATCTCTTCTTTCTAAATCGGTCGAATGGGAAAACGGATTCGTTGCAGGGGAACGGCTCCGCCGTTTCCCGCTAAATGCGAAAGGTGAACTTGTCGCCGCGTATCCATTGGCGGCTGGTGTGCAGGGGGCGGTCCTGCTGGTCGTACACCGTTTCTTCCAGAATCAGCAGCGCCTCGCCCACGGCGGTGGACAGCTGGCGGCTGACAGTCGTGTTGGCGTGGCCCAGCGCGATATCGTGCGTGGCGCGGCTGGGAATGAGGCCGTGGGCGCGCAGCGCGTCGTACAGCGAGCCTGCGGGCGGATCCTTTTCGATAAAGTCGTACGCGGCGGGAAAACGGTTGTATTCCAGCATCACGGGCTCGCCGTCGCACAGGCGCAGCCGGCAAAGCTCGATCACCTCGCCGCCTTCGGGCACGCCCAGGCGCTCCACGTCCTCGGGGTGGGCGAGCTCGCGCTTCACGTCCACCAGGCGGCTGGAAGCCCGGCGACCCATGCGCGTGCACGCGTCCGTAAAGCTGGTTACGTGCTGCAAATCCCGCGTGAGGCGCGCGTCCGCCACGAACGTCCCCTTGCCCTGCCTGCGCAGCAAAAGCCCGTCCTGCACCAGGTCCAAAAGCGCCTTGCGCACGGTAACGCGGCTGACCCCGTACGCTGCGCACAGGGCCTGCTCGCTGGGGATGCGCCCGCCGGCGGGATAAACGCCCGCGACGATATCGTTTTTCAAACGCCGCATCAGTTGCTGATACAGCGGGTTCTGACTTCCCTTTTCCAAAGGCGCGCCCGGCATACGCTCACCTCCCGGCAATCACCAACAGTATACCGTAAAAGTCCGGAAAGGGCAACACGTCGGGCCGGGTGTACAAAGGCTTTCGGGCTATTCCATGAACGACACGAGGATATCCGTGTCGTAGGAGAAGCGGTAGAGGTCGTCCAAGACGCCGGAAGGCATTTCCAGCACGAAGGGCGCAAGCTTCAGCGCCACGGTGCGCATCAGCTTTTCCTTATACTCTTCCAGGTACGTCTCGTTCAGGCTGAAAAAGTCGTTCTGCGGGTAGTTGCCGTCGACGAACACGCTCTTGTCCACGGTGGAAAGCGTGCCGCTGAAGGCAAGCGTAAGCGCCGGCAGGAGGGTGTCGGGGTGGAGCCAGTCCACCGTCAGATCAAGCGTGTAGGGCTTTTCGGCGGCGGTGCGGCTCCAGTTGAACACGAAGGTCTGGGAGGCGGGCGCGTCGGACAGCAGCGAACCGGAAGCGGCCAGCGTCAGGCTGCCCTCGCCGGTAAGGTCGCCCTCGCGGGGCAGCCCTTCGCCCTCGGCGGTCACCAGCAACGCCTGCGCCCCGTCGGAGGTCAGCGACAGCGACGCGCTAAGCGCCGCGCCCCGCGTTTCGGCGGGCGTCCAGCGGTAATCGAACACCACCTCGTAGCCCTCGGCGGTGGGCAGGGTGAGGGTAAAGGCGGTCGCGCCCGCGTCGTTCACACGGTTGAACACCACGGTGTCGCCGATGACGCACGTGAGCGAATCGGGCGTTTCCGTAACGGTCATGCCGTCCTGGTTGGGGTCGAGCGCGTCCAGCTCGTATTCCAGGTTGCCGAGAATCTCCAGCGTCATGTCGCTTGCGTACAGGTCGGTCAGCAGGCAGGTGAAAAAGTAGTACGCGCGGCTCAGGTCGTAATCGTCGTTGACGATCAGGTCCAGCGTCTCGCACAGCTCGTAGAGATCCTCGTAGGGAACGGTGTAGGTGAGCGTTCCGGCCTCCGCGTCCGTCCCCGTCAGATAAATGGCCGTCGGGCCGTCCGCGCCGCCGATGACGGCGACGCCGTCCACCGTGCCGTCCGTCGCGGTGTCGCCGGTTTCGGCGTCCGCTTCCTCCGCCTCGGCGGCCTGGGCCTGCGCATCCTCCCGGGCCTGGGCTAGCATTTCCCTAACGGGGGTATAGTAGCTGTCGCCCAGCCAGTAGGCCGCGTCCGGGTACATCAGCAGCGCCAGGTACTGCGTGGGCAGCTCCATGTAGTAATAGGGCTTGAGCATAAACTCCAGAAAGTTGTACATCTGGAAGTACAATACCTCGCCGTTGAACGCGGGGGAAAGCAGATAACGATAGCTGTAATAGCCGTCGTACACGAAGGGGAACCGGTCTTCGCCGTTCAATTGCAGGGCCGCGTCCATATACACGCGGCTGGTGGGAGTGAACATCGCCAGCGAATCCATGGAGCCGCGCAGGCTGAGCTTGTTCAGGTACGTTTCCCAGTCGCTCAGGTGCGCCTTGCCCGCGGGGAAGGCGTCGGCGTGAAGCCCGAGGCTCAGGGTGAAATCCGTATGGGTCACCTCGCCGTCCGGCAGCCACGTTTCCGCCGTGGAAAAGGCGGGAGCCGCGCACAGGCACAGCGTGAGGATCAGCGCGCACAGGCGGGTGAATAACGGTTGCTTCATGATGAACCTCCTTTTTCGCATACGGCGCGGCGGCCTGGCGGCGGGAGCGGAAGGCGCGTTTACTCGGTTTTCGCGCGGGCGGCCGCCCGCGCGCGATCCTGATGACTCAGCTCCCGCTTGCGCATGCGCAGGCTTTGCGGGGTGACTTCCAGCAGTTCGTCGTCGTCGATGAATTCCAGGCATTCTTCCAGCGTCATGGGGTGGACGCCCACCAGCTTCAGGCTGTCCTCGCTGGCGCTGGCGTTGCGCATGTTGGTGACGTGCTTTTGCTTGCAGACGTTTACCACCAGGTCGTCCGGCCGCGCGTTCTGCCCGCAGATCATGCCCTTGTACACCTGCGTCTGCGGGGTAATGAACAGCGTGCCCCGCTCCTGGGTGTTGAAAAGCCCGTAGCTGGTGGCCTCGCCGGTCTCAAAGCAGACCAGCGCGCCCGCGCTGCGGTGGGGAATGTCGCCCTTCACGGGCTCGTAGCGCTCGAACACCGCGCTCATGATGCCCTCGCCGCGCGTGTCGGTCATAAACTCGCTGCGGTAGCCGAACAGCCCGCGGGAAGGAATGAGGAACTCCAGCCGCACGCGGTTCAGGCCGTGCATGTTTTCCAGCGTTCCGCGGCGGCGCCCGATCTTCTCGATCACGGCGCCGGCGTAGGCCTGGGGCACGTCCGCCACCATCCGCTCGATCGGCTCGCACTTTTTTCCGTCGATCTCCCGGTAGATGACCTGCGGCTTGCTGACCTGAAACTCGTACCCCTGGCGGCGCATGTTCTCGATGAGGATGCTCAGGTGCAGTTCGCCCCGGCCGCGCACCTCGAAGGCGTCGGGGCTGTCGGTTTCGTTCACGCGCAGGCTTACGTCGGTCTGCAGCTCCTTGAACAGACGGGCGCGCAGGTGGCGGCTGGTCACGTAGGTGCCCTCGCGGCCCGCGAAGGGGCTGTTGTTGACGGAGAAGGTCATGACCACCGTAGGCTCGGTGATGCTCACGAAGGGCAGGGCCTCGACCGCCACCGGATCGCATACCGTATCGCCGATCTGGATGTCCTCCAGCCCGCTCATGGCGACGATGTCGCCCATGGAGGCCGTCTCGGCCGGCAGGCGCTTGAGTCCGTCGAAGGTGTACAGGCTGGTCAGCCGAAGCGGCTGGCTGACCACCCCGGTGTCGTAGTTGGTTTTCACCACGTTCATGCCGGTCGCAAGCGTGCCGCGGTTGATGCGCCCGATGCCGATGCGGCCCACGTACTCGTTGTAGTCGATGGTGGAGATCAGCACCTGCGCGGGGGCGTCCATGTCGCCCTCGGGCGCGGGAATGTGCGAAAGGATCGTTTCGAACAGGGGCCGCAGGTCCAGGCTCGGCTCGTTCATGTCCAGCGTGGCGGTGCCTTCGCGGGCGGACGCGTACACGATGGGCTTATCCAGCGCCGTCGCGTCCGCGCCCAGGTCGATGAACAGGTCCAATACCTCGTCCACCACTTCCTCGCAGCGGGCGTCGGGGCGGTCGACCTTGTTGATGACCACGATCACGGGCAGCTTTAGGTTGAGCGCCTTCTGCAATACGAAACGGGTCTGGGGCATGGGCCCTTCGAAGCTGTCCACCAGCAATAGCACCCCGTCCACCATTTTGAGCACGCGCTCCACCTCGCCGCCGAAATCGGCGTGGCCGGGCGTATCAACGATGTTGATTTTCGTGCCGTGGTAGTGCACGGCGGTGTTCTTGGCCAGGATGGTGATGCCGCGCTCGCGTTCGATGTCGTTGGAGTCCATGACGCGTTCGGCCACCTGCTGGTTTTCGCGAAACACGCCGCCCTGCTTGAGCATCTCGTCCACGAGGGTGGTTTTGCCGTGATCCACGTGGGCGATAATGGCGATGTTGCGGATATCGTTACGAACCATTCGGAATACTCTTCCTTTCTGTCGCGCCTCTTTAACAGTCGGCGGGCGCCGCCTTATTCGTAGGTGACCCGGCTTGCGGTTTCCGCAAGGGTCAGACCGGGGTTGTTTTCCGTCGCCAGGCGAATGGACCACTCGTTTTCAAACAGCAGCACGTCCCGGCCGTCGCCGTCCACCGCGCGGCCGCTGGTGGAGGTCAGCTTGAGCCTGTCCGCGGGCAGGGGCGACTGCGTGACCCAGCGCACGAAGCGGAAGGGGAGCGTGTCCATCAGCAGGCTCACGCCGTATTCCGTTCGCAGCCGGTGGGTGAGCACGTCGAACTGCAGCATGCCCACCACGCCGCACAAAAGCTCCTCAAAGCCCGTTTCCGTGCGGGTGAAAAGCTGTATGGCGCCCTCCTCGGCCAACTGCGACATGCCCTTTAAGAACTGCTTGCGCTTCATGCTGTCCTCGGGGCGCACGCGCGCGAAGTGCTCCGGCGCGAAGATGGGGATGGAGCTGAACCGAAGCCTCGGGCCGTCGGAGAGCGTGTCGCCCAAGTGGAAAAAGCCGGGGTCGAACAGCCCCACGATGTCGCCGGGGTAGGCCGTCTCCACCGCTTCGCGCTCGTTGGCCATAAACTGCTGGGGCTGTTTGAGCTGGATGAGCTTATCGTCCCCGCTGAGCCATACGTTCATGTCCTTTTTGAACTCGCCGGACACCACGCGGACGAACGCCAGCCGGTCGCGGTGGGCGGGGTTCATGTTCGCCTGAATCTTGAACACGAAGCCGCTGAAGAAGTCGCTCTCCGGCCTCACCTCGCCCTGGTCGCTCATGCGGGGGAGCGGCGGGGGCGTGATGTTCAGAAACGCTTCCAGGAACGGCTCCACCCCAAAGTTGGTGATGGCGGAACCGAAGAACATGGGGGTGAGTTTCCCGTGGAGCACCGCCTCGCGGTCGAACGGGTCGCCCGCCACGTCCAAAAGCTCGATCTCGCTTCGCAAACGATCCAGATAATGGGCCGCCAGCAGCTTTTGGGCCTCGGGGGAATCCGGCGCCACCTGCGTTTTGCGCGCCATGGTCGCGCCGTGGTCGCCGCCGCTGTACAGGGTGATCCGGTCCGAGTCGCGCAGGTACACGCCCTGAAAATCGCCGTCCACACCGATGGGCCAGTTCATGGGGCAGGTGCGGATGCCCAGCACGTTTTCAATGTCCTCCATGAGGGCGAAGGGGTCTTTGGCGGCCCGGTCCATCTTGTTGACGAAAGTGAAAATGGGGATGCCGCGCATGCGGCACACCTTGAACAGCTTGATGGTCTGCGCTTCCACGCCCTTGGCCGCATCGATGAGCATCACGGCCGCGTCGGCCGCGACCAGCACGCGGTAGGTGTCCTCGCTGAAGTCCTGGTGGCCGGGGGTATCCAGAATGTTGATGTGGTAGCCGTCGTAGGAAAACTGCATGGCGCTGGACGTTACGCTGATGCCGCGCTGTTTTTCGATCTCCATCCAGTCGCTGGTGGCGTGGCGCTCGGCCTTGCGGGCCTTCACGCTCCCGGCCTGGCGAATGGCGCCGCCGTAGAGCAGCAGCTTCTCGGTCAGCGTCGTTTTGCCTGCGTCGGGGTGGCTGATGATGGCAAACGTGCGTCGTTTATCGATCTGATCCCGGTACGCCTCGGTAGTGGGCAGTTGCGTCATTCGGTCGGAGCCTCCGCTTCGGTGGGAGGGGAACGGCGCGTGGGCATACGTCCCCCTGAATAAGGTGTTCAAACAAATTATTGTACAATGGCCGAAGCATGTGTGTCAAGCGCCGTCGCATGTCGGCGAGACGGATTCGGCGCGCGCGGAAAAGGGCGCGGGGCGCGCGAAAGGCGGCGCTCTTGCCAGCCCGATTTGATTGGATTATAATGATGAGAAGTTATTTGCGCACTCATGTCCAGCAGGAAAGGCGGTTCCCTATGAGATGCCAGTATTGCGGATACCTGGATTCGCGCGTCATCGACAGCCGGCCCACGGAGGAAGGCACCAGCATCCGCAGGCGGCGGGAATGCATGCGCTGCGGCCGGCGCTTCACCACCTATGAGAAGATCGAGACCACCGTGGTCATGGTGGTGAAAAAGGACATGCGCCGCGAGCCCTTCAGCGCCGAGAAAATCAAGAACGGGCTCATCCATGCCTGCCAAAAGCGGCCCGTGAGCATGGCGGACATCGACGCCATCGAGGAAAAGGTGGAAAAGGCGGTCTACGGCAGCGGGGAGAACGAGTTCAGCAGCCGGCGCATCGGCGAACTGGTGATGGAGGAATTGAAAAAGCTCGACGAGGTCGCCTACGTGCGCTTCGCCAGCGTCTACCGCCAGTTTACGGACGTCAGCAGCTTCATGGAGGAGCTCAACAAGCTCGTCAACGAGAACAAGCAAAAGGCGCAGGAGGCGGAAAACCCCTGACCCCGCCGGTTCCGCCCATTTGTTACGTTTCATTACCTTCGGCCCCGCGGCCCCGAAAAGCGAGATGACGCTGGCTTTGCGGGGCCGCGCGCCTTTCGGGGCGCAGGCCCGGCTTTTGTATTCCGGCCGCTTATGTGCTATACTTTGAGCAATCAACGACCGTCGCGAAAGGGGGATTCCGCATGTCCTCGCAGCCCGAAAGCGTCATGCTGGTGGACGGGCACAGCCTCATCCACCGCGCCTTCCACGCCCTGCCGCTGCTGAGCGCCGACGGCGCGTACACCAACGCCGTGCAGGGTTTTTTCGCCATGCTGTTCAAGGCGATCGCCGACTACAGGCCCAAAGCCCTGTGCGTGATGTTCGACATGCACGCCCCCACCTTCCGCCACATGATGTATGATCAGTACAAGGCGGGCCGCAAGCCCACGCCGGAGGAGCTGCGGCCCCAATTCCCCATCGTACGGGAGATACTGACCGCCATGGGCGTAACCCTGTGCGAAATGGAGGGCTACGAGGCGGACGACCTGCTGGGCACCGCGGCGAAGCTGGCCAACGAGCGCGGCGTGCACGCCTACATCCTGACCGGCGACCGTGACAGCCTCCAGCTGGTAAACGGAGACACTCAGGTCATCCTCACCAAGACGGGCATCTCCGAAAGCCTGCTGCTTTCCCCGGACACGGTGAAGGAAACCTACGGCTACACCCCCGCGCAGGTGCCCGACATGAAGGGTCTCATGGGCGACAGTAGCGACAACATCCCCGGCGTGCCCGGCGTGGGCGAAAAAACGGCGCTCAAGCTGATTACGCAGTACGGGACGCTGGAGAACGTGCTTAGCCACGCCGACGAAATTCCCGGCAAGCTGGGCGAGCGGGTCCGCGAAAACCGCGACCTGGCGGCCCTGAGCAAGGACCTGGGCACCATACGCCTCACCGCGCCCATGAAGATCGACTTCGCGGACTGCGGCATCGAAGGCATGTCGGCGGGTGAGCCGGTGCTCCACAAATACAGGCTCAACCGCCTCGCCAAACAGCTCGCCGCGCTGTTCGGGGCGGGGGAAGCCGTTTCCCCGCCGAAGCCCGCGGCCCGCCCGCAGGCCAACACGCCGGAGGCGTTCGACCTGGGTTCCATCCCCGCCTTTCCCGCCCCCCGACCGCCCGAAGCGCTGAGCGATCCCGAAGCGATCGGCACGCTGGCGAAAAGCCTCGCTAAAGAGCCGTCGCCCGTGGCTTTGCAGATCGGCCCAAGCGCCGTGGGGCTCTGCGCGCGCGACGGGCGGCGCTGGTACATGCCCGTCGCGCTGGATATGACGCATGCGGGGCTGTACGAGGATCAGATTCTGACCGCCCTCGCGCCCCTGCTTGAGTCGGTTCCGCTGATCGTGCACGGGGCCAAGGCGCTTTTCCACCGGCTGGACGAGCTGAAGCTGCCGCTTCCGGCCGTCGCCATGGATACGATGGTCGCCGCCTACCTGCTTTCCCCCACGAGCAAGTCCTTCGGCCTTGCGGAGACGCTCGCCGCCCTGCAAAAAGCCGGGGGCGAGACGGAGACGGAGGAAACCGACGAGCCGCCCAAGGGCCGGAAAGCCCCCGCGCCCGTCCCGCCGCCCGAGCAGGCGGCCCGGGAGGCCTCGGACATCTACGCGCTGGCCCGCAAGCAGCGCGCGGAGCTGGAATTCAAGGGCATGCTCAAGCTGCTTGAGGAAATGGAAATGCCGCTCACGCGCGTGCTGTTCTTTATGGAGCGGGAGGGCTTCAGCGTGGACAAGGCGGCGCTCGAGGAACTGGGCGAGCTGTTTTCCGCCGAAATCGAGCAATGCCGCGCGGACGTCATCGAACTGACCGGCGGCGAGGAGTTCAACGTGAACAGCCCCAAGCAGCTGGGCGAGGTGCTGTTCGACCGGCTGCACCTGTCCTCCCCCGCCAAAAAGGGCAAGGGCGGCGCGTGGTCGACCTCCGCGAGCGTGCTGGAGGCGCTGGAGCACCCCGCCATCGAGCCGCTCCTGCGCTACCGCAAGCTTACCAAGCTCATGGGCACCTACATCGAGGGCCTGAGCCGGCTGGTGGACGCGACGGGCCGCATCCACACCACGTTCGACCAGACGGCCACCGTCACCGGCCGCATTTCCAGCGTCGAGCCGAACCTGCAGAACATTCCCGTGCGCAGCGAGGAAGGCCGGGAGATTCGCCGGGCGTTCGTCGCCAAAGCGGGCTGCGTGCTGCTGGACGCGGACTACAGCCAGATCGAGCTGCGGGTGCTGGCGCACCTGAGCGGCGACCCGGCGATGCAGGACGCCTTCGTCCGGGGGCAGGACATCCACACCCGCACGGCCGCCGAGGTCAACGGCGTGCCTTTCGAAAGCGTCACCCCCGCCATGCGCCGAAGCGCCAAGGCCGTCAATTTCGGCATCGTCTACGGCATCAGCGGGTTCGGGCTGGCGCGCAACATCGGGGTCACGCGCAAGGAAGCCGACGACTTCATTGCCAAGTACTTCGAGCGCTACCCCATGGTGAAGGCCTTCATGGACGAATCGGTGCGGCGCGGCTACGAGCTGGGCTACGCCGAGACGCTTTTCCACCGCCGCCGGGAGCTCTACGAACTGCACAGCCCCAACCGCAACATTCGCAATTTCGGCGAGCGCGCGGCCATGAACACTCCCGTGCAGGGCTCGGCGGCGGACATCATCAAGCTGGCGATGGTGCGCGTGCAAAAGGAGCTGACCGCCGGCGGCTACGGCGCCAAACTGATCTTGCAGGTGCATGACGAACTGGTGGTGGAGTGTCCCGTGGGCGAGGCGGACGCGGTATCCGCGCTGCTGCAGCGCGCCATGGAGCAGATCGTGACGCTGTCGGTGCCGCTGGTGGCCGAGGTCAGCCGCGGGCACAGCTGGTACGAGGCCAAGTGATCGTATGCGCGTCATTGCGGTCACGGGCGGCATCGGCTCGGGCAAATCGACGGTGGCGAAGCTCTTCGCCGCACAGGGCGCGGCGCTCGTCGACGCCGACGCCGAAAGCCGCGCGCTGACCGCCGCGGGCGGCGAGGCCCTGCCCGCCGTACGGGACGCGTTCGGCGCGGCCGTGTTTTTTCCCGACGGGACGTTGAACCGAAAGGCGCTGGCAAACGTCATATTTAAGGATGAGTTCGCACGCGAACGCCTCAACGCTCTGTTGCACCCTTTGATTACCGACCGCGTGCGAGCAAAGCTAAACGCCTTCCGGGCGCAGGGGCGAACGGCGGCGTTGCTGGACGTGCCGCTGTTGTTCGAAACGGGCATGGATCGCCTGGCCGACGCCGTGGTCTGCGTGACCGCGCCGGAGGAAACGCGCGTGCGCCGCGTGTGCCGCCGCGACCGCCTTACCCGGGAGGAAGCCCTGCGCCGCATTCGCAGCCAGAACCCCTCCGCCGTCACGGAAAGCCTGTCCGACTACGTGCTTTCCACCGACGCGCCCTACGCCCTCACCCGCCGGCGGGCGCGGGAGCTGTGGCAAAAAATCCTCGCGGACGGGCCCCTTAGGCCCGTCGGCTGAACTTTATTCAAGGAAGTTTGGAAAACCGGACGGTTTTCCCTTTGGAAAGGGGGTGCGGGAAATGCCTGTGAACTTTCCCCGCCGTTATCGCTCCGAGGACGACGCTTCCGCGCCCCGGGACTATTCCTTCGTCGATTCCGTGGCCGAAGGCGCGCGCCGCCGGCAGGCCGAGCCCATCCATCCCCCCGCGAAGGAGCCCGCGGAGGCCGACGGGGTGAAACGTACCCGCAAGCCCGCCGCCTATCCCTTGCCCCGCGCGGAGGACGGGCCCGCCCCCGCCCAGTCCGTGGCCTATCCGCGCACGCGCAGCAACGCGTTCGCCCAGGCGCCTTCCGTAACGCCCGTTTCCCCGCCGCCGCTGGCGGCGGTCGAGGCTTCGGCCCCGCCGGTTCGGCCCGCCGCGGCGGAAGCGCAGACCGATTCTCCCCGCGCGCGCAGGGCCGCGCCCCGGCAGGCGTACCCCGCGCAGCCGCAGGCGCCTTCGACGGAAGCGCCCGTGTCCGCGGAGGCGCCCCCGGCCCCCGCCGAGACGGTTTCATCCGCGCCCGCGGATCGTTCCTTCGTCCTTCAGGACGGCCGGTACGCCCCGCCCCCCGCGCAGGAGATACCGGACTGGCTGACGGCCGCCCGGCAGAACCAGACCGCGCCCCAGCGCCCCGAGCCGCCGCGCGTGACGCACGCGCCGCCCTCCGCCGCCCCGACGCTGGACCCGCTGGGGAGGCCCGTTGCGGTCGAACCCCGGAGTCGCGCCGACGCCTATGCGGCCGCCGGCTATCCGCCGGACCTCATCGCCCGGCAGCGCAGCCAGGAAGCCCAGGCCGTGATGGCGCAGGGCTATGGCCACAAGCGCCACGGCGCGCAGTACACCGCGGCACGCCGCGAGGAAGCCCGCATCGAAGTCCCGCCCCGTGCACAGACGGCCGCCGGGCCCTCCTCCTATCCACCCCCGCGCGAAGCCTGGGCCCGCGAGCAGCAGGCCGCCTCCATGGCCGCGGCTCCCCGCGTCCGCTACGCCCCGCAGGCCGCGCCCCCGCCGGAGACGGCCCGCACGAACCCCTACTACGCGCTGACCCCGGAGGCGCAATCGCCCTATCAGGTCGTTGACGAGGAAGCGCCCAAAAAGCGCCGCCGCGAGCCGGAAAACGGGGACGAGGCGGCTACGGAGGAGACGGACGGCCGCAAGCGGGGCTTCCCTTTTCTGGGCCTCGCCGTGTTTCTGGCGGCGCTGCTGGCCGTGGGGCTGTACGTGATGCAAACGTCCTTCACCGCCCGGACGGACGCGGTGCTCGCCGCCCGCGTGGCCGCCCAGCAGAAGTTGCTGGACGCCCACCCCTATTCCTACCGGGAGCTGATCGAGCGGGAAGCGGAGGCCAACAACCTCCAGCCCGCCTTCGTCGCGGCCATCGTGCTCAACGAAAGCTCCTTCAACCCCGGCGCGGAAAGCAGCGTGGGCGCACGCGGCCTGATGCAGATGATGCCCGACACCGCCGAGTGGGTGCACGGCAAGATCGACGCGGATACCGATTATTCCTTCGACCTGATGTACGACCCCGAAAAGAACGTGACCTACGCCTGCTGGTACCTGGCCTATTTAAGCGACCGCTTCTACGGCGACCCGGTGCTGGTGTCGGCGGCGTTCCACGCGGGGCAGACCACCGTGCAGAACTGGTTGAACGACTCGCGCTACAGCGCGGACAGCCAGAGCATCAACCTCGCGGATATGGCGGAAGGTCCCACCAAGAACTACGCGACCCGGGTGCTCAACGCCTACGCCATCTACCTCCGTATGTACTATGAAGGCGGCGCGCAGGCCCTGGAGACCGCCGAAACGGCCGCGTCGACCTGAGGGCCGCCCGTCCCGATTCGCTGTTTGGGAGGAAACGCATGAAACGCACCCTTTGCCTGCTGCTTGCCCTGTCGCTCGCCCTTGCGGTTTTCCCGGCGCTTGCCGAGAACGTGGAGGATTCGCTGATCGTGGGCATCTATTCCACCCGCACCACCGAGATCCGTCCGCTGGACCCGCAGGAGCGGGACATCGTATCCGTGTACGGCATGGTGTACGAAAGCCTCGTGACCGTGGACGACAACGGCCTGCCCCAGCCGCTTTTGGCGGACGACTGGACGGAGACGAACGACGGCAAGACCTGGACGTTCACGCTGCGTGAAAACGTCACCTTCTCGGACGGCACGCCGCTGACCGCCGCGGACGTGGTCGCCTCCTGCCAGTATCTGCTCACCAAGGCCAAGAGCGACGATTCCAGTGCGCGCGGCTTTTACCAGAACATACGCTATCTGGTGGACGCCATCAGCGCCAGCGACGACCGCACCGTGGTCGTCAAGGCCGATCGCCCCTACTACGGCCTGCTTTACGAAATGACGTTCCCCATCGTTCCCGCCTCGCAGGTGGACGTGGCCAACCCGCTGGGCACGGGCCCTTACGTGATCGCCACGTTCGAGCCCGCCAACTACATCTGGCTGAAGGCCAACCCCAACTGGTGGCAGACCCAGCCGCAGGTGCAGGAGATCATGGTGTCGCTGTTTTCCAGCAATAAGGAGTTGATCACCGCCTACGAGTACGGCCGCGTGGACACGGCTTTCACCCGGTCGGTGGCGGCCTCGCAGTACAAAAGCGGCATCAACTCCCTGTCCATTACCTACAACACCCGCCAGCTGGAAACGCTCCTGCTCAACCATACCTCCTACCCGCTGGACGACGTGAACGTGCGCAAGGCCATTCGCGCGGCCATCGACGCCGACCTGATCTCCACCAACGTCTACATGGGCATGACGGTGGACGCCGATACCCCCATCTCCTCCTCCAGCTGGCTGTATTACGATCAGGAGAGCACTTTCAAGTACAATTTGGAGCTCGCCCAGCAGTTGCTTGCGGAAAGCGGCTGGTCGGACCTGGACAACGACGGAGTGCTGGACAAGGTGATCGCCGAAGACAAGGTGAAGCACCTTTACCTGCACCTGCTCGTGTACGAGGATCCGGAAAACGACGTGCGCTTCGAAACCGCCAACATGATCAAGGATTTTCTGGCAAAGCTCAAGATCAGCGTGACGGTCGACACGGTAAGTTTCGACGAGGAGCAGACCAAGCTGGAAGCCGGCTCCTTCGACATGGCGCTGGCCTCCTTCCAGATGGACGTGGCCCCCGACGCGGGCTTCATGCTGATGAAGGGGAACACCGGCAACTACTGCCGCTACGTATCCAGCGAAATGACCAGCCTTTTCAACACGCTTCGCACCTGCTACAACCGGGACGATTTCGCCTACGCCATGCAGGCCATACAGCAGCAGTTCGCAAACGACGCGCCCTTCGTTTGCCTGTTCTACCGGGCCGGAGCGATTCTGACGCGCAAGATGTACACCACCGTGCGCGACATCCGCGAGTTTGAACTGCTGCGCGGCATCGAGGCGTTCGGGCGATGAGGAGCGCGAAGGGGCGGGGAAGGCGGTTGCTTATGCTGGTGGCGGCCGTGGCGGCGCTGTGCCTGGCGTCGCCGGCATGCCGTGCCTCGGAGGCGACCGCGGCCGACGCGCAGGGTGAAACGGTGATCGACACGGGCGAACGCCCCGCGTTCGTGGACGCGCTTCTGTCGGTGGCGATCGGGGAGCTGGGCTATACCGAGGGCCCCAACAACCGGACCAAGTACGGCGAGTGGTCGGGCGACCCCAACGCCGCTTGGTGCGCCGAGTTCGTCTGCTGGTGCGTGGACCAGACGGATCAGCGCTTCGGCTATGCGCTGCTGAACGACGTGTACCCCGACTACGGCGGGCAGAACACCGGGCGGGACTGGTTCATCACCCGCGGGCGTTTCGTGTACCGCAAGGGCAACTGCCCCGACTGGGGTTACCAGTGGCTCAAGGGCAGCGACCATCTGCTCACCAAGAACGAGTATGTTCCCCATCCGGGCGACCTGGTGTTCTTCAGCTACAACCAGGCGGGGGATACCGAGCACGTGGCGCTGGTGGAATACTGCGCCTGCGACGCGGACGGCAACGTGAACATCCATGTGATCGAAGGCAACAACCCCTCCTGCGTGCAGCGCAACAGTTACCCCCTGAACAACAGCCAGGTGCTGGGCTTCGGCACCTGCGAGGACGTGGCGGACACCACCATGCGCTACGGCTGCACCGGCGACAAGGTGCTCCTTTTGCAACAGCGCCTGACGGAGCTTGGGTACCTGGCGGCCGAAGACCAGACGGGCACCTACGCCAGCAACACCAAGGCCGCCGTGGCCGCCTACCAGAAAACCATGGACGGCCAGCCCGTAACCGGCATCGCGGATCGCGCGACGCAGCAGGCCGTCGAAGCGGAGATCAGCCGAAGGATATTCGACGATCCCGCCACCTGGCTGGTCGGCGAATAGCGCCGCGCGGGGGAAGCCGGCCATCGTTAGGACGGGAGGATGAGCATGCTCGACCGTTTGCGGCGTTTCCTGGGCCTGTGGCTCGCCGCCTGCTGCCTCGCGGCGGGCCTTGCGCTCCCGCCCGCCGCCGCGGCGGAAGGGGACGGCCGGCGCGTGAACCGGGCGCTGCTCATCGGCATAGACGATTTTGTTTCCCGCCCCAGCAGCTATCCTTCCTCCACCAACAACGTGTTCGCCATGCAGGAGGCCCTGCAGGCCAGCAGCGACCCGTTCGAGGCCATCGTCATCCCTTCCGCGCCCGTGACCGACGCGGCCGCCCTGACGGAGCTGATCCGGTCCACCTTCGGCGCGGCGGACGCGGACGACGCAAGCTACCTGTACATCAGCACCCACGGCGAGTACGACCCGGACGCGGGCGTCGAAGCGGCGCTGCTGCTCAGCGACGGGACAACCGAAAGCCGCCTCACCCCGCAAATGCTGCAAACCGCCCTGGACGAGGTGCCGGGCACGAAGGTGCTGCTGCTGGACGCCTGCTACAGCGGCGCGTTCATCGGCAAGGGCATGCGCACGCAACCCGCGGACGTCTGCTTTTTAGGCGACGACTACAAGGTGCTTGTCAGCTCCGGCGCCATGGAGGAGAGCTGGTACTGGAGCGCCTCCGAAGGCGCGGAGGCGTCCGAGGCCACGCAGGCCGGGCAGGGCGCCTTCTACTTTACCCAGATGCTCAGCCAGTGCCTCAACCCCCGCTACGGCTCCGCCGCGGATGAAAACCGCGACGGGAACGTAACCCTCCGGGAGCTGTACGACGCGCTTGTGGAAAACCACGCCGCCTCGACCCCGCAGGTCTACCCGCAGAACGACGACTTTATCGTTTTTACCTACGACCTCGCCGACCGGGAGGCCCTCGCGGACGACGAGCTGTCCCCCATCGCAGATATCACCTTTTCCAGCTCCGCCTTAAGCGCCGCGGACAACCGGCTGACGCTGGAGTTTACCGCGCTTCGGCCGGTGCGCGTCGCCTACCAGATCGTTTACCGGCGGGACGGGCAATGGCGGTTCGACGAGGCGCAGCTGATCTACGACACGGTGGAGCAGTACGCGGCCTTCGGCGACGAGCCGGGCGCCGTATCCCCCGGCCGCAAGGTGCGAACGCTCTCGCTGACTCTGCAGGACGGCGAGGCGAGCGGTTACGTGCTGGTGCAGCTGATGTCCCTGGAGGACGGCCGGCTGACCGTGCACGCGGGCCGCGTGATCGCCGTGCTGCCGGAAACGGGGGAGCTCGACCTGGGCGTGGAAGTTGCCTCCGCCTACACGCCGGGCGACCCGAAGGAATTGTCGATTTTCGTGCGCCACGCGCTGCCCTGCCAGCTGAGCGTGAGCATCGTGGACGAGCAGGGCCGCACCGTGCGGCGGCTGTGCACCCGGCAGAGCACGCGGCCCCTGAAAATCGAGCCGGAAGGCAGCACCTTCTACTGGGACGGCCGCGCAAAGGACGGCACGCCCGCAGCGGCGGGCACGTACCTAATCCGCGTCACGGGCTACCTGGGCGGCGAGACCTTCACCGTTGAAAGCGACCCGATCACCCTGCGCGAAGCCCGACCGTAAGCGCGCAACGCAAGAGAGGAAGATGCGCATGTCAAACAAACTGATGGTCGTCATCCCCTGCTACAACGAGGAGGAGGTCCTGCGGGAAACCGCGCGGCGGCTGACCGACAAAATGGCGCAGCTGACGCGGGACGGAGCCTGCGACGAAAGCAGCCGGGTGCTGCTGGTGGACGACGGCAGCAAGGATCAAACCTGGGAGATCATCCGCGCGCTGCACGACGAAAACCCGCTGTTCGAAGGGCTGAAGCTGAGCCGCAACCGCGGCCACCAGAACGCTCTGCTCGCGGGGCTGATGACCGCGCGCAGGCACTGCGACGTCTCCATTTCCATGGACGCCGATCTGCAGGACGACATGAACGCCATGGATCGCTTCCTCGCGGAGTACCGGGACGGGTGCGACATCGTCTACGGCGTGCGCAACAAGCGCGACACCGACACGTTTTTCAAGCGCCGCACGGCGCTGATGTTCTACGGGCTGATGAAAAGCCTGGGCGTGGACATCACCTACAACCACGCGGACTACCGCCTGATGAGCCGCCGCGCGCTGGACGCGCTGGCGGGCTTTAAGGAGGTCAACCTGTTCCTGCGCGGGCTGGCGCCGCTGGTGGGCTTCCAGAGCGGTTACGTGTACTACGACCGCAGCGAGCGCTTCGCGGGGGAAAGCAAGTACCCGTTCAAAAAAATGCTGGCTTTCGCCATCGACGGCATCACCAGCTTTTCAGTCAAGCCGCTCAGGCTCATCACCACGCTCGGGGTGATCATCTTCCTTATTTCGCTGCTGATGCTCGTCTATACCCTCGTCGCCTTCATCGGCGGCCGCGCGGTCACGGGCTGGACGAGCACGCTGGCTTCCATTTGGTTCATCGGCGGCATTCAACTGCTGAGCCTGGGGGTGATCGGGGAGTATGTGGGCAAGGTGTACAACGAAAGCAAGCACCGCCCGCGCTTCATCATCGACCGCTACGTAAACGACGAGGGCGCCGATCCCGTGAAGGACGAATAGGATACGCGTATGAAAAGCGCTCGCCCCAAAGAGGCGGGCGCTTTTTGTGCGCGCTTTACAGCCGGCATTCCAGCTGACAGTCGCACGGCTCCCGCGTGACATGCGCCGCGCTGTATTCCGCCGCCTCCACGCAGCCCATCGCCCTGTAAAAGGCCTGGCTTTCAACGGCGGAATGCGCGGAGATATACAGTTTTTTCGCGCCGTGCTCCCTGGCCCACCGCTTCGCGCATGCAAACAGCGCGCGCCCCACGCCGCGCCCGCGCAGCTCGGCGGAAACGTGAAGATAGGGCAGATCCAGGTATTCCCCGTCTTCCCCCAACGGCCGTGCGTCCACGGCGGCAAAGCCTTTCAGCCGCTCGCCTTCAAAAGCGCCGATCACCGCGCCGCCGCGGCCGAGCAGGTTTCGCAGGTCGGCTTGCAGCGCGTCGTAATCCGCCTCGGACCAATCGTCTACAAAGGGAGCGTCTATCACCGTCCATTGCCCCGCGATTTTCCGCCGGCACCGCGTCACGGTCTGACGGCGGTTGAAATGCGCGAACAATCCCTTTTGAAGTTCGCTCTCCCTGAGAAACGCGTATTCCATGTGGTCCCTCCGTGTGCGTCGTTCCCGGTCGCCGCGGCGGCGGTCGAAGGACGAACCCCCGCCGGCAGCCGATTGCGGCGCGGCGGGGGGTGTTTCATCCTTGCGAAGTTACGCCGTTATACTGTTTCAAAGCCTTCATGCGCCGCGAGATTGAAGCGTTAAGGTTTTGAAATAGTCCTACGCCTTTTCGGGCGCGGGCAGCTCGATGCCCAGCTTCTGCACCACGCACTCCTTGATGAGCTCCGCGCAGCCGTCCCAGCCGATGCGCGCGCTGTTCAGGCACAGGTCGTAGTTCACGCCGTCCGTCCATTTCTGGCCGGTGTAGTAGCGGTGGTATTCGGAGCGGTATTTATCGGTACGGCGCACGGCGCGCGCGGCCTGCGCCTCGGTCATGGCGGAACGCTCCATGATGGCCTTCACGCAGCTCTCAAAAGGCGCCTGCACCTGCACGCTCACGACGTTGGGCAGGTCGCGCAGCACGTAGTTGGCGGCCTTCCCCATGACGATGAAGCTTTCCGTCTGCGCAAGCATCCTGAGGATCTTCACCTGGTAATTGAACAGGTTCATGTCGGAGACGAACTTGCGGTTCTCGGGTCGAAGAACGTTCCCGTAGTGCTCGCGGTCGGGGATCTGCATCAGCAGCCGGCGGTTGAGCTTTTCGTCGGCCAGGGCGAACAGTTCCTCGCTGATGCCGCTTTCGATGGAGGCCAGCTCCAAAAGCTCCTTGTCCATCAGCTTGATGTCCAGATCGCCGGCGATTTTCAGCCCGATCTGCTTGCCGCCGCTGCCGAAGCCGCGGGCGATGGTAATGACGAAGTTCTTTCTCATGACGCGCACACTCCTTTACGGATCAACCGTTATCACACCACGCCTAAAGAAGAGACACCGTACTATTGTTTTTCTGGAAAACACGGCGCTTTTCCTGCCGAAAGCGTTAAAATCCCCGGCTTTATGAGCCGGGGAGGCAGGTCGTTGGGAAAAGGGCAACGCCCCGTAGCAAGGCCGTTACCAGAGCATCCGCTTGCCTTCCGCGTCCGGGGCGTCCACGGAGGTGGCCAGGTTGTCCGCATGGTCGGCGATGCGCTCCAGGTTGTTGAGCAGATCCATGTACAGCATGCCGTTTTTCGGCGTACACTTTTTGTTTTTGACGCGTTCCACGTGATGGTCGGCCAGCTCCTCGCAGAGCCTGTCGACCTCCGCCTCGTCCGTCTCTACCCGGGCGATGACCTCCGGGTCGATGATCTGCTTGTCCACGATCTCGATGGACTGGGTCACCATGCGGTTGACGATCACGTACAGACCTTCGATCTCATGCTCCGCCTTGGCGCTGAACTTGGTTTTCAGCTTCCGGCGCGACGCGCCGATTTCCACGATGTTGGTGGCGTGGTCGCCGATGCGCTCCAGATCGTTGACCACGTGGAACAGCGAGCCCATCAGGTGCACGTCGCGGCTGCTCAGGGTCATGCCGCGCAGCTCGATCATCTTGGCGGTCACTTCGGCGTTGAGAAAGTCGATCACGTTTTCGCGGTTGTCAAACTCCTCCAGGGGCAGTTCCTTGGGTGAGAAGAAGTACTCCATGGCGAAGGTGAAGTTGGTTTTCACCAGCTCGCCCATGCGGATGACCTCGCGGAACAGCTGCTTGGCGGCGATGGGCGGGGTGGAGAAGAGGCGGTCGTCGAAGTAGGTCAGCCGCATCGGCTCCTCCTGCTTGTCCTCGCCGCGGATGATCATGCGGGACAGCTTTTCCAGCACCGAGGACATCGGCAGCAGGATCAGCGTGGTGGTGACGTTGAAAATGACGTGCGCAAAGGCGATCTGCAGCCGCAGGTTGTCCCCCGCCAGCTGTATGATCCAGTCGGTGAAGGGCAGCGTAAGCGTGATGATGATGAACAGCGTCGCGCCGATGACGTTGAACAGCAGGTGTACGATGGCCGCGCGTTTGGCCGTGCGGCTGGTGCCGATGGAAGCCAGCATGGCCGTGATGCAGGTGCCGATGTTCTGCCCGAACAGAATGAACACGGCCCCGTGCAGCCCGATCAGGTTGGAGGCGGCCAGCGCCTGCAGAATGCCGATGGAGGCCGAGCTGCTCTGCAGGAGCGCCGTGATCAGCGCGCCCACCAGCACGCCCAGGATGGGGTTGCCCACCTCGGTCATCATGCGGCGGAAACCTTCCCAGGACTGCATGGGTTCCATGGCGCCGGTCATGGTTTTCATGCCGATGAACAATACGCCCAGCCCCATGAAGATCTGCCCCAGCATCTTCAGGGACGGGCGCTTGCCCCCCAATAAGAAAATCAGGCCCGCCGCGGCAAAAATGGTGCCGAAGTCGAGCTTGACCGAAAGCATGAGCGATGTGACGGTGGTGCCGATGTTGGCGCCCATGATCACGCCGATGGCCTTGGCCAGCGGCAAGAGCCCCGCGTTTACGAAACCGACCACCATGACCGTGGTGGCGCTGGAACTTTGAATAACGCCGGTGACCAGCGCGCCTACCAGTACGGCGGTCACCTTGTTGCGTGTAAGCACCTCCAGAAGGTGCTGCATTTTGTGGCCGGCGGCCTTCTCCAGCCCCTCGCCCATTTCCTTGATACCGTACAGGAACAGGCCGAGGCCGGCCACAAGCGTAAAGACGTCCATTACCTGCATGCGCAAAATCCCCCTGTGCATGTGTGGGAAGCGGCTTCCATCGCCCGCCTCCCCTTCCTTCCTTATGCGAACGGATATAGCGTATCATAGTCGGCATGGCTTGTAAAGAGTTTGTAAAATGTGTGTAAACGCTCCGGGAAGGGATCGGCTTACAAAAATTTCCGAAGGTGTGAAAAAAAGCTTGCGTTCCTTGTGTTATAACGTTATAATAGCACCGATCGTATGCGGGTCTGTGGTTGAAAGCCGAAGCCAGACGCGGGCAAAGCGGCCCACGTAAACCGGGCAAAGCCCGGCGAGCATGGCGCGTTCTAGTGGTAAGTCCGACCGGGGCCATTCCCCGAGAGAAGGGGCGTAGGGCGCTACCGCGATGAGCAAGCCTTCCCGTCGGCGAGTGTGGGGTCAAAGACCAGGTCAGCCGTTACGATCAGACATACGAAAACGGAGGAAATCCAAACCATGTATCAGGACAAAACGCTCACGTGTCGCGACTGTGGCGCCGAGTTCGTGTTCACCGCCGGTGAGCAGGAATTCTACGCCGAAAAAGGCTTCCAGAACGAACCGACCCGCTGCAAGCAATGCCGCAGCGCCCGCAAAACCGCCCGTGCCGCCGCGCCCCGTGAGCAGTACGAGACCGTTTGCGCCGAGTGCGGCAAACCCACTACCGTTCCTTTCATTCCCAAGAGCGATCGTCCCATCTATTGCAGCGAGTGCTTCGCCAAACACCGTAACCAGGGCTGATTAAGCGTGAGCGTTATAACTGCATAGAAACCACGAAGCCCCGCCGGCATATGCCGGCGGGGCTTCAGCTTGTCGACAAAAGACGCGCCTGCTTTGTCGCCGGCGCAGGAAGGCGTCAATCCTCCCCGGCATCCTCCGGCAGCGCCCGCAGGACGAACACAACCGGTCGCACACCATCCGTGCAGCAGGTAACCCGCTTGTCCGCATAGCGGTACCAGTGGTTCCCCGTCGGCTCCGACGAGAGGGTATTCACCGTCCGGTACACGTCGATCCACGCCCAGGGGCAGAAGCCCTCCGGCATCATCGCGCCACCTTCGTAGACGAACGTGTCGCCTTCGTTGAGCAGCGGGCAGGCCCCGGCTTCCCGGCCTTCGGTCAGGTATTCCTCCGCCAGCTCCGGAAAAAAGCACTTTTGGACCACCGTGATTTCCACCTTGACCATTGTTTTCTCCCCCTTGCCGGGCCTGCTAGCGTATCGCTTCCGCGTACTGCGCCCGCGCGCCGCCGATGAGCGGATAGCGCGAGTAGGCCATCACCACGTGCGCCTGGCCGACCTTCGCGTTTTCCATGCGCAGCGGCACCGCCACGGGACGGATATGCATGCCCACCAGCGTATCCCCCACGTCCAGCGCCGCGTCCGCCTGGATGCCCATGGCCATGGCTGGGTGCGCGAACAGGTCGTAGGCGGCCGCACCGGTGCTGCCGCCCGCCGTGGGCACGGGACGCACGCTGACCTGCGTAAGCTTAAGCGCGTCCAGCGTGGACTGCTCCATGACCAGCGCGCGGTTCAGATGCTCGCAGCACTGCACCGCCGCGTTCAGGCCCAGCGCCCGGCAGGTGTCCAGAAAGGCGGAAGCGAGAACCGCCCCCAGCTCGGGCACGCTGTTGTGGCCGATCGTCCCGCCCGCCACCTCGCTGGTGCTGCAGCCCAGCACCACCGTCGCGCCGGTTGTAAGCCTGCCGTGCTCGGCCAGGTAGCGCACGCAGGCGCTCAGTTCGTCATAGATGGGTTGATATTCCGCTTTCACGGGTCATTCCTCCTTGTCCGTCCCATGGACGAAAGCATACGCGCCGATGGCCGCGGCCACGGCGAGGTTGAGCGAATCGATGGCGTCGGAATGCGGTATGCGCACCGCCTGGCCCAGCGCGGCGAAATCCGGCGGAAGGCCGCTGCCTTCGTTGCCGAAAACCAGCGCATAGGGCGTTTTGGCGTTTCGCGCCGCCGCCGCAAGCGTTACGGCGCCGGTCAGCATGAACGGGTACAGCGCGTGGGCCGGGAAGCGCGCGCGGTAATCGGCAAAATCGTCGTACTGCGCCAGCCGCAGGGAGAAGATCGCCCCCATCGACGAACGCACCACCCGGGGTTCGAACGGGTCGGCCGCCGGGCGGATGACCGCGATGTCGCAAAGCCCCAGCCCCAGCATCGTGCGCTGTATGGTGCCCAGGTTGCCCTCGTCCATGGGGTGGTGCAGCACGACGTGCGGCCTGTTTGCGTCCAGTTCCGCCTGCCACTTTTGAAAGACGACCGCCGCGTAGCAGTTCTGCTTGCCGCTTAAACGGCTTAACGCCTTGTCGGCGTATTCCTCGCGCACGCCGCGGGCGCGGCACAGCTCGCGCAGCTTTTCCACGCCCTCGCCGCTCGCGCCGGTGCTCAGCAGCAGCCGGGAGGCGCGCTCGGGCGCGGCGGTCATCAGCGTAAGGCTCGGGTACACGCCCGCGGCGTAGCTGTAGGGCAATTCGCGCCGGTAAGGCTTCAGCGCCGGCATCCCGTCTCCTCCTTCCTCGTCACGCGCCGGGTTTCGCCGCGTCCGGCACGGCGGCTTTCACCGCATCCTTCTTTGCGTCCGCCGTGTATTCCTCACGCGTCAGGCTGTAGCATTCCTCGTCGACCAGAGCGCCGTCCGGAAGCGTTCCCGCCAACCGCAGACGGCCCTCATGCCGGAAGCCCAGCTTTTTGATGACGCGCTTGCTTTTGATGTTCTTGGGGTAGTGGTAGGCCGTCACCAGCGGGCAGCGCAGATCCGTAAAGGCGAAGCGGAGCACGGCGCCCGCCGCCTCGGTGGCATAGCCCTTGCCCCAGAATTTTTCGCCCAGGGCGTAGCCCAGCATGTACACGTTCTCCACGTCGCGCCGGCCGTCCGCGTGCAGGCCGATCGAGCCGATGACCCGTCCGGACTTTTTTTCGACGATCGCCCACACGTCCCCATGGTTGATGAACTGGTGCACTACCCGACGGCTCTCCTCGATGCTCCTGTGCGGCGTCCAGCCCGCCATGGGCCCCACGATGGGGCTTTGGGCGTAATCGTACACGTCCACTGTGTCGCCCAGCTCGAACATGCGCAGCACCAGCCGCTCCGTCTGCAGGGGCGGATACGCGTTTTTCTTTTTGTTCCGTTTCGATCCGATGCGTTTGAACCACGTCATACTCACGCCTCCGCCGCCCGGCGCGCCGGGCGGATGTTACCTCTTCCCGGGATCGTCGTCCGGCTTGTCGTCGTCCGGCCCGTCGCCGCCGTCCGGTTCGGTTTCATCATTCGGCTTTTCATCCTCAGGCTTGTCGTCGTCGGAATCGATCCAGCCGTTAAAGTGGCGCCTGTTGCCGGAGGCGCCGCCCCGCAGGCCGGCGATCCACGCGTCGACCTCCGCGCGCGCGGCGGCCGTTCCGCCCGGCACGGATACCGCCAGGTAGAAGCTCGCCACGGCGGCGTTCATATAGGTGATCATGTACAGCTGAATGCACTGCGACACCACGATCCCCAGAACGGCGCTGATATCGCTGAGCCACAGCTGGCTCAGCAGCGCGGCCAGCAGCCAGCCCAGAAAGCTCAGTTGCAGCAGGAACAGGGTCGCCTTTTGCTCCTTCATGGTTTCCTTGCTGCGTTTTAGCGCCTCCAGCACGCCGATTTCCGGCTCCTGGGCCAGGTAATACGGCGCCAGGGCGTAGCGCAGCCCCGCGATGATGCCCGGAACGATCAGCAAAAGCGACCACAGCGTTATCTTCAGGATGGTCAGCAGGTTTAACAGCAGCGCCTTCCACCACCAGCGCATGCGGGCGAAAAGACCCTTCGTACCCAGTTCCCGCTTCTGCGCACGGCTGATGAAATAGAGGTTGCAGCCCAGCTGCAGCGCGGGGGTCACCGCGTACGCCGCCAGCGAAAGCATTAGCCCCGCGATCCACGTGCCGGGCGGGACGGCATGGACGGCTTCCTCCAGCGCCGAGAAGCTGGTAAACCCGTAAACGTCCGGCAGCTGCGTGACCCGGAACAATTGCACCAGCGTTCCCGGCACGCCGGCCATAAAGCTTACCAGCAGCGCGGTTTGCCAGTTGCCCCGCAGGGAGCGCATGGCCTTGCTTTTGAATACCAGCGGAGCCGTCGTCATCCCGATTCCTCCCGTCCGTACCGTGTCCGCGTCAGTCGAACAGCGCCGAAACGAAGTCCTTCGCGTCGAAAGCCTGCAGATCGTCGATCCCTTCGCCCACGCCCACGTACAGCACCGGCACCCGCAGTTCCCGCACGATGGAGAAGATCACCCCGCCCTTGGCGGTGCCGTCCAGCTTGGTGAGCACCACGCCGTTCACGCCCGCGGCCTCGCTGAACGCGCGGGCCTGCTGAAGGCCGTTCTGCCCGGTCGTCGCGTCCACCACCAGCAGGCAGCGCACCGTCGCCTCGGGGTATTCCCGGTCGATGACCCGGCGCATTTTTTCCATCTCGTCCATGAGGTTTTTCTTGTTGTGCAGCCGCCCGGCCGTATCCACGATCAGCAGATCGGCCTTGCGGGCCTTGGCGGCCTGCACCGCGTCGAACACCACGCCCGCCGGGTCGGCCCCCTCCTGGTGGCGCACCAGCGGCACCTTGGCGCGCTCCGCCCAGATCGCCAGCTGATCCGCCGCCGCCGCGCGGAAGGTGTCCGCCGCGCACAAAAGAATGGTGCGGCCCAGCGACTGGAAGCGCAGGGCGAGCTTGCCGATGGTGGTGGTCTTGCCCACGCCGTTGACGCCGACCATCAGGATGACCATCGGCCATTTGAGGGGCGTTTTGGGCACGTCCAGCATCGAAACCAGAATCTCCTTGAGCATTTCCCGGCAGCGGACGGTCTCCTTTACGTTCTCGGCCTCGGCCCGCCGGCGAAGCTTCTCCACCGCCTCCTGCGCGCCCGCCGCGCCCATGTCGGACAGGATCAGGGCGTCGGTCAGCTCCTCGTAAAAATCCTCGTCCACGGCGCGGCGCTCCTCCACCGCGTCGCCCACCATGCCGCCCAGCTGCCGGCGGCTGCGCGAAAGCCCCTCGCGAAGCTTGGAAAACAATCCTTCGGCCATTCCAAACCGCCTTTCCGCCGCGCCCGCGGCGCTACTTGTAGTCCGTCAGGCTCACGCTGACCATGGAGCTTACGCCCTTCTCCTCCATCGCCACGCCGAAGAGGGTGTCGCAGCGCTCCATGGTGCCCTTGCGGTGGGTGACCACCACGAACTGCGTTCCCTGCGAAAACTCCTTCAAATAATCGGCGAAGTAGTTGATGTTCGCCTCGTCCAGCGCCGCCTCGATCTCGTCCAGGATGCAGAACGGCGTGGGCCGCAGCTTAAGCATCGCGAACAGGATGGCGATGGCGCACAGGGCGCGCTCGCCGCCGGAAAAGAGGCTGAGCAGCTGGCGTTTTTTGCCCGGAGGCTGAACGATGATGTCGATGCCGCAGTTGAGGGGGTCGGCCGGGTCGGTGAGGCGGATCTCCCCGCGGCCGCCGCCGAAGAGGCGCACGAACGTCTCCTCAAAATACCCCTGCAGCTGCGAAAACTGTTCGGTGAAAACGGTGCTCATATGCCCCAGCAGGTCGGCAATCAGCGCCTGCAGGTCCTGCTTGGCGCGGTTCAGGTCGTCCCGCTGGCCGGACAGGTCGCCGACGCGCTCGCGGAGCTTCGCGTATTCCTCGATGGCGCCGACGTTCACGGTGCCCATGGCGCGGATGCGGTCGCGTATCTCCTGCGCCTTCTTTTCGGCCTCCGCCTCGCTCTGGCCGTCGGGGAGCGCCGGCCCGTTCTCGGCGGGCGCGTCGGTGTCCGCCGCCGCATCCCCGCCCTGCGCCCCCTGCGCCCGGAGCAGCCGGTACTCGGCGGCCGCGTCCTGCGCGCCGGCGAAGGTCAGCTCGTAGGTGTCCCACAGCCGGTCGTCCAGGGCCGTCTGCTCGCTTTTGATGCGGGCCAGGCTCATCTCCTGCCGGTGCAGGCGCTCGGTGGTTGTTTCCAGCGCCGCGCGTCCGCCTTCCAGCTCGTTCTGCACGTCCTTGAGCGCCTTTTGCGCCTCTTCGCGCTCCTTCTCCGTTTCGTCCACGCGCGCGCGGGCCGCGGTCACGGCGGTTTCGGACAGCGCCACGGCTTCGGCGGCGGTTTCCCGCTCGCGCCCGGCGGTCTGCCGGTCGATCTGCGCCTGCTCCCGCTTGCGGTCGAGCGCCGCGAGCTCCCGGCGGCAGGCGTCCCCGTCTCCCAGCAGCCGACGCTTGTCGCGGTGCAGCCGGTCGCAGGTATGCTCCGCCTCCTGCAGGGCAAGCATCGCCTGGGTCTGTGCCTCCTGCGCGGCCTCCCGCGCGCGGCGCGCCTTGTCCAGCGCGGCGGCGAGCTCGGCGGTCTTGCGGTTCATGGTCTCGGCGTCCACCTGCTCCCGCCCGGTCTGCGCCTCGATGCGCTTAAGCTCGGCCTCGATCTCGGCGATGCTTTCGTTAAGCTGCTCCACCGCCTGCCGCGTTTCCGCGGCGTTGCGCGTGTATTCGGTAAGCTCCGCCTGCGCGGTTTTGCGGCGTTCCGTATCCCGCACCACGGCGATCTCCTGCTGCTGCAGGGCCTCGCGTGCTTCCTGCCGCTTTTCCCTGAGCGCCGTGCGCCTTTCCTCCATGGCGGCAAGCGCCGCGGTCGCTTCCGCGATCTGCCCGTTGCGCTCGGTCAGCGCCGCTTCCAGCTCCTTCATTTCCCGTTCGCGCCCCAGCAGGCTTTGCGCCTTCTGGCGGGTGCTGCCGCCCGTCATGCTGCCGCCGGAGTGCATAACGTCCCCCAGCAACGTCACCAGCCGGAAGGCGTGTCCGCCCGCCCGCATGATGCGAATGCCGCTGTCCAGGTCGCGCGCCAGCACCGTGCGCCCCAGCAGGTTTTCCATCACGGGGCGGTATTCCTCGTCGAACGAGCACAGCTCGCTGGCCACGCCCAGGCAGCCGTCCATCGTGAGCACCCTGCGCTCGTAGGCCGTCAGCGTCCGTCCCTTCACGGCCGACAGCGGCAGGAAGGTGGCGCGGCCCAGGCGGTTCTCGCGCAGGTAGTCGATCAGGGCCTTGGCGTCCTGCTCGGTATCGGTCACGATGTTCTGCATCGCGCCGCCCAGCGCCATATCCAGCGCCGTTTCGTATTCCCTGGGCACGGACAGGAGCATCGCCACCGCGTCGCGCACGCCGGAAAGCCCGCTTTGCCGGGCGTAACCCAGCGCCTGCCGCACGGGGGCCTGATAGCCCTCGTAACCCTCCTGCAACTCCTGCAGGGTTTTCAGCCGCGTCTCGTCGCTCCGCGCGGCCGTCACCAGCCGCTGCGCTTCCTCCCGTCCGGTTTGCAGGGTCTCCGCAAGCGTCCTGGCCTCCGTTTCCAGCTTTTCCGCTTCGGCGCGAAGCGACTGCAACAGCGCTTCCTCCCGAGCCAGGTTCTCCCCGGCGGCGGTCAGCGCACCCGTAAGCGCCTCCTCCCGGCCGCCTTCGCCGGAAAGCGCCGAAAGCAGTTCTTCCCGGCGCTGGGTCATCTGCGCGTGCATGGCGCTCTGGCGGGCCTGCGCGGTGCGCACGTCCTGCATGCGGTTCATGCTGTCGATGATGGCCGCCTTGTGCGCGGAAAGCTCGTCCTCCCATTTCCGGGCGGCCTCGGCCGCCCGCGCGTTCTCGGCGCGGCGCGTTTCCAGCGCTTCGGCCGCCTGCAGGCGCAGCTTTTCCGCCTCGCCCAGCCCGCCTTCGGATTCGCCCATCGTGGCTTCGATCAGACGGATGCGCGTTTGCACCGCCTCGGTCTCGCCCCCCAGGCGCTTTTCGGTATCCACGCCGGATTGCAGGCGGTTTTCCGCGTTTTGCAGCTGCTCCTGCGCGCGGTGGAGCGCGTCGGTCTTGCCCAGAAGCGCGTCGTGCGCCTCGGCCAGCGCGCGCTGAAGCGCCTCCAGCCCGTTTTCCCGGTTGTCGCGCTCGCTTCCCAGCCCCGCCAGCTGTTCGTTGATCATCAGCAGCTGGTCCTTCACCGCGAGAATCGCGTCCTCCACCGTGGCGCAGCGTTTGGCGAGCCGGCTGTGCTTGATGAGGTACAGCGAAACGTCCAGCTCCCGGAGGGTCTCCGACAGGGCCAGGTATTCCCGCGCGACCTCCGCCTGCTTTTCCAGCGGCGTAAGCTGGTGGCCGAGTTCCTCCAGAAGGTCCTCCACGCGCACGAGGTTTTCGTCGCTGCGCTTCAGGCGCCGCTCGGCCTCGTCCTTGCGGGCGCGGAAACGGCTGATGCCCGCCGCCTCCTCGAACACGGCGCGGCGATCCTCGCTGCGCTGGGAGAGGATATCGTCGATGCGGCCCTGCCCGATGATCGAATAGCCCTCGCGGCCCGCGCCCGTGTCGCGGAAGAGGTCCACGACGTCCTTGAGGCGGCACTGCGCGCCGTTGATCAGGTATTCGCTGTCGCCGCTGCGGTACACCCGACGAGTGATGGCGACCTCGGCGTAATCCACGGGCAGGCGGCGGTCGTCGTTTTCAAACTGGAGGGTCACCTCGCAGTAGTTCATGGGCTTGCGCTGCTGGGTGCCGTTGAAGATAACGTCGCTCATGCTGTTGCCGCGCAGGCTTTTGGCGCTCTGCTCGCCCAGCACCCAGCGCACCGCGTCGCTGATGTTGCTTTTACCGCTGCCGTTGGGCCCCACGATGCCGGTGATGTTGCGGGGGAAGACGATCTCGGTGCGCCGGGCGAACGACTTGAACCCGTAGATTTCCAGCTTGCTCAGCCGCATCCGTCTTCCCTCCTCTCTTCTTTGGCATCGTCCGCCCGCGCGGTCAGGCCCTGCCTTTCAGTTGAACCAGCGCCCTGCGGGCGGCCGCCTGCTCGGCCGTTTTCTTGCTGGCGCCCGAGCCGCGCGCGATCGCCCCGCCCGCGACGCTGACCTCACACACGAAGCGCCGGTTGTGCGGCGGCCCGCTTTCCTCCACCACCTCGTACGCCGGCAGACCCATCTCCTGCGCCTGCGTGTACGCCTGCAAATCGCCCTTGTCGTCCTGCCCGCGCAGGGCGGAGAGCCCCTCCTCGTCGCTGAACAGCCGGCGGATCAGCTCCCGGGCCGCTTTCACACCGCCGTCCAGGTACACCGCGGCGATGATCGCCTCCATGGCGTCGGCCAGGATGCTGGGCTTGTCGCGCCCGTCCGTGCTCTCCTCTCCGTGCCCCATGCGCAGATATTCGCCCACGTCCAGTTCCCGGGCCAGGTGGCAGAGTGTCTCCTCGCAGACCAGCGCGGCGCGGCGCGCCGTAAGCTCGCCCTCCTGCCGCTTGGGGTATTTGTGGTAGAGCAGGTCGCTGATGACGCACTCCAGCACCGCGTCGCCCAGAAATTCCAAACGCTGGTTGCTGGCCTCCTCCTTGGCGGAGGGGTGGGTGAGCGCCAGGCGCAGCAGTCCCTCGTCCCGGAAGCGGTAGCCGAGCGCGTTTTGCAGCGAAAGCATAAATCAGATCTCCCTTGTGTGGTTGCTACGGATGAAAGAAGGCGCTGAACGCTCAGCGCCGCAGGTTTCCGGTCAGGGTCGGCGCTCGTCGGCGCCCCGGTTACTGATGCTTTTCGATATACTTGGTCACGTCGCCGACGGTTTTCAGGTTGAGGATCACCTCGTCCTCCACCTCGATGCCGAACTGCTCCTCCAGGCGCAAAATCATCACCATGATGTTGGCGCTGTCGGCTTTCAGGTCCTCCACCAGCCTGCTTTCGGGAGTAATGGAAGCGGCGTCCACCTGGAGCTGCGAAGCGATCATATCCCGTACCTGATCAAATACCATGGGGATTCCTCCTTTATCATGCCCGAATCATCATGAATCAGTTTATCCCAAATCGACCGCTCACGCGGCCGGAACGGGCGCTATTCTTCGGCCGGTTTTTCCGCGGGCGCGGCGGCGGCCAGCCGTTTTTGAATCTCGCCGACCACCCCGGCGTTGACCATGTCCACCGCCTGCTTGATGGCGCAGGCGATGGCGTGCGCGTTGCTGGAGCCGTGCGCCTTCACCACGCTTCCGCCGACGCCCAGCAGGGGCGCGCCGCCGACCTCGGTGTAGTCCATGGTCTTTTTGACGCGCTTGAAGGCGGGCTTGGCCAGAAGCCCGCCCAGCTTGCCGCGCGTATCGGCGGTGATTTCCTTTTTGATGATGCCCATCAGCGTCCCGGCAACGCCTTCCATAAACTTGAGGATCACGTTGCCCACAAACCCGTCGCATACCACGACGTCCGCCGTATCGGCGGTGATGTCGCGGCCCTCCACGTTGCCCACGAAGTTCAGCCCGCTCTTTTCCAGCAGCTCGTAGGCCGCCTTGGTGAGCGCGCACCCTTTTTCGCTCTCCGCGCCGTTGTTGACCAGCCCGATGCGGGGGTTGGGAATACCGCGCATGCCCTGCATGTAGGCGTTGCCCATCAGGGCGAACTGGGCTAGGTATTCCGGGCGGCAGTCGACGTTGGCGCCGCAGTCGATGAGCAGGAAAAAGTCCTTGCCGTTGGGCAGAAGCGGGGCCAGCGCGGGCCGGTCGATGCCGTTGATGCGCCCCAGGCGGAACATGCCGCCCGCGAGCACCGCGCCGGTGGACCCGGCGGAGACGAACGCGTCCACCGCCCCGTCGCGCAGCTTGAGCATCCCGTCGACGATGGCGCTTCCCTTTTTGTGGCGCACGGCCATGACGGGCGCCTCGTCGTTGGTGATGATCTCCGGGCAATCCGTGACCGTGACGCGCTTGAGCAGTTCCGGCGCATCGGCAAACACCCGGTCGACCTCTTTTTGCACGGTCCCGGCGGGGCCGGCCAGCTCCAGCGTAAGACCGGCGAAGCGTTCGAGCGCTTCTTTCGCGCCCTCCACGGTTGCCTGCGGGGCGTTGTCGCCGCCCATCGCGTCCAGATAGATTCTCATTCGTTCCCCTCCGCCCTTACTCGAGCTTGATGCCGTAGACGTAGCTCTGGTCGGCGCCCGTGGTGGCGATGACCAGCACGTCGCGGTAGACCGCGGGAGAGGCTTCCACTTCGCCTTCCAGCTGCAGGGTGGTGACGATTTTGCCGGTTTCGGCGTTCATCAGGTGCAGCTTGCCGTCGCTTTCGGCCTGCAAAAGCCACGCGTCGCCCTCCAGGTTGTACACGGCCACGGGGCTGGATACGGTGGGTGTTTCCAGCGCCTGGCTCCAGCGCACGGCGCCGGTGTCCTTTTCAAACGCGTAGACGGTCGCGCCGCTTTCGCCGTTGGTGACGGTGAAGAACACCAGGTCGCTCACGGCGTTCTGGCCGACGACGGGGCTGGCGTAGCAGCCGACCTCCGCCGCGGTGGTGTAGGTCAGGTCCGGCACCTCGTACGCCCAGGTTTCCGCACCGGTCAGCGCGTCGTAGCGGCGGATGGTGCAAACGCCCTTGCGGCCCTGGTTCAGGATGGTGTTGCCGGTGTACAGCGCGACGGTCGAATCGTCCTCCATGTCCAGGGCGATGGTCGCGTCGGTGTTGTCGCCGGTGTCGACCGCCCAAAGGGGCGTCAGGCTGTTGATGTCCACGCACTGCAGGATACCGGTCTGATCGGCGAAGTAGACGTAGGAGCCGTACATGGCCACCGCACCGTCGACGTTGGTGGATTTGGCTTTCTGCCCGCTGGCCAGCCACGAATAGCGCTGGTACGAGGGGCTGATCTTAAGCGTCCCCAGAATATGGTCGAAGTCGCCGTTGGTCTCCATGGTGTAGAGCAGGCCGTTCTCCCCGCCCACGATCATGTCCCCGGTGTTCTTGTCGAACAGGGGGGCGCCGTTGAAACCGCTGTAGTTGGACTGCATCAGCTTGTCGCGGCCGTCCAGCAGCGTAAGCTCCTTGTTGTCCAGAAGGTTAAACAGGTGCAGGCCGTTGTCGATGGTTTTTTTGGAAAGGACGCTCACGTGTTGGCCGATGGCGAGCATGGGCGAAGCGTTGGTCTGCAGGGCGAGCACTCCGTTTGCGGGATAGCCCAGCTCCACCGGGTCGCGCGTCGCTTCGCCCGTGACCAGATCCATAAAGTAGAGGTAGCCGTTCTGCCCGGCGACCATGACCTCCTTGAGGGCGACCTTCTCCTTATAGTCGTCGTTGATGCCCAGGATGGCGCGCAGCTGCGTGGGCCACTTGACGATCAGCGCCTGCCCGGGCCAGCACACGCCGGTGAGCGACCCGCTCTTGGTGCCGGTGCTGCCTTCCATGGCCACCTTCCACATTTCGGTCAGGGTTTCGTTTTCAATCTCCACCGTGCCGAACGCGGCGTTCTGGCGGAAGGGGCCGCCGCGGAAGGTGAGCACCCCGCTCTGATCCCAAACCGCATACTGGAACGGATCGTTGACCACGATCTTGTCGTCGCGGGTGTAAATATCCTGTTTTTTCGTGCCTTCGTAGGCCTTGGCGGTCAGCTTGATCGCCGAGGGCAGGGCCGTGTCGTCCGCCTCGCCGGAGAGGATGGGCAGGGTCGTGGGCTCCGGCGTCACGATGGGCGTGGGCGACGGCGTGGCCGTGGGCTCGGGCGTGGGCGACGGCGTGGCGGTAGGCACCGCGGTGGGCGTCGCGGTCGGTTCGTCGGTAGGCTCCGGCGTGTCCTCAACGACGGGCTGATCGTCCGCCGCGTCTCCGTCCGCATCCGGCATGGTTCCGGCTTCGTACAGGGACATCTCCACGCTGAAAACGCTCTGGGTAAAAACCAGGTCGTCCTCCGTTTCGTAAGCCACGTAGAAGCTGCCGCTGTACGCTTCCTCCATATTCGCGTTCAGGCTCCAGGTACGCGTCTGCCCGCTTTCCAGCACCTGGTTGCCGGCGTCGTTGATGTAGGCTTCGGCAACCACGTCGCCGTAATCGTTGACGACCTGCACGGCCGTCACGTCCAGGCTGGTCGCCACCGTAAAGCCGACTTCCGCGGGCACTTCGGCCTCCTGCGTGTCGGCCGTGAAGTCCGTAACGGGCGGCTGGGCCGCCACAGGCGCGGCGATCACGACATTGGCCGTCAGGCCCTCGTCGAAAGTGCCGTCCTTCTGCATGGCCTGCGCCGTAAAGGCGCCGCTGTACGCGGCCTCTGCCGTGTAACGCAGCGTCCAGATGTTGCCGTTGCTGTTTTTCGTCACTTCCCCGCCCAGCGTGGCCGCGTCGGAAAGCGTTTTGCGCAGGATTTCCGTCCCGTTCTGGTCGACGATCCGAAGCGTTTCCACCGAGGAAGACGCCTGCACCGTAAACACCAGCTCCACCGGCGCGGTGGCGGACGCGGGGCTGATGGAGAAGCTGTCCACCTTGGCTTCGGTCGGGACGATTAGTTCTTTTACGCTGTCGAAAGCGCCCACGACGGTCGACTTGATCTGCGCCATCGCGGTGCCCAGACCGCCGTTCATGCTTTCCCAGTCGGGCAGCAGGATGCCGGCCAAAAGGCCGCCGATAACCAGAAGCACCACCAGCACGGGCACCAGCGCGCCTCCGCGACGGCCTTCGCCCTCCTGGTCGTAGGCCGCTTCGTCATCGTAGCGGGCGCGGCTTTGCGCGGGGCGTTCGCCGGAGTCGAAGGAGGGGCGGCTGCGGGGGGCAAACTGAGCGCTGGCGGAGGGTCCGCCCTCGCCGCGCGGGCGCGGCTCGCGCAGGCCCGCGGGCCGGGCGGCGGAAGCGGGGCGCTTCCCCTGCGGCGACCGGGGCTGCAATTGTCGGATCAGCTCTTCGGGATCCGGCTCGTTCCGACGGGGCGGCCAGACGCCTTCCCCGCCGGGATAGGCCGCGCCGTGCTCGGACTCCGGGGGCACGGGCTGTGCGGACAGGGGGATGGCGTCCACCTCCGGGGCCGCAGGCGGCCTGCGAAGCTCGGGGCTCACGCCGCCGGGCATGGCCGTGCGCGCGCCGGTGTAGCGGTGGCCGGGCACGGCGGCGCGCCGTGCGGCGAACGGATCGTCCTGCGCACGGAGCGAAGGCTGCGGCTCTTCCGGCGCGGCGGTTTCGCTGTCGCCGGCCTCGAAGGGATCAAAAGCGGGAGCGGGCTGGCCTTCGCCGGGCAGGATCGTTGCGGCGGACACGGCGGGTGCGGCGGCGCGGGACATGCGTCCCGCGCGGCGGTGCCGGCCCGCGGGCGTCTGCTCGGTTTCCGTCTGTTCGGCTCCGTCCGGCTGCTCGTCGGCCGCGGCGGCTTTCGGCTGGGAGAACGCGGCGGGCGCTACGCGGGTCGGGGCGCTTGCGCCGGCGGCCGCAAAGTCGTCGCTTTCCCCGGCGGACGCCGGGGTTTCCTGCGGGGCGGCGGGCGCGGCGGTAAAATCTGGCCTGGCGCCGCGGGGCGCGGCAGTCTTCGGCTGTGCAAAAGGGCGGCCCGGCCGCGCGGATTCCGGCGGCGGCCATTCGATGGCCTCGGGCTCATCGTACGTGGTAAACGGATCCTTCTGCCAGGGATTCGCGTTCGAAGGCTGTTTGTCGGATGAATTGGGTTTTTTCCCGAAATAATCGCTCAAAATCGTACACTCCTTGTCCCTGGTCTCGTGCTTGAATATCCGCCCGCGGCATGGTTCGGGCCAAGCCGAATCGCTTCATAACACTATTGTCCATTATACCAAGAATCGCCATTCTTAACAACCCCCCAAATCCCGGGCGGCCAAGGCGGGCAAAGCCCGGAAGCGCTTGCGTCCCGCGCTTTGGAGGGAATGTCGGGCCGGGCCCGCCGGGAAGCATCGGGAGGCTTACGAAGAGTTTACAACCTGCGCCGGCCGCCGACACGCGTCCTGCTCGCGCTCCGGCGCGCGCGCAGCGCGCCGATGCCCCGCGACCGGGGCGAAGGCCGCGACGGCTGCCGGATCGGCGGCGCGGAGGCGCGGCCGGCGAAGGCCGCATAGCCCGCGGCGAAACGAAGGCGGGGCGTTTCGCCCGCGTTCGCCTCCCACACGAAGGGCCGCAGCCGGGCGCAGCCCTGCAAAACGATGTAGCCGTACGCGCCCGGCCGGTTGTCGGCGCGGCAGAGCATGTGCGGCGGATGCATGCGGTCGCGCAGGGCTTCCATCAGCCTGCGTATGGACATGGAGCGGACGACGGGGCGCATTTCCTCCTTGAGGGCCGCCACGGCCTCCTCCTTCATGCGCCGCCCCATCAGCGAGTGGTAAGCCACCTTCGTGTAGCGCACGATGCGCATCAGCGATCCCTTCGCCTTGCCCCCGGCGTAGCTGAAAGCCTTGTCCAGCGGTGCGATGCTCCAGCGCTTTTCCATGAGGGCGTTCAGGCTTTCCTCGGTCTTTTCCTCGATGATCACCTCGCCCAGCGCCGCCAGGGACGTGAGCATCGAGGGCGTGTCCGTGACGCGGACGGTCAGCTTTTCGGCGCAGGCAAGCAGCTCCCGCCCGGCGGGTGAATCGTCCCAGCCGTAGGTCGCGCGGCGCAGGGGTTCGTCCGTCTGATAGTACAACCCCAGCCCCAGGTGCATCAGCGCGCCCACGCGGGGCACCAGATCGTCCGAATTGAGGAGGTGGAACAGCGGATAGGCCCCGGGCGCGCGGCCGCGCGCCCCCGCGAGGGTCGTGGGCGAGGCGAAGCCGTACCCCACCACGTTGCGCGAAAGCACCCCCCAGCCGGTCATCAGCTTGTGGCAGAAGATCTGCATCACCGCCGCGCCCTGGCTGTGCCCCGCCATCCACAGCGAAAAGCGGCTGCGCGGCGAGCGCATTTCGGCAAGCACGTCCGCAAGCGTCAGGCGCTTTCGGCCAAGCGCCGCGGCCGTCTCGGGAAAGGCGATGCGCCCGGCGCTGCGCTCGAAGTATTCCGTCAGCTGGTAAAACCCCTTGTGAAAGCCGTCCTCCGTGGTGAAACGGAAGTTGCTGAACCAGTCGTAGAAGCGCGAACCGGTGCCCATAAAGCCGATCGCCACCACGTAGCGACCGTCGCCGACGGGGTGCAGCATGGTGACGGCCTTAATGGTGTCGCTTCTCTCCCGTTGGCGGAAGGCGCCCATCAGCTGGGCGACGGGATTGCGTTCCTTGAGCGCCATGCGCGCCCGGGTCAGTTTCCAGGCGTTGATCAGCACGCGGATGCGCTCGCTTTTGGCGCTTTCGCTTTCGCCGACGATCACCCCGCTTTCCAGGCGGTTGTCCACCTGGATGGAGATATCCGTCCACCCGGCGTTCATCCAGGGCGCCAGGTCGAGCGTGTAGGTCATGTACGAAAGCTCCAGCGACAGCCGCAGCGCCGTTTGGGAAAGCGGGGGGCGGAAATACCCGAAGGGGCCGCGCTCCGGCGGCAGGCACAGCCGCCGCACGTCCGAAAGCGCAACGCCCGTCAGGCAGCCGCGCTCCGACTTCAGCACCGGGCGCCGCGCCGCCGTACGCCGGCGGAAGGTACGGGACATCGCGTGCATACCATCTTCCTTTTCTCATGAAAAAACAGCGGGAATCAGGCCGGAATGAATCCTTATCGACGGCCCAGTATACCACAACCGCAGGCGGGCACACAAGGCGAAGGCGAAGGCCCGGACGCTTCCCCCGTCTTCGCTTCCGGCTTGACCCGCACACGGCGTTGCGCTATACTGTGCGTAGCGTATCAGGCGGTTCGGCCGCCGGTTTATTTTGTCCCGTTTCAACGGCCGGCCTATTATCGAAGGGGGCGCATGCCATGAGCATCACCAAAAAACCATACGGCAAGGAACAGCACGGGTATCCCGTTACCGAGTATACGCTGACCAACCACAGCGGCGCGTACGTGTCCATCCTCGATTTCGGCGGCGTGGTAACCCGCATCGTCGTGCCCGACCGCAACGGCGCGCTGGACGACGTGAACCTGGGCTACGACGACGCCACGGCCTACACCGCCGACAGCGGCAGCATGGGCGCGCTCGTCGGCCGCGTGGGCAACCGCATCTCCGGGGCGAAGTTCGACCTGGAAGGCAAAACCTACACGCTGGGTGCCAACAACGGCGGCGTAAACTGCCTGCACGGCGGCTTCGAGGGCTTCGCTATCCGCATGTGGAAGGCCGAGCCCGCCGAGGGCGACGGCACGGACACCCTGACGCTCTCGCTCGTCAGCCCCGACGGCGACCAGGGCTTCCCCGGCAAGCTTTCGGTCACGGTCCGCTACACCTTCGGCGACGACAACACGCTGGGCATCGAGTACAGCGCCGTAACCGACAAGACCACCATCGTAAACCTCACCAACCACGCCTACTTCAACCTCGACGGGCACGACGCGCCCGACGTGCGCGACCTGGAGCTTCGGGTGTTCGCCGATTACGTGACCGCCGTGGGCGAGGGGCTGATCCCCAACGGCAAGCTGATCCCGACGGCGGAGGTGCCTTACGGGTTCACCAAACCCACCCGCGTGGGCGACGTGCTGGCCCTGACCGACGGCAATCCCGACATGAAAGCCGCCGGCGGCGTGGACTTCAACTACTGCGCGGGAGGCGACCGGCAGACCAAGCGCATCGCCGTTCTGTATTCCCCCAAGACCGGGCGGGAAATGACCGTGATCACCGACCTGCCCGCCGTGCAGGTGTATACCGGGCAGGGTCTGCACCAGACGGGCAAGGGCGGCGTACGCTACCACGCGTACAGCGGCCTGTGCCTGGAAACGCAGCGCTATCCCGACGCCATCCACCAGCCGTTTTTCCCCAGCTTCGTCCTGCGTCCCCAGGAAACGTACTATACCAAGACCAGCTACGTTTTCTCCGTTCGCTGAGCAGGCCTTTTCACGCGGGCGACCGCGACCCGCCGGGGCCGCAGCCGCCCGCGCTTTTTTATCGGACAGACGAGTGCAAGATATGACAGGCTTTTCCTGTCGGAGTGCGCTATGCTGACGGGGAAGGGAGCGGGGAAGCATGGAATGGATCCAGAGTATGAACCGGGCGCTGCGCTACGTGGAGGAACACCTGACGGATGAGAGCCTCTCCGTGGATACGCTGGCACGGCTGAGCGCCTACTCCGCCTTCTACCTGCAAAGGCTGTTCTACCTGCTTACGGACATGTCGCTTGCGGACTACATCCGCATGCGCAGGCTCTCGGCCGCCGGGCAGGAACTGCAGGCGACGGGCGGCAGGGTGATCGACGTGGCGCTCAAGTACGGTTACGAGACCCCCGAAAGCTTCCAGAAGGCGTTCCGGCGCTTCCACGGCGTAACGCCCTCGGCCGCGCAGCGCACGCGCGTGCAGCTGCGTTACCTGAATCCCCTTCAAATTCAAGTCAAGCTGACGGGAGGAAACATTATGGATTACATTCTGGAAGACATCGGCGAGCTGACCGTGCTGGGCTATGCCCGCAAATTCCGTTACGACAAAGCCTTTGCGGAGATCCCCAAGTTCTGGGGCGAGTTCTTCGAGCGGGGGTTGTGCGAAAAGGCGCACGGCGTGCTGGGCGTATGCTTCGACGAAGACGACAGCCCCGAGTTCACCTACATGATCGGCTCCTTCTGCGAGCCGGACGCCCCCGTGCCCGAGCCCTTCGAGAAGCGCACGATCGCCGCGCATACGTGGGCCAAGTTCCGCTCCGTGGGTCCGATACCGGAGGCCATCCAGAAGGTGAACCGCCAGATCTTCACCGAGTGGCTGCCCAACAACACCGAGTACGACCTGGCGGAGGGCGTGAACATCGAAATCTACACCGAGGGCGACATGTCCCTGCCCGATTACGAAAGCGAAATCTGGCTGCCCGTGCGCAAGAAGGCGTAAGCCTTCTCAGGGAAACCGGCGCCGGCGAACGTACCCGATTGGGGCGCGTTCGCCGGCGTTTCGTTTGGGGTGAACGTCCTGATGCGGTTCGCGGGTTGCCGCGGCGGGTGCGGTATGGTAGAATGGTTGGGATTTCCCGGCTTTGAGCGGGAAGGAGGCCGACCATGATCCGCAACGTGGTTTTTGATATGGGCATGGTGCTGATGGATTACCACCCCCTCGTCGCCTGTCGCGCCGTTGCGCCGGACGAGGCGGGGGCGCAGGCGCTGAACGCCACGCTGTTTTCGCACCCCGAGTGGATACGGGTGGACGAGGGCAACATCGAGTTGGACGAGTTGGGCCGGCACGCGAAAGCGCGCTTGGCCGATCCGGCATTGCGGCCGCTGATCGACGCCCTTTTGGACGGCATGCCGGAAAACATCCTCACGCCGATTCCGGGCATGAGCGCGGTGGTGACGGAGCTGCTTGCCGGAGGCTTCCGGCTGTACCTGCTGTCCAACGCGGGCACGCTGGTCAGCCGGCGCCGCGCGATCATCCCGCATATCGAGCGCTTCAGCGGCGTGCTTTTCTCCGCGGACGAAAAGATCATCAAACCCGACGCGGCCATCTACCGCCTTCTCACGGAGCGCTACGGGCTTGTGCCGGACGAATGCCTGTTTATCGACGATAACCCGGACAACTGTGCCACCGCCCGCGCCCTTGGCTGGAGCGCCTACCGTTTCGACGGGGATGTGCCGGCGCTGCGCGGCGTGCTGGATACGCTGCTGAGCGCGAAGTAAGCCGGACGGATGGCCGTGAGGGATGCCCATGCGTAATGAAAACACACCCGAGCTGCGCACGGCGCGGCTGCACCTGCGCAAGTTTGCCGAAAGCGATGCGGCGGCCGTGCTGGAATGGCTGGGCGACGTGGAAACCAACCGCTACCTGCCGTGGTTTCCGCTGCAAACCATGGACGAAGCGCGGGCGTTTTTGAACGACCGGTTCCTTTTGTATTACCATAAGCCTTCCGCCTACCGCTACGCGGTGTGCCTGCAGGGGGACGCCCGGCCCATCGGCTACGTGTGGCTCGCGGACGACGATTCCTGCGATTTTGGCTACGCCCTGCACCGGCACTATTGGCATCGCGGGCTTACAACCGAAGCGGCGACGGCCGTAGCCGAAAGAATACGTGACGCCGGTTACCCTTACCTTACCGCCACCCACGACGTGAACAACCCGCGCAGCGGCGCCGTGATGAAAAAGCTGGGCATGATCTACCAATACACCTATTGGGAGCAGTGGCAGCCCAAAAACATCCCCGTCGCCTTCCGGTTGTACCAGCTGAATTTTCGCGACCCGGGCGCCGAGCCCTACCGGAAGTACTGGGATACATACCCGGACCATTTCGTGGAGCGCGAAGTGTAACCAGGGGTCTGGCTGCACGGCCGGTGGATGGCCGATTTGCCTAATTATGAATGGCCGATTTACACCTAATTATGAATGGCCGATTTGCCTCGCCTTGACATTCGGGAACGGTTATCATACAATGTTTTGCGTTCCGCATGTACCCGCAGCGCGGCAGGGCAGAGCCTCCGCCTCCCAAGCGAACCGACTGTGTTCGCTTTTCAAGCGGTACCA
>CAZXJI010000020.1:0-60135 GCA_964640955.1 uncultured Oscillospiraceae bacterium | reverse complement strand
GGAGCGAATTACCGTGAAATAATGAAGTCGCGGCTGAACGGATATTCTCCCTTTTACGACTGTTACGACATCATAGGTTGTGGATGGCAGAGAGGGAGAGCGGGCGAACGGGATGCCGGAATAGCAGATAAACTGAATTGTCCTCCCTTTTTAAGCCGTTACAGCAACACAGGAGGTTGGCATGGGATAGGGAGAACCTTGAGGGAATTGACTCCGCGCTGCCCCCTTGCCACAAGAAAATCTGAATAATTGAACTGCTTTCGGCGTCCTGGTGGGGCGCTATTTTTTTGTCCTCCCTTTTATCGCCTTGACGACATCACGGGATGTTGAGGGGCAAAGGGGAGGACATCTATATATTGCGGCATAAAAAACGGCGATATACTACATATTGTATTTGTCCTCCCCGCGACTCCACCAAGTGTTGTTGATATGGGAAAGGGAGAACACAAGATGTAGTATAAGAATAAATGTTCTATACATTATATAGTGTATAGAGTTTGGCAGACTCCAGCAGCTTCTCTTTATCAATCCATCCGTATTTATAGGCTATTTCCTCTAGCGCGCTAATTTTGATACCCTGCCTCTTTTCCAGCATCTGTACAAATGCGCCGGCTTCCAACAAGCTGTCCATTGTGCCGGTGTCCAGCCAAGCAAAGCCGCGTCCGAGTAGTTGTACATCCAGCAACAAAGCATTCAGGTACATCTCGTTCAGCGTGGTAATTTCCAACTCGCCTCTGGCGCTGGGCTTTACCTGATTAGCATTTGCAGATACGCCGGAAGGATAAAAATATAGTCCTGTCACAGCATAATTACTCTTCGGCTGCGCGGGTTTTTCTTCTATCGATATCGCATTTCCCTTTTCATTGAACTCCACAACGCCAAAACGCTCCGGGTCATTCACATAATACCCAAATACCGTAGCATGATCGTTTTGCTCTGCATTGATCACCGCTTCTCTCAGGGTTCTCACAAAGCCGTTACCATAGAATATATTATCGCCCAGTACCATGGCGCAGGCATCATTGCCAATGAATTTTTCTCCCAAAATAAATGCTTGAGCCATCTCTTATCTCGGGAAATTGAAAGGACTGTCTGATTTCTTCTTCTATGTTTTCAATCTGGTTATGCTTAAATTTAAAGCACAGCCGCTGACCAGTAAAGATATCGCTATCTGTTTTCAGATAGGTCGAAGCGGTTTCGTCAATATTCTTTAAATCGGTTCGATAAGTTATCCATTTTTGTAGCCTCTTCAAATAATAACCGATATATGTTTTTTTTAATTTGGATTTCCATGACTGAGATTCACTGGTCATCAGCCATGTGTTGGGTGCCTCAAAATCACCTCTAATGTTTTCCAACCTAAAACCATGACGATTTAGGACAGAAGTGATGTAAACTGGATAATTCCAGTTTTTTGCCCAGAACTCCGTGTTCTTTACCTCTGCGATGATATTTTTCCATTCGGTTGGGGTAAACCGATCTCGGATATTGCATTCGTGAATCTGAAATACATTTTCCAGTTCATAACCGTTCCATTGCCGAATCGTCTTGTCGCACTCCGGAATATCGTAAACGAGCGTTTCGATAAAAACCTCTTGGGTTGGATTTGTTTTTCGCGCCGCAAGTAACTCACAATAACTAAGCATCTGGTTGCCCAATCCAGATTCTATATGGACCACGATCATCTATTCATCCCTCTTTTCTCTGCTAGTCCTCTGCCTTTGTTTTTCAATTTTCGCAACCATGTTAGTAAAAATCCACAATGTCTGGCTAACGTTTTTTTAACTCCAAACGCAATTCTTGTGGACGGTTTCATATTATAGCTTGTTTTCTGCATAATCCACGTTTTCGGCCGCATTTTTATTCTCTCCCTCTCCCTATACAACAACACTAGATGTTGATTGTTTTTGTTGATATTGCACAAAGTATTGCCTTGTATTGGCCATATTCTCGGGCATTTTGCACAAATGCACTGCATTTTGTGGTCGTTTACATCAATGCATACTATATATTGTGCCCCATATTCCCGTTCCACAACACTTATATCATTTTCAATTTATTGCCAAACGATACCCTACATATACCCACAGAACAAGTAGTATATGCTGGAAATTCTTCATCCACTTTCCGTTCGAATAACATTGATGATGTGACTCACAAGCATGACGATATAAACGCAGCATCTTGCCTCCCTCGTATTTCAGAGAGATACAATCAGAAGTATATCGATAAGCGCAACCTGAACGATCAAAGCCGAGGCAGATTGCCATCTTACTGTAACCTGTATGGGTACGAATTAGGTCTACCAAATTCTGTGAGGGATAATAGATCATGGGCTTATCGTACACTGGCAACAGCTACTTGGATATCGCCATTGTCAGCGGATACAGCCGGGTTCCCGCTCCGCCCGCGAGGATGATCCCTTTCATCGGGAAACGCTCACCTCCATAATATGCCGACATACCATTTGCTTAGAATATATTTACAATTTACGGCATATTATAGCACACCTTTCAAACACCTGTCCATCTTACGGCCTGGTATATGGTGGTGGTTTACACAATTTTAAGAATCTTCCGAAATGCTTTTCCTTATCTATACTTGGCATAGTGTTACAATGACATTGCTATCCATAATGCTTTTAAGTGCAGAGAAAAAACAGCAGTTCAGCAATGAACAGCCGGTGAAAAACTGATTTCTGATCCGCCTTGTGTGACCTTTTTATGCCATTATAAGTACCTATTTTAATTGGCTCATGGTTGGTGGTATTGTGTACTGGCTACGAAAAGAATAGTTTACCCCTTTTTCCCCGAAAATCCGCCGGGGAGGGAAAAGGGGTCACCTCTTCCGGTCGTGGGACCCTCTCATAAAAACGGTTAAGAGGGGGGGATACCCAAATTCTGTGCAAAGAAGAAAAGACAAGCAATGCCTGCCTTCTTCGTCGCGCTGCGTGTGCGGTTGTCGGATCCGGCGCTGACCATGGCAGCGGTGTCCCAATCGGTGTAGCCCCTGCCATTATCGTAACTTCATGCGGTACAATTCGGGAACAGAAAGGAACCGTACGGACCATATCGGTACAGATACGGAACAAAAAGGGAGAGCTGTATCACCGCTTCCCTTCCAGGCTTCGCAAGGCGTCTGCCAGTACCGACGGCTTCGGCGACGTGATCGCCGCGTCGTTCAGCTTCTTAAGCCCCGCCGGCGTCATTCCCAGCTGTCCGGCATAAGCCAGCACATCCTTGCGCAGGCTCTCAAGCGTGGTGACGATCGGCGCCTTCTTGGTGCCTGTGTTCGTCTCCACCTCAAAGTCGTACCCGGATTCCTCAAAGCGTTGCGTCAGGATATCGTACTGCTCCCGTACCTGCGCATACGCCCGGATCATCGGCTCGAACTCCGGCTTGTAGATCCCCAGCGCTTTCATGACTGTCCGTGCTTCCGATTCCGGCGTTCTCTTTCTCGGCATCTTCATCACCGCCCACCCGTGCAGAGCACCGCACACTCGTCTTGGCCCCTGACAGCCTCTCTGACGCGTTTCAGTTCTTCGGGTAGGTTTCCCAGCCCAGAACCCGAAACACGCGCCCCAGCCCCGCCAGCGGCCCGCGCAGCGAGCCTCTCCGCTTTCCGGCGTTCGACCTCCCGCCAGAACACCAGCGCTTCCGTGCTGCTCATCCACGTACTGCGAAACTGTTCCAGCCCGACCTGCTTGTGCCAGCGCGTCCGCTGATCCAGCCGGTGCGCCTCAGCCAGCGCCTTCAGGCTTGCGTTCCGGTACAGGTTCTCCCGCGCCTTGACGTAGGCGCTGCTCGCGGCGGCTGCTGTCATCCCGCATGCCCGACCCGCTGCCGAGAGGTTCTGCCCCTGCAGGTCGTGACGCCGCACCAGCTCGTTCTGCGGTGCCGGCAGTGCTGCCACGGTCTGCCGTACCACCCGCACCAGCTCCGCCTGATCCGTCGCCTGCTCGGTGTTGTCGGTTGCCTCGATGGTATCCGAAAGCGTGATGTCTTCCCCAATCTCCGCATCCAGCGACAGCGCGCCCTGATCGATGGGTGGACGCTTCTGCCGCAGTCCCAGCACGGCCCGCATCTCATTGCGGATGTAAAGCATCGCCCAGGTGGAGAAGGCACCCTTGTTTTCGTCGTAGGTACGCGCCGCCTCGATCAATCCGATGTACCCGGCCTGCGCGAGATCCTCCAGGTCAACGGCCCGATCCGCTGCACAGGCAGACCGGAATCGTTTCGCCACCGTGTACACCAGCCCGCTGTTCTCCTCGCATAGTTCCGTCATGTTGACCATTCGCCGCGCCTCCTGTATAATAAAGCTATCATACAAGCGATACAGGAAACGCTTACCCGCAGGCCTGCTCCAACAGGTCGGCGGGCTTTCGATGTTACGGAGTCTCTCGCAGGATCTCCCCGAAAGCCTTCAGGGCGTCCCGGTGTAAGCCGAAAGCCCGACTCCTGCAGATCCGCATCTCCCGGGCGACCTGTTCCCATTCCTGCCCGTTGATGTAGCGAAGGTACAGCAGCGTCTTGAGCCGCTCGTCCTCCATCAGCTCCAGCAGGACCATCCGTACGGTGAGTGCTTCTCCCACGTGCTCCATCGCCGTTCGTATGGTCTTCTCGCCGGGCGCCTCGTCAAGGCCGACCTGTTCAGCCGCGGCGTGCAGCTCGTTCTCTGCAGCCAGTAAGGCGTCCCGCCGGGTCACCAGCACCCGATAGTCTTCCAGATACCGCTGTGCCTGAATCGTTCGTTGTTCCGCCATGCACTGTATCCCTCCAAACGGATTGTGATCCCGAAGCCAGCCGGCCGCGCTGCAGATCCACGACCAGAAGGTGTAGCGTACCGTCAGCCGCGCCAGTTGGACGGTGAGCCGCACCCACTTACCGTATAGCCGTATCCGTCGCATCGGCGCCCTCCTTCGCGGTCACAACCCAGATGTCGCCGCGCTGCTCCACGACGTTCCAGTGCTCGGAAATTTCCGTGTAGGAGGTGCCCTTGTCGAACAGGCACTCGTACCGGGTTTCAAACGGCGTCCAGAAAATGCAACCCAGTACACCGACCACTAAGAACGTGGCCAGGACGCTGGCTAACGTTGTGTTGTAGTCAGCCCAGCAGTAAACCCCTGCGATCAGGCCCAGAAGGATCATCATAAACCATAAAGCGAGGATCTCGCCCGGTTCTGCATAGGTGTTCAGTATCGTCATTGACAGCCCTCCCTTTTTGCATCGTTATATCCCATCCGCCGGCTCCTTTCCCCGTAAGGGTTCCTCGGTTGCCTCACGGATCTGTACCCAAATGCGCGGCGCTATGCCGTAGCGTTTGACCACCCGCGCCTCCACGACCTGCGCGTCGTCGTGCCAGGCCAGCCCGTTGAGCGCGTCGCATACCGCCTTGCCCACGTTGTCCCAGTCCGGCTTCACCGTCGGCAGGATCTCCGCGCACAGCATCTTCTCCCGCCGCCGTCTGCTTTCCGATCGGGGAATCGCATGGTACGCCAGAATCACGACCTGCACCGGTACCCCGGCCGCAAAAGGTACGCTGCCCCGGCAGTCCGTCCGGTACGCCAGCCGGATCCGCTCCTCGTAGGCCCGCGTCTGCTCCGGCGTGTACGCATGCCCGGATCGCGTCATGCGCGGCCGGGCCTTGCCCTCCGGTTTCCCGGGCACCGTAAAACACATCATCCGCCGTTCCTCCTGTCCAGACAGGTGAATTGCATCCGCGAAGGATCAAACGCCATCCCGAAGCTGCCCCGGGGTCCCATGCGCTGCTTGTCGAACTTCAGGATCAGGTACTGCCGTCCCCGGGCTTCCAGCGCCTTGCGCGTGCCCTGGTCCCGCTCGATCATGTCCGGATCGCTCTCCGCTTCCGGCCGGTGCAGAAAGGCGATCACGTCCGCGTCCTGCTCAATGTTCCCGCTTTCCCGCAGATCGCTCATCACGGGACAGGTCGCCGCGCGTGCGCCTCCGGGCGCGCTTTTGCCTACGCTCTGCCGGCCGACCTGCGCCAGCGCAATCACCGGGATGTTGAAATCCAGCGCCATGGTTTTTAGCCCCCGGCTTACCGCACCCACTTCCAGATAGCGCTTCTCGCTCTTCTTCTGCGTGCTCATCAGCTGCAGGTAGTCCACCACCAGCAGATCCACCCCCGCCGCATCCAGCTCGTGCTGTACGACGCTGCGCAGGTCCTCCACGGTGTAGGCGTCGAAGCTGAACGCTATTGGCAGCTTGGCCATCTCGTTGAGCGCCTCGTTGAGCGGCTCCCACTGGTTGTCGCCGATCTCGCCGTTCTTCAGCTGCATGCCGTTGAGTCCCGACAGGTTCGAAGCCAGCCGAATCCCATACTGCAGCTCGTTCATTTCCCGGCTGCACACCAGCACCCGTTTGCCGTGCCGCGCGACGTTAAGCGCAATCTCCATCCCGAAGGCGGACTTGCCCACCGCCGGGCGTGCCCCGATCACCGTCAGCTCGCCCCCAAACAGCCCGCCCGTAAACCGGTCGTAGTCCGGGAAGTACGTGCTCAGCCCGATCATCGCGCCCTCGGCGCGTTTCTCCACGTAGTCGTAGGCGCAGGCCGCCACGCGGTCCATGCGAACGATCCGCCCCTTGGGCTGGTTGGCCTCCCGCAGCTGGTTGCGCAGCTCGTCCACGCATACGTCCAGCGCCTCGCCTTCGGTCAGCCGGTGACAAAAGGTGTTGGCCATGCGGTAGGCGGTACGCAGCGCCCGCAGCTGTTTGAGCTCCGCGATGTAGTGGCGGATATTGGCGGTCGTGGGGCAGTAGCGAAAGCACTCCAGCAGGTATACCGTCACGGCGGGGTCCGTTCCGTGCTGCCCGGCGCTGATGTGGTTGCCGACGCTGAGCGCCTCAATGGGCTGCTTGTCCGCCTGCATCGTCTTCATGGCCTGCAGGATGATCTCGTGCTGGGGATCGTGCATCAGGTCGTCCGGAAGCCCCGGTAATTCACGCTGCAGATCCGCGTCCTGCAAAAGCGCCCCGATCAGGTACTTCTCGTCGTCGTGGTTGTACATGGCGATCATGCGTCATACTCTCCCCGTAAAATGCGCTCGCTCTGCTCCTGGAACCGCCGGCGCGTTTCCTGCGCCTGAAGCTCCGCTTCTGCGGACTGGGCAGGTTTCTCCGCGTCGTCGATACCGCCCCTGGCCGCCCAGTTGCGCAGTACGCCTTCCACGTACCCCCAGCAGCGTGCGGACGCCGGCCGCCCGGCGGTGCGCCGCAGGGCCTCCTCCACCCATTCCGGTGTGTATTGGCTTATCAGCTCGCCGCAGCGCAGCAGGTCGCTGGTCGTGTTGGGAATCCCGATGTCCACGGCCCGCTGAAACACCTCGTCCATCCGCCGCTGCTCGTCGCCCGCAGCGGTAATCTCGTCGTCGCTCAGCCACGCCCCGTTTTGTGGGGTAGCTTGTGGGGTACTTTGTGGGGTAGTTTGTGCGTCACCGTGACGCGGTAAGTTACGTCCACGGTTAATAACCGTCGTAGTATTTATAGGGGTACCTTGTGGGGTAGTTTGTGGGGTACTTTGTGGGTAACCTTGTGGGGTAGTTTGTGCGTCACGGTGACGCACAAGGCTGTTCATCGTGTATACGGCCGATTTGCGTCCGGTTCTGGAACTCCATTGAATCACGCCGAGGTCCCGCAAACGGTCGCGGGCGCGTTCCACTGATTTCTTGCTGAAGCCGGTCAGCACCGTCAGCCTTCCGGTCGCTATCGACAGTCCCGCAGAGCGCCCGCATTGGATGCTCACGTCACGCAAAGCGTGCCACAAAGCAATCTCACACGCACTCAGAGACCATCCCTCAAGCAGACTGATAAAGGCCGTCAGCTCGCTTCTGTCGTCCATCATGGATCCTCCCGGTATTTCAGGTGGTGTATCCGGCACAGCGGTTCATCCATGGCAATGCCGAACAGGCGGTAACGGTGGTCAAAGGTTCGCTGGCCCAGCGCATGGGCCTCGTTGTGGTGGACCCGGCACAGGCTCTCGGCCCGCATGCCCAGGTGGGTAATCTCCCGACGGTTGCGGCCCATGCCGACGGTGTCCACGTGGTGCAGGTCGGCTTTCCGGCCGCAGATCGCGCAGCGCCTGTGCGCCAGACAGGCGTACAGATACCGCCCGATGTCCTCCGCACGATCCAGCAGGCAGCCGCCGACCGGAATCGCGTGCTCGACGCACAGGTCGATCAGCCACCCCAGGAACTCCCGGGCCGTAGTCTCGTCGGCGCAATTCACCGCCCTGGGCGAAAGGGAGAACAGCGGCGTCTCGGTCAGCCGGCAGTAGTTTTGCGTCAGCGCATAGCGCACCTGCTCATCGTCATTCAGCGCGAGCACATACTGCAACTCCAGTTCCGCAAGCGTTTTGTTAAACACGTGCGGTTTCCAGGCAAACCCGCAGGTAAACTCCGTGATGTCGTGCACCATGGCGTGGATGGCGTTGCGCTGCTTGACGGTGATCTGTCGCCCGTCGGTGAGCAGCACCTCCACGTCCTCGTAGCGGCGGATACAGAAGCGCTCCCAGTTCGCATACGGCACGTGTACCGTCAGTCCCGACGGATCCGCCTTGACGATCGTTCCCGTAACCGACTCGCCCATGGAAGCACCTCCTGTCCATTCTCCGCTTACTAGCCGCCGCCCGCTGCCGTGTTCCACCGCATTCGCAGCGATTCCGGTTGGCACATCCGTCGTCCAAGAGCATCCTTTCTTTGTTTCGGTGCTCCGCGATGCGTGTCGATCTTCACAGTGCTTCTCCTTTCCGCCGGCAATCCGGGCGACTTTACGGGGAGAAAATGTCCTCCCATGGAGCGGGAGAGGGGAATCGAACCCCCGTAACCGGTTTGGAAGACCGGCGCTCTGCCACTGAGCGACCCCCGCATGGCTCCCCCGGTGGGGAGCAGCGGTCAGGCGCGCTTCCCGCCGTGGCGGTAGGCGCGGGTCAGGTTGTAGCGATGCTTGACCCGGATCGCCGTATCCAGGTCGATCCCGGCATGCCCGCAGTAGTCGAGGATCCGGATCACCGCGTCCGCCAGCTCAATGGCGATGCCCTCCGGCTTGTCCGTGGGGCGGAAGGCCTGCGGATCGGTGACCCGCGTTAACGTGTCCAGGTTGTCCGCGTAGACCATGGGCCGCCCGTCCCGGTATTCTTCCAGCGCTTCGGACAACTCGCTGTGCACCAGCGCGAGGATCTCCGGGAAACTGCGGGTATCGTCCCACCAGCCATGGTTGACCGCATTCTGGTGAATCTCCCGCGCGGCGGCGTTAAGCCGGATGGCTTCAACCGCGCTTCCGGTGTGCTCCTGATGGTTCATGAGATAACCTCCTTTACAAATCAATATCCGGTGGAAAAAAGGTTCCCTGAAGGCTATGACTATGGTAATATATAGTATAAATGGGAAAGGGAGATATGCTGAAATGAAAGCCACCGGCTTAACGCGGAACGCAGATCGGATTGGACGTGTCGTGCTGCCAAAAGAAATCAGAAATGAAATGGGAATCGGAGATCAGGATTCGTTAGAGTTCTTCATAGACGGTGACGCCATTGTCTTGCGCAAGTATGAGCCAGGGTGTATATTTTGCGGCTCAGTAACGACTGATTTCGTACTGTTGCAAGGGAAGCAGGTATGCCGGAGATGTATCCGTGAGATGAAACTGGACACAGACCGGTAACGGTTTCCTGCGGTTACAACGTCAATCACGGATAGCGGCTAGAACGGCTCCAGTCCCAGCGGGATTGTCAGCCCCGCCGTAGCGACCGTAACCGGCTTTCCGGTCAGCCGCGCCACGGTGTCCCGGGCTTCCTCCGGGTCCAGCCGCTCCCGGCTGCCGTGACACAGCACGATCTTCCGACAGGCATGGAGGTCGTTGGCCTCCAGAACCTCGCACAGTTTCCGCAGGCTCATGTGCGTCTGTGAAAGCCGCCTGCGCAGCACCGCCGGGGTGTTCTCCTCGGTCACCAGCGCGTCCATGTAGCTGCACTCCACCAGCCAGTCGTGCACGCCCGGGAAGGTGTTGTACACCGCCGCCGCGTCGGTCAGGTAGAGCAGCCGCTCGCCGGTGCCCACGTGGGTCACCAGCCAGCCGCAGGGTTCGGCCGCATCGTGCAGCACCGCAAAGGGCAGCACCCGGAACGGTCCCAGCGTAAGCGGCTTTTGCCCGGCCGGCGTCAGCCCGGGGACAGCGGCACAGGTGCCGGGTGTGCCCAGACAGCGCACGCCCAGCGCGTTCAGCCGTTCCACGCCCCGGCAGTGATCCCGGTGCTCGTGGGTTACCAGACACCCGACCACGTCCCGGATCCGGAAGTCGATCCCCCGCAGGATCTTCGTGGCGATCAGCCCCGCGTCCAACAGCAGAATCTGATGATCGGCTTCCAGCGCGTAGCTGTTCCCCGTGCTGCCCGTCGCGATCACGGTAAGCTGCATCAGAAGGGGTCCGCCGCGTCGGACGCATCCGCGACCTGCGCGTCCTCCCGGGCAAGCTCCAGCGGTTGGGCTTCCTGCACCGCCGGCGCTTCCTCCGGTGGCGTAAAGGCCCGCTGCTCGTCTGCTTCCACCCGTGCCAGCGCCGCCGCGTTGATCTTCTTGGGATCAAGCACAATCCGGTCCATTGTGCGGTGCACGATCGTCTTGTAGGCCATCTGCTCGTACCACGGCTCCCAGAACTTCCGGCTCTGGGCACGCGCGGCGAACTTGTCGATCTCGGCCCGGCTGAGCACCACCAGCACGTTGTCCTGTTCGTCCTCGTACTCGATGTACCCGAAGCCTCCGACCAGCTGTCCCCGGTCAAAGGGCTGCGTGATGCGGAAGTCGTAGCCTTCAATCCGGCTGGTCACACCGGCCTTGTACACGGTGAACTCGTCGGTGTCGTACACCAGCTCAATGCGTACGTTGCGCACCGGCCGGGCCGACGCGTTCATCTTGTACAGCATTTCGCCCCGGTAGCCTACCCGCAGGTCGAGGTCGTACTTCTTCGTCCGGCTGTTATAGTAGGCAATGGGGTACAGGCTTCCGGGGATCAGGGCATCCACGCCCAATTGCACCCGGTGCACCGCGTCGATCGCCAGCCTGGTCATGTTCACATTGCCCCACACGACGGGCGCGGCGTCCGGCCGGCGCTGGGCGTCGGCCTCGGCCAGCACGGCATCCACCCGAATGAACAGATGCTGTGCCAGGGATTTCTCATAGGGGCCGAACTGCAGGTTGCCTACCTCCCCCGCGAACTGCCGCTCCACCGCCAGGGTGAAGCGCTCGCCGGGGGTCTGGTTCCGTTCGGCCAGTTCCGTTTTGGGTTCTGTCTTGACTGCCATCCTGATTGCTCCTTTCCATGGGTTTACGCCGTCGCCTGGGCGGGTTCGTCCGTAAGCCGCGTCAGGGTCAGCGTCGGGTCCTCCGTCACCTTCAGCAGGATCATCTGCCCGTCGGTGAGGGTTACCTGGTTCACCGCTTCGGCGTTGTCCACGAAGCACGGGACCGTTACCCCGTAAGCACGGCTCAATACCCGGATCATCTCAATCCCCGCGTTGATCTCCGCAGCGTGATTGAGACCGGCGCCGTAGGGTACGCCGTTCACCGTAGCGTCGCAGCAGTCGTGGAGATTACCGCTCTTGTCGAAACTGAACAGCTGCCAGCGGATGGTGTCAAAGCACGCGTTGATATGCTCCTCCATTGCGGAGCACCATGCGCCGACGAACCGGCCCAGCAGCGCAAGCTGCGCTTCCGTATCGGCCAGCTTGCCGCCCAGCTCGGCTTTCTCCCGGTGCAGCTCTTCGATCCGGGCGTGAATGCGCCGGCTTTCTTCGACGCGTGCCAGAACCGCTCCGGGTTCCTCCAGCGCCGCCTGCTTTTCCATCCGCTGCGCCCGCAGCGCCTCCCGGCGCGGTTCGGTGCCCATGGCCGCGATCTCTGCTTCCACCTGTTTGAGCGCCGCAGTCGTCTCCGCATAGTCCGGATCCGCCTCTGCGTCGAGGGGCAGGGATTCCAGCAGCTTGAGGTTCTGGCGCAGCGCGGCCAGCTTCGTGTCGATCCCGGTCGCCGTATCCGCCCGGGTACGGAGCTTCTCCTGCGCGGCTTCGTTCTCCGCCGTCAGGACGGCCAGTGCTTCCCGGTTCTCCGTGCCCTGCCGGATCACGGCCGCCATATCCGCCTGTTTGCGTTCTTCCCATTCGTTACGGTGCCGGGTACGCGCCGCTTCCGCCTGGTCTTCCGGCAGCGGTCGACCGCAGGCGGGACAGCGGGGATCCGGGTCGGGTTCCGTATAGCCCTGCGACGCAAACGCGTGATACTGCTTCAGCAGGTCGACCCGGCGGGCTTCACAGTCCGCAGCCGTTTCCTGATTGCGGGCGATCTGCGCCCGGGTCTGTTCGTCCTCCCGGTCGGCCTGCTGGCGTTCCTGTTGGAGGGCGGCGATCTGTGCGCGCACACGGTTCAGGTCGCCCTGACGGTCGCCTTCCAGCCGGCCCTTGCGTTCGATCTGCCGGAGCGAAAGCTTTCGTTTGCGGGTCAGCAGCGTATCCAGCTGCGCCGCCGTCTCGCTGCTGCCGCTCAGCTCCGCATCGACGGCTGCCAGTTCGTCCTGCACCCGGGCTATCTCCGTCCGGGCTGCGGTTGCCTCGGCTTCGGACACCGGCTGCAGCGTACGCTCCAGCTCGTCAATCCGGGCGGGCAGCAGCCGAAGCTGTTCGTTATACGTCCTGCGGCGGCCCAGCAGGCGCTTCTTGGCGTCTTCCGCGCCCTCGCCGCCCAGAATAGCCGGGATCTGTGCGTATTCCGGCAGCTGCAAAAGGGCTGTGTCGGCGTCCCCGCCCGTGACCTTCAGCAGCATCCGGCGGCGTTCCGCCCAACCCAGCGTCATGAACGCGTCGTGGCGCGACAGCAGCCGGAAGATATCCTCGTCTTCGCCTACGAGCGAAAGCACGTACGGGAGATACTCCCGGTCAATCTTCCTGGGTACCTCGTTGATCCAGCAGCACGTCTCGTCCCGGTCGTACACGGGCTGCGCCTGTCCTTTCGGTTTGGTCCAGACCTCGCGCCACTGCTTGCGCAGCACCACCGTGCGTTCGCCGGTATCGTCCCGGACCCGCAGGGTGGCCGTGACCTCGCAGTCGCGTCCGCTGACGCGCGCGCCGTCTTCACCAAGCGGCTTGACGTCCGCGCGGGTGCCCCGGCTGTCCTTGCCGAACAGCAGCCACAGGAACGCGTCGTACACGCTGGTCTTGCCGGTGCCGTTGGCGCCGCACAGCAGGGCGCTGGCGCCGCCGAGGTCGAGTGTCAGGTCACGGATTCCCTTAAATCCGCTGATATGCAGGGTAAGCATCGCGATATCCACGGTTGCTTTTCCTCCTTCGTGTATGGTAAGATATGGGAGAACTGTGTACCCGGCAGTCATGGTTCATTTCACGGATCCGCGTTGCCGCGCGGGTCCGTTTTCGTTTGCGTTCAGATAGCGCTCGTCCACGTACCCGTCCCCGACGTACGCCCAGCCGTCCACGCGGCACTGTACCGTCACGGTGTCCCCGTCGTTGAGCCAGCGGACAGTCTTGCCGTTCTCCGGGGTCCTGCGTACCCGCACCCGGCCGTCGGCGCTCACCGTGCAGGTTTCCGGGGGATTGCCCGGGGCGGTGCTGCTCAGGTAGTCGATACTGCACCACACGAAGCCGCACTCGCCGCCGGCGACCTTCGCCCAGGTCCCGCTGACCGCGTACACGTCCACCGTGTCCCCGGCCTGAAAGCGGGCTTCCACGCTGCTGTGCGCGTTGGGCTCCAGCCGGCCGTTGAGCCAGCTGCCGTCCGCCACCGTCACGTACAGCCGTGTCGGGCTGTCTTCCGCCTGCGCCACGCTCAGCAGCGACAGGATGATCATGGCAGCCGTCAGCAGTAGAAGCAGCACCGTCAGGATCCGGTCAAGCTTCATGAGTCGCTGCTGCGTCAGCCAGTTCTCCGGCAGCTTCAACGGCGGCAGCGGGGGCGCGGTTCTGGCTTTCACCGGCCACACGGGATAGTCTCGAAACGCCCGGCGTATTTCACGCTTAGTCATTTGAATCACTTCCTTGCTTAAAACCATTCAAAGGTTGGCTGTGGTATAATGAAGAAAATTCTCATTTACGAGGTGTTTCAAGTGAAGAAGAATAACGTTGCGGTTCCTTTTTTCCCAATGAATTGTCCATACGACTGCGATTCGTTTGAAGACTGTCCTATGCGAGGCATGATACTGGCGTGCAAACGCTCAAACGTCAATAATGCTGGATTCATATTTCAAGGTTGCGCTTGGGTTGAAGGAACTTGTACCGCATTCTTCTCTGACGTTATGAAGAAAAAGAAGGATATTACTGTAACAGTTCGTCCTTATCCGGTTGAATCCAGGGCGTGTATATTGCATGATCCGGGAAACGAGCGCGCATGATGCTGATTCTGTAAGCATCCAGCCCCTGATAGTCAGCCTTTTCAGCTCGCACATCCGCAGTCAGGCAAACCCTGCCATGCGAGGAGCGCAAGCAGATATGGAACTGATCAGCAAGAGGCATGCTCAGATGGTAAGCGGGGATAGCTTCTACTTTCAGGCCTTCAACAGCACCCGTCGCAAGGGCGAGTTTCAGCATTGCCATCCTGATAGCCAATATGGGCGTGATAAGCAGTTTGCGAATATAAGCCCGGGTAACCAGATGCCGGTAAGTCTGACGGTTCATTTGGGTGTTCTCCTTTCCTGTTATTCAGTCTCAGGGCTTCCCTGATGCCAGATGTACGGGGGCGACTGGTACTCCCTGCCCAGCAGCTCGTCCAGCGCGTCGATCACCGGCTCCGGCTGCGAGCTGACAGAGGCTTCGCCGACCGTCACGCCCCGGTACTGTGCGAAGTACTGCCGGCGGTACACCCTGCGCCGATCCGGCACGAAGGTGGAGGACACGCACCAGTTGGGCAGCCCCCTGCAGGTCCAGCGCAGTGCGTCCGGGTCGCGGTGCCAGCGTCGGTAGGCGTCGTTAGCTGTCATACTCGTGCGTCCATTCCTGACGTTTGAAAAGGAACGCGGCACGCGGGATTGCCTCCATCAGCTGCGCGATCAGGACAGCGTTACGGTGGATCGGGATCATCCACATGGAATCAAGCGCCACCATCGGTTCCAGCTGCTCATTGACCGCGTGGAGCCTGCGGGCTTCGCCCAGGTACACCTCCGGGTCGATGGCCGACATACGGGTGCCAACCGCGAGTATCGTCTGCGAGGTTTCCCGGATACGCTCGATTCCCACGATGCCGGCAATATTGGGCGTATCCGCGTCCGCCTGCAGCGTGTCGTTCAGCCGGATCAGGCGCTGGATTTCCTGCCGGGCGAGGGATTCCGGGGTGAGCTGAATGTTATCCATTAGGCACGGCTCCTTTCTGCGTTAGCCACAGGGGCATCGATTTCACAGGTCATTTCAGAAAGCTTCCGATAAGCGGCATCCAACAGCACCTGCATTTCTTTGGCCTTTTCGTTCAGCTGGTCGCCGATCTGGTCGAGCTGATCAATCCCAAACAGGCGAATCGCTACGCCTTTGAAAGTGTGGCATAACGCGGTGCTCTCGCCGTCGATGGTGATCACTTTTTGGATCGGATCATCACCATGCAGGCAGAAGACGAATTTTGATTTCTTCAGCAGCTCTCGGGCTTCGTTCACAGCCCGTACGCCGTCCGTGATCTCGTCAATGCCTTTCAGAATCACTTGAACCTTCATAGGGGGGACCTCCTTCAGCTGGATATCGCTACTAGAGCTTCTACTGGGCGAGGGCGTCCGGGGTAGGGGTCTGTTGCGGGTCGATCATTTGCTTTGATCCTCCTTCTTCCACGACGGGATATAATTCTTGCGAGGTTTAGGGGTATCTGGCCTGCGGTTATTGGGGAGACCGTCGGGGGCAAATCCTTGTGGGGGAATACGCAGGTTATAATCCCGAAGAGATTTTCTCTTGCGTTCGGATTTCAACATGAGATACGCTTCCTGCGCGTATATGGGCTTTTGGGTACGCCTTTCGATGAACGCGTCCAGCTCCTTTATGCCGATGGCCCAACGAGGTAAAATCCGGCCGGTGCCGATATTGGTGGGTGCAATCAGACCCAAGGTAATGTATCTGCGGATCGTCTGATCACTCACACCGATATAATCAGCGGCTTCACGGATGTTCATCAGGCCGGACGGAGTCATGTCGTTCACCTCGGTTCTGGTTTATTTGCTGGCGTCTAGTCGCTGCAGCGTGTCCGTTAACGCAGAGATAGCCTCCCGGACTTCCTTTATATAGCTGGCTTTCAATCGCGGATCATCGATCACGCCATCAAGGGCGTCACGTTCTACCGGCTTCTGGATGTTCATCACATCTTCCATCTCGTACTTGCTGCGCGCGATGGACACCGACAGGGACTGATCAATGCTTTCCACGTACCGGCGGCGGTAGCTGTCATACGTGCTGAGCATCCACCGGTGCCACAGGGTAAGATCCCCAACGGCCGTAGCGAGGCGGTCCACGTCGTCGGGATCTGGGCGAATCTCGCCGTTTTCCCAGCGGGCAAGAGTACTTTCTGAGACGCCCAGCATCCCCGCCAGTTTCCATCGTGGCATTTTCAATCGGGTTCTGGCGTTTTCAAGATCGATATGCGTGCATTCCGGCAATCTGGTTCACCTGCTTTTCGATATAATGAGATTGCGAAGGGAAGGTGACTAAATAATTATCGTGATCGAGCCGTGACTTCGGATGAGCTGATTAGTAACTCATCGATGGTACAGCCAAGTGCATCAGCGAGTTTCTTGACTGTATCTAGGCGCGGGGAACTAGTTTGACCACTTTCGATATCGCTTATTACACCTTGCTTGACCCCAGATAATCTTGCTAAGTCACTCTGCGATAAGCCTTTGGTTGCGCGTATCTGTGCGGTGTAAAGGCGCATTTAATCACCTCCAATGTTATCGCTAATTCGATAACATAGTAACGCTATATCGATAACATGTCAATAGCTATTTCGATAATTATCTGTTAGAATTTCTATAGATATTCCGATAATGAATTGATTTCGAGGAGGTGATATTGATGACTAGTGATATTGGGAATAAGATACATGAATACAGAACGGAAAAAGGTATAAGCCAAAACAAGCTGGCTAAGCTTGCAGGTGTTTCACAAGCAGGCTTAAGCGCCATTGAAAGCTCGACAAAAAGCCCCTCGATATCAACAGTCGAGCGAATTGCAAAAGCCTTGAACGTATCAGTTGCAGAACTAATGGGGGAAACCATTGATGATAGATCGACTTCTGACGACGATATAAAGTTTGCTCTTTTTGGGGTTGACCCGGCGCATATCACAGATGAACAGTATGAAGAAGTAAAACGGTTTGCAAAGTTTGTGCGTGAACAGGAGAGCAAGAGATAGACCAGCACGACCTACGACGGAGCAGGGTACGATGTCGACCGAAGAACTGATGAATTATGCGGAAGCTCATGGACACAGGGTTTACTACAGGAGCATGAAAGCCAATAAGGGGATGACACTGGATATTGGGGATGGCCATGTTGTCATTTCAAAGGCACTTATGGGCAGAGAAGAAAAAGAAACAGTGGCGCATGAACTAGGTCACTGCGAATATGGCGGAACCTACGACCGCTACTCACCCTATGAAATCAGTTCCCGTGCAGAGAAACAGGCTAGCAAGTGGGCCATCTATAGGCTTGTGCCGCCCGGAGAGATCCGAGCGGCATTCAAAAAAGGCGTTATTGAGCCGTGGGAACTTGCAGAAATGTTTGATGTATCTGATATGTTCATGACCAAGGCATTGGAATACTATAAGCTTGTAGGGGTTCTCTAATTTGGGTGAGAATACCCATCTTGTCAATTGATGAAAGGATGATTGAATGCCTCGTGCCTCATTGAAACAGCGAAAAGATGGACGTTTCAAGTGCAAGTACAAGGGCGTTCAATTCTATGGCGATACGCAATCCGAAGCCTATGCAAAGCGCGATGCCTTCAAAAAGTATCTGGATGCTGGTTTACGTGCGGAAACGGAAGGTATGCTCTTTTCTCAATATGCCGCGAAATGGATAGACGCATACAAAGGTAATGCATCGTCGCGGTATTACAACGACATCTTGCACATTCTGCATGTCTTCATTCAGGTGGCGGGGGATAGGCCCATGAAGGATTATGTGAAAACCGATATTCAGGAAGTGTATGCTTCTTTGAACGGAAAGAGCAGATCCTACATCAGCAAATTCAATCAAACCATTAAAGGTGTTTTTCAAACGGCAGTCGATGACCGCGTGATTATTTTTAATCCTTGTGGGAAAATAAAACCTCCCAAGGGTGAAGCAGGCACACACCGCGCTATTGAACCATGGGAGCGGGAATTGATCCTACAGAGTAAGCATCGCTTTATGCCGGCTGTTATGTGTATGCTATACGCCGGGCTTCGCCGTGGCGAGGTTCTGGCTCTCAATGTCGATCGTGACGTTGACTTTGAGGCAATGACACTTACCGTGCGCGAGGCAATACGATTCGAAGCCAATCAACCGGTCGTGGTCGATCCCAAAACCGAAGCCGGCATTCGTGTTATTCCCATGCTGGATATTTTGGCAGAGGCAATCAAAGGGGTTCATGGTCTGGTTGCGCCCGATCTCTCCGGCGGGCATATGTCCGCAACTTCGTTCAGACGCGCCTGGAATGGATTTATCGCTGAGCTGGGGGAAATACGCAACGGCGATTCAAAACGCTGGTACGGCCGCCGTAGTGGCCACAAAACGGACGATCTCCCGCCATGGCAAGATATCACCATACGGCCGCACGATCTGCGGCATTCTTACTGTACGATGCTCTATAATGCGGGTATAGACTTGAAGACGGCACAGAAGTGGATGGGGCACGCCGATCAGACGATGACCCTTCGTATTTACACACATTTAACCGCAGAACGCGAGGCGGCTGCGGCACGTGCGCTGCGTGCAAAAGTGAACGAAAGGGTTCAAAATGGGGTTCAGGGCCTTTTTAAGCAAAAATAGCAAAAAAGAAACCCTTCGAAATGCTTGATTTCAAAGGGTTTCAGGTGGTACACCATTAGGGACTCGAACCCTAGACACCCTGATTAAGAGTCAGGTGCTCTACCAACTGAGCTAATGGTGCACGTCTCTTTAGGAGTTCCGGTCATTTTGACCGACGAAGAATATTATACGCATTCCTGGCGCTTTGTCAATGCCTTTTTAGCATCGGTCCGATTTTCTTGCCCGGAACGCAACCGGTTCCGGGCAAGAAAGGTACGGGGAAAAAGGAATAGCGTGAGGCGAGTCCTCCGGCGTCTTCCGTCCTGCGCCCGCCGCTTTGCACCACCCTGCCTTATGCGTCGTCTTGCATCTGCAAGCCCGTAAGCCGTCGATCGCCGTCGAATGCTCTAAAACCGCACCCGCCTTCATATCGCGTCGATCCGTTTTTCAGCGGCCCGAACGGCCTTCACGGCGCCGTTGCGGGCGCTTTGCGCATCCTCCCGAGCGCCCCGCAAAGCAGGCAGGGACCTTGTTGCAATTCACAGTACCGTCACAACTTATTTACAGTTCGTGCAACAAACCATCACTTTCAAACGTCATAATAGCAAGAGAGGTGATCGTATGGCTAAGGTTTTTATCTACGGTACCGAAGAAGGCGTAACGCGCAAGCTTTCCCAGTCGATGCAAAAAGAGGGCTATCGCGTAAGCTGCTGCGATGCTTCTGGCAAATTGCCCTCCTCCCCCGACGAACCGGCGCTGGTCATTTTGGACGCGAGGATGAAATGGTCTGTTTGCCGTCCACTTTTCCGCCATATCCAGACGTTGGGGTATCCCGTTTTGTTCCTGACGGCCGATAAGGAAATGACGACCCATCTTCGGGCGCTGTATCGCGGCCAGACGGACGTGCTGATGATTCCCTTCTCGCCCAAAACCGCCGTGGCCAAGGTGCGCGCGCTGCTGGGGCATTCGGAGCCGCTCAGGGAGCTGACCATCGACGAAGCGGAAAGGGTGGCCCTTTTAGACGGTGAACGGGTGGAGCTCACGGCGCAGGAATATGCGCTGCTGCTGGCTCTGATGGAAAACCCGGATATGCCCATCAGCCGCGAGCAGTTGCTGCGCAAGGCGTGGGGGTATCAAAGCATGGGGGAGACGCGCACGGTGGACGTGCACGTGCAGCGCCTGCGCAAGAAACTCGGCGTGGATCGGATCGAAACGGTCTACAAATGCGGCTACCGCCTGAAAATGGCATAACCGCCCGGCCGCCGAAACCATCCTAAGCGAATAACCGAAAAGACGCCGGCACGCAGCCGGCGGCTTTTCGGTACGATCGACGCGGCCGTGCCCGTCGTATCGGCGCCTTACGCGTCCCCGGCGAGCTTCGTTTTGGAAGCGGCCAGGTCGAACTCGGCAAGCACATCCTGCGCCGGCGCGGGGGTAGCCAGGCTTACGACGACGTTGAGGACAATGGCGAAGAGAAACGCGGGCAGCAGCTCGTAAATGCCCCATACGCCGCCCAGGGGTTTGAGCAGGAACTTCCACACGAAGACCATCGCCGCGCCGCCCAGCATGCCGCACAGGGCGCCCCACTGGTTGCTGCGACGCCAGAACAGCGCAAGCAGCACCACCGGCCCGAAGGCCGCGCCGAAGCCCGCCCAGGCGAAGGAAACGATGCGGAATACCGAGCTGTCCGGATTGAGGGCGATGAAGACGGCAATCACGGAGATGACGACCACCGTCACGCGCGCTACCACGATGCTCGCTTTAGACGACAGCTTGACGCCGAAGGCTTCCTCCAGAAGGTTGCGGGACACGGAGGAGGCGGAGGCCAGCAGCTGCGAATCGGCGGTGGACATGGTGCTGGCGAGGATTCCGGCCAGCACGATGCCGGCGACCAGCGCGAAGAAGAAGCCGTACTGGCTCAGCAACTGTGCGATTTTAATGATGACCGTCTCGCTGGCGGAGCCGTCCAGCAGGTCGATTTTTCCCGCACCGGTCATGCCGTAGCCGATGACGCCGATCAGCGTGGCTACGCCCAGCGAGATGACCACCCACACGGAGGCGACGCGGCGGGAAATGGTCAACTTGTGCTCCTCCCGGATGGCCATAAACCGAAGCAGGATGTGGGGCATGCCGAAGTATCCCAGGCCCCACGCCAGCGTGGAGACGATCGTCAGGAAGCCGTATTCGCTCACGGCGCCGGTGTTTACGTTGTGGGCGGCGCTCAGGCTGAGGTAGCCGGGCAGCGCCTGCGCGTTGCGCACCACAACGTCCAGTCCGCCGGCGGAAACGATGCCGAACACGAGCACCGCCAGCAGCGCGAACGTCATGATGATGGACTGCACGAAGTCCGTCGTGCTGGCCGCCAGAAAGCCGCCCAGCGTCGTGTAGGCGACGATGATCACGGCGCTTATCAGCATCGCGGTCAGGTAATCGGCGCTGAAGAGGCTGCTGAACAGCTTGCCGCAGGCCGCGAAGCCAGACGCGGTGTAGGGAATGAAGAAAATGACAATGATCAGCGCCGAAACGCTCAGCAAAGCGCGGTTCTCGGCGCGGTAGCGCTTGGCGAAGAAGTCCGGCAGGGTGATTGCGTTTCCGCACACCTCGGTGTAGCGGCGGATGCGTCGGGCAACGAACAGCCAGTTCAGGTACGTGCCGATCGCCAGGCCGATGGCCGTCCAGCTGGCCTCCGCCAGACCGGTCAGGTACGCCACGCCCGGCAGGCCCATCAACAGCCAGCTGCTCATGTCCGAAGCCTCGGCGCTCATGGCGGTTACCAGCGGGCCCAACCGACGCCCGCCCAGGTAGAAGTCGTCGCTGGTTTTGTTTTTACGGGTCATGCGAAACCCGATCAGGATCATTCCGGCCAGATAAAGTACAATGGAAATAATAATGCCGATATTGGACGATGACATGAATCGATCCCCCATCCGTATGTGTTTTTTACGGCCGACCCGTACCTTGTGTTCCAGCATACCATATTCCGGAAAAACTTGAAATCGATCCGCAGGTCCTGAAAACCGCACCGGAAGGATAGCGATACTGTATAACGAAGCAAAAACGTTGATTTTACCGGCAAAGCCGCGCTTCTGCGCCCCGCTTTGCCGGATTGTTTTCTTTTTGTATTTCACCGGAAAACGGGCCAACGAACGGCCGCAAACCAAAACCGGCGCGGTAACGGCGCCGGTTTTGGTTTGCGCCGAGCCCTGACGATCGCTGCGCTATTTGCTTTTGCGGTTTTTGACCGCGGCGGTCAGCTGGCTGCCCAGCAGCTTCTCCGCAAAGAGAATCAGCTTTTCCTGCGAAAAATAGGTTTCGTTGGGCACGGGCGGCTCGCTCATCACGCGGGCCCACTGTTCGGGGGAAATGTCCAGCTTTTTGAGAATATACTCCTCGTCCTCGCGCATCTGCTCGAGGGGATAGGGCGGTTGGGCCAATTCGGCCAGCGCGGCCTCGCGGGTTATCTCGCCGTTGTTGACGAGGCAGGAAAGATGGTAGCGGCGCTTGTCATAACCGTATTTGCGGGGCAGGTAGGCGGATTGGAACCACTTGGTGAAGCGGCTCTCGAAATGCTTGCCGCCGTAATACTCCCAGCCGAACTCGCGGGAAAGCGTCTGGATGGCGTCTTTTTTAGCATAGGGCACGTAGTTGAGCAGGTTCACCTGCTCGATAGCCTTGAACTTCCAGCGCGCCTGCACGAGCGAGAGGTGCTGGTACTTGCGCAGGCTCTTGCCCCGGCCGTTGCGGCGGTACACGCTTTTGATATGCCAGTAGTCCATGCAGCTCAGCTGCATGGAAAACGGGGAGGAAGCGCCCTCCGTGGCGATGTTGGTGCCGTTTAATACATAGCGCACGCCGTACTGCCGCGCGAAACGGTACACCGCCGCCACCAGCAGGTGGTCCTGCGGCACGTCCAGGTTGGCCAGGCCGGAAAGCAGGTAGGCGCGCTGCAGCTCCTTCATGGTCGGCCAGTCCATGACGATGGTATGCAGCTCCAGCCCCAGCTTGTTGCAAAGGCGCTCGATGTTGCGCACGGCGATCTCACTGTTCCAGCCGGTGTCCACGTGCACCGCCAGCATCCGAAGCCCCAGTCGATGCGCGGTATAGGCGAGGTATGCGCTGTCCACCCCGCCGGAAATGCCGATGATGCAGTCGAACTCCTTGCCCTGTCCGTCGGCCCTGATCTGCGAAACCAGCGCGTCCAGCTCGCGCTCGCTCGCGCCGGGGCGGTAGCCGCGCAGGGCCTTCTGCTCGTCGTAGCGGCGGCAGCAGCTGCAAACGCCCTCCGCGTCGAAGGTGACGGCGGGGTCGCTTGTGTCCATCACGCAGCGCGTGCAAATATCAGGCATCCCGATATACCCCCAAGTCGTAAAGTTCTTTTTCTTCCGGGGCGTGGATGAGCACCGCCCGGCGCGGGCCGTAGAACACGTACATGCTCCCCGCGGCCGCCGCGTGCGCGCCGGCGTCCAGCGCGGCCTTCATGTCGGTCGCGCCGCCCGCGCCGCCGCAGGCGATCAGCGGAATGTCCACGGCCTCGGTCACGGACTGGATCAGCTTCAGGTCGTAGCCCTGCATGGCGCCGTCCCGGTCGACGCTGTTCAGGAGGATCTCCCCGGCCCCGGCCTGCTGCGCGCGGCGCGCCAGCTCCGCGGGCGAGCCTTCCACGGGGCGGGTGCCGTCGCAGGTTACGCAGCGGTAGCGGCGAAACACGTCCTGCCGCACGTCGATGGAGGCGATCACGCTTTGGGAGCCGAACGCCGCCGCGGCCTCGCCGAGCAAAGCGGGGTTGTCCTGCCAGGCGGTGTTCAAAATCAGCTTTTCAAAGCCGATATGGAACAGCCGCCGCATCTGCGCGACGGTGGTCACGCCGCCCCCGTAACTCAGCGGCATGAACGCCTCCGTGGCGATCTCCGAAAGCAGGTCGTAGTCCGGCTCCGTACCGTTGCGGCTGGCGCCGATATCCTGTACGCAAAGCTCGTCCACGCATTTTTCGCTGAAGATTTTCACGGCGTTGATGGGGTCGCCCAGATAGGTGGGGTCCTTGAATTTCCGGGTCTTGACCAGGTTGCCCTCCGAAAGCAGCAGGCAGGGAATCAGGCGCGGGCGGTGAAACATGCTCAGCACACCTCCGCGAAGTTCTTAAGCAGCGCCATGCCGAAGCGGTGGCTTTTTTCCGGGTGGAACTGCGTGCCACGCACGTTTCCGTGCCGCACCGCGGCGGCGAAGGGATAGCCGTACTCGCAGGTCAGCAGCGTGTCCGCCGCGTCCTCGCATTCGGCGTGGAAGCTGTGCACGAAATAAAAGCGCGGCGGCGTGGGCAGGTCCCGCAGAAGCGGATCGGCCGCGTCGGCGAGCTCCACCCGGTCCCAGCCCATGTGCGGCACCTTGAGGCCGTCCGCGCCGCTCAACCGGAAACGCACGTTGCGAAAGCGGACGTAGCCAAGCCCCTCGCGCCGGCCCTCCTCGCTGGACAGCCCCAGCATCTGCATGCCCAGGCAGATGCCCAGCACCGGCTTGCCCCGCGAAACGGCCTCGTCCAGCGCGGGGCGCATGCCGCTTTGGGCAAGACGCTCCATGCCCTCGTCGAACGCGCCCACGCCGGGCAGAATCAGCTTGTCGCAGGCGGAAAGCTCCCCGGCCGTGCGCACGATCACCCCGGCCGAACCGGCCTTCTTGAGCATGTTCTGAATGGAGCCCACGTTGCCCAGGCCGTAATCGAGGATGCCGATCAAAAAGAAGCGCCCCTTTCCGCCGAAACTTCATCAAAAAACGGCAAAAGCGCGGCACACCTTCGTCGTAGCGCAAGCATAGCATCGCGCGCCGGAAAAGTCAACCGGCGCGCTACTTGCTCAGGAAATACCCGTCGCCCGTCATATGGGCGACCAGCGCGTGCGCCTCGTCGTAGACGGACACGCGGTAGAGGCAGGTGCTGCCGCCGCGGGCGATCTTCTCGGCCTCGGCGTACAGGCAGGGGCCTTTGCCGGGCTTCACGTAGGTAATGCTGGCGCTGCGGCTGACGGTCAGCCGGTCGCCCGCGTTGGCCGCAACGGAAAACGCCGTGTCGCACAGGGTGAAGATCGCCCCGCCCTGCACAACGCCGTTGCTGTTCAGATGCCGGTGGGTAACGGGCATGCTCAGGCGGGCGCCGGTCTCGGTCACCTCGTCGATTACAATGCCGCACATGTCGGTGGCGAAAAAATCCTTGCGGAAAAGCTCGCGCAGCTGCGACAGGTTCATCCGCGGGCCTCCCCGGCCGTGTAGCTTTCAAGCACGCGGCCGTCGAACGCCTTGATGTCGAAGCGTCTGGTTTCCCAATCCAGCGTCATGTAGCTTTTCTCCTGATTTTCCTTGGGCAGGGCGGCGGAGCCGGGATTGATGTAGGTCAGCCCGTTCACGGTCTCGACCGTGTGCACGTGCGTGTGGCCGTGGATCAGCACATCCCCGTTGCGGTAGGGCGGGGGCGAAGCCAGGTTGAACAGGTGGCCGTGGGTGATAAACGCCCCGGTGCCGTTTGAAAGCGGGAGGAGCATGTAATCCGCCATGATGGGAAAGTTCAGTACCATCTGGTCGATTTCCGCGTCGCAGTTGCCGCGCACGGCGAAAGGCTTGACCGGAAAGGCGTTGAGCAGTTCCGCCACGGTCTTGGGGTCGTAGGTTTCGGGCAGAGGGTTGCGGGGGCCGTGGTAGAGCAGGTCGCCCAGCAGGACCAGCCGGCCGGCCTTCTCGGCGTCGAAACGGGCAAGCACCGCCTCGGCGGCAGCCAGGGAACCGTGCAGGTCGGATGCGAACAGGTATTTCATCTTATCTCACCTCGAAAATCGGTCGGGTTACACGTCAAGCTCCAGCAGGATCGGGCAGTGGTCGCTGCCCATGACCTCCGCGTCGATATCGGCGCGGGTTACCCGGGGGGCCAGGCGGGCGCTGACCAGAAAATAGTCGATGCGCCAGCCGACGTTCTTCTGCCGGCTGTTCATCATATAGCTCCACCAGGTGTAGCGGTTGGGCTCGTCCGGATGCAGCAGGCGGAACGTATCCACAAAGCCGCGTTCCAGTAGCGCCGTCATCTTCCCGCGCTCCTGCGGGGTGAAGCCCGCGTTGTTCACGTTGGCCTTGGGGTGCGTCAGGTCGATCTCCTGATGGGCGACGTTCATGTCCCCGCAGACGACGACGGGCTTTTGCCTGTCCAGCGCTGAGAGATAATCGGCGAAGGCGTCCTCCCACGTCATGCGGTAATCCAGCCGCAGTAGCCCCCGCTGGCTGTTGGGAGTATAGACCGTTATGAGATGGAAGTCCGAGTATTCGGCGTCGATCACGCGGCCTTCGTGGTCGTGCTCGTCGATGCCCAGATCGTAGGTCACTTTGACGGGCTCCTGTCTGGCAAAGAGCGCCGTGCCGGAATAGCCCTTCTTATCGGCGCTGTTCCAGTACGCCCGGTAGCCCTCCGGTGCAAAATCGATCTGCCCGGGCTGCAGCTTGGTCTCCTGTATGCAGAAAGCGTCGGCGCTCTGTGCGGCGAAGTATTCCGCGAAGCCCTTGCCCATGCAGGCGCGCAAACCGTTGACGTTCCACGAAATGAGCTTCATTCGTCCGTCTCCTTTCGCCGCGTCGCGGCACCCCTATCATACCATACTCCGCCCCCCGCGACAATGCGGAGGGCGGAGGAAAGGGCGTCGTTCAGCCCTTGGAATAATCGCCGATGGCGCCCAGATGCCCGCCGACGGTGAAGTAGTGGAAGGGCGAGTAGATGACGGGGTTGATCGCCCGCAAATCGTAAAAATCCAGCGCCTGCACGTCCGTGCGGACGTTGACGTGCTTAAAATCCGCGAAATAGGTGATGCAGTCTCCGACGGAAACGGTTTTGAACACCTCGCACTCGTACGACCATTTCGCCCCGGCGATCAGCGGAACGTTCAGCCTGCGCCCGCGCTCGAACGCAAGCGTCGTTTCGGCCCCTTCCCGCTGCGTGGCGCGGTTGTGCTGCTCGGCGAAGGGGAGCAGGTCGGGCGTTACGACGGTCGCGGACAGAAGCCCCGTGCGTTCGACGTTCGCGATGGTCCGCTTCTTGGGATTGTTGCTCATGCTGGTGACCAGGCAGGCCGGCGGGCCCGCCGTGAAGCTGATCCAGGAGATGGGCGCGAAGTGGGGGCTGCCGTCCGTATCGTACGTGCCGATCAGAAACACCTGCTGGGTAAAGAAACACGCCGAGTTCTCCGTTACGGGTTCCATGGCAGGACATCCTTTCCGTGATGGGATACGGCCACCCTTGCCAGGCGGCCGTTTTACAGCAGACGGTTGAGCGGGGGAAGCTTTTTGATGAGCCATGCGAGGGCGAGCGCGGCGGCGAACACGCCGATTTCCCAGACCAGCGCGGCCGCAAGCGGATTGACGGCGCCGCTGAGCGGCACGAAGAGGCGGTAGCGGGTTTGGGCAATCACCAAATCCTGCAAAAGGTACACGCCGAAGGCGCACCCGCCCAGCGCCGCCCAGCGCCGTTCTGCGGCGGGGGAGGGCGCGCGGAGCGAAAACGCGCGTTTCGTAAACAGCATGGCCGCTACGGCGCCGAGGGCTATGAAGATCGACGGCTGCGCGCGGTCGTCCATGAACCAGTATTGCTCGCCCGCGGCCACGCGCCCCGTTTCCAGGCCGGTCAGCAGCACGGACGCGACAATCGCCGCGGCGAAAACGAGCGCCGCGGGCCACGCCCGGCGGCTGCCCGTGAAGGTATGCACATAATGCCCCGCGAAAAACAGCCCGATCATCATCCCGTACAGCGGCAGGTCGAAGTACGCCGGCCACGCGAGCGCGGGCACGTAGTGCGCGGCCAGCGGCCATACGCCGAACGCCGTAAAGGAGACGCCAAGGAAGATTTCCAGGTCCCGCTTTTGCATTGCCGAGGCCAGCCGCTGCAGAAACGGCAGCATCACCATCAGCCCCAGATAGAAGTACAGGTACCAGAACGAATCCGTAATCCGCTTTTCCCAGATCGCCTTGAGAAACGCCGGCAGATTCGCCGCCGCGCCCCACGACCAGCCGGATTGGAGAAGGCCGACAAGGTAATACAGATAGGAAAACAGGATCAGCACGATCAGCACGCGCGAAAAACGCCAGAGCGCTTTCCGGTAGGTGTCCCGCCGGGGCAGGAGGCACGCGCCGGACACCATCACGAACAGCGGCACGGCGATTTTGCTGACGTAGTACCACGCGACGGACAGCCACCACGTGGTGTTTTCGGGGGTCAGGGCCTTGAACACCAGGCTGTTGGTGTGGTTGACGATCACCAGAAACGCCGCCAGGATGCGCAGAAAATCCAGATAGGCGTACCGTTGCCGGGGCGCGGGCGCTGTGTTCATGGCGCGACCTCCGTTTCGGATGGGATTCGGGTCAGGCGGTCAGTTCCAGCCGGCAGCCTTCCGGCCCCAGCACGCAGCTTTCGTAATAGCCGTCGCCGGTGACGCGCGGGCCGCCGATCACGGCATAACCGTCGGCGGAAAGCCGCGCGGTCAGCGCATCGACGGCCTCGCGGCCGCCCAGTGTGAATGCCAGGTGGGTGAAACCCGTTTGCTCCGCGGACGGGTCGCCCTCCGGCAGGCCGCCGCGGGTCATCACCTCCAGGCGCGCGCCTTCGGAAAAGGTGAGGAAATAGGTGCGCAGGCCGGTTTTGGGGTTGTGGTAACCGCCGTTGGCCGAAGCGCCGAAATAGCGGATGAAAAAATCGCGGGCCGCTTCCAGATCGCGCACGTAAAGCGCGGCGTGATCGATCATCATACGAATCGCTCCCTGCCGGACGTTTGCCTTGATCGTACCCCGCGAGAGAAGGGATGTCAATAGGAGAAAGCGAAGCGCGCCCCGATCGGGGCGCGCTTTAGGCAAATGTCTCATTTTACGCGCTTGTTATTGGCCGAGCACCAGCCGGCAGTAGCTCTTTTTGCCCTTGCGCAGCAGCAGGCCGTCCGCGCCGATCTGCGCCGCGTCCACGCGGGCGTCGATATCGGTCGCCTTTTCCTCGCCCACCATCACTGCGCCCGCCTGCACCATCTTGCGGGCTTCACCGCGGCTTTGGCACAGGCCGCACAGGGCGAGCAGGGTGGTGAGGCGGTTGTCCTCGGTAAGCATCGCGGCGGTCACTTCGAAGGTCGGCACGCTGTCCATGCCGTCCCCGCCGCCGAACAGCGCCTGCGCCGCGTCCTGCGCCTTTTTGGCTTCTTCCTCGCCGTGGATCAGCTTGGTGACCTCGAAGGCCAGCACGCGCTTGGCCTCGTTGATCGCGCTGTCCTTGAGCGCGCCCAGCCTGCGCACCTCGTCCATGGGCAGGAAGGTGAGCAGGCCCAGGAACTTCTCCACGTCCGCGTCCTGCACGTTGCGCCAGTACTGGTAGAACTCGTAGGGGCTGGTGCGTTCCGGGTCCAGCCACAGGGCGCCCTTCTCGGTTTTGCCCATCTTTTTGCCGTCCGCGGTCATGATGAGCTTGCAGGTCAGCGCGAAGGCGTCCTCGTGCTCCTTGCGGCGGATCAGGTCGGCGCCGGCGAGGATGTTGCTCCACTGGTCATCCCCGCCGATCTGCAGCCGGCAGCCGTGCAGCTTGAACAATTCGAGGAAGTCGTAGCTCTGCATGAGCATGTAGTTGAACTCCAGGAACGTAAGGCCGACTTCCAGCCGCTTTTTGTAGCACTCGGCGGTCAGCATCCGGTTGACGCTGAACAGCGCGCCGATGTCGCGCAGAAAATCGACGTAGTTGAGCTTCAAAAGCCAATCGGCGTTGTTGACCATGGTCGCCCGGCCTTCGCCGAAGTCCAGGAAGCGGCTCAGCTGCTTGCGGATGGGCACGAGGTTGCTCTCGATGGTTTCTTTGGTCATCATCTGCCTAAGCTCCGTCTTGCCGCTGGGGTCGCCCACCATGGCGGTGCCGCCGCCGCACAGGATGATGGGCCTGTGGCCCGCGCGCTGCAGGTGCGAGGCCATCATCACGGGGATGAAGTGCCCCACGTGCAGGCTGTCGGCGGTGGGATCGATGCCCAGGTAGAAGGTCATGGGCCCCTTGTCCATGGCCTTGTAGAGGTCCTCCTCAAACGTGGTCTGCGCGATAAAGCCGCGCTCCTTGAGTTGATCCAGAATATGCATAGGTCTGCTCCTTATTTCAGTTTGGAGGCGAACAGCCCGCGCAGGATGCCCATCCCTTCGTGGATCTGGGCAAGCGTGCTGTTGGAAAAGTTCAGCCGCAGGGTGTTTGCGTGTCCGCCTTCGGGGTAGAAGCTGGTGCCGGGCACGTAGGCCACGCCGTGCTCCACCGCTTCGGTGAACACCTTCGCCGCGTCAAAGCCCTCGGGCATGGTGACGAACACGAACAGCCCGCCCTCGGGCCGGGTATATCGCGTGCCCTCGGGGAAGGTTTCAAGCTCCGAAAGCATGGCGTTGAGCTTGTCGCGGTAGCCCGGCAGGATCTCCGCAATGTGGGGTTTCAAAAGCCCGTCCCGCAGGTAGCCGTCCACCACGGCCTGGGTCAGGTTGGCCGTGTGCAGGTCGCTGCCCTGCTTGCCGATGGCGCACTTGGCGACGATATCGGCGTTGCCCGCCATGAAGCCCACGCGCAGGCCGGGGCTGATGATTTTGGAAAAGCTGCCCATGTACACCACGTGCTCGCTGCGGTCGTAGGACTTTACGGAGGGCAGCGGCGTGCCCGCGTAGCGCAGGTCGCGGTAGGGATCGTCCTCCAGAACGAGGAAGCCGTACTTCTCCGCCATGCGGGCGATGGGCTCGCGGCGTTCGGCGGCCAGCGTGCGCCCGGTGGGGTTCTGGAAGGTGGGAATGACGTAGAACAGCTTGGGGTGCGTCGCCTTCACGGCGTTTTCCAGCGCGTCCAGCCGCACGCCGTCCTCGTCGCTTTCCACGGGCACCAGCTTTTGCTGATAGAGGCGCATGGTCTGCATGTTGCCAAGGAAGGTGGGGCTCTCCACCAGCACGGCGTCGCCGGGGTTGGTAAGCGCCTTGCAGATCAGGTCCACGCCCTGGGTGCTGCCGGAAAGCGGCAGGATATTCTCCTTTTCCACGGGAAAGTCGTAGCTGTCTTTGAGGTAGGCGAGCAGACTTTCCAGAAAGGGCGGATAGCCTTCCGTCGCTCCGTATTGCAGAACGCGTTTGCCGTCCGTAAGCAGCGCGCGCTTCGCGATCTCCGCGCAGGCCACGTCCGGGAGCGCGTCGGAGCTGGGGTTGCCGCCCGCGAAGCTGATGATGCCGGGCCTGTTTAACACCTTGAAGATGGCGCGAATCGCGCTGCCGCTGATGCCGTTGAACCGTTCCGCGTACGTTACGCCGCTGGGTAGCATGGGTAAAACCTCCTTCGTCCGTCCGCCGATCCGAATGCCGGTATAAAGAAAACCGCCCGCCTCCGTACAGGAGGAAGGCGAGTGATCGCGGTGCCACTTCCGTTCGGCGCATCCTCGCGGATACGTCCTCGATGGGAACCAGCGGGTTCCCCTGCGCTGTAACCGGCGCGCCGTCGACCGCCTACTCGGCTAACCGCCTTTGGGGGCCTCGCTCAGGGACGTATTCACCAGCGTTCCGCCGCCTTCTCGCACCGACCGAAGGCTCTCTTGAGGCGTACGCGCCGGGTACTGGTTCCCTTCCTTGCGTTAGCAGCATTATAGGGGAGGCGCGGCAGATTGTCAAGCGGTCGCGGGAATCTCCTTCGTTTCGTAACGGAGTTCGACAAACTGATTGAAACGATGAACGCTCTTCAGCGTCAGGGCGGTTGAAAGAACATTGTTTTGAAACAGAGGAATGCCGCTCCCCAGCAATCTTGGCGCAAGGGTGATGATGATGTCGTCCACCAGCTTTTCCCTGAGGAAAGTGCGGAGCAGATCTCCGCCCCCGACGAGCCGGATGTTCCTGGCTTCTTTCTTTTTCAAGTCCGTAACGAACCGGACGATATCCCTGCTGATGAATCGAACGTTTTCGTTGCCCTCTTTTTCGGTTCTGGAAAAGACGTAGCATTCCTTGCCTTTGTACGGAAAACGACCGAAAACAGCCAGTCCAGATTGTGTTCGTTTGTAGCGATATACCCGTCCAGGCTTGAAGCGATATACAATACGACTTTACGCTGCCCCATCTCGAAACCCTCCAAACGCCTTTCTCCGGTTCGGTACGAAGAATATCCGGACGATTGCCGCTGCTTGCGGCCGGCAATGAATATAGCATATTCGAAGGCCTTTGACAAACGAAGGCGGGACGGCCGTGTTGCTCCGGAAAGCCGCTTGTGGTATCCTATGAGAAATAAACGGGATACGAAGACCGGGGAGGTTTGCCGTGATGAATCCATTCTATCGGGGTTGGTTCGCGGGCTGGACGAAAGGCATGGCGAAGCTGAACGAAGAACAGCGTTCCGCCGTACTGACGGAGTGCGGCAGGGTCTGCGCCGCGCCGGAGATACTGCCCCTCTACCGGCGGATGCTTGCGGCCGCGCCGGACGCGGACGCTTTCTTTCGGGCGATTGACGCCGAGGTGGAGGGCGTCGCGGTTTGCGCGGTCGAGCCCGGCGCGACGTACGACTTCTGCTACGCGCAGTGTTACTGCCCGCTTCATACCGACGGCGGCGTGAACGACCCCCTGCTGTGCGAATGCTCGCGCGAAAGCCTTCTATGGTTGATGCGTTCGCTCTTTCCGGCGCGCGCGCCGCGGGTGGAACTGCTGCAAAGCGTGCTGGCGGGCGACGGGCAGTGCCGCCTCAGGGTACGGCTGGACGGCTGAAACGAAAGGGGGAAGCGGACGTGGCGGAACGCAAACGAACCGGGCTGGTTTTCCTCTACTGCCTGCTTGTGGCGGCGGTCTGTCTGCTGATCTGCTCCAAATCTTCCTTTTTATATCCCATCAACGACTGGACGGACGCCAACGCCTATTTTTCCTGCGGCAAGGGAATGCTCGCGGGCCGGGTGATGTATCGCGACCTGTACGAACACAAGGGGCCGCTGCTCTACGCGCTGCACGCGCTGTGCTGCGTGTTTGATTCCGCCGACTTTACGGCCGTGTTCGGGATGGAAGTCCTCTGCGCGGGGCTGTTCCTTTGGGCGGCGTACCGGCTGCTCACGCTTTTCGGGGTGAAGCGGTCGGCGCTTCTGTGGCTGCCGGTGATCGCGGCGGTCGTGTACACGTCCCTCAGCTTCCAGCAGGGGGACAGCGCCGAGGAGCTCTGCCTGCCGATGATCGCCTGGTCGCTGTTCGGGCTGATGAGCTGGCTGCGCACGCGGGCCCCGCAACGGATGGAGACGCGCGGGCTCCTTTTGCACGGGGTGCTGTGCGGGTGCGTGCTGTGGATCAAGTTCACGATGCTCGGCTTTTACGCGGCGATGATCCTGGGCATGACGCTGTATCATCTGGTTCGCCGGGAAGCGAAGGCGGCTTTCCTTTCGCTCGGATGGTTCGCCGCGGGCGTCGCGCTCGCCACGCTCCCGTGGATCGTCTATTTCGGGGCAAACGGCGCCGTGGGCCCGTGGCTGAAAACCTACCTGTACGACAACCTGTTTTTGTATCAGGACGGGGATACGACGACCCTTGCGATGCGCGCAAAGGCGATGCTCAGGGCCGCGTGGAGCTGGTTCACCCTCAACTGGCCTTACGCCGTGCCCACGGCGTTGGGGCTGGTGTGGCTTACGCTCCGGGACGTAAAAAAAGCGAAGGGGAAAACGGCGCAAAGCAATCCGCCCGCCTTCTCTACGGCCGAAAAGGCGTTTCTCTGGGCGACGCCGGGAATGCTCGCGCTGGGCGTGTTTATCGGCGGGAAAAGCTACCTATACTATGGGTTTATTTTGGCGGCGTTCGCGCCGCTGGGCGCGACTTACCCGGCCGCGCTTGCGGACAGGCTGCTGACGCGCGTCCGCATTCCCCTCGCCGTGCCAGCCTGCGTGCTGGCGCTCTGCGCGGGGCTGTTTTCCCTGGCGGCCAGCCCCAACACGCCCGACCTGCTAAAGCCCAGGGACGAAACCATGCAGTACCGCTTCGCCGCGATCGTCTACCAGACGCCGGACGCCACGCTGCTTAACTACGGCTTTATGGACGCCGGGTTTTACACGGCCTGCCGCATCACCCCCAGCGTCAAGTATTTCCACCAGACCAACGTGCACCTGCAGGAGATGCTGGACGAGCAGATACGCTATATTGCGGACGGCGTGACCGATTACGTGGTGACCCGCGGCAAACAGCCCGACGCGATCGCGGAGCATTACGACCTGATCGCCACGGAGCCGACGCCAGACGGCTTCTGGTACGATTACGTTTATCTGTACCGCCGGAAGGATCTGGCGAAATAATAAGCAAAAGCGTTCCCGATGACGGGAACGCTTTTGGCAACGATACGCAACTTCACGGGGTTTCGTGCGCCTGCAGGTTCGCCTCCCACAGCGCTTTCTGCGCGGCCAGGTCGGCCCCGCCCGCGTCGTAGGCGAACTCGCTCAACCCCGCTGCGTTGTAGCTGAGCGTGAGGGGCATGTACAACAGCGCCGTGTCCATCCCCGCGACGGATATGCTCTGCTCCGGCGCGTACGCGGGCTGGCCGATGCGGGAGGGGGATACGGAGCTCAGCGTTCCTACGTCCCCCACGACGTACACGGCGCTGGAAAGCAGCTCCACGTCGGCGGCGGGATCGAAGGTAAGGGTCACGGTCAGTTCGTCTCCGCTTACGCGGACCGTCGCCTGGCCCACGATATAAAGGTTGCTGGCGCAGACGGGGACGGTCGTAACGCCGGTTGTGCGCAACGACGCCAGGTCGAGCATGGTGCCCATCACCCAGCCGTCGGTCAGCGACGGATTGAGCTCCTTCAGACGCACGCCGTAGGTACAGCCGCTGTTGTTGGTGAGTCTCGGCTGCTGGTGCATGAAGGGAACGGCGTAGGTCGTATCCTCCACGGTCAGGGTGACGAGGTAGGGGATGAGGTTGTTGTCCACGTAGGGCAGGTAGATGTTGCCGCTGTCGAACGTGCCGCCGACGTACCCGTAGTTCTTGTCGAAGACCAGGGTATCCGTCTCGGCCTGACGGATGGTCAGGCGAACGCGCGCGGCCAGCTCGTTGCTGTCGCTGATGGTTTTCACCACGCGCAGGCCCTGGGTCTGCGCGGTCAGGTTTTGCTCGATATAGGCGCTGTCGTCCAGTTGGGACAGGTCCAGCGAATCGACGTCGATGGTAAAGCAATCCTCCGCATACGCAGCCGAAAACAGCATCAGCAGGCAACAAAACAGGCAGAGAACCGCGCGTGGTTTGAACACGGGCATCGCTCCTTCGCGACGGGATAAAGATACACAATGGTAACGTATCCGACGCCGCTTTCCTTCCCGTTTCGAAAGCAAAGAAAAAAGTTTTATCGGGCGGGCAGAAGTAACAAATTCGTAACGCGCGCTTTACAGTGCGTCCAAAGTTTGCTATACTGTGCCCGCCTATGGGGAAATCGCCCCCGCGTACCGGCAAGGAGGGAACGCCCATGAAGCTGACGACACGACACCTCGCGGGAAGGCTGATGGCCCTCGCGCTGGCGTTAACGCTGCTGTGCACGTGCGACGCCCTCGCGACGACCACTTACAGCACGCTCGAGTACGGCTCGCGGGGCTCGGACGTATTGACACTGCAAAAGGCCCTGCTTTCGCTGGGCTTCGACCCGGGCGGCCTGGACGGCAAATTTGGCCGCGGCACCGAAATCGCCGTAAAGCTGTATCAGGAGAGCAAGAAACTGACCGCCGACGGAAAGGCCGGCAATCTGACGCTGACCGCCCTGTACGCCGACGCGGACGGAAGCGACAGCTCCTCCTCGGATTCCGGCGACGACACGACGACCTCCACCACGACTTCCGCCACGCGCGTCTCCACCAACCCCAACACCCTCGAATACGGTGACAGCGGCGACAAGGTGACCGCGCTGCAAACCGCGCTGGTCAAGCTGGGCTATAGCACCAACGGCGTGGACGGACGTTTCGGCGCGGGCACGCGCAAGGCCGTGATCGCCTTCCAGAAGGCCCACAGCCTCACGGCGGACGGCCTGGCCGGCACCAGGACGCAGGCCCTGCTTTACAGCCTCGCCGAGGCCGCGGACTCGAGCAGCTCCAGCTCGAGTTCCGACTCCAGCTCCAGCTCGAGCTCCGATTCCAGCTCCAGCTCCGGTTCGAGTTCCAGCTCTTCTTCCAGCGGCTTCACGCGTACGCTGCGCAAAGGGTATACCGGCAGCGACGTGACGGCCGTGCAGACCCAGCTCCAATCCCTGGGGTATTACACCAAAACGATCGACGGCGTTTACGGCTCGGGCACCATGGCGGCCGTCAGCTCCTTCCAGAAGAACAACAAGCTGTCCGTGGACGGGCTGGTAGGCCCCAACACCTACGCCAAGCTCTATTCCTCCAGCGCCGTATCCAGCTCGTCGTCGTCCTCCTCGTCGTCTTCATCCTCCTCGTCCTCTTCCGACGATTCGTCCGGCAGCTCCGATTCCAGCTCGTCCTCCGGCAGCTCGACGACGTACGTTTCGCTGTCGCTGGGCGCCAACGGCGACGAGGTGAAGGCCCTGCAGAAAGCGCTCAACGCGCTGGGCTACACCGTCTCGACCGACGGCGATTACGGCGCGCAGACGCAGGCGGCGATCGTGAAGTTCCAAAAGCTCAACGGCCTGACCGTGGACGGCGTGGCCGGCGCGTTGACGCAGGCGAAGCTGTACAGCAGCTCCGCCGTGAAGTACGATAAGTCCGTGGAAGAGATCGCCGAGATCGACGACGATACCGGCAAGGCCACCGGCCCCAGCACGAGCAGCGTTAAATGCCTGTACTGGTTCACCGAGGTCAAGCCGAACATTTCCACCGGCAGCCACCTAACGGTTTTCGATCCCGCGACCAACCTGGAATGGACGCTGCGCGTGTACAGCCGCGGGCACCACGCGGACTGCGAGCCGCTGACCGCCACCGATACGGCCATCATGTTCAAGGCCTTCGGCTACGTTAACACCTGGACGCCCAAACCCGTGTACGTTCAGCTGCCCAGCGGAGTATGGACGCTTGCGACCATGCACGACGTGCCGCACCTGTCCGGATCGATTTCGGATAACAACTTCGACGGCCACCTGTGCGTGCATTTCCTGCGCACGCTGGAGGAATGCGAGGCCAACGACCCCGACTACGGCATGACCAACCAGAAAGCCATCCGCAAAAAGTGGAAGGAAATGACCGGCGAGGATATTGCAGACTGACGCGGGCGGCGCAGAAAGCGAAAACCCGCATTGCGGAGCAAACACGGGCCCGACGGTGAAAACCGCCGGGCCCGTCCGTATCTTTTCGGATGAATCCTACTTGGCCTTCGCGGCGGCCGGCCGGTAATCCGGGGCGATCTCGCCCACGCCGCCTAAAATATACATGGGGCGGTAGGCGAACTTGCGCATTTCGTGCTCGGTGGTCACGCCGCTCAATACCAGCACCGTATCGATGCCGCTCTCCACGCCCGCGACGATGTCGGTATCCATCCGGTCGCCCACGATCGCCGCCTCTTCCGCCTCCACGCCCAGCCTGCGCAGGCCGTGGCGCATCATGAGCGGGTTGGGCTTGCCCAGATAATAGGCGCTGCGGCCGGTTGACATTTCGATGGGCGCCATGAGCGCCTTGCACGCCGGTGCGATGCCGCCTTCGATGGGCCCGGTGATGTCCGGATTGGTGCCGATCAGCTTGGCGCCCCCGCGAACCAGCGTTACGGCATGCTGGATGCGGTCGAAGCTGTAGGTGTGCGTTTCGCCCAGCACCACGTAATCGGGGTTGACCTCGTTCATGGTGAAGCCCGCGTCGTACAGCGCGCCCACTAGGCCGGGCTCGCCGATGACGTACACGCTGCCTCCCGGGGCCTGGTGCTTGAGGAACGCGGCGGTGGAAAGGGCGCTGGTGTAAAAGTGGCTCTCGTCCACTTCCAGCCCCAGCCGCGCCAGCTTCTGCTGCAATTCCCGGGGCGCGCGCTCGCTGCTGTTGGTGAGGAACAGAAACGCCTTCTTCTCCCGCTTCAGCCACGCCACGAACTCGGTCACCCCCGGCAGAAGCATGTTGCCGTGGTAGATGACGCCGTCCATATCGATAATATAACCTTTTTTGGCGCGAAGCGCCTCCATGCTGTTTGCTTTCAATTCCGCCATACAATCACCTTTCTCGTTGGCCGCGAGGCGCTACGGACGCCGGCCGGGCGAAGGCGCCGGGCCCTCGCCGCGTCTTATTATACCATGGCTTCCAATCTCCGGCAACGCAAACCGGCGCCCCGGTCGAAAATAGTCCCCCGGCCGCCGCGGAGCGGCAAATTTAATGCCGCGCCCTCAAAATTGCCCCTTTCAAAATGCGGGCCGATCTGCTATAATCAAACTGAACTTCGCAGTGCAACGATGCACGGAAAATTTCAAGGAGGGGACTTGTCATGAAGAAGGTTGTTTCTATCCTTTTGGCACTGGCGCTCGTACTGGGCCTGTGCACCTTCGCGGCGGCCGATACGACCGACTATAGCGTCGCGATGATTACCGACTACGGCGACATTACCGACCAGAGTTTCAACCAGACGACCTATGAAGCCTGCAAAGAATTCTGCGAGGCCAACGGCATCGGCTTCAATTACTATAAGCCCAGCGGAGACTCCACTGCCGAGCGCGTAGCGATGGTGGATGCGGCCGTGGCGGACGGGTACAACGTCATCGTCATGCCCGGCTACGCGTTTGCCGGCACCGTTGTGGAAGCGGCTCCCGAGTATCCGGACGTGGAATTCATCGTGCTGGACGTTGCGGTCGGCGACGTGCTCTCCGCCAAGTTCGGCGATCAGTACACCTGGAATCCGGCCGACTATCAGCCTGAGGATTCCGAGTACGCCAACGTCGTGTTCTGCGTCTATCAGGAAGAGCTGAGCGGCTATTTCGCCGGCTACGCCGCCGTGAAGATGGGCTACACGCACCTGGGCTTCCTGGGCGGCATGGCGGTTCCCGCCGTGATCCGTTACGGCTTCGGCTATGTGCAGGGCGCCGACGCGGCCGCTAAGGAACTGGGCAACACCGGCGACGTGACCCTCGAATACGTATACGGCAACCAGTTCTACGGCGATGCGGACATCACCGCTTACATGGACAACTGGTATCAGAACCTGGGCGTGCAGGTTGTGTTCGCCTGCGGCGGCGGCATCTACTCCTCCGCCGGCGAAGCTGCCGCGAAGGTTGCGGGCAGCAAGCTGATCGGCGTGGACGTCGACCAGAGCTTCATCCTGGATGCGGCTTACGGCGAGGGCATCACCATTACCTCCGCCATGAAGGGCCTGGCCGCCACCACCAAGAGCATGCTGACCACGACGATTCTTGACAACGACTGGGCGAGCATCGGCGGCCAGTATAAGACGTTGGGCCTCGTGTCCACCGATCCCACCGAGAACTACGTCGGCATTCCCACGACGACGCAGTGGTGCGATTCCTTCACGCAGGACGACTATGCCGCGATCGTCGCCGAGATGCTCGACGGCACCCTGACCGTGAGCAACGCCGTGGACGCCATGCCCGCGACCGAGATCACCGTGAACGATCTGGGCACCGTGAAGTGACCGACGTCCCCGAACGAGAGAAAAGGACAGGCGCTCGCCTGTCCTTTTCCCATTCTTTCCGCACAGGGGTCGGCATTTTTCTTTGTGTTATTCGGCATGATACTGTATAATGGAATGAGATTATTCGGCGGGCGGGAGGTTGGTTCTGGATGGGGGAAAACTACGCCATTGAAATGTTGAATATCACCAAACGATTTCCCGGGATCGTGGCAAACGACGATATTACCCTGCGGCTCAAAAAGGGCGAGATTCACGCGCTGCTCGGGGAAAACGGCGCGGGAAAATCCACGCTGATGAGCGTGCTGTTCGGCCTGTATCAGGCGGAGGCGGGCGTCATCAAAAAAGACGGCAAGGTAGTGGAGATCCGCGACCCCAACGACGCCAACGCGCTGGGGATCGGCATGGTGCATCAGCATTTCAAGCTCGTGGATTGCTTTTCGGTGCTGGATAATATCATTCTGGGCGTCGAGCCGTGCAGGATGGGTTTTCTGCAAAAGAAAGAAGCACGCCAGAAGGTTGTGGCGCTCTCGGAAAAATACGGCCTGTTCGTGGATCCCGACAGGAACATCGAGGATATTACCGTAGGCATGCAGCAGCGTACCGAGATCCTCAAGATGCTCTACCGGGACAACGAAATTCTGATCTTCGACGAGCCGACGGCGGTGCTGACGCCGCAGGAAATCGACGAGCTGATGAAGATCATGAAGAACCTCGCCGCCGAAGGTAAATCCATCCTGTTCATCTCCCACAAGCTGACCGAGATCATGGCCGTGTCGGACCGGTGCACGGTGCTGCGCAAGGGCAAATGCGTGGGCACGGTGGAAACCGCCCACACCAATTTCGAGGAGCTGTCCTCCATGATGGTCGGCCGCAGCGTAAGCTTCAAGGTGGATAAGGAGGACCGGGAACCGGGCGACGTGATTCTGGAAATCCGCAATATGACCGTCGCCAGCAAATCGCACAAGAACAACGCCGTGAAGAACGTATCGCTCAAGGTGCGCGCCGGCGAGATCGTCTGCATCGCCGGGATCGACGGCAACGGGCAGTCGGAGTTCGTTTACGGCCTCACGGGCCTGGAACCGCTGGTGAGCGGGCAGATTTTCTTTAACGGGCAGGAAATCACCCGTAATTCCATCCGCCAGCGCTCCGTGGAAGGGATCAGCCATATTCCCGAGGACCGCCAGAAGTACGGGCTGGTGCTGGATTACTCGCTGGAGTACAATCTGGTCCTGCAGCGCTATTTCGAGCCGCAGTTCACCGGCTTCATGGGTTTCCTCAAGCGCGGGGAGATTCGCGGGTACGCCGATAAGCTGATCGACCAGTACGACATCCGCTCCGGGCAGGGCCCGGTGACACTGGCGCGCAGCATGTCCGGCGGCAACCAGCAAAAGGCGATCGTCGCCCGGGAGATCGACCGGGATCCCGACCTGCTGATCGCCGTACAACCGACGCGCGGGCTGGATATCGGTGCGATAGAGTACATCCACAAGCAGATCGTGAAGCAGCGCGACGAGGGCAAGGGCGTGCTGCTGGTATCGCTGGAGCTGGACGAGGTGCTGGACGTGTCCGACCGCATCCTGGTGATGTACGAGGGCGAGATCGTCGGCCGGGTGGACGCCAAGCACGCCACGGCCGAGGAGCTGGGGCTTTACATGGCCGGCGCCAGAAGGGAGGAGATCGACCAATGAAAAAGAAACGCCAGCCTATCCTGCGCAGCAACGCGTTTCAGGCGCTGATCGCATCGCTCTTCTGCATCCTGCTGGGCCTGCTGATCGGCTACGTGGTGCTTTTGTTCATCAATCCCGACGGAGCCTGGAAGGCCATTACGACGGTCGTCAAGAACTTCTTCTATTACCCGCGGCCGAACAAGCGCCTGCAGTATCTGGGCGACACGATGGTCAAGACCGCCCCGCTTTTGATGTGCAGCCTGTCGATCCTGTTCGCATACAAGGTGGGGCTGTTCAATATCGGCGCGGCCGGGCAATACGTGATGGGCGCGGGCGCCAGCCTCTACTGCGCGCTGGCCTGGCATCTGCCCTGGTACGTTTGCCTGATCGCCGCGATGGTCGCGGGCGCACTGTGGGGCAGCCTTTCCGGGATGCTCAAAGCCTACTGCAACGTGAACGAAGTGATCTCCAGCATCATGCTCAACTGGATCGGCCTGTACCTGATCAACATCCTGCTGACCAACGTCAAGGAGGTCGCTTCGCCCTACACGCTGGAGCTGACGGGTTATTCGCCCCGTTCGATGCTGCCCACCATGGGATTGAACACGCTGTTCAACAACAGCAAATACGTGACCATCGCCATCCCGCTTTCGATCCTCATCGCGGTGATCATCTGGGTGCTGCTGACCAAGACGAAGTTCGGCTACGAGCTGAGGGCGACGGGACTCAACAAATACGCCGCGCGTTACTGCGGCATGCGGGAAAAGTTCAACATCATCATGACCATGGCCATCGCGGGCGCGCTGGCGGGCATCGGCGCCGCGCTGCTCTTCCTGACCGGCTTTGAGCGCTGGAGCTGCACGCAGTCCTCGGTTCCGGCCATGGGCTTCAACGGCATCGCGGCCGCGTTCCTGGGAGGGCTTAACCCGGTCGGGGCCATTTTCTCCTCCTTCTTTATCCAGCACATTACCAACGGCGGCGCGTATGTGGACAAGACCATGTACAGCGCGCAGATCTCCGATCTGATTTCCGCGATCATCATCTATCTGTGCGGCTTCGTGCTCTTCCTCAAGCAGTTGATGACCGGCATGGCCAATCGGCGGGACGACAGGCTGGCCGGGCGGGAGAAAGTGAAGATGGGAGGCGTGAAGCAATGACCCTGCTTTTGCAATACACGCTGGTTTTCTCCTCGGTGCTGATGCTGGTGGCGCTGGGCGGGTGCTTTTCGGAGCATTCGGGCATCATCAACATCGGGTTGGAAGGCATCATGGTCATCGGCGCGCTGGGCGGCGCGCTGGCGATGCGCTTTCTACCCGCGAACATCGGCGCTTTCGGTATGGTGAGCCTGTCCATCCTGTCGGCGATGGGGATGGGCATGGTGTACTCGCTCCTGCTGGCGGTGGCGGCGATCAACTTTAAGGCCGACCAGACGCTGGTAGGCACGGCGCTCAACATGCTGGGCGTGGCGGCCGCCACCGTTATCGTAAAGGCCATGAACACCGCCATCAACCCCAACAACGTGTCCTCCACCATTCAGTACATCGAAGCCAAAAAAGCGTTCCTGGTGAACATCCGCGGGTTTGAGTTCAACTGGTTCATGCTGCTGGCCGTGGTCGCGCTGATCATCGCCTATGTGCTTTTGTACAAAACGCGCTTCGGCCTGCGCCTGCAGGCCTGCGGCGAGCACCCGCAGTCGGCCGATTCGGTGGGCATCAGCGTTGCGAAGATGCGCTACGCGGGCGTGCTGATCTCCGGCGTCCTGGGCGGCGTCGGGGGGCTGGTGTACATCACCGCGGGCGTCAGCGAGTGGAAGTTTGAAAACGGCGTCGCGGGCTTCGGCTTCCTGGCCCTCGCCGTGATGATCTTCGGGCAGTGGAAACCGCTGCGCATCGCGCTGGCGGCGCTGATTTTCGGCCTGTTCCGGGCGCTTTCCAACGTCTACACCGGCTTTGATTTTCTGGCGGCCCTCAACATCCCCAGCGGCATCTACAACATGCTGCCCTACATCGTCTCCCTCGTCGTGCTGGCGCTGACCTCCGGCAAATCCCACGCGCCCAAGTCCGAGGGAATACCCTACGACAAGGGCGGCCGCTAACAGCCTGCTGAAAAGGCCCCGTCTGCTTTGTCAGCTTCGCCTGCCCTGCGTGGTCACGTACGTCCGTGTACGCTCCCACGCAGGGCAGGCTTGCTTTCGCGCATCCGTACTCTTTTGAGCAGGCTGTGCGCCTGAAATCGGAAACCTTGCTTCGCAAGGCTTCCGAAACCGCCGCACATGTCGCCGGTTTCGGATTGCACCCGCGGCGTGGCAACCTTCCTGCACTTGCCGTGGAAATAGCGCATGAATAGGCGAACGCCCGGAGCCGTATGGCTCCGGGCGTTTGTACATCCGGAATTCGGTTATTCCATCCGCTTTTGCAGAAAGCTGCCCACTTCCTCCCATGCCAGCCGGCTTTCCGGCAGCAGGTCCAGCGCGCCCTGAAAGACGTGGAACATCCCCTTGTAAACGGTAAGCTGGCAATCCACCCCGTAGCCTTTCGCGTTGTCGTACACCATTTCGCTGTCGCTGAGCAGCACCTCGATGCTGCCCGCCTGCAAAAGCATCGGGGGAAAGCCGTCGTATTCCCCAAAGGAGGGGGACAGGTAGGGGTCGGTCGCGTCCAGGCCGTCGGCGTAGGTGGAATCCACCCCCACGGCCTGCCCCTGGTAGTCCGATTCGTCAACGCCGAAGGACGGGTCGAGCGTCGCGTTGTAATAATGCGACGCGCCGGAATTGCTCAGATCCGCCCACGGCGACATGCACACGAAACCTGCCGGCATCGCTTCGCCCGCGTCCCGCAGGCGCAGGCCCAGCGACAGCGCCAGGTTGCCGCCGGCGCTGTCCCCGGCGACGACGACGTTCCCCGCCGCGTAGCCGAGCGTGCCGGTCAGGTACCGCCAGGCGGACAACGTATCCTCCTGCTGGCAGGGGTAGGGGTATTCGGGCGCAAGGCGGTAATCGAGCGTCGCCACGAGGCAGTCGCCGTACAGCTCGCTGTACCGGAGGGCCATCTGGCGGTACATATCGTTCATGCCCGAGACGAACGCGCCGCCGTGCAGCTGCAGCACCGCGCGTTCGCCGGTCGCGTCTGTCTTGCGCAGCAATTCGAGCCGGGCGTTGGTCAGCTGGACAACCTCCAGCTCGTACCCTTCCGGGGGCGTCCAGCCGGTGTCGGTCAGCAGCGCGTAGCCGATCTCCTGCTCCTGCGCGGGCAGACCGACGAACGTGCGCACCACGCCGCTTCCGACCTGCGCCGTCAGGGAGACGTCCCACAGAGGGCGGGCGGCATACAGGCCGAAGATCGCGACCAGGTACGCGCCCCCGAAGCCCAGGGCGATCCGCCACCCATGCCAGAAGGGCTTGGAGCGCAGGTGAAGGAGCAGCGCGAACGAAAAAACCGCCGTGGCCCAGCCGAACCAACGCGCCCGCATCACCGCGAGGCAGAAGAAGATCGGCAGGAATCCCAGCAGCGTTACCAAAATAAACAGCAGGTGGGGGCGCGGCCTGGAGGGGTTTTGCACGGCGAAACTCCTTCCTGGGTCAGTCGGGCAAAAAGCGAATCAGCGATCCGTGCGCCTTCAGCCAGTCCCGCCGGCCCTGGTAGGCGGGCATGCAGCGCTCCACCTGCGCCCAGAAGGCGGGGGAATGGTCGGGATGGGGAAGGTGGCACAGCTCGTGGACGATCACGTAATCCACGACGTCCGGCGGGCAGAGGATCAGCGCGTGGTTCAGGCTCAGCGTACCGCAGGCGCTCATGCTGCCCCAGCGGCCCTTGGCCCGCGACAGGCGAAGCTTCCGGTACGGCAGCCCCAGCGTCTGCGACCAGTGCGCGGCGCGCGCGGCCAGCTCGACGCGGGCGCGCGCTTCCAGCCAGCGCACGATCGGAACGGGCGTGTCGGCTGATTGGGGCGTCAGCAGTTCGCCGCCGCGGCGGGTCACCCGCCGCGTGTCGCACAGGCGCAGGATCAGCGTATCGCCGAAAAAGGGGATCACCATGCCGTCCTGAAGCACAAGCGTTTCTACTTTGGGAAGCTCCGCCATGCGGACGCGGGTGCGTTCGATCCAACCCCGCTTTTCGCTGACGAACGCGTCGATGCGGGCCTGCGGCACGTTTTGCGGGGCGCGCACGGTAAGCGATCCCTGACGGTCCATCGAAAGCGCGATGGTTTTGCGCCCGGAGCGGATAAGCCGGTAAGCTGCTTTGTCCATCGTCAGTCGTAATTGATGCCCGGATACAGGCAGGCCGTGCGAATGAAAGTAGCCCGGCAGCTTTGCGCCAGGCGGCACTGCGGCACGTTGCGGCGGATGACGTCCGCCTCGAACTTGCTTACGCCGCGTTCCGAAAGCAGGTTCATGCCCGCGGCGATCAGCGTTTTGCCGATGCCCAGGCGGCGGTAGTTGGGCATGACGTACAGGCCGAAAAGCTGGGCCGTGTCGCCCACGCCGGTGAAGGCGGCCTCGCCGACGATCTCGGCGCCGCGGGACACGTAAATGGCCGTAAAATGCGGAAGCGACATGTAGCGCTGCAAAAGCGGCTGCTGCAGGGCGTTGAGGCGGTAGGTATTCATGCGCATCAGAAAGGCGGTCTGCTCCAGCTGCTTTTGCAGGGGCACCAGCCCCATTTCATACCCCATGGGGGCGCTGGGCTTGGCGTTGGGCGCGGAGATGCTCACCACGTCCAGCGCGTCGTCCGCCTGAAAGCCGCTGTCGCGGTAAAAAGCGAGCATCGCCGCGTCCTGCATGCCGACCTGAGCAAAAACGCGCGCCTTCAGGTTGGGCGTCTGCTGCCTCAGCTGCATCGCGCGCGCAAGCAGAGCCCCCAAAAGCATGTCCAGTCCCGGTCCCTTGGAGGAAACGCTTAAATAGTAGTTCACGGGCCGGTCCGGGAACAGATAAGGGTGGTAGGTCTGCACCAGATAGCCTTCCGCCACGGTGGTGTTCGCGCTGTCGGCGATGAAAAACACGTTTTCGGGCGGCAGGCCGTTGGTCGTCTGCGCGGGGTGGAAAACCTGCATACGGGCGCTCTTCCTTTCCGGAGGCGGCCTGAAAAAAGGGCCGCTCGCCTGCGGTAAGCGGTAATTCGGAAACGGTATTATTTTACGCTCATTATCGCCCGGATGCAACCGCCGTGAAAAGCTTTTTACAGGCGCTTCCAAACGGAGAAAGGGCGGAAAAACGAAGGACGGTCAGCGGCAGAACTTGTCGATGTAGGCGCTCAGCGATTTTTCGATCACCTTCTGCGCTTCCTTCGCGCCGCGCACCTCGTCCACGACCGTCTCCTTGCCCTCCAGGCTCTTGTAAACGGAGAAGAAGTGGGACATTTCCGAAAAAATGTGGGTGGGCAGCTCGCTTACGTCCTTGTAGCCGTTATAGGTGGGGTCCTTGAAGGGGATGGCGATGATCTTCTCGTCCAGGTGGCCCTGATCCAGCATCGTCAGCACCCCGATGGGGTAACAGCGCACCAGGCTCATGGGCTGAATGACCTCGCTGCACAGGATGAGCACGTCCAGCGGATCCAGATCGTCGGCGAAGGTGCGGGGGATCAGCCCGTAATTGCTGGGGTAATGCGTGGAGGTGTACAGGATCCGGTCGAGGATCAGGTAGCCCGTTTCCTTATCCAGCTCGTATTTCTTTTTGCTGCCCTTTTCGATCTCCACCACGGCGATGAAGTCCGTGGGCGTGATGCGCGCGGGCGATATATCGTGCCAGATGTTACTCATTTTAACCCTCCCCGTCTGTTTTCACCGCTATTGTAACAAGCCGGGAGCGGATTGTAAAGCGGGACGGGCAAATGTGTGGTATAATAAACGCGGCCTTTGCCAAACTTCGCCCGATAGGGGGAAAGGCGGTTGTAACGATGCGAAAAAAACTTGCGCTAACGCTGATCTGCCTCACTGCGGCGCTTCTGCTGGCGGGCTGCGCCGCCGTAAACGATGAAAACAGCTTTCAAAACCAGGCTCCCGGCGAGGTGACCGTCACCCAGACCACCGAAGCCGCAACGACCGAAGCCCCGACCGTGCAGGCGCAGCCGGAGGATACGGCCGCGGCCGAAACCGCGGCGCCCGGCTCGACGCAGGAACCCGAAACGCCCGCCTCGACGGACGAGCCGGGGGACAATCCCGGCTATAACGGCTGAACCGCATCCGGCGCTCCCGCGTAGCCGCCTATAAAGGAGGGAATCCTGTGAAAGTCCTGATGATCAACGGAAGCCCCCATCCCCACGGCACCACCCGCCGCGCGCTGGACGAAATGGCGGCGGCGCTCAAAGAGAGCGGCGTGGAAACGGAGATCATGACCGTGGGCAACAAGGCGATCCGCGGATGCATCGCCTGCTGGCGCTGCGACGGCCGCTGCCGCGCCTTCGACGACGAGGTGAACGAGGCGCTTGGCAAAATGGAAGCGGCGGACGGGCTGGTGATCGCGTCGCCGGTCTATTTCGCCTCGCCCAACGGCACGCTGATCTCCTTCCTGGATCGCATGTTTGCCGCCGGGGACAGCGACAAAGCCTTTGCCGGCAAGCCCGCCGTATGCGTGGCCGTTGCCCGGCGCGCGGGCACCACCGCGAGCCTGGACGCGCTCTACAAGTATCCCATGATCAGCGGCATGCCCGTCGTCTCCTCCTGCTACTGGCCCATGGTGCACGGCTCCAACGCCGCCCAGGCGGAGCAGGACGAGGAAGGCATGCAGGTGATGCGCAACTTGGGGCGCAATCTGGCGTGGATGCTTACCTGCATCGAACTGGGCAAAAAAGGAGGCGCGACTTTCCCCGCCGGGGAAAAGCCGCGCCTGCGGACGGATTTTATCCGCTGATCGCCGGAACGCTGGGTTAAAAGAGCGCCGAAAGGCTGCGCGCCGCGGCGGCGACCGCTTCGGGCGCGTCCGCCAGGATGCCGGTGGCCTGCAGCACGATTACCGCGATGCCGAGCATCGCCACGTAGAGCGCGAACCAGTTGAGCGATATGCGGGTGATGATGCGCAGCATGAACCGGATGGCCAGGTAGCCGCTTACGGCCGCTACGACCATGCCGACGAGGATCGCCGTCCAATCGCCCGCCTGGGAGAGCGCGCCCTGCTTGACGGCGTGGTATCCCTCGCTTAAAAAGCTGGCGACGATGGCGGGCATGCTCATCATAAAGCTGAACTTGGCCGCCGTTTCCCGATCCAGGCGCGTGGCGATGCCGCCGAAGATGGTGGAACCGCTGCGGCTGACGCCCGGAAGCATGCCCACGGCTTGCATGCAGCCCATCGCCAGCGCGTGCGGCACGCGAACGGTGCCGGTTTCCCGCTTCTTTGCGCCGTTGCGGTCCGCCAGCCACTGGGTGAGCATCAGCAATAGCCCCGTGAACAGGAAGCACACGCCCAGCAGCATGTTGTGGGTTTCCAGGTAGTCCAGCTGATCGCTGAAAAGCACCTTGGCCACCAGCGCGGGCAGCGAGGCCACCACCAGCAGCATAAGCGTCGGGTTCTTGATCGGGTGGGCGAGCATGGCGACCCAATCCCGCCAGAACACGACGACCACCGCGAGCAGCGTGCCCATGTGCAGAAGGATGTTGAACAGCAGCTGGTTGCTCAGATCCATCTGGAAAAGCGCCTGAAAGAGGTTAAGGTGACCGCTGGAGGAAATGGGCAGGAACTCCGCCAAACCTTGCAGAAGGCCCAGAAACGCGGCCTGAAGGATGCTCATCGTCCGATCGTCCTTTCCTGTCGTATGCTAGACTGCAATAGTATACACCCTGACGGGCGTGCTGTCACGCACGCCGATCACTTTGTTTGCGCGCGGAAGCGGACAAACCGACCTGGAGGCGAAACGATTCATGCCACACCGAGTGGAGGCATTCGCCCTTTCCCTGCTGATGTGCGCGGCCTGCGCGGCGCTGCCTTTCGGCCGCGGAACCGCGGCGGAAAGCGACGACGGCCGGAACGAAACGAGCGTTTCGGCGCTGTTTATGAACGTCGGCAAGGCGGATGCCGCGCTTTTCATGCTTGGAGACAAACGCTACCTGATCGACACCGGCACCAAGGAAAGCGCCGAGGCGATGCTCAGGGCGCTTTCGTACTGCCAGGTCGACCGGTTGGACGGGGTGATTATCACCCATACGGACAAGGATCACGTAGGCGGGCTGAAAACGCTTTTGAAAAGCGGTATCGCCGTTAACGCGCTTTACGCGCCGAAGTATTCGACCGTGAAGGAGGACGAGCACCCCGTCGCCAAACAGGCCGACAAATACAAAATCCCCCTGACCTGGCTGTACGCGGGGGACGGGATCGCCGTGAGCGACGAAATCCGCTTTACGGTGCTGGGACCGCTGACGCCGGACAAACAGGAAGAAAACAACGACTCGCTGGTGCTCCGGCTGGTAACCCCGCAGGGGGACATGCTGCTGACCGGGGACATGCTGATCAAGGAGGAAGGCGAGCTGCTGGACGCCGGGCTGATATCGACCGCGGCGGTGCTCAAGGTAGGGCACCACGGCGCGGACGACGCCAGCGGCGAGGCTTTTCTGTACACGCTCCGGCCCCAGCTCGCCGTGATCTCCACCGATCCCGCCGAGGGCGACAGCACGCCCGACCCCAAGGTGATCCGCAGGCTTTGGGACATGGGCACGGAGGTCTTCATTACCCATCAGGCCAGCTGCGGGGTGCTGGTGACTCTTTCGGGCGGCAACGCCGTGGGGCGGCTGGTCAACTATCTGGTGGAATAAAAGGGATAAAGGAAGGGCGCGGCTTCATGCGCCGCGCCCTTGCGAATTCGTTTGGTCAGACCGCCGGACGGTTTTCCGGGCGGTTCAATCCGACAGGTTCGCCACCACGCCCAGCAGCCCCGGTCCCGTATGGATGGCCAGCACCGGGCTGACCGGCCGGATGAAGCTTGCGGCGACGTTCAGGGTGTGCTTGAGTTTGCTAAGCAGCGTCGAGGCATCCTCCGGGGCCAGCCCGTGCACGACCGACACGTTGACGCGCGCTTTGCCGAACCTGCGTACGGCCTCCTGCATCATGGTTTCCACGGCGGCCCTGTAGCCCCGGGCCTTGGCGAGGGTCTGGTATACGCCGTCGTCGTTGATGTAGATGATCGGCTTGATCTGCAAAAGGTTGCCCACGACGCCTTCCACCAGGCCGATGCGGCCGCCCTTGCGCAGGTATTCCAGCGTGCGGATTACGAACATGCCCAGCTGGGAGGAGCGTACCTTTCGGGCTTTCTGCACGGCCGTATCGGGGTCGTCCCCCGCTTCCAGCGCCTCGGCCGTTGCCAGCACCATGGCGCCCAGCCCCGTGGAGAGCGTCAGCGAATCCACAATGCGGATGTTCATGCGATCCCGGTAGTCCTCCGCGATCATGCGAACCATATTGTACGTGCCGCTCAGCCCCGAGGAGATGCAAAGGTGCACCACGTCCGTCACGCCCTCGTCCGCGAGCCGGTCGTACAGGCCGGATACGTCCTCGGGCAGGGGCAGGCTGGTCTTGGGCAGCTCCGTTTTGAGCATTTCATATAGCTGATCTTCGTGCAGCTCGACACGGTCGCGGTATTCCCCGCGTTGACTGATGATGCGCAGCGAAACCATGTGAATGTGGTGCTCGCTCAGCTGTTCGTCGCTCAGGTCGCAGGAGGAATCCGTGATGATCGCCGTTTTCCGTCCTTCCGTCATCCTGTGTGTTCCTCCTTCGTGTTTGCGGGCTTCCCCGCTTCTTTCATTATAGCATGATGGGGGCGCACGTCAACGTTACGGGCGGATTTGGGCGAATGTTTCACGGTTTGTTCATGTTTAACGTAACGATCGAAACAACTTGCCGCCTTCAATTGACAAAGCCCCGGCGGTTGATTTACTATGGAACATGGCTTGCTAGGCAGAAATACGCAGCGGAGGCGAAGCGACGGATGTTCTTCACCGCGACGAAACGAAACCCGATACGCAGGGGGGTTTTTCATCGATCAATCCGGGTGCTGGCGCTGGCGGTTTGTATTGCCGTCGGCGTATTTCCCTGTGCCCTGGCGGAAAACGGTGCCGGGAGCGCCGGCCTGAGCGGCCTGATCGCGACCGTCGAGGGCGCGCCGCTTGCGGATGTGAGCGTGGCGCTTTCGCAGAACGGGCAGCCGACCGCGACCGCCGAAACCGACGAAAACGGCCTGTACGCCTTTACCGGACTGGCGGCCGGCGCCTACAACGTAACGCTCGCCCTGCCAGATGGAACGGATGCGGACCTGTGGACGCAGGTGGGCGTGGTGAAGGAGGAGGACGGCTTCGCGGTGCGCGGGGTAACGCTCTCCGCGGGCGTTACGCAAAGCCTGGATTTTACCGCCACGCTGCTTTGCGCGGTGCGTGGAACGGTCGAAAGGGACGGCGCGCCGGCGCCCGGCGTCGGGCTTACGCTGACTGCGGAGGACGAAACCGCGCTGAGCACCCTGACGGACGAGACGGGCGCGTATGCCTTTACGGGCCTCGCGGCGGGCACGTACCGCCTGTCGCTCCCGCTTTCGGACACCGAGACGGTCGCGGCCGTGAACGGCGAGGCCGTTCCCGCCGCTGCGGTGTACGAGGAAACGGTCACGCTCGCCGGGGGCGAAACCTGCGAGGACGCGCTCGCGCTTGCGACCGCTTCCGCGATCCGCGGAACGGCGGCCTATCTGGGCGAAGGGCAGAACGTGGCCATCGCGTCGGTCAGCGCGCAGCTGTCCGCGCAGACGGCGCAGGACGGCGGCTTTGCCTTTTTAGGGCTCGACGCCGGGGATTACACGGTGTACCTGCCCCTGCCGGAGGGCGCGTCGCCCGCCGAGGGATCGGCGTGGCGGATTACCGAACAGGGCGACATGCTCTGGCTCACGGTGAGCGTCGCCGAGGGGGAAAGCCTCGCGCTGCCCGCGACGGAGGTGAAGCTCGCCACCGGCGTGAGCGGCGTGGCGTACATGGACGATAACGGCAGCGGCGGCTACGACGAGGGCGAACAGCTGATGAGCGGCGTGCCGGTGGCGCTGGCGAGCGAAGGGGACGGCGGCTGGACCGTCGTCGCCGAGACGGCCACCGACGCTTACGGCGCCTACGCGTTTACCGATCTTGACGCGGGCACGTACCGCGTGCTGGCGCAGGGCGCGGACGACTTGAGCGTTTCCGCCGTCGGGGGCTCCCTGTCCGCGACCGATACGGCGGGCGTCGCGGCGGGCGCGGCGTTCACCCTGGCTTCCGGCGATCAGTTGAGCGGCGTGGCCGATATCGCGCTGGGCGAAAGCGCGTCCGTCGACGTGGCGGCGTTCTTCGACAGCAACGAGGACGGCGCGCGCGGCATTTACGAGCGCAACATCACCGGCGTGACCGTGGAGGCGGTGCCCGCGGCGGAGCCGGACGGGGCGTCGTCCGCCTCGGCGGTGACCGGCGCGGACGGCACCGCCACGATCACCGGCCTGGCACCGGGCGAGTACGTGCTTCGCGTGACCCTGCCGGACGACTATATGTACACCGTCGCAGGCGAGGGATGGAGCACGTCCGCCAGCTGCGTGGGCGGCACGAAGAGCGCCACGGCGACCACGGCGACGTTTACGCTTTCGTCCGGGCAGACGATCGGGGCCGGGGTGGGAGCGATCCCCGTGGGGTCGTTCGCCGGCCGGGTGTGGACCGACGAAAACAACGACGGCATCATGGAGGAGGGCGAGCCCGGCATGGCGGGCGTGACCCTGCGGCTGACGGGCCAGAAAACCGACAACGTTTACGAGATCGTCACCGATGAAACGGGCTATTTCCGCTTCACCCTGCTTCGCAACGACACCTACGTCTTCACCAGCGAACTGCCCGAAGGATACCTGTTTGCGCGGTATTCGCGTACGGGTGGGGACAACCGCTCGGTGTTCACCGTCGAAGGCACGACCGCCTCGCGCGAGTTCAGCGTTTCCGGCGCGCAGGATGTGACGGACAAGAACGTCGGCGTCATCCCCGTGGCGGGGCTTTCGGGCGTCGCGTTTCTGGATACGAATTATAACGGCGTCTACGACGAAGGCGAACCGCCCTACGAAGGCGTGACGATCGAGGTCATCAAGAATTCCAACGACAAATCCATGGGCAAGGTGGTGACCGGCGCGGACGGCACCTACGCGTTTAACTCGCTTCGCGGCGGAGATTACCGCCTGCGCGCCATTCTGCCCAACGACGGCTGCATTTTCACCGTCGTGCCGGAAAACGCGACGGGCCTGTACAACCAGTTCGTTGCCCGCGAGGGCCGCCGGGAGAATTCCATCCAGTCCATCCTGTTGGAAAACGGCGTAACGACGGAGACCTGCGTGGGCGTGGCGATGGGCGGCTCCATCTCCGGTACGGTTTTCTACGACGACGGATACGACGGCGTTATGGACGGCTCCGATAAGGCCGCTTCGGGCGTGAAGGTGCAATTGACGGACGAGAGCGGCGAGATTGCCGCCACCGCCACGAGCAACGCCAAGGGCGCGTACACGCTGGAAGGCATCATGCCCGGCACCTACACCGTGCGGTTCCTGCGGCGCGACGGCTACGCCTTTACGCGCTACCGTCCCAACGAGGACGGCGGCAACTGGGTCGCTTCCCTGGCCGCGGACGGCTACGGGGAGACCGGCGGGATCGCCGTGAACATGGGGGACGTTTTCACCCAGGTCAACGCGGGCATGCTGCCCTCCTCGACGCTTTCGGGCGTGTTCTTCGACGATCTGAATGACGACGGCCTGATGGACGAGGACGAGGGCGGCTACACCGACGGAACCGTGCGCCTGCTCTCCGCGGACGGAGAACTCGACCTGACCGCTTCGGTCGGCGAGGACGGCGCGTATTTCTTCGACGGGGTCATGCCGGGCGAGTATACCGTTACCTATCTTCTGCCGGAAAACGCCGCCATGGCGAACGTTGCGGACGGCGGGAATACGCTTGCGGCCCAGGGGCGCGAAAACGTGCTGTCCGGGCTTACGGTCAAGGCCGGCACGGCGTACGAAGCGCCGCTGGTCGGCGCGGTCACGCTGGGCTCGTTCGAGGGTTACGCCTATCGCGACCACAACGGCAACGGCCGGCGCGACGCGGACGAGGGAGCGATGGCCGGCGTGACCGTGACCCTGACGCCGCGGCAGACGTCGCTGGTCGCTTCGGAGGCGACGACGGGGGAGGACGGCGGCTTTTCCGTGACGGGCCTGCGGCCCGGTGCGTACACGCTGAGCGTCGCGCTGCCGGAAGGCTATATTTTCTCAGGCGACCTTACGCAAAGCGGCCTTACGCTGGACACGGCCGGACAGGACACCCTCGATTGCCCCTGGTCGGCGCTGACCAACCGCGCGCAGAACGCGATCGGCGCGGTGGAGCCGGCGACGGTAAGCGCCTCGGTCTGGCTGGACGAGAACCGGGACGGGAGCCGGGCCGATACCGAGCGCCTGCTGGAAGGCCTGAGCTTCGAACTGTACGACGAAACCGCGGGCAAAACCGTGAAAACCGCGCGTTCCGGCGCGGACGGCACGGCCGTGTTTGAAAACGTGCGGCCTTCCGCCTACACCGTGCGCTTCACCCTGCCGGATCAGGCGCAGCCCGTGACGGGCTCGGGCGATTTTACCCGGCGCGGCTCCACGATGGTCAGCGGAAGCTTTACGGTCGGCGAGGGCGAAACGGCGGAGAACGTAAGCGGCGGACTGGTGAGCTACACGAGCGTCGGCGGCGCGGTGGTGCTGGATGTAAACGGCATGCGCACCGCGCAGGCGAACGTGAAGGTCACCCTTTACGCAAGCGAATCGGATACCGCCCTGCAGACCATGACCACCGACGAACAGGGTGACTACCGCTTCGACGGCCTCTGGCCGGGCGAGTACCGCCTGACGGTCGGGCAGCCTTCCGGCGCAATCTTCGTGCGTTCCAGCGACCCCAACTACGCGCAGGGCGCTTCCGTCGTCGTGGATACGGTGGACGGCGTAGGGGAGAGCGACGCGTTTGCGGTGCTTATGGCGGACGACCTGCTTTCGATGAACGCTATCCTCATCCAGCCCGCGCGCGTGGGCGACCAGGTGTGGCTGGATTCCAACCGCAACGGTCTGATCGACGCGGACGAGCCGACCGTCAACGGCGTGACCATCCAGCTTCTGGAGAACGGGGCGGTCGCCTATACGACGGTATCCAACGAGTGGGGCTACTACGAGTTTGAGGACGTCTACCCCGGCACCTATACGCTCAAGGCGCAGGCGTACGCCGGGCTGGAGATTACCAAACAGGTGCCCGCGCTTCGGATGATCTCCAGCTGCCTGGCCTCCGGCGACGGGGAAAGCGCGCAGAGCGACCCCTTCAGCGTGGAAAGCGGCACGAAGAACTTCGATTTCGACCTGGGTTACGTTCTGCCGGACGGCGTTACCATGCCTTCCGGGATCGTGGCGGGCGACGTGCAGCACTGGCCGGCGACGACCGAAGAATAACGACACACAGAAAAACGCCGCCGCGGATGCTTCCGCGGCGGCGCGTTTGATGGGCGAACGGTCAGCGGCGCTTCTCGCCGCGCAGCTCTCCGGCGCGGGAGGCCGGCAGCACGCGCACGCCGTTTACGCAAAGCAGCTTCGCCGTTACGCCGTCGCCCGGCACAAGCGCGCCGGTGAAGCTGCCGTCATGGATGACGCCGCAGCCGCAGGAAGGGCTGCGGTCCTGCAGTACGGCGCACTCGCAGCCGAACATCCGCACTGTACGCAACGCCTCGCGCGCGCCCTTTTCGTAGGCTTCGGTCACGTCCTCGCCGGAACGCGTGACCACGCGATCTCCACGAATCTCCGCGGGCTCGCGGGGCGTGGGCAAACCGCCGTAGATTTCGGGGCAGAAGGGCACCAGCGTATGCTCCCCGATCAGTCCCGTTACCGTTTCGTCGGTCGCCGCGCCGCCGTCGTAGCGGCAGGGAAGGCCCAAAAGACACGCGCTCACCAGCACTTTCACAGTCGCATCCCTCCCTTTTCCCCGATTGTACCACAAGACCGGTGCGCGCGCCAGGCACCCCGGCGCGGCTTGACACGCTACCGCGCGCGTGATATCCTTTATCTGTTTGGGACGATGTGGACCCGCGCGGGAGAAGCGTGCGCGCTTACTCCTCCGCCGGGGCGAAGCTTTCGGTATGGAGGCAGGCATGGACAAGCGATACGTGCTGTCGCAGGTAGTCAAAACAGTCTTTCAATGCTTGTTATACGGGTTCCTGTTTTTAACGTTCTTTCTGCTTTTATCCGTCACCAACCCGCAGATCATCAATTTAAGCCGTACCGCAGCCACCACCATGGCGACCTTCGCCATCGTGCTGGCGATTTTAACGTATGTCTACGGCGGCTACCAGCTGGGTGTCAAAAAAGCGAAGTCGGTGTTTTCCTCCATCGTGATCGCCATTATCCTCACGGATATCGCCACCTACCTGCAGTTGCAGATCATGAACGTCAACCCCGCCAACAACGATCGGCTGATCCTCTTCGGGGAGGACTTCTGGCTTTTGATGGGCGCGGTGCTGATTCAGGTGGGGCTCATCTACTTTTTCGTGATGCTGGGCTACCACTTCTACTTCACCATCAACCCGCCGCAGAAATGCTGCGTGGTCGCCTCCTCGCAGGAACAGGCGGAGCACATCGCCCAGAAGATCGCCACGTTCCGGCAGAAGTACAGGCTGTGCGACGTGGTGCACTACCAGTGCGCGGACGTGCTGGAAACCATTCTGGCCAACGACGTGGTGTTTTTGGGCGGCATTCCGGACACGGAGGAGGCGCAGCTCAAAACCTTCTGCTACCATAACAGCAAGACCATTTACCTGCAGGCGGAACTGGGGGACGTGATTCTGGCGACCTCCCAGCAGAACGTGATCGACGACACCCTTTTCCTCTACATTCGCCGGGTGGAGCCGACGCTGATGCAGCGCTTCGTGAAACGCGCGTCGGATATCCTGTTGAGCCTTCTGGGGCTGCTCGTGACCAGCCCCATCATGCTGGCGGCGGCGCTGGCCGTTTATTTTTCCCACAACGGGCCGGTTTTCTTCCGGCAGAAGCGCGCGACCATCGGCGGCAAGGTGTTCGAGATTATCAAATTCCGCACCATGTACCAGAACGCGTGCGACGCGGCGGGCCAGTCCGCCAGCGAAAACGACGAGCGCATCACCAGAGTGGGGCGCGTGCTGCGCAAGTACCGCATCGACGAGCTGCCCCAGCTTTTTAACGTTTTGAAGGGCGACATGAGCGTCGTGGGCCCGCGGCCGGAAATGCTGGAGAACGTGGAGCGCTACACCCAAGAGGTGCCGGAGTTCGAGTACCGCAAGCAGATGAAGGCGGGGCTGACCGGCATGGCGCAGATCGACGGCAAGTACAACACCACCCCGCGGGACAAGATGATCCTGGACATGTTCTACATCGAGAACTTCTCCCTGATGCTCGATGCCAAGATGATCCTGCGCACCGTGACCGTCTTTTTCCGCCGGGACAGCACCGAGGGCTTCCACACGGGCAGACGCACGCGCTGCCCGCAGATGCGCGTTAGCCCCGGGCAGGACGGCCCGCCGTGCGCCGCCGGGGCGGAGGCGGACCATACGGCGGAATCGGCGCAAATGCCCGGCGATACGCGCATCGCGCTTTAGACGACCCCATCAAGAAAGGACTGGTTTGGATGGACAAGACACTTCTGGTTCTCGCGGCCGGCATGGGCTCCCGCTACGGCGGCAGCAAACAGGTGGACGGCATGGGCCCCCACGACGAGATGCTTTTGGAGTATTCGGTGTATGACGCCCTGCAGGCGGGCTTCACCAAGACGGTCTTTATCATCAAGCGCGATTTTGAGGAGAAGATCCGCCAGATGGTGGGAGACGTGCTCAGCCGCAAGATGAAGGTGGAGTACGTCTATCAGGATTTTGATTCCCTGCCCGCGGGCTACCGGATGCCCCCGGAGCGCACCAAGCCCTTCGGCACCGTGCACGCCATGCTTTGCGCCAAGGACGTCGTACACGAGCCCTTCGCCGTCATTAACGCCGACGATTATTACGGCCGCGAGCCCTACCGCATCATCGCGGAGCATTTGGATACGCTCCGGCCCGAGAAGCACGCCTGCATGGTGGGCTATTACCTGAAGAACACCGTCAGCGAAAACGGCCACGTGACGCGCGGCGTGTGCGAAACCACGGCGGACGGCAAGCTGAAAAGCGTGACCGAAACCTACAAAATTCAGCCCTTTCCGGACGGCACCATCCGCGATACGAACGCGGATCCCGCGGGCGTCATACTAAACCCCGACAGCCTCGTGAGCATGAACCTCTTCGGTTTCACGCCATGGATCTTCGGCGTCGCGCAGGCGCGGTTCCAGCAGTTCCTCTCCAAGCTCAAGCCCGAGGAGCTGAAGGCCGAGTACGTGCTGCCGGTGCTGGTAGACGAGGCGATGCATCACGAGGGGCTGTCCGTGGATATGCTGACCACCGACGCGACGTGGTTCGGCGTCACCTATAAGGAGGACAAGCCCTACGTGCAGCAGCAGCTCAGGAAGATGCACGACGCGAGCGTCTACCCGGATACCCTGTTCTGATCCGTCCGGCGCGCCCGGTTCAAAGCTACAGATGGACAACGTTTCCGCAGGAGGCATGAGCATGACGATTCTACTCACCGGAGGCGCGGGCTTCATCGGCTCGCACACCTATGTGAAACTGGTGGAGGCCGGATACGACGCGGTGATCGTCGACGATTTTTCCAACAGCTCCGAAGAGGTTATCAAGCGCCTGGAGACAATCACGGGCAAGCCCGTGCGCTACTACAACCTCAACGTTTGCGACGCCCGTGCGCTGGAGAAGGTTTTCTGCCTGCACAGGTTCGACGCGGTCATCCACTTCGCCGGCTTCAAGGCGGTCGGGGAGAGCGTCGTAAAGCCGCTGGAATACTACCGCAATAATCTGGACAGCACGCTGACCCTGTGCGAGGTCATGCGCAGGAACGGCGTGAGCCGCTTCGTGTTCAGTTCATCCGCAACCGTGTACGGCACGGCGCAGACCATGCCGCTGACCGAAACCATGCCCACCGGCTGCACGAACCCTTACGGCTGGACGAAATACATGATCGAGCGGATCCTGACCGACGTGTGCGCGGCCTACCCGGACTGGGCGGTGGCGCTGCTGCGCTACTTCAACCCCATCGGCGCACACGAAAGCGGACTGATCGGCGAGGACCCCGTCGGGATCCCCAACAACCTGATGCCTTTCGTAACGCAGGTGGCCTCCGGCAAGCTTCAAAAGCTCAGCGTGTACGGAGACGATTACGCCACGCCGGACGGCACGGGCGTGCGCGACTACATTCACGTGCTCGACCTGGCCGCGGGCCACGTGGCCGCGTGCCGGTACCTGCTCGATCATAAGGGCTGCGAGGTATTCAACCTGGGCACCGGCGTGGGCTACAGCGTGCTGGACGTGGTAAAAGCCTTCGAGCGTGTCAACGGCATCACCATTCCCTACGAGATCGCCCCCCGCCGCCCCGGCGACATCGCCGTGTGCTACGCCGACCCGACCAAGGCGCGCGACGTGCTGGGATGGACGGCGAAAAAGACCCTGGACGACATGTGCCGGGATTCCTGGCGCTGGCAGAAGGGGAACCCGGAGGGGTATAGCGCGAAGAGATAGCGGTTGAGGGGGTTTACTCCCCTCGGCGCAAGGGGGACGGGAGGCCGCGGGAGGGGTGAGTGCTTCCCGCGGCCTTTTCCCTGTTCAGGGAGAAAAGGGAATCGCACCTGCGGGTGCGGGCGCGGGAGTTCCGTGCCTGTGGGCACGGGCGCGCAGAGAACTGCTTCTGCGGAGGAAGAGCGCAGGGTTCCGCACCTGCGGGTGCGACCAAAGGGCTTTCCGCTCGCCCTTTGGGAACCTTCGGGTCGCCTCCTTAAACGGCGGGCTAAGCACGAGGGATCGCGCTTGAAGCACAGGATAGTCGTCCGTCCG
>CAZXJI010000019.1:0-71912 GCA_964640955.1 uncultured Oscillospiraceae bacterium | reverse complement strand
CGTCACGCCCGAGCAGGCGGCCATCTGGAGCTATCCCCTGCCGGAGGGGGACGAGGAGGAAACCATCTTCAACATGGTCAACTGCATGCTGTTGCGCGTGCACCAGAGCGGGCACCTGCCAAGGCTTGCGCCGGAGCGCCTCGCGCTGGTCAGGGAAGGGCTTACCTGCCACAAAGCCATCTGCGAAAGGACAAAGGAAGGGCTCCCCTTCTGGCCCATCGGGCTGGGGAGCCTCGCGTCCCCCTTCCTCGCCTTCGGCGTGGACTGCGGGGAGACGCTCTACCTTTGCGTGTGGCACGTGCGCGGAGACGAGAACACCGTAACGCTGCCCCTGCCCGGCCGCGGGGTGAAGGGCGCGCGCTGCCTGTACCCGGCGGGGCGGCCCGTGCCGCTCAGCCGGACGGCCGACGCGCTGACCGTGACGCTTGCGCCCCTCACGGCGCGGGTGTTCGCCGTCGACGTGGGCTGAGCCGCTACACTTGCAGGTCGCGCCGTTCAAAGCGCAGGTAGGAAAGCGCGGTCAGCGCGGCGACGAGGCCGACGCACAGAAGCGTATAGGGCACGCTTAGGCCCTTCCCCGCGCCCACGACGTCCTTGGCGTCGAAGTAGGCGAAGGGCGTGAGGAAGGTCATCCAGTCCAGATCGCCGTTGAGGTCGATGGCGATGGAGAGGAAATAGGCGATCAGCATCGCGCCCGTCGCCACGCCCGTGGCGGCCTTGGGGCGTTTGAACACCGCCGCCGCCGCGATACCCAGCGAAAGAAACACCAGCTGGACCAAAAGCATCCCCGCGATCAGCTCGGCGATCTCCGCGCCGGCGGTTTCGCCGTAGGCGGCCACGAATCCCGCCGCGGCAATCCAGTTGACCAGCGCGAAAACCAGCACCTGGGTCAGCGCCGCCAGCAGCTTCGCCGTCAGGATCGCCGCCCGGGAGGCGGGCTTGACGTACAGAAATTCCGTCGTCTTGTCGCGTTCCTCCTTGGAGAGGATCACCGCGCCCAGCATGGCCGCGTGGATGGCCGCCATCAGCACAAGGTACGTGTACATCATGGCGTAAAAGCCGCTGGCCAGCGAAAAGTCCAACACCCCGATGCCGAAAAGCGCCTGTATGCCCATGGGCATGCCGTTGAACAGATCCAACGCCGAGGCGTCGCCCGCGACGGCCGAAAACTTGCCCGCGGCCGCGCCGATAAAGAACAGCACGCCCAGCGTCCACAGCATGAGCGGACGGACGGAGGCCCTCATTTCCCTGCGATATACGTTCATATTCGTTGCCCTCCCTTACGAAGCGCGGATGTCCCGGCGCAGGTAGACGGCATAGGCGACCGCGACCGACAGCACGGCGACCGCCGCGGCCGTGAGCACGAAGGACGGCCGGTAGGACGCGGTTTTGAGAATCTCGACGGTGTCGAAGTACTTGAACGGCGCCAGGTAATAAAGGTCGTCCCTGCCCAGCGCCGCCGCGATCATCCCGATGACGAAAAACCCGAACACCGTGCTCAGCGTGACCGGCAGCACCGAGCGCACGCGCGGCGCGACGGCCCCCACGCCGAAGCCCAGCGCCAGAAACAGCACCTGCAGGAAGAAAAACGTGAACGCCAAAAGCAGGAACAGCCGAAGCGAGAACGCCGTGCCGGAAACCGCCGACGCGGTGCCCAGCGACACCCCCACGTACAGGGCGGAGGTGAGCGCGACGCAGGTAAAGACCGCCAGCAGCTTGGCCGTGAGCACCCTGCCGCGAGCAACCGGACGGGTTAAAAGGAAGTCGACCGTTTTCCCCGTGGTTTCGCGGCTTAAGACCGACACCCCCAGCGTCATGGCCTGCACCGCGCCGCACAGGGTGAAGAACGTGACGATGAAGGAATAGAAGCCCGGCACCGTGCCGATGGAATCCAACGACAGGCCGAAGGCACTCTGGATGACCTGCGGATAGTTACCAAGCAGATCCGCAAACGCCGCGGTGTTCTCGGAAAAGGTCGGATACAGCCAGAACATGAAAAGCGTTCCGACGCACAGCGAAACGATCCACAAAAGGGTGTTTTTGCGGTACGTCCTCAGCTCGTGCAGGTAGATATTCACACGCCCGCCCCCTTACCGGTAGTAGTGCAGGAAGATTTCTTCCAGGTCGGGCTCCTCGATGGTCACGTTGGTCAGCTCCATCGCCGCGAGCGCCGTAAGCAGCCGGTTGACCGCGCCCCGGTAGATAAAGGTGACCAGGGTGCCGCGCACCGCGAGGTTCGCAACGCCCTCCAGGGCGAAAGCCTCCTCGCCGGCGGGGGCCTTGGTTTCCAGCACGACCTTCTTGTAGCCGTTGTCCTTCAGCGCGCCGATGGTGTTGACATCCACGATGCGCCCTTCCTTGATGATGGCGACGCGGTCGCACAGCTTGTTGACCTCGCTTAACACGTGCGAGGAGAACAGGATGGCCGCGCCCTTGCGGTTTTCCGCCCGGAGCAGCTCGAAGAAGCGCTGCTGCATCAGCGGGTCCAGCCCCGCCGTGGGCTCGTCCAGGATGATCAGCTTGGGCTCGTGCAAAAGCGCCTGCACGATGCCCACCTTCTTGCGGTTGCCGAAGGAAAGATCGTCGATCTTCTTTTTCAGGTCCAGGTCCAGCGCCTCCGCGAGCGGCTTGATGCGGGCCGCGCAGTCCCTGCGGTAGAAGCTGGCGGAATACTTGAGAAGGTCCAGCACCTTCATGCCGTCGTAATAGAACACCTCGCTGGGCAGATAGCCCACGTCCTGGGCGATCTGCGGCGCGAAGCGGACGCAATCCTTTCCGAAAACGGTCGCGCTGCCCGCCGTGGGGTGCAGAAGCGCCAGCAGCGTGCGGATGGTGGTGGATTTGCCCGCGCCGTTGGGGCCGATGAAGCCGAAAATCTCCCCTTCTTCCACGGTGAAGCTCACGTCCTCGATGCCGCGTGCGCTGCCGTAGTACTTTTTCAGGTGGCTTACTTCGACGATGCTCATAAACGGGCATCCCCCTTTCTCAAGTCGCGCGGGCGCGCCGCGCCCCTATCGCAACCAGCATACTTCGTTTTGCCGCGCACCGCAAGGGTTTGCAGGCAAGGTGCGCTTTGGCACGGGTAAGTTGCAGGCCATCCGTCCGTTTTTCCGCTTGCCAAAGGCCGTTTTTTCGGATAGTATCAGGGCATACGATCCGTAACAGTTCACGGCCGCGAACGCGGCGATGGAGGATGAACATGGGCTTTCGCAAGGGTTTCGTGTGGGGCGCGGCGACCTCCGCCTATCAGGTGGAAGGCGCGGCCTTCGAGGGCGGCAAGGGCCGCTCCATCTGGGATGATTTCTGCCATACGCCGGGCAAGGTGTACGAAGGGCACACGGGGGATACGGCCTGCGATCACTACCACCGCTTCCGCGAGGACGTGCGGCTGATGGCGCAGCTCGGCATCCGGAACTACCGCTTTTCCGTCTCCTGGCCCCGGCTTTTGCCGGAGGGGACGGGGGAACCCAACCCGGAGGGCCTGCGCTTTTACGACGAGTTGATCGACGAGCTGCTGTTAAACGGCATTACGCCGCTGATGACCCTGTACCATTGGGATCTGCCCAGCGCCCTGCAGCGCCGGGGCGGCTTTCAAAATCCCGAATCCCCCAAGTGGTTCGAGGCGTACGCGGCGCTCGCGGCCCGGCGCTACGGCGACCGCGTGAAGGACTTTTTTACCTTCAACGAGCCGGAATGCCTGGTGGGGCTGGGCTACGTGCTGGGGAAGCACGCGCCGGGGTACGAGCTGCCCCTAGAGCAGGCCGTGCCCGTGGCGTACCACGTGCATCTGGCGCACGCGCTGGCGGCCGCGCAGATCCGCGCGCTGGTGCCGGGGGCGCGCATCGGCTTCGTGGGTTGCGGCCAGGCTTCGATCCCCGATACGGAAACGCTCGGGGACATCAATGCGGCGCGCGCCGCCTGCTTCGGCCATCCCGGACCCGAGCCGGAGCACTGGGCGTGGAGCGCGTCCTGGTGGCTGGACCCCGTGTTTTTGGGGCGCTACCCGGAGGACGGCCTGCGCTGGTACGGGCGGCACCTGCCCCGCGACTGGGAAAAGACGCTTTTGGAAACGTTTCAGCCGCTGGATTACTGCGCGTTCAACTATTACGAGGGCCGGCGCGTACGTTTCGACGAAAAGGGAGGCGCCGTTACGCTGCCGTTGCCGCCGGGGCACCCGCGCACGGCCTGCGACTGGCCCGTAACGCCCGATACGCTCTACTGGGGCCCGCGCTTCCTGTGGGAGCGATATCAAAAGCCCGTGTTCATCACCGAAAACGGCATGAGCGCCCACGACGCCGTATCGTTGGACGGCAAGGTGCACGACCCCAACCGCGTGGATTACCTCAACCGCTACCTGCTCGCCCTGCGCCGCGCGGCGACGGAGGGCGTGGACGTGTACGGATATCTGTCGTGGTCGATGTTTGACAACTTCGAGTGGACGCGGGGGTACAACGAGCGCTTCGGGCTGGTGTACGTGGACTTTCAAACGCAGCAGCGCACCGCGAAGGACAGCGCTTACTGGTATCGCCGCGTGATGGAGACCAACGGGGAAACGCTCTAGGTAACCGCCGAACAAATACCCTTCACGCCTGCCTTTGCGGAGCACCACACCTTTGGGCTCGAAAAGCCTTGAAATAGCCCCACTATTCCTTCGACTTTTCTCACCCAAATCTGCAGCACTCTGCTTCGGCAGCCGCAAAGCGATTTAATCTGTGGTTACCTAGGGACCTTGCCGAGAGGAGGGAACGCCGTGACGCTGGGAAACAAGCTGACCGCGCTGGCGAAGGCCGCGCGGGAACTGAACGATTCCGGCGCGGTATGGGCGGTGGGCGCTTCGGCGCTGATGTACCTGGAGGGCGACGCGGAGACGTTCGGCGACCTGGATCTGCTGATCGGGCAGGGCTGGATGGACGCCGCCCGGCAGGCCCTGCGCACGGCCGGCGCTCAGGAGCTTGCGCCCCGGCCGCCCAGCGACGTGTACCTGACGGAACAGTTTTGCGAATGCCGGCTGGATCAGGTGGATTTCGACCTGCTCTGCGGCTTTGCCGTACGACGGGAAGGGGTCGCCTACCGCTATCCCTTCGAGGCGAGGCGGATCGTTAAAACGGTCGCGGTACTGGGCGAAAACGTGCCGCTTTCGCCTCCGGCGGACTGGTACGTGCTTTACCGGCTGATGCCCGACCACGGCGACAAGGCGGACGTCATCGCCCGAAGGCTGGCCGCGCGGCCGCGCGAAGAATGGGCGCCGTGGCTGGAGGAGTGGCTTTCCGGCCCCCTCCCCGACGAGCTTCGCTGGCGGGTGCGCGCGCTGCTCGAATCCGCCGGGCAATAGCGCCCGCGGAAACCGCGCCGAGGAGACGGAATATGCCGAAGCTGACCATCCGACGGGAGAATACGCGAACCGAATATCGCTTTACCGGCACGCCGACGCTTGCGCAAGCGCTCGCGGCGGCCGGTTTTGCGCTGCCGCTGCCCTGCGGCGGGCGGGGAACGTGCGGCAACTGCGCCGTTCTGGCGCTGACGGGCGAGGCGTCCCCGCCCAACGGGGCGGAGACCCGCTTCGGCGCGCGGCTGGCCTGCCAGGCGAAGCTGACGGGGGATTGCGACGTTACCCTGCCGCCCGAGCAGCGCTGGGCGGCCATCGAGACGGCCGCGGCCGCGCCCGAACGGGGCCGCCCGATGCCCGGGCGCTACGGCGCGGCGATCGACCTGGGCACCACCACGCTGGTCGCGCGCGTCTACGACCTGCAAACCGGCGCGGCGCTCGGTGAAAGCGCCCGGCTCAACCCGCAGACCGCCGTGGCCGCGGACGTGATGGGGCGCATCTCGGCCGCGCTGGCGGGCGAGGGGCCGCGGCTGGAAGCGATGGCGAAGGAAGCGCTGGCCGGGGCCGTGGCGGAGGCCTGCGGCACGGCGGGCGTGCCCGGTGCGGACGCGTGGACGGTCGGGGGCAACACCACCATGCTCTACCTGCTCACGGGCCGCGGCCCCAAATCGCTTGCGAGCGCGCCCTTTGCGGCGGACACGCGCTTCGGCATCGAAACGGAGCTGTGCGGCGCAAACGTCTACCTGCCGCCCTGCGCGGGCGCGTTCATGGGGGCGGACCTGACCTGCGCGGCGCTGGCGACGGGGCTCTGCGATCAATCGGAAACCACGCTGCTCATGGACATCGGCACCAACGGGGAGCTGATGCTGTGGCACGACGGGCGGCTGTACGCGGCCTCGGCCTCGGCGGGGCCCGCCTTCGAGGGCGGGGAGATTTCCCAGGGGTTGGGCGGCGTGGCCGGCGCCATCGACAAGGTGTGGGTGGAAAACGGCGGACTGGGCAGCCGCGTCATCGGTGGGGGCGAGGCGCGGGGCCTGTGCGGCTCCGGGCTGATCGACGCCGTGGCGGCGCTTCTGAGATTAGGTCGCATCGACGAAACGGGCGCGTCGGACGCGTCGGCGTTCACCCTGCGCGACGGGGTGCGGCTGACCGCGGCGGACGTGCGCGCGGTGCAGCTGGCCAAGGCGGCGGTCGCCGCCGCGGCGGAGACGCTGTTTGCCGAAGCGGGCATTACCGCTTCACAGGTGCACAGGCTGTGGCTGGCCGGCGGCTTCGGCAGCCGGCTGAACGTCGCCAGCGCCGCGGCCGTCGGGCTGATCCCCGCGGCGCTGGCGGGCCGGGCGAGCGCGGTGGGCAACGCGGCGCTGGCGGGCGCGGCGGCGCTGTTGATGGACGTGGGGCTTCGGGAAAAGGCGGAACGGATCGCATCCGGGGCGCGCGTCGTGCCGCTGGGCGGCGACGAGGGATTCGAACAGCGCTTTCTCGCGGCGATGAACTTTCCGCATATGCGGTAGCGCTTCGGCAGGCGAACGGAGAAGACCATTAAAAAGGGGGACGGTTGAACCGTCCTCCTTTTGGTTGAGCGCTATTCGTCCGCCGAAGCCAGAAACGCGTCGATCGCCTCTCCGGCCTGCCCAGCGGGATCGCCGGCCATATCCAGCCATACGATGCGCGGATCGCGCCTGAACCAGGTCATCTGCCGCTTGGCGAAACGCTTGATCTCCCGGGCGAGCACGGTAAGCATTTCTTCCTCGGAGGGAATCTCGCCCGTCAGCCACGCGCTTACGTAGCGGTACTCCAGCCCCAGCTTGCGCAGGAACGCCGGGGTGACGCCCGCGTTAAGCAGACCCCGTACCTCTTCGGCCAGCCCCGCGTCCATCCGGCGGGCGAGCCGCTCGTCGATACGGCGGCAGAGCGTCTCGCGCGGCCAGGATACCCCCAGCTTCAGCACCCGGTAGCGGGGCACGCGCTCGCCGTGGCCGGCGTCGCCGTCGTGCAGCTTTTCCAGCCTGCGCATGACGCGGTTGCGGTTCATGGGATCGACGGCCGTCCCGGGCTCCGCGGCCGTGAGCAACCGGTACAGCGCCGGAGTAGAGAGGGCTTCGAGCTCCTCGCGGTAGACAAGGTCGGGCTTGACGTCCGAAAGCGCGTAGCCTTCCGTGACCGCGTCCACGTACAGCCCCGTGCCGCCCACCAGAAAGGGGAGTTTGCCGCGGGAGACGATATCGTCCGCCGCCCGGTAGGCCAGGCGCTGAAAATCCGCCATGGAGAAAAAGTCGCCCGGCTCGCACACGTCCAGCAGGTGGTGGGGCACGCCGCGCGTTTCCGCGGGGGTGATCTTCCCGCTGCCCAGGTCGAGGCCGCGGTACACCTGCCGGGAATCGGCGGAGATGATCTCACCGCCGTAGCGCAGCGCAAGCTGCACCCCCAGCCCGCTTTTGCCGGAGGCGTTGGTGCCGACCACGGCGATCATGCGGGGCAAACGCGTCATGGTCAACCCTCCCTTACGGTTCGCCGGTTACGCGCATTTCGTAGCGCTGCGCAAGCGTCACGGGTTTAATCGGTGGCCGCGCGGACAGCGGCCTGCCCTCGTGGCAGGCGAGCATCGCCAGGGGGAAGTCGTACCCGGCCAGAACGCTGAAGCCCACCCCGCCGGAGAAGCGGGGGTTGATTTCCAGAAAGAAGTACTGATCCTCGCGGCGGATGAACTCCATGTTCACCACGCCCACAAGGCCGGTAAAGTCCAGGATGCGTCCGCACACCGCGTCCAGCGGGTGTTCGGGGCAGATGTCCACGGCGGTGCCCAGGCCGTTTACGGTGCGCAGGCGCTCCCGCCTAGTAAGCGTCACGGTATGGCCGCGCGCGTCCCGCGCGCAGTCCACGGTGTACACGTCGCCGTCCAGCTTCGGCTGGACGATCATGTCGCTTCGTCCGTTCAGCGCCGCCGCAAGCTCCGCCCGGTCGACCGCGACGCGCAGGCCCTGGCTGCTGCGGCCCCGGACGGGCTTGCACACGAGGGGATACGGCGGGTCGGCGGGCAGGGTATCGGCCGTGTAGGTGGGGATGACGTTGCAAACGCCCGCCGCGCCCAGCAGCTTGGACAGGCAGAGCTTATCCCGGCAGAGGGCCGCCACGGGCGCATCCGGGCAGCATACCGCCGCGCCCAGCGCCGCGAAGGCCTCCTTGCGCGGGGCGAGCGCGTCCACCTCCACGTCGGTCAGCGGAACGATGAAGCGGACCTCGTGCCTGCGCACGATGGCTTTCAGCGCTTCGGCATACGCCCGCGCGTCCGTCGCGAGGGGCACGTTTTCAAACGCGTCCACCTCCCCGGCGGTCACGTTCCACGCTTTGGGGTAGATGTCGCAGCCGACGACGCGGTACCCGGCCGCGCGGTAACTGCCCAGCGCGGCGGCGGCCGAGGCGGAACCCACGGCCGTGAGCAGCACGGTTTTCATTCGTCTGCCTCCTTCGGTGCGGCCCCGCCGCGGCGGCGCAGGGCGCGCACCATGTCCACAAGGCCGCGGTACGCCTCGGGCTTGAACCCCAGCGAAAGCCCCGCGTACACGCCCGCGCCCACGGCGGCCTGCGTGAGGATCAGCGCCAGGTTGCCAAGCGGCAGCCGCCCCGCTGCCCACACCGCCGCCCCCATGACCAGCGTCATGAGGATGGAGGGGAGCAGGTCGCGCACCTGTTCGCCATAGCTGTAGCCCAGCAGCTTTTTGTTGGGCGCGGCGTTGACGAACGTGCCGATAAGGGTGCTCAGCACGCTGCCGGCGGCGATGACCAGCACGCTGTCGAAGCAGAACACCGACACCGCCAGAATGACCAGCCCGTACGCCTTCTTGATAATCTCCAGCTTGAGGAACACGTCGCTGCGCCCCACGGCGTTGATGGCCTGGAGGTTGCTGGTGTGCACCGGGTAAAAGGCGAAATCGGCCGCGCAGATCCACAAAAACGGTACGGCGGGCAGCCATTTGTCGGTTAGCAGCAGGCTCACCATCGGGCGCGCGACCAGCGCGAGCCCCGCCATCAGCGGGAACACCAGATAGGAGGACACCATCACGGTGCGGCGCATCATGGCCTTGAGCGCCTGCCGGTTCTCCTGCTCGCCGGAGAACATGGGCAGCATCACGCTCTGGATGGAGCCGTTGATGCTGTTCATGAGCAGGTAGGGGAACTTGCGGCCCGTGTCGTAGTAGCCCAGCTGATCGGCGTCGTAGCGCTTGCCGATGACCAGGCTGCGCAGGTTGTTGTACACCGTTTCGATGAGGCTGGACAAGAGCAGCTTCCACCCGAAGGCAAACAGGCTTCGGACCTTTTTCCACGAGTATAACAGCTTCGGCCGCCAGTCCAGCAAAAACAGGAGGATCACGCATACGGCGACCTGGTTGGACAGCTGCTGGCCCACCAGCGCCCACGCGCCCAGCCCGCCGTAGGCCATGGAAACGCCCACCGCGCCGGAGAACACCGTGGCGCCGAGGCTGCCCACCATCAGCTTGTGAAACGCCATTTTGCGGGCCACCACCGCCTGCTGCACGCCGCTGAGCGCCCCGGGGAACAGCGCGAGCGCCATGACCCGCATCAGCGCCACGAGCTTCGGCTGGTCGTAGTAGGCGGCGATCATCGGGGCGGCGAAGTACAAAAGCGCGTAGCACGCGCCGGAAACGCCCAGGCTCAGGTAAAACACGCTGGACAGGTCGGTTTCGTCCACGTCCAGCCGCTGGATGAGCGCCGTGCTCAGCCCGCTTTCCACAAACACGCGCGAGACGTTGACGAACACCATCAAAATGGCCAGCACCCCGTAATCCGCGGGGTCCAAAAGCCGCGCCAGCAGGATGCCCACCACGAAGGCGATGCCCTGCGTGCCGGCGCTTTCGGCAAACTTGAACAGGAAGGACTTGCCCGCCGTGCGTTTCTTGCTCTCGCTCAAGGCCGTTTCCTCGCGTCCAGCACGATGGTGCAGATGCGGTCGACGTCCGCCTCGCCAAGCTCCGCATACAGAGGCAGCGTGAGCACGTTTTCGCTGACGCGTCTGGCGACGGGCGTCCGGTCGGGGTCGAAACGCCCCGCGTAGCAGCCAAACGCGCTGGTGAGGGGGTAGAAGTACTTGCGGGCGTTCACACCCTGCGCGGCGAGGGCCGAAAACACCTCGTCCCGGCCGACGGGATAGCCTTCGAACACCACGGGGAAATACGCGAAGTTGTCACCCTCCCGCTCGGGCGGCAGCGTGATGCCGGGGACGCCCGACAGGCGCGCGCGGTAAGCTGCGCAGACCCGGCGGCGCGCCTGGATATCCCCGCTCAGGTGCCGCAGGTTGCATAGCCCCATGGCGGCCTGAAACTCGTTCATTTTGGCGTTGCCGCCCACCGCTACGGTCGTCTCCGGCCCGGTGATGCCGAAGTTGCGCTCCAGCCTGAGCTTTTCGGCCAGCTCGGCGCTTCGGCAGGCCACCGCGCCGCCTTCGATCGTATGGAACACCTTGGTGGCGTGGAAGCTGAACATGGCCGCGTCGCCGAAGGCCGCGGCGCTCTGCCCGGCAAGCGTCCCGCCGAAAACGTGCGCCGCGTCGTAGATGACCTTCAAGCCGTGCTTTTCGGCGATCGCGTCGATAGCCTCCACGTCGCAGAAATGCCCGTACACGTGCACGGGCAGGATGGCGCTCGTGCGCTCGGTAATCAGGGCTTCAATCTGCGCGGGGTCGAGGGTGTAGTCGTCCGGACGGACGTCGGCGAACACGGGGGAAAGCCCCGTGCGCACCAGCGCGTGCGTGGTGGAGGCGAACGTAAACGGCGTGGTGATTACCTCGCCGGAAAGGCCCGACACGCGCAGGACGGCCTCCAGCGCCAAATGGCCGTTGGAGAACAGCACCACATGGGGCACGCCCAGAAACGTCCGCAGCGCGGCCTCCAGCGCCAACGCCTTTTCGCCGTTGTTGGTCAGCCACCGGCTGTCCCAAAGGCCGCGAATCTCGTTTACGTATTCCTCGAAGGGCGGCATGGAGCTTCGCGCCACGTTGATGGGCATAAAACGACCTTCTTTCGGGCGGACGGGGCTACCCCCGCTTGAACATCCGGCGCGCCGCGCCGAAAACCGGCGCGGGTAAAAACAGTTTCAGCCGGGTTTTGAGCCGCCTTGCGGGCGGCAGGCCGCGGTAGACGCGGCGCAGGTCGGGATCGGAAAGCATCCCCCGGGCGGGAGCGGCCTCGAGCAGCATGCGGCGCTGTTCGTCCATGAGGCGGGTGAGCTCCGCGCGGCAGCGGCCGCCGCTGAGCCGATCCACACCCTGCAGCATGGCGATCACCTGCTCGCAGCGCAGGCGGGTCCTTTGCGGGGCTTCCGCGCCCCAGCGCGCCATGGCGGAGCTTTGGGCGTTGAGGCGGTACACGCAGGTAAACGCGTGCAGGTACACGGCCTTGCCCACGGCGGTCAGGCAGAGCTTAAGGCGCAGGTCGCCGCTGGGGCAGGGGGAAAGCAGCAGTTCCCGCGGCACCTTCGCAAGCGCCGAACGCGGGAACAGGAACGACGCCGTGGGAATGAAGGACAGGCGGGTGAGCCCGCACAGGTCGTATTCCCGGGTGCGGGGCTCGTAAACCGCTGCCTCCTCCGGATAGTAGGGGATAAAGTCGCGCTCGGACGTCCGGCCGCTTACGTCCAGCACGGTACCGTTGGTGAAGCAGAAGGTGCAGCCGGGGTGGCTTTGAAGGCATTCGATCTGCCGGGCAAGCTTGTGCGGGTCGCTCCAGTAATCGTCCCCCTCGCACAGGGCGATATATTCACCCAAAGCGCGGGGAAAGTTGAACGTCGCGTCCATGGCCGTGCCTTTTCGGTACTGGTTTTCGGCCTCGAACAGGGGCTTGACCACGTCGGGGTATTCTTCGGCGTAGCGGCGGAGAATGGCGGGCGTGCCGTCCGTGGACGCGTCGTCGTGCACCAGAATCTCCAGGGAGACGTCCTCCCGCTGGGCAAGAAAGCTGTCCAGTGCCTGCGCGACGGTGGAGGCGTGGTTGTAGGTGACGCAGCATACGCTGACCAGCGGCGGCATGGGACGCCTCCTCGTTTTCGGGATATGCGTAGCGTTCTACGCCGGAAAGCGGGATTCCTGTATGCGGCTTACAGCAGCAATACCAGCGTGCCCGCGACGATCATCGCGAGGCCCGCCGCGGACTTGAGCGTCAGGCGCTCGCCGAACACCAGGCGGGCGAAGGCGATGCTGACCAGTATGCTCAGCTTGTCGATGGGCACCACGACGCTGGCGGGGCCGGTTTGCAGCGCGCGGTAATAGCACAGCCAGGAGCCGCCCGTCGCGAAGCCCGAGAGGATCAAAAACAGAGTGCTGCGCCCGTCGATGCGCTTCACTTCGCCGCCCTTGCCGCGCGCGAACACGATGGCCCACGCCAGCACCAGCACCACCCCGGTGCGGATGGCCGTGCCCAGCGTGGAATCGACGCCTTCGATGCCGATCTTCCCCAGGATGGCGGTAAGGCTGGCGAACACCGCCGAACCCAGCGCGTACAACAGCCACAGCGGGCTTTTGCGCTTCCCTTCGGCGTCGCCCGCGTCGGCGGGAACGGCCTTGCGCTGGATCATCAGATACGCGCCCACGCCGATCAGCACCATCGCGAGCCCCTTGAGCCAGGTGAGCGCCTCGCCCAGAAACACGAAGGCCAGGAACATCGTGAGCACCGTGGAGGATTTGTCCACCGGCGTCACCTTGTTCACGTCGCCCAGTTGCAGCGCGCGGAAGTAGCACAGCCACGACGCGCCCGTGGCGAAGCCCGACAGCGTCAAAAACAGCCACGTGCGCGCCGATACGGCGGAAAGGCCGCCGATACCGCCGGTGATCCACGCCATGAGCCAGGAAAACAGAAGCACGACGATCGTGCGTACGGCGGTCGCCACGTCCGAGTCCGTATCGCGGATGCCGATCTTGGCCAAGATCGCCGTGAGCCCGGCGAACAGCGCGGAACCGAATGCGAAGAGTATCCACATGGGCGACAGGCCTCCCAGTTTTTTCAAATTGGTTGATGACTAGTGGGAACTGTTAGGCTAACTCCCATATACCCTTAATACTATCATCAGCCGCTTTCATTTTCTTGGATTTGCGAAGATTAGTTGCTGCCCAACGAATATCATATTGCCATGTGTAAAACAAGTCACCAGAATCTAGAAGCTCGTTATGGTACTGCTGCCAGAACGATCTGCATATGCTGACGATGTTTGCGCGGCCCCCAAGGTTCTTAAGCGTATCGTATAGCAAATTGGGTAAATCGTACTTTGTCATCACAATACCTCCTTAGTATAATTCTTGATTTTATTATACATATATTTGCAATAATAATCCATCTTCTCTTCGTAACCGATAAAGAAGATGGAAACTGTTGGTGCGGGCAGCGGGAGTCGAACCCGCACGCCGAAGCGAAGGATTTTAAGTCCTTTGTGTCTGCCATTCCACCATGCCCGCAACGCACCGCCTCATCATACCACGGAAGGCGAACGCCGTCAATCGCGTGCGGCGCGGGGGTTTGCCGGGTTTTGCAAGCGATTCCGGGGGCGCTTTGCCCGGTACGCAGCGCGCCCCGCGACGGGCCCTTCGGGCGGCGCGGGGCGCGGGGAAAGCGGCGAACCAGGGCCTGTTTTACGGCGTGCCCGGGGTACCGCCCTGCTGCGGGGGACGCGCGGCGGTTTCGGCGGGCCGGGCCGGCGCGGCGTCGGGGCGGGCGTATCCCGTGGGGTATCCCTGACGGGGCGCGTTCTGGTATTCGCCGGGGCGTACGGGCGCATAGCGGCGCGTGGCATCGCCGGGGGTTTGCCGGGGCTGCTGGGGCTGCTGGGGCGCGGCGTAGCCGTAACCCGCGTTCGCGTTGGGGTGGACGGCGGAACGGCTATCGTAACGCGGCGCGGAGGGCGGAACCGGCTGCTGCGGCCGGCCGGTGCCCTGCTGGGGCGCGCCTCCCTGCATGCGGCGCAGAAGCGCGTTGGTCTCGGCCGTTTCCTCCCGGATGGCGAAAAGCAGCATCAGCTGCTCAAACGCCACGCGCAGCGCCACGGGCGCGAGCACCGCCGTGGCGATCCCCGTCAGCACCGAGCCCGAGAAAAGCAATACCAGCCCGTAAACGACGCAGTACAGCACGCCGAAGGCGTAGAGGAACTTGAGGATCGAAGAAAGCAGAAACCGTTCGAAATTCAGGTGCGCGGACAGCCGCTGCATAAAGCCCGTGTAGCGGTCTTTGTTTTTGGGGTTCAGAAAGAGGAACACGGCGGCGATCGCGCCCACCAGCGCCACGACCAGCGCGACGCCCGAGCCGACCAGCGGAGCGGTGGAATAATACCCCAGGGAAGACAGTTGCATACTGCGCACTTCCTTTCCGGTGCAGGGGATATGAACGATCGGAGAAATCAGCCTTATTTTACCATCCGCCGCAAAGCCTGTCAAACGGAACGGGCGCGTGCGAAGCGTCGTCCGGGATGGTATAATGGCGGTAAACGGAACGTCCAAACGAGCGATATAAGGAGGGGGGACGGTTGAAAATCGGCGAGGTGAGCCTGCTGACCAACGACGTGCGGAGGCTGGCGGATTTTTACAAAGCGCTGTTCGGCATGGAGAACGGAAGCGACGATCCCGTGCATCAGTTCCTGCCCGCGGGGGAAACGGCGCTGACGGTGTATAACGACGGAAGCGTGAAGAACAACCTGAATCAGAACATGTGCCTGGCGTTCACGGTTGCGGACGTGGACGCGGAATACCGGCGGTTGCTCGGCATGGGGGTCGAAATCGTCTCCCCGCCCGAGGATCGCCCCTGGGGCGCGCGCAACCTGTGCTTTCTGGACCCCGACCGCAACCGCGTCTACCTGCGCAGCTTTCCCAAGCCGGGCGGGGAATAGGGCGAACGGAAAAGACGCCGCCTGTTGCAGACGGCGCCTCAGCCTGCTGAAAAAGCACAATCTGCGTTGTCAGCGGCGGGATGGCAAGGGGTATCACTTACGAACGAGTAAGCTCAACCCGTCCGTTTTGTTGTCGCATCGCTTCCCTGCCGGTCGCGCTGCTCTGCAAAACGTCTCAACCTTATCTCGCTAGCCGCTTCGCGGCTGTGCCCACAGGGCACGCGCTCGTTTCGGTTGCCCCTTGCCACCCTTGCTTCCTAGCATCTCGGGCTTTTTGAACAGGCTGGCAGGGAGTCTGCAAAACCAGGTTTTTTTGACACCCAAAGGCGCCGCCTGTTGCAGGCGGCGCCTTTGACGGTATGCATCCGAAGATAGGGAGGGGGAAACCCTCCGAAACGCCTACGCCTCCGGTTCGTTGAACGGCAGGGTGGCCAGCAGCTTCTCCGCCGCTTCCCGCGGGAAGCCCTCTCCCTGCGGCCGGGCGAGCAGGGAACGGAGCACGGCGCGGACGTTCGCGCTCTGGGGCAGCATGTAGCCCGATTCCCGGAGCAGATCCTCGGCCATGATGCGGTCGGAGCGGGCCAGCGCGGCGGCCAGCGCGCCCGGCAGTGCGGAAGCGGCGGCTTCCTGCGCGCTTTTGCTTTGGGAAAGCTTCCGCATGGCGGCGACCGTTTCGGGCCGGCGGGGCTGCTGGGGCGGCAGGACGTCGGGCGCCATGGTGATGGCGCCCGACGGGCAGGACGCGGCGCACAGGCCGCAGCCGGTGCATTTGGCCCGGTCGATGACGCTGTTCTCGGTGTCCGTGGCCCCGGTGGGGCACACGTAGAGGCAAAGGCAGTCCTTGGTGCATAAACGAAGGTTGCGAACGGCGTACATGGCTTTACCTCCCTTGCGTTTTCTCGAATTTCCAATCGGGCGCCTTGCATACGGGGCACAGCGCGGGCGGCGCGCTTCCCACGGCGATAAAGCCGCAGATGGAGCAGACGTACACGTTCTGCCCTTCCAAAAGCGCCTCGCCCTGTTTTTGGTAGCGGGCCAGCAGGGATTTCTGGATGCGGGTCACCTTGTCGCCCCAGACCAGCGCGCGTTGCGCGCCCCGGTCGCCCTGCGCTTCGGCAGCGGCTTTGGCGGCGGGAAAAGCGTCGTCCAGGTCGGCCTGCGCGGCGCTTTGCAGCTCGGCGAAGCCCGCCTCGTCCGGCCTGGGCGCGACCGACGTGAAATACTCCGCCAGCCGGGTAAACAGCGCGGCCTGCTCGGGCAGGTACTGCTTTTCGCATCCGCGCGCCAGACCCGAGCACAGGGCGGCGGTCTCAAGCGGCGAAAGGTTTTCGGGCGGGAGCGGCGCGGCGGCGGTTTCCCGCGGGGCGAAGGCCGCCTTCGCGGCGCCGCAGCGCGGACAGACCCAGTTCCCGGGCAGCCGTGCCCAGGGCGTGCCCGGCGCGACCCCGGAGGTGAGGACGCCCGCGGCCGGGTCGTACAGATAGCCGCAGACGAAGCAAACGTACTGCTTCATAGGCATGGCCTCCTTCTATATGGCGTCCGGCCCGGACGGGCGTGCGTCCGCCCGGGCAGCGAAACGCCCGCGGGCGCTGCGTGGCGCGCGTCCCGCGGGCGTTTGGGGTTTACTGTTCTTCGAACTCGTCCTTGCCGGCGCCGCACAGGGGGCAAACCCAATCCTCGGGCAGATCGGCGAACAGGGTGCCGGGGGCGATGCCGTCGTCGGGGATACCTTCGGCCTCGTCGTAGATGTAACCGCAAACCGAGCATACATACTTCTTCATGGTCGTATCCTCCTTCCGAATATGGGAATAAACCGTTTTTTCGAATGCGAAACCGGACGGGCGTCACTTTTCTCCGCGAACGGGAGAAAAGCGACCGATCGCTTTCATTATACGCCGCCGCGTCCGCTTGTCAACGCGCGCCGCCCCGTTGCCTTGCGTGCGCAAAAGGAAGCGAGTATAATAACGCTATCGCCGATATCCCGGGCGCACCCGCCCGCAGCATACCGCAGCCGGCCGGCCGGAGCCGGGCCGCCTGTCCGCGCCGCCGCGGGGGAAGGCGCGCCCTGCCGTATCGTACAGAAAGGCGGTACCCCAATGGACATATTGAACTACCTCAAAGAGGCCGGTGTCCTGTTCGGCCCCAGCGGGCACGAGCGCGACATTGCCAAATGGATGGAAGCGCGCTTCGCGCCGCTTTGCGACAGCGTGACGATCGACCCGCTGTACAACGTGCTGGCGACCGTGAAGCCAACCGACCCGCCCGCGCGCGGGGGGCGCGCTCCCCGCATTCTGATGTGCGCGCATATGGACGAGATCGCCCTGATGGTGGCGGATATCCTGAAGGACGGCTCCCTGCGCATGGGCAACGTGGGGGGCGTGGATCCCCGCATCCTGCCCGCCGCGGTGGTGACCGTGCACGGTCACGCCTTAAACGGCAAGCCCATGCCGCTCCCAGGCGTGGTGGGCGCCAAGCCGCCCCACCTGCTGACCGACGAGGAGCGCAAGCAGAACTACAAGCGTGAGGATCTCTACGTGGATCTGGGCCTGCCGGTGGAAAAGGTGAAGAGGTACGTGCGCGTGGGCGACCTGATTACGCTCAACGGCCCCGCCGTGGGCCTTTTGAACGACCGCGCCGCCAGCAAAACGATGGACGACCGCGCCTGCATCGGGGTGATGCTGGAGGCGGCCGAGCACCTGAAGCGCATGCGCCACGCCTCCGAGGTGGTGTTCGCCTGCACCACGCAGGAGGAGGTGGGCATCCGCGGGGCGAAGGTGGCCGCCCACAACGCGGCCCCCGACCTGGCGATTATCATGGACGTAAGCCACGCGCCCATCCCCGCCAGCCGGCCGGACAGCACCGTGCCCCTGGACGCGCCCGCCGCCACCTACGGCCCCTTCATCCAGTACAAGCTGCTGGAGAGGCTTCAAAAATCGGCCGAGCGCAACGGCGTGAAGCTGAACCTGGAGCAGGCCGAGCAGCGCACCGGCACCGATACCGACGCCGTGCAGATCGCCCGCGAGGGCGTCCCCTGCGTGCTGATCGACCTGCCGCTGAAATACATGCATACGACGGTGGAACTGCTGGACATGAACGCCCTGAGGGAATGCGGGCGGCTGGTGGCGGCGTTCGCCGCGGAGATCGACGAAGGGTGGGACGACGAGCTATGGACTTGAAAACCCTTTGCGAGGCGCAGGGCCTGAGCGGCCGCGAGGAAGCGGTGCGCAGGTTGGTGATGGGCGAGTGCGAACGCATGCTGGGCAAGGATGCCGTGAGCCTGGACGGCACCGGCAGCGTGATCGCCGTGCGCAGGGCGGCCAAACCCGGCCTGCCCAGGGTGATGCTGGCCGCGCATATGGACGAGGTGGGGCTGATCGTCGTTTCCGCTACGGACGACGGGCTTTTGCGCTTCCGCACCATCGGCGGGGTGGACGCGCGCGTGCTGGTTTCCAAGCGCGTGAAGGTCGGCTACGACGCGCCCGACAAGCCCGCCCTGCCGGGCGTGATCGGCGCGATGGCCATCCACCAGCAGACGCCGGAGGACCGCAAGGCGGTGCTGCCCATCGACCAGCTGTACATCGATATCGGCGCCAAAGACAAGGCCGAGGCCGAGAAAAACGCCCCCGCCGGAACGCCGGTCACCTTCGATACCCCCTATACGCACTTCGGCGACGGGTGCGTGTACGCCAAGGCGCTGGACGACCGGGTGGGCGTATACAACCTGCTCCGGCTGCTGGACGCGCCCTACGCGGGCGAGCTGGTATTCGCCTTTACCAGCCAGGAAGAAGTGGGCTGCCGCGGCGCGACCGCCGCCGGCTACAAGGTGCAGCCGGACATCGCGTTGATTTTGGAAGGCACGACCGCCAACGACCTGGGCGAGACGCCCGAGGCCCTGCAGGTATGCCGCGTCGGCGGGGGCGTGTGCGTGTCGTTTATGGATTACACCTCCATCGGGGACGCGGAGCTGTACCGCGCGATGCTCGCTGCCGCCGAAAAGGCGGGCGTGCCCTGCCAGGTGAAGCAATTTGTGGCCGGAGGCAACGACGCCGGCGCCGTGCAGCGCGCGGGCGCGGGCAGCCGGACGCTCGCGCTGAGCGTGCCCTGCCGCAACATCCACAGCCCCGCTTCCGTCTGCGCCGTTTCGGACGTGGACGCGCAGGCGGCGCTGGTGCGCGCGTGGCTTGCGACCCTGTGAGGGAACGCGGACAAACGAGCGACGAACGGCGTTGAGAGCTTTGGAAATATAGAAAGGATGAACGATGATGGAGGAACTTATTAGGCAGCTGACCTCCGCTTACGGCCCCTCGGGGCGCGAAAACCAGGTCGCCGGGATCATCGAGGGGATGCTCAAGGGCAAGGTGGATTCCATCCGCCGCGACGCGCTGGGCAACCTGATCTGCGAAAAGAAGGGCCGGGGCAAGACCGGCAGACGCATCATGCTTTCGGCGCACATGGACCAGATCGGCATGGTGGTGACCCACGTGGAAAAGGAAGGCTTCCTGCGCGTAAGCAACGTGGGCGGCCTGATGGTGAACAACCTGCGCATGCGCCACGTGCGCTTTGAAAACGGCGTCGAGGGCGTGCTGGTGGAGCAGCCCCTGAAACCCGGTGAAACCAGCTCGCTTCGCACCTTTTACATCGACATAGGCGCCAAGGACGCCGAGGAGGCGCAGAAAATGGTACAGCCCGGCGACGTGGCCGTGTTCGCCGAGCCGTGCTTTGCGATCGGCAAGCACCGCATGGCCGCCCCCGCCATGGACGACCGCAGCGCCTGCGCCCTGCTGGTAAGCACGATGCTCGACCTGCCCGCCTGCCAGAATACCGTCGTCGCCGTGTTCTCCACCCAGGAGGAGGTTGGCTGCCGCGGCAGCCAGACTGCCGCCTACAGCGTGGAGCCGGACGAGGGCATCGCCCTGGACGTAACGCTCTGCGGCGATCTGCCGGAGGACAGGAAGCTGGCGGTCAACCTGGGCGAGGGCCCGGCGATCAAGATTATGGACGCGCGCAGCATCAGCAACCCCGAGCTGGTGGAAAGGCTGTTCGCCGCCGCCAAGCACGCGAAGGTCGCCTGCCAGCGCGAGGTGCTGCCCTTCGGCGGCACGGACGCCGGCTCCATGCAGCTGTCCCGCGGCGGCATGCCCGTGTGCACGCTGAGCATTCCCTGCCGCAACGTCCACTCGTCCTGCGAGATTGTCGATCTGCGGGACATGGAAGGCGCCAAGAAGGTGCTGACGGCGTACCTGCGGGGGATCGTCTGACGAAGCTTCGCAGGCCCTGACGGAATCGCCGATCCGCACTTTTCACACCGACCCCGCCGGGCCGCGCGGACGCAAGCCCGGCGGGTTTCCCCAGACGGTTTTCCGGGGTTGCCGGAAAGAGAAAGGTTTATCGCACGACCGGGAAAGGAGATATCCTGATGGGCATTCTTTCATGGATCATTTTCGGCGCGCTGGCCGGGTGGATCGCCAGCATCATCATGGGCCGCAACCGCAGCATGGGACTTATTCTCAACATCGTGGTGGGCATCGCGGGCTCCGCGCTGGGCGGGTGGCTGTCCTCGCTTCTGTTCGGGTGGGGCGGGGTGACGGGCTTCAACTGGCGCAGCTTCCTGATTGCGGTGGCGGGCTCGTGCCTGCTGCTGGCCATCTTCGGGGGGATCGGGAAGAAGCGGAAATGACGCCGCTGCTTCCAAACCCTGGAACACAAACAAAATCGCCGGCTCAGCCGGCGATTTTGTTTGTGGAAAAAACGGGCGGGATTTACCTGAAATCTCCCTTACCCCACCAGCAGCTTCCCCGCGTCTTCCATCATGGTGTTCAGCAGCGTTTCCGCGTCCGCCTTTACCGGGCGGTTGACGTTCACGTACAGCTTGATCTTGGGCTCGGTGCCGCTGGGACGCACGCACACGAAGTGCCCGCCCTCCATGGCGAAGTAGAGCACGTCGCTCTCCGGATAGGCGAGCTTTTCCACTTTGCCGGTGGCAACGTCGGTTTTCGTCCTCTTGAGGATGTCCAGCACCTGGGCGACCTTTACCCCGCCGATCGTTTCGGGCGGATGGTTGCGGATGCGTTCCATGGCCTCGCCCATCAGCCGCAGGCCGTCGGCGCCGGGCATGGTGGTGCTCTGCACCTTCTCCAGGTAGTAGCCGTAGGTCTCGAAAATCTCGTTCATCACGTCGGAGAGGGTTTTGCCCTGGGCCTTGTAATAGGCGGCCGCCTCGGCGATGAGGAGGCTTGCGTTCACGCCGTCCTTGTCGCGCACGAACGTGGAGCTCAGGAAGCCGTAGCTTTCCTCAAACCCGAAGAGGAACGTGTGGCTGCCTTCGTCCTCGAACTGCTGGATCATCTCGCCGATGAACTTAAAGCCGGTCAGCGTGTCGAAAAGCGCCACTCCGTGCGCGTCGCAGATGGGCTTGGCCAGCTGCGTGGATACGATGGACTTGACGACCGCGCCGTTTTTGGGCAGGGTGCCGTTTTTCTTCTTGCTGGAGAGGATGTAGTGCAGCATCAGACAGCCGATCTGGTTGCCGGTCAGGAGGCTGAAGTTCCCGGCGTGGTCGCGCACGGCCACGCCCAGGCGATCGCAGTCCGGGTCGGTGGCGAAGCACACGTCCGCGCCCACCTCCCCGGCCAGCTTGACGGCCAGGGTGAAGGCGTTCGGGTCTTCGGGGTTGGGCACCTTGAGGGTGGAAAAGTTCGGGTCGGGCAGTTCCTGCTCCTTAACGACGCTCACGTTGGTGATGCCGATCTCCTTAAGCATCCGGCGCACGGGCACGTTGCCGCTGCCGTGCAGGGGCGTATAGACGATTTTGAGGGTCTTGCCTTCCTCGCGGACGATCTCGGGATTGATGGACAGGGTCTTGACGCGGCGGATGTACTCGTCGTCCACTTCCCTGTCGCCGATGATCGTCAAAAGCCCTTTCGCCTTGGCCTCGGCCTCGGGGATGGTTTTGGCCTCGCCGTAGGAAAGCGCCTCGATGGCGGCGGTCACCTCGTCGGCGGTCTCGGGGCCGATCTGCGCGCCGTCGGGGCCGTAGACCTTGTAACCGTTGTACTGCGGGGGGTTGTGACTGGCGGTGATCACCACGCCGGCGTCGGCTTTCAGCCAGCGTACCGCAAAGGAAAGGATGGGCACGGGGCGGAGCGCGTCGAACAGCTTGGCGCGCACGCCGTTGGCGGCCAGCACCAGTGCGGTCGAAAGGGCGAACTCGGGGCTTTTGCGGCGGCTGTCGTAGGCGATGACCACCGTCGGGTGTTCAAAATGCGCATTCAAATAATTCGCCAGGCCCTGCGTAGCGCGCCCGACGGTATAGCCGTTCATGCGATTGGTGCCGGCGCCCAGCACCCCGCGCATGCCGGCGGTGCCGAAGCTTAAACCGCGGTAAAACCGGTCCTTGATCTCCTCGGGATCGTCGGCGATCGCCTTGAGTTCCGCCATGGTTTCGGGGTCGGAGGCGAAAGCGTGAAGCCAGGCTTCGTAATTTTTCCGGTCGTTCATAGCGAGCTCCTTTCCATACCGCGCAGGTCGTTTGTGAAGCGGGCCGTCGGCCCTGTCGGGCGGTAACTTAATTATACCGTTTTGGAGAACGGTTTGCAATTGCAAATCGGGCCCCGGCGGACGTGCGGCGGAGGCTTTCGCCGCCTTGTTTTCACTGCGTTTTGAGGCCGCGGCTTGACGAAACGGGTTGGAAATATGATAGAATAGAACCATTAAATTGGAAACCAAAAAGCCGTCCGATGACGTAAGTGCCGGCGGACGGACGAACGCTTTGCGCGCGCCGCAAAACGCGCGGGAAGGCGAGAAGTGAAAGGAGAAAACACGATGAAACGAATGCTGGCAATCATCCTGGCCTGTACCCTCACGCTTGCGCCGTGCGCCCTGGCCGCGGCGGAAACGCCCGCCGCGCCGACGGCGCTGTTCGCCGAAGGTTGCAACCCCTTTGCGCAGGTCGACTGGCCGGAGGGGTACGCGCCGTATTGGGCGGTCTTTCAAACCGGAGGGGACAACCTGTACAATCTGTACGTGACCGTTGAGGACACGGCGGCGAACGCCGCGGCTTTCTTTGCCGGGCTGGTGGGCGAAACGAATGCGGATTACCTCGCCGACCAGATTCAACTCCTCGCGGACGAGGGCATGGCCTACTTCGACGGCACGGAGACGGGCGAAGGGTTTGACGCCATTGCGTTTCTGTACCCGAGCGACGCGGACAGCGGAGAATACGACGCCTTCGACGGTTATGCGGCGGAGCTCTCGATGGTCGTGGACGGGGAAACGCTGAATCACTGCGAGGCGTTCGCCGCGGACAACTACAGCGCGAACGCCGCCGCGGGCATCGCCCCAAAGCTGTCCGACGGCAACCTGATGGAAACGTCGATTGGGGTGAACCGTCTGCGCAACTGCGTGGTGGTCGCGCGCTCCTACCGGCTTACAAAGGAAGACGAGAGCGCCGAGACGTTGCTGAGCGACGATTGCTGGTCGTACAGCGACCCGGAAAACGGGTACGCATCCTACGACTACGGCGATCTGTTTGTCGAAATGACCCTCTGCTCCGGCGAGGATTACCAGGGCGTAACGCTTCTGGAAAGCAGGGACGACACGCAAACGGCCCTCTCCGCCTATGCGCCGTCCGCGACGCTGCGGAACCTGGGCTTCACGCTGTACGATGCGAACTGCGGCTACCAGACCGACGACGTGTGGCTGGGCATCTACCGCACCGACTGGGGTGCCGGCGAGGATACCGTGAAATGCGCTTTCAGACTGTTCGGCATAAACTGCTTCGTGGAAATCCGTTATCCTTCGCAGATATACACCGTTCAGTTCGACGACGGCAACGGCGGGGGCTTCCACTATGATTACGACGCCTTTGCCGACACCTACACGCCCGAGGGCAGCTTCCCCGACTGGGCGTCGTTCCGCGCGGCGTTCGACGCGCTGACCGGGCAGACCGCCGATATGGCCGTGGGCGAACCGGTGATGTTTGTGGACGACTTCTGTTACGAAACGTTCGGCTACAAGCCGGAGCATCTCATCGAGCTGCCGCGGGAATAGCCCCGGGCATTCGGCCGCCGGTGAAAGCGGCGTGCCGGGCGGCCCTCCGCCGCGCACTTGCGGTTGACAAACGCACCCGATCGCGGTACATTGTAAATTGTAGGATTGTCATACATTAAGTCAATCCGCCGAAACGGAGAATGCGTTATGAAAGCGATACAGCGTGTGCCGATCGTGCAGCAGGTGGCGGACGGCATTAAGGAACTGATTACGGATACCGATTACAAGGAGGGCGACAAGCTGCCCACCGAAAAGGCGCTGTGCGAAATGATGGGCGTCGGCCGCGGCACCGTGCGCGAGGCGTTCCGGCTGATGCAATCCACCGGCATGGTGGAGATTCGCCCCGGGCGCGGCGCGTTCGTCGCCAGCAAGCACGAAATTCCCAACGACAACGTGCTGGAATGGTTCATCAACAACGAAACGCTGGTGCGCGACATCGTGGAGGTGCGCGTGGCGCTGGAACCGCTGGCCGCCCGCCTGATGGCGCAGCGCTGCACGCAGGAGAACATCGACCATCTGGAGCGCATCCACAAGCGCTTCCTGAAGGCCGCCACGCTGGACGACCGGGCCGAAATGGCCAAGCAGGACGCCCGCTTTCATTCCTACATCATCGGCAAAAGCGGCAATTACCTCATGGAGACGATCAGCCAGAAGCTGGAGGAGCGCATCCAGATGTACTGCGAAAAAACCTTCTGCGTCGACCAGAACATGGAAAATGCCATTACGCCCCACAGCGAGATTTTGCGCGCCATCCGCGAACGCGACCCGGAGGAGAGCGAACGCCAGATGCGCGCACACCTGAACCGAGTGTACGCCGATCTGGACACCACGCTGCACATGTAAACGCGGCCCCTAAAATGCATTCAAACGTTGGCGGCCCCCGCGCACCGTACGGTGCGCGGGGGCCGCGCTTGAAAAAGGAGGAGCATCCCGGAGAATGGCGTTTGAAGGGAACGGCTCAGGCAAAAAGGTCGCCGTTTGCGTCGAAGGCCATCGCCCGCGGCGCGCCCAGCGCCTCCATGCCGGGCGTGTCGCTTACGACGGGCAGAAGGTTTTCCGACACCTCGATTTCGTCCATCGTCAGCGTATCCCGGATGCGCACCACCCGCACGTCGGCGGGAACGCGGCCCGGCGTCATCTTGACGGCGGCCTGCAGGGTGAGGCGGTGGCTGTCGAAATACATCGGCAGCTTGCACAGGCAGGCCACGGTGCTGGTGAGGGAGTTGGGGTAGGTATTGTCCAGGCTGATTTTGTCGATCACGCGTCTGGCGCACACGTCCGCCATGCCCAGGCCGACGAAATTGCCCAGCGTCTCCGGCGTGATGTCCAACACGCCCAGCACCTGCGAACGGATGCCGCCCGAGAGCGTCGGCACGATGTAGCGGCCCGTCAGGTTGGGGTCCATGCCCTCGCCGCTGATGTTTTTACCGATGTAATCCACCAGCAGCACGTCGGTCTCGGCAAGCAGGATGCGCGCCATGTTCCGTTTGGCCGTGGTCAGCAGCTCCGGTTCGACGAGGGGATTTCCGCTTTGGTCATGGCGCGCACGAGCATCGTTTCGTCGTAGGCGTTTTCCACCAGCCCCACGCCGAAAAGGATGTTGGCGTTTTGAAGCACGCCGAAGGCCATTCTCTCCACGTTGGGGCCCAGCTGCAGGATGCCGTCGCGGTGCACCGTCTCGGCGCCCTTCTGCTTGCCAAGGCCTATGGCCATCATTTTCATGACGCCGCTTTCGTAGCGGCCGTGGAACGCCGTATGCGCCTTGACGCGGTTGACGGGCACGATGCCGTCCGCTTCGGCGGCGGCGCGGTCGATATAGACGGGTTTGCCATCGTCAAGCGTGCCGATTTGCGCAACCTCCATGCTCGACACCACGGGGCAGCCCACGAAGACTTCGGTCACGCCGTAGGCGCGCACGATTTCCGCCTGTCCCTCGGCGGAAGCGCCGCCGTGGCTGCCCATGGCCGGAACCACGAAGGGGGCGGCCCCGTGCGCCTGCAAAAACCGGACGATCTCCCGCGTGACGGGCGCCACGTTGGCTACGCCCCGGCTGCCGACCGTGACGGCCACGCGCATGCCCGGTTTTACCGCGGCGGCGATCTGCGGCCGCGCGAGGGCCTCGCGCACGGCCGCGGCCGGATCGGTAAGCTTCTTGCGCTCGAAGGTCTGCCGCACCCTCGCCATTCTCGGCAGCGGCACGGCGTACAGCATATCGTTTACATACCCCATACGGGCAGGGCTCCTTTGCCGGGGGGCTCAGCGCGCCGTGTCCCGGATGTAATCCATGTTCAGTTCCATTCCCAGCCCCGGCGCGTCCGGCAGGCGGAGCAGGCCGCCCTCGGGCTCGGGGGCGTTTCGGTACACGCTGCGCACGACTTCCTCGAACATGAAAAGGCGCTCCAGGTACAGGGCGTTGGGGAAGGCCGATACCAGATGCATGTGCATGTGCTCCATGCCGTGGGGGGCGAAGCCCAGGTTCCACGCCTGGGTCATGCCGATGATCTTGAGGATTTCCGTATAGCCGCCGCAGCGGGTGACGTCCACCTGGAGGATATCCACAGCCCGGTTCACAAGCAGGTCGCGCACGCCGAAGCGGGTGTATTCGTGCTCCCCGGTCGCCAGCGGCACGTCGGTGCCCCGCCTGAACTGCGCAAGGCCCGGCATATCGTCGGCAAAGACCGGCTCTTCCAGAAATTCGACGTCGCATTCCTTCACGCGGTTGGCGAACTGCACCGCCGTGGACGCGCGCCACACGTTGTTGGCGTCCAGCATCAGCCCCGTGCCCGGGCCGATCAGCTCCCGCACGGCCGCCACGCGGCGCAGGTCCTCGCGCGGGTTTTGGCCGCCGTCCACGCCGACTTTAATTTTCACCTTCGTAAAGCCGCGCGCGAGCATCCCCTTCACTTCGGCGAGCAGCTCGTCCAGATCGTAGCTTGTCCAGCCGCCGGAGGCGTACACCGGCACCTCGGTCTTCACCCCGCCCAGCAGCCGGTACAGCGGCATGTTGAGCAGCTTTCCCTTCAGGTCCCACAGCGCGATATCCACCGCGCTGTAGGCGCAGAAGGCCAGGCCCTTGCGGCCCACGCCGCGCATATAATGGAAATTCTCCTCGTAGAGCGTCTCCGTCTCGAACGGGGAGCGGCCGATGAGCCGCGGCTCGACGGCGTATTTGATAAAATCCCGGATCGCCTCGCCGCCCACCTCGTGGTAGGTGACGCCGATGCCGTAGCGCCCGTCGCTCAGGCCGACCCTGACCACCACGAAACCGATGGTCTCCACGTGTCGCGTGGAGTCCGCAAAATTCCCCTTTACGCGCGTTTCGCACAAAAAAACCTCTACGCCGGAGATCGTCGTCGCGTCCATCCGTTACACCTCGTTACGTTATTTATGGAACAAATTGGGGATAAAGGTCGTGATCGCGGGCACGTAGGTCACGGCGATCAGCGCCAGAATGCCGACGAGCACGAAGGGAATGATGCGTTTGAACATGTCCGTCAGCTTGATCTGCGCGACGTTGGCCGTTACGAACAGCGTCATGCCGATGGGCGGGGTAATCAGCCCGATGGTCAGGTTGAAGCACAGGAGGATGCCGAAGTGCACGGGGTCGATGCCGTACTTCATGGCGATGGGCAGCAGCACCGGCACCATAATCAGCAGCGCGGGCGCCTGATCCAGCACGCAGCCCAGAATGAGCAGCAGGATGTTGATGAAGAGGAGGAACACCAGCTTGTTGCTGACGTACTGCATGCAGAAATCCACCATGTTCTGCGGAATGCGAAGCACCGTGATCGCCCAGCCCATGGCGGAGGCGATGGCGATGATGATCATCACGTTGGCGGTCGTCTTGGCGGTGCTCACGCAGCAGCGGTAAAAGCTCTTCCAGGTGATGCGTTTGCGCGCGATGGAAACGATGATGGCGTAGAAAACGGCGATCGCGCTGGATTCCGTGGCGGTAAACACGCCCGACACGATGCCCCCCAGAATGATCACGGGCAGGCCCAGCACCGGCCCGGCCTTGCGCGTGGCGTGGAGAATTTCCCGGAAGGTGGCCCGCTTTTTGCGCACGGGGTGGTGGTACTTGACGGCGAAAAAGTAGCACAGCGCCATTTCCATCAGCCCCAGCAGGATGCCCGGCAGAAGCCCGCCCAGAAACATGGAGGAGACGGACACGTTGCCCGCCGCCACGGCGTAGATGATCATGATGTTGGACGGAGGGATGATGGGGCCGATGATGGCCGAGGCCGCCGTGACGGCCGCGGAGTACTCCCGCTTGAAGCCCGCCGTGGTCATGATGTCGATTTCCACCTTGCCAAGGCCGGTGGCGTCGGCGGTGGCGGAGCCGGAAATGCCCGCGAACAGCATGCTGCCCAGCACGTTCACCTGTGCCAGGCCGCCCTTGATGTGCCCCACGAACACGTCGCACATGCGCACGAGGCTGCGGGTGAGGCCGCAGTTGGTCATAATCTCGCTGGCGAGGATGAACAGGGGGATACAGAGGTACGTGAAGTTGTCGATGCCGGAGAACATCTTCTGCGGGATGATCATCAGGCTGCCGTTGGCGAAGGTAAACGCCGTAACGGTGATGAAGCCCATCGCGATGCAGATGGGAATGCCGATGACCACCACGACCAGAAAGATGAGTAGCAGGATGAGCGGCATGGTAAACCTCCCTTCTTCAATCGTCGTCGCACGCGTCGGGGACTTCCTCCGCAGGCTCCGGCCTGCCCAGGAAGGGGGTGATACGGCCGGCAATCACGCCCAGAAGTTCCGTGAGCGTTTCGTAGCTCATCAGCACGCAGCCCACGAAGGGCGCGCTGTACAGGAAAACGCCGGGAACCCGCAGCACCGGGGAGGTATAGATGCGGTTGTTCAGAATCGCCTGCCAGCCGTAGCGCAGGCCGACGACCAGGAAAACCACGAAGAAAAGACGCGTGATATAGTACAGTATCAACCGGCCTTTGGGGCTTAAACGGTCGTATACGATGTTGACGGAAGCCATGCTGCCGTTTTTCAGGCAGATGCCCGCGCACAGGTACGTGGACCAGATGAGCGCGTAGCGGGCGTACTCCTCGGTGAACGGGAAGGAAAACGAGATGAACTTGATGATAATGAACCGATACACGACCTGAAAAAACAGGTCCAGCGCGCACGTGGCGATCAGCGCCGCCACGACGAACTCCAGTACCTTCTGCACCCGGCCGGAAAGTTTATCGCAAAGGGTGAACAGTTTCCCGACGGCTTGCATGCGGACACCTCCCTGAAGCGATGAAGAAAGGGGGCGGCGCCGGCAGTCGGTGCCCGGCGCCGCCCTCTGCGTAGAATTGTTTGGCCGCTCAGCGCACGGCGTCGATCGCGGCGATCAGGCCGTCCACCAGCTCGTCGCCCAGCTGGCTGCGCACGTACTCCTGGCAGGGGCCGGCGATGGCTTCGTGCCAGGCGGCCAGCTCCTCGTCGGTCGGGGTGTAGATTTGCAGGCCGAGCTCCTCGAGCTGCTTGACGCCTTCGGTGTTGACGTTGTACACCACCTGCTGCGCGTCGTCGGTCGCGTTGGCCGCGGCGTCCAGCACGATCTGCTGCAGGTCGGCCGGCAGGCCGTTGAAGAACGAGGAGCTGATGATGAAGGTCATGACGCTGGCGACGTGCTTGTCCATGACCATGTACTTCTGCACTTCGTAGGTTTTGTCGTTCAAAATGTTCATGACGGGATTCTCCTGCCCGTCCACGGTGCCGTTCTGCATGGCGGTGTACATTTCGGAGCCGGCCATGGGCACGGCCTTGGCGCCCAGCGCTTCCACCATCTTAATGAACACGGGGCTGTCCATGACGCGGAACACGACGCCCTTGGCGCTGTCCACGGTGGTCAGGGGAGCCTTGCTGGAGGTGAAGCAGCGGAAGCCGTTGGAGATGGCGGTGAGCATCTTGACGTTGGTGGCCGCCTCCATTTTGCCAAAGAAGGTTTGGCCCCATTCCCCGGCGAGCACCTGGTCGCACTCCTCCTCGGAGCTGAACAGGCCGGGGCAGGAGAGCACCATGCTGTCGGCATAGATGGAGTTGAGCATGCTCAGGTTGACGCAGGCCATTTCCAGGTTGCCGGCCACTACGCCCTGCACGTTCTCGGCCGCCGTGCCCAGCTGGCCGGAGGGATACAGCTCCACTTTCAGTTGGCCGTCGGAATTCGTTTCGCAGTAGTCCTTGAAAAGCTCGGCGTACATGATCTCCGCGCTTTCCTCGGCGGGCTTGTCGCCCTGGGTGTAGGCGAATTTGATGGTGTAGGCGCTCGCGGCCAGGGCGCTTCCGGCGACGGCCAAAACGAGCGTCATGCAAAGCAGGAATACCAGGGTCCTTTTCATAGGGGTACCTCCTTCGGGCATGTTGGATTGTATGACGTCATACAGTATGACCGTATTATAATCAATGCCATGCAGATTGCAAATGTATGATCCGGGCGAATTTTCTGCCGCGCGGAAAAATACGCGTAAAGCAAAACGGAGTGGCGGGCGTATCAAAGCCCCGTGCCGCATGCGGCACGGGGCTCGAAAGGAAAGGGCACAAGCAAGGGAGGGGTGTTCAACAGCCGGAATATCGGCCGCCTACTCGAACGGGTACTTGAGCCCCCACTGGGCGCGCAGCCTGTCCATCAGGCGCATCATGCGCAGAATTTCCTCGTGGGGCATGGCGGCGCATTCCACCTCCCCGCGGCCGATGGCGTCCGCGCAGGCCTGCACCTGGTACTCGAAGCCCGTGATCTGTTCGGGTACGGTTACGGTGCGCGCCTGCTCCGGCTTGCGGAAAGGCATGACGGTCACCGTTTTGGGATTGTTGATGTTATCTACCGTCAGGGTGCCCGCGCTGCCGTAAACCACGCCGTGGCAGTCGCCCGCGCAGGCGGCGGAGGCGCACAGCACGGCCATCTTGCCGTCGGCGTAGGTGAGTGTTACGCTCTCCTGGCGGTCCACGCCGGTTTCCATCATCTGCACGGTGCTGTAGACGCCGGTCAGATCGTCGCCGAAGACCATGGAGGCAAAGTTGACCGCGTACACGCCCACGTCCAGCAGCGCGCCGCCCGCCAGCGCCGGGTTATAGATGCGTTCCACGCTCTCGATGGGGTAGGCGAGGTTGGCGGTCAGCATGTGCGGCGTGCCGATGGAGCCCTCCGCAATCAGCCCGTCGATGATCGCGCGGGAGGGCAGGTAGCGCGTCCAGATCGCCTCGGCGAGGAGCAGCCCCTTATCCCGCGCGAGGGAGACGACCTCCTCGGCCTGCCGGGCGTTGACGGTGAAGGCCTTTTCACACAGCACGTGCTTGCCGGCCTGCAGGCACAGCCTGATGTGCTGGTAGTGGTGCGAGTGCGGCGTGGCGACGTACACCAGCTGCACCTCGGGGTCGTTAAGCATCGCCTCGTAGCTGCCGTAGGCCTTGGGAATGCCGTGCTCCGCGGCGAACGTTTCCGCGCGCTCCGCATCGCGCGCGGCGACGGCGTACGCGCGCACGTCCCGGTTGCCCGCGGCGGCCATGCCCGCAAGCGTTCGGGCCATTTTGCCGGCGATGTGGCCCGCGCCCAGAATCGCAACGTTGATCATGCGAAAACCCTCCTTATAACCATTGAGCGTAGGTGCCGCGGCCCGCAGAACGGAGCCGCGTTTGGATCTGATTCCATTATACCCGATTGCGCGAAAAGATGGAACGCGGGAATCGGAAATACGGCGCCGACAGGATGAAAAAGGCTGTTCCCGTCCGCGCCGGCTGTGATACAATAATAGCTAAGGCGGCGGCGGTCCGGCCCAAAGCGAACCCAAGCGAAGCGGACGCCGCGACGGAAGGATGGAACAAAAACGATGCGATATGAACGAATAGCCCTTCAGGTGGATTATCGGAAGGTTGGAGCCGTGCGGGAGGGCGAAACGCCGTACCTGCAGGCTTATCTTTTGGACGGGAGCCCGGAAATGCCCGATAACGCGGTGCGCCCGGCCGTGATCATCTGCCCCGGCGGCGGTTACTCCTTCAAGTCGGCCCGCGAGGCCGAGCCGGTCGCCATGCGCTTCCTGGCGGCGGGCATCCACGCCTTCGTATTGCAGTACAGCGTCGCGCCCTCCCGTTTCCCCAGCGCCGCGCTGGAACTGGCGACCGCGGTGCGGCTGGTGAGGCGCAACGCCGCCGCGTACGGCGTGTGCCCGGACCAGCTTTACACCATGGGCTTTTCGGCGGGCGGGCACCTGTGCGCGACGCTGGGCACCCTGTGGGACGAACCGTTTTTCGCCGATGCGCTGGGCGGCGGAGGCGGCAAGGACTGGCGGCCGGACGGGATGATCCTCTGCTATGCCGTGCTCACCATGGGCGCGTTTACCCACGAGGGTTCGCGTGATTGTCTGCTGGGGCCGGACGCCGCGCCGGAGACGATCGCCGCGCTGAGCCTGGAGACGCGCGTGAACGCGAAAACCCCGCCCGCCTTCTTGTGGCACACGGTGGAGGACGGCGCCGTGCCTGTGGAAAACACGATGATGTACGCCGCGGCGCTGCGCAGAAACGGCGTGCCGTTTGAGATGCACCTGTACGAAAAGGGCGGCCACGGCCTGTCCCTGTGCGGCCCGACCAGCGCGCGGGGGCCGGAGCACCTGTATCCCGACAATGAAAACTGGATGCCGATGGCCATCCGCTGGGTGCAGCGGGGGAAAGACCGCCAAAAGGCGTAACGAAGGGACCGGCTCCGGGGTGTACGCGCGGTCGGTTTTATGGTACAATAACCCTGCCGGACAGCGCTGCGCGAGCCCCAAAAACGAATAACTCCCGACGGCCCCGCGGCGTAGCGTCCGCGCGGTTTTCGGGCGTAAAGGGCGATGCCGGGCAGGAACAGGAAAGGAGCGGTCGGCCATGGAAAACGAGAAACGCGAGTGGGAGCAGATCACCTACAACGACGAGATTCCCGATCCCGAGGAGGAAGCGCCCCCGCGCGACGACGAGGCCGACGCGCTGCGCAAAGCAGCCAAACGGAGCCTGGTGCCCGCGGACGAGGACGTGCCCAACGATTGCATCAGCCCGCGCCTGCTGTGAAGTTCAGTATTCCGAGTATTCAGGGGGCCGCCCAACCGGGCGGCCCCCTACCTGTTCCCCAAAGCCCAAACTGCGTTGCCGGCCGCGGGACGGCAAGGGGTATCGCTTACGAACGGGTAAGGCAGGCGGCATTGTGTGCGTCGTAACCGCCCATCACGTCGCCCGCGTCCAACATGCGCATGAAGCTTTGCCATAACGAATTGCCCACGGCTCACGAGCGCAGCGTTTTCCACCCGCGCGTCAACCTCCCAAGGCGCCCGCGCGGGTTGTGTTTTGCCGGGTGAAATGCTATAATCGCAATATCCATGGGAATATCCGGCGGCGTCGCCGCGGGCGAGGTGAGCATATGGCGGGCGTTACCTATCAGTGTCCCAATTGCGGTTCGTATCTGGCGTTCAGTCCCGACGACCAAAAATGGAAATGCGACTCCTGCGGCTCAATTTTCGATGAAAAAACGCTGCTCAAAAAGGCGGACGAGTACCGCAAGCAGGCGGAAGCGGAACAGGCGGAGCACGCGCACGACCATGCGCAGGAGCAGGCGGAACCCGAGCCGGAAAACGGCAATCAGGTCGTTTACCACTGCCCCAGCTGCGGCAGCGAGATCATGACCGACGAAACCACCGTGGCCACCCACTGCTACTACTGCCACAACCCCGTGGTGCTGCAGGGGAAGCTGACCCGGGACATGACGCCCGACGAGGTGCTGCCCTTCTCCATCAGCAAGGATAAGGCGGTCGAGCGCTTCATGCAATGGGTCGCCAGGAAACGCTTCGTGCCCAAGGGCTTCTTCGCCCGCGAACAGGTCGGGCAGATGGAAGGCGTATACTACCCGCATTTCGTCTCCCGCTGCCTGGTGGACGGCCGCTACGAGGGTGAAGGCCGGGAATCCACGGTGATGGACTCGGGCCAGTACATCGTGACCACCACCAAGCACTACGCCGTAACCCGGCGCGCGAACATCACCTTTTCAAACGTCATGCGTCCGGCGCTGAAGAAAGCCAACCGCAAGCTCAACGACGGCATTCACCCCTATCCGCTGGAGGAAGTCAAGCCCTTCTCCGGCGCGTATCTCTCCGGATTTCTGGCCGAGCGGCGCGACATCGACGAGGCGGAGGCCACCGCGGATCTGGAAAGCGAGCTGAGCGGGTACGTATCCCCGCTTTTGACGCAGACGGTGCACTACACCAGCTACTCCGGCTCCTCCAGCGCGGCGCTGACCAACAAGCAGAGCAAGTACGCGCTGCTGCCCACGTGGATCCTCACCTACCCCGTCAAGGGGCAGGAGGAGCCCTACTACTACGCCATGAACGGCCGTACCGGCGAGGTGTGCGGCAAACTGCCCATCAACAAGGGAAAGCTTCGGCTCTACGGGCTGGGGCTGGCGGCCGCGTGCTTCGTGGTATACTGCGTGGCCGCGTACTTCCTGTTTTAGGGGGTGGGGGAAATGAAGAAAACGAAGCGCATTTTCGCCCTCTGGACCGCCCTCCTGATTTTCGGCTTGCTCGTGTTCGGCGCGGCGCCGGCCCTGGCCGAGGGGGAGCGCGTGTTTGACAACGCAAACCTCTTTACCACTGCCGAGGAGCAGGAGATACGCTCCGCCATCGCGGATTTCCAAAGCGCCACGGGCATGGACTTCGTGGTGCTGACCAGCGACGCTACAACCGGGGAGGATTCCCAGGCCCAGGTTGCCGACGATTATTACGACCAGGGCGGCTTCGGCCTGGACAGCGAAAACAGCGGCGCGCTTTACTACATCGACATGTACAACCGCCAGGAGTACCTTTCCACCACCGGCGCGATGATTGACTACATGACCGACGCGCGCATCGAAGGCGCGCTGGACGTGAGCAACCCCAACCTGCGCGCCGGACTGTACGCGGAGGCGGCGCTGGCGATGATCGCCAAGGTGCAGGCTTACGTGAAGGCCGGCATTCCGGAGGGGCAGTACCGCTACGACGTCGTGACCGGGCAGATACTGACCGCGCGGCACAAGGTGCTGACCGGGACGGAAATGCTCGCGGGCGGAGTGCTCTGCCTGTTGATCGGGCTTGGCTTCGTCGGCATCGTCAAGGCGCGCTACAAGCTCAAGGGCGGCACCTACCATTACGATTACGCGCAGAACGCGCACGTGGAAATGATCGAAAGCCGCGACGAATACCTGCGCACCACCGTTACCCGCACGCGCAAGGCGCCGCCTCCGGGCAGCGGCGGCGGACGCGGCTTTGGCGGGGGCGGCGGCAGCGGCGTGCATTCCGGCGGCGGCGGCGTGAGCCACGGCGGCGGCGGCAAGGGCTTCTGATCTTCCGGCTTCCATCGGAAACCGGCTTATGAAACGGCTTGAGAAAGGCGACCGACCCGTTTGCAACGCCCGGCGGCCCGCGGCCGCAGAGAGGGGCCACGTATGAACCATCCGGTACGCTACGCCGCGGAACGGCTCGGCCTGCGCCTGCTTTTCTGCATGCTGATCGCGCTGTTTCTCGTGTACGTGGTACCGCTGTTGTGGGACACGCTTTCGCCGTTCATCATCGCGCTGCCGGTAGCGGCCGCGCTGCAGCCGCTGATCACCTTCTTTGAGAAAAAACTGCATCTGAAGCGCGGCTTCGCCGTCGCCTTCTGGGTCATTCTGGTCAGCGCGGCGGCGTTCTTCATCATCTACTGGTTCGCGAGCTTCGCCGTGGGGCAGGTGATCAGCGCGGCGAACAACGCCCAAAACATCGTCAACGGCACCATTAACGTCCTGCGCGAGGCCAGCGACCGCATTCTGGGCGCGGCGGAGGCCATGCCCGAGAACATCAGCGCCGCGCTGCAGGATTCCCTCAACTCCGCCTATAAGTGGCTGGGAGAGCAGGCGTCGGTTCTGGCGGGCAGCTCGCTCAACTTTATGGTGGGGTTCGCCTCGGGCCTGCCCTACGCGCTGATCTACGCGAACTTCCTCATCCTGGGCGTGTACTTCATTACCAAGCGCTTTCCGGAGGTGCGGAACCGGCTTTTAAACCGCCGCGAGGACGGCGCCATCGAGGGCAACCTGACGGTGCTCCGGCGTTCGGCGGTCAAGGGAGCGCTGGGGTATGTGAAGGTGCAGCTGCTGTGGTTTGTGATTTTGCTGGGGCTGTCCACCGTGTATTTTCAGCTGATGGGCTTCCCCTACGCCGCGCTGGTGGGCGTGCTGGCGGCATTCCTGGAGCTGATACCCCAATTCGGCTGCGGCGTGCTGTACCTGCCCTGGGCGCTGGTGTGCTTCCTGATCCGGGATGCGTACTCCGGCTGGGCGATATTGATCTTTTACGCGGCCTACAGCCTGCTGCGCAGGCTGCTGGACCCCAAGCTGCTGGGCGACAACCTGGGCATGTCACCGCTTCTTTCGCTGGTGGGCATGTTCGTGGGCATGCGGCTGGGCGGCGTGATCGGCCTGATTCTGGGGCCCATCGCGATGCTGGTGCTGGTCAGCGCCGTGCGCGCCGAGTTCTTCGCCGGCGCGACGGCCGATTTCCGGTTGTTGCTCGGCTACATGCAGGAGCGCTGGAAGCGGGGGAGCGAACCGCAGACCGAAACGGGGGCCGGCGCCGAAACGACGGCGGGCGAAGGAGGAAACGGACGTGACGATGCATGACGGCCGCCGTTGCAGCTGGGTGCGCGGGGAACTGATGGAAAACTACCACGACCGGGAATGGGGCCGCCCCTGCCACGACGACCAGGCGCTGTACGAAATGCTCGTGCTGGAAGGGTTTCAGGCGGGACTTTCGTGGTATATCGTGCTGAGCAAGCGGGAGGCGTTTCGCCGCGCGTTTGCGGGCTTCGACGCGGAGGCGGTCGCGGCCTTCGGGGAAAACGACGTGGAAAGGCTGCTTGCGGACGGGGAGATCATCCGCAACAGGCTCAAGATTCGCGCGACGATCACCAACGCGCGGGTGTTTCTGGACATTCGGGAGGCGTTCGGTTCCTTCGACCGCTATCTGACCGGCTTCATTCCGGACGGCCCCGTGGTGAACCGCACGGACGTGTTTCCCGTGCGCTCGGAGTTGAGCGACGCGGTCTCCAAAGACCTGCGCAAACGGGGCATGAAGTTCGTGGGCACCGTGACCGTGTACAGCTACCTTCAGTCCGTCGGGATCATCAACGACCACGAACGGGACTGCTTCGTGATGAAGGAGCTTTTACCGGAGTAATCCCATTTCAAAACCATAATCCTCCAAACGGCGGCGGGCGGCCCGAAGCGGCGCGCCCGTTTGTCGTGTCAACGAAAAACGCTTGACAGGCGATTGGCGCGGTGGTATACTGCCACCGCTGTCAACCGCAAACCCTTGACAGCGACGGAAAGGATGTGGCCCCGTGGGCGGCGTGCAAAGCCCGGAAAGCCGGCTTAGGCACAGCGTGGAGCTGGGTACGCTATGCGCCTGCTACGGGGGGCTTTTAACGCCCAAGCAGCGGCGGGCGGTGCTCCTGCACTGCGACGAGGACCTTTCTCTCGCCGAGATCGCCGAGGAGATGGGCGTCAGCCGCCAGAACGTGCACGAGCTGATTTTGCGCTCGGAGCAGAAGCTGCGCCGTTTCGAGGCGGCGCTGGGGCTGGCGGGACAGGCGTGGGATACGCGCGAAAGCCTGGCCGCGGCGGTTGCCGCGCTGGACGCGGGCGACGCGAAGGAAAGCCGGATGCTTTTAACCCGGCTGATGCAACGACTGGACGAGGAGGAAACCCCCGATGGCGTTTGAGGGCCTGAGCCAGAAGCTGACGGCGGCGCTGGGCAAGCTGACCGCGCGCGGGAAGCTCAACGAGCAGACCGTGAAGGAAGGCGTGCGCGAGGTGCGCATGGCGCTGCTGGAAGCGGACGTCAACTACCTGGTCGTGAAGGATTTTTGCAAGCGGATCACCGAGCGCTGCGTGGGCAGCCAGGTGCTTACCAGCCTGACCCCCGGCCAGCAGGTGGTCAAGATCGTCGCCGAGGAAATGACGGAGCTCATGGGCACGCAGAACGCGCGCCTCACCTGGAGCTCCAGCGTGCCCACCGTTTACATGCTCTGCGGCCTGCAGGGCGCGGGCAAAACCACCATGGCCGCGAAGCTGGCCAACTACCTGCAGAAAACGGGCAAGAAGCCCATCCTTGCCGCCTGCGACATCTACCGTCCGGCCGCCATCAAGCAGTTGCAGGTGGTGGGCGAGCAGGTGAAGGTGCCGGTGTACGAGCACGGCACGCAGGACCCGGTGAAAACCGCGCTGGAGGCGGTGGAATACGCCCGCGACCACGGCAGGGACGTGCTGATCATCGATACGGCGGGCCGCCTGCACATCGACGAGGCGCTGATGGAGGAGCTTCAGAACCTCAAGGCGAGGGTGAAGCCCCAGGAGATCCTCTTCGTGGTGGACGCCATGACCGGCCAGGACGCCGTGACCGTGGCCAAGACCTTCGACGAGAAGCTGGGCATCGACGGGGTGATATTAACCAAGCTGGACGGCGACACCCGCGGCGGCGCGGCGCTTTCCATCAAGGCCGTGGTGGGCAAGCCCATCAAGTTCAGCGGCACGGGCGAGAAGCTTTCCGATATCGAACCCTTCCACCCCGACCGCATGGCGCAGCGCATTCTGGGCATGGGGGACATGATGACCCTCATCGAGAAGGCGCAGGAGACGGCGGACGCCGAAACGGTCGAAAAGCTGGCCCGCCGCAAGCCCGGGGAACTGACCCTGGACGATTTTCTGGCCCAGATGCAGCAGATGAAAAAGATGGGCGGTATCAAAAGCATGCTGTCCATGCTGCCTGGCGCGGGGAAGATGGGCGACGTGGAGATCGACGAGAACGCCATGAAAAAGCCCGAGGCCATCATCCGCTCCATGACCCCGCGGGAACGCCGCAACCCCAACGTGCTCAACGCCAGCCGCCGCAAGCGCATCGCCGCGGGCAGCGGCACCACCGTGCAGGATGTCAATAGCCTCATGCGCCAGTTCGAGCAGGCCCGCGACATGATGAAGCGCATGATGGGCAACAAAGGCATGGCCCGCAAAATGATGCGGAATTTCAAGTAAACCAGGCAGCGCCAAAGGGCGCGTCTCGCGCCCGCCGCGCCCGTCCAACCGTCGTTAGTCACAACCGTGATTGACATAAATATCAACAGAGCATTAGGAGGAAACCAACATGGTCAAGATTCGTCTCAAAAGAATGGGCATGAAGAAGAAACCCTTTTACCGCGTCGTCGTCGCCGATATCGCCAGCCCCCGCGACGGCCGCAACATCGCCGAGATCGGCTACTACGATCCCATGACCGAGCCCGCCACCATCAAGATCGACGAGGAAGCCGCCAAGAAGTGGCTGAGCGTGGGCGCGCAGCCGACCGACACCGTACGCACGCTGCTCAAAAAGAGCGGAATCCTCGAGGGGTGAGCTCATGAAGGAGCTCGTAGAATATATCGCCAAATCCCTGGTGGACAACAAGGATGCCGTGACCGTTGAAGAGACGATCGGGCCCGAGGCGACCATCCTCGAACTGCACGTGGCCCCCGAGGACATGGGCAAGGTGATCGGCAAGCAGGGGCGCATCGCCAAGGCCATCCGTTCCGTGGTGCGCGCGGCGACCGCCAAAAACCAGAAGCCGGTCTTTGTGGAGATTCAGTAACCCCGCGCCGCGGCGCTCTGCGCAGGCGGCGGCATCAGCGCGCCGCGGCGGGCGGTTGGGCCCGCACGGCGCGCCTGTTTGCGTTTGCCCCTCCGGCGCAGGGCCCGGCCCTCGTCGTGTTTGCCGCCCCCGAAAGGAGCCGATATGCTCGAACCTTACCTGCTGCTGGGCACGATCGTCAAACCGCAGGGCCTGCGCGGCGAGGTGAAGCTGCGCCACGAAACGGACGACCCCGCGCGCTTCGACGGCCTCGCGAAGGTTTACGTGCGCCGGGGAGAAGCGTATGCGCCCATCGGGGTGCTTTCCGCGCGCGTGTCCGGCGGCGACGTGTACCTGACGATCGAAGGTGTGAACGACCGCGACGCGGCCGAAGCCCTGCGCGGGCAGGCCGTGTATATCGACCGTGCGCACGCGCGCACGCTTAACACGAACGAGGTGTTCATCGCCGACCTGCTGGGCGTGAAGGCGATCGACGCCGGGGGAAACGACGTGGGCACCGTGACCGACGTGCTGCAGAACGGCGCGGCGGACGTGCTGGTGTTTTCCACCCCGCGCGGAACCATGATGGCCCCGTTTCTCAAGCGCCTCGTGCGCGAGCTGGACGTGAAGGCCGGGCGCATGGTGCTGGACGCGGAGGCCCTCGCCGAGGTGGCGTATTATGAAAATAGCGATTCTTAGCATCTTCCCCGAAATGTTCGAAAGCCCGCTTGACGCAAGCATCCTGGGCCGCGCGCGCGCCGAGGGGCTTATGACGGTCACGCCGGTGGACATTCGCCCTTTCAGCACGCTCAAGCACAAAAACACCGACGACTATCCCTTCGGGGGCGGCGCGGGCATGGTGATGACGGCCCAGCCCATCGTGGACGCTGTGGAGGCGGCGCGGGCGGCCGGGTATGCGGGCCCCTGCCTGTACATGAGTCCCAAGGGAGCGCCGCTCACGCAAAAGAAGGTGCAGAGCCTGGCCCGGCAGGACGGGCTGATCCTTTTGTGCGGGCACTACGAGGGCGTCGACCAGCGGGCGCTGGACCTGGTGGTGGACGAGGAGATTTCGCTGGGCGACTTCGTGCTGACCGGCGGGGAGCTGGCCGCCCTGGCCGTGGTGGACGCGGTGGCCCGGCTGGTGCCCGGGGTGCTGGGCAGCGGGGAGAGCGCGCTGGAGGAAAGCTTTTCGGAGGGGCTGCTGGAGTACCCGCAGTACACGCGGCCGCGGGAATACCGCGGCCTGGCGGTGCCGGAGGTGCTTTTGAACGGCAACCACGCCGAAATCGCCGCCTGGCGGCGCCGACAGGCGCTGCTGACCACGTGCGAACGCCGCCCCGACCTGTTTCAAAGCGCGCCCATGACGGAAAAGGAGCGCGCGGAAACGATCGCGGCGGCGCGGGAAAAAGCCGGGGAAGCGTAAAGACGCCCGTCAGGCGGGCCCGGACGAACGCAGGGGAAACCTGCCCACGAACCGCGCGGGCGGAAACTCGTACACCGACACGCTTTCCACCCTCGCCGCGGCGGGAACGAACGCCTCCGCCACGATGGGCACCGCCTTTGGGATATGGCCGTCGGGCTCGTCGATGAGCAGGGTGACGTGCGGCACCCACTGGTGCGCGCCGGCCGCCGGCTGCCGGGGGTCGAGAGCGTCGTGCAGGTCGATCAGCTCCCGGTTGACGGCCGGGGCGACGAAGAGCACCTTCAGCCCGAACAGGCCCAGCCCGCTCAATTGCAGGCTGAACGCGTCCGTCCGGGCGCACACGTCCCGCGCGCGCCGCACGACCTCGGCCTCCCGGCGCGGATCGAAGCTTGCCAGCGTGATGTGGAAGGGAATGCCCAACTGCGGGTTCTGGCACAGGCCCAGACTCACGAGCGTGCGGTTGAGGCCGTCCAGCTCCCGCTCGGCCGTTTCGTCCATCAGCGCGACCAGATACAGGCGTTTTTCATCCATCGTCGTCACGTTCCTTTCCCCTGTGAACCGATTATACCATATCCGGCGCGCGCCACAAACCGTCCGACCGCGAGGAGGGAAAACCGTGCTGATGCGAAAACTGTTGGTCGTCGTCGCCCCGGCGCTCTTGTGCGTGCTTGTGTGCGCATTGCTCCGGTGGACGGACGAACTGATGCTGTCGGGCGGCTTTTGGCAGTATCTGCTCAAGGGCCTGGTGCTGGGCGTCTGCGCCGCGCTGGTGCTGCCGGCCGCGGGCATCTCGACGGTCAACAACGGGCTGACCGCGTGGCTGTTCGCCGCGGCGGGGCTGCTGCTCATGGCGCTCGCGGCCCAGTACCTGCAGACGGCCGGGCTGCTGCGCCAGGCTGTTTTAGCGGCCGTGACGGCCGTCAACGGCCAGGTGGTGCTGGCCGAAGGGACGCTGGCCGCCTTTTCGCTGGTCACGGCGCTCCTTCACCTGCGCAGGCGCGGCGGCTGAAGGCGCGGGCGTTACATTTTCGCCGGTCTGTGGTATACTAGGGGCTGAATAGGACGGACCGGCGGGAGGCGAAAGCGTGTTTGGAGCCATCCTCCGTTTTGCGGTCACCGTGGCGGCCGTGCCGCTGTGCGCCGTGTACCTGCCCGGCGTGCACATGACGGACTGGACGAACGCCGTAATGATCGGGGCGATCCTGGCCGTGCTGTACGCGGTGCTTCGGCCGCTGGTCAGGCTGCTTTTGAAAGTGATCAACTGGCTGACGCTGGGGCTTTTGTACGTGGCGGTGGACGCGTGGCTGGTATGGACGGCCGCGGGGCTTCTGGGCGGCGCGGTGACGATGGACAACTACTGGTGGGCGGTCGCGGTGGCGTTCGTGGTCAACGTCGGGCGGACGCTGATGGGCGCGTTGACGGGAAAATTGCGGGAGTAGGAGTACGGAGCGCTATGCACATACTACTGGTGAACGACGACGGTATCCAAAGCACGGGCATCCATGCGCTGTGCCGGGCGGCGGCGGCGCGGGGGCACAAGGTGAGCGTATGCGCGCCCAGCGTGCAGCAGAGCGCCGCCAGCCAGCGGATTACCCTGGCCGACCCCATCTACGTCAAGGGCTTCGACATGGGCGAAAAGAGCGTCGACGCCTGGGCGGTATCGGGCACGCCCGCCGACTGCGTGCGCCTGGCCCTGTTCAGCCTGCTCAGCGAACCGGCCGACCTGGTGATATCCGGCATCAACGACGGGTACAACGCCGGAATGGCCGTGCATTACTCCGGCACCGTCGGCGCGGCGACCGAGGCGGCGCTCAACCACGTGCGCGCCATGGCCGTGAGCGTGCACCACGAGGCCGACCAGGCCCTGTACGACCACGTGGCCTGGCTGGCCGTGATGACCGCCGAGCGGTACGCGGACCTCAAAACCCCGCCCGCGACGATCCTCAACATGAACGCGCCGCTCCGCAGGCCCGAGGAGGTACTCTCCCCGGTGCTCGCGCCCCTGTCGGTGGCCAACTTCCGGGACAGCTATATCCGCCGGGAAAGCCCGCGCGCGGGCGTGTATTACTGGATGACCAACGAATGCCGGATGGAACCGCCGGAAACGGGCAGCGACCTGGACTGGCTCAACAAGGGGCACGTGACCTACACCTTCATGGGCAACCCAAGCGAACACGTGGCCGCTTTCGCATCCTTCGTCAAAGACCTGGGGGCCGACGCCGACTGAGCGTCCGCCGACCGTTTCCAAGACAGGCGCATGGGCGCCGTGGAGGCATATGGATACGCAAGAGATCATCCGGCGCCTGAACCTGCGCGGCAAGGCCCTGAGCAAGGGCCACAGGCGCATCGCGGCCTATATTGCGGAGCATTCGGACAAGGCGGCCTTCATGACCGCCGTAACGCTGGGGCAGCACTGCGGGGTCAGCGAATCGACCGTGGTGCGCTTCGCCACCGCCATGGGCTACGAGGGTTACCCCGAGCTGCAGGCGGCCCTGCAGGAGCTGGTGCGCCAGCGCCTGACGGCCAGCGAGCGCTTCAACATCGCTTCGGAGATCAAGGAAAACGACGTGCTGCGCACGGTGCTCAAAAACGACATGCGCAACATAAGGCTCACGACCGAGGACCTGTCCCAGAAGGATTTCGACCGCGCGGTGGAGCTGATGCTCGGCGCGCGGCGCATCTACGTGATGGGGCTGCGCTCGGCGGCGCCGCTGGCGCAGTTTTTCGGCCATTACCTGCGGCTGATCTTCGACGACGTGGTGATGGTGCAAAACGCCATCGGCGAGGTGTTCGACGAGATGGAGCGCGTCGGCGCGCCGGATGTGCTGGTGGGCGTAAGCTTTCCCCGGTACTCCACGCGCACGGTCGAGTGCATGCGCATCGCGCGGGAAAACGGCGCGAAGGTCGTCGCCGTGACCGACGGGGCCATGAGCCCGCTGGGGGCCGTGGCGGACGTGTGCCTGTTCGCGCACACGGACATGGCCAGCTTCGTGGATTCGCTCGCCGCGCCGCTTTCGCTGCTCAACGCCCTGATCGTGGCGCTGAGCCTGCGCCGCCGCGTGGAGCTGTCCGAGCACCTCAAGCGCCTGGAAAGCCTGTGGAACGCGCACGGCGTGTACCTGGACCGGGAGGACGCCGCGGCGCCCGCCGCAGCGAAGGACGCGCCGAACGAAGCCGCCCCGGCCCGCGGATAGACGCCCGGCAAGGAGTGACCTATGCATTCGGTTCTGATCATCGGCGGCGGGGCCGCGGGGCTGATGGCTGCCGTGACCGCCGCGGAAGCGGGCGCGCGGGTAACACTGCTGGAGCGCAACGAGAAGCTCGGCAAGAAGCTCTACATTACCGGCAAGGGGCGCTGCAACGTAACCAACCTCTGCACGCCGGAGGAATTTCGCCAAAACGTGGTGCGCAACCCGCGTTTCCTCTACTCGGCGCTGGAAGCCCTGCCGCCCGCCGCGCTTACGGAAAAGCTCGCCGCGTGGGGCTGCCCCACGGTTACGGAGCGCGGCAGGCGCGTGTTTCCCGCCTCGCAGAAGGCCAGCGACGTGACCCACGCCTTCGAGCGCCAACTGACCCGCAGGGGCGTTACCGTGCGCCTGAACGCCCGCGTTTCGGCGCTGACGGTCAAGGACGGGCGTGTGGCGGGTGCGATGCTGGAAGGCGGCGAAGCCCTCGCCGCGGACGCGGTGGTCCTGTGCACGGGCGGGTGCAGCTACCCTTCCACCGGCAGCACCGGCGACGGGTACGCGCTGCTGGCCGCCTGCGGACACGCGGTGGAACCGCCGAAGGCCGCGCTGGCGCCGCTTCTAAGCGACGCGGAGTGGGTGCGGGCGTTGCAGGGACTGTCGCTCAAAAACGTGCGGCTCACCCTGCGGCGCGGCAAAAAGCGCCTGTACACCGAGATTGGCGAGATGCTCTTTACGCATTTCGGCGTATCGGGGCCGCTGGTATTGACCGCGTCCAGCTACCTGGCGGGGCTGCCGCCGGAAGAGTGCCGGCTGGAGCTCGACCTGAAGCCGGGGCTTACGGACAAACAGCTGGACGAACGGCTGGTGCGGGACGTGGCGGCGGCCGGCCGCAAACATCTGCAGGCGATTCTGCGCGGGCTGTACCCGGAGCGGCTTGCCCTGACGGTGGCGGAGCTTGCGCAGATCGATCCGCTCAAACCCGCGGGCGAACTGCGCCGCGAGGAGCGGGAGCGGCTCGTGAGTCTGACCAAGGCGCTGCCCCTGCCCGTGACCGGCCCCGAGCCGATCGCCGCCGCGGTGATCACGGCCGGCGGCGCGCAGGTCGGGCAGTTCAGGCCGGCCACCCTCGAAAGCAGGCTGGTCAAAGGGCTGTACGTTGCGGGGGAGCTTTTGGACGTGGATGCGCTGACGGGCGGCTACAACCTGCACATCGCGTTTGCCACGGGCTACTGCGCCGGGCGGGCTGCCGCCGCGGAAAGCTGACAGGCGGGCGTTTGCCCGCGTAAGGATACGGAATCAAGCCGGACTGGAGTTTTTATCGATGCACTATATCGTTATGGATTTGGAATGGAACCAACCGACCAGTTTCAACACGCAGGTCTTTCGCCAGATTGGCGACAGCCTGCTGTTTGAGGTCATCCAGATCGGCGCGGTAAAGCTCGGCGACGATTTTTCGGTGCTGGACGAGCTTTCCATCCCCATCCGCCCGACCCATTATGTGAACATCCACCCCCGCGTGCGCCGCATGACCCACCTGGGCCGCGAGGAGCTCTGCGACGCGCCCGCTTTCCCCGAGGCGATGGAGCGCTTCGCCGACTGGTGCGGCGAGGATTACGTGTTTCTCACCTGGGGCGCGGACGACGTGAGCGTTTTTCAGCAGAACCTGGACTTTTTCCACTTCGCGGGCGCCTGCGCCAAGATGTACGATATCCAGCGCTACTACGCCGAAGCCTTTGCGTTGGGCGCGCGGCAAAAATCCCTGAAGGGCGCGATGGAGCAGCTGGAAATCCCCGCGGACGAAAGCCGCGACTTTCACAACGCGGTCAACGACGCGTACTACACTGCGCTGGTGCTCAAAAAGCTGCCCGATCCCGAGGGCGTGCTCAAACACGAGCAGACCCCCCGCAAATTGAGCCATAACCCGCGCCGCGACCGCATGCGCATCACCCATACGGTGCGCTCGGTAGCGGAAGGGCTCGCGGGAGAGGACGTAATCGCGCCCCGCTGCCCCACCTGCAAAAAGTCCACGCAGCTGACGACCGAGCTTACGCCCCAGGCGCCCGGCCGGTACGTGGCGCTGAGCAAGTGCCCCCAGCACGGTTCGCTGTTCATCAAGGTGCGCTTTTCGCTTTTGCCGGACGGACAGAAGGGCATGCACCTGAGCGTGACCCCCGCCAACCGGCAGAACCGCGCCTACGTCCACACCAAGGTCTTGCAGGATCAGTACCGCCGCAAGCAGGGTATGACTTTCGATCCCGAAGACCTGAGCCGTGCCGCAGGCAACAACATGCCCTTTGAGGACGCGTAGGCCGCGGCGCGCGAAACCATACGGAGGCAAACCATGACGAATGCCACGGAACCGATGCCCGCTACCGTCCGGGTCTCCTACGGCGGCAAGGAAGCCGCTTTTCCCCGGGGCACCCGAACGCTGGACGCGATACGCGCCCTCGCGGAGGATGAAACGGAAGGGCTGCTTTGCGCCATGCGGGGCGGCATGTGCATGGAGCTGAGCGCCCCGCTTTTGCAGGATGCGAAGCTTACGGGGCTCACGTACCGCGACGAGGAAGGCCGGCGCGTATACGAGCGCTCGCTGCGGTTTTTGCTGCTGCTGGCCATCCACCGCCTCTACCCCGACATGCGCATCCGCTTCCTCAATTCCGTGGGGTACGGGGTGTACCTCCGGGCGGTCGGGGAGGATATGGAACGGGACACGGTGCGCGCGATCGAGGCGGAAATGCGCAGGCTGGTGAAGGACGACCTGCCCTTCGAGCGGGAATTGTGGACGCGGGAGCAGGCGATTGCCTACTTCAGCGCCAACAACTACCCCGACAAGGCGGAGATTCTCGCCTACCGGCCGGGGGAAACCATCCCGATGTACCACATCGGCACGATGCGGGAGTATTTTTACGGGGCAATGACCCCTTCCACCGGATACCTTACGCACTTCGCGCTGCGGCCGCACTTTCCGGGCATGGTGGTGCGCATGCCCTCGCCGCAGCAGCCGGACAGGCCCGCGCCCTACCAGCCGCGCCCCAAGCACCTCCGGGTATTCAACGAGTCGCAGGAATGGTGCGCGATCCTGGGGGCCAACAACATTGCCGACGTCAACCGCATGATCGAGCAGCGCAAGATGCGGGAGTTCATCCGCGTCAACGAGGCCCTGCACGACAAATCCATCGCGCATATCGCCGACGAGATCGTCACCCGCAACGCGATGATCGTGCTGATCTTCGGCCCTTCCTCCAGCGGCAAGACCACCTTCGCCCACCGGCTGGCCGTGCACCTGCAGGTGATGGGCAAACGCCCGCAGCTGGTTTCCCTGGACGATTTTTATAAGGACCGCGACGACATCCCCACCGGGCCGGACGGCGTTGCCGACCTGGAAAACGTGGAGGCGCTGGACATAGCGCACCTGAGCGAATGCATCGAGACGCTGCTCGCCGGGGAAACGGCGCAGATGCCGCTGTTCGACTTTATCAGCGGCGCGCGCAGGACCGAAACGCTGCCCATGACCCTGAGCGGCAACGGCCCGCTGATACTGGAAGGCATCCACGCGCTCAACGACCGCGTGACCTGCGAACTGCCCGAACAGCTGACCTACGGCGTGTACGTCAGCGCCCTGCCCTGCATTAACCTGGACAACCACAACCGCATCCGCACCACCGACGTGCGCCTGCTCCGCCGCATCACTCGGGACGCGCGCTTCCGCGGCACCAGCCCGCAAAAGACCATCGACATGTGGCCCAGCGTCCGCGCCGGAGAAGAAAAATGGATTTTTCCCAACCAGGAGAAGGCCGACGTGATGTTCAACACGTCCCTGCATTACGAGCTGCCCATCCTGAAGCGCGCGAGCTTCGGCCTGCTTTCCCGCATCCCCGTCTCCGAACCGCAGGCGCTGGTGGCGCACCGGCTATTGAAATTCCTGCAATACTTCCTGCCCGTGGAGGACGACGTGCTAAACGAGATTCCCCCGCTGAGCATCCTTCGGGAGTTTATCGGCGAATGTACGTTCTACGACCGGCATTGACTTTTCTCTCGCGGTAGTGTATAAGAAGATGTTTAACCATACGCGACGGTGAACGGGAGGCAGTCCAACGGTGCACGTTATCAGCGCGGCCATCGGGGCGATCTACTGGGCAATGACCCTTTGGCTGATTTTGATTATCGTCTATCAGCTTTACATCAGTGTTTTCGGCTTCAAACGCCAGACGAAGGACTACCGCGACCACGATCCGAAACTGAAATACCTCGTGCTCGTGCCTGCCCATAACGAGGAGGCCGTCATTTCCGGCATCGTGGAAAACCTGCAGTCCATGGATTATCCCAAGGAACTGTACGATTTCTACATTCTCGCGGACAACTGCGACGACCGCACCGCCGAGATCGCCCGCGGCATGGGCGCCAACGTCCTGGTCAGCCGTAAGGACGGCCCCGACACCCCCACCGGCAAGCCCATCGTGCTGCAAAAGGCGCTGGAGACGCTGGAAGGGTACGGCAGCAAGTACGACCTGGTCATGTTCTTCGACGCGGACAACCGCATCGACGTCAACATGTTCCGCGAGGTCAACAGCCAGTTTCTGGACCATCCCGAGGCGGACATCGTGCAGTGCTACCTGGGATGCAAGAATAAAAAAGGGCTCGTGGCGCTCTATTACTATATGAGCTACACCATCACCAACCGCTTTTTCCAGTACGCCAAAAGCCGCATCGGCATCAACTGCGTGGTGGGCGGCACGGGCTTCGCGGTGCGCGCGGATTACCTGCAGAAGCGCGGCGGCTGGACGGCCATGAGCCTGACGGAGGACTTTGAGCTCCAGGTGGAAGCCACCTGCGAGGGCAAGCGCATCCTCTGGAACAACAATGTGCGCATTTACGACGAAAAACCCACCCGCTGGCGCGCAAGCCTCCGGCAGCGCATCCGCTGGGCGCAGGGGCACTGGTTCGTCTGCTTCAAAAACACGCGCCGCATTTTCCGGGCGCTGAGGGAAAAGCGCATCGGCTTCGGCGAGTTTTTAAGCACGTTTCTTTACGTGTACAGCCTGACGCCCTTCATTATCCTTATCATTCAGCTGGCGCTGAGCCTCGTGCTGCAGGTGTTCGGCTGGACGGGCATCCTGCCGCAGGCCGAGACGGTCATCACCTTCGCGGATTGGCTGAAGGTCAATTACCCGAGCCTGCTGATTTTCCTGTACTCGTTCATCATCCTGTTCTACGTGGCGGACTGGATGGACAACCGCGAGCGGTTCCGGCCGCTGTCGCTGTTTAAAAACGTCCTGAGCCTCGCCATCAACACCGTCATCGTCGCGGTCGCGCAGATCTGGGGGCTGTTCCGTTTCCGCCACCAGAAGGTGTGGGTCAAGACCACGCACAGGATCAACGCGCCGCACGAAGGGTGCCTTTACGACGCCCGCGCGGAAAGCTCCGGCCGGGCGCTGAACACGGCGGAGAACAGCTACCCCATCTGACATGGGCGCGAAGGTGAAGGGGCCTGCCGGTACGGGCGGGAACGAAGGCGGAATACGCCCGTGCCCGCGGTATGCCGCCCTCGTCGCGCTGGGGCTGTGCAGCGTGGGACTGACGTTTGCGACCCTCCGCTTTTCCTCCGCAACGGCCGACTGGCGCGCGACGTTCGACTTTTTCGAGCGGCCGCTGACGTTTATATGCAACTGGCTTCCGGTCGCCGGATGGATGGGGCTTGCGTATTTCGCGCTTTCGAGCGCCGCCGCCGCCTTCACGCTGGCGGCGCTTCCGGCGCTGGCGCTTTCCTTCGTCAATTATTACAAGCTGGTTTTACGCGGCGACCCGCTGATGTTTGCCGATCTGCGGCTGGCGGGCGAAGCCGGAGCCATGACCGGCCGCTACGACGTGCGGCCGACGGCCGGGGTGATTGCCGTAACGGTTGCGGCCGTCGCGGTGTGCGCGCTATTGTGGCTTTGGTGTCGCAGGGCCCCGAGACTGAAGGCGCGGACGCGCCTGTGGGGCGTCGCGGCCTGCGCGGCGGTGCTGGCCGGCTACGCGGGGCTGATGGCGCCCAGCGAAGCGCTGTACGCCGAAACGGGCATGGCCTGCGCGTGGATGCCTACGCAATCCTACACCGCGCACGGCGTGCTGTACCCGTTCCTGCACAGCGTGGCGGATGCGGCGGACACCCCGCCCGAGGGCTACGATGCGGCGGAGGCCGGCGCTGCGCTGGCCTCGTACGCCCAGGATGATATCCCGGCCGCGCAGAAGGCGGACATCGTCGCCGTGATGCTGGAGGCGTTCAACGATTTCAGTTCGTTTGACGCGCTCACCTTCGAAACCGACCCTTACGCGGACTGGCATGCGCTGCGGGAAGAGAGCTACGCGGGGCAGCTGGTTACCAATATCTTCGCCGGCGGGACCATCAACACCGAACGCGCCTTTTTAACGGGGGAAACCGACCCGACGGAGAACATCCGCGTGCGGCAGGACAGCTTCGTATGGTATTTCCGCAGGCAGGGTTACGCCTGCCTGTTCGACCACCCGGGTTACGAGTGGTTCTACAACCGCAAAAACGTCTGCGAATCCCTGGGTTTCGCTTCCTGCCGCTTCCGGGAGGACACCTACCGGACGTATGCCGAGGATGACGGCATCGCTTCGGACGCGGATTTTCTAAGCGGTGTGATCGGGCATTACCGCGAGGCCGCGGCGGACGGAACGCCCGTTTTCAGCTTCAGCGTCACCTACCAAAACCACGGCCCCTATTCCACACAACCCGCGTACGACGCCGTTTACCTGCCCTGGCGGGACGGCTACGACGAGGCGGACTACAACATCGCCAACAATTACTTAAGCGGCGTCGCCGATACGGGGCGGCAGCTTTCGAAATTCGTGGATGCCTTCCGCGATTTGCAGCGGCCGGTGATCGTGGTAATCTTCGGCGACCACAATCCGTGGTGGGGCGACAACAATTCCACTTACGAGATGTTCGGGATATCGCTGGATCGCGAGACGGAGGAAGGCTTCTATAACTATTACTGCACGCCGTACCTCATCTGGGCCAACGACGCGGCCAAGACGCTGCTGGGCGACGCGTTTACGGGCGACGGCGGGCGGCTGAGCCCGGCGTTGCTCATGACGCGGTTGTTCACCCTCGCGGGCTGGGACGGCCCCGCCTACATGAAAGCCCTGCGCGAGCTGGAGACGCACACGACGTTCGTGAACTGCCTGTATTACCTGGACGGCGGCGCGCTGTGCCGCACGGACGGCGAAAAGCCCCCGTGGCTCACGGCGTTCGAAGGGATCGAGTATTACCGGCGTCACCTGGCGGTCGAAACGCCGTAAAGCCGACGGACGGGAACCCATCACGATATGGAAAGGGGCGGGTGTATGCGGTATTGGGTCGTCGGCGCGGGGCCCGCGGGCTGCACCGCGGCGCGCGCGCTGGCGGAGAGCGGCGCGGAGGTGACGGTGCTGGAAAAGCGGCCGCACATCGCCGGCAACACCTACGATGAGACGGACGCGGCGGGGGTGCTGGTGCACCGCTACGGGCCGCATATCTTCCACACGCGGGACGAAGCGGCCTACGCCTTTTTAGGCCGTTTCACCGCGTGGTACCCCCTGCGTCACCGGGTGCTGGCCGACGTGCACGGAAAGCTTTTGCCGGTGCCCTTCAACCTGGTGTCGCTTCGCATGGCGTTTGACGCGCCCAAAGCCGCGCGGATGGAACAGGCGCTGCGCGCCGCGTACCGCGAGGGCGAGCGGGTGCCCATCCTCGACCTGCTCAGGCGCGGGGAGCCGGAACTGCGGGAACTGGCCGAATACGTATACGACAACATCTTCCGCTATTATACCCGGAAGCAGTGGGATCGCGAGCCGGACAGGCTGGACCCGGCGGCGATGGCGCGCGTGCCCGTGGTGGTGGGGGAGGATTGCGGCTATTTTCAGGATCCGTACCAGGGCATGCCGCTTGACGGCTACACGGCGCTGTTCACCCGGATGCTCGACCATCCGGGCATCCGGGTACGGCTGGGCGCGGATGCCTGCGGGCGTTTCCGGCTGGACGGCGACACCCTGCTTTTGGACGGCGCGCCCTGCGCCGAGCCGGTGATCTATACCGGTTCGCTGGACGAGCTGACGGGGTGCCGGCTGGGCAGGCTGCCCTACCGCACGCTGGATTTTGCGTTCGAAACGTACGCAAAGGACGAATACCAGCCCGCGGGCGTGGTGAACTACACGGTCAGCGAGGCGTACACGAGGATCACCGAGTTTAAGAAGCTGACGGGGCAGAAGCTTGCCGGGGTGACGACCATCGCCAGGGAGTACCCGCGCGCCTGCGGCGAGGGCGACACGCCCTATTACCCGATTCCCGACGAACAAAGCGCCCGGCGCTACGCCGCCTACCGCGAACAGGCCGACCGCTGCCAAAAGCTCACCCTGCTCGGCCGGCTGGCGGAATACCGCTACTACAATATCGACGCCATCGTCTCCCGCGCGCTGGAAACGGCGCGGCGGCTGACGGACGCATAAAGGCGCCCGGAAAAGGAAGAGATGCCCATGAAGCTATTGACGGTCACCGTGCCCTGCTACAATTCGGCAGCCTACATGGAGCGCTGCGTGGACTCGCTGCTGCCGGGCGGCGCGGAACTGGACGTGATCATCATCGACGACGGCTCGACCGACGGAACCGGCGCGATCGCCGACCGGTATGCGGCGAGATACCCCGATATCGTCCGGGTGGTGCACCAGGAAAACGGCGGGCACGGCGAGGGGATCAACCAGGGGCTTGCCCGCGCGCAGGGCCTGTACTTCAAGGTGGTGGACTCCGACGACCGGCTGGACGCGGATGCGCTCAAAAAGCTCATGGACGTACTGCGGGAACACAGCGGCAAGGGCCGGCAGATCGACCTGATCGTGAACGATTACGTGTACGACCAGATCGACAAGGAAGCCGTATTTTCGGTGCATTACCGTGTGTGCATGAAGCCGGGCAAGGTGCAAAGCTGGGAGGAAATGCGCCGTTTTCCCGTGCACAAGCAGTTTATGATCCATTCGCTCATCTACCGCACCGAGCTCCTCCGGGAGATACCGCTCGCCCTGCCCAAGCACACCTTTTACGAGGACAACCTCTACATTTATCAGCCGCTGCCCTACACCAAAAGCGTCTACTATCTGGATGAGCCGCTCTACGGCTATTTCATCGGCCGGGCGGACCAATCCATCGTGGAGGAGAACATCCTGCGCAGGCTGGACCAGATCAGCCTGATGACCGAGAAGGTGGCGACCTGCTATACGTACGCGCAGCTCAAGGCCCTGCCCAAGAGCCTGTGCGGGTATATGCTCAACAACTGCGCGGGGCTGCTGGCCACGACCTCGGCGCTGCAGTACATCAAGGGCACGGAGGAGAGCCTCGCCATGAACCGCCACATGTGGCAGGTCATCCGCGATTTTGACGAGACGCTCTACCTGAAGCTGCGCCGCAATCCCCTGGGCCGCGCCTCGGCCCTGCCGGGCAAGGCGGGCCGCAGCACCCTGGTGGGCGGCTATCGCTTCGTGCGGAAGATCATCCGGTTTTGATCCGCCGCGCAGGCGACGCAATTGCAACAACCGCCCGCACCGCTTGACGCGCTTTCGCGCAGGTCGCATACTTTGCGTAGCGGCCGCCCCGTGCGCGGCGCAAGGAGGGGTTTGATGGCGACCGTTCAACCGTGGATGCGGTTCATGCAGCAGCGTTTCGACCCTGCGGAGCAGGCTGTGCTGGCCCCGTACCTGGGCGACGTGCGCGCGCGGATCGACCTGCACCCGCGCTTCGTAACCCCGCTGATGGAGGACCACGTACTGGCGCTGCGCTGGTATGCCGACCACGGCGTGCCCCTCCGGGAGGCCATGAAACGGCTGGATCCCGCGCAGCTGAGCGATTTTTACCTGCGCGAGCGCACGGCCTGGTATCCGCTGGATACCGCGGCCAAGGTTTATCCGCTGAGCATGGGCCTCAAGCGGATGATGATGTTCCGCCTTTCCTTTTACCTGAACCGGCCCGTCGCCCCGGAAATACTGCAGATGGCGCTGACCTACACCATGCGCCGCTTTCCCTACTTTGCCACGACCATCAAATGCGGTCTGTTCTGGCACTACATCGACAGCGCGATGCGCCGCTTTGCCGTGCGCCCCGAAACCAAGCCGCCCTGCGCGCCTATACGCCTCAACGCCGTCAGTTCCCCCACCTTTCGGGTGGTATGGTATCAAAACCGGGTGAGCGTGGAGTTTTTTCACGTGCTGACCGACGGCGCCGGCGCGACGGTATTCCTGCGCACGCTGCTTTTGGAATACCTGCGGTTGCTAGGGCACGCGGTTCCGCCCTGCGAGGGGGCGCTGAAGCTGGACGAGACGCCCGACCCCTGCGAATGGGCGGACGATTTTCTCAAGGCCGACGCCCACGCGGTCAAGGACGGCTTCGGCGACCGGTCGGCGCTGCAGCTGCGCGGCCTGCCCGCGCTGGAAAAGCCGTGCCGAGTCCTGCATTTCGACCTGCCGGTGGGGGCGCTTCTCGAAAAGGCGCGGGAAAAGAGCGTTACCGTGACGGTGCTGCTGTTGGGCTGCATGATGCTCGCGCTGAAGGCCGCCGCCGAACCGTACGGCGGCAAACGCAAGATACAGGTGCAGCTGCCCGTGAACATGCGCAGGTTTTACCCGTCCAAAACGCTTCGCAACTTCAGCATGTACTGTTCCATCCGCCTGCACCCGTCGCGGATCACCACGCTTGACGATATCCTGCCGGAGATCGCCCGGCAGGTGACGGACGGCACCTCCAAGGAAAGCCTGGACGGCACCATGACCCTCTCCCGCAAGCTGGTCAGATACCTGCGCGTCGTTCCGCTGATCGTCAAACGCCCGATCGCCTACCTGCTGTACGGGCGGCTGAGCGACGGCGTGTTTACCACGACGTTTTCAAACCTCGGGGTCGTTACCCTCCCCGAGGAGGCGCGCCCCTTTGTGGAGAAGTTCGATTTCGTGCTGGGCGCACCCGTGCGCAACCGCGCGGTCTGCTCGCTGTGCAGCTACGGCGAGCACGCGGTGTTTACCATCGTCAAGAACACCGCCCTGCCCGCGTTTGAAAACGCCTTTTACGAGGCCCTCTGTGACCTGGGGCTTTCGCCCGTCGTGGAAGGCACCGCCTGAGCGCGGCCGGGAAAGGAGACGCTTGTATGCCCTATCCGCCCATGCAGGTCAAGGTGACCTACCCGCAGCTTTCGCCCCGCAGCTTCTGGCGGCGCAACCGGCTCGAGTTGGCGCGCTCGCTGTTCGGGACGCTAAGCTATCTCTGCCTGCTCATCAACCTGCTCACAGGCGGCACGGCGTGGTCGCTGGCCGCCGTCGGGGGGCTGGCCGTGGCGTGGATTACGTTTTTCTATAAGCCGCTGGTTGAAAACACCGTCATCAAAAAGATGACGGATATCGGATCCGCGGTTTGCCTGTACCTGTTTTTGCTGGACTGGCTTTTCGGCGGGGGCTGGAGCGGGCTGGTGACGCCGATCGTGTTCTTTGCCGACCTGATCATCGCGGGTACGTATTTTTTAACCTTCTTCAGGAAAGAAAAACGGAACTTTCTGCCGCTGTTCGAACTGATGCTGGTCGGACTGGTCGCCATTTTCTGCGGGCTGGTCGGCTGGCGCCTGCTCAATTGGCCGCTGTTCGTGGTGGGCGGCGTGAGCCTCGCGCTGGCGGCGCTGACCCTGGCGCTGCATTTTCGGGAAATCAGCGCCGAGATTATGAAGAAAGTCCACTGGTAAGGCGTCTTCTGCGCGCAGGCAGCTGCGCAAGCACGATGCCGCACAGCATCAGCCCGCAGCCCAGCAGCTCCCGGCCGGAGAGCAGCTCGCCCAGCAGCGCCCACTGCGCCAGCACCGCAAACACGCTTTCCAGGCACATGAGCAGCGAGGCGACGGTCGGGTCGGTGTCGCGCTGGGCTACGATCTGCAGGGTATAGCCCAGGCCGCCGCTCAAAAGCCCGGCGTAGAGCAGCGGCACCCAGCCCCGAAGCAGCGAGGAAAACGTCGGCTGCTCGGTCAGCAGCATGACCGGCACGCACAGCGCCGCGGCCACGAAAAACTGCACGCAGCTCAGCCGCACGCAGTCGGTGCGGGGCGAAAAGTGCGCGATCAGCAGAATGTGCGCGGTATAGGCGACGGCGCACAGCAAAAGGAAAATATCCCCCGCGCCCACGGAGAGCGCGTCCGTAACGCACAGCAGGAACAGCCCCGCCGTGCACAGCCCTACCGCCAGCCATACGTTGCGGCGAACCGTCCGACCGAAAAACAGCCCGCTCAGCGGCACCAGCACGATGTAGAGCGCCGTAACGAACCCCGCCTTGCCCGCCGAGGTCGCCTGGATGCCCAGCTGCTGAAAGCTGGAACCCACGAACAGCGCCACGCCGCAGCACAGGCCGCCGACGGCCAGCGTGCGCTTCTGCGCCGGCGCCATGCGGGAAAACGTGCGGCATTGGGGGGCCTCCTCCCCGCCCGCCGCCGCGCGCCGGCGCTCCAATACGTCCAAAAACCGGATGCAGGGCAGGAGTGCCAGCCCGGCGATCAGAAGGCGGGCGGCGTTGAAGGTGAAGGGGCTCATGGTATCCATCGCCACGTCCTGCGCCACGAAGGCCGCGCCCCAGATGGCGGCGGTCAGCAAAAGCAGGAGGTTTGCGCGAAGCGCTTTGCTCATTCTTTTCCCTCACAATATCCTGCGGGCGGCCCGGCCGCCCGCGAAAAAGGCGCGCCGCGAAGGCGCGCTTTTTGCATGAAACGCCCCGGACGGTTACGCCTGCAGCGTGCCGCCTTCGCCGAGCTGATTGATTTCCTCCACGCGTCGTCCGTGGCGGCCGCCCAGGAAAGAGGCGGAAAGCCACGTGCGCAGGATCAGCTTGGCAAGCTCGGTGCCCACCACGCGCGCGCCCATGGCGATCATGTTGGCGTCGTTGTGCTCGCGGCTCATGAGGGCCGAATAGCAGTCCGAGCAGATGGCGCAGCGGATGCCGCGCACCTTGTTGGCCGCCATGCCGATGCCTTCGCCCGTGCCGCACAGGACAATGCCCAGCTCGCACTCGCCGGAAGCCACGGCCAGCGCCGCTTTTTCGCCGTAAACGGGATAATCGACGCTGTCGTGGTTATAGGTACCCAGGTCCTTGTAGGGAAGGCCCAACTCCTCCAAAACCTCGATCACGGCGGGCTTTAAATCGATCCCCGCGTGGTCGCAGCCGATGGCGATCATACGCACGCATCCTTTCGGTTTCCTCTGATCGGCGGCCGACGGCCGGCCGCGGGAACATCCGGGACCTATTATAACAGCTTCGGGGCGCGCAAACAACCTGCGCGGGACGACCGAAACGGCGAAAACCGAAAATTGCGCCGTTTCTTTTTTCGTGCCGGACGCAACCGGACGCGGACCCGGGTTATACTGGCAACGTGGAAATGCGGACAGAGGAGGCAACGGAGCCGTGCACGGCGCGCGGCATGCCTCCGGCGCTTCTCGCGCCCTGCCGGCGAAGCGGGCTTTCCCCCGCCGAAACCGGCTCCCGGGCCGAGCCGGCGCCCGCGCGGTTTCCCTTTCCTCCTGTCCGGCGGCGCGGCACACCCCCCGCGCCGCGTTTCCATCCCCCCTCCTTACGGAAAGGCGCGGCGCCCCGGCCCAAAGGCCCGGGCGCCGCTGCCTTTCCCATCCTCAACGCGAGGTGAAGTGGCGTGTGGCAACCGACTGGCTGAAGCTGCGGGACGAGTACCTCCGTTCGCCCGACGGCCTGAAACCGCTAGCGGAAAGGCACGGAATCGGGTACGGCGAACTGAAACGGCGCGCCGCGAAGGAAGGCTGGGCGGCGCGGAAACGGGCGATGAAGAAACGCGATGCTCCCGTGCCGGGTGCACAGGCCGCCGCGCCGCCCGCGACGAATGCCGACCGCCGCGCGCAGCTCATGGCCATCGGCGACCGGCTGACCGCCCAGCTCGCGCGCGCCGCGGGCGACCTGGACAAACGGGCGGTGCAGCACAAGCGCCGCACGAAGGAAACCACCTACGGCGACGAGCAGAACCGCGGCAAGCCCGTGGAGGAAACCGTGGAGGAGCACGTGTCGGTGGAGGTGGTCGAGGTACCGGTGGACAGCATGGGTCTGCAGCGACTGTCCTCGGCGCTCAAAATTCTCCGGGAGGTCACGCTGGCGGGCAGCGACGACGAACAGAGCCTGCGGAAGGTGGAGGAACTGATGCGAAAGCTGGACGAGGACGCGGGAAAGGAACCGGGCTGACGTGCCCGCGATGAGCGCCAAGCAGCGCGAATACCGCCGAAACGCGACCCGCGTGTGGAACGTGAAAACCGGGGCCACGCGAAGCGGCAAAACCTACGGGGATTACTTCCTCCTGCCGGGACGGCTTCTGGCCGGGCGGGGAAAGGAAGGGCTCAACATCCTGCTGGGCAGCACCAAGGGGACGCTTACGCGCAACGTCATCCTGCCGATGCAGGCCATCTACGGTCCGGCGCTGGTGGGCGACATCCGTGCGGACAACACCGCAACGCTTTTCGGCGAGCGCTGCTACTGCCTGGGGGCGGACAGCATCCGCCAGGTGAACCGCCTCCGGGGCGCGTCGGTCAAGTACTGTTACGGCGACGAGGTCACCACCTGGAGCCCCGAGGTGTTCGAAATGCTTAAAAGCAGGCTGGACAAGGCGTACAGCCGTTTCGACGGCACCTGCAACCCCGAAGGGCCCACCCACTGGTTTAAAAAGTTCCTGGATCGCGGCAGCGAAGCGCTGTACCAGCAGGCCTACGCCATCGACGATAACCCCTTCAACCCGCCCGAGGTGGTCGCCCGCATGAAGCGGGACTACGAGGGCACCGTGTACTACGACCGCTACATCCGCGGGCTGTGGGTGGCGGCCGAAGGGGCCGTGTACCGCGTCTTTGCGGACGACCCGGAGCGCTTCGCCATCGAAGCGGACGGGCTGGACGGTCGTCCGCTCGCCACGGCTACGATGGGCGTGGATTTCGGGGGCAACGGTTCCGGGCACGCGTTCAGCTGCACGGGGTTCACGCGGGGGTTCCGGGAGATGGTCACGCTTGCGGAATGGTACCACAAGGGCGAGCTGTCCCCCGACCGGCTGGAGGCCGCCTTCGTCGGCTTCGCCCGGGACTGCCTAGGCCGCTTCGGCGCGCGAACCGCCTACTGCGACAGCGCCGAAAGCACGCTGATCATGGGGCTTCGCGCCGCGTGCGCGCGGGAAAGGCTCGGCGTGGACATCCGCAAGGCGCGCAAGGGACCCATCAACGGGCGCATCCGCTTCCTGTGCCGGCTGATGGCCGCGGGGCGCTACCGCATCCTGCGCGCCTGCACGCACACCCGCGAGGCCTTGCTGACCGCCGTATGGGACGGCCGCCGCGCGACCGAGGACGTGCGCCTGGACGACGGCACCACCAACATCGACAGCCTCGACGCGCTGGAATACTCCTACGAGCCCTTCATGGAAGCAATGATAGCCGTTCCGTAAGGCACAGAAACGGAGGAAGCAATGGAAAACGGAAAGATACTGACCTATCTGGAAGGGTTGGGCTACCACACCCCCGCCGGCGGATACGCCGCCCGTATCCGGGAGTACCTGAGCTGGTACCGGGGCTACGTGAGCGACTTTCACGATTACGCGATGCGCGTGGGCGCCACGCGGCGGACGCTGACGCGCTACCGGCTGGGCATGGCCAAAACCGTCTGCGAGGATTTTGCCACCCTGCTGCTTAACGAAAAGGTGCGCATCGCCGCCGAGGGCTTTAGCGAGCTTCCCGCCATCCTGGAGCGTAACGCCTTCATGGAGCGGGCCAACCGCCTCGTGGAGTGGACGATGGCGCTGGGCACCGGGGCGCTGGTGGAATATCTGGACGGGCAGGGCCGCCCGACCATCGACTACATCCGCGGCGATTTGATCTTCCCGCTGCGCTGGGACGGCGACCACATCACCGAGTGCGCCTTCGGCAGCCGCCGGGTGCTGGGTGTGGGCAAGAACGCGGCCGAAGGCTATTACGTGCAGATTCACGCCCGCGAACCGGAGGGGTACGTGATCCGCAACGCCTTTCTGGACGACGAGGGGCGGGAACTGCCCACGCCCGAAGGGGTGGAGGCCGTCACCACACCCTCGCCCGTGCCGTTGTTCCAGATCATCCGACCCAATATCGTAAACGCGCTGGAGCCCGACTCGCCCATGGGCATGAGCGTGTTCGGCATGGCCATCGACCAGCTGAAAGCCGCCGATCTGGTGTTCGACAGCTACGTCAACGAGTTCGTGCTGGGCAAGAAGCGCGTGATGGTGCCCCAGTCGCTGGCGAGCATCGAAATGCAGAAGGACGGGGCCATGCAGCCCATCTTTGACCCCAGCGACGTGCTGATTTACGTCTACCAGCAAAGCCAGGACGGCGCGGACGATCTGAAGCCGCTGGACATGTCGCTGCGCGCGGCCGAGCACGAGGCGGGCCTGCAAAGGATGATCGACCTGCTGTCCAAAAAATGCGGGCTGGGCACCGGACGCTATCGCTTCGACGGCACGGTGGCGCGTACGGCGACCGAGGTAATCAGCGAGCAGAGCGACCTGTACCAGAGCCTGAAGCGCAACGAAAAGCCGCTGAAGCGCGCGCTGTGCGGCATGGTGAACGCGCTGAGCTGGCTGGCCGGCGGCCCTTCGGAGGTACCCGCGAGCGTTTCCTTCGACGATTCCGTGATCGAGGATGTGAACGCGGCGGCGGAGCGGACGCTCAAGCTGGTCGCGGGCGGGCTGAAAAGCCGCAGGCAGGCGATTATGGAGCTTTGCCGCTGCACCGAGGCCGAGGCGGAGAAGCAGCTTCGCCAGATCGCGGCCGAGCAGCGGGGCGACTGGGCCGAGGCGCCCGCGCCGGATACGACCTTCCTGGGCGACTGAGGGCTTTCCCCCTGATGGAAACGCGCTTACACCTTCGGGCGGGAGCGCTTTTTCATACCCTCCAGAACGGGCGACGGCCCGGATGCGGCTAAAGCCGCATCGAAACGGAATTGATCGCCGACGGGCGTTAAACGGAGGTGCCTGACGATGATCCGTATCCATGCGTACATGCTTTACCGCAGCTCCGACGGCGTTCCCGCGGGCGGAGCGGAACCCCCCGAAGCCGATCTTGCCGCCGAAATCGCCGAAGCGGACGCAAACGACACCCCACCCGACGCGGAAGCGCTGAAAGCCTCGCTGCTCAAAGCCGTGGAGGATCGCGCGCGCCGCGCCGAAAGCGCCGTGGTGCGCTCCATGGCCGAACAGAGCGGCGTGCCGGAGGAAACGCTTGCGGAAATGCTTGCTTCGGCGCGAAAACAGCAGGCCCAAACCCTGCCGCCCGAAGCGCAGGAGCGCCTGAACGCCCTGAACGCCGATGCCCGCCGCAGGCTTACGATGGCCGAGGTGAAAAACGTCGGCGCGGAGATGGGCCTTCGGGACGCGGAGGTGGCGCTTTCCCTGATGGACGCGGACGCGCTGACCGTGGACGAAAACGGCGCCGTGACCGGCGTGCGCGAGGCGCTGGAAGGCCTCAAGGCCCGCAAAGGCTACCTGTTCGCCGCTCCCGGACGCGGCGCGTGGGCGCAGCGGGTGTCCGCGGGCGGCGAAGCGCAGCTCAGCGGGGTGGAGGAAGCCTTCTACCGCAAAAACCCGGCGCTGCGCAGGTAGCGCGCCCGACCCCAAACGAAAACAGGAGGTAAACCTTTATGGCACACGATCTGCAGGAACGGTACAGCGACCTGGTTCTGACCAAGCTGCGCAGCGAGCTGGTGCTCAAGGACGGCGTGGTGTTCAACAACGACTACGACGGCGATCCCGCCGCCGGCGCGGTGAAGATTCCCACCCGGGACGACGAGGTGGCCGCCAGCGACTACGACCGCGCCGCGGGCCTCGCGCCCACCACGGGCAGCACCGCCTACGTGACCCTCCCCGTCAACCGCGACAAGGCCGTCAACGAGATCATCGACGGCTACGAAGCCTCCGCCGTGCCCGACAGCCTGGTGGCCGAGCGGCTGGACAGCGCCGGGTATTCCCTGGGCCGCGCCATGGACGGCGACGGCGCGACCGAGCTGCTCGGCGCGGGCGCCGTGGTCGGCGTGGCGGCGGTGAACAAGGATACGGTGTACGGCATCCTGGTCGACCAGCGCACGCAGATGTCCAAGGACAACATTCCCGCCGCGGGGCGCTACGCCCTGTGCACGCCGGACGTGATCGCCGCGGTGGTGCGCAGCCCCGAGTTCACCCAGGCGTCCAGCCTCGGCGACGAGGTGAAGCAGTCCGGCGCCATCGGCCGCCTCGCGGGCTTCAACGTGATCGAGTTCAACGATTCGACCGCCAACCTCGCCATGATCTGCGGCCATCCGCGCTTCGCCACCCGCGTGCACGCCTGGCAGGCCGCCGTGCGGCTGCAGAGCCTGGACGGCAGCGGCAAGTACATCGGCGCGTCCGCCGTGCAGGGCCGCATGGTGTACGCGCACAAGGTGCTGCGCCAGAAGGGCGTGCGCTGCGTGTACGCGCCCATCGCGGTAACGCTCGCGCCCGCGGCCGGGGCGACCGTCGGGACGACGGTGCTGACGCTGACGGACACGAGCACCGCCACGAGCCACAAGTACGTGAAGAACCCCGCGGCGCGCGCGGCGTACGGCGCCGCCTACGTCGGCACGACGCTGACCAGCGGCGTAACCGAGGTCGCCGCCGTCGCCGGCGACGTGATCGAGGTGGTGGGGCTGTACAGCAGCAAGGTCGTTTCGGTGGGCTACGTTACCCTGAGCGCCGCGAACATCAAGGCGTAACATGGAACTGACCGCCGAAGCGTACGCCGCCGTCACCGGCGAAACCGCGCCGGAGGACTTCGCGGCCTGCCTGACGCTTGCGCAAAGCATGCTGGACGCGCGGACGCTCTGCTTTTACGCAGGGCGGGAGGCAGACGCCCTGCCGGGGCTCATCCAACGGACGCTCACGCAATACCTGGCGTACCAGACCCAGGCGGTGAGCCTCGCGGGCGGCGTGGCGGGCGCTTCCGAGGCGCCCGCGCAGAGCGCCAGCCTCGGGCGGTTCAGCATCGCCTCGGGCGTGGGGACCTCCGCGCACTGCCCCGCCGCCGCGGCGCTGCTGCCGCTGCTGATCAGCTACGCGCAATGCGAATAAGACGATAACCCACACTTTCCGGGCGGCCCCTCGGCAAGCGGCGGGGCCGCCCGAACCTGTTCGAAAAGCGGACTTCGCCGCTTTGGAAGGAGGCGTTCCCATGCGGCCTATCCCGCGCGCGCTGCTCATCCACGACGCGACGCTGTACTTAAGCGCGCCCGACGCCGGGCAGGACGAACCGCCGGCAGCCGTGCAACTGCGGCACGTCCGCGTGGAGCCCGCGGCGACCCAGGAGAAAACCGACGGGGACACGCACACGCGGGCTTCCGCCACGCTCCTGTACGACGTCCGCAACAGTCTGCCCCAAAACGTCGCGTTCGTCCCCGGACAGACGGTGGCGTTTCAGGGAACGAACTACCGCGTCGAAACGGTGAAAACGCTCTTCGACGGGCGAAGGGCCCACCACGTAGAACTGGAACTGAGCGACTGACGATCCCTCGCGGAGGTGAACCCCATGGCGAAAACGCAAATCAGCCTTACCCTGCAGCCGGGCGGAGTTCCCACGACGCTTCGCGCGCGGTGGCAGGCGAACCTCGCGGCGCTTTCGGCGCAGGTGCTTACGGACTGCAACCGCTACGCGCGCGACGACACGGGCAGGATGATCGCCTCCTCGCGCACGGCCAGCGTCCCCGAACAGGGCAGGCTCGTGTGGTCGACGCCCTACGCGCGCCGCGTGTACTACACGGGAAAGCCGTCCCGCGCGCACAACGCGGGGGCCAGCCTGCGCTGGTGCGAGAAGGCCAGGGGCCTGCACCTGCGGGAATGGACGCGGGCCGCGGCCCGGATGCTCGGAGGTGCGTAAATGAGCGTGCAAACCCAGGTGACACAGGCCCTGCGACAGGCGATCGACGCGCTGAACCTGTTTGCGCCGGTTGCCACGGGCCCGCTGCCGGACGGCATGGGGCTCGCGATGGCCGTATCGGCGGGGCGTACGGAGACGGTCACCCTGTCGCACGGCGGCACGGTAACGCTGGACGTGGCGCTTTCGTGCAAGCATTCCATCCAGAACACCGCGATGGAGACCCTGTGCCTGATTCACGAGGCGCTGGTCAAAACCGCGGAACTGCCCTGCGGCGAGGGCTGGCAGGTGATCGCCGTGAACACCGCGGCCGCGCCGGCCTACGCGGGCCGGGAAGGGCCGTACCGGCTCTGCGGCAGCGCCCTTTCCGTACTTTACGCCATCGACTGACCGCCCGGTACGCGGGCGGCCGTGAGGAGGAAAACCCATGAAAATCACGCGCAACCTGATCCGCGAATACTACGGCATCCCTTCCGCCGGCGGTACGGCCTACCATTACCTCAACGCCGGGTTCGTGAAATGCGACGAGGAGAACAACCCCAAGGTCGACAAGACCGCCTTCGTGGGCGACGTGAACGCCACCTGCACCGTGACCGGCTACGAAAACGGCTGGACGTACGAGGCCCAGTACGTGAAGGGCGATCCCGTGGTGGACGACTTGGCCGCCATCGCCCGCGGGCAGAAAACCGGAGCGGATTGCGAGCGCATGCTCGTCAGCGTCGATATGGCCGCCCCGGTCGAAGGGCAGACGGGCGTGTACGCCGCGCGGCTGGCCGCGATCGCCGTGGAGGCCACGCCCCCGGCGGGCGACCCCAAGAGCATTACCACGCTGGGCGGGACCTTCCACCAAAGCGGCGACCTGACGGCGGGCACGTTCGACGTGCAGGGCAGAACCTTCACCGCCGCGTAACGGGAGGAACCGATGAGGGAATTGCAGCTTCGGGTGGAAAGCCCGAAAATCCGCATCAACGGCCGGGTGTTCGACCTGCGCTTAAGCGACCTGGAGATCTACGAAAAAACCGGCGCGCTGTTCGAGCGTTTCGAGCGCTTCGCGGCCGAAACGCATTCCGCCGGGGAAATCCTCGCCGCGGCCGGGGAGGCGGCGACGCTGCTGGAGGCGATTCTGGGCGAGGGCGCGGCCGCCGCGATCGGCGGCGGCCGGCCCGTGAGCCTTGCGCTGATGGTGGAATGGCTGGGGGAAATCGCGCGCGAGGCCGCCGACCACTACGCCGACGCGGCCGAGGCCGAAGCCGATGCGGACTGACGCGCCCGCGTTTTCCCTCTCCCGCCCCGCGGCGGCCTGCCTACCGGAGCGGCTGACGAGCGCCTCGGACGGCAGGGCGTACGCGATCGACCCGGATTTTCGCACGGTGCTCCTGTGCCTGCGGGTGCTGGGCGACCCCGACCGCCCCGCCCTGGGAAAGCTCGTCTGCCTCGGCCGGCGCTTCTACCGGGGCCAGCCGCCGCCGGACGCCGTGGAATTGTTCGCGGCGTTCGTTGCGGCCGGGGAGACGGCGCCAAACGACGGCCCGCCGCTGCTCGACTTCGAAGCGGACGCGGGCGCGCTGTACGCCTCGTTCCTGCAGCAGTACGGCGTCGACCTGCTGACGGCCAGGCTCCACTGGGTCGCGTTCAGGGCGCTGCTTTCGGGGCTGACCGAGCAGACGCCCTTCGGGGCGCGGGTGCGCCTGCGGGCGCTGGACGAGAGCACCGTGCCGCCCGAGGAACGGCCGCGGCTCAGGCGCATGAAGGAAAAGGTGGCGATCGCCCCCCGCGTAAGCAGGGCGGAGCAGGCGCTGCTAAGCGAGCTGGAACGCAGGCTTGCCGCGGGCGAAAACCCGGACGAGGTGCTGAAACGGCTCAACCGCGGCGAAGCGGGCGACGGCTGACAAGGAGGGAAAAACGATGGCGGACGGGCAGGTCGTATTCACGGTGGAGATGGACGACAGCGCTTTTCAGGCCGGCCTTGCGCACATGGGCGCGGCGCTGAACGCGCTTTCCCAAAGCGTGTCTGCGGCGTTCACGCCGGGCGACGAACAGTGGCAGGCGGCCCGGGCGGCCGGCGCCCAGTGGATGAGCAGCTTCGCTGCGGGCATGCGTGCCGGAACCGCCGTTACCACGGCGTTGAAAAGCGTCGTTACCGGCGCGGCTTCCGCGGCTGCCCCGGCGGCGCGCGCCGGAGGGGTAAGCGTGGGACGGAACCTCGTCTCCGGCATCGTAAGCGGCGTAAACGCTCAGGGCGGCACGCTGAACGCGGCGCTCAAAAGCATCGTGGCCTCGGCGCTTGCCGCCGCCCGAAGCGCCGCCGGCATCCGAAGCCCCTCCACCCTTTTCCGCGATCAGGTGGGCCGTTACCTGGCCCTGGGCGTGCAGGAGGGCTTTACAGGTACCATGGAGGGCAGCGTACTGCCCGCCGTGAGCCGCAGCCTTGCGCAAAGCGCCGCGGCCGGGCGGCGGACGCTGGACGGAACGCTGTTGGCCGGCGTGCGGCGCGCGCTGGACGCCTCGGTCGCCCTGCCGGACGTATCCGTCCTGAGCGCCTTCGCGCTGACCGGCGGCACGGCGGGCGCCTATACCGCCTCCGCGCCCGCGGCGGGCGGGGAACCCGTTTACAACGTGACGCAGAACATCACCTTCGCGTCGGCCATGCAGGCCCCGGACGAGGTCGCCCGCGCCGTGCGCAGGCAAGCGACCTACGGGCTGGCGGCGGCGCGCGGCTAGAAAGGAGGCGGGCCGATGGGCGGCATGACTGTAAAGTGGATTCGAGGCGACGGCCGCACGCTGACCGCGGACGGCAGCGTGTGGGGGCTTACGGCCGCCGAGGGGCTGGACGAACCCAACGTGGAAATCTTCACGCAGAAGGCGGCGACCGGCGACGGCGACCTGGTTACGGGCCGCCGGGTGGGCGGGCGCACGCTCGCGTTTACCCTGAAGGCCCGGCAGGCCGCGTACAACGACGTGCTCCGCCGCGCGATCACCTCGTTTTTCAGCGCGTCACAGACGTACGACGTCTACGTTTCCCGCTCGGGAGACAAACGTTACGCTCCCGGCTGCCGCCCGGAAAGCGTGGAGGTGCCGCTGGAGGCGGTCGGAAAACCCGTGACCGCCAAGCTTACGTTTCTGCTGCCCGAGGGGTATTTTCTCAGCGCGGACAGCTTCGGGCAGAATATCGCGGGCGTCGAGGAACGCTGCGGGTATCCTTTCGCGGCGCTTGCCGGCACCGGCCGCCTCTACGGCGTCTACGCCTTCGCGCAGACCGTGCACCTGCAAAACGACGGCGACGCCGAAGCCTACTGCCGTGCGGTGATGACCGCGCGGGGAGAAGTGACCAACCCCAAGCTGATCGCCGGAAGCGGATACGTGCGTGTGCTGGGCACACTTGACGCGGGCGACGTGCTGACGATCGACGGCCGGACCAAAGCCGTGACCCTGAACGGCGAGAACGCCTCCGCGAAGCTGGATAAAACCAGCCGCTTCGACGGCATCGTGTTTCAACCGGGCATAAGCGGCGTGGGCTTTTCCGCCGACATCGGCAGCAACCTGCTGGACGTGTACGTGTACTACAACAAGCGTTACCTGGGCGCGTAGGGCGCGGCCGAACCGCCGACGGACGAAAGAGGGTGAACGGAATGGAACTGATCGGGCTTGACGCGGGCTTCTCCCCGGTGAAAACGCTGCGCTGCCTGAACATCCAATGGAACCGGCGCTACTACGAGGCCGGGGACTACGCTCTCCAGCTGCGCGCGGCGGACTGGGACGAGGCGATCGCCTACGTGTACGCGCCCGACCGCCCCGAAACCGGGATGGTGGAAAAGGTCGAAACCGGGCGCACCCTGAAGGGTGACTTCGTGGAGGTCAGTGGATTTTTTCTGGAAGGGATGCTCAACTGGAAGGCGGTCTATCCCCGTTTACAGGCGGCGGGCAACGCGGCCGACCTGTGCCGGGCGCTGGCCGCCGCGCATCTGGCGGACGCGGGCGTGACCGTGGCGGACGGTGCGCCGCTCGGCGCGGATACGGCCGTCGATCTGCTGGGTGATCCGCTGGGCGACGCGACCTACGGGATGCTCAAGCCCCAGGCGCTTAGCCAGCGCATTCGCCTCAATTACGAGACGGACGCTTTGCTTTACGAGGTCTGGCAGGGGTTCGACCGTACCCAATCGCAAAGCGATAACCCCTACGCCGTGTTCAGCCGGAGCATGGGCACGGTGGACGAACTGACGCTGACCCGGGATGAAAGCGCCTGGCGCAACTATGCCGTCGCCGCCTACGAAGGCGGCGTGCTGGAAGCGGACCTGCGCACCGACGCAGCGGTGCCCAAGCGCGTATTATACCTGGATACCGGGCTTTGCCGGGAGGACGGGCAGACGGAGGAAGCCTTTCTGGGCGCGGTGCGCACCGCGGCGGAAACGGCGCTGGCCGAACGAACGCGCATCCTCAACGTCGAGGCGACGGCGCTGCAGCGCAACCTGCTCTACCGCACGGACTACGATCTGGGCGACCGGTGCGACGTGCGGGACGACCGGCTTTCCGCGGCCTTCGAGGCGCGCATCATCGAAGTGGACGAGGTCTGGAAGAACAACGAACATACGGTGTCGCTGCAGTTCGGCGACAAAATCCCCACGGCTTACCGGCGGGGACGTTAACGTAACCCGATAAAGGAGGTCGATCCTATGGCGGTTTCATGGCCGTTCGATTCCACCCTGACGCAGGACGGGCAGGGCAACCCCGTATACAGCCGCGCCTACAGCGCTGACGTGCTGGCGAAGATCCTCTCCCGCTACTTCCGAAACGGCGTTTTCGGCGACGACGACACCTGCTTTGAGGCGGAAGCCGGCGACGGCATGACGGTGACGGTGCATCCGGGTTTCGCCAACATCAACGGCCGTCAGGTGTACGAGGAAAGCGACCGGGTGCTGACCGTGCAGGCGGCGGACGCGAATCTCGACCGCATCGACAGCGTGGTGCTCAGGCTCGACCTGGCGCTGAGCGCGCTGAGCATCGACCTGTACGTGGTCAAGGGAACGGCCGCGGCCGTACCGGTCGCGCCGGCGCTTACGCGCAACGCCAGCGTGTACGAGCTGGGGCTGGCGAACCTGTTCGTTGCGAAGGGCACGACCGCCATCCCGCAGGCGCGCATCACCGACACGCGGCTGGACGGCGAACGCTGCGGGGTGGTGGTCAGCGTGATCGGCGATACGGACACGTCGGCGTATTACGCGCAGATCGCGGCGGACCTGGCCGAGTTCAGGGCGGGCCGCGAGGCGGACTTCGACGCCTGGTTTGCGCAGGTGCAGGGAATCCTCGGCGAGGACGAGGCCGGAAACCTGTTGAACCTCATCAACCGCTACCGGGCGAAAACCGCCGCGGTCGCCCTGCCCGCGTCCGGATGGGTGGAAAGCGGCGGCGCGTATACGCAGACGATCGCCGTGGCGGCCATACCCGAAAACTGCGTGCTGCATGCCGGGCCCGCGGAGGCCGACCGGGAGGAGTACGCCGCCTGTGACGTGCACGTGTCCGCGGCGGCCGAGGGCAGCGTGACGTTCACGGCCGCCGGCCTGCCCGCAGCCGACCTGACCGCGAACCTGTCCGTTGCGGAGGTGGGCTGAATGGGCGTTACGGTTTTCAACCACGGCGCGGGCGGCGCCGCGGGCCTGAAGGTGATCGCCGTTTCGGGCGCGGGCGCGCTTCCGGCGAGCGCCGCGGAAGGCACGCTGGCGGTGGCGGCAGGCGGCGCCGGCGAGGTGTACGCGCAGCGGGCCCAACCGGCAAACGCGGGCGAAGGAACGGTGTGGATCGTCACCGGCATGGCAAGCGAAATACCGGTCAACCTCAAGCGGCGCGGCAGCCTGTACGTGTATCCGCTCCGGGCGCTTGCGTATGCCGGCGGGAGCTGGACGGACACGGAGCTGTGGGGGTATACGGACGGGGCGTGGCGAAGCAGCCGGTATTATCTCTACGATTACGGTGCGTTCGGTCGCGGCGTCTACTCCAAAAGCGAGAGCCAGGGCAGCGTGACGCCGGAAACGGACAGCCTGCACATCGTGCTCACCGGCAACCAGGGCGGCAACCAGGCGCTGGCGGTGTTCGCGGGGGTGGACTTTACCGGCAGAAACACGCTGCACGTAACGGGCGACGTAATCGGCACCCGCTATACCGTGTACGTGTCCGACGCCGTATCGCATTACGGGGCCATCCTGACCAAAGCCGTCACGACGGACGGCGAAGCGGAGCTGGACGTGAGCGCCGTGGCGGGCACGCACTATGTCCTTATCGGGCAGGGCGGCGGCATCGTAACGGAGGCGCGCGTCTACGAGGCGTACCTGGCGTAAGGAAAGGAGGAGACGCATGTATTCCGTCGATCATCTGCCCCCGGTCATCCCCCTCGGAAGGCAGGGGGAACACGGGGTGCGCACGGTGACCTTCGATCTGTCCGCGTGGGCCGCGCTCTACCCGGGCGTGCTGTGCGCGATCACCCTTCAAAGCCCGGAAGGCGGCGCGCCCTTCCCGGCGACGGGCGTTGCGCGGGACGGCGCGACGCTCAGCTGGCTGGTGGGCCGCGAGGCGACCGCGAACCCCGGCATGGGGAACGTCGTCGTGCGCGGCTACGCGGGCGACGCGGAGGTGCGCAGCGCCCAAACCCGCGCGCTGGTCGAGCCCGGACAGGCCGCCGCCGGCGAAGCGCCGGACGCGGTGGCCGATTGGGTCGGCGAGGCGGCGCGACTCAAGGCGCAGGTCGAGGCGCAATCCCTCGCGGTCGCCGAGGCCGAGGCGGCCCGCGGCGTGTTTGAAGCCTGGAACGCCGAAAAGCGATACGTTTTGGGCAACAAGGCGGCGTACGAAGGCCGCAGCTACGTCTGGACGCTGGACGAGCCTTCGGCCGCCGGGCTCGCACCGCCCGCGCAGGGATGGCTGATGATGGCCGACCGCGGGGACATGTACCTGGCGGGCTTCCATATCGACGAACTGGGGCAACTGACCGTCGAGTACTCGGAGGGCTATACCGGCCCGACGTTTGACCTGAACGACGACGGAGAACTGGAGGTGGTTTGCTGATGACCAGCCGGACGCTTGGCAACGTGGCGATCGTCTACCGCGGCGAATACGACGCCGGATCGACCTACCTGAACGGACATGTGGCGGCCTTCGAGGGCGACACCTACCTGTGCGTGAGCCGCACGGCGATCATGGGCGTTCCTCCCGTCGTAAACGGCGCAGTCGAGGGAACGCACTGGGTGCTTTCCGGCGACAACCGCGCCGCTCGCGCCGCCGCCCTGAGCGCCGATACGGCCGCCGCGAACGCCGACGCGGCCCGCGCGGCGCTGGAGGCGATTCCCGTCAATACGGCGGGCGGCTATCTGCTGCTGGACGACGATGCGAAAGCGGCGGAAATCCACCTGCCCGACCGGCTGACCGGCGCGGCGAACTACACGCTGGGGGGCCGCGACCTGAAGGCCGTGTTCGGCAC
>CAZXJI010000018.1:0-72013 GCA_964640955.1 uncultured Oscillospiraceae bacterium | reverse complement strand
CGCCTGTTGAGTTCCTTCACCACTCCGTTGTCTAAGATGTTTGACAAACCTACAATGATATCGGTCGAACTTGCCCATCCCCCTTTACAAATGCCGTTTCGCCGGGTATAATGCATCATATCCGCACAGGCGGATCAACGTTGCGATGACGGGGACGGACGCGCACCCCACGGCCGATAGCGAACCCGGGGCGGTGGGAGCCGGGCGGGCCGGACACGCGGTCAGATCACCCCGGAGCACGGCGCCCGAAGGCTTTGCCCAGGGCGGCGCGGGAGCTCCCGTTACAGAGCGCCAAGGAGAGGACGGGCCCTGCCCGTCAAAATGGGTGGTACCGCGGAAAGCTTGCTTCCGTCCCGTTGAGGGGGCGGTTTTTTTCTGCCCCGATTCCAAATGAGTCTGGAGGGGAAAACCATGTACCGGAAGGTTTCGACGGATATGGATTTCGTCGGCCGCGAAAAGGCGGTGCTTGCGTTTTGGAAAAAGGAAGGCATCATAGAGAAGTCCTTCCGCCATAACGAGGGAAAGGAGCGCTTCACGTTCTTCGACGGCCCGCCGACGGCCAACGGACGTCCGCACATCGGGCACATCGAGACCCGCGCCATCAAGGATTTGATTCCGCGCTTCCAGACCATGAAGGGCAAGGACGTGCTCCGCAAGGCCGGGTGGGACACCCACGGCCTGCCGGTGGAGTTGGAGGTGGAGCGCGCGCTGCACTTGGACGGCAAGCCCGCCATCGAGCGCTACGGCATCGAGCCCTTCATCAAAAAGTGCAAGGAAAGCGTGTGGAAATACCAGCACGAGTGGGAGGACATGTCCGACCGGGTGGCGTTCTGGGCGGACATGGAGCACCCCTACGTGACCTACCATAACGACTATATCGAGTCCGAATGGTGGAGCCTCAAGGAGATCTGGAAGAAGGGGCTTCTCTACAAGGGCTTTAAAACCGTGCCTTACTGTCCGCGCTGCGGCACGGCGCTTTCCAGCCACGAGGTGGCGCAGGGCTACAAGGAAGTCAGCGACGTCTCCGCGTTCGTGCGCTTTCAGGTGAAAGGCCGCCCGAATGCTTTCATCCTCGCTTGGACCACCACGCCCTGGACGCTGCCCAGCAACGTGGCCCTGTGCGTGAACGCCCACGAAACCTACGTGGAGTTTTTGCTGGAAGGCGAAACCTACTACCTGGCGCAGGCGCTTGTGCACACCGTGTTCGGCGAGCGCTCCCACGAAGGGGCGGTCGTGCGTACCATGCCGGGCAGCGATCTGTGCGGCATGGAGTACGAGCAGCTCTACCGCTTCGACGGCGTGCAATACCCCCGTGAAAAGGGCTGGTACGTGATCAGCGACGACTACGTAACGCTGACCGACGGCAGCGGCATCGTGCACATCGCCCCGGCTTTCGGCGAGGACGACAACCGCGTGGGCCGGCAATACAGCCTGCCCTTCGTGCAGCTGGTCAACGCGCAGGGCCGGTTCGTGGAGGGTACCCCCTGGGCGGACGAAACCGTGCAGGAAGCCAACGAAAAGGTGCTGGCCGACCTGAAGGAGCGCGGGCTTCTGTTCGCCGCGGTCCCCTTCACGCACAACTACCCCTTCTGCTGGCGCTGCGACACGCCGCTGATCTACTACGCGCGCAGCGGCTGGTTCATCCGCATGACGGCGCTGCACGACGAGCTGATGAAAAACAACCGCACCGTCAACTGGATGCCGGAAAACATCAAGGAAGGGCGCTTCGGCAACTTCCTGGACAACGTCATGGACTGGGCGCTCTCCCGCGAGCGTTACTGGGGCACGCCGCTGCCCGTGTGGGTCTGCCCGGAGGGGCACCTGCACGTGGTCGGCTCCATCAAAGAATTGCGCGAGATGGCCACCGCGCCCGTGGCGGAGGATATCGAGCTGCACCGCCCCTACATCGATCAGGTGGAGCTCGTCTGCCCGGAGTGCGGCAAGGCCATGCACCGCGTGCCGGAGGTCATCGACTGCTGGTACGACAGCGGCAGCATGCCCTTCGCGCAGTGGCACTATCCCTTCGAGCATCAGGATATCTTCGAAAACCGTTTCCCGGCGGACTTCATCAGCGAAGCCATCGACCAGACCCGCGGGTGGTTCTATTCCCTCATGGCCATCGGCACGCTGATCTTCGACCGCTCGCCGTTTGAAAACTGCATCGTCATGGGCCACGTGCAGGACGAGAACGGCAAAAAAATGAGCAAGCACCTGGGCAACGTGGTGGACCCGTGGAGCGTATTGGACAAGCAAGGCGCCGACGCCGTGCGCTGGTACTTCTTCACCGCGGGCGCGCCGTGGCTGCCCTGCCGCTTCAGCGACAAGGCGGTCGCCGAGGGCCAGCGCAAGTTTATGGCCACGCTGTGGAACACCTACGCCTTCTTCGTGCTTTACGCCGAAATCGACCGCTTCGACCCCAAGGAGCACGACCCGGCACAGGTGAAGTACACCCTCATGGATCGCTGGATTTTAAGCCGCCTCAATCAGCTGGTGAAGCAGGTGGACGACGACCTGAGCAACTACCGTATCCCCGAACCGGCCAACGCCATCACCGCGTTCGTGGACGACCTGAGCAACTGGTACGTGCGCCGCGGCCGCGAGCGTTTCTGGGGCAAGGGTATGGACGACACCAAGGAGGCGGCGTTCGTTACCCTCTACACGGTGCTTACGACGCTCAGCAAGGTCATCGCGCCCTTCGTGCCTTTCATGAGCGAGGATATCTACCAGAACCTCGTGCGCGGCGTTTATCCGGACGCCCCCGAAAGCGTGCACCTGTGCCTTTTCCCCGCGGCGGACGAAAGCCTGATCGACGAGCCTCTCAACGTGCAGATGGAGGCGCTGCTGCGCGTGGTGAGCCTCGGGCGCGCGTGCCGCAACGCCGCGGGCCTCAAGGTACGCCAGCCGCTGACCGCCCTGTACGTGAAGGGCGCGGCGCTGGAGGAGGCGTTCGTGGAGCTGGCCGCGGACGAGCTGAACGTGAAAAACGTGGTCTTTACGGACGATGCACGCGCCTTTACCACTTATAACCTCAAGCCGCAGATGCGCACCCTCGGCCCGAAGTACGGGAAGCTGCTGGGTAAAATCGGCGCGTGGCTGAAGGAAGCCGACGGCAACGACGTGATGGATACCTTCGCGCGCGGCGAAAACGTGACCTTTACGCTGGACGGAACGCCGGTGGAGCTGGCCGCGGACGACGTGCTGTCCGAATGCGTGCACAAGCCGGGTTTCGCCTCCCAGGAGGACAACGGGCTGACGGTGGTGCTGGACTGCAACCTGACGCCGGAGCTGATCGCCGAAGGGTATCAGCGCGAGGTGGTCAGCAAGCTGCAGACCATGCGCAAGGACGCGGGCTTCGCCGTGATCGACCGTATCGCGGTTACGTACCAGGCCGACGCGGAGGTCGCCGCTGCCGTGGAGGCGGGAAAGGCGTTCATCATGCAGAGCGTGCTGGCCGTGGAAATGAACGACCAGGAGCCGGAGCCGGGCGCCGTAACCCAGGAATGGGACGTGAACGGCAAGACCGCCGTGCTCAGCGTGCGCAAAGCCTGACCGGGGGCGGGCTGCCCAAGACATAATCCGTTTGGCCGTGCGCAGCACGGCCAAACGATTCTTACGGCGCAGGGTTCGCCGTGTTCCTGCGCGAATACTCAACAGGGAAGAATCTCCCGAAGGAGGCGGAACTGACGTGTTCCTGTGCGACGCCTGGCGCGACTACGAGGTGTTGGATACCGGCGACGGCGAAAAGCTGGAGCGCTGGAAGGACGTGATTCTCCGTCGGCCCGACCCGCAGGTGATCTGGCCCAAGGCCGATCCCGCCCTGTGGGAAAAAGCGGACGCCTGCTACGCACGCAGCGAGACGGGCGGGGGGCAGTGGACGTTTCACCGCAAGCTGCCCGAGCGCTGGGTGATGACGCTTGACGACCTTAAGTTTTACGTGCGCCCGACCGGCTTCAAGCACACGGGGCTGTTTCCGGAGCAGGCGGCCAACTGGGCGTTCATGCGCGAAAGGATCGCGGCGGCCATGGCGCGGGGACGGCAGGTGAAGGTACTCAACCTGTTCGCCTACACCGGCGGGGCGACGCTCGCCTGCGCTGCGCAGGGCGCGCACGTCACCCACGTGGATGCGGCCAAGGGCATGGTGAGCTGGGCGCGGGAGAACCGCGACCTGTCCGGCATCCCCGAGGAGCGCACGCGCTTCATCGTGGAGGACGTGAAGGCCTTCGTGCAGCGGGAGCTGCGTCGCGGCAACCGCTACGACGGCATCCTCATGGACCCCCCCAGCTACGGCCGCGGGCCCAAGGGCGAAGTGTGGAAGCTGGAAGACGAGCTTTATCCCCTCGTGGAGCTGTGCGCCGAGGCGCTTTCCGACACGCCCGTGTTTTTCCTCATCAACGGCTATACCACGGGTTTCGCGGCAAGCGTGCTTTACAACATCGCCCGCAAATGCCTGGGAAACGCGGGGCACGTGGAAGCGGAGGAGCTGGCGCTTTCGGTTGCAACCGGCGGGGTGCTGCCCTGCGGCGCCACGGCGCGGTGGACGCCCGATGTGTAAGGTCGTTTACGAGGACAATCACCTGCTGATCGTCGAAAAACCCCCGAACATGCTCACGCAGGGGGACGCGACCGGCGACGATTGCCTGCTCGACCATATGAAGCGCTATGTGAAGCGCAGGTACGAAAAGCCGGGGGCCGTGTACCTGGGTTGCGTGCACCGGCTGGACCGGCCCGTGGGCGGGCTGGTGGCGCTGGCGCGCACCGGCAAGGCGGCCGCGCGGTTAAGCGAGCAACTGCGCACGCACGCCATGGGACGGGAATACCTCGCGGTGGTGCGCGGCGCGGGTATCGCCGAAACGGGCGAGCTGACCGACCGGCTTTTGAAGGACGCGCAAAGCGGGAACGTAACCCGCGTGCCCGCGGATACGCCCGGCGCGCAGGAAGCGACGCTCGCCTGGACGAGGCTTATGGCAGACGCGGCCACCGACCGCGCGTTGGTCGCGATACGCCTGCAAACTGGGCGCAAGCACCAGATTCGCGTGCAGCTGGCCGGGGCGGGGCATCCCATCGTGCAGGACCTGCGCTACGGCGCGGGCGCGCCGGGGGAGCCGATCGCCCTGTGGGGCGCGCTGCTTTCGCTTGTACACCCGACGAAAAAGGAACGCATGACGTTCATCAGCTTTCCGCAGGGCGCGGCTTTCGCGCCGTTTACGGAGGCGATCCGCGCGTTTCTGGCCCCGTACGGGGAAGCGGACGGCCCCGCGAACGCGCTGCGATAAAACGACATCATCGGCCCCGCCGAAAGGAGCGCCATGGAGAACTTTTCCTTTGAGGTCACCAAGACCTGCGCGCAGACAGGCGCCCGCCTGGGCGTGCTGCATACGCCGCACGGGGACGTCCATACCCCGGCCTACATGCCGGTGGGCACCGCCGCGACCGTCAAGGCCATGACGCCGCGGGAGCTTTGCGAGATCGGCGCGGAGATCATTTTAAGCAACACCTACCACCTGCACCTGCGTCCCGGCGAGGAGCTGATTGCCGAGGCGGGCGGCCTGCACCGCTTCATGGCATGGCCGCGGCCCATTCTGACCGACAGCGGCGGCTTTCAGGTATTTTCGCTTTCCGGCATCCGCAAGATCAGGGAAGAAGGCGTGACCTTCCAAAGCCATCTGGACGGCAGCCGGCGCTTCATCTCCCCCGAGGTGAGCATGGACATCCAGCACGCGCTGGGCAGCGACATCATGATGGCGTTCGACGTGTGTACCGCCTTCCCGTGCGACCACGCGACCGCGCGGGACGCCATGGAACGCACGCACCGCTGGGCGGCGCGCTGCAAGGCGCACCACGAGGCCTCGCCCACGCGGGATACGCAGGCGCTGTTCGGCATCGTGCAGGGCGCGTTTTTTGACGATTTGCGCATCGAAAGCGCCAAGGTGCTGAGCGACATGGATTTTATCGGCTACGGCATTGGCGGGCTCAGCGTGGGCGAACCCAAGCCCGTGATGTACGGTATGCTGGAAACCATGATGCCCCACATGCCGCAAAGCAAGCCGCGCTACCTGATGGGCGTGGGCTCGCCGGATTGCCTGGTGGAGGGCGTGCTGCGCGGGGTGGACATGTTCGACTGCGTGCTGGCGACGCGCATCGCCAGAAACGGCACCTGCTTTACCCGCGACGGGCGGCTGGTGATCAAAAACGCGCAGTACGCGCACGACTTCCGCCCCATCGAGGAAGAGTGCGACTGCTATGCGTGCCGGAATTTTTCCCGCGCGTATATCCGCCACCTGTTCAAGGCCGGGGAAATTACCGGGGCGCGGCTGGCGAGCATCCACAACCTGCGCTTCCTGCTTCGGCTGATGGAGGACGTGCGCGCGGCGATCACGGAGGATCGCTTCGGCGATTTTCGCAGCGCGTTTTTCGAGCGCTACGACATGAGCCGCAACTTTTAGGAGGGTACGACATGATCGAGGTGGCCGCCGGGGTGATCCGGGACGGGCGGGGCCGGGTGTTGATCGCCCGGCGCAAGGTGGACGCGCGCGGCGAGTGGCTGGCGCTGGAAGGTTTTTGGGAGTTTCCGGGCGGCAAACGTGAGGCGGGGGAGAGCTACGAGGCGTGCCTGGCCCGCGAGCTGAGCGAGGAGCTGGAACTGCGCGTTACGCCGGGCGAAGTGCTCTACACCATGGATTACGTGACCGAGGGCCGGCCGATCCACTTCGAATTTCTGGACGTGGCCGTGCCGGAGGGCACGCCGCTTACGCTGAACGTACATGCGGACGTCGCGTGGGTCGCGCCGGATCAGCTTTCCGATTACCGCCTCTGCCCCGCGGACGCGCATTTCGTCGCCTGCTTCCACCTGCGCTGAAAACGCGCGCGCGTGCGGAAATGGCGGTTTCATTCTGAAAACCAACGCAACGAAAAGGACGGACGTCTCCGAGGGAGGGACAAGCGTATGAAGCTTCTGTTTCAGGGCGGCACGCTGGTGACCGCCGAAGCGATGGTCAAGGCCGATCTGCTGACCGACGGGGAGAAGATCACCGCGATCGGCGAACACCTGCCCGCCGAGGGCGCACAGGTTGTGGACCTGTCGGGTAAACTGCTTTTGCCCGGGGCGATCGACGCACACACCCACCTGGAGTGCGTCTGCTCCGGCATCGACACCAGCGACGACTATTTTACCGGCACGCGCGCGGCGGCCTGCGGCGGCACGACCACCGTGATCGACTACCTTTTGCAGGAGCCGGGCGAGCCGCTGCCCCAAACCCTCGCCAAACGCGTGCCCATGGCCACGGGCAAGGCGGCGGTGGATTTCGCCTTTCACATCGGGGTGAGCGACCTGAGCAGGCCGGAACTGCTCGCCTCCCTGAAGGACGCGGTCGCCGCCGGGGTGAGCAGCTTCAAGGCCTATATGGTGTACGATTTCGGCCTGACCGACGAGGCGCTCTACCGCCTGCTGGAGGAAACGGCAAAGACCGGGGCGCTCGTCACCGTGCACGCGGAAAACCGCGGCATGCTCGCCGCACGGGTGAAACAATACCTGGCCGAGGGTAAGACTGACCCGTGGTGGCACTACCAGAGTCGCAGCGAGGAGGTGGCCGCCGAGGCCACGCGCCGCGTCATCGCGCTGGCGAAGGCGGCGAACGCGCCCCTGTACATCGTGCACCTGACCGACGAGGAAAGCGTCGCCGCCGTTACCGCGGCGCGCGACGAGGGCCGGCCGGTGTTCGCCGAAACCTGCCCGCAGTACCTGAACTTTACCAGCGACGTCTACCGCGGCCCGCGCGCGCAGGATTACGTGTGCTCGCCCGCCATCAAGGGGCGCGCTTCGCAGGAGGCGCTCTGGGCCGGCCTGCTGCGCGGCGATATCGCCACCGTTGCCACCGACCACTGCCCCTTTACCAGGGCCGAGAAGGATTACGGCATCCATTTGCCCGACGGCCGGGAAGGAAACTTTACCACCATTCCCAACGGCTGCGACGGGGTGGAGACCATGTACCCCTACCTGCTCACGCAGGCGAACCTCGGGCGCATCCCGTTCACACGCGCGGTGGCCGCCTGCGCCACGAACCCCGCGAAGCTCTTCGGCCTCGCCGACCGCAAGGGGGCGTTGCGCCCCGGCCTGGACGCCGATCTGGCGGTGTTCGACCCCCGGGCGGACGGCGTGGTGCGCGCGCGGGAGCTGCACGGCAACCTCGACCACACCATCTGGGAGAATACCGCGCTGCACGGCCGCGTGACGGCCGCATACCTGCGCGGAAGCCCGGTTTTTGAAAACGGGACGTTTACGGGAGCGAAGGGCGCGGGGCGCTTCCTGAAGTGCAACCCCGTCGCGCCGGAAAATTGCGCGTTCGCGTAAGCGGGGAGGGAAACGGCATGAGGATTACCGTACTGGTGGGCAGCCCGCGCAAGGGCGGCAATACCGAGCTGCTGGCCGACGCGCTCATCGAGGGCGCGCGGGCCGCCGGGGCCGACGTGACCAGGCTCAGCCTGCGCGGCAAAAAAATCGGCCCCTGCCTGAACTGCGACTACTGCCAGAGCCACGACCGCTGCATCCTCCGGGACGATATGGACGAGGCGTACGACCTGCTTTTGCGCACCGACGCGCTGGTGTTCGCCACACCTGTATATTTTTATACGATGTCCGCGCAGCTCAAAGCGCTGATCGATCGCCTCTACAACCCGATCCGGGCGCAAATACCCGTTCGGTACACGGCGCTTCTGTCCGTGTGCGCCGACGACACGCAGGCGGCGTTCGATCCCCTGCGGGCGACCTTCGCGGCCATCGAGGGCTACCTGGGCTGGGAGCGCGTCGGCGAGGTGACGGTGGAAGGGCTGGAAAAGAAGGGCGCGATCGCCGGGCATCCGGCGCTCGACGAGGCAAGGGTGCTGGGGGAGAAGCTGGCGGGTCGGTAACGCCTTGTGGGGCGAACGCTTTGCCGCCGGCTCTCATACCGCGGGCGTGTCCTGCCAAAAGCAACCGACGGAAACACGGCCGCGGCATTGCCGCGGCCGTGTTTCCGTCTCCGATTTCACAAACCGTTCATGCCCCGTTCGTTCACGCGGCTTGAAAACCCACCTGTTCCCATGCTATAATCACAATCGGTGTATTGCGCCGTGATTACGGCTGCCGGCGTCCGGCCGGAGGCCCCTTGGGAAAAGGAGAACAAAGCTTTGTCTTTTATGAATTTCGTGCAAACGCTTCTCGGCCAGAGCAACGAGGCCGAGGTGAGAAAGCTTCAGAAGATCGCCGATCAGGTGCTGGCGAAGGAAGACGAGTATAAAGCGCTCAGCGACAGCGAGCTGCGCGCCAAAACCGCCGAGTTCAAGGGCCGCGTGCAGGGCGGCGAAAGCCTGGACGATCTGCTCCCCGACGCCTTCGCGGCCTTCCGTGAGGCCGTGTGGCGCGTGGACGGCAAGCGGCTGTTCCCCGTGCAGGTGATGGGCGGCATCTGCCTGCATCAGGGCCGCATCGCCGAAATGAAAACCGGCGAAGGCAAAACGCACACCGCCACGCTCCCCAGCTACTTGAACGCCCTGACCGGCAAGGGCGTGCACATCGTGACCGTCAACGATTATCTGGCCAAGTTCCAGGGCGAGTGGATGGGCAACATCTTCCGCTTCATGGGCATGAGCGTGGGCGTCATCACCCACGATATGGACAACGCCCAGCGGCGCGCGGCCTACCTTTGCGACGTCACCTACGGCACCAACAACGAAATGGGCTTTGATTACCTGCGCGACAACATGGTCATCCGCGAGGCCGACCGGGTGCAGCGCGGGCACGTGTTCGGCATCGTGGACGAGGTGGACTCCATCCTCATCGACGAGGCGCGCACGCCGCTGATCATCAGCGGGCAGGGCGACCAGTCCACCGACATGTACGAAAAGGCCGACCGCTTCGTGGACAGGCTGAAAAACGAGGACGACTACACCATCGCCGAAAAGGAAAAGGCCGTCACCCTCACCGAGCGCGGCGTGGAGCTGGCCCAGCGCCATTTCGGCGTGGATAACATCGCCGATCTGGAAAACGCCGACCTGTACCACTACATCCTGCAGGCCCTGAAGGCCCACGCCATGATGAAGCGGGACGTGGACTACGTGGTGCAAAACGGCGAAGTGGTCATCGTGGACGAGTTTACCGGCCGCCTCATGACCGGCCGCCGTTACAGCGACGGTCTGCACCAGGCCATCGAGGCCAAGGAGCGGGTGAAGGTCAACCGCGAAAGCAAGACGCTTGCGACCATCACGTTCCAGAACTACTTCCGCATGTACCAGAAGATCAGCGGCATGACGGGCACCGCCAAGACCGAAGAGGACGAGTTTCAGGGCATTTACAGCCTGGACGTGGTGCAGGTGCCCACCAACCGCCCCATGATCCGCAAGGATGAAAACGACGTGGTCTACAAGACCAAAAAGGGCAAGTTCGGCGCCGTGGTGGAGGAGATCGTCAAGCGCCACGCCACGGGGCAGCCGATCCTCGTGGGCACGGTGAACGTGGAAACCAGCGAAATGCTCAGCCGCCTCATCGACCTGCGCGGCGTTCCCCACGAGATCCTCAACGCCAAGAACCACGCCAAGGAAGCCGAGATCATCGCGCAGGCGGGCTCGGTGGGCGCGGTGACCATCGCCACCAACATGGCCGGCCGCGGCACCGACATCCTGCTGGGCGGCAACCCGGATTATCTGGCCCGCCGCCGCATGCGCCAGGAAGGGCTGGAAGAGGAGATCATCATGGAGGCGGTGGGGCACAACGAGGACGTGCCCCAGGACGTGCTCGCCGCGCGCGAGACCTACAACCGCTATTTGGGCGAGTATAAAAAGGAGACCGACGCCGAACACGAGCGCGTCATGGCGCTGGGCGGCCTGCACATCATCGGCACCGAGCGGCATGAAAGCCGCCGTATCGACAACCAGCTGCGCGGCCGTTCCGGCCGTCAGGGCGACCCCGGCAGCAGCCAGTTCTTCATCAGCTTGGAGGACGACGTGATGCGCCTGTTCGGCAGCGAGCGCATCGCCCCGATGGTGGAGCGCCTCGGCCTGGAGGAGGATCAGCCGCTGGAAGCCGGGATGCTCACCAAGCAGATCGAATCGGCGCAGAAGCGCATCGAGGGCCACAACTACGACATCCGCAAATCCGTGCTGCAGTACGACGACGTGATGAACAAGCAGCGCGAGATGATCTACGGCCAGCGCAGCGATATCCTCAAGGGCGACAACATGCGCGAGACCGTCATCTCCATGGTGCACCTGATGATCGACTCGGTCGCCGAGCGCAACTTCACCGGCGAGGGCAGCTTCGACTGGAGCCTGGACGACGCGAAGGAATACCTGGAAAAGCTGTGCCTCAAGCCCGGCACGTTCGACAAATACGCCGATAAGCTCAAGGAGATGGACGAGCCCGACGAGTTCGTAAAGCTCCTTTATGCCGACGCCGAAGCCTTCTACGCCGAGCGCGAGGAGCTGCTGGGCGGCCTGGGCATCGACATGCGCGAGTTCGAGCGCGTCGTGATGCTCAACGCCATCGACCGCCACTGGATGGACCACATCGACGCGATGGACGACCTGCGCGACGGCATCGGGCTGAGGGCCTACGGCCAGCGCGACCCCGTGCAGGAGTACCGCGCCGAAAGCTACGACATGTTCAACGACATGGTGCACATGATCCGGGAGGACACGGTGCGCAGGCTGTTCCAGGCGCGCGTGGAGCGACTGCCCGAGCGCCACAAGGCTGTGGACGTTTCCAAGACCCAGGAGGGCTTCGCGGGCGGCAAGGGAGCGGCCAACACCAACGGTCAGGCCAAAAAGGGCGGCGCGCCCACCGACAAAAACAAGCCCGGCGCGGTCGGCCGCAACCAGCCCTGCCCCTGCGGCAGCGGCAAGAAATACAAGCACTGCTGCGGCAAGAACGCCGGCTGACGCCGGGCTTCCCCGGCACGGGGCGGTAACCGCCGACGCTTCAATACAGATGCTAGGAGACAGTTTATGGTCGATACGGAACGATACGCGCAGGAGCTGGAAGCGCTGCGCGATACCATCCAGAAGGCGGGCGACGCGCTCGACCTGCCCCACATGAAGGAAGAGCTTGCGGAGCTGCACGAGGAGATGAACGCGCCGGCGTTTTGGGACGATCTGGAGCGCTCCACCGCGGTCAATCGCCGCGTAAGCCACATCGAGGGCAAGATGAACCACGTCAGGCGCCTCAACGAGCGCTGCGACGACGTGGAGGCGATGATCGCGCTTCTGTCCGAGGAGCCCGACGAGGAAATCGGCGCGGAGTGCGAAAAGGAGCTTACGGAGCTGCGCGCCGACGCCGACGCGCTGGAGCTGGAAACGCTGATGCGCGGCGAGTACGACGACTGCGACTGCATCCTGAGCCTGCACGCCGGGGCCGGCGGCACCGAGGCGCAGGACTGGACGCAGATGCTTTACCGCATGTACACGCGCTACTGCGAGCGCATGGGGTTCAAGGTGACCGTCAACGACGTGCTGGAAGGCGACGAGGCGGGGCTGAAAAGCGTCACCTTTCAGGTCGAGGGCGACAACGCCTACGGCTACCTGCGCAGCGAGCGGGGCGTGCACCGGCTGGTGCGCATCAGCCCGTTTGACGCCAACGCCCGCCGCCACACCAGCTTCAGCTCTCTGGATGTGGCACCCATCCTCCCCGAAAGCGACGACTTCGAGGTGAACATGGAAGAGGTGCGCATCGACACCTACCGTTCGGGCGGCGCGGGCGGCCAGCACGTAAACCGCACCGATTCGGCCGTGCGCATGACCCATCTGCCCACCGGCATCGTAGCGCAGTGCCAGAACGAGCGCAGCCAGGTGCAGAACCGCGAGGTCTGCCTGCGCATCCTGAAAGGGCGGCTCATGGAGCTGAGGATGCGCGAAAAGGAAGAGCAGATGGCCGACATCAAGGGCGAAATGAAGAAAATCGAGTGGGGCAGCCAGATTCGCAGCTACGTTTTCCAGCCTTACACGATGGTCAAGGATCACCGCACGGGTTACGAAAGCGGCAACGTGAACGACGTGATGGACGGAAACCTTTCCGGCTTCATTACGGCGTACCTGAAGATGCAATAAAAAGGCCCCCGGTGCGGGGTGAAACGAGGGAAAACGGATGACCGGCGACGCGCTGGAACCGATGGCGGATTTTTTTGCCCGCCGGGTGGACGGGTACGACGAACATATGCTGGAGACGGTCGTCGGCTGCCGACAGGGCTATCTGGAGCTTGCGGGCCGCCTGCCGGAGAAGGTGGAAACGCTTCTGGACCTTGGCTGCGGCACGGGGCTGGAGCTTGCGGCCGTCTACCGCCGTTTCCCCGGTGCGCGGGTCACCGGGATCGACCTGTGCCGGCCGATGCTGGACGTTTGCGCCGAAAAGTACGCGGAAAAGCAACCCGTTTTGCTGTGCGGGGATTACGTGGAGCAGAACTGGGAGCCGGAAGCCTTCGACGCGGCGATCTCGTTTGAAACGCTCCACCACCTGACCGAAGCGGAGAAACGAACGCTTTATCGGAAGGTTTACCGTGCGCTCAGGCCGGGCGGCCGGTACGTGCAGGGGGATTACGCCGCCGCCGACGCCCGCGAGGAAGCGGCGCTGCGGGCGGAGTTTACGGCGCTTATGCGAAACGGAGAGGCCGCCGGGTGCGAGCGCGTCCATTTCGACACGCCCTTCACCCCGCAGCACGATTGCGCGTTGCTGCGCGAGGCCGGCTTTTCGCAGGCCGAAGCCGTGTGGCGGGAAGGCAACACCGTGCTGATCGTCGCGTCCAAACCGACGGAGGCGGACTAGATGGCTGACGCGGGGAACGGAGGCGCGCGAAGCGCCCGCGGGCGGCGCGCCGCCGCTTTTCTTTTGGGGCTTGCCGCCGGACTTTTGCTGATGCTTGCCGCCTTTCTGGGCGCGGTCGCGGGGCGCGCGGGCGACGCGCGCCTGTTTCAAAGCGGGCTGGACCGCTACGTGGTGGCGCGCGGCATCCTTTCGCAAAGCGACGCGGACGCGTTCGCGGCCGATACCGTTGCGTACCTGAACGGCGAAACCGACGCGTGGGCGCCCTCGGTGATCTACGGCGGGCATGCGCTGGCCGTGCCGGAGGCGTTCACCGTGCATATGGCGACGGTGCGGCGCTGGATGGGCTTCGCGCGCGTCGCCGTACCGGCCGCGGTTGCCGCGGCGCTCGTGCTGCTTACGTTCGCGCTGCTCCTGTGCGGGCGCGGCGGCGCGTGGAGGCCGGCGATCCGGGGCTATTATGCCGGTGCGGCGCTCCCGCTTGTGCTGGCGCTGGCCGTATGCCTCTGGGGAGCACTCGACTTTAACGGGTTTTGGGCGTGGCTGCACGAAACCTTCATTCCGGGCGGCATTTTCTACGCCGGGGAGGACGTCATGCAGCTGTTCCCGCTGAACCTGTTCGCGGATTACCTCGGGCCCGTGGGCGCCGCGTGTGGGCTTTACGCGGGGCTCACGCTGCTTACGCCGCCGTTCGCGCTCGGCCTGCGGAGGCTTCGGCGGGGGCGGCGCGCGACGGAAACGAAGAAGGATCTGTGAAGCGAGCATGAACATGGAAAAGGACTGGCAGGCCAAAACGAACGCCCTGCGCGGCCGGGAAACGGTGCGCATCCTCGCGCTGGAATCCAGCTGCGACGAAACGGCCGCCGCCGTGGTGGAAAGCGGGCGGCGGGCGCTGAGCAACGTGATCTTCTCCCAGGTGGACGTGCACGCCCTCTACGGCGGCGTGGTACCGGAAATCGCCAGCCGCGCGCACGTGGACGCGTGCGACCGGGTTATCGACCGGGCGCTGGCGGACGCGGGCATGACGCTTTCGGACGTGGACGCGCTGGCCGTTACCTACGGGCCGGGGCTGGTGGGGGCGCTTTTGACGGGCGTGAGCTGCATGAAGGGCCTGGCCTTTGCGACCGGCCTGCCGCTGATCCCCATCAACCACATCGAAGGGCACGTGAGCGCCAATTTTCTGGCGGATCCGGATCTTACGCCGCCTTTCCTCTGCTTGGTGGCCAGCGGCGGGCACAGCCATCTGGTGCGGGTGGAGGATTACGGCGTGTACACCCTCATGGGCCAGACCGTGGACGATGCGGCCGGCGAGGCGTTCGACAAGGGCGCGCGGGTGCTGGGGCTTACGTACCCCGGCGGGCCGCAGCTGAGCAGGCTGGCGGAGGGCGGCGACCCCGAAGCGCTTCCCCTGCCGCGCCCGCACGCGGAAGGCAAGTACGACTTCAGCTTTTCGGGGCTCAAGACCGCGTTCATCAACGCCTGCCACAGGCTGGAGCAGAAAGGCGAACCCCTGCCGAAGGCCGACCTTGCGGCGTCCTACCAGCGGGCCATCGTGGACAGCCTTTGCGAAAAATCGCTGCTGGCGCTTACGGACAGCGGGCTTTCCACCCTGTGCCTCGCGGGCGGGGTAAGCGCCAACCGCCTCCTGCGCGGGCGCATGCGGGAACTGGCCGCCCGGGAGGGCTTCGCCCTGCGCATGCCGGACGTCGGCCTGTGCACCGACAACGCCGCCATGATCGGCGCCGCCGCCTACTACCGCCTCCGAAAGGGCGAATGCGCGCCGCTTACGCTCAACGCCGTGCCGTCGCTGCCGCTCCTGTAGCGGCGAAAAGAGGGATACCGTGAACGTCACCGAACGCTACGCGCGGGAAACGGCGCGGGATTACGCGCTGAGGATGCTCAAACGCAACATCGCCTCCCTCGCTCTCACACCGGGGGCCATGCTCAGCGAAAACGAGCTTTCCTCGGCCCTGGGCCTGAGCCGGACGCCGATCCGCGAGGCGCTGATCGAACTGAGCAAGATTCGCATCGTGGAGATCCTGCCCCAGCGGGGCAGCCGCATCGCGCTGATCGACTGCAACCTGGTGGAGGAAAGCCGCTTCCTGCGCATGGTGCTGGAAACGGCGATCGTCGAGCTGGCGTGCGAAGCGGCGCGAACGCTGGATTTTTCGGCGGCGGAGGCCAACGTGAGGCTGCAGCGGTTCTACCTGGAAAACCCGCTGCCCGAGAAGTTCCTGGAGCTGGACAACGATTTTCACCGCGAGTTTTTCAGGCTCACCAACCGGATGCAGACCTACCGCCTGCAGGAGAGCATGGCGCTGCATTTCGACCGCGTGCGCAGCCTGAGCCTGACCACCGTCAACGAGGCCCGCATCGTTAGCGACCACGAGGCGATCCTCGCCGCCGTGCGCGCCGGGAGCAAGACGGAGGCCGCCGCGCTGGTCGGCAGGCATCTGAGCCGGTACAAGATCGACGAAAAGGCGATCCGCGAGCGGTACGCCGCCTATTTCACCCCCGGCGTCTGCTGAAAAACGCAGCATGAAAGTGCCGCCGTCCCGATGGGACGGCGGCACTGCCGTATGTTCTCAAAACGTGCTTCCCGTGGAAAACAAATAATAAAGGTAGTACACTCCGGAGTACAGGTGCCACAGCAGCAGGGCGAAGCTTACGAAATAGGCGGCCGAGCGCGCGTGCAGCTCCGTCCGGGCGCGGCGCAGCGCGGCTGCGGAAAGCGCGCCCCCCTCGGCGGCCAGCCGGACGTCCCCGCACTTGCGGCGGTACGACCCGATGGAGGCGATGAATTTGGGCGTCACGAACACCCACAGCAGGAACGCGGCGCTCATGCTGGCCCAGTTGAAGTTGCCGTGGCCCACACGGATGCCCGTTTCCTTGAAAAACATGGCCTCAAGGATGCCGAAGCCCGCCGTCAGCAGGCACAGCGGCAGCGACGCGTCCCTGAACAGGCCCTTTTCGTAGCTGACCATCAGCGCGAACAGGGGGAACGCCGCCATCAGCAGCATGTTGCGCACCGCGGCCCACGCGTCCGCGAGGCTCGTGCCGAACACGACGCCGCTGGTGTAAGGCACCACGACCCCGGTGTAATACAGGTATTGCAGCAGAAAATAGCCCGCGGCGGGCAGAAAGGCGACGATGACCCGCACGAAGTACCGGCCGTTGCGCGGGTGTCTGATCCACTGCACCAGAAAGAACACGGCTGCGGCGGGAATCAGCGCCTGCATGAAGGTCGGCTTGCAGGCGAGGCTGGCCATGGTGAGCACCGCGAGGACGATGACCTTGCGCCAGGGGAGCGTCGTCCGGGCGCCGTCCGTCGGCAGCCGGCGTTCGAACTCGTACCAGCAGTGCAGGGTGTAAGGCACGCACAGCATCGCCGTGACCAGCACCGCCAGCTGCGTGGGGTTGTGCCACACGGTGGGGGAGCCGATGCCCTTGTATACGTTATCGTTCAGGCCGGGCACGCGCACGGCGGTCACCAGCATCAGGCAGAGCGTAACCAGCGTTACGGCCGCGCGCGGGAGCCGCTCGCGCGTCGTTACGACCAGAAAGCGGTGCACCAGCGCGAACAGAAGGGCCTTGCTGAGCGTGCACATCAGCGCCGCGGCCCACGAAAGCGGAACGCCCAGCCGGTAGAGCGCCGCGACGCTCAAATGCCACAGCGGATAGGCGATGCGGCTGGTGATGCTGTGCAGGTCGGCAAAGTCGAATCCGCTGGCGATAACGGCGTGCATGTACAGGTCGCTGTTCTGGTTTTGGAACTCCCATAAATAAACGTGGAGCGAAAACGCAGCCAGCGCCGCGAGCGTGAACCAGTTGAACCAGTCGAAGGGGCGCGCTTCGCCGCGCCTGCGCAGGTCGCGGTCGAGCCAAACGGAGTCGAACGTCATGAGGTGAAAGCCTCCTTGCGGTATTCCCGACTACAAAAACCTATCATAGCATAAAACGGGTGCCGGGGCAAACGCCACGGCGGGAAAGGCGGCCGCCTCAGCCGGCGTCCCCGCCGCCCTCTCCGGCGCGCTCCGCCCGCTCGTCCTCCTCCAGCGTCTGCAGCTCCATCTGCTCCCGCGGGCCCAGTTGCCTGCGATGCCGGCGCAGGTGTTCGCGGCGGCGCGCCTTGCGGCGGTGCACCTCGGCCTGCTCCACGGCGTACATGGCTTCCATGCTTTGCTGCAGCGCGTGCACGATGCGCAGCTTTTCCTCGGTGGCGGGCGCGTCGGGATCGTACACGATGCCCTTGCCGAAGGTGAGCGTGCGCAGGTGCTTGCTGGCATAGATCGGCAGGAACACGGCCCGCTTGTGCGTCTTGGCGTAATAAGCCGGGCCGATCATCGCAAAGCCGGTGTACAGCTCGCCCACGCCTTCGCTTACGTAGCCCTTCTGGCCGGGCGCCTCGGCTTCGCCGCGCTCCGGAAAGACGAGGATGTTGTCGCCCGCCTGCATGGCCTCCACGGTCTGGCGGAAGGTCTTCATCAGCGCTCGGGGGTTGTTGCGGTAGACGGGAATGGCCTCCAGGCTGTTGAACACCCACAGGGCGATCGGGCACAGCAGGCGGGTCAGGGGCATTTTGAGGCAATTCGGCAGCCATTGCTGGCGCACGAGGGTGTTTTCGTAAACGTAGCGGACGATCACGTCCTTCTCCATCATGCTGCTGATGGCCCAGGGCCGGAAGCTGATGGGCACGTACAGGTTGGTGACCACCGGGCCGTACAGCTCGCCGTGGTTGCACACCAGCACCAGCGAGCCCTCCTCGTACCCGGCGGCGTTTTCCCGGCCGAGCACCTTATGGTAGTACAGCGGGCGCAGGAAAAGCACGATCAGTTTGACGCCGAAGCGGTTCTTATGCTTCCTGACCACCACGTCGTCCAGCTGTTTTTTGAGCGCCGGGTTGTCGCCGTCGCTCAGGTTGAGAAAGCGGCGAAGCTTTTCGAAATGGCGGTTGTTCATGGGAAAGTGCAAAACGCTCACGATCGCCCCGACCAGCAGCAGAAGCGGCGGAACCACCATCAGCGGCCGGAAGCTGCGCAACAGGGCCAGAAAATCGATCTTCGTCAGGTCGAGCCCCGCCGGCAGGCACAGGATCGCCAGCAGCACCAGCGCCGCCAGCTGCCCCAGCAGGATCGCCAGCTCCGTATACGTCGCGCGGATGCGGTCGTACCCGCGCATATGGTTTTGCAGCCCGTACTCGGCCACCTCGGTCATTTCCATTTCCATCTGCGCAAGGCAGGTGACGGACACGGAAAGGCCGCTGGAGCAAAGGCCCAGCGTCAGGTAACTCAACACCAGGTTGGGCATGCTGGAAAGCTGGCGGTAGAACAGCACCAGGCCGTAGATCCACAAAAAAAGGCCGATCAGGAGCAATTGCAGGATGGCCGGCCTGCGGCGCCGGAGGTGGGAAAGGATGAAGTCCGTCGCTTCGCGCAGGATGATCGTACAGCCGACCGTCAGCGCCAGGCAGGCGACGATCTCCCCCGAGGTGATGCCGATGAAGGTGTACACCATCACGAGGGTTACCTGCAGCGCCATGAGGATCAGCATGTGCATCCGCTGGTACGCGCCGTAGGCGTGCAGCGTTCGCAGCTCCCCGGCCATATGCTCCAAAGCCTGCGCGTCCGCGTCGTCTTCATCCCGCTCCATGGCGATGACGCGGCGCTCGCGCCAGAGGGTATAGCTTTCCAGCAGCACGCTCAACCCGAAGCCGCCCAGCGTCTGCCAGGCGACGGGCTCGGGAAGGGAATGGAACAGCAAAAGCGCCACCACCCCCGCCGGAATCACCTGCAGCGCGGCGTACAGCCATATAAACGCGGCCCGTCCGATGCGCCCGCGCATGACTTGGCCCACCAGCCGCCGCCCGAGGATGGAGCGCACCGTGAGCGCCAGCACCACCGCGAACAGCGCCCAGATCGACGGCGGAGCGCTGAAAATGGGGTAGATGGAAAACAGCCCCAGCGAAAACAGGAGCATGAAAGAAAGCAGCACCGTCCCGGCAATGCGCATGCGCCGGGAAAGGAATTTGCGGTTGCTGCCCAGAAAGGTCTGCGCGTAGGTGGACGCAACCGCGCCGGTCATAAACAGCGCGCCGCCCAGAATAGGCAAAAGCCCATACGCGCTGCTGACCGACATGGAATACAGATAGTTGTACAGGGTGCTCAGCGACATCATCACCAGCATGACCCGCCGCGAGCTGGCCCAGGTCCGTTCGTTCTCCGGCTGCAATGGCGTTTCGCTCCTCCTGCGACGTAGGACGATCAGTGCTTATAAAACACCTCATTCTACCACAGCGCAAGGGAAAGAATCAACCTGCGGGCGCCGCGCACAGGGGCGCCCGAACCGAAAAACCTCCGCGCGGCGTCGGCCGGCGGAGGATGGAAAAGCGGATGTGCTCCGTTGGATGAAGGACGGGGTGAAGTGTCAGCCTTCTTCCCTGACCGGCTTTCGGATGCCCCGGCCGAGCGCCTCAAGCAGCGCTTCCGCCTGCTCTTCCAGGGTGCGCGCGGGCTCGTAGTACAGGGGTCTGCCCACGCGGAACACGCGGGCGGCCGAATCGATATGCACGGGCCAGAAGGCCAGCGCCTTGCCGGTCACGCGCGCGTAAGCCGGCGCAAGCTGCAGAAAGCCCGCGTTCAGCGTCTGCTCGTGCGTACGGTGGCCGGAAGGCTGTTCCGGGAAGATCACCAGGTGCTCCCCGGCTTTGAGAATCCGGAGGCTTTCGCGCAGCGTGCGCATCACGCGGATGTCGTGATACACGGGCACCGTGGGCGTGGTGCGCAGGATGGGCGGGAGGATGGCCGCCGCCACGTAGGGCAGCGTGCGCGTGAGCACGGGCGCCCAGCGGGAATCCGGCCGCCACCAGTAATCCTGCCGCACGTAGGCGGGCACCTCCCGGGCGCTCAGCACCTGGGCGTTCATCCAGGGGTGCAGCTCGTCCGCTAGGGGAAACTTGGCGCAGATGTCGATAGGCCCCAGCGCCCCCGCGTGGTTGCACACGAACACCGAGGGCTCGCCCGTAAAGGGCTGCGCCCACTCCGCGCGCATACGGTAGGTGCATACGCGCACCAGCCCGCGAAAAAACCGGTACGATCTTTTCAGCGCCATACCCCGACCCCGTTTCCGTTCAAATGGTGCGGTGGAACCGCGCGCGAACGACCGTCGGGGGTGATTTTCGCATCGCCGTATCTTTATATCATATCCGCGGACGTCTGTCCATACCGTGAGCACGGCGATCCGTGGAACGCGCCCTCGCCATGCAGCGAACATAAAATGTAACACAAAGGTAAGGAAACCGTAACGGTCGGCCGGGACCGCAACGGTATAATGAGGAGACGAAAAGCTGGAGGATGGGAAATGGGACGCAGGAAGAACTATTACATTTTTGCACCGGAAAAGCCCAGGCGCCGCGGGCCCGGCTGCCTGCTTCTGTTTTTATCGGTGGTGTTCGCCGCGATGGTGCTGGGGCTGCTGACCAACGCGGCGCTGAACCGGCAGACCGGCCTGGAAACCGAAAAAGTCCGGGTCATGTCGCTTGATAAAAACCTGGAGAACTTCACGATCCTCCATATTTCCGACCTTCACGGGGACGAACGCGGACTGGACGCGGAGACGTGGCGCACCCTTCTTTTCGGCAAAGGTTTTTCCGCCGCGGTCATGACGGGCGATATGGTGGGGCAGAACGGGGATTACACCCCGCTGGTGTCGCTGATCAAGACGCTTCGCCAGATCAAGGCGGACGTGCCCGTATACTTCATCGCCGGGGACGACGACCCCGATCCCGTGCAGTACGACGCGCACGGCAACCCCCAGGTGCTGGCAGACTGGGTGCTGGCGGCGCAGGAAGCGGGCGGCACGTACCTGGACCGGCCCGTAAGCCAGGCCGTGGGGAAACTGACGGTCTGGTTCGTGCCCGAATACCTCTACAGCGTCGATATCGACGGCATGCTCAGCAGCCTGACGCGCCAGAAGGAGGAAATGGAGGCGGCCGGGCAGCAGTACGACGCCGAGGGCGGGGCCAGCTACCGGGCGCTGTGCTACCGGCTGGAAGCCATCACCGCCAGTGCCGAGGCCGTCGACATCATGAACCGGGACGATTTGCAGATCGGCGTGACGCACGTGCCGCTGGAAGCCGATTACGTGCGCGAAATGGTCGAATGGGCGGACGAGACGGCCGCCTTCAGCTTCCGCCGGCTTTCGCTGGTGCTGGCGGGGCATTACTGCGGCGGACAGTGGCGGCTGGGGTCGCTTGGGCCGGTCTACGTGCCGGAAAAGGGCTGGTTCGTGGGCGATACGGGCATCGTGGGGATGGAGCGCATCAACAGCATCACCCAGTACGTAAGCCCCGGCCTGGCGCCAAGCGACTTTTACCCCATGCCGGGAAGGCTGTTCAACATGCCGGCGGTTACGCTGCTGGCCTACACGGCGGAAATCGTTTAGTAGAAGAACAAAACGAAAGCAAGGGGGCGACCTGTCGGCCGCCCCCCTGCTTTTTGTCGCGCTTGACGTTCGCTGCTCGAAAGGATACAATAAACTGACTTTGCGCGCGGCTTTGCTCTTTGCGATCCATACAGCCATCATCCCACGCGCGTCGAGCCTATTCTCCGGCCGAGGCCGGAACGAAAGGACGGGATTTCCATGTTCGGACATCGACACGAAGGCCGCCGCGTGAAGCACCTGGATCCGATCGTACAGGCCACGCCGTACCTGATGCCCATGCGCTGCGACGCGATGGTTTTTCTACAGCACGATATCGAGTACGAACCGCTGATGCGTTACATCGCCGATAAAAAACGCGACGAGAGCCTGAACGTGACCTTTTTGGAGGTCATCATCGCCAGCTTTGTGCGCGCCATTTCGCAGGTGCCGGAAGTCAACCGCTTCATTATGAACAAGCAGTATTACAACCGCACCGAACTCACCTGTTCCATGACCATTTTGATGAACACGCCCGACGGCAGCCTGAAGGAAAACGTCATCAAGGTGTTTTTCGACCCCAGCGACACGATCTACGACGTGCAGGCGCGCCTGACCGCCAAGATCGAAGCCAACCGCGAACCGGAAAAGCCGAGCTTCGCCATCAAGCTGGCGTCCGTCGCGCTGTCGATACCGGGGCTGGCGTCGCTGACCGCGGGGCTCATACGCCTGCTGGACCGTTACGGACTCCTCCCCGGCGTGGTGATCGACGAGCTGCCCTTCCACACCAGCATGTTCATTACCAACAACGCATCCATCGGGCTTCACAGCGTGTTCCACCACATCTACAATTTCGGCGACACCACCATGTTCCTGGGTCTGGGCACGCCGGAGCGCGGCTATACGGTCGACGCCAAAGGCACCCCCAGGCGCTGGTGCACGCTGCCCGTGGGCATCACCGTGGACGAGCGGGTATGCGGAGGCGCGGTGTTCGCCAAGCTGTTCACGCACATGAAGAAATGCCTGAAACACCCCGAGCTTTTGGACCTGCCGCCCGAAAAGGTGTTCTACAACGAGGGCGCGGAATACCATGTGCCCAAGCCCGAAAGCGTCCGGCGGCCCGAGCCTGCGCGGGACATGGACGGGCAGGAGGCGGCCAAGGAGGCCGAAGGGGCGGAGCCGGAGGCGCAGATCAACCCCGCCTGAAAACGTCGAAGTGGGTATGCGGGCTGCCTGAAAACCCCTATCGGCCGGCTGACGCGGCGCGAAACGAAAGCTTCGCGCCGCGTCGCCTTATATGCTCTTGCTTTAGACTCGTTTATGCCTTTTCCCCGCGCGGCCGGCTCATGGCGGCGATCCGGTGAAAGCGCCGCTGCGCCTCGTTATCCGCCTCTTTTTCGCGGGGCGGGAACTTCGCGTCGTACGCGGCGGCGGCGGACTCGTCCACGGCGTACGCCTCGTCCTCGACGAAACGGCCGGCCGCGTCCTTCAGCGCGCCCTCCCGAAGCTCCAGGGCCAGCAGCGCCGCGTGGTAGCGGTTCTGCTCGTTGGCGATATCGAAGGTTTCCGCCGCGACGAAGCCGTACCGGCCGTAGTAATCCGGGTCGCCGTAGATCAGAATGGCGCGCTCGCCCATTTCACGGGCCATGGCCTGCGTGTGGCGGATCAGCCGCCCGCCGACACCCTGCCCCTGATAGGCGGGCAGCACCGAAAGCGGGCCGAAGCTCAGCACGGGCATTTCCCCGCCCGCGTCCAGAAGGATGCGCGCGCGGGTAAAGAGAATGCTCCCGATCACCCGGCCGTCCGCTTCGGCCAGAATATCCAGCGCCGGCACGAAGGCCGGGGAGCCGCGCAGCACGTGCGCCAGGTAATGCTCGTTCGCGCCCGGAGCGTAACGGTTCCAGAACGCGTCGCGGATGAGCGCTTCCACCTCGGGAATGTCGGCCGGTTCCTCCCGGCGCAGGGTAACGGTTGTTTGATTCACGTTCGTTGCCTCCTCGCAGACCCGGGCGCAAAGCGGCCGGGAAAAGAGACCAAAAAGCGGCCCTTCGCAAGGAAGGGCCGCTTTTGGCGTTGCCGGCGATCAGTCCAGCAGCATCATCACAATGCTTAAGCCGACGAACAGGCCGGTGCAGATCTTGGTGATCAGCGCCAGTTTCGCGTTCATGCCGCGCGCCTTGCTCTTGCCGAAAAACGTCTCCGCAGCGCCGCTGACCGCACCGATGCCGGTACGTTCGCTGCTCTGCATCAAAACGGATACGATCATCACGATCGCGGAAATCATCAGCAGAATGCCGACGATCCATTGTACGACAGACATACGTTTCAACCTCCTTGCGGGTTGCTTGGTTCATCTTACCACCGGTGGACGGAAAAAGCAAGCGGTTTACTTTTTCTGCATCTGGGCGATCTCTTCGGCCAGGTTGTCCTGCCGCTTCTCGATGCCCTCGCCGCGCTCGAAACGCTCGAACTTCACCGGCCCGACGGTCGCGCCGGTCGCCTTTTCCACCTCGGCGGTGTACTGCGCGATGCTCTTCTCGGGGTCCTTCACGAAGGGCTGCTCCAGGAGGCAGACCTCCTTGTAGTATTTCTCGATGCGGCCCAGAACCATCTTGTCCACGATTTTCTCGGGCTTGCCTTCGTTGAGGGCCTGCGCGCGGAGAATCTCCTTCTCCTTGTCGAGCTTGTCGGTGGGCACCTCTTCCTTAAACACGTAGGAAGGCCGCGCCGCGGCGATCTGCAGCGTCAGGTCGTGGTAATACGCCTTGAAGGCCTCGTTTGAGAAGGTCTCGGGCTTGTCGTTGGACACCTCCAGCAATACGCCGATCTTGCCGCCCATGTGGATGTAGGTCTCCACCACGCCGGCCTTCGCCTCGTAGCGGGCAAAGCGGCGGATGCTGATCTTTTCCCCGATGGCGACGGTCGCGTCGCTGACCATGTCGGTGATGGTCTTGCTCTGGTCGTCCGTAAACTTCTGCGTCATCAGCGCGTCCACGTCGGCGGGGTTCGCCGCGGCGATGTGCTTGGCGATCTTCGCGCAGAAATCCTTGAAGTTGTCGGTAGCGGCCACGAAGTCGGTTTCGCAGTTGACCTCCACGATGACGCCCACCTTGGCGTCGTCGGTCACGTACCCGGCCACCATGCCCTCCGCGGCGATGCGGCCGGCCTTCTTGGCGGCCGCCGCGAGGCCCTTCTCACGCAGCCACTCGATGGCCTTTTCCATGTCGCCGTCGGCTTCGATGAGCGCCTTTTTGCAGTCCATCATGCCGGCCTGGGTCGTTTCGCGCAGTTCCTTGACCATTTGAGCTGTAACGTTTGCCATGGGATTTCTCTCCTTATTTCTATCCTCGGCGGACGGTGCGGCGTTCGTTCCGGCGCGCGCCGGAACGCTGCGGCGTCCGTCCCGCAGGTGCGAGCGGTACGCGCAAGCGCCGCCCGTTCAGTACATTCGCTTACGCGTCCTCATCCTCGGTGGCTTCGGGGGCCGCTTCCTCGGGAGCGGCTTCCTCTTCCTCGGCGGCCGCGTCCTGCTGGCCCTGCCGGCCTTCCAGCACCGCGTCGGCCATCTTGCCGGCGATCAGCTTGACCGCGCGGATAGCGTCGTCGTTGCCGGGGATGACGTAGTCGATTTCGTCGGGGTCGCAGTTGGTATCCACGATCGCCACGATCGGGATGCCCAGCGCCCGGGCCTCGCTCACGGCGATGTGCTCCTTGCGGGGGTCGACCACGAACAGCGCGCCGGGCAGCTTTTTCATTTCGCGGATGCCGCCCAGGTTGGCCTCGAGCTTCTCGCGCTCGTGCTGGAGCTTGATGGCTTCCTTCTTGGGGAGCGCGGCCATCTGGCCCGTCTGCTCCATTTTATCGATCTGGTTGAGCCGGTCCACGCGGGTGCGGATGGTGCGGAAGTTGGTGAGCATTCCGCCCAGCCAGCGGCTGTTGACGAAGTACATGTTGCAGCGCTGCGCCTCGGCGGCGATGCTTTCCTGCGCCTGCTTTTTGGTGCCCACGAATAGGACGCTCTTGCCCTGCATGGCCACGTCGCGCACGAACGAATAGGCCTCGTCCGCCTTGCGGACGGTTTTCTGCAGGTCGATGATGTAGATGCCGTTGCGTTCGGTGAAGATGTACTGCGCCATCTTCGGGTTCCAGCGCCGGGTCTGGTGACCGAAGTGAACGCCGGCCTCCAGAAGCTGTTTCATGGAAATGACTGCCATAGGGATACCCTCCTTGTTTTTCTCCACCCTTTGCGTCTTCCCGCACGGCCACCGCGGCACGCGGCACAATCGCACGGTCGACAAAGGTGCGTAGTCGGACTGAAGTATAGCACAGATTGCCGCGCCGCGCAAGGGGTGCGGCCGAGACGGGCGGCAAAACAGATTAACCTCTTCCCGGCTGCCGCGCACGGTTTTCTTTGCCTTGCGGCGGGGAATCTGTTATAATTGATCGTAAGAATCATACGTCGGAAACCCGCGCGGGCATGCGCGGTTCGAAGCGAGGAGATACCCATGCGGATTTTGCGCGGTGTGCTCAAAACCCTGTTGATCCTGCTGGCGGCGGTCGTGATCGCCGCGCTCGGCGTGGTGGTGTGGCTGACGATCGCGGAGTATCGGCCGGACGACGTGGAAAGCGTTGCGGTTACCGCCGGCGCGCGGCACGACGCGGCGCAGATCGGCGCGCGCTACAAGATCGTCACCCTCAACGTGGGCTACGGCGGGCTGGGGCGCGACGAGGACTGCTTCATGGACGGCGGCACGGGGGTGTTGCCCCAATCGAAAACCGAGGTGGAGGGCAACCTTTCCGGGCTGCTCAGCGCCCTGTCGCTGGAGGACGCGGACATCTGCTTCCTGCAGGAGACGGACATATCCTCCAAACGCAGCTTTTACATCGACGAGGTGGATTACCTCAGCCGCGGGCTGTCCATGGGCGACGCCTACGCGACCAACTTTCGCTGCGCGTACGTGCCCTTTCCCTGGCCGACCATCGGCAAGGTGGAAAGCGGACTGACGACGCTCAACAACCTGGCCGTGGCCGGCGCCACGCGCGAAAGCCTTCCCGTGCCTTTCAGCTGGCCGCTTCGCGTAGCCAACCTGAAGCGCTGCCTGCTGGTGGAACGGCTGCCCCTGACGGGAAGCGACCAATCGCTGGTGCTGGTCAACCTCCACCTGGAAGCCTACAGCAGCCAGGACGGGCGGCTCAAGCAATTGAGTCAGCTGGCGGCGTTGATGGAGGCGGAATACGCCAAAGGAAACTACGTGGTCGCCGGCGGGGACTTCAACCAGGCTTTCCCCGGATCGCTGGAGAAGTATCCGCTGCCGGAAAACCCCTACTGGGTGCCCGGCACCCTCAGCGACGACGATCTGCCCGACGGCTTCCGCTACGTATACGACATGAGCGTACCCACCTGCCGCGCGCTGGATAAGCCTTACGACGGCGACCGGGACGCCCTCACGGCGTATGTGATCGACGGGTTCATCGTCTCGGCCAACGTGAAGGTCAACTCCGTGGAGACGGTGGACCTCAACTTCCGCTATTCCGACCATCAGCCGGTGGTCATGGAGTTCACGCTGCAGTAGGAAGGCGGCAGGGCGCCGCGGCGCGGGCCTTTACGCACGTAAACCATACCCTTTCAGGCCGGGCCGGACGCGGGCGGAAAAGCCCCGCGTCCGGCCCGGCCCCGTTCGGTTTTTGGAGCCGAGCGCGGCAACCGTTTGCATTTTCGTTCTGCCCAATAACCAAATCGTTTCTCCCGGACGCGCGCCAAACGAAGCGCAGACAACATTATCCTTTATTTTCCGTTTTCTCTTTGCATTCCTTTGAAATACGGCTTGCAAATTGTCGCCTGTTCCTCTATAATGCAGATAATCTATAAATCGGGAGGCGAAAGGTTCATATGAAAAAGATCCTAGCGGTCGTTCTTGCTCTTGCCCTCGTGCTTTCCTTCTCCGTCGCGGCGACGGCGGAAAACGTTGTGAAAATCGGCGTGTTCGAGCCGGCTTCCGGCGACAGCGGCGCCGGCGGCAAACAGGAGACTTTGGGCATCCAGTATGCCAACTACGTACAGCCTACCGTTGAAATCGGCGGCGAGACCTATACGGTCGAGTTGGAATACGCGGACAACGGTTCCACTGCCGACAAGGCGCCTTCCGCCGCGCAGCAGCTGGTCAGCGCGGGCGTGAGCGTGGTGCTGGGCTCCTACGGCTCCAGCGTGTCGATGGCCGGTTCCCCCTATTTCGCGGACGCCGGAATCCCCGCGATCGGCATCAGCTGCACCAATCCGGGCGTTACCGCGGACAACACCCACTACTTCCGCATCTGCTTCCTGGATCCTTTCCAGGGCACGGTTCTGGCGAACTACGCGTATAAGACGCTGGGCGTGACCAAGGCGTACTGCCTGGCCGAGCTTGGCAACGAGTACGACGTGGGCCTGTGCCATTACTTTGTGGAAGCCTTCGAGGGCCTGGGCGGCACGGTCGTCTCCAACGACACGTTCCCCACCGGCAACTCCGACTTCACTTCCTATATTAACACCGCCGTGACCCTGGGCGCCGAAGTGTTCTTCGCGCCGGTGTCCATCGCGTACTCCACCCAGATCATCAGCCAGGCGAACGCGCTGAACGTCACCTTCCCGCTGCTGGGCGGCGACACGTGGGACAGCAACAAGGTCGTTGAAGTGGCGACGGGCACCAACCTGAAAATCTACATCGACACCTTCTACCAGGAAGGCGGCGCGCCCGATTTCGACGCCGGCTTCAAGGCCTGGCTGAACGCCAATCCCGACATGCTCACCAACAACGGCGGCAACGACATCGTGGCGGCCGTGAGCGCGATGGGCTACGACGCCTACTTCGTAGCGCTGGAAGCCATGAAGCTGGCCGGCACCACGGACTCCAAGGCGATCAACGAAGCCCTGTGGAACGTGGATTACACCGGCGTATCCGGCGAGATCACGTTTGCCGAACCCGGCGACGCGGTGCGCAACGTGGCTTACATCAAGACCGCCAACACCGAAACCGGCACCTGGGACTTCGTGACCGTGCAGAGCGTGGACTAACGAACCACTCGCGTGCCGAACGGACTTAGACGCTTTTAAAAACGGCGGCGAGGGCAGGACTTGCCCTCGCCGCCAGCGCGTTGCGTACGCGGCGCTAAACGGCGTTCCTCGTTTCGCTAAGGCTCGCGTTTTCCCCGCGCGCCCGCCCCTTCCGTCGTCGTTCCTTTCCGAAACGGGCTTATCAAAGCCTTACGCGCGGCGGCCGCCACGGCCCGAAGCGCTCAAGGAGGCATACCTGTGTTTAGTACCGTCCTGCCTTATCTGCTTTCCGGCGTATCCGTAGGCGGGCAATACGCGCTGATCGCCATCGGATACACCATGGTATACGGCATTCTACGGCTGATCAACTTCGCCCACGGCGACGTGTTCATGGTGGCGGGCATCCTGATGGTGTACATCACCGCCAGCGGCGCGCCCCTGTACGTGTCCATCCCGGTGGTGCTGCTGGTGACGTCCTTCATCGGCTTTGCCATCGAGCGCATCGCGTACAAGCCGCTGCGCGCGGCGCCCCGCATGTCCATCATGATCTCGGCCATCGGCGTGAGCTACACGCTGCAAAACCTCGTGCTCTACATCACCGGCGGCCTGAATCAGTTTTATCCCAGCATTCCTTTCATATCCCAGACCGTAACGGTGTTTGGAGCGTCCACCCGCATGGTGACCCTCGTCACCCCGGTGCTGACGCTCGTATTGGTGGTGGCGCTGGTGATGCTCATCAACCACACCAAGGTCGGCATGGCGATGCGCGCCGTGTCCAAGGATTTTGAAACCAGCCGCCTCATGGGCATCAAGATCAACTCCGTCATCTCGGTAACGTTCGTCATCGGTTCGTTCCTGGCGGCGGTGGGGTCGATCCTCTACTTTACCAACTATTCCACCGTCATCCAGACCTCCGGCGCCATGCCGGGCCTCAAGGCGTTCGTGGCGGCGGTGTTCGGCGGCATCGGCTCGGTGCCGGGCGCCGTGGTGGGCGCGTTTATCATCGGTATTTGCGAGAACCTCCTAAAGGGGCTGGACACCATCCTCATCAAGGCGGGGCTGGAAACCAAGACGTTCGGCTTCACCACGTTTTCGGACGCGTTTACGTTCGCCCTGCTCATCATCATCCTGATCGTCAAACCCACGGGCCTGTTTGGCGAGAAGCAGACGGAGAAGGTGTGACATGATGGAGATGAACAAAGCGGCTTCCTATCCCCGGCCGAAGAAAAAGGTCGACCGGGCCACGAAGATCACCATCGGGGTGATCATAGCGATCTACGCGCTGGCCTTCGGACTGGAGCAGGTGATTCCCGCCTCGTCCATGCTCTTCACGGTGCTTAAAAAAGGCGCCACCTACGCGCTGGTGGCCGTCTCCATGAACCTGCTCAACGGCTTCACGGGCCTGTTTTCGCTGGGCCAGGCGGGTTTCATGCTGATCGGTGCCTACACCTACGCCATCTTCACCGTGCCGGTGGCCCTGCGCGAGTCGGTGTACCGGTATTACGACGGCGGCATCATCCAGTTTACGCTGCCGCTGGTGGTGGCTATCGTGCTGGCGGGCCTGGCGGCCGCGTTCTTCGCCTTCCTCATCGGCCTTCCGGTGCTCAGGCTCAAGAGCGACTACCTCGCCATCGCCACCCTGGGCTTTGCGGAGATCATCCGCGCCATTTTCCAGTGGGACAAGATCGGCGTGGTGACCAACGGCTCAAACCTCCTGCGCATGTTTCCCAACTTCAACGATTTTAACATCAAAGACGCGGACGGGAACGTGACGCTGTATTTATCCACGCTGATTCCGTTCCTGATCGCGGGCGTGTGCATCCTGCTGATCGTGATGCTCATCAACTCCTCCTACGGCCGGGCGTTCAAGGCCATCCGGGACGACGAGACCGCCGCCGAGGCCATGGGCATCAACCTGACGAGGCACAAGATGATCTCGTTCTGCGTCAGTTCCTTCTTCGCGGGCGTGGGCGGCGCGATGCTGGCCATGTACCAGAACTCCGTGCAGGCCAAGAGCTTCACCGCGGCCATGACCTACGAGATTTTGCTGGTGGTGGTCATCGGCGGCATCGGCTCGGTAACCGGCAGCTGCATGAGCGCGTTCCTGTTCGTGGCCTGCTCGGAATGGTGGCTGCGGTTCCTGGATCAGGAGCAGATCATCGGCGGCTGGCAGGTGCCGCTTTTGCGCAACGGCTTCCGCCTGGTGGTTTTCTCCATCATCATCATGATCGTGGTGCTGTTCTTCCGCCAGGGCATCATGGGCGAAAGGGAGCTGTCCGACCTATTCCGAAAACGGCGGGGAGCGCCTAAGCGGAAGGGGGCGTCGCGGTCGTGAGCGAAAACGTGCTTCATCTGGAAAACGTCACCATGCAATTTGGCGGCGTGGTGGCCGTCAACGACGTGAGCATGGACGTGTGCGACGGGGAGATCGTCGCGTTGATCGGCCCCAACGGTGCGGGCAAGACCACGGTGTTTAACGTCATCACCGGTGTGTACGCGCCCACCAACGGCCGCGTGTCCCTGCGCGGCAAAGTGATCGCCGAGGACCACCCCCGCGGCAAGATGCGCAAGCTCTACGCCGGCGGGCACCAGTACGAGTATCCCAAATCGGTTCACAACACGCCCGACAGGATCACCAAAATGGGCATGGCGCGCACGTTCCAGAACATCCGCCTGTTCAAGAGCATGACGGTGTTCGATAACGTCCTCGTCGCCAAGCACATGAACATGAAGGCCGACTTCTTCTCCGCGGCGCTGCACCTGAACGCCCGCGAGGAAAGCCGCATGCGGGAGGAGACGGAGGAGCTGCTCGCCATCGTGGGCCTGAGCGACGTTAAGGACGAGATCGCCACATCGCTGCCCTACGGCAAGCAGCGCCGGCTGGAAATCGCCCGCGCGCTGTCCACCGGCCCCTCCATGCTGCTTTTGGACGAGCCCGCCGCCGGCATGAACCCGCAGGAGACGGAAGACCTGTCCGCGTTCATCCGGGAGATTAAGGATCGCTTCGGGCTGACGGTGCTCTTGATCGAGCACGACATGAACCTGGTCATGGATATCTCCGACCGCATCTATGTGCTCAACTTCGGCAAGCGCATCGCCGACGGCACGCCCGCGGAGATCCAGAACAATCCCGACGTCGTCACGGCGTACCTGGGGGTGGCGGAAGAATGAGCCTTTTGGAAGTTAGGGACCTGCGCGTCAGCTACGGCGGCATCGAAGCGCTCAAGGGCGTCAGCTTCAACGTGGACGAGGGGCAGATCGTCACCCTGATCGGGGCCAACGGCGCGGGTAAATCCACCACGCTTCGCACCATCAGCGGCATCGTGAAGGCCAAGGGCGGCTCCATCCGCTTTATGGGCGAGAACATCCTGGGCATGGACACGCAGAAGATCGTCCAGCGCGGCATCGCCATGGTGCCGGAAGGCCGCCGGGTGTTCCCCAACCTGACGGTGCTGGAAAACCTGAAGATCGGCGCGTATCTGCGCAAGGACGAAGAAGGCATTCGCGCCGATCTGGAACGCGTGCACGCGCTGTTTCCCCGGCTCAAGGAACGCTCCTGGCAGCTGGCGGGCACGCTTTCCGGCGGCGAACAGCAGATGCTGGCGGTCGGCCGCGCGCTGATGACCCGGCCGAAGCTGATGATGATGGACGAGCCTTCCCTGGGCCTCGCGCCGCTGGTGGTGAAGGACATCTTCGGCATTATCCGGCAGCTGAGCGAGCAGGGCATCACGATCCTTTTAATCGAGCAGAACGCCAACGCCGCGCTGCACGCCGCGCATTACGGGTACGTGATGCAGACCGGGAGCATCACCCTGCAGGACACGGGCGAGGCGCTTTTGAACAACCAAAGCGTGCGGGAGGCTTACCTGGGGCACAAGAGCCGGCACTGAAACCGCCGCGGCTTAGGGCCGTTCGTATGCTTTTCGTGCGTATCACGCAAGGGCGCGTGTCGTGAAAACGGCGTGCGCCCTTGCTTTTTGGGGATTTGACATCGATTGCCGCGGGCCGTATAATAAGCGCAGGAGACGACAGGCTTTTGCCGAGACGTGAGGATAACTTATGGATTTTGTATTGAAAGGCGATCTCTGCTATAGCGATGGCCCGCAATGTTTAACGACGCTCGCGAACGGGTATCTGGTCGTTGAGGGAGGCAGGTGCTCGGGCGCTTTTCAAACGCTTCCGCCCCGCTTCGCCGGGCTGCCGGTGACCGACCTGAGCGGGATGCTGATCCTCCCCGGCATGTGCGATTTGCACGTGCACGCGCCGCAGTTTGCCTATCGCGGGCTGGGTATGGATCTGGAGCTGATCGAGTGGCTTAACCAGCGCGCCTTCCCTGAGGAGAGCAAGTACGACGACCTGGCCTACGCCGATACGGCTTACGGGATGTTCGCCGAAGCGATGCGCACAAGCGCGACCACGCGGCTGTGCTGTTTTGCAACCCTGCACGCGCCCGCGACCCTGCTTTTGATGGAGAAGCTTGAGGCGGCGGGCCTGCGCGGGTATGCGGGCAAGGTGAGCATGGATCGCAATTCCCCGCCGGAACTGTGCGAACGCGGCGCCGACGCGGCCGCGGCGGATTGCGAAAGCTGGCTTTCGCAGGCGACGGAGCGCTTTACGCGCGTTAGGCCGATGGTCACGCCGCGGTTCATCCCTTCCTGCTCCGACGCGCTGATGGCGCGGCTTTCCGCACTGGCGGAGCGCTACGGCGCGCCGCTGCAGAGCCACCTGTCCGAGAACCGCGCGGAAATCAGGTGGGCGCGGGAGCTTTGCCCCGAAGCCGTAAGCTACGCCGACGCCTACGACCGCCGCGGGATGCTCACCCCGCGCACGGTGATGGCGCACGTGGTATACCCCGAGGAAAGCGAGATCGGGCTGCTTAAGGAGCGCGGGGTGACGGTGGCGCACTGCCCGGCCTCCAACATGAACCTCCGCTCCGGCATCGCCCCCGTGCGCAAGCTGCTTTCCGCGGGCGTGAAGGTCGGGCTGGGCACGGACGTGGCGGGCGGCCAGACCATCGACATGTTCCGCGCCGTGACCGACGCCGTGCAGGCGAGCAAGCTCTACTGGCGGCTGACCGACGAAAACAGCAAGGCACTGACGCTCGCCGAGGCGTTCTACCTTGCGACGGCGGGCGGCGGCGCGTTTTTCGGCAGGGTGGGCACGTTCAAGCCCGGCTACGAGCTGGACGCCCTCGTGGTGGACGACTCCGGCCTGCCCCATCCCCAGCCGCTGAGCGTGCGGGAGCGGCTGGAACGGGTGCTGTACCTGCCGGGCGACTGCAGAATCGTACGCAAATACGTTGGCGGCGAGCCGATTTACCCCTGATGGTCCGCTACTGCGCGATACGACGGTAAAGGAGGAACCCCTTCATGGGCGTGAGGGAAAGCATCAAGCGCGTGGACGCGCTGGACAAGGTGACGGGTACGGCCAAGTACACGGCCGACCTGCTCCCCACCGGGGCGCTGGTCGCCAGGGTGGTGCGCAGCACCGTCGCCAACGGCAAAGTGCTCTCCTTTGACCTGAGCGAGGCGCTGAAGGTCAAGGGCGTGGTGAAGATCGTCACCTGCTTCGACGTGCCCGACATCCAGTTCGCGACCGCCGGGCACCCCTATGTACTGGACAGGACGAAGGGGGACGTGTACGACCGCAAGCTGCTCAATCAGCGCGTGCGCGTCTACGGGGACGACATCGCCGCGGTGATTGCGGAGGACGAGATCGCCGCCGCGCGCGCGGCGCGGCTGGTGAAGGTGGAATACGAGGAATACCCGCCCATCCTGAGCACCGAGGCCGCGCTGGCGCCCGATGCCATGCCCCTGCACCCGGACGTGCGGGAAACCAACCTGCTGGGCCAGAGCGGCTACAGGGTCGGCACCGGCACCTACGAGGAGGCGAAGGCCGCCGAGTCGGACCTGATCGAGGTTGAGGGAGAGTACGGAACGCAGACGGTGCAGCACTGTCATCTGGAGCCGCCGCAGTCCTTCGCCTACATGGAAAACAACCGCATCGTGGTGGTCACCTCCACCCAGATTCCCCATATCGTGCGCCGCGTGGTGGGGCAGGCGCTGGGCGTGCCCTGGGCGAAGATTCGCGTGGTCAAGCCCTACATCGGCGGCGGCTTCGGCAACAAGCAGGACGTGCTCTACGAGCCGCTCAACGCCTTTCTGTGCACGCAGGTCGGCGGCCGCCCCGTGAAGCTGGAATTGACCCGCGAGGAAACCATGGCCTGCACGCGCGTGCGCCACGCCATCCACGCCAAAGCCAAAGCGCTGGCCCGGCCGGACGGCACGCTGGTCGCGCGCAAGCTGGAAGCGTACAGCGATCAGGGCGGCTACGCTTCGCACGGGCACGCCATCTGCGCGAACACCATCACGATGTTCAAGCAGCTTTACCACGACGAAAAGGTGACCGAGGGCAACGGCTACACCGCCTACACCAACCATACCGCGGCCGGGGCCATGCGCGCCTACGGCATCCCGCAGTCCTCCTTCATCACCGAAAGCCTGATGGACGACCTGGCGCTGATGCTTCACATGGATCCGCTGACCATCCGGCTTAAAAACTGCATCCCCGAAGGATACGTGGACCCGGGCACCGGCATCACCGCCTACACCAACGGCATCCGCGAGGTGATCGCCAAAGGGCGGGAGCTGTTCGGGTGGGACGAGAAGCGCGCCCGCTACGCTAACGAAACGGGCGACGTGCGCCGCGGCGTGGGCATGGCGCTGTTCACCTACAAGACCGGCGTGTATCCCATATCGCTGGAAACGTCCTCCTGCCGCATGTTCCTCAACGAGGACGGCTCGGTGAGCCTGCAGATGGGCGCCACCGAGATCGGGCAGGGCGCGGATACGGTGTTCACGCAGATGGCGGCCGAAGCCACGGGCATCACGGAGGACAACATCCACATCGTGTCCACGCAGGACACGGACGTGGCGCCCTTCGACCTGGGCGCGTACGCGTCGAGGCAAACCTACGTAAGCGGGCAGGCGGCCAAGCGCACGGGCGAGCTGCTCAAGCAGAAGATACTCGACTGGGCGGCCTTCAAGTTCCAAAAGCCCGCCGAGGAGCTGGACATCGAAAAAAACCGGGTCGTCACCCGCGCGGGCCGCAAACCGCTGATGGCGATGGCCGACCTGGCGGTGGAAGCGCAGTACAGCCGCGAGCGCGCCGAGCGCATCTTCGCGGAATGCAGCATCGACTGCAAGGAAAACACCATTTCCACGGGCGCGTCGTTCGCCGAGATCGAGGTGGATATTCCCGTGGGCCGCGTGAAAGTACTTAAGCTTTTGAACGTGCACGACAGCGGCGTGATCATCAACCCCAAGCTCGCCGAGGGGCAGGTGCAGGGCGGCATGAGCATGAGCATCGGCTACGCCCTGTCCGAGGAGCTGCTTTACAGCGATAAGGGCAAACCGCTGAACGACAATTTTCTGGATTACAAGCTGCCCACGGCCATGGATCAGCCCGATCTGGAGACGGCCTTCGTGGAGCTTATCGACCCCTCCGGCCCCTACGGCAACAAGTCGCTGGGCGAACCGCCGACCATCTCCCCCGCCCCCGCCATCCGCAACGCCGTGCTGCAGGCGACGGGCGTGCATTTCAACACCCTGCCCATGAGCCCGCAGAAGCTGGTGGAAGGCTTCACGGCGGCGGGGCTCATCAAGGAGGTCGAGCCGCATGTATGACATCGAGAAATACTATCAGGCGACCGGTGTAGCCGACGCCGTGCGCGCGCTGCAAGCGGACGAAAGCGCCATCGTCGTCTCCGGCGGCACCGACGTGCTCATCCAGATTCGGGAAGGCCGGCTGGCCGGCTGCTCGCTGGTGAGCATCCACGGGCTTAAGGAGCTCAGCGGCATCGAAAAAACGGCGGAGGGCGAGGTGATCATCCGTGCGGCGACGGTGTTCAGCCGCATCGCCAACGACCCGATCATCCTGGCCGCCATGCCGATGCTCGCCCACGCGGTGGACGAGGTGGGCGGCCCGCAGATCCGCAACATGGGCACCATCGGCGGCAACGTGTGCAACGGCGTCACCAGCGCCGACAGCGCCAGTTCCCTCTGGGCGCTCAACGCCACGCTGGAGCTGGTGAGCGGCGAGGGCACCCGCACGGTGCCAATCCGGGAATTTTACACCGGGCCGGGCAAAACCGTGCGCAAACACGACGAGATTCTCGTCGCCATCCATATCGCCAGAGCGGACTACGAGGACTTCGGCGGCTGCTACATCAAGTACGGCAAGCGCAACGCCATGGAAATCGCCACCCTAGGCTGCGCGGCGATGGTCAAGCTGTCCGCGGACAAAAAAACGCTTGCGGAGCTCAGGCTGGCCTACGGCGTGGCCGCGCCGACCCCCATGCGCTGCGTTAAAACGGAGGCGGCCGTGCAGGGCGCGCAGATCGGCGAGGAATTGCTTCAGCGCATCGCCGCCGGTGCGCTTGGCGAGGTGAAGCCCCGCACCAGCTGGCGCGCCAGCAGGGAGTTCCGCCTGCAGCTGGTCAGCGAGCTGGGCAGGCGCGCGGTGCGGCAGGCGATCGTCAACGCGGGAGGGAAAACCGATGTATAAAACGCTTACCATGACCGTCAACGGCAGCGAGGTTACCGTGCCCGTGGACGAACGGGAGAGCCTTCTGGATACGCTTCGCAACCGCTTGGGCCTGACCAGCGTCAAAAAGGGCTGCGAGGTGGGGGAGTGCGGAGCCTGCACGGTGCTGGTGGACGGCGAGGCCGTGGACAGCTGCATCTACCTGGCACTGTGGGCGGAGGGTCGCAGCGTAATGACCGTGGAGGGATTAAAGAGCCCTACGGGCGAACTGAGCCCCATCCAGCAGGCGTTCATCGACGAGGCCGCCACGCAGTGCGGCTTCTGCACGCCGGGGCTCATCATGAGCGCGGTGGAGATCGTGGGCACCGGCAAGCGCTACAGCCGCGAGGAGCTGCGCAAGCTGATTTCCGGGCACCTGTGCCGCTGCACGGGATACGAGAGCATCTTAAATGCCATGGAGCGCATCGTGGAGGAAACGTACAAGCGCGTAGGGGAATAGCCTTTCAGAAAAGCGGGGCGGCATTGCCGCCGCGATGGAGCGCATTGTGGAGGAAACCTACAAGCGCGTGGGGGAATAGCGCTTCAGAAAAGCGGGCGGCATTGCCGCCGCGGCGGCGCCGGGCAGGAAACCCGGAGGCGTGCGGGGAAATACATAACTTCGCCGCGCGTATCGGCGCGCCTATCACACCGTATCGGGAGGAACCGCCATGCAGCCCATTCTATGGACGGACAACCACATGCCCAAATCGGACGACCGCCACCTTTCCATCATGAGCCTTGCCAACGTGGAAAAGGCGTATCGCTTCCATAAAAGCTTTCCCCAGTACGACGTCACGCCGCTTCGCAGCCTGCCCGGCATGGCCGCCAAGCTGGGACTGGGCGCGCTGTGCGTGAAGGACGAAAGCTACCGCTTCGGCCTCAATGCCTTCAAGGTGCTGGGCGGCTCCTACGCCATGGCCCGCTACATCGCAGACCAGCTCGGGCGGGACGTGTCCGAGACGGATTACGCCTACCTGACCTCCGACCGGCTCGCCCGCGAGTTCGGCCAGGCGACTTTTTTCACCGCGACCGACGGCAATCACGGCCGCGGCGTGGCCTGGGCGGCGAGGCAGCTTAAACAGAAGGCCGTGGTGCACATGCCCAAGGGCAGCGTGAAGGTGCGCTACGACAATATCGCCCGCGAGGGTGCGCAGGTGACCATTGAGGACGTGAACTACGACGATTGCGTCCGTCTCGCGGCGAAGGAAGCCGCGGCCACGCCCCACGGCGTGGTGGTGCAGGATACGGCGTGGGACGGCTACGAGGACATCCCCGGTCACATCATGCAGGGGTACGGCACCATGGCGCGCGAGGCGGCCGAACAGTTTGAGGCGTCGGCGGGCGCGCCGCCGACGCACGTGTTTATTCAGGCGGGCGTGGGCTCGCTGGCGGGCGCGGTGCAGGGGTATTTCGCCAATCGCTACCCGGAACAACCCCCGGTGGTGACCGTGGTGGAGGCGACGGCGGCGGACTGCCTCTACCGCGGGGCGCTGGCGGCCGACGGCAGCCCCCGTGTCGTGACCGGCGACCTGCGTACGATCATGGCGGGGCTGGCCTGCGGCGAGCCCAACACCCTCTCCTGGGACATTCTGCGCAACCACAGCGCGTTTTTTGTGAGCTGCCCCGATTGGGTCAGCGCGCGCGGCATGCGCATGCTCGGCGCTCCGGTGAAGGGCGATCCGCGCGTGATCTCCGGCGAGAGCGGCGCGGTGGGCATGGGCGTGGTGAGCGCGCTGACGACCGGCCCGGCGTACGCCGAACTGAGGGAGAAGCTCGGACTGACCGCAACCTCCCGCGTGCTGCTTTTTTCCACCGAGGGGGACACCGACCCCGAGAATTACCAAAGAATCGTCTGGGACGGCGCGGTGCCGTCGTGCTGACGCACGGATCAGGGCGGCGGCGGGCCTCCCGCAAAACCTTGACGAATAAGGAGTGTACGGACATGGACTTTGAACAGGTAAAGGCGAAGGCGCAGAGCTACGAAGCGGCGATGACCCAATTTCTGCGGGAGCTGATCGCCATTCCCGGCGAAAGCTGCGGCGAGGAAGGGCACGTGCGCCGCATCGAAAAGGAAATGAAGGCCGTGGGCTTCGACAGCGTGACCGTCGACCCGATGGGCAACATCCTGGGCGTGATGGGCACGGGCGAAAAGCTGATCGCCTTCGACGGGCACATCGACACCGTGGGCATCGGCAACCGCGACAACTGGGAGTTTGATCCCTACGAAGGCTTTGAGAGCGATACCGAAATCGGCGGCCGCGGCGCCAGCGACCAGCTGGGCGGCATCGTGAGCGCCGTGTACGGCGCGAGGGTCATGAAAGACCTGGGCCTGCTTTCCGACAAGTACCGCGTGCTGGTCACCGGCACCGTGCAGGAGGAGGACTGCGACGGCCTGTGCTGGCAGTACATCCTCAATGAGGACAAGGTGAAGCCCGAGTTTGTCGTTATCACCGAGCCCACCGACGGCAACATCTACCGCGGCCAGCGCGGCCGCATGGAGATCCGCGTGGAGGTCAAGGGCATCAGCTGCCACGGCTCCGCCCCCGAGCGCGGCAAGAACGCCATCTACATGATGGCGGACATCCTGCAGGAGATTCGCGCCCTCAACGAGCGCCTGCACTACGACCCGTTCCTGGGTAAGGGCACGGTGACCGTCAGCGAGATTTTCTACTCCTCGCCCAGCCGCTGCGCGGTGGCGGACGGCTGCGCCGTGTCGCTGGACCGGCGGCTGACCGACGGCGAAACCTACCAAAGCGCACTGGAAGAGGTGCGCGCTTTGCCCAGCTGCCAAAAGTACGACGCGGAAGTCACCATGTACAAGTACGCGCGCCCGAGCTGGACGGGGCTAAGCTACCCCACGGACTGCTACTTCCCCACGTGGGTGCTGCCGGAGGACCATCCCGCGACGCAGGCGATGGTTACAAGCTACCGCGGCCTGTACGGCGAGCCCAAGGTGGACAAATGGACGTTTTCCACCAACGGCGTGAGCATCATGGGCCGCTACGGGGTGCCCTGCATCGGCCTGGGCCCCGGCAAGGAAGCGCAGGCCCACGCGCCCAACGAGCGCAACTGGAAGGCCGACCTGGTCAAGTGCTGCGCGGTATACGCGGCGATGCCCACCCTCTATTGCCGGTAACCGGGCGTACGGCTCCCCATTCCAAAAGCGGAAAGGACGATCCACCGATGGCCGATTTGCAAAAGGCGCTTGCCACCCTGAAAACCCTCGATTTTTCCAAGATGTACGAAGGCAACTTCTTCCTGACGTGGGAAAAGACCGACGCGGAGATTCGCGCCGTGTTCGAGGTGGCCGAAGCGCTGCGCGCCCTGCGTGAAAACAACGTTTCTCCCAAGATTTTCGACAGCGGTCTGGCGATTTCCATGTTCCGGGACAATTCCACCCGCACGCGGTTCAGCTTCGCCTCCGCCTGCAACCTGCTGGGCCTGGCCGTGCAGGACTTCGACGAGGGCAAGAGCCAGGTGGCCCACGGCGAGACCGTGCGCGAGACCGCCAACATGATCTCCTTCATGGCGGACGTCATCGGCATCCGGGACGACATGTACATCGGCAAGGGCAATGCCTACATGCATCAGGTCGTGGACGCGGTGACCGACGGCTACCGCGACGGGGTGCTGGCGCAAAAGCCCACGCTGGTCAACCTGCAGTGCGACATCGACCACCCCACGCAGGTCATGGCCGATACCCTGCACCTCGTCAACCATTTCGGCGGCGTGGAAAACCTCAAGGGCAAAAAGGTCGCCATGACCTGGGCGTACTCGCCCAGCTACGGCAAGCCCCTTTCCGTGCCGCAGGGCGTCATCGGGCTGATGACCCGGTTCGGCATGGACGTGGTGCTGGCGCACCCCGAGGGCTACGAGGTCATGCCCGAGGTGGAGGCGGTCGCCCGCCAGAACGCCGCCGCGAGCGGCGGCAGCTTTACGCGCGTCAACGCCATGGACGAGGCTTTCCGGGACGCGGATATCGTGTACCCCAAGAGCTGGGCGAGCTTTGCCGCCATGGAACGGCGTACCGCGCTCTACGGCCGCGGCGACGCCGAGGGCATCCGCGCGCTGGAAAGGGAGCTGCTCGCCCAGAACGCGCAGCATAAGGACTGGGAATGCACCGAGGAGCGCATGGCGCTCACCAAGAACGGCAAGGGCCTCTACCTGCACTGCCTGCCCGCGGACATCAGCGGCATCAGCTGCAAGGAGGGCGAAGTGGCCGCGACGGTGTTCGACCGCTACCGCGACCCGCTCTACCTGCAGGCGTCCTTCAAGCCCTACATCATCGCCGCGATGATCTTCCTGGCCAAGGTCAAGGACCCCGTCGGCACGCTTTCCTCCATGGGCGCGCGGGTACGCCGCCTGTACGAATGAGTTTTCGGGAGTAAAACGTATGCAACGCACCGGCAAACGCCTGGTGATCGCTTTGGGCGGCAACGCCCTGGGCAGAACCCTGCCCGAGCAGATGGCGGCGGTCAAGCTGACCGCCAAAGCCATCGCGGATCTGGTGGAGGACGGGCACGAGATTATCCTCTCCCACGGCAACGGCCCGCAGGTGGGCATGCTTCAAACCGCCATGGCGGAATACGCCAACAACCACAACGAACCCCCCGCGCCGCTTTCCGTGTGCGTGGCGATGAGCCAGGGCTACATCGGCTACGACCTGCAAAACGCACTTCGGGAGGAACTGATCGATCGCGGCATTCACAAGGCCGTTTCCACCGTCCTTACCCAGGTACGCGTCGACCCGGACGACCCCGCCTTCTCCCGCCCCACCAAGCCCATCGGCCCTTTCATGACCCGGGAGGAAATGGAAGAGAAGCTCAAGGAAAAGGACTGGACGATCGTGGAGGACGCCGGGCGCGGCTACCGCCGCGTGGTCGCCTCGCCCAAGCCCGTGGAGATCATCGAGATCGAAACGGTGCGCGCGCTGCTTTCGGCCGGGCAGATCGTGGTGGCGGCCGGCGGCGGGGGCATCCCCGTGGTGGCGCACGGGCATCACCTGAGCGGCATCGGCGCGGTGATCGACAAGGATCTGGCCAGCGCGCTGATGGCGGATACGCTGGACGCCGATACCTTGATCATCCTCACGGCGGTGGAAAAGGTAGCCATTCATTTCGGCAAGCCCGACCAGCAATGGTTGAGCGACCTGCCCTGGCCCGAAGCCCAGCGCTACCTGGACGCGGGCGAGTTTGCCGAGGGCTCCATGAAACCTAAGGTACAGGCCGCCGTGGCCTTCGTGCGCGGCAAGGAAGGCCGCACGGCGCTGATTACGGAACTGCATAAGGCACGCGACGGCGTGCACGGAAAAACCGGCACCCTGATTCGCTGAATAAAACGACCCCGGAAAGGGGGAGGAACCGATGAGCGTTGGCTGTGTGGTACTGGCCTCCGGGGAGAGCGTGCGTTTCGGCACCAACAAACTGATGACCGACTTTTGCGGAAAACCGCTGCTTTCGTGGCTTCTGGACGCGCTGCCCAAGGGGCTTTCCTCCGTCGTCGTCACCCGCAGCGAGGCCGTGCGCGACCTGGCGCAGGCGAAGGGCTGCCGCTGCCTTCTGCACAGGCTGCCCGAGGTGCGCGATACCATCCGCCTGGGCCTCGCGGCCCTGCCCCATACCGAGGGCTGCCTGTTCTGCGTGGGGGACCAGCCGCTTTTGACCCGGGGGACCATCGAAAAGGTGGTGGCCGAATACCGCGCCCATCCGGATTCCATCGTGCGCGCGGCCTTCGGGACGCGCGAGGGGAACCCCGCCATCTTCCCGCGCGCGTTTTACGGAGAGCTGTCGACGCTGGCCGAAGGAGAGGCGGGCGTATCGGTGATCCGGCGGCACCCGGACAGGGTGCGCACCGTGCAGGCGGCCTTCGCCGAGGAACTGGCCGACGCGGACACCCCCGAGACCCTCAGGGCGCTGGAAGCGCTCAAATGCCGGATGGAAAAGGAGTGACCGACCATGCTGCTTATGGGCAACGGACGCGTAATTACCCGGGACGCCGATAATCCCTTCCTCAGGGACGGCTGCGTGGTGATGGAGGGGAACGCCATCGTGGACGTCGGCGACACCGCGATGATGAAAGGCACCTACCCCAACGCGGCTTTCGTGGACGCCCGCGGCGGCGTGATTATGCCGGGACTGATCAACGCGCACGAGCACATCTACTCCGCGTTCGCCCGCGGCATGAGCCTGCGCGACTATAACCCCAGAGGCTTTCTGGATATTCTGGACGGCCTGTGGTGGACGCTCGACCGGCACCTGCTGATCCAGGACACCCGCGCCAGCGCCGACGCGACGATGATCGACTGCATCGAAAACGGCGTTACCACGATTTTCGACCACCACGCCAGCTACGGGGAGATCGAGGGAAGCCTGTTCGCCATCGCGGACAGCGCCCGCCAGTACGGCGTGCGCGTCGATCTGTGCTACGAGGTCAGCGACCGAGACGGGGCCGAAAAAATGCGCGAGGGCGTAAAGGAGAACGCGGATTTCATCCGCTACACCCAGGCGGATACCACCGGCATGGTGGCGGGGCTTTTCGGCCTGCACGCGCAGTTCACCCTGTCGGACGAGACGCTGGCCTACTGCCGCGACCAGGCGCCTGCGGACGCGGGCTTCCACGTGCACGTGGCCGAGGGCATCGAGGATGTGGAACGGTGCCTGCAGGAGCACGGCAAGCGCCCGGTGTTCCGCCTCTACGACTTTGATATTCTGGGCGAGAACACGATCTGCGGGCACTGCACGCACGTGGACGAGGCGGAGATCGACCTGCTCAGGGAGACCCGCACGAACGTCGCGCACAACCCGGAGAGCAACATGGGCAACGCCATCGGCTGCCCGCCGACCCTCCGCATGATGCACGAGGGCGTTCTGGTGGGCCTGGGCACCGACGGCTACACCAACGATATGCTCGAAAGCCTCAAGGTGGCCAAGCTTTTGCACCAGCACCACCTGCACGACGCGACCGTGGCGTGGGCGGAGGCCCCGCAGATGCTCTTTGAGAACAACGCGAAGCTCGCGAGCAGGGCGTTTGGCAGGCCGCTGGGCGTTTTGAAGCCCGGGGCGGCGGCGGACGTGATCGCGCTGGACTACACGCCGCTCACGCCCATGACCGCGGAGAATTACGCGGGGCACGTGCTGTTCGGCATGAGCGGCAAAAGCGTGATCCATACCGTTATCAACGGCGAGCTGAAAATGAAGGACCGGGTGCTGACCGAAGTGGACAAGCAGGCCGTGCTCGCCCATTGCCGGGACACCGCGAGCGAGCTGTGGAGCCGGATCAACGGCCGCTGACGGGGAGTTTGCGGCACGCCTCCCTTTTTGAACACGCGACGAAGGAGCGATTTTTCATGAGCGACCGTATGCGCCCCATCCCCTTTTCGGAGCTGATGGAACAGGTCCTGACCGATTACCGCCGCGACGGTTCGGTGCTGGGCGTGCGTTCACCGTACCGGCACGAGGGCGACAAGCGCCTCGATCTGTTCGGCGAGCGGCCGGAAACGCCCTTCGGACCCGCGGCGGGGCCGCATACCCAGCTGACGCAGAACCTGATTGCCGCCTACGCGGGCGGGGCGCGCTTTATGGAGCTGAAAACCGTGCAGAAGCTGGACGGGGAGGATCTGCCCGTGTCCAAGCCCTGCATCCTCGCGGCGGCCGAGGGCTACAACGTGGAGTGGAGCACGGAGCTGACCGTGCCGGAGGCCTTCGACGAGTACGTCAAGGCCTGGTTCGCCTTAAAGCTGATCAGCGCCGCCTTCGGGCTGGGCGCGCGGGACGGCTTCGTGTTCAACATGAGCGTGGGGTACGACCTGGCCGGCATCCGCACCGAGAAGCTCGACCGCTTCATCGAGGGCCTGAAGGACGCGCGCGAGACGCCCGTGTGGCGGGAATGCACCGCGTGGGCCAAGGCACATTTGGCCGATTTCGACGGCCTGACCGTCGCCGACGTGGACGCCTTCGATCCGCATGTGTGCAAAAGCATCACGCTTTCCACCCTGCACGGCTGCCCCCCGGCGGAAATCGAGCGCATCGCCACCTACCTGATCCGTGAAAAACACCTGCACACCTTCGTCAAGTGCAACCCAACGCTGCTGGGCTACGGTTTCGCCCGCAAGACGCTGGATCAGCTCGGTTACGGGGACGTGGCTTTCGACGATCATCATTTTAAGGACGATCTGCAATTTGCGGACGCCGTGCCGATGTTCGTAAGGCTTTCGTCGCTGGCGCAGTCGCAGGGCGTCGCCTTCGGGCTCAAACTGAGCAATACCTTCCCGGTGGAAATCACGCGGGGCGAGCTGCCGGGTACGGAAATGTACATGAGCGGCAAGGCGCTCTGGCCTTTGACCATCCACCTGGCGGAGACGCTGGAGAGGGCGTTTGAAGGCAAGCTGCGCGTGAGCTTCTCCGGCGGCGCCGACCGGCAGAACATCGCCGAGCTGTTCGAAACCGGCGTATGGCCCATCACGCTGGCCACCACGCTCTTAAAGCCCGGCGGCTACAACCGCCTGCCGCCCATGGCGCGGGAGCTGGCGGCCGGGCCCTACCGGCCCTTTGCGGACGTGAACATGGAAAAGCTCTCGGCGCTGGCCGAAAAAAGCCTGACCGATCCGCGCTACCGCCGGCCGCTCAGGCCCGCCTATCCGCACAAGAACGACCGCAAGGTGCCGCTTTTGGACTGCTCGCTGGCGCCCTGCTCGGACGCCTGCCCCATCCATCAGGACATCTCCGCCTATATGGAGCTGGCCGCGCAGGGGCGCTATACGGAGGCGCTCGCCGTGATCTGCGACAAAAACGCGCTGCCCTCCATTACGGGGAGCATTTGCAGCCACCGCTGCATGGACGGCTGCATCCGCAACCAGTACGACGAATCCCTCCATATTCGCGAGGTAAAGCTGCTGGCGGCCGAGAAGGGGTATGAACCCTATCTGGACGCGCTCGCGCCCGAGGGCGACCGCCCGGAGCGCGTGGCGGTGGTCGGCGGCGGCCCCGCGGGCATGGCCGTGGCGTTCTTTCTGGCGCGCGCGGGCGCGAAGGTGACCCTTTTCGAGGCGCGGGACGCGTTGGGCGGCGTGGTGCGCTACGCGATACCCGCCTTCCGCATCCCCTGCGAGGCCATCGACCGCGACGCCGCGATGCTCAGGCAGCTGGGCGTGAAGATCGTGCGCAACACGCGCGCGGAAACGGCGCAGACGCTTCTGGAAAACGGCTTTACGCACGTGGCGCTCTGCGTGGGCGCGCAGGAGCGCGGGAAGCTCGGCATTCCCGGCGAGAAAAACGCGATCGCGTTTCTGGAACAGGCGAAGAACTACCCCGATACGCTGGAGATCGGCCGGCACGTGATCGTCGCGGGGGCGGGCAACACCGCCATGGACGCGGCGCGCGCGGCCAAACGCGTGCCGGGGGTGGAGAGCGTGACGGTCGTCTACCGCCGCACCGAGCGGGAGATGCCCGCCGACGAAGAGGAACTGAAGCTGGCGCTTTCGGAGGGCATCGCGTTCAAAACGCTGCTGTCGCCCGTGTCGCTTTCGGAAGGCAAGCTTATGTGCAACGCCATGCGGCTGGGCGAGGCGGACGAGAGCGGCCGCCGTCGGCCCGAGGCGACCGGCGAAACCCTTGAACTCCCCTGCGACGCGCTGATCACCGCCGTGGGCGAAAAGCCGGACGCGGCGCAGCTGTTGGAAAACGGCGTGCAGCTGACCGCCGGCGGCCGTGCCACGGCGCGCAAGCAGAGCGAGCGCATCTACGTGCTGGGCGACGCGCTGCGCGGCCCGGCCACGGTGGTGGAAGCCATCGCGGACGCGCAGGCGACCGCCGAGGATATTCTGGGGCTGCAGGCGGAGGCCCGTCACTGCGAAACCTCCGCCTGCGAGCTGCTCGCCCGCCGCGGAGAGTGCAAGGCCGCCGGCGCGCCGGAAAACGAGTTTGCACGCTGCATGGGCTGCGACAAGGTGTGCCTCAACTGCGTGGACGTGTGCCCCAACCGCGCCAACGAAACGGTGTGGCTCGACGGCCGGCCGCAGATCGTGCACATCGACGGCCGCTGCAACGAATGCGGCAACTGCGGCACCTTCTGCCCCTACGAAAGCCTTCCCTACCGGGACAAGTTGACGTTTTTTGCGAGCGAGGCGGACTTCCGCCAAAGCGAAAACCCCGGCTGGGCGATGCTTGACGGCGGCAGGGCGCTGATCCGTCTGGACGGCCGCGAGCTGACCGCCGACCTTTCCGACCCCGCGCTGCCCAAGGACGCGGCCGCACTGATGCGGGCGACGCTTGCGCAGATGCCCTGGCTTGCGCGCGCGTAACGCCGCAGGCACCGAAACCACGCTTCCGCACGCGGAAGCCGATCCGCCACGGGAGGTGAAAACCGTGTATCGCTTTACCGTCAACGGCCGGCCCGCCGAGACCGACAGGGACATGCCGCTGATCGACTACCTTCGCGACGAGCTCCGGCTGACGTCGGTCAAAAACGGCTGCGGCGAAGGCGCCTGCGGCGCGTGCACCCTGCTTTTGAACGGGCAGAAACGCCGCGCCTGCATGCTGACCACCGCCAAGGCCGACCAGAAGACGATCGTCACCGTCGAAGGACTTTCCCCGCGCGAAAGGGACGTGTACGCTTATTGCTTCACCGAGGCCGGCGCGGTGCAGTGCGGCTTTTGCATCCCCGGCATGGTGATCTCCGCCAAGGCGCTGCTGGACCAAAACCTTACCCCGACGCGCGCGGACGTGAAAAAGGCCATCCGCGGCAACATCTGCCGCTGCACGGGCTACCAGAAGATCGAGAACGCGATCCTCGCGGCGGCGGACTTCTTGCGCGAGAACCGCGCCGTGCCGCCCGCGCGGGACGACGGGCTTCTGGGGCGCGACTTCCACCGCATCGACGCAGAGGAAAAGGTGCTGGGCACCGGCATGTTCGCCGACGATATCATGCTGCCGGGGATGATCTACGCCAAGGCCCTGCGCAGCCAATACCCGCGCGCGCGCGTGCTGAAAATAGACATCTCCCGCGCCGAACGGCACCCGGACGTCGTGCGCGTGCTGACCGCCGGGGACGTGCCCTTCAACAAGACCGGGCACCTGATTCAGGACTGGGACGTGATGATCGCCGAGGGGGATATCACCCGCTATATCGGCGACGCCATCGCGCTGGTCGCGACCCGGCACAAGGAAACGCTGGACGAGGCGCTTGCGCTGATCGACGTGGAATACGAGCCGCTCACCCCCGTCACCTGCCCCGCGGAGGGCCTGGCCGAGGGCGCGCCCAAGCTGCACGAGAACGGCAACCTGCTGACCCGCCAGCACCTGCACCGCGGCGATCCGGACGGGGCCATCGCCCAGGCCGCCTACGTGGTGACCCGGCATTATTCCACCCCCATGACCGATCACGCCTTTATGGAGCCGGAGTGCGCCGTGGCCGAACCGGACGGGGAAGGCGGGCTGATCCTGCATACGGGGTCGCAGTCCGTGTACGACGAGCAGAAGGAAATCGCCCGTATGCTCAAACTACCGCCGGAAAAGGTGCGCTCCGTTTCCGCGCTGGTGGGCGGCGGCTTCGGCGGCAAGGAGGACATGAGCGTGCAGCACCACGCGGCGCTCATGGCTTGGGCCACGGGTCTGCCGGTGAAGGTGCGCTTTTCCCGGCAGGAAAGCCTCAACTGCCACGTCAAGCGCCACGCCATGGAAATCGACATGACCACCGCCTGCGATAAGGATGGCAACCTGACCGCCATGAAGGCCGTGCTGGTGGCCGACTGCGGCGCGTACGCGTCGCTGGGCACGCCGGTCATCCAGCGCGCCTGCACGCACGCGGGCGGCCCCTATCACTACCAGAACGTGGATATCGAGGGCCTGAACGTATACACCGACAACATCCCCGGCGGCGCGTTCCGCGGCTTCGGCGTACCGCAGAGCTGCTTCGCGGCCGAGCAGAACTTAAACCTCCTGGCCGAGCAGGTGGGCATCTCCCCCTGGGAAATCCGTTACAAAAACGCCATCCGCCCCGGCGAGGTGCTGCCCAACGGGCAGATCGCCTCCAAGGAGACGGCTTACGCCGAATGCCTGGAAGCCGTGAAGGAAGCCTACGAAAGCAGCCCTTACGCGGGCATCGCGGGCGCCATGAAAAACTCCGGCCTGGGCGTGGGCGTGCCGGACTACGGCCGCGTGGCCGTCGAGGTGAAGGACGGCAAGGTGCACGTGGTCACCTCCGCGGCGTGCATGGGGCAGGGCATCGGTACCGTGTGCGTGCAGATGGTCTGCCAGACCACGGGCTTTCCCCCCAGCATGATCGTCCGCGACGTGCCCGATACCGCCCATACGCCGAATACCGGTACCTCCACCGCCAGTCGCCAGACCCTGTTCACCGGCGAGGCGGCGCGGCGCGCGTCGCTCTTGTTCATGGAGGCACTCAGGGAGGCCGGATCGCTTTCCGCGCTGGAGGGCCGCCGCTTTTACGCCGAGTTCACCTCGCCCACCGACCCCATGGGCAGCCCCAAGCCCAACCCCGTGAGCCACGTGGCCTACGGTTACGCCGCCCAGGTGGTCATTCTGGACGAGCACAAGCGCGTTCAGCGCGTGGTGGCCGCCCACGACGTGGGGCACGTGGTGAACCCCAAGAGCTGCGAAGGCCAGGTGGAAGGCGGCGTGGTGATGGGCCTGGGCTACGCCTTTACCGAGGATTTCCCCATGGAAGGCGGCTACCCCACGCTTAACTACGGCAAGCTCGGCCTGTGGCGCGCCACCGAGGCCCCGCCCATCGAGGTGCACCTGATCGCCAAAGGTACGGAGGACCAGTTCGCCTTCGGGGCCAAGGGCATCGGGGAGATCGCCACCATCCCCACCGCGCCCGCGGCGGCGCACGCCGTGATGCGCGTGGACGGGAAGCTGCGCACCCGGCTGCCCATGGAGGATACGCCCTATCGCTAAGGAGGAGGCGGGTACCATGCCCCAGACGCCCCTGCACTGCGGGATGACCTTGCGCCTTTACCGGGACGAGAAGGTGTTCGGCCCCGGCGTGGCGGAACTGTTGGAGACGGTGCGCGATACCCGCAGCCTCCGCTCCGCGGCCATGCGCATGGATATGGCCTATTCCAAGGCGTGGAAGGTCGTCAAGGCGGCCGAGAAGGGCTTGGGCTATACGCTTCTGGATACCGCGACCGGCGGCCGGCAGGGCGGCGGGGCGACCCTCACCCCCGAGGCCGAAAAGCTGCTGGTCAACTACCGTGCCTTTGAAAAGGAGAGCCGACAGGCGGTGGAGGCCGCCTATGCCCGCTACTTCGGCCGGAAATGAGCATTTGACGAACCGCCGCCCCGCGGAGTGTTTTCGCGGAGCGGCGGTTTTTTTGCTGCATAGGGTTAAGCTTTCAGAACGGGTTCGTGTGCGGTGCGGTTTTACGTCACTTGGTGAACACCACGACGGCCTTCTTTTGGAATAGCCGCGGCAACGCCGTTTCCGTCATGCGGAACACGTGGTTCAGGTTGCGCTGCTCCAGGTACGCCGCCGCCAAATCCTGCCCCACGACGAGATCCATATGCCCCGGCTGCGCGGACAGGAGCGCCGCCTGATCCCGGCCCAGCGCCGGGGACTTGAACAGACGTCCGTCCACGAGCCTGGCGACGCGGTCGAGCTCCAGCATGCCCACGGAGGGCTGCAGCCGCTGCAACTGCGTGTACAGGTTCGGGCTCACCACGAGGGTGAACGCGCCGTATATGCCCTGGGAAACCAGCGTTTCGATGGCGGCGGCCACGTCCGTAAAGGCGTTTTCACCGCTCGCCCAGTCCGAGCGGGCCTGCCGGTTCACGCCCTTGGCGGTTAACAGCCCTTCGTAACCGAGCTTCTCGTTGCCCAGAAAGACCAGCCGGTCCTCCCGCAGGGCCACGGCCTGCGCAGCCGCCTGTACCGCGGAGAGGTCCGCGGGCGACCCCGCTTTTTCGCTCTGGGCCAGGTCGCGGGCGTAAAGGGTAAAATCCTCAAACAGGGTGGGTATTTCGGTCAGCTTCCGGCCTGCGGTGGTCAGGAAGCCGTCGGCTTCGACTTCCGCCTTCGTATCGGCGTCGTCGATGGTCACGGTGTTCACGCCGATCCCCAGCGGACCGGTTAAGTGCAATACGCGTCTCCCCGTCAGCACGTTTCGGGCCGCGCTCACCGTCGCGGCGTCGATCTGCTGCCATAGGCTTTCGGGCAGGGTCGACGAGTTTCTGGACAGGTAATCCACTTGCGTTGCCTCCTTTTGGCGTACGCGTCTCGCGCCGTAGGGCGCGAAAAGGTCGATGGTTGTTTGGGCCGCGCCTGCGGGCGGCGGCTCAGCTGTCTTTCAGGCTGCCGACGGTCGGCGCTTCCCCGCCCGCGTCTCCGTCGGCGGGGGTCGGCAGGCCCAGGTCGCGCATCATCTCCCGCACTTCCGCGCGTCCGGAGGCGAAATGCTCCGCTTCCTTCGGGTCCAGCGCGTACAGGAGCGTCATCAGCTCGCCCACGTGCGCCTTTTCCTCATCGCGGATATCCCCGATGACCGTCCTGGCCAGCTCGATATCCGTGGCCTGCACGTGCGCGTCGTAGAGAAAAATGGCCTCCAGCTCCCCGGCGATATCCAGCCGGACGGCCTGTATCAGTTCTTCCTTGTTCATCTTGCGGGGTACGTTCCCCTGAAACGGATTGGCGAAACTCGGCATGTCCAAACGCTCCTTTCAAACGTCTCTTTCCTGGTTCGATAAGGATATACACGGGTTTGCACGGGCTGAAACAGGCTTTGCGCGGCCGTGGTTTACGAGGCGAGCAGGTCGGAAAACCCTTCCGTTTGCGTCTGCGCGCCGTCGGGTGTTACCCACAGGGCGTTCACGCCCTCAAAGTGCGTAAGCAGGGCCTGGCCGTCTGCGACCGACAGGGTGAACAGCGCCGTGGAAAGCGCGTCCGCCAGCCCCGAATCCTGCGCGACGACCGAGACCGACCATAGCCAGGCGGCCGGGAAAAGCGTGTCCGGGTCGATGATGTGATGGTACTGCACGCCGTTCACCGTATAGTAGCGCTGATAACTTCCGCTGGTGACCAGCGAGAGGTCGGTAAGCCCCAGGGTGGCGAGGCTCTGGTCGTCGGCCGTCAGGTCGGGGTTTTGCACGTTCACGCGCCAGGCGCTGCCGTCGCCCCGGGAACCGACGGCGCGCACATTGCCCCCGATGCTCAGCAGCGCCCCGCCGACGCCGGCCGCTTCCAGCTGCTCGGCCACGCGCTCCACCGCGAAGCCCTTGCCCACCGCGCCCACGTCCAGCTGAAGGGCGGGATCGGCGAAGAAAACGGTGCCGGCCTCGGGATCGAGCACCAGATCGTCGATGTCGGTATGCTCCGCGGCGGCCTGAAGCTCCTCCGTCGTCGGCAGGGCGGCGGAAGCGGGATCCTCAAGCCCCTTTGTGCGGTAGTCGTGCCAGATGGAAAGCACGCTCCCCATGGCGACGTTCATGCGGCCGCCGGTTTCTTCCGCCATGGTTTTGGCGAACGAGAGCAGCGCCATAATCCGCGCATCCACCGCGACAGGGGCGGTGCCCGCCCGCTCGTTGACGGTTTTCAGGTTCGTTACGCCGTCGTAGTCGTTGTAAATGTCGTAGAGCTGGTGGTACGCAAGCAGCTCGCTGTGCGCCGCATCGGCGATCTCCTTGGCCGCCTCCTCGGTCGGCGCGTAGACGATGATTTCGGAATAGGTGTCGAACACGTCGAAAAAGCCGGTCTGGTAGCGCACGGAGCCCGGCGCGACCGCGATGCGCGGCAAAAGCACGGCGGCGGCCAGCACGATCAGCGCGGCCCCGATCATCCAGGCGATTTTTCTTTTACGCAAATTGCCTTCCCCCTTCCGCCCGGCGGGCGGTGCGGTCATTGTACCATATTTCGCTTCATTTGCAACATGGCCCTCCGCGCATTGAAACCGTGCCGCGCCGATGGTATAATACAACGGAATCCGGAAACGCGGCTTGCCGCGGAAAGGGGCGGGCATGAAGCGCAGGGACTGGCTGATTCTGGGCGTGGCGCTGCTTTTGGGCCTTACGGTGTTCCTGCTGCGCCCCAGCGTGAACGTGGACGCTTCCGAGGCATACCTGCGCATCACCGTGCCGGGCCAGACGTACGAACTGGTGCCGTTGACGGAGGAAAGGGAAATCGTCATCGAGCAGGAGGACGGCAGCCGCAACGTGGTAGAGGTGTTCCCCGGCGGCTTTCGCATGAAGGAATCCAACTGCGCCAATCAGGACTGCGTCCGGCAGGGGGACGTGACGGTGGAGAACGTCGGCAGCCGCGTGCTGGCCAACGAAATCATCTGCCTGCCGCACCGGGTGGTGTTGGAACTGGTGACTGCCGACGGCCAGGCCGTGGAGGCCGATCCGTGAGCCGCACGGGGAAGCTGGCGCTTTCGGCCGTGCTGGTGGCGTTGATGCTGGCGTTGGGCTATCTGGAGAGCCTCGTGCCCGTTTCCTCGGTGCCCGGCATCAAGCTGGGGCTGTCCAACTGCGTGCTGCTGATCTCCCTCTACTGGCTGGGGGTGTGGCCCAGCTTCGCCATGATGGTCGCCAAGACCGTGCTCTTGGGCTTCCTGCTGGGCAACCCCATGACGATCGTCTACAGTCTCGCCGGGGGAACGCTGAGCCTGACGGCCATGAGCCTGCTTAGGAACCTGCGCGGCGTGAGCCCCGCGGGCGTCGGCATCGCCGGGGGCGTAACGCACAATATCGGCCAGGTGGCGGTTGCCGCGCTGATGCTGCAGACCCCTTCGCTGGTTTATTATCTGGCCCTGCTCATCCCCGTGGGGGCGGGCATGGGGCTGATTACGGGGAGCATTGCCGTCGTGCTGATGCGCACCCTGCCGCCGCTCAGGCGCAGGCGTCCCGGAGAGGACGCCTGACGGAAAGCCGCCCCGCGGGGCGGAAGGCGCGGCACTGCAAACCGGCCTCCGCGGCGTTTGACGGCCGCGAAGGCGGAAGGGATGCGCCGGCGGACACGCGCGACATCGCGCAGCCGTCAGTCGTCGCTGTTTTGCACTTTTTCGCCCAATACGCGGCGGATGGCCGTGAGGCTGTCGTTTAAGGCACGCAGGTCCGACGTGTTCAGCTTGGTCGCCCAATCGCCGATCAGCAGGCGCATCTTTTTGCGGATCTGTTCCAGTTCCGTCATGCCGGCCTGGCAGATGGAGATGTTCACCATTCGGCGGTCTTTCTCGTCCCGAATGCGCTCCACGTAGTTTTCCTGAATCAGCCGGTCGATGAGCGGAGTGATGTTGGGCTTGGCGATGCCCAGCCGGCGGGAAATTTCGCTGACGTTCATGGAGCCGTTGTCGTTGAGCATGGCCATCACCTGCACGTGCGACAGCGGAATGTTGAATTCCCGCTGAATGACGTCCATGTGCAGAAGCCGCTTGCGGAAGATGGGAATGGCCAGGAACAGGTTGCGCGCCACGTCGTCGATGAGACCTTCTTTTGCAGCATTTTTCCGGGGCATAACGACACCTCCCTGGCAGGATGGGTTGAGAAGGGTATAGGAACATAAACGATGAACTATTGTTAGTATAATCAATTCCGGAGAGTTTTGCAAGCAGTATCCTGCATACGGACGCGGGACGGAGGAAATTTCCGGCTTTGACGAACGACGATATGGAGCGCCGACGGCGCGGGCGTGCGGGGGGAAGTTTACAGCGCCGCGAAAAAATGGTACCATGGTGGCTGATTAAGTAACGCGGACGGGCGGTGAGGAACATGATCAACGAAATGGTGGCCCAGATTGCCAGCCACGTGTCCGGCACGCTGGTGTACGGGGCGATCGCGCTGGTGACGCTGGTGGGGGTTTTCAAGTGCATCTATCCGGTGCTGCGCAACGGTGCGCTGCTCAACCGCGCCATTATGAAGCTGGAGCGCGGCGCGGCGACCGGCGAGCGGCCCGTATGGCGCGAGGCCCGTTTCCTGGGGCAGGCGCTCCGGCCGGACTGGCAGCGCTTCCTGCTCAACGCCGGGCAGCTGGACCTGCGCGGCATGCCCTGCAACGCGCAGGAATACATCAACGAGGATACCGTGATCTACAAGCCCGGCCACGCGCAGCTGGCGGAGCTGATTCCGGGGCTTTTAACCTCGCTGGGTATCCTGGGGACGTTCCTGGGGCTCATGGAAGGGCTGACGAACCTGGACCTGGCGGACGCCGCCAAAACCATCGACAGCATCCCGACGCTGCTGGGGGGCATGAAGTTCGCCTTCGCGACCTCGGTAGCCGGCATTACCTGCTCGCTGGCCTTCAATATGGTCAACCGCATGGCGGTCGGCCACGCCTTCAGGGCGCTGGACGCGTTCGACGAGGCGTTTTACGAACTGGCCATGCCCCGGCCGCTGGACGCCGAGGTGCAGATGATCTGCCAGAAGCAGGACGACGAAACCCACCTCCAGCGCGCCGCCGACCAGATCAGCAGCCAGATGGCGGGCGCGGTGGAAATGGCGGTCAGCCGCGCGGTGCACCCGCTGACGATGTCGCTGGACAACTTTATCCAGGGCACGTCGCGCGAGCAGGTGGAGGGCGTGAAGCGGATCGTCAACCAGTTCATGCAGCAGATGAACACCTCCATGAGCGGGCAGTTTTCCGCCCTGGCGGACACCCTCGCCATGCTCAACCAGAACCAGATCGCAACCCACAAAAACCTCCAGCGCACCCTCGCCGTGGCGGAATCGCTGGTGGAGGACGCCAAGCGTGTGGAGATAAGCACCCGCCTGACCGCCGGCGAACCGGACGGCGACGCCAAGGCCCGGCAGGAGGAAATGCTTGCCCTGCTTAAGGAGACGACCGAAAAGCAGGCCGCCGCGATGGCGGAGATTACCCGCACGCAGGCCGAGCTGCTCGCGGCGCTGGAAACGCTGAAAGCGGGTTCCGCCTCCGGCAACGCCGACGCGCAGACGCTGGTGAGCGCGCTGGATCGCATGCGCGAGGCGGTGGAAGCGTTCAACGCCCGCACGGAGCGGCCCGACGCGGAAGCGCAGCCGGCCGCCAAAGCGGAGGAAGCCTGACATGGCACGCAAGGTTTATTCCCGCAGGCGCGCCGGGCGCGTGGACGCGGGCGCCGCGTGGATCTCCTACTCGGACATGATGGCGGCGCTGCTATTGGTGTTCGTGCTGGTGCTGAGCTACAGCGTGTACCAGTACTTCGCGATGCTGGAAAGCAAGACCGCCGAGCTGAACACCCAGCAGTCGGAGCTTTTGACCAAGCAAAACCAGCTGGACAGCGCGTTGACCTCCATCGAGGAGCAGAAAGGGCTTTTAAACGTCCAGGAGCAGACCCTCACCGAGCAGGAGGCGACCATCGCCGCGGCGCAGGCCGCCCTGCAGGAAAAGGAGGATGCGCTGGAAGAGGTGAAAACCGCCCTGCAGGAGCAGCAATCCAAGCTGGACGCCGCCACGGCGCTGGTGACCTCCCAGCAGGAAGCGCTGGATACCCAGCAGCAGAAGCTGGACGATCTGGTGGGCGTGCGCACCAAGATCATCCGCGAACTGAGCGAAGCGCTGGCCTCCGCCAACCTCAAAGCCTCCGTGGACAGCAACACCGGCGACATCATGCTGGAAAGCTCCGTGTTTTTCGACGTGGGCAAGTACGACATCAAGGAATCGGGCCAGGCGCTGCTCAACCAGTTCATTCCCCTGTACCTTTCGGTGCTCCTGCGGGACGAATACGCCGATTATCTGGGCGAGATCATCATCGAAGGCCACACGGACACGCAGGGCACGTACCTGACCAACCTGGAGCTCTCCCAGCAGCGCGCGCTCAGCGTGGCGACCTACTGCCTGCAGATGGACAGCCTGACCGCCGATCAGCAGGAGAAGCTGCGTCAGGTGCTGACCGCCAAGGGCCGCAGCTATTCCGATCCCGTGTACGCGGAGGACGGCAGCGTGGATATGGACGCCTCCCGCCGCGTGGAATTCAAGTTCCGTCTCAAGGACAGCGAAATGATCGACGAAATGCGCTCGATCCTTTCGAACGGCGCCGAATAGCGCGCCGATCGCAGCAACACGGAAAGGGTGGCCCGTTTGCGAATTCTGAAAGCTATCATGGTGCTGATGATCGCGCTGGTGGTGCTCGCGCTGGGCATGGTGAGCTATTTCTACGCCACCGCCAAGGTCACCCTATCGGCCTACAAGGCCGAGGGCGTGCAGGCGACCGAGCGTGCGGACAAGTTTGCCCAGATCAAGGAGCAGGTGGAGCAGGACGCCTTTCAGGGCACCCTGTTCACCAATGCCGCCATCGGCGACGCGGCGGACTACGCCTTCATCACCTACACCCTGCGGCTGGATAACGCGTGTCTCGTGCCCATCGACTCGATCGAGGTGCAGGTGGAGCCGGACAGCAAGGATGTGCTGCAACTGGGCGACGGCAAGGTGCACTCGCTGGATGCCAAGACGCAGGGGGACATTACCGCCACCATTCTCACCGCCGCGGACAGCCATTCCATCCGCGAGCTGGTGGTGACCTATTACGTGTGGGGGGTCAGCTTCAGCATACACCAGACCTTTGGGGGCTAACCTGCCTGAAAGGCAGGGGAGGTTGAGGGGGCTGAGCTCCCCTCGGCGCAGGGGGGGATCGCGCCTGCGGGCGCGACCAAAGGGCTTTCCGGTCGCCCTTTGGGAACCTTCGGCGCTTGCCCTATAGAGGGGCGCAGAATTTCTCTCCGGAGTACAGGATAGTCGTCCGGCCGTACCTCCATCGTGCGCGCGCCCGCGGGCGCACGCACAAGCGGTCCGCCGACCGACAAGCCTGTACCTCCTTCCGAGAAACACTGCGCCCCTCCAGCAACAATGCGCAAGCGGAAGAAATGAGTCTGCCGTAACTTGTTTGCTTTTACTTCGTTTTATGCTGGCGTAGAAAACAAGAAACGGTGGCACCAATATGAAAGTAGCTACCCAAGCCGGGTAGCTCTTTTGTCGCCTGCGCACCAGCAGGCGGGGAGTGCGAGGGATCGCGGCGCCGGAGCAGCAGGCTTGTCGGGCGGCCGTACTGCGCGTACGCACGCCCGAAGGGCTGTGCGGACGAACGCAGTGCGGACGGACGACTATCCTGTGCTTCAAGCGCGATCCCTCGTGCTTAGCCCGCCGTCTAAACAGGCGACCCGAAGGTTCCCAAAGGGCGAGCGGAAAGCCCTTTGGTCGCACCCGCAGGTGCGAAATCCCTTTCTGCGTGCGCCCCCAGGCGCATCCCCTTCCCCTTCTCCTGAAAAGGAAAAAGCGCCGCGGGAGGCATTTCCACCTCCCGCGGCGCCCTCCGCCTTCAGGCGGCTCCTAAATCTCCATGATGATGGGCAGCACCATGGGATTGCGCTTGATCTTCTCGAAAATGTAGCGGTGCAGCTCGTCCTTGATGCGGTTCTTCATGTTCTGCCACTCGCTGCCGTCGATGCGCCCGTAGCTCATGATGATGTTGCGGGCCAGGTCGCGGCTGCTTTCGATGATATCCTCGTTTTCGCGCACGTACACGAAGCCGCGGCTGATGATATCCGGGCCGCTGACCAGCGTGCCGTTGTCCCGGTCGATGGCCATCACGACGATGATCAGGCCGTCCTGGCTCAGGTGCTTGCGGTCGCGCAGCACCACGTTGCCCACGTCGCCGATGCCCAAACCGTCCACCAGCACGCCGCCGGTGGGCACCACGCCGGTAATGGCGAGGCTGTCGTGCGACATCTCGATGATCTGGCCGATCTCGGGAATGACGATGTTCTGGCTGGGCGTGCCCAGGCTTTCGGCCAGCTCGGCGTGCTGCCAGAGCTTGCTGTATTCGCCGTGGTAGGGGATGAAGTACTGCGGCTTGACCAGCACGTGCAGAAGCTTAATTTCCTCCTGGCAGGCGTGGCCGGAAACGTGCACCTCGGCGATCTGCCCGTAGATGACGTTGGCGCCGCAGCGGTACAGCTGGTTGATGACCCGGCCGATGGGCTTTTCGTTGCCGGGGATGGGGTTGGCGGAAATGATGACCATGTCGGTGGGCTTGATCTGCAATTTGCGATGCTCGCCGTAGGCCATGCGCGTGAGGCCCGCCATCGCTTCGCCCTGGCTGCCGGTGGTCACGATCAGCAGTTCCTCGTCGGGATAGTTGTCGATATCGTCGATATCCACGATGCTTTCCGGCGGTATGTTGAGCTCGCCGATCGACATGGCGACGCGCGACACGTTGACCATGCTGCGGCCCACGAAGCAAACCTTGCGGCCGAACATGGCGGCGGAATCCACCACCATCTGCACGCGGTGCACGTTGCTGGCAAACATCGCGACAAACACACGGCCCTTGGCCTGCTGGAACTGGTCGATGAAGGTTTGGCCGATCTTCGTTTCGCTCATGGTGTGACCTTTGCGCTCGATGTTGGTCGATTCGCAGAGGAACGCCAGCACGCCCTGCTTGCCGATGGTGGCGAAGGTGGCCAGGTCGGTCACCTCGCCCTCGATGGGCGTATAGTCGATTTTGAAGTCGCCGCTGACCACCAGCGTCCCCGCCGGGCAGGTGATGGCCATGGATACGGCCCCGGCGATGGAGTGGTTGACGTGGATGAACTGCACCGTGAAGCAGCCCAGCGTCACCACGTCCCCGGGCTTGACCACGTTCAGCGGTATGCCGGAGATGCGGTGTTCCTTCAGTTTAAGGTCGACCAGCGCCAGGGTAAGCTTGGTGCCGTACAGGGGCATGGGCACCTGGCGAAGCACGTAGGGCGTGGCGCCGATATGATCCTCGTGGCCGTGCGTCAGCAGCAGGCCGCGAAGGCGATCCTTATTTTTAATGAGATAGGTTACGTCCGGGATGACCAAATCGACGCCAAGCATATCCGCTTCGGGGAAGATGGAGCCACAGTCGACGACCAGCATATCCTCGCCGCATTCGATGACCGTGATGTTTTTGCCGAACTCATCCACGCCGCCCAAAGGGATGATGCGCAGTTTTGGCTGTTCGATTTCCGCCATTGGAGTACCTCCTTTCGCATGATGGTGACACGGGGGCGCGTTACGCCGCCGCATCGCCTGAAATGTATGGGGTAAAGCGTCTGGAACGCTTCATGATCCGGATATAAACCGGGATAGCGGTACGCCGCATCCGCCGTGTGCCTCCCGGAGGGCCTGAAAAGGGAATGTACTTTTCGCAAGCGATCGGCAACGAACTCCCATAACAGGTCTAGTATAGCATAAAAGGGTACGCTTGAACAGAGTAAAGCGGCAGGAAGTTTTTCTCGCCGCCGAACGGGACGATCGTCGCAAAGCAAAGCATAACAACGCTTGCGGGCTTCGCATGGCCGCATTGGCGAAAACATGGACAAAGCAAACGGTGCCGTTTTTGTACTAAAAAAACGCACAATACGGCCCTTTTTGCGACCTTAAGACCGTTCCGAGCCTCCGATATGCGGAAGCCTACACGATGTGGCAGCCGATCTCCTCTTCCGTGGGCAGCTCGTCGTACACGGCGGTGATGTGGGGCGTCCATTCCGGGCGGCCGGAAACGCGCTTCTCCACCAGGTAAAGAACCCCTACCGACAGCCCCAACCCCGCCAGCGCGCCGATGAGCATGGCTCCGTCCCCGCCGTTGCCCAAAAGCCACCCCAGCGCGATGCCTCCCAGCAGGCCCACCAGCGGGATGACGTAGGCGATCGCCGTGGCTTCCAGGAAACGGCCCTCCGGATACTCCACGCGCACCCAGTCGCCCACCTTGCAATCCCCCTTGAGGGAGATCGTCCCCGTCTGCGACTTGGCGCCGCACGCGCCGCATTTTTTACAGGCGTCGGGGCGCTCGAAACGGATGGAGGCGATATGTCTGACGTCATTATATTCGTACACCTGACCGAACTTGATCATTTCTTCCGTAACCCCCTTGGCGCTTACCGGATGGACGCAAAAAAGCAGGTTGAAACAAATCCGCAAAATCCGACGCAATGCTTGACACCGCCGGAAGCGAGTGATAAAATATAAACTTGCATCAGTATCGTTACTATGCGGAGCCATGCCCACCCGTTACCACGTATTGTACATGCTGACGGCGAAAAATGCAACAGGAAAGTTTCCGTTGCGGGCAGGGGCGCTCCGAAGTCGCGAGACGGTGCGAGAACATAAGGGGTGATAGCATATATGGTGCATGAGGTTCAAATGGGGAAGCTGAGGAAACGCATGAGCTTCTCGCGCATCGAAGAAGTATTGGACATGCCCGATCTTATCGAGGTGCAGAAGAACAGCTACAAGCGTTTTCTGGAGGAAGACCTCCGCGAGGTGCTTGCCGACGTTTCGCCGATCACCGACTACACCGATAACCTGGTGCTGGAGTTCGTCGACTATTCCCTCGATGAACCGAAGAACAGCGTGGAGCGCTGCAAAGAGCGCGATATGACCTACGCGGCGCCGCTGAAGGTGTTCGCCCGGCTGAAGAACCGCGAGACGGGCGAGATCAAGGAAAGCGACGTCTTTATGGGCGACTTCCCCCTCATGACCGAGCACGGAACCTTCATTATCAACGGCGCGGAGCGCGTCATCGTCAGCCAGCTGGTGCGTTCGCCGGGCGTCTATTACGGCGACGCGATCGACAAGGCCGGCAAGCACCTTTTTTCCACCACCGTCATCCCCAACCGCGGCGCGTGGCTGGAGTACGAGACCGACTCCAACGACGTGCTCTGGGTGCGCATCGACCGGGCGCGCAAGCTGCCCATCACGGTCATCCTGCGGGCGCTGGGCTACGGCACCGACGAGGAGATCGTCGCTTTGCTGGGCGAGGACGAACGGCTGAAGGCCACCCTGCAGCGCGGCGACAACGCGCAGAACCAGGAAGAGGGCCTCATTGAAATTTACAAACGGCAGAAGCCCGGCGAGCCCCCCACGCGGGACAGCGCGCAGAGCCTGCTCAATTCCCTATTCTTCGATCCCAAGCGCTACGATCTGATGCGCGTGGGCCGCTACAAGTTCAACAAGAAGCTCTCCCTCGCCACCCGCATTCAGGGGCAGGCGGCCGCGGAGGACATCAAAAACCCCCGTACCGGCAAGATTTTCGTCAAGGCCGGGGAACGTATCGACATCGACACGGCCCGCGCCATCCAGAACAGCGGCGTCAACGAGGTGCTGGTGAGGATCGACGAAACGGTGCACAAGGTGGTGGGCAACCACTTCGTGGACGCGTCCCAGTACCTGCCGTTCGACCCCAAGTCCTGCGGCGTGCTGGAAATGGTGCACTATCCCACGCTCAAGGCGATTCTGGACGCCTGCGGCAAGGACGAGGCGCAGCTTAAGCAGGCGGTGTGCGACAACGTGCACAGCCTGGCGCCCAAGCACATCCTGACCGACGACATCGTCGCCTCCATCAGCTACCTGCTGGGCCTGCCCTACGGCATCGGCACCACCGACGACATCGACCATCTGGGCAACCGCCGCCTGCGCCGCGTGGGTGAGCTGTTGCAAAACCAGATCCGCATCGGCCTAAGCCGCCTGGAGCGCGTCGTGCGCGAGCGCATGGCCATTCAGGACGCCAACGACGTGCGCCCCGGCGAGTTGATCAACATCCGCCCGGTGAGCGCCGCCATCAAGGAGTTTTTCGGCTCCTCCCAGCTTTCGCAGTTCATGGATCAGCCCAACCCCCTGGCGGAGCTGACCAACAAGCGCCGCCTCTCGGCGCTGGGTCCCGGCGGCCTCAACCGCGACCGCGCCTCCTTCGAGGTGCGCGACGTGCACTACAGCCACTACGCCCGCATCTGCCCCATCGAGACGCCTGAAGGCCCCAACATCGGCCTCATCGGCTCGCTGGCGACCTACGCGCGCATCAACGAGTACGGCTTCATCGAGGCGCCCTACCGCCGCGTGGACAAGAAGGCCCACAAGGTGACCAACGAGATCGTGTACATGACCGCCGACGAGGAGGACTTCTACAAGGTCGCGCAGGCCAACGAAGCCCTCAACCCGGACGATACCTTCGTGCACGACCGCATCACCGTGCGCGACCGGGCCGAGATTATCGAGGTGCCCGTCGAGCAGGTGGACTTCATCGACGTAAGCCCCCGGCAGGTGGTTTCCGTCGCCACGGCCATGATCCCCTTCCTGGAAAACGACGACGCCAACCGCGCCCTGATGGGCTCCAACATGCAGCGCCAGGCGGTGCCGCTGTTGGTGCCCGAAGCGCCCATCATCGGCACCGGCATGGAGTTCAAGGCCGCGCAGGACAGCGGCGCCGTGGTGCTCTCCAAGGAGGACGGCACGGTATCGTCGGTCGCGGGCGACGAAGTGGTCGTAACCGACAAGCTGGGCGAACGCCACAACTATCATCTGCAGAAGTTTGCCCGCAGCAACCAGGGCACCTGCATCAACCAGCGCCCGCGCGTCACGGCGGGGCAGCCCATCGAAAAGGGCGACCTGATCGCCGACGGCCCCTCCACCGAAATGGGGGAGATCGGCCTGGGCCGCAACGTGCTCATCGGGTTTATGACCTGGGAAGGCTATAACTACGAGGACGCCGTGCTGATCAGCGAAAAGCTGGTAAAAGAGGATTATTACACCTCCATCCACATCGAGGAGTTTGAGTCCGAAGCCCGCGAAACCAAGCTCGGGCCCGAGGAGATCACCCGCGACATCCCCAACATCGGCGACGACGCGGTGAAGGATCTGGACGAGGACGGCATCGTGCGCATCGGCGCGGAAGTGCACGCGGGGGACATCCTCGTGGGCAAGGTGACGCCCAAGGGCGAAACCGACCTGACCGCCGAGGAACGCCTGCTGCGCGCCATCTTCGGCGAAAAGGCCCGCGAGGTGCGCGACACCTCGCTTCGCGTGCCGCACGGCGAAGGCGGCATCGTGGTGGACGTCAAGATTTTCACCCGCGACAACAAGGACGAGCTGAGCCCCGGCGTCAACATGATGGTGCGCGTCTACATCGCTCAGAAGCGCAAGATCAGCGTCGGCGACAAGATGGCCGGCCGCCACGGCAACAAGGGCGTCGTAAGCCGCATCCTCCGCGAGGAGGACATGCCCTTCATGCCCGACGGAACGCCGCTGGAAATCGTACTGAACCCCATGGGCGTGCCTTCCCGTATGAACATCGGCCAGGTGCTGGAAGTCCACCTGGGCATGGCTGCCCGCGCGCTGGGCTGGCACGTGGCCACGCCGGTGTTCGACGGCGCGACCTTCGAGGAGATTAAGGACTGCCTGATTCAGGCGGGCATGGACCCCGACGGCAAAACGGTGCTCTACGACGGCCGTACGGGCGAAAAGTTTGAGAACCGCGTGACGGTCGGCATCATGTACTTCCTCAAGCTCCACCATCTGGTGGACGACAAGATGCACGCGCGCTCGGTCGGCCCCTACTCGCTGGTGACGCAGCAGCCGCTGGGCGGCAAGGCGCAGTTCGGCGGCCAGCGCTTCGGCGAAATGGAAGTGTGGGCGCTGGAAGCCTACGGCGCGGCCAACACCCTGCAGGAGATTCTCACCGTCAAATCGGACGATATCGTGGGCCGCGTAAAGACCTACGAGGCGATCGTCAAGGGCACCAACATCCCCGCGCCGGGCGTGCCGGAGAGCTTCAAGGTGCTTTTGAAGGAGCTGCAGTCCCTGGCGCTGGACATCCGCGTGCTGGATGCGGATAAAAACCAGATCATCATCCGTGAGCTGGACGACGACGACATGGACGAGACGCCCGTCAGCGACCGCTACGACCTGGAAGAGGCCGCGGGCGAAACCGCCGGCGAGGAAACCGCGGCCGAAGCCGCCGACGTGGACGCCGAGGCGCTGGAGGATATCGACTTCAGCCTCGAGGACGACGATCTGGACGACTTCAACATGGATTTGGGCGACGATCTGGGCATCGACCTGGACGACGAGGAAGACGATTCGCCCAAGCCAGACGACGAATAATCCGCACACACCCGCCCGCTCCGCAGGCGGCCCGCCGCAGGGCGGCTTCGCCTGCGCGCGTGCGGAGCGCGTCTCCGACCCGAGAATGCCCAACGCCCGAAAGGAGTGGCCTACTTGTTTGAACTGACGAACCTTGATTCCATCCAGATCGGCATGGCTTCGCCGGAAAAGATTCTGGAATGGAGCTACGGAGAGGTTTGCAAACCCGAAACCATCAACTACCGCACCCTGAAACCCGAACGCGACGGCCTGTTCTGCGAAAGGATCTTCGGACCGACGAAGGACTGGGAGTGCAACTGCGGTAAATATAAACGTATCAAGTTCAAGGACAAGAACAAAATCTGCGACAAGTGCGGCGTGCAGGTAACCCGCGCCAAGGTGCGCCGCGAGCGCATGGGGCACATCCAGCTGGCCGCGCCGGTCAGCCACATCTGGTACTTCAAGGGTATTCCCAGCCGCATGGGGATGCTGTTGGACATCAGCCCCCGGGCGCTGGAAAAGGTGCTCTACTTTGCCAACTTCATCGTGCTGGACCCGGGCGACAGCAAGGTGACGGGGCTTAAAAAGCACGAGCTGATCACCGACGCCAAATACCGCGAGTTGGAAGCCCAGCTGGGCAAGGGCGCCTTCCGCGCGGGCATGGGCGCCGAGGCCGTGAAGGAAATGCTCTTGGAGCTCGACCTGGACGCCATCAGCGCGAAGCTCAAAAAAGAAATCAGCGAGCTGGCCGAGAAGGAGCGCGAGCGCGAGAGCGAAGGCCAGAAGCGTGCCCGCGCCGTGAAGCGCCTGGAAGTGGTGGAAGCCTTCCGCCAGAGCGGCAACAAGCCCGAATGGATGATCCTGGACGTGGTGCCGGTCATCCCGCCCGACCTGCGCCCCATGGTGCAGCTGGACGGCGGCCGCTTCGCCACCAGCGACTTAAACGACCTGTACCGCCGCGTCATCAACCGCAACAACCGCCTGAAAAGGCTGCTCGAGCTGGGCGCGCCGGATATCATCGTGCGCAACGAAAAGCGCATGCTGCAGGAGGCCGTGGACGCCCTGATCGACAACGGCCGCCGCGGCCGCGCCGTGACGGGCCCCGGCAACCGGGCGCTCAAATCCCTGTCCGATCTGCTGCGCGGCAAGCAGGGCCGTTTCCGCCAGAACCTGCTGGGCAAACGCGTGGACTACTCCGGCCGCTCGGTCATCGTGGTCGGCCCGGAGCTGAAGCTCTACCAGTGCGGCCTGCCCAAGGAGATGGCGCTGGAGCTGTTCAAGCCCTTCGTGATCGAACGGCTGGTGGCCCTCAAGTACGCCCACCACGGCAAGAACGCCAAGCGCATGGTGGAAAAAGGCAAGGCCGAGGTGTGGGACATCCTCGAGAACGTCATCAAGGAGCATCCGGTGCTGCTCAACCGCGCGCCGACGCTGCACCGCCTGGGCATTCAGGCGTTTGAGCCGATCCTGGTGGAGGGCCGCGCCATCAAGCTGCACCCGCTGGTCTGCACCGCGTACAACGCCGACTTCGACGGCGACCAGATGGCCGTGCACGTGCCCCTTTCCATGGAGGCGCAGGCGGAGGCCCGCTTCCTGATGCTGGCGCACAACAACATTTTGAAGCCTCAGGACGGCAAGCCCGTCATGTCCCCCTCGCAGGACATGGTGATCGGCTGCTACTACCTGACCATGACCTATCCGCTCCGGGAGGACATGAAGCCCGAGGAGATCAAGGTGTTCTCCAACTACAACGAAGCCATGATGGCCTACCAGACGGGCAATATTACGCTGCAGCAGCCCATCCGCGTGCGCATTTCCCGCTCGTACGAGGGCGAAACCGCCACCCGCATCATCGATTGCACGTTGGGCATGCTCATCTTCAACGAGGTCGTGCCGCAGGATATCGGCCGCAAGCCGCGGGGCAGCCTGGACGACATGTTTGCCCTCGAGGTAGATACGCTGTGCGGCAAGAAGGACCTGGGCAAGATCGTGGATCAGGTGTACCAGAAGCACGGCATCCACGATACGGCGCAGGTGCTGGACGCCATTAAGGCGCTGGGCTTCAAGTACTCCACGCGCGGCGCGGTGACCGTGTCGGTGGACGACATCAAGGTGCCGCCCGAAAAGCCGGAAATGCTGGCCGAGGCCGACCAGCACGTGAAGGAAATCAACGACATGTTCAACATGGGTATGTTGAGCGAGGACGAGCGCTACAAAGAGGTTATCGAAATCTGGTCGAATACGACCAACCGGCTGCGCAACATGATTCTGCCGGAACTGGACGTGCGCAACCCCATCCGCATGATGACCGACTCCGGCGCGCGCGGCAGCGCCTCGCAGGTGGCCCAGCTGGCCGGCATGCGCGGCCTGATGGCGTCGCCTTCCGGCCGAACCATCGAGCTGCCTATCCGCGCGAACTTCCGCGAGGGCCTTTCGGTGCTCGAGTTCTTCCTCTCCTCCCACGGCAGCCGCAAGTCGCTGGCCGATACGGCCCTGCGTACCGCCGACTCCGGTTACCTGACCCGCCGCCTGGTGGATGTTTCCCAGGAAGTGATCGTGCGTGAGACCGACTGCTTCGCCAAGCGCGGCGAGAAGGTGCGCGGCATCACCCTTTCGGAAATCTCCATCGGCAACCAGGTCATTGAAAGCCTGGAGGATCGCCTCATCGGCCGCGTGGCCGCCGAGGACATCGTGAACCCCACGACCGGGGAGATCATCGTGGCGCTCAACGAGACGATCAACCACCAGAAAGCCAGGGAGATTGCGGGCGCGGGCGTGAAAAAGGCGCAGGTGCGAAGCGTGCTCACCTGCCGCAACGAGACCGGCGTGTGTGCCCGCTGCTACGGCGCCAACCTTGCCACCGGCGAGCCGGTGGACGTGGGCGAGGCCGTGGGCATCGTGGCCGCGCAGGCCATCGGCGAGCCCGGCACGCAGCTGACCATGCGTACCTTCCATACCGGCGGCGTGGCCGGCGGCGAGGACATCACCCAGGGTCTGCCCCGCGTCGAGGAGCTGTTCGAGGCCCGCAAGCCCAAGCGCGACGCTATCCTGAGCGAGATCAGCGGCCGGGTGACCATCGGCGAGAACAAGAAAAAGCGCGAGATCACCGTGACCAACGACGAGGACGGCCACGAGCAGAAGAACTACTCCATCAACTACGGCAGCCGCCTGAAGGTAACCGACGGCCAGCACGTGGAGGCGGGCGAGGAGCTGATTGAAGGCTCCATCAACCCCCACGACCTGCTGCGCATCCTCGGCGTGAAGGCCGTGCAGGATTATCTGCTGCGCGAGGTGTTAAGCGTCTACCGCCAGCAGGGCGTTAATATCAGCGACAAGCACATCGAGATCATCGTCAGGCAGATGCTGCGCAAGGTGCGCGTGGAAGACAGCGGCGACACCAGCCTCCTGCCCGGCTCGCTGGTGGACATCTTCCGCTTCGAGGAGGCCAACCGCGCCACCATTGAGGACGGCGGCCGTCCCGCCATCGCCAAGCGTATCCTGCTGGGCATCACCAAGGCGTCGCTGGCGACGGAGAGCTTCCTGTCGGCGGCCTCCTTCCAGGAGACGACGCGGGTGCTGACCGACGCGGCCATCAAGGGCAAGGTGGACCCGCTGGTGGGCTTGAAGGAAAACGTGATTATCGGTAAGCTGATTCCCGCCGGCACCGGTATGAAGCGCTACAAGGACATCGACCTGGTCGAGAATTTCTAACGCAGAACAAACGAAATACGGCCGGCGGGAGGAACGATCCTCCCGCCGGCCGGGCATATCGGGAGGAAATATGGAGCCGATTCACATGCGGGCCGCGCGGGAAGCGGATATGCCGATTGTTTTTGCGATTTTTGAAAACGCGATCGAGCATATGAACCGCAGCGACATCCCCCAGTGGGACGAAATCTATCCCACGCCCGCGATACTGGACGACGACCGGATGAAGGGGCAATTGTACGTGGCCGAGGACGAGGCGGGGCGCGTGGTCGGCGTGGTTGCGCTGAGCGAGGAATGCCACCCCGATTACCAGACCGCCGCGTGGCAATACGGAGGGCCCTGCCTGATCGTGCACCGGCTGTGCGTAAGCCCGGCGGCGCAGGGGAAGGGCGTGGGCCGGGCGCTGATGCTCTCGGTGGAAGCCTGGGCGCGGGAACAGGGATACGCCGATATCCGGCTGGACGCCTTTTCGCGCAACCCGCACGCGCTTCGCCTGTACGACCGGTTGGGGTACGTCAAGCGCGGCGAGGCCACGTGGCGAAAAGGGCTGTTTTACCTCCTGGAAAAGGCGGTTCGGCAGGACGGGGAGGTCGGGTGAGCCGATAGGTCCGGCGGTCGGCGGAGGCGGCAGTCGGTTGGGTGAAAGCCGAACGCGCGGACTCGCGAGAAGCTGACCCGGTGGAGCCGCCCGTTGCAACCCGAGCGGGGCCAAACACCCGGCGCAATCGGCGCGGCGTACGTTTCACGCTGCCGCCCGGTAGTACCTATGGCGCCCTGCTGTCGTGCGACGCATGGTTTCCGGGAGCACGTACCTTGTAAGGGGTGTTTTGTTTGGGGGATGCGCGGCTTTTCCCACTTGCAAAAAGAATGGAAGTATGGTATAGTATGTTGCGTCGCCGAAAGACGAATAAGGGATTATAGCTCAGTTGGTTAGAGCGCCACGTTGACATCGTGGAGGTCATAGGTTCGAGCCCTACTAATCCCACCATAACATCCCTCTTGCATTGATACGATGCAGGAGGGATGTTTGCATATTAGAATACGTAAACCTGTTGAAATATAAGGGTTACAGGCGATAATGTTAAACGATTGTTTGCCCAACAGCGGCAGGCAGAATCTACTAAAAAATGGATTGCGAATAGCTATCTTTTCGGCACCATAATTTTGAAAATCAAAACGTAGCCTGCTATTGTTTCATCATTCAATAAAAAAGAACCCGCCGAACAGATCGTTTCTGCTCAGCGGGTAGATGGTAGTTTAGCCTTTTAATTCAATGGTTACCCCGCCCTTGAACCTGAAAACCATCCTCTCCCTGCTATGAATCGTAACACTCTCCACGGTCATCCGCCAAAGGTGCTCATCGAATTCGGTTATAAAATCCCGCTGTTTTTCGATCCCATCAAGGAAAGCGCCTAACTGCTCGCAGCGTACCTTCTGCGCGTTGCATTGCTTTTCAAGAGCGGCAATCTCCCGCTGGGCCGCCTCGTACCGTTCTTGCAGCGCTGTTTCCCTGCGGGTATATTCCTCCTGATCCATCGCCTTGTGAGCGTTCTCGGCGATCAACCTGCGAAGCAGGCCATCGACTACCTCGTGCTCTTCGCGCTGCCGGGCAAGTGCGTTCTCAAGAGCCGCTGTATCAGTCAACTGGTCAATGATCTGCCGATACTCCCGTAAAATAACCCCTTTGGATGAAACCATCTGGTTGATCGCCTTGATGAAAGCCGCCTTGATCTCGTCCTCGGTTAAATGCGGGGTTGTGCAAATCCGATCGTTTTGGTATTTCCGGTTGCACTGCCAGACGGTATGGCGATAGGCATCGGTCGAATGCCAGAGCTTGCTGCCGTAGAAGGCACCGCATTCACCACAAATGATGTGGCTGGAGAAACAATCGCCTCGACAGGTGTATTTGCATTGCCTCCGACGCTCAAGCTCCTGCTGGACTTCGTCGAATACCGCAGGCTGGATAATCGCCGGATGGCTGTTCTCCACGTAATACTGCGGCACCTCGCCCTCGTTGGGCTTCATCTTTTTAGTGAGAAAATCCACGCAGAAGGTTTTCTGGAGGATCGCGTCGCCCTTGTACTTCTCATTGGTGAGAATGCTGCGCACGGTTGAAGCCTGCCAGTTCGCTTTACCAGCCGGGGTCGGTATTCCTGTGCGAGTAAAATGCTTGGCGATCGCGGAGGGCGTTTGTCCCTCAATAAACAGCCGGTAAATTAACCGAATGATCTCCGCCTGTTCGGGTACAATGCGTGGCCTGCCATCCTCGCCCTTCTCATAACCCAGGAACTGCTTGTAGGGCATGGACACCTTGCCATCCGCAAAACGCCTGCGTTGGCCCCAGGTAACGTTCTCACTGATGGAGCGACTTTCTTCCTGCGCAAGGCTGGACATGATCGTGATCAGCAGCTCTCCCTTACTATCCAGCGTGTAGATGTTCTCCTTCTCGAAGTATACCTCCACGCCATACTTTTTCAGCTTGCGAACCGTAGAAAGGGTATCTACCGTATTCCGGGCGAAGCGGCTGACGGACTTGGTGATAATCAGGTCGATCTGCCCGGCCAGCGCGTCGGCAACCATGCGGTTAAAGCCGTCCCGCTTTTTAATGCTGGTGCCGGAAATGCCTTCGTCAGTGTAACCGTCTTATGGACAATCCTCCAATGGCTAAAAAATGAGCGTGA
>CAZXJI010000017.1:0-73686 GCA_964640955.1 uncultured Oscillospiraceae bacterium | reverse complement strand
ATGGATCGTGCTGGACGTTCAGGATAACAAAGCCATGCTGCTGAGCAAATACTGTATCGACACCGTGATTTTTTACCCCAAGCGCGTGCCGATGTATTGGGGAAAATCCGATCTGCGCACGTGGATGAACGGCGATTTTCTGCAGGAAGCCTTTACCGCGGAGGAGCAGGAATGCATCCTGACCACCACCGTGAAAAACGATAACCCCCACGGCATGAAGGGCGGAAGCGCCGATACGCTGGACAAGATTTACCTGCTCAGCAAATCGGAAGTGCTCCATTTCTTCCCCGAATGCGCGGACCGCGTTGCCTACCCCACCGAATACGCCAAGTCCAAGGGTTGCACCGTGAGCCCGACCACCGGCAGCTGCCGGTGGTGGACGCGCACGCCCGGCGCCCGCAACCTGGACATGTGCGGCATGCGTCTTGACGGCCGGATCAGCGCCTACGGCATGCAGGACGTGGATTGGCCTACCAACACCATGCGCCCCGTCATGTGGGTTCAGTGTGAAGATTAAACGGGCGGCATAAGAGCGCGTTTTCATTTGCGCCTGCTTCGACCCGGGAAACGGTCGGCCGCGGTCGTCGGTAACGTGTAAAGACCGGCGCTGTCCCGACGGCTTGCTCGTAACCGGTATGCGATCATTTCGCAAAGAAATTCGTCGCTCTTTTTGCGTCGTTATCCGTGAAAAAGGACAGGGTGTTATGATAAAGCGATTCTGGGCTGTCGCAGTTGTTTTGATGGTGGTCCTCCAGGTTCCGGCCGCGTTTGGCGAGGAGGCCGCCTTTACGCCCCTCTACCCGCTCAGGGACTCCGCGCCGGCGCTGACGGAGGAAGGGCTCCTCCCGGCGGATGCCGAGGAGGACTATTACCTCGTTATCGACGACGATGCCGGAGAATGGACCTATATCGACCAGGATATGTTCATCAATATCCGCCGTTTTCAGGATGTGGTGGAACGAAGCAGGGACCTGGTCTGGTACGAAACGGAGGTCAAGGTGGCGCCCGGCACAAAATTCGTCACACAGCACACCAACCCCGAGCACATCGGCAGAAAGTTCATGTGGGCGGAGGTTTTTGCCCAGCAGCTTCAGAGTATCCTTGCCTTCAGCGATGATTTTTACGGCTTTCGCGTATACCAAAAACGCCTGCCCGGCATCATCATCCAAAACGGGGTCGTGTTGGCGAACAAATCGCTCTCCAAGCCGTATTACTCCCTGCCGACCTACGATCTGATCGCGCTGTATGCCGACGGCAGCATGAAGACGTTTCTGGCGGGAAGCGTGGACGCGGACGAGCTGATTGCCCAGGGCGTTACGGACACCTGGTGCTTTGGCCCCGTGCTCCTGAGCGAAGGGGAAATCGGCCAGCAGGTGCTCGAAGACCGGTTTGAGTACATCAACCCCAGGCAGGCCATTGGGATGATCGCCCCCAACCATTATCTGGTCATGACCATCGAGGGGCGCAACAGCCGTTCCGACGGCGTGGGCCTCGTGTGGACGGCGGAACGGATGCGGGACCTCGGCTGCACGGAAGCGCTGAATCTGGACGGCGGGAACTCCGTTAAGCTGGTCTTTATGGGCGAGCTGATCAACTCCAATATCACGCGGAACAAGAAAAATGATCGCACGGTAACAAGCCTGATCACGCTGGGCACGTTCCCGCTCGACACGCTGGAACCGTAAAAGGCCCTTCTTTTTAGGAACGATTCGGATGGGAGTGAAGCGGACATGAAAAAGAACAGAACGATCCTCCTAAAGGTCGTGCTCGGCCTGCTTGTTTCGATGACCCTCGTATGCAACCTCCATACCGGCGTGGAAAAGGAGGGCGGCGCAGGGTCACTGCGCTTTTTTTCAGCCGCGGGGGCCAGCGATGCGTCCGCCTCGGACGAATCCGATGCAGACGCCGCTCTGCAGGAACAGTACGGTGCCGCGCAGGCGCTTTACGACGCGCAGGAATACGAGAAAGCCTACGAAGCCTTCGAGGCCCTGGGCAAGTTTTCCGACAGCCACGCCCGCGCCGCCGACAGCAAGAAGAAGTGGAAAGCGGCAAGCTACAGCGAGGCCGTCGCTTTGTACAAGGCGGAGCAGTACGAAGAAGCCCTGGCGATCTTCGACTCCCTGAACAGCTATAAAGAAAGCCGCTCCTACCTGTACAAGTGCAAAATGAAGGTTCTGCGCAGCAAGTATCAACAGGCGGACGAGCTGTTTGACGCCGGGGATTACGCGGGCGCACAGGCGCTTTTCGAGTCTCTGGGCACGTTCCACGACAGCAAAGACCGTGCGCAGGAGGCCGCCGAAATGGTTCAGGCGCAGGAACAGGCCGCGGCGGACCTGCTTTCCTATCAAAAGGCGCTTGCCCTCAAAGAGGCCGGGGACCTCGAAGGCGCCCGCGACGCGTTCATCGAGGCGGGCGATTGCCAGGACGCCACGGACCAGCTGTATTCGGTGCTCAGCCTGCTGGCCCTGCGCTCCACCTACGAAAAGGCGGAAAGCGATTATGCCGGCGGGGATTATGAGGACGCCTACGATTTGTTCCTGGCGTTGGGAGACTACGAAGACAGCGCGGAAAAAGCAAGCTTCTCCGGCGCAGCCCGGCAGGCGTCCGTGTATGAACAGGCAACCGCGGCGCAGGGCGACGACCCGGGCCGTGCCTGCATTCTGTTCTTATCCCTCGGCGATTACGAGGACAGCGCGGCGCTTGCGGCGGAGTTGCGGGCCTCGGTCACAGACGAGGGGCTGTACGCCGCGGCGGACGCTTTGGCGCAGGCGGGCGACTATGCGCAGGCGAAGGCCGGTTTTGAAGCGGTTTCGGCCTATTCGGACAGCGAAGAGCGCCTCGCGGAAATGAGCGAAAACGTTCGGCAGCTGCAGGAATACAAACGGGCGTCGTACCTTGCGGACATCGGGGAGCAGGAACAGGCGAACGAGATTTTCGAATCGTTAGGCGATTTTCAGGACGCCTCCAAGAAGATCGCGAAGGTGTTCGAAAGGTTCACCACCAAGCAGCTGAGGGACGATAAAACGTCGCCCAAGTCGTCCGTCTATACGGCGGCGGATGGGACGAAGCACTATTACCAGATCTATAAAGGGGTTCATACCTGGGTGGAAGCGGAGGCCTTCTGCGAGGTGCTGGGAGGGCACCTCGCCACGTTGACCACCGCGGAAGAGAATATGTTCGTCTATCAATTCATGCGCGACAGTGGGTACCTCACGGCGTACTTCGGGCTTTCCGACGAAGAGCGCACGGGCAATTGGGTATGGGTTACCGGCGAACCCTACGACTACAGCAACTGGCACAAAGGGCAGCCCAGCTACAGCGCCCGTGAGCGATACGGGATGTACTTCTACAAGCACCTCGACGGCACGTGGAACGACAGCCATTTCTATGAAACCGTGAAGGTGGACCCGGGCTGCAGCTATATCTGCGAGTGGGATGAATAGCGCGCCTCCCGTTTTCCCCGCCGCCGACCGCCGTTGCTGAAACGCGCGAGCGACGCGGAACCGGGGGTTCGGCGCGAAACGCAAAGCCCATACCGCCTCCAAACCATCTGCGAAGGATGCCGGATATGTTTACGATTGGTCAGGAGAATCTCCTGTTTTTCAGGATCATCATGCTGGCGGGAAGCGCGCTGGCGCTGTGGCTTGGCTGGCATCGCTGCGCGCGCGCCGGAATAAACCGCCGGAAAACGATGCTGTCGGTGGTGCTCCTGCCGTTTTTCGTGATGTTTTTTTCCCACCTGCTGTATTGCCTGATGGATGTGGAATACACGCTTTACAGCTATTCCTTCGGATATTTGTTTGCCTTTTGGGAACAGGGGCATATGCTGTACGGAGGCATACTGGGCGCCGTAATCGGGCTGTTCCTGGTCGGCGGCAAGGACGGCCTGACCCTGCTGGAGCAGTACGCCCCCAGCGGGGCGCTGATGATCGCGGTGGCGCGCATCGGCGAGGGTCTTTTGGGGCAAGGGTACGGCGAATACTATACGGACGCGTCCTTTTTCTGCCGTTTCCCCTTCATGGTGTACGACCCCTACTACGAGGTATGGGGATGGGCCCTGTTCATGCTGGAAGCGCTGGTTGCGCTGGCGCTGTTCGCGTATCTCCTCAAAAGAAAAGCAACGTGGCCGGGAGACGGCGCGCTGCTGTTTTTGGGGCTGTTCGCAAGCGCGCAGATCGTGCTGGAAAGCCTGCGCCGGGACGAGTTCCTCCGCTGGGGTTTCGTGCGCGTGGAGGAAGTGGCCAGCGCCGCCCTTGTGCTGATCGTGCTTCTTTGCTATAGTTTAAAGGCGGGTGGGGGAAAACGGCTTTCCAGAGCGCTGTGTTTCGGCTCCTACGCTGTGTTGATCGTGTTTTGCCTGCTGCTGGAATTTGCCACCGAGGGAAGGATTCCCTTCCTGGAGTTTTTGGATGTCGACGCCTGCTACCTTTCAATGGCGGGCGCCTGTATCCTGTTGGGCGGATGCGTGCTGTGGATGCGCCGTCTGTGCAACGCACGGTATTCGCCCGAAGGAAAGGAACACGGTTGATGAAAAGCGGGAAAAGACTGATCTGCGTTTTGAGTGCTTTACTGGCATGCCTGCTGTGGATAAACGGCGCGACGGGTGAAGACGCTCTGCCGCAAATGGTCAAGGTGACCTTTCCCGAGGGGAGCGCAAGCGCCCTTCCCGAGAACGCCAAAGACAATTACACTCCCAGCGAAAGCGGGTTCGGCGACGATAACCTTTCTTATCACGACGATTCTCTGGATATCAGGCTGCATATGATCCGGGTGTACGATACCCCCGTCGTGGTCGCCTTTGTGCAGGTCGCCAGCGCCGCGCAGCTGAAAACGGAGCAGGCCAAGCCGTACCCCGCGAAAACCACCGTGCGCGTAAGCGAAATCTCCAAACGGGTGAAGGCTGTGCTTGCCGTCAACGCGGATTGGTTTACCTATCACAACACGGGCATCGTATACCGCAACGGGGTGCTGCTCAGGGACCGGGAGGATGAGGATTACGACGGGCTTGCCATCGATATCAACGGCGATTTTCATATCGTCCGGCCCATGACCGAAGAGGGCTACGCGCAGATCGACACGCCCATCGCCAATTCCTTTGTTTTCGGCCCCGCGCTGGTCATCGACGGAGAAGTGCAGGAGATCGTCGACCGCAAGGTCACCTACAAGCAGCGCCTGGCCATCGGCCAGATTGCGCCGTTATGCTACGTGCTTGTGGCCACGGACGGACCGGACCAGAAAGATTCCGTAGGTTTGAACGTTCCGCAGCTGGCGGAGCTCATGCATAACCTGGGGGCGCAGACCGCCTATAACCTGGACGGGGGGCAATCCACCTCCATGCTGATGCACCAGATCAAGGTCAACGGGCAGAACCCGAAGAACATGCGCGCGATAGGGGATATTATCTATTTCACGACCGCGATCGCGGACGAATAACCGGCGCAATCGTTCCATCGGGCAGCGCCCTGCGTGCAACGCAACATGCGGAAGGTCGGACGGTTTCCGGCGTTTATCTCAACGAGGAATCTAACCGCACCCCGTTACCCTGCATTGCTTAATTCAGATGCAGCGCACATGGGTTTTGCCAACGCGGGCTTCTTCAGTGGCGCTCTACAATGCGGGTGTAAGCCTTATCTGAACTTCAAAACGGGCTTGACCGTTTCGCTCGGCCAGGCCCATTATCGCCGTATTTCAACCATTGAAGATATGATCTTCTCTGCTATCGCCACATAAGAAGCAACCATGGATATGACGGTTCTCATTTTAAGTATAATCTGCGTTCTTCCATGCAACGTTGAAATCGCTCTCCCGAGAGAATTCGGGAGTATTGTGCATGATCAGCCGGGAAGTTTGTTTGTGCAATAATACCAAATGTCTATGCATATCTTTGTAATGTATACTAGTAGACAATACATGTACCATATGGCATAATAGAGGCAGGTTAGGACAACTGTATAAGTCCGCACTTGGTATCCCAACAAAACGAAGGAGGATCAATCCAATGAAGAAAACGAAGATCGTTCTCGCCTTTCTGTTGGTACTGGTATTATGCGTGCCTATCGCCGCGCAGGCCGCGCAATACGAACTGAACATCGCTCATATCGTAGCGGAAGACAACTCTTGGCACCAGGCCTGCCTGTTTTTCAAAGAACAGGTCGAGGAACGTTCGGAGGGCCAGATCGAAGTCAACATCTACCCCAATAGCCAGTTGGGCAGCGAGATGGAGCAGATTCAATCGCTGCTGTCCGACGGCGGCGTGGATATCGTGATCACCGGCGAATCCATGATGACGTTCATTCCCGAGATGGGCATTCTCGGCGTACCGTACCTGATCACAAGCGACGAACACATGGATATCGTCGCCGGCGGTGAAATCGGCGACCAGCTGGAAGCGCTGATGCTGCAGGGCGGCCTGCGGTGCCTGGCGTATTTCGTTCGCGGCCCCCGCAATATCACGGCCAATATCGAAATCCGCGAGCCGTCGGATATGAAGGGCCTCATCATCCGCACGCCTTCCTCGAAGATCACGGTTTCCGTATTCGAAGCTTTCGGCGCCAAGCCCACCCCGATGGCCTTCGCCGAGGTCTTTACGGCTCTGCAGAACGGGACCATACAGGCGCAGGAGAACCCGCTGGCGATGATCAAGACCGGTAATTTCCAGGAAGTGCAGAAGTACCTGATCCGTTCGGAACACCTGCGTACCTGGATTTACTTTGCCATCAGCGAGGCGAAGTATCAGACCCTGCCCGAGGATCTGCAGCAGATCGTTACCGAAGTCGCCCAGGAGATGCAGACGTATGAACACGAGCTGTTCCTGGCCAACGAGGGTTCCATCGAACAGTTCCTCAAAGACGCCGGCATGGTTTTTATCGAGGATGTGGATCGAGCTGCCTTCGCGGCGCTGGCGGACGAAGCGATGCAAACGCTGCTGGCCGGAGACTACTCCTACATGAAAAACCTGTACGACCAGATCAAGGCTGTCGAACCCGACTGATGATCTCGCATTAACGCGGCGCCTTAGCCATCAGGCGCTGCGTACGGGCTCGTATCATCCGCTGCGCAACGGCGGGTGATACGGGCCCGGTCGTATCGTCGTTGGAAGTCAGCGACGGCATTTGAAAAACGTCTTTCCAGACAATCAGGAACTCGGCGAGGGGGCAATTTTATGAAACGATTCGTTCGGGCTCTGGATGCGGCACTTTCCGTCATGTCCGTTCTGTTCCTGCTCGGGTTTATTGCAACGGTCGTATTGCAGGTGTTCAGCCGGACCTTTTTACCAACCACCCCTTCCTGGACAGAAGAGCTGGCCCGCTACCTGTTTATCTACGCGATTGCCTTTGCCGGAGGCCTGGTGGTGCGCCGCAATGAGTACGTCATGGTCGATCTGGTCACGGCCAAGCTGAGCGAAAGATGGAAAAAGGTACAGCGCATTGCCGTCTATTTCGTTTTAATCGCCTCCGATCTGTTCATCCTGTTCAGATGCCTGCCGAAGTTTGTATTCCTAAAATTCCGGATGGTCTCGACCGCCCTTGAGATACCCATGCAGTATATCTATTTCGCCTTGGTTATTTTCTTTGGGCTCCAGGTATTAACGTGCGTCGTTCAGGTGATCCTTGAGCTTACCGGGAAAGCGGAACCCGTCAAGGAGGTGACCGCACTGTGAGCGGATTGGTACTGTTGCTGTTGGGCAGTTTTCTGGCTTTATTGGTCCTTGGCTTTCCCGTTGCATACTCTCTTGGCATCTCTTCACTCCTCTATTTCATTTTTGCGGGAATGCCGCTCAATACGGTTGCCGCCCGGTTCTTCGCCGGTCTGGATTCGTTCACGCTTCTGTGCATACCAGGCTTTGTGTTGGCCGGTAACCTGATGAACTCCGGCGGTATCACCAGACAGATCATCGGATTCAGCAATACGCTCATTGGGCATATCCGGGGAGGGCTCGGCCTTGCGAATATCGCGGCCTCCATGCTGTTTGCCGGCGTTTCCGGCACGGCGGTTGCGGATTCGGCCAGCATCGGCGGTATTTTGATCCCTGCCATGGTGGACGAAGGGTATGATGCCGATTTTTCCGTGGGCGTCACGGCAGCGTCCTCCTGCATCGGGCCGATTATTCCACCATCCGTTCCCATGATCATCGCCGGAACGCTTACCGGTGTTTCGGTGAGCAAGATGTTCGTTGGAGGCATCATCCCCGGCGTGCTGATGGGTGTGGGCATGATGGTGGTCTGTTATATCATTTCCAAAAAGCGCAGTTATCCTAAGAGCGAACGGAGAGCCACCCTTCGGGAGGTGCTGCACAGCGGCAAAACGGCCGTATGGGCGCTCCTGATGACCGTGATCATCCTTGTGGGGATCCTCAGCGGCATCGTCACCCCGACCGAAGCGTCGATCATCGCGGTTTTGTACGCGCTGTTTGTAGGGTTTTTCATCTATCGCGAATTGACTTTTAAGAAGATGCTAAAAGTCATGAAGGATTCCATGGTAACGACAGCCGGCATTCTGGCGCTGGTGGGTTTCGCCAATATTTTCGCTTACATCCTGACGAAGGAGCAAATACCGTCCATGCTGGCTACCGCGATCCTGAGTGTGACCAGCAACAAGTATATATTGCTCCTTATTATCAATTTGCTCCTGCTGTTCGTAGGCTGCTTTATGGAGACGATCGCGGCGCTGCTTATCCTGTTCCCGGTGTTTCTGCCCATCGCCGTCGCCGTAGGCGTCAGCCCCATTCAGTTCGGCGTGATGTGCGTACTCAATCTGATCCTCGGCCTCACGACGCCTCCGGTAGGCGTATGCCTCTTCGTAACATCGGCGATCGGAAAAATCTCGCTCAGTCGTGCCGCTAAGGCCGTAATGCCCTTCCTGGTGCTTAACCTGGGCGTCCTGTTCCTCATCACCTATGTGCCGCCGCTGACCCTGTGGCTGATTAGTGTTTTCTTCTGATGACAGGTGTACATCCTTCCCTCAAGTGGGCGACCAAGCTTATGGGAAGTACCGGAGACCTTCCGTCTTCGGCCCGGATGCGGGATTCACTCGCATTCGACGGATCACAGCCAACGCAATACAACGTCTCTACCGATCTGCTCCCATGCGTGTTCGAACACTGGCTGGCCATGCTTGGTGACCCCTCCGCGCCCGGCGCGGAAATGGAAGCAACGGCTCGTGGCAGTTGCCGGGGTATGGGTGTTTTGCGCGTAATGACGATGAATAATGGAGTGTTATCGCATGAAAGCCATTCGAATCAACCAACCCGGAGATATAGCGATCGTTGAACTGCCAGTGCCGGCGATCGAGGCGCCCACACAGGTGCTCGTTCAGGTGAAATACGTTGGCATCTGCGGTTCGGATCTACATATCCTGCACGGCAGCAACCCCTTTGTGACCTATCCTCGCATCTTCGGGCACGAGATGGCGGGTGAGGTGGTCGGAACGGGAGCGGAGGTTACTCGCCTTAAGGCGGGCGATCACGTGATCCTGGAGCCGATTCGGTATTGTGGAAAGTGTTACGCGTGCACGCACGGCGAGCCAAATGTTTGCGAGCATCTGAAAGTCAGCGGCGTCCATGTCGAAGGCGCGGCTTCTGAATACCTGGTGGCCGAAGAAAAGCAGCTTCACAAGATATCGCCCGCCGTCCCATGGAAGACGGCCGTACTTACAGAACCGCTGACGATCGGTTCGCAAGCGTGTGAGCGCGGACGCGTAGGCCGGGGAGACACCGTACTGATTTCAGGTGCGGGCACCATTGGACTATGCGCGCTCCTCAACGCCAAACTGCGCGGAGCCACATGCATCATCACCGACGTCGTGGAGGATAAACTCGTCTACGCCCGTTCGCTCGGTGCGGATCGGACGATCAACGTTGCCGGCGAGGATATGGCGCAGGCGGTGCGGCAGATGGTCGGAGAAACCGGCATAAACGTTTATATTGACGCGGTCGGTCTTGCCGGGGCCGTGGAGCAGGCGCTCGACCTGATCGCGCCCGCCGGGCGAATCGTTCTGCTGGGTTTCGGCACCGAAGTCGTGAGAGTGCCGTTCCTGTCGATGACGAAGAAACAGACGGAACTCCTGGGTTCCAGGCTGCAGGCAAACCAGTTTCCCGGCGTTATCCGGAATATTGAAGAGAACCGGTTTCCTCTGGATGGTTTTGTCAACTGCGAATACGATCTGGAGCAGGCGAAAGAAGCGTTCGAATACGCCCAGGCGCACGCGGGCGAGTATCGCAAGCTGATCATCGGCATTTCGCACAAGGGCGCCGGAACGCAACCGTAATACGGCCCCCTGCTATGAATCGCTTGCATTTGCCAAAGGGATAAGGTATCTTATAGTTAGAGACAGCTACGCAGGCCGATGCGTTGCGGCGATGACCTGATTCGGAGTTGGAAACATCGAGTAAGGAGGAGCCAGTGATGCACCTGGATGCACGCCTGCCGCGTGAGACTGCGAGAGAATACGCGGTAAGAACGCTGAAGGAGAATATCATCAGCCTAGAGCTGAAGCCGGGAACGGTGCTCAGCGAAAACGAGCTCGCCGCTGAAATGAGAATATCGCGTACGCCCGTACGGGAAGCGTTGTTGGAGCTTTCCAAAGTCCAGATCATCGAGATTTACCCGCAAAGAGGAAGCATTATCTCCTATATCGATTTTAAACTCGTCGAAGAATCGCAATTCATCCGAAGAGCGCTCGAATGCGAGGCTGTCGAAGTCGTATGTGAAATCGCAAGCGACAAGAACATCGCTGAACTAAAAGAGAATATCCGGCTTCAGATTTTTTATATGTCGAGCACTTCAGGCGCCAGCAAGGTATTCAAGCTCGACAACTCATTCCATAAAATGTTGTTCGACATCGCGGAAAAACCAAACGCCTATACTCTCATGAGGAGTATTGCGATTCACTTTGACCGCGTTCGTAACATTGCCATGGCAGAACTGACGCCGTCCGTCATCGTACAGGAACATGCGAAAATCGTCGAAGCCATAGAAAACCGGGATCCCAAGCAGGCACGAGCGATGATGCAATTGCACCTGACCAATTATAGAACGGTGGAAAAGGCGTTTAAGGAGCGATACCCAAACTATTTTAAGTAACGAACAGGCGTTATACCGCCATGTGCGGTGGAGCGTATCAGCACCATCGCCGCCTCCATTCTCCCGGTTGCATTTTGAATGCCCTCTCCTGGAATTTGCCGGCGCCGCGCATGGCAAATCGCAGGCTGATGGAGGGTTGACGGGGGAGAATCCGCGAACTGTTATTAGTAATATCTATGATCATACAATAATACTGGACCGGTAGGCCCGTCCATCAGAAAAAACATGGGATAACGGGATAAAGCTCTCCGCCCAATGACCGTTTTCTGAACGATGGAAAGAAAGCGATCTTTTTCAGAGCGTGTTTGTTTACAGGTACAGAAACGCAGAATCCCTGAAACCAACTGGTTTCAGGGATTCTGTCTGGTACGCCCGGTGCGATTCGAACGCATGGCCTTCAGAGTCGGAGTCTGACGCTCTATCCAACTGAGCTACGGGCGCGTGAACCGGGCTTTATTGTAGCCGAAGTCCGCGCGGATGTCAAGGTTCGAGGCGAGGGTTCCTCCGTTTCCGTGTAGGACTGTAACGGCGTAAAACATCCGCGGCAGTCTTGTAAAGCGCCGGTCGATCCGTTATACTGGTCTTGTGTGTCCACATCCTCCCCATTCCCGCATAAAGGAGCCTTTGATATGCTCAATCCCCGGCGTGTAATCGCCGCTCTGAAGCAGAACATCGGCAAGGTCATCGTCGGTAAGGACGAGGTGATCGAACTGGCGTTGATCGCGATGCTCTGCAAGGGCCACGTGCTGATCGAGGACGTCCCCGGCACCGGCAAGACCACCATGGTCAGCGCTTTGGCCAAGTCGCTCAACTGCAGCTTCAACCGCATCCAGTTTACCCCCGACGTGGTGCCCAGCGACGTGACCGGCTTCACCATGGTCAACATGAAAACCGGCGAAATGGAGTTCCATCCCGGCGCCGTCATGTGTCAGATCGTGCTGGCCGACGAAATCAACCGAACCTCCCCCAAAACCCAGTCCTCCCTTTTGGAAACCATGGAGGAGTATCAGGTGACGGTGGACGGCGTGACCCATCCCCTTCCGCAGCCTTTTATGGTGCTGGCCACGCAGAACCCCGGCGAGTTCGTAGGCACCTATCCGCTACCGGAGGCGCAGATGGATCGCTTTTTTCTGCGCATCTCCATGGGCTATCCCACAATGGAGGAAGAAATGGCGGTGCTCGACCGCTTCAGCGGCACGGTGAAGCCGCAGGAGAACCTGCAGCCCGTGTGCGACGCAAACGACGTGGTGGAAATGCAGAACATGATCGGCACGGTGTACTGCAGCAAGGAAGTGCGCCACTACATCGCCAACATCGCCGCCATGACGCGCACGCACCCCTCCCTTCAGCTCGGGGTATCCACGCGCGGCGCCATCGCCCTCATCCGCGGCGCGCAGGCCTGCGCCCTGCTCAACGAGCGGGACTACATCCTTCCCGAGGACGTGCAGCGCATGGCGATCCCGGTGCTTTCGCACCGCATCTTTCCCAACCCCGAAGCCAAAATGAAGGGCATCACCGCCGAGCGGATCCTCGTGGCGGTCATGGAAAACGTGCCCGTGCCCATCCGCCTTTCCTGACGGCCGGCGGGAACGGGCGAGCCATGCGGCCCCCGCATCAAAGGACGGTACCATGAAATCGACGTTAATCAGCCTGGGCGTCAGCTTCGTTTTTCTGCTGCTGTGCGCCCTGTCCATGGGCAACCGGCTGTACCTGCTTTTGGCGCTGCTCATCGCCATCGCGTGGGCGCTGGCTTTCCTGAGCGTCCGGCTGGCGGAAAAATCCGTACGGGTCACCCACGGGCTAAACAACACGCGCGTCAACCGCGGCGACAACGTGTCCATGGAGGTCTCCGTAAGCCATAAAAGCATCCTCCCCATCGCCCCCGTGAGCCTCAGGATGCGCGCCACCAGCAACACGCCGGCGGCCACCATCCATTTAACGCAGCTGGGCCGCCGCCGGCAGAAGGTGGCCTACCGCTTCGCGGCCGAGCACGTGGGGGCCATGTTCCCGGGCGTGGAAAGCTTTACCGTCAGCGACGTGTTCGGTTTTTTCAAAAAAGAGCATAAGCCGGAGAGCGCGGGCAACGAGCTGCTCGTTTTGCCGGTGCCCTTCGACGTGGAGCCGCTCACCTTCGCCGCGGGCGACATGGGCGTGGAGACCATGAAGCGCGCCATGGAAGACCCCTCCAGCCCCAGCGACGTGCGGGGCTACCAGCCCGGCGACCCACTCAAGCGCATCCACTGGAAAATGAGCGCCCGCAAGCAGGAATTGATGATCCGCCAGTTCGAGGAGCCGGCTTTGCCCGACGCGCTGGTGCTGATGGACACCTCTCCGCCCGCCCTGCCCGCGGGGATGGACCCCGACAAGCTCAATTACCTGCAGGACGCGGTGCTGGAAACGGCGGCCTCGGTGGTCAGCTGCCAGATCAGCCACGAAAACCCCGTGCGTCTGCCGCTGGTGGGCGACCGGCCCATGGAGTACCACGGCAGCATGGGGCTCACGATCCTTCTGGAGGAGCTGGCGCGCTGCACGTTCAACGAAACGGAGCAGTTCGAGCGCGTCATCCTCATGCAGATGAACGACCTGCGCAAGACCGGCGCGGTGGTCATCATCACCACGCGGCTGACCAGCGTGCTGGTGGACCTGATCGGCCGCATGAAGCGCATGGGGCCCAACGTCCGGCTCTACCTGGTCACCTTCACCCCCAAGGACGGCGACCTGCAAGCGCTGGTCGGCCGTCTGCAGCAGCAGGGCGTGGAGGTCAATTTCGTCTCGCCCCAGGGGTGAGGCGCCCGAAGCGGGAATGGGGAAAGGGGGCGCGGCGTTGCGCAAACCGGCGTTGATGCATAAGGAGCCGCTGACCCGGCTGGGCGTGGCGTTTTTGCTGTCCGCCGGCATCACCGTACCCCTGCTGCTCGCCTTCGAGCTGGATCGCTACCTGGTCGCCTCGCTGCTCATCTCGCTGGGGACGCTCGTCGTTTTCACGGTGTTTTCGTCTACCAGAAAGCTGCGCGTGCTGCTGGCCGTACTGCTGGGCGTGGGCACGGCGGCGCAGTTTCTGTTGTCCCACGCCGGGCTGCTGGGGGATGCGTGGGAAGGCTTCAAGGCCATGGCGCTGTATTTTTCCGGCTATACGGTCGCGCTGCCCGTGTACGGCGCGCAGGTGGCCGGGCTTATGACGGCGCTGGTTACGGTGCTGAGCTTCGTGTTCGCCAAGCGCGGCGTGGGCTTCCTCCCTTCGGCGCTGATCGTGGTGGTCACGCTGTTCGGGCTGTGGAGCCTGGGCAAGGGGCACCTGTTCTGGTACGTGGCGCCCGCGCTGGTGGCGCTGCTTTTGATGATGTCGCAGGAAGCGCACGAGAAGATCAACCTGCTGCACGTGCTGCCCATGGCGCTGGTCGCAGTGCTTTTGTCCTTCCTGCTCACGCCGGCCGGCCGGGTGACGCTCGCGCCGCTGGAAACGGCCGCTACGGAGCTTAAGCAGACCATTACCAACTATCTGTTCTTCACCGAGCCGCGCGACGTGTTCACCCTGGGCAGCTACGGCTACTACCCTATGGGCAACAACCAGCTGGGCGGCGAGGCGCAACCCACCGATTTTCCCGTGATGATGGTCAAGACCGACCGGAAGACCCTTCTGCGCGCCGTTTCCAGGGACTATTACGACGGCCGTTCCTTCACCGACACCTCCAGCGGCAAGCGTTACCTCTACATCAACCCCCGCTGGCAGGCCCAGCGCCGCAAGGCCTTTCTGGAGCTGATGCCCAGCGAGGCCATCCGCAGCGTTTCCGCGCTGCTGGACGAAAAGGCCGTTTCCGTACAGATGCAGAACGACGCCGCCTCCACCGTTTTCACGCCGGTGTTTTTGCGCTCCCTGACCATGACGGGCGACATGGTGGCTTATTTTAACGAGTCCAGCGAGCTGTTCATCACCCGCGATCTGAAGCTGGGCGACCGTTACACCGTGTACGCGCCGGTTTTCGAGGGCGGCGACGCGGGGCTGGAGGCGTTGATCAACGCCGCCCAGAAGGACGACGCGTATTACTCGGAGTTCTACGATACCTACACCCAGCTGCCCGGCCACATGGAGCAGAAGGTATACAGCGACGTGCAGAACATCGTGCAGAACGAAAGCACGCCCTATGGCAAAGCCATGGCGATCATGCGGCACCTGCAGAAATACTACCGCTACACCCTCACCCCCCAAACGCCGCCGACGAACCTGGATTTTGTGACGTATTTCCTCTACGTGGGCAAGGAGGGCTACTGCACCTATTACGCCTCGGCCATGACGGTCATGTGTCGCATGGCGGGGTTGCCCGCGCGCTACGTGGAGGGTTTTCTGGCCCAGCCCGCGTCGGACGGCTTCGCCTATGTAACCGGCCGGGAGGCGCACGCGTGGACGGAGGTCTATTTCGAGGGTTTCGGCTGGGTGCCTTTCGACCCGACGCCGCTTCAGGAGGGAAACACCACCGCACCCGACCAGACGCAGGGCGACGCGCAGGCGTCCCCCTCACCCTCGCCCTCGCCGACCCCCACGGCCACGCCCACCTCCACGTCCGACGAGCAGAATACCACCACGCCGACGCCCGAGCCGGGGACCTCCGCCCAGCCGCCCACGCCGACGCCGTCCCAGCCGCCGCAGGATCAATCGGACGACAACCCCGATGCCACCCCCGAGGACGACACGCCCAACCCTTTCCCGTGGCTGTGGCTGCTGGCCGCGGCGGCGGTCGCGGCGCTGGTCACGCGCATCGCGCTGCGCATGCCCGATCACATCGCCAAACGGCAACCGGACGCCAGGGCGCGCGTATTCGTCTACGGTGCGGCGGTGCGGCGGTTGCTGGGGTACGCCAAGCGCCAGCCTAAGAAGGGCGAAACGCCGCTCAGCTTCGCCCGTCGCGTGGACGGGGTACGGGGCTTCCCCACGCCCATCCTGCCGCTGTGGAGCATTCTGGCGCTGAGCAACTACAGCCGGGTCGCGCCCGGCCCCGAACAGGTGCACAGCGCCCGCGAGGTGTTCCGCAAAGGGTATCGCGGCTCCTCCGTGTTCCGGCGCGTGCGCTTCCTGCTGGCCGTGGCCTTTGACCCGCGCTTCTACCGCGTGCTGGATACCCCGGCCCCTCACGATCCGCCCAAGAAGAAGCTGGCTTTCCGGCCGCCCCGGCCGTCCGGCAGGGGAGAGGCGGCGGCGCGCCCCGCCGCGCAGCAGGGCAGGCCCGCGCCGCGCCCCGGCAATCCGCCGCCCGCCAAACCCGAAGCAAAGGGCAAGCCGCCCGCGCCGGACAAAGCCAACGGCGGCGCGCCCGAAGCGGCCGCACCGCCGCCCGCAACGAAAAAACCGGAGACACCGAAGGCGGACCCGCCCGCTTCCGCCGAATCTCCCCCGCGGCGCAGGCGTCGCGCGCCTTAACGCGCCGCCCGCCCGATCGCGTGTCATCCGCTTGCCGCGCGGCCGCCTTTTTTCACCGGCCGGCCCGAAAGGACGTCGTTCATGCTCTACCGGTACGAGACCCATCTGCACACGGCCCAGGCCAGCGCCTGCAGCGTCGTCCGCGGCCGCGATTACATTCCCTTTTACCAGGACCTGGGCTACGCGGGCATTTTCGTGACCGATCATTTCTTCGGCGGCAACACGGCGGTGGATCGCTTCCTGCCGTGGCGCGAGCAGGTCGACCGCTTCTGCTCGGGGTACGAGGACGCTAAAGACGAGGGCGACAAGCGCGGCTTCCCGGTGTTTTTCGGCTGGGAGCAAAACTACGACGGCGACGAGTACCTCGTTTACGGGCTGGACAAGGCGTGGCTGTACGCGCATCCCGAGGTCAAGCGCTGGACGCGCGCCGAGCAGTACCGCGAGGTGCGGCGATACGGCGGCTGCGTGGTGCAGGCCCACCCCTTCCGCGACCGGGAATACCTTCACCGCATCTACCTGAACACCGCCTGCGTGGACGGCGCGGAGGTCTACAACGTCCCCAATACGCCGGCATCGAACCGGCACGCGTACCGCTATGCCAAAAACCTCGGGCTTACGATGCTGGCGGGCAGCGACATCCACAGCCTGCGGTGGCCGGAGCTTTCCGGAGTCGCGCTGGATACGCCGCTGACCGGCGTTGCGGATTTTGTAAGGCGCGTCTGCGCCGGCACGCCCTTCACCCTGATCGCCCCCGCGGAGCCGCCGGCCGGCGTCCCCCTCGCGCCTGTGGCGCTGCCGGTAACGGTGCTGGGCGCGGACGCCGAGCCCGTCAGCACGCCGACCTGCGACGATCTGCTGAAATAACGCGGCGCTAATGCCGCCGCCCGTCGTTTTACACAAAGGAAAGGCGCCGGATATCGGTATCCGGCGCCTTTTTGCATAAAACAAAATCAGTTCTTTTTCTGCAGCCCATCCGAAATACGGTAGAACAGCCTCACCAGCAGTTCCGCAATCGCGCGGCTGCTCTGGCGCATGTCGTTGTCCAGCCACGCCTGCACCGCGCCCACGAAGCCCGTGAGCGCGAAAGCGTACACGTACTCCATCTCCTCCGCGGTAAAGGTGTCCCCGCTGCCCAGCTGGGTGAAGTACGGGTCGTACACCAGCGTCATGATGCGCTTCTGGAAGTCCAGGTTCCGCTTGTCGTTGAGCAGCAGCTTGCACAGGGCGGCGTTTTCTTTGAGATAGTCGAAGATGTTGGCTACCATGCCCACCGTGTCGCTCCACTCAGAGTCGCTGCGCGGGGCGCCGGCACGCTCGAATTTGCTTAAATACACGCGGATATTGTCGAACAGCTCGTTTTCGATCTTGTCGAGCAGGTCGTACTGGTCGGTATAGTGGGCATAGAAGGTGGCGCGGTTGATATCCGCGTTTTCGCAGATTTCCTTGATGGTGATGCGGGAGATATCCTTCTCCGCCAGCAGCTTCATCAGGCTGTCGCGCAGCACCATTTTGGTGTATTTCACCCTGCGGTCATCCTTTTTGATACGCATAGACGCCTCCCAAATGTAAACAATCCGTGACTAGGCAACATTTTCCGGCAATCTGTATGGCTACGGACACAACGGGTGCAAGTGTCGGTTGACTTATCCAACACGAGTGATTATATTATACATTGTGTTGAATGTCAACATCGTGTCGGTATTCTTCGCGACCTTATCCAGGCAAGGAGGGCTATCGGGCCGCATGCCGCCCCTTTCACAACCGGGCTGCGACGACCGGCCGCAAGCGTAACGTATGGACAAAAGCGCAGGTTGGGTGCTACGGCACCGCAAATGGTTCCTGATCCTCTTTCTCGTGCTCGCCGCCGTCAGCCCGTTTTTCGCGCAGCTGGTGACGGTCAACTACAACATGGTGGATTACCTGCCCGCCGACGCGCCTTCCACCCAGGCTTTGAGCCTGATGGAGAGCGAGTTCGGCGGCGAATTGCCCAACGCCCGGGTTATGATAACGGACGTGGACGTAAACGAGGCGCTACGCTATGCCGACGAGCTCAAAGCGCTCGACGGGGTGGCCGCGGTCACGTGGCTTGACGACGTGGTCGGCCGCGGGACGCTTTTGACCACCCCGCTTTCGGCGCTGGACGCGGCGACCGTCTCCGCCTATTATCAGGACGGGGCCGCCCTGTACTCCGTGACCGTTGAAAACGGCCGGGAGAAGGACACCGTGGCGGCCATCCGCGCGCTGATCGGCGAGAACAACGCCGTATCCGGCGACGCGGTGAACACCGCCAACGCCCAGGAAATGAGCTACACCGAAGTGATCAACGCCATGCTCATCCTGGTGCCGGTCATTTTGCTCATTCTGGTTCTGACCACCGGCTCGTGGGTGGAACCGCTGCTGTTCCTTTTGTCCATCGGGGTCGCGGTGCTCATCAACATCGGCACCAACGCCTTCTGGGGCGAGGTCAGCTTTATCACCCAGACGGTCAGCCCCATTCTGCAGATGGCCGTATCGCTGGATTACGCGATATTCCTGCTGCACAGCTTTGCCGCCTACCGCAAGCGCTACGAGCCGCAGGAGGCCATGCGCCGCGCCATGAGAAAGGCGCTGCCCGCCATCGCCGCCAGCGCCGCCACCACGGCCATCGGCTTTCTGGCGCTGATGTTCATGCGCTTCGGCATCGGGCCGGACCTGGGGCTCAACCTGGTCAAGGGCGTGCTGCTGAGCTTCGCGTCGGTGATGCTCTTCCTGCCGTCGCTAACGCTGGCCGCCGATAAGCTGATCGAACGCACCCGCCACCGTCCCTTCATCCCCGAATTGAAGAAGACGGGCCGCTGGCTGTGCAAGGTCAGCGTGCCGATGCTCATCATCGTGGTGCTGATCGTGCTGCCGTGCTTCCTGGCGCAGCGGCAGATCGACTTCCTGTACGGCATGGGCGACCTGGCCGCTTCCTCCCGCGCCGGGCAGGACGCGGCCGCCATCGAGCAGCGCTTCGGCAAGGAGAACGCGCTGGTGCTGCTGGTGCCGCGCGGGGACGCCGGGCGCGAGGCGGAGCTGAGCGAGGCGCTTGCCGAACTTTCCCACGTGACGCAGGTGGTGTCCTACGCGGCCACGGTGGGCGCGTCGGTACCCGCGGCCTATCTGGACGAATCGGTGACGGACAACTTCTATTCCGCCAACTATACCCGCATCATCCTGTATACGGATACGGATTACGAGGGCGATACGGCCTTTGCGACCGTCGAGGCGGTCGACGCTACCGCCGAAGCCTATTACGACGGCGACACCTGGCTCGCCGGGGAGAGCGCAACGCTCTACGACATGCGCACCATCGTTTCCAGGGATACGGGCGTGGTCAACCTGTGCGCCGTCATCGGCATCTTTCTGGTGCTGCTGATCACCTACAAGTCCCTGAGCATCCCGTTCCTGCTGTTGTTCACCATCGAGTCGGCCATATGGCTCAACCTCTCGCTGGCCTACTTTACGGGGCAGACGTACAACTTTATCGGCTATCTGGTCATCAGCACCGTGCAGCTGGGCTCCACGGTGGATTACGCCATCCTGCTGGCCGACCGGTACCTGGGCAACCGCCGAAAGCTCCCCAAGCGCGAGGCCATTCGCAAGGCGCTGGGCGACAACATTCTGGCGCTGATCACCTCGGCGGCCATCCTGTCCACGGCGGGCTTCACCCTGGCCATGACCTCCACCAACGCCATCGTCGCGGAGCTGGGAACGCTTTTGGGCCGCGGAACGCTGTTTTCGCTGCTGATGGTCGTCACGGTGCTGCCGGCGCTGTTGACCCTGTTTGACACGGTGATCCGCAAAACCACGCTGGGCGGGGGTTTCCACCGCGGTGGGCCGGAGGAGCCGGCGAACGGCGCGAACGGCCTGCCGAACGGTACGGCGGCGAACGCGCCCGCCCCGGCCGAAAAGCCGTAATCCTTTGTTTCTCTTCCCAACGCCGATTTTTTCCGGCCCGCGCACGCCGCCGGCCGGCAACCTGAACCAAGGAGCAATCGTTATGATGAAAAAGACGCTTTCCCTGCTGCTGGCCCTTTCCCTGTCGGTATTCTGCGTTTCCTTCGCCGGCGCGGAGGGCGCGGCGACGCCCAAAGAGGAGGTCGTCTACGGAATGCTGGACGCCTCCGGCGCGGTGGACGCGCTCTACGTGGTCAATATCCTCTCCGGCGGCGGCGACCTGACGGACTACGGCGATTATACGGCCGTCGAAAACCTGACGGGCACCGAGGCCATCGTCCAAAACGGAGACGAGATCACCGTGCACACGGACGCCGAGCGCTTCTATTACCAGGGTACGCCGGCGAGCACGGCGCTGCCGTGGAACATCGCCGTCACCTATACGCTGGACGGTCAGGCCGTCGCCCCCGCCGAGCTGGCCGGGCAGAGCGGCGACATGGTCCTGCGGATCGCCGTAAGCCAAAACAAGGATGTGAACGAGACCTTTTTCCTGAACTACGCCCTGCAGATCGCGGTGCTGCTGGACACCTCTCTTTGCGAGGATATCCGGGCCGATAACGCCACCGTCGCCGAGGCCGCGGGCCAGAGGCAGCTGAGCTTCACCCTGCTGCCGGGGCAGGAGGCGACGTACACGGTGGAGGCGACCGTGCACGATTTTGCGATGGACGCCGTCACGCTCGCCGGGGTGAAGATGAACCTGGATATCAGCGTGGACGAGGAGGCCATCGCCTCCCGGTTAACCGAGCTCACCGACGCCATCGCCTCGCTCGACAGCGGCGCGGCGGATCTGCAAACCGGCGCGGCGCAGCTCGCCGATGGGCTTACACAGTACCTGGCGGGCGTCGCCTCGCTGACCGACGGCCTGAGCCAGCTCGGCGACGGCGCGGGCGAGCTCGACACGGGCGCAACCTCGCTGAGCGAAGGGCTGAGCTCGCTTACGGCGCAAAACGAGCAGCTGCTGGCCGCCGCGACCGCCCTTGAGCAGGCGACCTTCGATACCGTCAACGCGCAGCTGAGCCAGAGCGGCTCGCAGCTGCCCACCCTCACCCCGGACAACTACGCGCAGATGCTGGGCGGCGTGGACGCGCTTGCGGACGTCAAGGCTCAGCTGGACGGCGTCACCCAGTTCGTGGCGGGCCTTACGAGTTACCTGGACGGCGTAAGCCAACTCGGCGACGGTGCCGCGACCCTGGCCGGCGGCGCGACGCAGCTGTCCGATTCGCTCGCCGCCCTGCCCGCTTCCGCCGATACGCTTACCGCCTCGGGTGCCGAGTTGCAGACCGGGGCCGACGGCCTCCGGGACGGCCTGGCCTCCTACCAGGAGGGCACGGGCGAGCTGGCTTCGCAGACCGCCGGCATGGCCGACACCCTGGGCGCCCAGATCGACGAGGCGCTGGGCGGTATCACCGGCAACGGGGACGCCGTGGTGTCCTTCGTGTCGGCCAGGAACACCGACGTGACCGCCGTGCAGTTCGTGCTCAAGACCGCCGCCATCGAGCTGCCCGAAGCGGCGGCCGCGCCCGAGCCGGAGGCCGAAACGCTCAACTTCTGGCAGAAACTGACGGCCCTGTTCGGCTTTTAAGCACACCGTTCGGGAATTTCGGCCCGTGAGCGCTTTCGTGCCTTCCCCAGGATGGCTTTCGACTTTCTCCGCCTCCGAACCGCTTGGTTCGGAGGTCTGTTTTTCTCGTTTCCCGGTCCGCGGCGATCGCCGGAAGGGCAGCGCTTTCGGCCGAAACGGGAGCTCCGCGGCCTTTCCGGACTGGTAACGGAGCCATTGCGTTTCCATATGGTGCATATTTAATCATCCCTTTCCTCTCCAATTCTCAGTTCTGTTCACAATTCCGTCCTGTTGTCTGTGCACGATGTGTATAAATATAAAAAAGAAAAAAAAACAAAACGTTGTTTTTTATCGCTTTTTTTGGTATCCTATTCATGATTGTAAATCCGTAACGACGACGGGAGGGGCATGTCGTGGTTGTAGAAATTATCGCGGTATGCATCCTTGCGAAAATCAAGCGATATAAGCTGAAATATCTTTTTCGCACGTGGACGTTCTACCCGATCCTTTTCATGCAGTGCGTGCTGGTCGTTTTTCAGGGCAGCATTTTCGCCCGGAACTATGTTTTTGTTCCCCTCGTACCCTATACCGAACCGGCCGTCATCCTGTCCTTTCTGTTTGCCATACTGGTTTTTAAGCTTTACAAGCCGGCGCTGGTGGGCTCCTCGCTGATTGTCGCGGGCACGCTGCTCAACAAGCTGGCGATGGCGCAGAATAACGGGCGCATGCCGGTGTATCCGTCGCTTTCCTACCTGACCGGGTACATCACCAACGAAGTCATCTGCACGGCCGACACCATCCATTCGCTGGGGGGGCCGGACACGCATTTGAAATTCCTGACCGACTACATCGATTACGGCTACTGCATCCTGAGCCCGGGCGACGTGCTGATCCACCTGTTCGTATGCGTCGCCCTGTACGCGTTGATCAAGGCCGTCAACGGCCGCTACGGCGGCGCGCGGGCAGACGGCTGAAAAGGAGGACGTCGTTATGGACGGTATCGCGGTAAGTATCGCCATGTTATTACTCAAGGGCATACCGGAGGGCTTTCTGGTCGCCTGGGGCATGCAGATTCTGACGAGCACAAGGGTCGAGAAAAAGAAATACCTCATGCTCAGCGGCCTTTACATCGTCATCACGTATCTGATCCGTTTTCTTCCCATCACGCTGGGGATCAATACGGTACTGTCGCTTTTCGTGATGATTTTCAGCTATCAGCTCGTTTACCACGTCGGCCTGACCAAAATGGTGCGCGCGATGATCGCCTCCGTGATCATCCTCGTGTTCACCGCCGTTTCCGAGATCCTCAACGTGGTTTTGCTGACCGTCCTCTACGGTTCCGAGCAGGCCAACGTGCTGGTGAACTCCGGAAACGAGCTTACGCAAGCCATCTACACCGCGCCGTCCACCGTGTTCCTGGGCCTCTTTACCGTGGCCGGGTATTTTATCGCCAAGGCGATCGCCAAGAGGAAGAGCGAGAATGGAAAAATGGGTAAGGAAGCTGACCAGTAAAATCGCCGTATCGCTTGGATACGACGCGGAAAAAGAAGCGGTCGTCGCCTACGGGCTGCTGGCCGTCGTACAGATCGGCGTGACCATTTTGCTTGCGCTGCTGTTCGGCCTGCTCGTCGGCGCGCCCGTCGAGGCGCTGATCGTCTGCTTTTCCGTCAGCATCCTGCGCAAGTACAGCGGCGGCGCGCACGCGTACGATGCGGATTTCTGCACCGTCGTAAGCGTCGTTTACTGCACGCTGGCCGCCGTAGCGTCCAGGCTGCTTGTTCCGGCCTACCATACCGGCGTCATGCTCGCGGCCGTGCTCCTCCTCTACGCCCTCATCTACTGGGTCGCGTACCGTTACGTTCCCGTGGATTCGCCCAACAAGCCGATTAAAAGCGAAAAGAAAATCAAGCGGATGCGCAAAGGCAGCTTTATTATCATTACCGTTTATTTCTGCCTGCAGCTGCTTTTTCTTTTCCTGACGGCCAGGTTTCCGGCGTTCCGTTCCTACGGGATCAGCCTTCTTTTCGGCTCGACCTGGCAAGCCATGACGCTAACACCGCTAGGTGCCATTCTGCTGAATAAGCTGAATGATCTACCTAAATCTTTGAGAAAGGAGTCCTGAAGATGAAGAAATTCTACGGCGTGCTCGCCGCTATCGGCACCGTTGTCGCGGCGCTGGTGGCCACCTCGGCCTGCTACTGGTTCTTCTATCAGCCCGAGGAGCCCGCGTCTCTCCGTAACGAGTAAGGAGTGCGCAGTGGGAGGCGATTCGTCGCCTCCCATCTTCGCCCGCCTCAAGCAACGGAAGGAAAGCGAAGTGATCGGTTTTGGATAACGACAACAAAGTCCAAATACAGCAAATTCTGAATATCATCAAGATCTCATCGCTCGCTTTTCCTGCGATCGCTTTTCTACAATATTATTCCAAGAAACCCGATTTTCTGCTATACGTTACGCACGGCATTCTGACGATTACCATTCTTTTAGCCATCCTTATTATTTATTCGCTATGGATTTTCCTGCAAAACAAGATCGTCAACAAGGCCGTTACCCGCAAGCTGATCGACCCGATCATCTCCATGTCGATTGCGCTGGCGTCGGTCATCATGACCGGCTCCTACGAAAGCAACTACAAATTCCTCTTCGTTTTCGTCATCCTGTTCACCAGCATCGAGTGCAGCCAAAAGTCAAGCCTGACCGTCGCGGGCCTTTCCGCCGTCATCGTCCTGGGCGTCGATCTGATCTTTGCGCCCAAGGAAGGCGTCAATACCTATTTTGAGAGCGACATCGTGCTCGCGTGCGTATTCATGATCGTTTCCTGGACGGTCGGCTACTACGACGACATCCGCAAGAAGCACATCAAGTACCTGAAGGACGTCGCCAATTTCGACGGTTTGACGGAGCTTTACAACCACCGGCACTTTTACGAATTTCTCTCCGCGCAGACGAAGAAAGCCGCCCAGGAGGGCATATCGGTGTCGCTTCTGTTTATCGACATCGACAACTTCAAATACTATAACGACCTTTACGGCCACCAGAAGGGCGACGACGTGCTGCGTTCCATCGCCCTGATCATGAAAGCGACCTTCCCCAAGGACACCTTCCTCGCCCGCTACGGCGGCGAGGAGTTCGTGGCGCTCCTGACGGGCTACGACGAGGAGCAGGCCATCGCGGAGGCCGAAAAGCTCCGCCGCGCCGTGCAGGAATACCCCTTCGACGGTCAGGAGAACCTGCCGGGCGCGAACATGACGGTTTCGGTCGGCGTATCGTCCCTGCCCGGCAAGGTCAAGACCGATTCGGAACTCATCAAGAGTGCGGACGACGCCTGCTACCGCGCCAAGTTCCTCTGCAAGAACCGCGTGGAATCGTATTTCTCCATTCTGGACGAATTCCATTTCGCCCCCGAGGTCATCACCCAGATCAAAACGCTGATCGCCGTGATCAACGCCAAGGACAAGTACACCTACCGGCACGTGGAACGCGTGGTGTACTATTGCACGCTTCTGGCCGACCGCCTGCAGCTGGATCCGGACGAAAAGCGCAAGCTGGTCTATTCGGCGTATCTGCACGACATCGGCAAAATCAATATTTCGGAAGAGATCCTCATCAAAACCGAGCCGCTGACCGACGAGGAATGGGCGATTCTCAAGTGCCATCCGCAATTCGCGGTGGACATCATCAAAAACAACGAAGCGATGGAGGAGATCAAACCCATCGTATTGCAGCACCACGAACGCTACGACGGCAAGGGCTATCCCCTGGGGCTGAAAGGCGAGGAGATTCACCCCCTGGCGCGGCTGCTTACGGTGGTGGACGCTTTCGACGCCATGACGTCGCTTCGCCCCTACCAGCCGATGAAAACCTACCGGCAGGCTATTTGCGAGCTGCGCCGCTGCAGCGGCACGCAGTTCGACCCGGCCGCGGTGGAGGCGTTCATCCCGTGCATCGAGGAGCGCAACCACAACGGAACGGACCGCAACGGGTACGGCATCGCGCAGGAGTTTTTGACCGCTTCAAATCACGAGCCGGCGCACAGCCTGGCGCAAAAAGAGGAGTCCTGAGCCGCGGAAAACCGGGCGGCGGATGCCGGAGCCATGCAAAGAGAACCCTCGTTTTGCAGGCACACTGTCAGCCTGTTCAAAAAGTCCGAGATGCTAGGAAGCAAGGGTGGCAAGGGGCAACCGAAACGAGCGCGTGCCCTGTGGGCACAGCCGCGAAGCGGCTAGCGAGATAAGGTTGAGACGTTTTGCAGAGCAGCGCGACCGGCAGGGAAGCGATGCGACAACAAAACGGACGGATTGAGCTTACTCGTTCGTAAGTGATACCCCTTGCCATCCCGCGGCCGACAACGCAGATTGGGCTTTTGGGGCAGGCTGACGCCCCGAACCCTATGGGTTTGGGGTGTCTTTGCTTCAGCCGCGTTCACAGCCCACGGAAAGCACGCCGGTGCCTTTTCGAGCGCAAGGGCGTAGCCATTGCCATGCGCGCTTCGATGTGATATACTTTATCAAACGTTTGATATTTGCGTTTTTCGCCGAAGATGATACAATACAGGCAATACCCTATCTAAAAAACGAAAACAGGTGAACGCCGTGGCGAAACTGGAAAAACGGGAAAAAGCGAAACTGAGCGACGTGGCCCAGGCGGCCGGCGTATCCGTTTCGATGGTGTCCCGCATCCTGAGCCGGAGCATGGGCAACACCTCCGCCTCCGACGAGGTCATCCTGCGCGTGCGCAAGGCGGCGAAGGACCTGAATTACTCCCCCGATATGCGGGCCCGCAACCTGCGCATGGGCAAAAACGAGCTGATCGCCGTGGTGATGCCGCTGGGCGTCAACTATTCCATTTCCATCTATACCGAGCTTCTGCGCGGGCTGGTGGAAGGCTCCAAGGAATGCGGGTACGACTTCGTCTACCGCTATTATCGCGGCAACGACGAGGAGCAGCGGGCCGTCCACGCGGTGCGCAAAATGAACATCGACGGCCTGATCTACGCGCCCAACCCCTACATTCCCATGGCTGAGGAGATCGGCGAAATGCTTCGGCAGATGGTGGCGCACAACGTGAAGATCGTTTTCTGCATGGAACGCTTCGACGTGCCGGGGACCCTGTACGTGGACGTGGACGACGCGCAGGGCGGCGTGCTGACGGCGCGCTATCTGCTCGACCAGGGCCACCGGGACATCCTTTACATTCACCACCTGATGCGCCGCAGGGAAGAAGCCTTCCTCAAAACCGCCGCGGAGGGCGGGGCGACGGTCGTCACCGTCGACTGCGACGATTTTAACCTGCAAAACGGCGTGGACGTCATTCGAAACATGATTGCCCGCAAGCAGCGCATTCCGCGCGCCATCGCGTGCGTCAGCGACGTGATCGCCGTGGGCGTGCGCGACGCGCTGCGGGAAGCGGGTTTCCCCATGGAGGATTTCGTGATCACCGGGTTTGACTACCTGAGCTTTATGCCCCTGCTGGAGCGGCCTTTCCCGTCGGTCTACCAGCCGGCGTACGAAGTGGGACGCCTGGCCGTGAACAACCTGCTCCGGGCCGTTTCCGGCGAGCGGGTTTCCTCCGTCAGCCTCGCGCCGCAGCTGATGCTGCCCTGATACGAATTCATACCGGCGTTAATGACTTGAGTTCGGTTGAAAAATAAAAACCGGCAAATGGCTTGACGACGCATGTACATTATGGTAGTATATCAATAATCAAACGTTTGATATACGAAAGCGGCCCAGATGCAAGCCTGCGCGGCCGCCGACGGGAACCGAAGGGGAACCATTCGCATGGAGTTATTACGGGGGACGGTCGCCAGCGTTCAGCGCTGCTCGGTACACGACGGGCCGGGCATCCGCACGACGATTTTCATGAAGGGCTGCCCTTTGCACTGCGCCTGGTGCCACAACCCCGAAACCATCCGCTTCGAGCCGGAGACCGTATACCACCCCGAGCGGTGCATCCACTGCGGCCACTGCGACGAGGGCTGCTTTTCCGGCGCACGGGTGCTTTGCGGCGAACGGATGAGCGTTTCCGAGGCGGTCGGCGTCGCGCTTATGGATAAGGCGTATTACGGCAAGGACGGCGGCGTGACGATTTCCGGCGGGGAGCCGACCGCGCAGAGCCGGTTCGTGTCCGCGCTGCTAAAGGAACTGCGGGCGCAGGGCGTGCACACCGCGGTGGAAACCTGCCTGTTCGGCGCCTGGGAAGCGCTCGCGTCCGTGGTGAGGGAATGCGACCTGGTGATGGCCGACCTGAAGCTTTGGGACAGCGAGAAGCACCGGCGCTACACCGGCGCCGGCAACGAGACGATCCTGCGCAACCTGAGCCGCGTCAACCGCCCGCTGATCGTGCGCACGCCGGTCGTGGGCGGCGTGAACAACGAGGACGGCGAGATCGCCGCCATCGCGGCCTTCGTGGGAAAGCTGCCCACGCTTCTGTACTACGAGCTGCTCCCCTATCATCCGCTGGGGCTGAGCAAAGGGCAGTTTGAACAGCAACGCTTCGTAACGCCGGATGGAAACCGGATGCGGGAACTGGCGGGAATCGCCCGCCGCGAATGCCCAAACGTACGGATCGCAGGGAGGATCGTCACATGATCACGGATCGGGAAAGGCTCGCCCTGCTGCGCGAGAAGAAAATACGGCACACGCTGGACAAGAAACGCCAGAACGGCTACATGGACAGCGACGATTACGGCACCGTTCCCCTGCCGGAGGGCTACCGCTTCACGCCGCTTCCGACCGCGGATAGGGACTTTTTCTACGGCGCCGTCGGCAACGCCCTCAACTTTCAGGCCATGCTTCAAAATCATCCGGTCTACGTGGATCCGCTGGAGAAAATGTGCGGACGCTGGGCGGACATGATGCCCTACTACCGCTCCGGGAGCTTCGAGAAGCTGTACCCCTACGACGATCTCAAGCCGGAGCAGCAAAAATACGGCATCAACTGCGGCATCGGCGCGGACGCCCATTTCGCCTGCGACTACCGCATCGGCCTGCGGCTGGGCTTCGGCGGCCTGCTCAACAAAATCGAGGCCTGCCGCCGCCGCAACCCCGCCAAGGCGGAGTTTTACCTGGCCGAGGAAATTACGGTGCGCTCCATCGTCGCCTTCATCGACCGCCACATCGAAGAAATCCGGCGGCTCATCGCCGTGGAGACGCGGCCGGAATTGCTGGAAAGCCTGCGGGAGATGCTCCGGGTGAACCAGGCGGTGCGCCTGTCGCCGCCGGAGAGCTTCCACGAGGCATGCCAGTGGATCAGCTGGTTTTCGGTGGTTTCGCGCATTTACGATCGCGACGGCGCGGGCTGCAACCTGGACGTGCTTTTGTACCCCTACTACCAAAGGGGCGTGGAACAGGGGACGCTCGACGACGAAAAGGCGGTTTTCCTGCTGGCGAACCTGCTTTTGATCGACACGCACTATCACCAGCTGTCCGGCGCGGACGAAAACGGCAACGACCTGACCAACAAGCTTTCCTGGCTCACGCTGGAAGCGGCGCACCGGCTGAACACCTCCGCCAACCTCACCGTGCGCATGCACGAAAACATCGACCCGGCATTTTTGCACCGGGCGGTCGAGTATATTTTCAACGATCGCAACGGCTGGCCGCGCTTCTCCTGCGCCGGGGGGCTGATGAAGTACGAGCGCAACCCGGGCGTCACCCACGCCGACGCGGCAAGGCGCATCGCGGTGGGCTGCAACTGGATGGCGGTGCCCGGCGTGGAATACCCGCTCAACGACTGTGTGAAGATCAACGTCGCCAAGGTGTTCCGCCTCGCGCTGGATGAAATGATGGCCCAGAGTGCCGAGCCGGGGCTGGAGGAGCTGTACAACCGCCTCACGGCGCACCTCAAACGCGCGGTGGCCGTGACGGCCGAGGGCATCAAGCTGCATCTGGCCAAGCAGCGCTACGTGATGCCGGAGCTGGTGATGAACCTCATGATGGAAAACACCCTGGAAAAAGGCGAGGACATCAGCGTGTGCGCGCGGCTCAAAACCATCGGTGTGGACGGCGTGGGACTGGCCACCGTCGCCGATTCGTTCGCGGCGCTGGAGCAGCGCGTGGCGCAGGAAAAACGCCTCACCTTCTCGGACGTGTATCGGGCGCTGCAAAGCGATTTCGAAGGGGTCGAGGGCGAGCGGACGCGGCTGATGCTCCAGTCCTCGCAGCGGTATTGCGGCGGGGATTCCCTCGGGGATCGCTGGGCGCGTCGGGTGAGCCAAACGTACGCGGCTACGGTGGCCGACCAGCCCATGCCGGAGGGCGTTTCGCTGGTGCCGGGGTGGTTCAGCTGGTCCAGCACCATCGCGTTTGGCAAAGAGGTCGGCGCCACGCCCGACGGCCGGCACGCCGGCAAGCCCGTCAGCCACGGCGCCAACCCCAACCCCGGTTTCCGCAGGGACGGCGCGGTGACCGCCATGGCGACCGGCGTTGCGGACATCCAGACCGGGTATGGCAATACCTGCCCTTTGCAGTTGGAGTTCGACCCCGGCCTCTCCGCGGAGGAGGGCGGCATCGAGCGCGTGGAGCAGATTTTGAAAACCCATATGCAAAAAGGCGGAACGCTGATCAACCTGAACGTGCTGGACAAGGAAAAGCTGATGAAGGCCCACCAGGATCCCATGCTTTACCCCGATCTGGTCGTCCGGGTCACGGGCTTCACGGCGTATTTCGCCACGCTGTCGCCCGAGTTTCGTCAGCTGGTGGTCGACCGTTTCATCGCGGCGGAGGAGGCGTAGGGCGCACGGGCGTCCGTCCGCGCGGGGCAAACCGAGCAAACACCGGGAGGGAAGCGCATGCAGAAAACGGGAATACGCTTTGAACTCAGGAAGAACCGCTGGCTGTACCTGATGGCGCTGCCGGGCATCCTGTTCATTCTGCTGTTCAACTACGCGCCGCTGGCGGGGCTGTACTTCGCGTTCGTGGACTATAACGCCATTTCCGGCTTCTTCGGCTTCGGCTCGAAGTTCGTGGGGTTCAACAACTTCGAGTTCTTCTTCACCAGCGAGGATTGGCTGCCGGTCACCTTCAACACGCTGTACCTGAACACCCTGTTCATCTCCACCGGGCTTTTGATGCAGGTCGCCATGGCGGTGCTCCTGAACGAGCTGGCCATCAAGCCCTTCCAGAAGGTGTCCCAAAGCCTCATGTTCCTGCCCAACTTCCTGTCCTGGACGGTGGTCAGCATCTTCGCGCTGGCCTTCCTGGGCACCAACGACGGCATCCTCAACAAGTTCATCGTCCTGCTGGGCGGGGACAAGATACGCTTTTACCAAAACGCGCAGGTCTGGCCGGGCATCCTGGTGTTCCTGCGGCTGTGGAAGGGCGTGGGCTACGGGACGGTCATCTTCCTGGCGGCCATCACCGGCATCGACCAGAACATGTACGAGGCCGCCAAGATCGACGGGGCTTCCCGCTGGCAGTGCATCTGCCGGCTCACGCTGCCGATGCTCAAACCCACGGTGGTCATGATGCTGATTCTCTCGGTCGGCAGCATCTTCAACGGCGACTTCGGGATGATCTACGCGCTGGTGGGCGACAACGCGATGCTGCGCTCCACCACGGACGTCATCGACACCTACGTGTACCGCGCGCTACGAACCAACAACGACATCGGCATGTCGGCCGCGGTCGGGCTGTTCCAGTCGGTGCTGGGCCTTGTGATGGTGCTGCTCACCAACGCGACGGTCCGCCGGCTGGACAAGGACACGGCGCTGTTTTAGGCGGGAGAGGAGAAGAACATGAGCAAACACGTCTCTCCCCTGATGCAGAAAAGCGCCGGGGACAAGGTGCTGGTCACGATCGCCTACATCCTGACCGGGATTTTCGCGCTGGTGTGCCTGCTGCCGCTGTGGATGGCGCTGTGCGCCTCGCTCACCAACGAAAACCTCCTGGTGCGCGAAGGCTACAGCCTCTGGGTGCCTCAGTTGGATTTTACCGCCTATCGCATGGTGTTCACCGGCACCGACTCGGTGCTCAACGCCTATCTGGTGACCATCGTAAGCACCCTGGGCGGCACGTTGCTCACCCTGCTTTTGACCGGCATGCTCGCCTATCCCCTCTCCGTCAAATCGCTCAGGTACCGCGGTGCGATCAGCATGTTTTTATACTTCACCATGCTTTTTAACGGCGGGCTGGTGGCCAACTACATCCTCATCAGCCGGGTGCTGGGCATGCGCGACTCCCTCTGGGTGCTCATCATCCCCGGCGCGCTGAACGCCTACAATACCTTCCTGATGCGCAACTTCTTCCAGACCCTTCCGGAGGCGATGGCGGAATCGGCCAAGATCGACGGCGCCACCGACGTGCAGATCTATTTCAGCATCATCCTGCCGTGCGCCAAGCCGATCTTCGCCACCATCGGGCTGTTCGCCGCCATGGGCTACTGGAACGAGTGGTACAAGGTGCTCCTCTACATCGACGACAGCCGGCTTTTCACCCTGCAGTTCCTGATTATGAAGCTGCAGCGGCAGGTGGATTTCCTCACATCCTCCATGGGCGCCAAGGCGCTGGCCGCCATGGGCAACGTGACGCTTCCCACCATCGGCGTGCGCATGGCGACGGCCATGGTGACCATCGGACCGATCGTGCTTTTATACCCGTTCTTGCAGAAGTTCTTCATCAAAGGCATCCTGATCGGCTCCATCAAGGGATAATCGCCGGATCGATCCGGTGACAATATAACAAGGAGGTCTGTCTCATGTTCAAAAAGATTCTGGCCATCGCGCTCGCACTGTGCCTGCTGGGCGGCACGGCGCTGGCGGAGCACACGACGCTCACGTTCATCGTACCTTCCAACTCGACCTACCCCAACGGCTTCGACCAGGTGCTTGCGAAGTTTGAGGAGGAAACCGCCGATACGCTGGACGTATCGCTCAACTTCATCTTCACCGGCTTTGACGACATCGGCCAGAAGGTATCGCTCAAGCTGTCCTCCGGCGAGGCGATGGACAGCGTTTTCGCGGCGCAGTGGACCAGCCCCAGCCTGAACGAAATGGCGCTGAAGGGGCAGCTGGTGTGCCTGGACGACTACTTCAACAACGACGAGTATCCCGGCCTCAAGGCGGCGTTCGACCAGGATTACCTGGACGCCAACAGCTTCGTGGGCCCCGACGGCGAATACCACGTGTACGGCATTCCCTTCTCCCAGACCTACGCGGGCGGCAGCTACTTCTACTACCGCAAGGATCTGGCGGACAAGTACGGCGTGACCGTGACCGACGAAGACGGCGTGATCGCCTACTGGGACGCGATCCTTGCCAACGAGCCGGGCATGATCCCCTTCACGTTCCTGGGCTCCACCGATCCCCTGACCGGCATCGTGGAATCCCTGTATGCGACGCCCACGACCAAGCACAACACCTACAGCGACAGCAACAACAACAATATCATCATTCGCGACGACGGCAGCGCCTACTACGCCCGCTCCATCGTGCCCGCGCTGGACGAGGAATACAACCAGTGGATGGACGACCAGAACCCCGCCAAGGCCGATCCGCTGTGGGCGTACCGCATTGCCAAAGAGTGGATGGATAAGGGCTACGTCGATCCCGACTGCATGAACGTAACGGACTTCCAGGGCCAGTTCATCGCCGGCAAGGCCGCCTCGTTCATCCGCGGCGCGGACACGTTCGACAGCATCAAGAGCCAGCTGGAAAGCTCCATTCCGGACGCGGAGCTGGGCTACATCGTCGCCAACCGCAACATGCGCAACGGCGAAAAGAACCAGATCGGCGTCACCTACCAGGCGTGGAACTTCGCCTGCATCCCCGTTACCTGCCAGAACCCCGACCTTGTGATGAAGTTCTACGATTGGCTGTTCGCAAGCCAGGCCAACCACGACCTGTTCGAATACGGCGTCGAGGGCGTGCAGTGGAACGCCGTGGGCGACAACCAGTACGAGACGATCCCCGACGAGAACGGCAAAACCTATAACTTCGACGCCTTCGTGCTTTCCTGGCTGCCTTCCATGACCCGTTACGCCGTGTCCACCCCCGAGGACGTGGTGGCCTACCTGAAGGTGCTGGCCGATCCCTCGACCTTCTTCAAGGATCCGGGCTCCGGCTTCTCCTTCGTGGACGAGAATGTGTCCAGCGAAGCGGCGAAGATTTCCAGCATCAACGACCTGGCGATGGTCATCAAGGACGGCTTTGAGAGCGACATCGAATCCGCGATTGAGAAGGTCGACCAGAAGCGCGAAAACGCGGGGCTGGACGCCTACGCGCAGGAGTATACGGCGCAGTTCGACGCCTTCCTGGCGGAGCACCCCTACAACCAGCAGTAAACCCGAACCACACTCTGCGGGGCGTTTGCGGTCGGGCCGCGGACGCCCCGCAGCCATTAAGGATGTGGATAGCTTGGATACCAAAAGCATGCGCGACGCCTTCGAGCGGCAGCAGGGGCCCATGGAAGCCCATCTGCTGGCCTTCGCGGGCGTCGAGGGATACGACGTGTACAATTGCTCCATTCCGTTCGAAGCCGGCGGATGCACCTTTCTTTTCGGGCGCGTGGAGCGCCGCGAGGTGTGGGCCCATTCCACGGCGAGGCTGTTTGAGCGCACGGGGACGGACGCCTACCGCCTGGTGAAAGACGCGATGGTCTATCCCCTGGAGGACCCCTTCGTCAGCCGCATCCACGGCGAACTGGTGCTGGGCGGCACGCACGTGCGCCTTTCGCAGGGGAAGGTGGACACCTACCACGCCTATTTTTACCGCGGCACGGACCCCGGCGACCTGACGTACTTCACCTCGGGGCCCGAACAAATGAAGGATATTCGGCTGGTAGAGCTCGCGGACGGCCGCATCGGCGTATTTTCGCGGCCGCGCGGGCCCGAGATCGCCCAGAAATATAAAAGCGAAGCCATCGTGGGCTTTACGACCATCCAAACGCTCGACGAGCTGAACGCCGCCGTCGTACAGGCCGCGCCGCGGGTGGAAAACCTGTTCGGCCCCGGCGAATGGGGCGGCTGCAACCAGTGCTACCTTCTCAAAGACGGGATGATCGGCGTCATCGGGCACAAGAGTTACTTGGACAGGCAGGGCGACGTGGAGATGAAGGTGTACACCAACATCGCCTTCGTGCTGGATCCCGCGCACCTGTACGCCCGGGAGGAAAAGATGATCGGCACCGCGAAACGCTACCCGCCCTTTACCCCCAAGGTGCCGGACCTGGCGGACTGCGCGTTTACCAGCGGCATCGTGATGCGGCCGGACGGCCGGGCCGACCTGTACTCGGGCGTCGGCGACACCTGCGAGGGCCGGCTGGTGATCAACGATCCGTTTGCCGCCCACGGGGGCATCGCCGGCTGAGGCCGGGTGCGAAAACGGAAGGAGGCCGCGGATGATCCGCAACGTCGTTTTCGACATGGGAGGCGTCCTGATGGACTTCCACCCGCTTACGGCCTGCCGCGCCGTGGCGCCGGACGAAGCAAGCGCCCGCAGGCTGGACGCGGCGCTGTTCAAGCACCCGCTGTGGGGCCGGCTGGACGACGATTCCCTGACGCCGGAGGAACTGGGCCGGCTGGCCGAGGCCGCGCTGGCCGAGCCGGCGCTCAGGCCGCTTATCGGGAAGATTCTGGACGCCATGCCCTATAACATGCTTTCGCCCCTGCCGGGCATGGCCGGGGTCGTGTCGCGGACGCTGGACGCGGGGTACCGGGTCTATCTGCTGTCCAACGCGGGCCGCAAGATCAGCGAGCACCGGGAGATCATCCCTCACATCGGGCGGTTTGACGGCGTGGTGTTTTCGGTGGAGGAAAGGGTAAAGAAGCCCGAGCCGGAAATATACCGCCGGCTTACGTCGCGCTACGGGCTTAAGCCCGGGGAGTGCTTTTTCATCGACGACGATCCGGGCAACGTGCGGGTGGCGCGTGCCCTGGAGTGGCGCGGCTACCGCTTCGACGGGGATGTACCGGCGCTCGAACGCGCGCTGGAGGGGCTTACGCGGGACGAAGCGCCCTGATTTTCGCCGGGCCCGATCCACCAAAAGGCGGCTCCGAAGAGCCGCCTTTTTGCGTTCATTCTTTCTGCGAAACGTCCCGTCAAAGGACGTTGCTGGACGTGCATTCCACGTACACCGAGCCGTCCTTGCGGCGCGTCAGCTTGGCCTTGTTGCCCTCGCCGTCGTCCAGGGTCATTTTCTCGATCTCGTTGAGCGTCAAAAAGTTGACCGCGTCGCTTTCGACGAAAGCCACCCATCCTTTCCGGTCCCGTTTTTCCTTCGGGGTGGTCTCCTCGGTCATTTCCTCGATCGTCGCGCGTTTGTCAGCCATCGTAAATCCATCCTCCCGTTGATGATTAGGTGTCGATCATAACGCAAAGGGGATGGAATGGCAAGCGAAAAACCGGTCGCGGAAAAGACCGGAAAGGGTAAAGCGCCGCAAAACCGGCGTCCCTCGCGCCGCTTTGCCGGTCAAACCAGCGTATGCCCGCAGTGGATGTCAAACGGCATCAGGAGCAGCCTTTGCAGCTTTTTATAGTATCGGTCGAAAAACCATGCGATCGCTTTTCCGTAGCTTTCCTTGTTGTCGAATTCCCAGTACGAAAAGTACTTGACGCATTTCACGATTCTGGTCAGTTCGCGGGGCGGCTCGCCCGGCGTGACGCCGTCTATCGTGAAGAACCGCTTCACGTAGCGGATATCGGCGCAGCCGGGCCGCAGCCTCTGCTCCGCTGTCATCTCCGTTACGAGGGCCTCGAACGCCTCCGTCTGATCGGGTTTGACCTGAAACATCTTGACCTCTGCAAAGCCGTTTTCCATTTGAACGCCTCCCGGTTGCGCATGCCGCTCGTATTGCGCCGTTTTTCCCTTTATACCATAAAACGGCGTCTCCATCAATCGGCCGTTTCGCTCCCCGACGGGCGGGCCGGCGCTTTTGAAAACGAATCACAGCGGTCTTATGGTATAATCAACCCAGATCGGGTGCTCCTTCCGCCGTCGTGCGGAGGCGCCGAAACAAAGACGGGAGAGAATACTATGAGACCCAGCGAACAGGTAAGGCAATGCGCGCCGGAGATGGATCCGCTCCGGTTGGGCATGGGCTGGACGCCCGAGGACCTGGAAAAGCCGCAAATCCTTGTCGAAAGCACGTTCGGCGACAGCCACCCCGGAAGCGCGCACCTCCTGACCCTGGTGAACGAAGCGGTCCGGGGCGTTGCGGAAGCCGGCGGGAAAGCGTCGCGCTTTTTCGTTACCGATATCTGCGACGGTCAGGCGCAGGGGCACGACGGCATCAACTTTTCGCTCGTCAGCCGCGACATGATCGCCAATATGGTGGAGATTCACAACAGCGCCACGCCTTTCGACGCGGGGGTGTTCATCGCCAGCTGCGACAAGGGCCTGCCCGGACTGCTGATGGGGATCGGGCGCACCAACCTGCCCGCCGTGGTGGTCACCGGAGGCGTGATGGAGGCCGGGCCCGACCTGCTGACGCTGGAGCAGATCGGCACGTACAATGCCCTGTACCGGCGCGGCGAGATCACCCGTGAGCAGTTCGTCTACTATCAGCGCCACGCGTGCCCTTCCTGCGGCGCGTGCAGCTTCATGGGCACGGCGAGCACCATGCAGATCATGAGCGAGGCGCTGGGCCTCGCCCTTCCGGGCACCGCCCTGCTCCCGGCCACCTGCGACGATCTGCGGGAGGCGGCCGTCCGGGCGGGCGAACAGGCGATGCGGCTCGCGACCGGCGGGCTGACCGCCCGCGACATCGTTACGCGGGAAAGCTTCGAAAACGCCATCACCGTGCACGCGGCCATCTCCGGCTCGACGAACGCGCTGCTGCACCTGCCCGCCGTCGCGCACGAGTTCGGCATTCATATCGACGGGGATACCTTCGAGCGCATCCACCGCAACGCCCGTTACCTGCTCGACGTTCGCCCCACGGGGCGCTGGCCCTCGGAATACGTGTACTACGCGGGCGGGGTGCCCGCCGTCATGGAGGAGATTCGCAGCCTTCTGCACCTTGACGCGATGACGGTCACCGGCCGGACGCTCGGCGAAAACCTCGACGCCCTGAAAGCAAGCGCCTACTACGACCGCTGCGCCTCGCTGCTGAAAAAAACCGGCCTGAGCCGGGAGGATATCATACGCCCGTTCGACAGGCCGCTGGGGGACAAGGGCACCATCGCCATCCTGCGCGGCAACCTGGCGCCGGGAGGCGCGGTGGTCAAGCATTCCGCCGTGCCCGCCGAAATGCACAGAGTGGTCCTGCGCGCCCGGCCCTTTGACTGCGAGGAGGACGCCATCGCCGCCGTGCTCGGCGGCGCGGTGCAGCCGGGCGACGCCGTGCTGATCCGCTACGAGGGGCCCAGGGGAAGCGGCATGCCGGAGATGTTTTATACCACCGAAGCCATCTCCTCCAACGAAGAGCTGGCCAAAAGCGTCGCGCTGATCACCGACGGCCGCTTTTCCGGCGCCACGCGGGGCCCCGCCATCGGCCACGTTTCCCCGGAGGCCGCGGAGGGCGGGCCCATTGCGCTGGTGGAGGAAAACGACCTGATCCTGATCGACATCCCCGCCCGCGAACTGGCGGTGGTGGGCGTCGACGGTCGCCGCGCGGCCCCGGACGAGGTAGGCCGGGTGCTTGAGCGGCGCCGCGCGGCGTGGCGGCCCAAGCCGCCGCGCTACGAAAGCGGCGTGTTGAAAATCTACTCCCAGCACGCCGTAAGCCCGATGAAGGGCGGTTATATGGAATAGGTTCCGTGCGCAGAGGCCTTCGGCACCGGTGCTCCTCCCTAGATAGGGGTGCCGTCGTGTGGGAGAGTGTCACTCGCTTTTCTCGTTTACGACTGCGGGCCCGCTTTCCTCTTCCAGGGCGTCCATCAGCCCTTTCAGATAGCCGATGGCGAACAGCCTGCCCAGGGCGCAATAGCCGGGGGAATCGTTGGTTTCCCCCGCCATGGTGGGCACGTGGTCCACGCGTATGGGTACGTCGACGCCGCAGCGCCGGTACAGCCGAAGCAGCGCCGCCATGTCCAGCTGGCCGTTGTCGTGAAAGGTCTCCCGAAAATGCTCCTTCTCGCCCCGCACGTTGCGGAAATGCACATAGAATATCCGGTCGGCAAAATCCGGAATCAGGCGGTACAGGTCCTCGCCCATCATGGCGAAAGTCGCCTGGCACAGCGTCAGCCCCACGTTCGGGCTGTGGGCGATATCCAGCGCGCGCGCCATATTCGCGCCCGACGTGAAAATACGCTCCACCTTGCCCAGCCGCTCCACGGGCGGATCATCGGGGTGGAGTGCCAGCCGGATACCCCAGCGCTCCGCCTCCGGCGCGGCCGCGCGGATAAAAGTCGTATAGTTGGCCCACAGCTCCCGCTGCGTGATCTGCGCGTCCGTCGTCGGGCGGTAATCCCGCAAATCGAAACCCGTCACCAGCGCGCCGCCGCGTTCCGCAATGTCGCTTCGCGTGCGGGTCCACCCCGTGTAGGCCATAAAGTTGAGGCACAGGGTTCGAATGCCGTGCCGGGCCATGTGGGGGAACATGGCGACGGCCTTCTCGATGCAGGCGTCCCGCTGCGCGTCCCCCGCCTTGATAGGGTCATGCAGGGCGTTGGGAAGGGGCTCCACCAGCAGCGGATGAAGGCCGTAGTCCTCGAAGCGCTTGCAGACCGCGTCCCAGTGCGCGGCGTTCGTGCAGTCGAAATCAGGGGTTTCCGGCAGGCGTATGACCGCGTAGCGAACGCCGCATTGTCGGGCGTAATCCCACTGGATGCCGGGGGTGCATTGAAGGTAATCCGTCAGTATCATCGTCCCACCTCAGATCGTCTCAAAAACACCGGCCGCATTCCACGCGGAAACGGCCAGTTGGTTCGTTGATCCTTCCCCGCCCTCCAGCACCACGCGCAGAGCGCGGGTTTCCCCGGGTTCCAGCCAAAAGCCGTTGTCCTCCGCCATCAGGCGGCTTCCCGGTTCCGTCGACTGGAGGGTGACCGGGAAGGCGGGCATATCGCCCGCATTGGTAACGCGAAGCTCCGCTTCCACGCCGTGCTCCAGCCGCCTGACCGCTTGCGCCTGCGCCCGCAGCGAAGCGCCGCCGCAGGCGGCCACCTGCGGCTTCAGCCAGGGCCCGCGGTCCAGCCGGAAATTGCCCTGGGGCCGGGTGCGGTATCGCGCCCGCGTCTGCGGATCGGTCAGTATCGAAAGGCACTTGGGCCAGTAGAGCTGCCTGAGGGTCACCCTGCCGTCTTTCAGCAGCGTCACGGTCAGGAAAAAGTACCGGTCCGCCCACCCGGCCGCAACGGCCTGCTCCAGGGTAACAGCGTCCGCCGCGTCCGCCGGCAGCGTTTTGGCCCAAAGCAGGTTCATCTCCGGCGACCAGGCTTTTACCTGCACCGCATACCCGTCCAGCGGCAGGTGATACTCGTTGCATACCCGGATCGGCAGGCGGGCCTCCTCGCCGGGGGCGAAGGAAATGTGCTCCAGGGCCAGATGCGCCTCCGGGCTGGCGTAGGCCCGCTTGACGGCGTAGTAGGGGGCAAGGGGGTCTCCCGAACCGTCCACCAGCTGGATGCCCACCGTCGTCCAGGGGCGGCGGAACACCCACGGCATGACGCCGGCGGTCACGGGCGCGTTTTCCCGCAAGGCCTGGATCAGGATCGCGTAGTATTCGCTTGCCGCGATATGGGTCGCCTCCGCCAGCTCGCGCAGATCGACGCGGCTGAGGTCCGCGATCTGCGAGGCTCGCGCCAGCATGCGGGGCACCCGCTGGGGCACATATTCGGCAAAGTGGTTGAGCAGTTCGGGAAACGCCCGGCGAAATTCATCGCCGGTCAGCTCCGGCACGGCCCGGGTGCATTCTTTCGGGCTCAGGCAGGCCTGCAGGGCTTTGTAGCCCGGAAAGCTGTGGATGCCCGTTTCCGCCACGAAGGGCAGGTCCTTATACAGCTGCCGGTACCAGGTGGGTTCCATGTCCCGATAGATATGCGCGCTGCCCCGGTTGGGCGTCGTATCGTAGAAGATTCGCCGGGGGTCCAGATCGCGGACGGTCCGCCGGATGATGAACAGCGCGGCCGCGTTTCCCGCGCTGTAGGCGTTGAACTCGTTGCCCCCGCAATGCACCGCCAGGGAGGCATGGTTGCGTATCCGGTACAGGTTTACGGCTTCCTGCGCCTCCAGAACGTCCGGGGGCCAGCCTTCGGTGTGGGAGGTGTTGGCGATGAAATGGTCCTGCCAGACCATGATCCCCAGTTCATCGCAAAGCCGGTAGAACGCGTCGGCTTCCGGTTTGCCGCCGCCGCTCCAGACACGCACCATATGGATGCCGGCGTTGCGCGCCAGCTGGAGGGACCAGCGGTATTCCGCTTCGCGCTCGCGGTACAGCGCATCCGTCGGCATCCAGTTGACGCCCTTGAGGAATAGGCTGCGCCCGTTAACGACGAACTGAAAGGGCGCCCACCATTCCCGCGCCCGGGGCCCCGCCGTGGGCACCGCGCGAACGGTGCGAATGCCGCAGTCGAACGAGAGCTCGTCGACCTGCGTCCCTTCCAGCAGGAGCGTCAGCGTGACGGTGTACAGGAAGGGCTCCCCCATGTCGTGCGGCCACCAGCGTTTCGGGCGTTCCACCGCGAACTCGCATTCAAAAAACTGGCTCTCCGGGTAGGCGTCGGCCCGCAGGCTGTTGGCGTAGTCGATCAGCGGAACGGGTGTCCGGCTTTCGTAAACGCAGGCGCCCGTGTTTTTCTCGCGCAGGGATATGCGCACGGCGGCGGACTGGGCAAGGTACGCCTGCCGCAGGCCCTGCTGATAGGCGAAATCGTAGGAAGGCTCCTCGTCCCACATGCCGTAAAACGGGTGAAGCTCGTCGATTTCCGGACCGACGATCTCCGCCTCCAGACGCAGGTCGGCCCGGTCGGCCGTCGCTTCCCGCGTTGTCAGATACGGGCGGGCGAGGTGGAAGGGCGGCAGGAAGGCCAGCCGGACGCCGCGCCAGATGCCCATGACGATCAGGTCCCCGTTGGAGGTGTCGCCGTCCCTGGCAATGTTCCACGGGACGATTTCGCGGTTTTGACCTTTCTCGTTACGGCAGGCATAAGCGGCTTTCCTGCCGTAATTGCAGGCTTTGACCTCCACGATGAGCTCGTTTTCGCCCCCGTAGGCCAGCCGCTTCGAAACCTCGACGTACGGCCCGCCGAACATCCCCTCATGCTCGCCCAGCAGCACACCGTTGAGCCAGACCCGGCAGTAATACGCCACGCCGTCGAAGCACAGAATCGCGGTGCCGCCGTGCTTCTCCGCGGGCACCGAAAAGCTGCGGCGGTAATACCAGACCTGTTCATCCACCCAGTGGTAGGCCTTGCTGTTGGTTCCCACGTACGGATGGGGCAGCACGCCGGAATCGAAGAGGTTCCAGTAGACGGAATCGGGCAGCGAAGCCCTCAGCGCGTAATCCAGCGTCTGCGGCGCCTCCGCGGGCGCGTCGACGCAGCAATAGCGCCATTCCCCGTTTAAATCCATCTGGGTATCCCGCACATCCACGTAATGCGGCTGGTTCAGCTTCATAGGCGCTTTCTCCTAAAACGGCCGTGCGACGACGCACAGGGGGGTTTCCATTTCAAGGCGTATGCCGGCGTCGGCGATCCGGGGGCCGTCCACCCGGAACACCGTTACGTTTCCGCTTGCCTCGTTGGCGCAGAACAGATAATCCTCCACGATCAGAAAATCGCGGGGCGAGCGCCCCGCGCAGGGCGTAACGGAGCACAGCGCGAGCCGTTCACCGTCCCAGCGCAGGCAGGAAATCGAATCGTCGCCCCGGTTGGAAACGTAGACGTATTCCCCCCGGACCCGGATGGCGGCCGCAGTGCTCGGCGCCTCGTGATCCAGCACCGATACGGTCTGCGAAACGGTCAGTTCCCCGCCGGTATAGCGAAGGACGGTCACGGTCGAGCCCAGCTCGTTGCAGCAGAACACCGTCCTGCCGTCCGGCGAACAGGCGAGGTGCCGGGGGCCCTGCCCGGAGGGCACGCGGACAACGCCCAGCACGCGCAGCTCCCGGTCATAGCGGTAGATCGCGTCCAGCCCGAGGTCCGTGGAAAGCAGGCAGGCGCCGTCGGGAGCAGGCGAGATGAAATGCGTGTGCGGCGCTTCCTGCCGCGCAGGGTGCACGCCGCGGCCGCTGTGCACGTCCAGCCGGCCGGATGTGCAGAACACGCTGCCGGACAGATAGTTGGTCACATAGGTCTCCCCTTCGAACCGGCACAGATGGCAGGCGACTACGCCGCGCGTATCGATGATCGGCCCCGGCTCAAGCAGGCGCCCGCCGGCGTCCGTCGGATAATGCATAAGGCCGCTGTCCCGGCTGCCGGCGAAGGGCTGCCTCAGCAGCGCCGCCACGCCGTCCGGCGCGACGTCCAGATACATGGGCCTGTCGCAGGCCGTTTTTTCGCCAAAGCGCAGCGCCCCGTTACGGAAGGTATAATGATGGATGCCTCCCGCGGGGACGCAAGAGGCGAAGTACAGATGATAATCGCGCATGTCTATTCCTTCTCGTCCGTTACAGATGCATGCCGCCGTCCACCACCAGATCGATGCCGGTTATGTAGCGCCCGTCCTCGGAACACAGCAGCGCGGCGGCCCCGGCGCAATCCTCCGGCGCTCCCGCGAAGCCCAGGGGGATGCCCTGCATCACCTTGCGCGCGTAGTCCGGGTCGGCCAGCGCCTCGTCGTTGCGGGGCGTTGCGATGACCCCCGGACTCAGGTTGTTGACGGTCACCCCGAACGGAGCCAGCTGCCCCGCCAGATTTCCGACCAGGCTCATCTGCGCGCACTTGCTGGCCGCGTAGACGGCCATATCCTTATGCGGCTTGGTTTGCTGCACGCTGCCGATCGTAACGATACGGCCCCAGCCCTGCCTGATCATATGCGGGGCGTAGCGCTGAATCACAAACAGACTTGCCTTCAGGTTGACGTTGATCTGGCGGTCGAACTCCTCCGCGGTGATCGCGTCCCAGGGCTTGCGAATCTGTACGGAGGCGTTGAGCACCAGAATATCGACGTCTCCGGTTTGCGCATACAGCTGTTCGGCGCAGTCGGGCCGCGCGAAATCCGCCAGGGCGCACAGCGATTGCCCGCCCACGGTTTCCATGGCCCGCCGGCATTTTTCCCGGCTGGAAGAGCCGTGTACGATCACGGTCGCGCCTTCCCGGGCCAGCCGGGTGGCAATCGCCAGGCCGATGCCCTGGGTGGAGCCGGTAACGAGCGCCCGTCTGCCTTCAAGTTTTGTCATAAGCCGTTTCCCTCCCTGTCGTCGGGGTCAAATATGAATCACGAAGTCGTTGTCCGCGCCTTTCTCGATGTGCAGCGTGGTTTGGACGGCCTTTCCGTCCGCGCGAACGTCGAGGTCGTATTCCCCGTAGAAGCCCTTCAGGTCTACGGAGCTCCGCGCGCCGCTGTCCAGGGAGAGCTTCGTGCGCCACGTTTCGTTGATCAGTTTGCGCAGCGTTTCGAACGCGGGCTTGGGGGTCATGTCGAAGCGAAGCAGCGCGCCGTGGTAGTAGTTTTCGCCGAAGCTCATATCGCCCTGGGGGGCGAAGGCGGCGTATCCGTCCACCAGATTCCAGTAGATGATGGCCTCCATATTCGGGCTGCTGAACCACATGCTATACAGGTTGCGCAGGATTTCCGCCTGCAGCGCCTCGTCCTCCTCCTCCCTGGAATAGGCCGGTATGGTGATCTCCGTAATCTGCATCGGCAGGCCGAAATCCGCATATCGGTCCATGACGGCGTAGAGGAGCCTGGGGTCGTAGTTCAGCGCCGTTTTTTCGGTTTCTTGCTCCTCGGGGTAAAACATGTGGTACTGCATGCCTATGGCGTCGATGGAAGCGCCCCTGGCGAGGGCCCGCTCGATCTGCATATAGTAGGCGCCGCGGTTGTGCTTGAAGGCCGCGCCCCAGATGAAATCCGTCGCCTCGTTGATGATCAGCTCGTTCGCGGGCAGGTAGCGGCGCGCGTGGTCGAAGCTCCACTCCACCAGGTCGGGCTCGCGGAAAAAGCGGGTGCCGTGCCGGTTGCCGCTCCGCTTCCCCTCGGGGCACAGCGTTTCGTTGATGACCTCCATGCGGCGGATGCGGTCACCGTAGCGCTCGGCGATCTGCGCCATTCGCCGGTCCAGCGCCTTTTTCACGGAAGGCACGTCGTCCTGCATCCACAGGGGCGTCCACTGATCGTAGTTCAGGCAGTGCAGTTTGGGCTCGATGCCGTTTTGCCCGCAGAATTCCAGACACAGGTCCGGCGCGGGGCGGCGATAGACCTTCGGGCTGCCCTTGTCGAAGCGGAGCCTGCCTTTCTCCGGTTCCAGATCGCACCAGTAAAAGGGCAGCGTAGCCAGGTTGAACAATTCGCAAAAGCGCTTTTTGTACTCGGCGTTTTTCTCCGCCGTTTCCATCTCGTCCAGCATGAACAGGTTCGCCCCGAAGCAGAAATCGTGGCTCTTCTGGCGAAGCTCCGCGTGCACCTGCGTAACCGGCTCGCCCTTTTCGTTTTCAAAGCGCAGGGTGGCCAGCCCCTTGCGGTTGGCTTCGATGCCGGCGGCAATCCGCTCCTCCATATAGGCGCGGTTTTCCACAAAAGGCTTGAGCACCCGCCGACTGCGGTCCGACATAACGATCTCCTCCTCTGTTTTCCTGCTTGCTATTCTCCGCACCGTTCCCTATAATGAGGGCAGGCGGCGAGTGAAACCAAACGAATTGAGGTTCCGGACGATATGATCACCGAAAGCTACGCGCTCCACAGCGAGTATGCGAATTCGTTCCTGATTCGCTATACGCGGGTGTACATCAACGTCAAGGAAAAAATCTGGCTTACGGAGCACCATCATACCGAAATCGAGCTGGGGTTCTACCTGAAGGGCTCCGGCACCTACCTGTCCGGAAAGCGCCAGTTCCCATTTGCCCCGGGAGACGTGCTTCTGTTCGGCAGCAACGCCGACCACATCATCCAAAAGGTCTCCTACGACAGCGACATCGAGCTGATCAACCTGCACTTCGATCCCCGCCTTTTGTGGGACAGCGGCAACACGCCCATTACGAAAAACAACCTGCGCAATTTCGTCATGGACCTGGCGGGGAAAGCCTACCACCTCCAGCCCGGCCAGCCGCCCTATGGGAAAATCTGCCCGCTGCTGGACTCCGTCGTGGAGGAATTCCGCACGCAGGACACGGAGTTTCCCCTGTCCGTATGGTGTAACCTCCTGCAGATTATGATCCTGCTCATGCGCAGCTTTCCCCCTGCCGAGGCGGAAACGGGCAGGGCGAAAACCGGCCGCCAGCATTTTGCCGAGTTGGAAACGGTGATCAACTATATCCTCAAACACCTCTACGAGCAGCTTACGCTGGATTCGCTCGCCCAGGAGGCGCATATCAGCCGCTCCTATCTGTGCGCCCTCTTCAAAGAAACCTACGGCATGACCATCTGGGAGTACATCACCATCAAGCGGGTGGACCTGGCCAGCCATTACCTGCGGGAAACTCAGGAACCCGTCACCGACATCTGCGAAAAATGCGGCTTCAACACCCTGGCCAACTTCAACCGGGCGTTTCGCAAAGTCAACGGCCAGTCCCCCAGCGAATACCGCAAGAAGATGCTCAACATCTATTAGCGAAAAGTCGAAGCCTCAGCCCGCCTCGCCGAAGGTGAGCCTTTGCCCGGCTTCGCGCAGACGCCGCTGCAAAAGCGCGCCCGAAACGCGGCCCTTTTCTGGCGCCAGTGCGGCGGCGGTGCCGGCGGCCTGCCCGGTCACCGCGCAGGCGGGGATGGCGCGAATCACGTCCCACGTGCCGTCGTCCACGCTGATGCACCGGCCCGCGGCGAACACGTTTTCAAACCGGTCTCCGTACAGGGCCCCGAAAGGAATTTCAAAGCGGGGTCCTCTTTTGCGCCAGTCGCCGATCATCCCCACGCTGCACTCGGCCGCGGCGCCGTTTTGCGCCTCCGTCAGCCGCACGGCTCCGCACAGGCAGCGGGTCATGCGGTACTGCGGCATGTGGGGCATCTCCGCCGGTTCGATCCGGCCGTCCTCCCCGGCCTTTTCCAGCACGTGCGCAAGGGTCGCCGCGTGGGATCGGGTCAAAAAATCACAGATATCGGCGGCGCTGTCCCCGCTGAAGCGGCGGTCCGACAGGGGTCGGGCCGAATCGCGTTCGCTTTCCGGCGCGGCGTCCGCAAAGCCCAGCATGGTCAGCTTCAGCCCGCCGGGCGTAGAGGCGTAATACCAGCCGGAAAGCAGGTTGCCGCGCCCGTGGGGCCGGGTGGCTTCACCCGCCTCCCGAAAGAGCAGGGCTTCGCCGCTCGCGTCTACCGCCGCCTTGCAGCGCACGGCGCTGCGGCCGTCCCGGTTTTCCACCACGACCGCGTCCAGCCGCCCGTTTTGGGTGTGCACGTCGCAGATGCGCGTATCGTACAGGATGCGCACGCCTTCCTCCAGCAAAAGCCTCTCCGTCTCCAGCATGAAATACACGGGGTTGAACTGCACCTCGAAGCGCTGCTTCGCGCGGGCTTCCCGGTCGTTCCCCGCAAGCCAGGCGGAGGGATACCGGTCCTGCGCGCCGTGGACGACGGACAGGCGGAACAGCTCCTCCGCGATGCCGTAGGACATCTGGCATCCCCTGCCGTCGCACAGGGGAAGATAAATCGTAACGAGGCCCGAGGTGGCAAGCCCTCCCAGCACGCACTGCTTTTCCACCAGCAGCACGTCCGCGCCGGAGCGGGCGGCGGCCAGCGCCGCCGCGATGCCCGCAACCCCGCCGCCGGCCACCAGCACGTCGCAGGCAGCCTGCGCGGGCAGCTCGCGGGCGGGTTCCTTGATCCTGTTCACCCTCAGTCACCTCGTTATTGTTTGATACCGGACAGCGCCACGCTTTGGACGATGTATTTCTGCAGGAAGAGGAAGGCGATGATCAGCGGGATGGCGCTCAGCACGGCCACGGCCATGCGCGGCCCGTAGTAGATCGTGTTTTCCTGCGCGTTGAAAAGGGACACGCCTACGGAGAGCAGCTGTTTTTCCGAGGAGCGTATCACGATCATGGGCCACAGGTAGGAGTTCCACTGCGCCACGATCTGCAATATGCTCAGCGCCGCGATAACGGGCTTGCAAAGCGGCAGAATGATGCGGAAGAACACCTTCCACTCGCCGGCCCCGTCCAGGTAGGCCGATTCCCGCAGGGAATCCGGCAGGGCGGCGATGTTCTGGCAGGCGAAGAAAATGCCGTACACATAAGCCACGTTGCCCAGTATGAGCGGCCAGTAGGTGTTGATCATCCCCCAGCCGTTATACTGCAGATAGAGCGGTATCATGCGCGATTCGAAGGGGATCATCATCACGGCCAGCATGAAGAAGTACCAGAACTTCTTCCCGAAAAACTCGCCCTTAGCGAAAGCATAGCCGCACATCAGCGCGAAAAACACGGAGATAACGGTGTTGACCACGGCGATGAACAGCGTGTTGACGTAATAGCGCACCATGTCGATCATTTCCGAGGCGTATTGGTAGTTCTTCAACGTGGGCGAAGATGGGAACCACGAAAACGGCGGGAGCTCGGTAATGGCGTTTCCGTCGAAAGACAGCGTGACGCTCCACCATAAAGGCATCAGGATCATCCAGAGGATGAGCCCCAAAACGACCGCCGAGAAAATGCGCGACCGTCTATTTCGCTTGGATATGCTTACCTTCACGCTTAACGCCTCCTCCCAAAAAGCCGGACATTTTCACATTGATCAACGTAACGAGGAAAACAATAACGAACAGGATCACGGCGCCCGCGGAGGACAGCCCGTAACGCGGGGACTCGAAACTGTACTGGTAAATATACATTAAGATCGTCTGCAGCGTCCCGTTGGGGCGGCCTGCGCAGGCGTTGCCGCCCAGAATATACAGGTCGGTGAAACGGGAGAAACCGTTGATGATGCCGGTAATCAGCAGGAAGGAAAAGCAGGGCTTCATTTGGGGAATCGTGATGTAAAACATCCGGGTGAAGGTGTTGGCCCCGTCCACGGAGGCCGCGTCGTAGATTTCCGTGGGGATGGATTGAAGGCTCGCCAGGTTCAAAAGCATCGAGAAGCCCAGGTTCATCCATATCCAGAGGATGGTGGCGCCGATATGGGACAGGAACGGGTTGGTGATCCACCCGGTGGTGATTTTCATTTGAAGCAGCCAGGAAAGGAACTGGTTGAGCAGGCCGCCGTTGCCTTTGAGCACGTACTGGAAAATCAGCACGACGCTGACGCCCGTAATGATGTTGGGCAGATAAAACGTGATGCGAAAGAAGCTTTGCAGCTTCGTCCGCCCGAGGCCGTTGATGGCGTTGGCAAGCAAAAAGCCGAAAGGAATGGTGAGGAGGCCGTACAAAGCCAGCAGCGCCGTGTTTTTGAGCGCCTTGAGAAAGGCGGAGGAGGTCAGCAGCGTTCTGAAGTTCTGAGCTCCCACGTGGGTATAATCGGTGCCGTAGGTTCCCATGCTGGTGGTGGAAAAGTAAAAGGTGCGGATCGTGGGATAATAGACGAGAATGCAAAGCGCGATCAGGCTGACGATAATGAAGGAATACCAGGTAAGGTTCTTTTTGACGTCCTTCATCTTTAGCCGTCTTTTTTGCATGGGCTGTCCCCCCTTTCTGGCATGCGGGAATCCCCCACGCAACAGGGAGGATGGCGATGAGTTCCATCCTCCCGTATTGCTGTGGCGTATGGCTGTTACGCAGCTTGCGCTCCGCGCGGCGTTATTGCAGGGAGCTCAGGTACTCGTCTACATAATCCTGCATGGACTGCGCGGCTTCCGTGGGCGTCATATAGCCGTTGATCACATTGTCCACGGCCGTGATCAGCGTGTTGGTAACGGAGCCGAAGCTCACGTTGTTGAACACGTCGTTGGTGGCGTTGTTGTAGTTCGCCGGCAGGGAGCCCAGGCAGTAGTCCATAGCGGAGGTCAGGTTCTCACCCACCAGGTCCTCCACGTACTGCTTGCCGTTCTTGTTGTTGGGATAGTTCTGGTTCGCGACCACCCACTTGGTGGCTACGTCGTCCGTGGTCATGAACTTGATGAACTCCCAGGCCCAGTCCTTCTTGGTGGAATCCTTGTAGATGGCCATGTTGTTGTCACCGGCGTGGGGCGTGGGAATGCCCTTGTATTCGCCGGCGGTGCATAGCGGCATGTTCACGGCCACGTAGCGGCCGTCCAGGCCGGCGGCCTGCATTTCGAAGTAAGCGCTCACCGGGCCTTCGCGGAACAGCATGGCCCAGTTGTTGGTGCCGTTGAGGGTCTCGCTTACGGCGATGCCCTCTTTGCTCTCGGGGCTGGCGTAGGCGGCCTCGTTGGCGATCAGCTGGAAGGCGGCGATGCTCTCGTCGCTCATGTAGTTCACGGTGCAGTCGGCCAGGGTGGGGCCGTAGGTGAACACCTTGGCGCCCAGGGAGTTGGCAGCCTGCACGTAGTCGAACCACAGGTTGGAGCCGCCGGCGGCGAACATCTGCAGGCCGTAGGTCTGCTCCCCGGTCACGGGATCCGTGCCGGTCAGCTGGGCCGCGATGGACAGCACGTCGTCATACGTCCAGTCTCCGGTGGGCAGGGTGACGCCGTAGTCCTCGAAGATCTTCGTATCCAGCCAGACCACGGCCGGGGACAGCGTCAGCGAGATGCCGGAAACCTTATACACGTCCGGTGCGGCCGTGGTGCGGCGGGACGCGGTCGCATAGATGCTGTTCTTATAGTCGGGATCATTCTCCAGATAGGTGCTCAAATCCTCCGTCAGGTCGGTCATGGTCGCGCCGTGCATAATCACGTCCACATCGCCGCTGAGGCATGCGGTGGTAATGGCGCTTTGCCAGCTGTCCCAGGCACAGCCCTCGATGGAGAGCGTCACGTTGGGATACAGCTCGTTCCAACGGGCGATGATCTCATTGTAGCCGGGCTTGTAGATGCCGCTTACCAGATCCGTTACCCCTTCTGCACCGGAAGAGGCAAAGATGCCGGGGCCGAAAACGTTGAGCGTGATCGGCTCGCTCTGGTCCAAGGATTCGTTCACCTGGTATCCGCTCGTGGTGAGCGTTTCGGTCGCTACCTGATAGCCCGTGGCGAAGGCGCTTCCGCAGAAGAGCATCGACACCGCCAAGGCAAAGCATACGAGGACAGACAATTTCCCTTTCATAAGATCTTCTCCTTCTTATTCGGTTTTCGTGGTTTACCACAACCACTTTTGTGCATATTGTACACCCGGCTCTTTTGGATATCTACAATTATCTTCTGAAATAAATCAATTATCTTCCTTAGTATCACCTTCCCATATTCTCTTCAAAAGCAAAGCATTACAACATTGTTTGCGTGTCGTTCGGATCGCCGTTCCGAGCTAAATTATATTCTACTGACCAATCCAGGTTGCGATAGGGCTCCCCGCGGGGATCCGTGCGGATGAAATCCATCAGCATATCCAGCATTTCCTCCGTCCAGGTGTTCTTGTCGATCTGGGCGGTGGTCAGTCGGTTCTGCCCGATCATCTCAAACCCGAAGTCGTCTTTGATGTGCGTTTTCGCCGCGCCGTTGACCACGGCCTCCACCAGGTGGCTGGGGATGAACAGCACCCCGCTGGCCGCCCCGAACACCACGTCGCCCGGCAGGCAGACCGCGTTGCCGATGCGGCAGGTGCTGTTAAAGCCGGTCATGATCACTTCCCGTATGGGGGTGGGGTCGATTCCGCGGTAGTACACCTGCACCCCTTCCACGCCCCGCATCTGCTCCACGTCCCGGATGCCGCCCCAGACGACGCCGCCGCCGGTTTTGGTGTGGGCGCGGATCGCCGTGGTCAGATTGCCGCCCAGAAAGGTGCCCTTATAGACCTTGTCGTACAGGTCGCACACCACCACGTCCCGTTCCACCAGCGAATCGATAACCCACTGGTTGTAATTGCCCTTGCGGCCTTCCTCGCCGCCGACGGCGAACATGGTTTCGTGCAGGTCGGGCCGGGTAGGCACGTAGGTGCAGGTTACGGCGCGGCCGATCAGCTTGCGGCCGTCGTCGTGCAAAAGGTGCAGGCGGCCTTCAAACTGATTCTCGTAGCCCATCAGATAGATGGGTTTCCACGCCTCCTCCAGAGTCATGCCCTTAAGCGCGTCCAGATATCGATCCTCCACGTAGGGGCGGCCGTCCTCCATCCGTTTCCCCGTCCAACGGCTTGTTAACTGGATGATATCCTCTTTGACGTTGAAGTGCATCACGGTTCCGTCATTCCTTTCAACTCCAGATTCGATCGTTTGAAAACTCCCTGTCCCAGGATTCGGTGGATTCCCACAGGCCGGGGATCGCGGGGTTCACGTGCGCCCGGATCAGGTCCTCGTTCAGGCTTTCGATGCCCAGGCCCGGCCCTTCCGGAACCTGAATGTAGCCGTTCCGGATCAGGGGCTTGGGCGGGCCGTTGACGATATCCTGCCACCAGGGAACGTCCACCGAGTGGAACTCCACCGCCAGCACGTTGTGCATGGCCGCCGCCGCGTGCACGGCCGCCAGGCAGCCCACGGGGCTTTCCGCCATATGGACGGCCACGGCCACGCCGTTCTCGTCCGCGATATCCGCGATCTTCTTCAGCTCCAGCGCTCCGCCGCAGGTCAGCACGTCCGGGTGGATCACCGATACGCCGCCGGCCTTGATGAGCTTTTCGAAGTCTTCCTTCAAGTAAATGTCCTCGCCGGTGCACACCGGAACGGTGGTGGCGTTGCGCAGGCGGACGTACGCGTCGGTATACATCCAGGGAACCATGTCCTCCATCCAGGCCAGGTTGTAGCTTTCCATGCGGCGGGCGAAACGGATGCAGTCTTCCGGCGCGACGTGCCCGAAGTGGTCGATCGCCAGCGGAACTTCGTAACCGATGATATCCCGCACTTCCCGAACGTACCGTTCCAGGTAATCCAGTCCCTTTTCCGTCAGGTGGATACCCGTGAAGGGATGGGCGGTGTTGACGAGGTCGTAGCTTCTGCGCCGCTTCACCATATCGGCGGTTACGGATCCGCCCTGCGTGTTCAGCACGTGGGGCGCGTTTTGCTTCATGTCCTCGATAAGCCCCAGCGGCGCGCAGATGGTTCCCGGCTCGTCCAGCAGCAGCCCGATGCCCAGATCCATCTTCAGAAAGGTAAAGCCCATCTCCATACGCTTTTTGAGCGCCAGTCCCATGTCGCGCCCCGTGTGCTTGCCCTCCACGTCGGTATCGCTGTAGACGCGCACGGCGTCCCGGTACTTGCCGCCCAGGAGCTGATAAAGGGGCACGCCGTAGGCTTTGCCGGCCAGGTCCCACAGGGCGATCTCCACGCCGGATACGCCGCCGCCCTGCCGGGAAGGACCGCCGAACTGCTTGATTTTGTGAAACAGCCGGTCCACGTCGCAGGGGTTCTCTCCCAGCAGGCGGCTTTTCAGCATCAGCGCGTAGGTCTTGCTTGCGGCGTCCCGTACCTCGCCGTACCCGACCAGCCCCTGATTGGTCATTATTTTCATCAGCGTGCAGCGCTTGGGCGCGCCGTCGATATCCGCAAAGCGCATATCGGTGATTTTCAGGCTGCGCGGATCCACCGCCCGTGTCGTTTCCCGCATATGTTCCCCTCATCCTTTCTTCAGAAACCGTCATTTTTCGGCGTAGGAGCCCACCAGGTAGCCGAAGCCGAGCAGCTGGACCTGCATTCGGTCCCCGGTAAAGCGCCAGCTCGCGTTTTCCCTTAGCACCGTCTCCATCAGGTGCAGGTAGGGCGGGAGCGCCCCCACCTCCAGCGCGACGGGTTCGCGGGTCATGTTGACGGCTACGAAAAGGGCGCTTTGGGGGTCGGGGCGCGTAAAGACCAGCGCGCTTTTCGGGGCGCTGTGCGTATGCCAGCCAAGCTCCGTGGATCGCAGCGCCGGGCACTCCCGGCGAAGCCGGAAAAGCGTCTCCATCAGCGTCATCCGGCGGCGACCCTTCTCGCACAGGGCGTTGGCCCAGTTGAGCACCGCGTCGTGGCCGTAAAAGCGGTTGGCGAACATGCTGTGCTTCAGCTCGTCGGCCACCTCGTAGCCGTTGAAAACGAAGGGCACGCCGTCCAGCAGGAAATCGAGCACCAGCAGCGCCTCCACGCCGGCCGTGCCGATCGTTTTTTCATGGCGGTTCTCAAAACAGTCGCTCGCCACGTCGTGGTTGTCGATGAAATGGAGCATGCGCCCGCCCGCCGGAAGCGTTTGACGGCACGCTTCCCATTTCCGGGCGAACGTGTCCGCGGTCATTTTGCCCTGCGCCACCGGTACCGCGTCGAAAGCGCCGTCGTAGAAATAGTTCGCGTCGAACACCTTCAGGTATTCCGGGTCGCGCCCTTCGCACAGCAGAAACACGTCCGGTTTGAGGGCGCGGACACGCCTGGCGCCTTCGGCCCAGAAATCCAGCGGGACCTTGTCGCCCACGTCGCAGCGGTAGCCGTCGACGTCGAACTCTTTGACAAAGTAGACCATGTTCCGCCACAGGTATTCCCTCAGTTCCGCACACTCGTAGTTCAGCACCGGGAAATGCCATTCGCCCGTGAACGCGGTCCCGTCCGCGTTGCGCCGGACGAAATCGGGGTGCTCCCGCAGGAACACCGCGTTGGGGCCGCAGTGGTAATACACCAGGTCCAGCAGCACGCCGATCCCAAGCCTGTGGGCCGTGTGGACAAAATCGCGCAGATCGCTTTCGCTGCCGTATTCGTCGTCCACAGCGAAGAAATCCTTAATACGGTAGTTGTTCTTCGGGTTTCCCGTTCCGGAAGCGAGCTGACGCTCACTCCAGGTCGCCGGGTCCGCCTCGTCGTCCGCCAGCACGACCGGGGAAAGCTGGATGTACCGGGGCCCGAGCCGGGCCAGGAAAGGGAGCAGCCTGGCGGCCGCGGCCAGCGTGCCCTCGGGCGTAAACGTGCGCAAAGCAAGCTGATAAATGGACGCCTGTTCCGCAGATGGGTTTTTCATAAGCTATCCGCCTCCTGTTTAAGCGATCGGAACGACCTGAAGCGCCTGGTAGGCGATGCCGGGCAGCGTACACTGCTGGATCCGGTAGGGCTCGTCCCGAATCTGCGTTACTTCCCGGTCGCCCTCCCGTATGCTGTACGCCCGGCTATGCGCGCCGCATTTTTCAAAGCAGAGCACGGTGTTCCGGTTCTCCACCGGGAAGGTGAAAACGTTCTTCACGCCTTCCGCCGGGGGCTCCGGCACGACGGTCAGCCTTTCCGCGGGCCGCAGCAGAAGATTGACGTAGGAGAAGGGCTGCGCGGTCAAACGGACGACGTTCCGCTCGAAGGCGGGAGCGTCGGCCAGAGGATTTTCCACGGTGTCGGCGTAACGGGCGTCTTCGATCGCGAAAGGAAGCGTCAGCCGCGCCTGCGCTTCCCGGCCTTCCTTTTCCATCAGCCGAAGGAACACCCAGCCGTCCCCTTCTTCGGCCGGTTTCATGCACAGAAGCCGCAGGTTTTTCGCGTCCAGCGACAGATAGGAGCGGCTCTGCTCCGGCCGGGGGCCGCCGAGGATCGGCGGGCACAGCTTTCCGTAGGACCAGTCCGGCAATACGGCGCGGGATTCCCCCGAGAAGGGCAGGACGGACACGTGGAAGTCACCCCGGCAATCCTCCGGCGTTCGGTAGTTCAGGTTGTTGGTGCGGTTGGAGGCGGCGTAGAGGAAGACGGAGGAGCTTTCGCCATAATCCACGCGGGCGGATATCCGGTTGTAATGGATGCCGCCGGGATGGAACAGCGGCATTTCCCGACAGAACAACCCGATGCCCCAATCGCCGTTCTCCACGCTGATCCAGCTGTGGGCCATCACAAAATCATGCGGGTTCACCGGCATACGGTCGACGCGCTCGTCCACGATGCCGCCGCTGAGCTCCGTGCAGAAGCGGTGGTTTTCCACCAAAAAAGGAAAGGCGAAGAACAGGCTCTTTTTATAGCGGTCGTAATAATCGCCCATCAGGCCGGCGGCATTGCGGAAGGACAGGTGGACGTCGATGTTTTTCTCCTGCCGGTAAAACGTGAGCACGACCCGGACATTCGCGCCGCTCTGCTCCTCGAAGGAATCCAGCACCACTTCCGTGGCCAGCGGGCCGACGCGCACGCTCATTCCGCGGCGGCGCGGATACTCCACCGTGACGGGCAGGGCGTGCTTTTCCTCCGCGTGGACGTAGAGAAACTCCCCGAAGGCATAGGCGGAAGCGGAATCCAGCAGCTCCCGCCGCAGGGCCTTGTCCCAGATCGATTCGATCCGCTGGCCGTCCCGGTCGAGTCTGACCGTGTAGAAAGGCGTTTCGAACGCGCATGCCGGGTCCGGCTCGGGCGGCCGGATACCGGCCCGTGGGCCGCCGTGGAAAGCCCTGTAGCCGAAGGCCGGCAGCTCGACCGACTGCGTCAGCACGTCGCCGTCCGACGTGGCCTGGCAGGCGAGATCGGCGGGAACCGCGCACGCGGGCAGGCGCAGCGTGGCTTTGCGGGGGAAGGGAAGGGGATTGAACAGGCTGAACCGGCCTCCGGACGGCTTGCCAAGCTGTTCTCCGACGATTTCCTTCAGGATTCGCAGGGAGGTACAGGCCGTTTCCCGCTTGACCAGGTTCAGGTTGAACAGGTGCATCTCCTGCGGGTGTTTGCTGGACGTGGCCCAGCAGTGGTCGTCGAACTCGCACATCTTCCACAGGGCCTCGTCCAGACGGGCCGCCGGCCAGCGAACCTGCGGCTCCTCCAGCATCCGCGTCAGGCAGAAGGTCTCGGCCAGGGGGAACAGCGTCTGCGCCTCGCGCTTCCGAGCGAACCATTCCGGCGAAATGGCGGCGAAATCCGCCCATTGGTCGGTGATATCTCCGGACAGAACGGGCAGCTTTTCCCCGGCGGTCTCTTCGATGTAGGCAAACGTGCGGTCCGGCGTGGAAAGGCGGAAGCGGGGATATTTCCAGGCCGCGTTCATCGCGTCGCAGACGACCTTCATATCCGTATTGGGGTACTCCCGGTCCATGTAAAAGCTGACCGGAATCCTGTCGTAGGGAACGTCGCCGAACGCGGTGACCATCTCGTCCACCGCCCGCATCGTTTCCTCCATGCGGCTGCGGTCGAAGTAATAGGGCGTTCCGCCCTTCGCCTGGGAAGAGGCGGCCCCCATGGCGCGCTGGATGGAATGCTGCTTGTACCCCTCCTGCCGGAAGCACAGCAACCGGTCTTTTCCGTTGGGCGCCTGCCACCAGAACACCCGCGGCAGCGGCTGATCGTCGGTGGAAAAGCGCAAATAGCGGTTGGCCAGCAAAAGCAGGTAGCGGATGCCCGCTCCCGCGTAGGCGCTGACACAGGACCAGTCGGCTCCGGCGATATCGGCGTAAACGACGGTTTTCGGCGAGATGCCCCAGGTTTTCTTCGCCTGCCGGCACGCGTAGTACAGCGCCCGCACAAGCTGCTCGCCGCCCTGCCAGTGGGTATGGTTGCTGCAATGGGGTGCGCTCAGCGCGATCTGCCCGTTCTGCATCCGCGCCTTCAACCGGCGCTTCTGTTCCTCGTCGCGGTAATCCTCAAAGCCTCTCAGCCACCAGTAGTGCTCGATCATATAGGCGTATTCGGGGTCTTCCTCCGCCAGCCGAATCGCCTCGTCCAGATAGTCCGCGCATTCGCTGCCCAGGGTATTGGCATACGCGCAGTAGCCCAGGTCTTCGTGGGAGGAAAGGAAAAAATCGATCGTCCAGGGCTTGGGAGGAAGATAGGGAAAGCTCTGTATCACGCTGGTGTCCCGGAAAGGTGACAATTCCAGCGTCACACGGCAGGGCTTATCCACCGCCGGCAGATAAAACTCGGCCGTCGATTGCCAGCAGGGCCGCCCCTCCAACAGGCGCACCCCGTCGATGGACGCGGCGATATAGTACGGGTTACACCCGTCCCAATCCTGTACGGACGCGCTGCATTTTACCTTTTCATCCCTGGTGACGAAAACCGACTGATGAAAACGATCGACGCGCATAGTACGGCCTCCTTAGGCAAGGGACAAAACGCACTTCTTTGTTACGTGCATTATAGCATTTCGGCCCTTGTCCGAAAACCAACTAAAGCCGTTTCTGATTCCACTATTTTGACATTCTTGTCCTAAGGCCCGCTTTACTTCGGCTCAAAAGACGATATAATGAAGCCGACGAAGTTCCCCGGAAGGGAGGCGCACCCATGAGCGAAGCGATACCGATCGATGTGACGATTACGGATCAGCGGAAATACGTTATCGGATACTCGACCGTGCGAAAGACCCGTTGCGAGATTTATAATTTCGTCTCCCACACGCTGCGCATTCTTCGTTTTACACACGGGGAAGCGCAGTGGAAAGTCGACGACGCGATCGAGTCCTTTGCCGCGGGGGATATCGTGATCCTCAACAACCTAAACAAGCGCAACATCCATGCCATCCTGACGGACTATATCGATTACGAGATGTTCGACTTTTATCCTTCCTGCCTGTCCGACGAACGGCTGTGGCATATCTTCTATCGGAACGTGCACAAAGTGGCCAACTTGAAGGACGCGCCGAAAATCGGCTTTTTGCTGGGCAACCTGCGGGAGGAGATTTTACGGCCCAGGGACGCTTTCCAGATTCTCAGCATTCATCACCTGCTGGATCTGCTGGTGCTGGAGCTTGTGCGCCATCTGGAAGGGGGCGGCGACATGGAGCTTCCGGTCGCCCTGTTCAACGTCGCCCGCAGCATCCAGTATCTGTCCGAGCATTTCTGCGACCATATCAACATACACGAGCTGGCCAAGCTGTACGGTTATTCCCATGAATACTTCTCCCGCACTTTCAAAAAAATACTGGGCGTATCCCCGGTGCAATACCTTGTGGGCCTCAGGCTGGAAAACGTGTTACACCTGGTGAAGGCGGAACAGATGCCGATCCTCAGCGCCGCCTACCAGAGTGGCTTTCAGTCTTCCTCGGCCTTCTACAAGGCGTTCCATGCCAGCTATTCCCTTTCGCCCACCCAGTATATGGAGAAAATGAACTACCCGCCCAACTAATTTCATTGCTTTTTGAGGCGGTGGAAAACGAGGGGGTCGTCAAGATGAAGATAAACGCAAGGCCCTCGAGCCGTACGGGCTCGAGGGCTTTGTTATGCTGTCATCCGCTGTCCGGCGTTGCGCTTTCGGTACCTGGGCTGCCTCCCGTGCACGGCTTTCATGCTTTTCAATGGTCTTCCCTGTACCCTAAATGCCACGACCGGAACGCTGGGGTTTGTTTTTCGGCTCGAGTTCCCGAAAAAGCTCCCATTGCTTCTCCTGCGAAAAAGCGCAGTAACACCAGATATTCATCACGGCGTTTCCATTTCCGCCCGTATTGCGATGGCGTTCAGCAAAACAACGCCTCTGATGACCCGCACTTTCAAACTTCCGCAACCCTTGGGGCACTGAACGGTGTGCTCGTACTCCTGACCGGAAGACGCTACGCTTACGGGGTACTCCCTGTCGGACCAGGTGATCAGGATTTCGGCATCAGCCTTTACAAAAAAGTAAAGAGTGGCAGAGAAGCCGGTTGAACGACCGTCGATATAGTAAGTTGCAAATTCCGTCTCCTTCAGGCACAGGGTCAGCCGATCCCAGCCGGAATCGAAAGCAAAGCGGGAAACGTCGTCCGAATTGGGAAGCAACTCGATCGCCATAGCCGTGTTGCCGCGGTAATACAAATTGCCGCATTCCCTTCCGCCGCTGTAGGAAATTCCTCGGCCGGGCAGTTCGTCGAAATCCGTACCCCTGACAACGTATCCGGGTCTGCGGAAAACCGCTCGGCTTAGATCGGGATTTTCCCTGCAGTGTTCGCTGGGTACGTGATCCAGGTAGGCTTCCAGTATCTCTTCGGCGCGCTGCGCAGAAGGCCGATTGCCCCCGTGCGTATAGGCGATCAGTTCGCTCCAACCTTCCGGCGGTGTTATGGAAAAAGGCGAATTCGTGCAATCCATCTTCTTCCAAGGCCATAGATTGTACCCGATATTCAGCGCGATGCTCAGCGGAAACATCGCCGCGAACCACGGGCCGGTGTTTTCGCCCGATTCGCCCAGCCATAAAGGGATTCCCAGTCTGCGGGAGGCTTCCAGATAAGGTGCGAACGCTTCGATGCCGGGCATGCAGGCGTACCGATGAAAATGCAGTATCATATTGTCGTCATATCGCTTAAAGAAGATCGACAGATCCGTCGCCCAGTGGCTTCCCTCCACGGAGATCATATGATCCGGATCGATCCTGCGGATTTCCGCTATGCACTGCTCGTAAAAGGCCACGAGGCGCGGCAGATAGGCGTTCAGCGCGCGGCCCTCCGCCAGTCCGGGCTTCACCGGCTCGTTGAGCAGGTCGTACCCGCCCACGATCCAGCGATCCCTGTACCGCAGGGCGAGCGCCTTCCAAAGTTCGATTGCTTTATGCCAGGCTTCCCGGTCCGTAAACAGGCGCGGCAGGTCGTCCGCGGAATCGTCGATATTCGCGCCGGTCTGGCCGCCGGGCGCGGCGTGCAGATCCAGGAGCACGTACAGGCCGTATTGCTCGCACCAGCCGATTACCCGATCCAGCAGCCGGAAACCTTCCTCGTTCCAGTGGATCCCCGGCCGGTCCTCCATCAGTATGCGCCAGTTGATGGGAATCCGAACGGAATTATAGCCCTGCTCCGCCATGCTTCGAATGTCCCACTCGGTGACATAGCGTTCCCTGTACCGCTTCCAAAACGAAGCGGCATACGCTTGCGAAGTCAACTCGCCTATCACCTGTTCAATGCGGCGCGGGCGGTCAAAACGCGATCCCTCGCCGGCCAGCCACATATAGCCTTCCGGCAGGAGCCAGTTTCCCAGGCCCCACCCCGTCAACAAAATCTCTTGCCCGTCCCCGTTGACGACCGAGGTCCCCCGTGCGTGCAGAAAGCCCCGTACCCTCTCGCGATCACATTTTTCAAACACAGGCCTCGCTCCTTTACAACCTGCCTTACGGCTTTCGACCCTCCGCGGCTTTTCACGGCAACCGGCCTATCCTTTGACCGCCCCGATGGAGATTCCCTTGACAAAGAATTTCTGGAAAAAAGGATAGATCACCAGCACGGGAAGCGCCCCCATGACCGCGACAGCCATCTTGATTCCCGTCGAAGGCATTTTTCGGGTATCGATGTTCAGATTACCTCCGGCGGTGCTCTTTAAAAACTGCGTGTCCAGCAGCATTTTATTCAACAGCACCTGTATGCTGAAGTACCGATCGTCATTGATGTAATAAAGGCCGTTCAGCCAGTCGTTCCAATAGGCAAGGCTGATAAGCAGCGCCAGCGTGGCGATAATGGGAAGCGACATCGGCAGCACAACCTGAGCCAGTATGCGCCATTCGCCGGAACCGTCGATTTTCGCGGCTTCTATGACGGCTTCCGGTATGTTGGTCGTAAAATAGGTCCGCATCATAATCACGTTGAATGCACCCATCAAAAGGTTAGGCACAATGAGCGCCCAAAGCGTGTTTTTGATATGGAACGATTGCGTCCACATGATATAGGTGGGAACCAGGCCGCCGTTGAACAGCATGGTAAAGAAAAGAAAAAAGGAGAAAAAACTGCGGCCGGGCAGATCCTTGCGTGACAGAGGAAAAGCAAACAGCGTTGTGAACGTCAGGCTCGTCACGGTGCCGATCACGGTAACCAGCGCGGAAACCCGATAGCCCCGGGCCAGGCTGGAGCTGTCGATCAACAGATACTTATAGGCTGCCATATCGAATTGCGACGGCCAAAAGGAATACCCGTTGTGGATCAGCGCATTCTCGTTGGTCAGGGAAGAGGAAATCAGCAAAACGAATGGGAGTATGCAGACCAACGCCAACAGAATCATGATCAGATTCGCGAAAACCTGAAAGCCGCGGTTACGGTCAACCATTTTCCCACCTCCTAAAACAGCGCGCTTTCCTGGCTGAACCTGCGTACCAGGAAATTGGCCAGCAGCACAAGCACGAAGCCCACGCTGGACTGGTACAGGCCGGCGGCCGAAGCCATGCCGATGTTGTTAAGCTCGATCAGACCGCGGTAAACATAGGTGTCGATGGTGTTGGTTACATCAATCAACGGGCCGCTGTTGAGCGGAACCTGATAAAACAGGCCGAAATCCGAGTAAAAAATGCGCCCGATGGCCATCAATGTCAGTATGCTGATCGTCGGTAAAAGGCCCGGGATCGTAACATGGCAGAATTGCTGCCAACGGTTGGCGCCGTCAATAACGGCGGCTTCGTAATATGTACGGTCGATGCCGACGAGCGTAGCGTAATAGATGATGCAGTTGTATCCGAAGTATTTCCATACATTGACGCTCAGCAAAATCAAGGGCCAGTACCGCGGTTGGGAATACCAGGAGATTCTGGCACATCCCAGCGGTTCGAGAATAGATTTGTTGATGAAACCGTATTCTGTGGAAAGAAAGGCGTACACCAGATAACTGACCACCACGATCGAAATCAGAAAGGGCGTCAGGATCACCGTCTGATAGAACTTTTTCCCTTGCTCCCAGTGGATCTCGTTTAGAAGCGTTGCCACTGCAATGGATATTGTCGTGCCCACAACGATAAAGGCGATATTGTATAAAAGGGTGTTACGGGTAATGATCCACGCTTCCCGCGTTTTAAATAAGAACTCAAAGTTGGATAGGCCGATGAAACGGCTTCCCCAGATGCCAAGCTGATAGTTATACTGCTTAAAGGCAACAACGATCCCGGCCATCGGGACATAATTATTGATTAAAATATAGATGAATCCCGGCAGAAGCATGATATACAACGGGATGAAATGGGACAACTTCTTTGCCGTAAGCCGTCGGCGTTGCTGCATGATCATTCCTCCTATTTCCATCACAGCAAGGGGGAACACCCTTCGGTATCCCCCCTTGCGTGTGCGCTGCCGGTTACTGCTGGTCAGCCAGCCAGGCGTCCAGTTGTGCCTGCTTCTCCGCCACGATGCGATCCACTCCGGCATCCTTCAGTTCCTGGTTATAGCGGGTGAGCGCTTCGGCAGGATCCAGCGAGCCGCACTCCAACGCGTTTTGGTACTTGGCCTTTACGTTGTTGCACGCGGTAATCTCGTTGAGCACGTTGCTGTTGTTCCACATAAAGCCCTTGGCAATCGAGTTGTGGGCGCTTTCGTTGAAGGCCAGGGTTTCCTTCCAGATATCCGGGCCGTCGGCTTCCCAGGGCGTGGAAATCAATTCGTTCAGCCAGGCCCAGGCAACGGAAGAATAGGTGGTGTTGGAGGCGTCCACGCCTTCCGGATAGCGCAGCACGCCGTTTACGGTATCCTTTACGTAGTGCTCGCCCTCGATGCCGTTAATCAGGATATCGGCCAGTTCGGGATTGGTGTACATTTCGTTGAGCACTTCCATCGCGCGTTCCGGCTTTTCGCTGTTGTGCACGATAAACCACTGGTTCGCCACGCCGGAAGTGGTGGAGAAGGGCTCCACGAATTCGACGACGGTTATCGGTACGCCGGCTTTACGTTCCCATTCGTTGGCGATGCCCGGCTTCGTGTTCGTAAAATAGGCGAAGCCTTTTCCGGCGGCCATAAGGCTATAGGCGTTTTCGGTGTTGGTGGATGCGTCGGGCATGATCAGGCCCTCCTGGGCCCAGGCGTAACGCTGCTCGATGATCTTGCGGTAAGTGTCCGTTTCGGTCCAGTTGACGACGGTCGTGCTATCGGTAAAACAGTCTTCCAGCACGCCGTAATCGCCGCCCAAATCGTCCCGGCGGTTGAAGGAATAACCCATTTCGCCGTTATCCGACACCAGCGGATACATATCGGGGTAGTTCTCCTTAACCAGACGGAACAATTCGGTCAGATCGTCTTCGGTTTTCAGGTTGGACACGTCGTAATTCAGGGCGTCCAGAACGCTGCTGACCATCGCGATGCCGTACCCCTGGGCCTTTTCCTTGTTGTTGGGCACCGCGTAGATTTTGCCGTCCACCTTGACGCAGGCCCAATCCGCTTCGGACACCTGGGCGTACATGTCGCCGCCGTATTCCTTCAGCAGATCATCCAAATCCAGGATCTGTCCGCTGTTGGCGGCGGTGGTTACGCTGAAGGCAAAGTTGGGCATCAGGTCCAGCTTCTCACCGGAAGAGAGCATCAGATTGACTTCCTGCTGGAAAGAGCCATAGCCGATGCGTACGATTTCCAACGTGGTGTTGTATTTTTCCTGCAGGATTTTGCTGGCCGCCGCCGCAACCTCGTTGGTCGCTTCGGTGGTGGCGTCGCCGGGAAACACCATTTTGACGGTGTAGGGTTCACGGTCGGTCGATTCCGCTAGGGTTCCCGTGCCGGTCAGCGACAGGCACAGCATCAGCGCGCAGGAAAAAGCAAAGATTTTCCGCATGGTTTCCATAAGCACACCTCCATATGCGTTTTGTTATCTGTATTTTCGCAAAACGAAGCAGGCGATGCTACCAAAGGCCGCAGTCAATTTTGTAAAATATGTAAGGATTCAAGCCGAGGGACCCGACTTGATTGTTGATTATGTAACTATTCCGGCGTCTGCGCACCTAAGCGCCGTCCCTGCGTCTCTTTTGACCGAATCGCCGGTTACGCCCCGAGGGCACCGTTTCGAACCGATCCGGTTACGGCTGCCGCCGCTCTTCTGTTGGGTTTTTCCCCTTTGCCTTCTTATAAGCCTGAGAAAAGTGAGAAAAATTCTGGTAACCTACGCGCTGTGCGATGATGCTGACCGGAAGTTGCGTCTGCAGCAACAGCTGTTGAGCCAGATTCATTTTTTCCTGAATAATGAACTCCTTCAAGGGGATGCCCGTCTGCTCCCGAAAGATTCTCGAAAGATAGTTGGGGTGCAGGAAAACCGCTCTGGCCACATCGTCACGGCGTATGTTTTGCTCCAAATGGTTATGAATATAGCGGATTCCCTGCCTGACCTGATTGCCTTCATGAACCTGTTCCTCCGAATGCGACTCGATCTGACAGAGAAGATACCGGATATATCCGATCAAACCGTCTGCGTTTTCAAGCGCGTTCCGGCTGATTTGCAACTCTTCATTATTGACAAACAGCTGGCTCATCGTCAATCCCTTCTGTTCCAGCACCAGCGAAATCATCTGTACGAAATTCTGGTAAAACCGCTGCAGCCACTCGGACGACAGCGTGCCGTGCTTGGAATGCTCCTGGATTGTCGCGATCGATTCCTTCGCCACTTCATCATAACCGTTTTCCAGCAAGGCGTTGCCCCACGCGTGCATGTCCGGCAGTTGGAAGGTCTGCTGAGACAGCGGTTTGATACCCACCGGGATCACCTCCTGTCCCTGGGTAGCATGGCAACGCACCGCTTCCTCGATCGCCTGAATCGTGTCGGCGATGCTTTGGTCGGCAACGGCAGGTACGAAAAAGCAAACCGATTCCAGTTTGCTTACATCCCGAAAAGCGTCCAGTGTTCTTTCGAATTGACGCTGCACCCCTTGTACATCCATTTCAAATTCGCCGTCGGGGCAGATAACGCAGCCGATGGAGTAGCGGGACAAGTGGGTAAGCAGCACTTTCTGAGCATAATGAACGAAGTTCTCCTGCAAAAGCGTTCCGAGTTTTTCATGCAGTTGGGCGGACGAAACAAACGGGTCTTCCAATTGCCGGCAGATCTGCAGCCACGACACAAAAACGCGGCGTTTGGGTTCAAGATACGTTCCCAGGCGGCGGAGGCCCGATAGCAGATCATCCTCAATGATATCGCTCCGCGTGAACCATCCGCGCAGCACATCGTTAGCCAATTGTTCCTGCGCAAGCGTATCAGGCTGCTCCGGCAAGCCTCTGCCTGCGCACTTGTGGATCGCCCTTGCAAGCACGGCTTCGATCTCCGCATAGGAAAACGGCTTGAGGATATACTCAAAGCCGTCGAGCCGGATCGCGGCGGAAGCATAAGAAAACTCCGCATAGGCGGTAATGAATATGCAAAGGGTGTCCATGCTCTGCTCTCGCATCCACTGCACCAATGAAAGGCCGTTTTCAACCGGCATTTGTATATCGCACAGCATAACGTCAACCGGCTGCTCCAGAAGGATCTGGCGCGCTTCGTGGGCGTTGTAGGCGCTGAATACATGCTTGATGCCCAGCCGATCCCAATTCACGCCGGCTAGCAATCCCTGCACCACGCTGGTCTGATCATCCACGATCAGCAGTTTCCAAAGAGGTTCAGACATCTTGTCCCTCTCTTTTCTCGATCGGTAAAAAGATATCCACGTTCGCGCCGCTTGCGTTGAAACACTGCACGGTCGCTTTCGACCCAAAAATGATCTGAAAACGCCTCATTACGTTCATGATGCCAATGTGCCCGTTACTCTCGGCGGGGTCGGGGTCGGACCGGAAAGCGTCCAGGTCTTCCCGGCTGAACCCAGGACCGTTATCGCTGATCGAAAGATGCAGGAAAACCCCTTCCGGCGCCGCGATCTTCTCCGCCCTTACCTGAATATGCAAAGGACTTCCGTAGGACGCCGCGTGTTTCACCGCGTTTTCCACGAAGGTGAGCACCGATAGCGGAGGGATCGGCACCGTCTCCACCAGGGGGTCCATCTCCATATCCAGCAATATCGGCATCGCCTGGCTCATTTGGTAGATCGACACATAATCCTGCGTATGGTTCATCTCGCTGCACAAGGGGACCAAGTCCTGGTTCTGCACGAGAACCGTCCTCAGGTAACGGGACAGCCGCAGGATCATTTGCTGCATTTTTTCAGATTCGCCCACTTCGGCGAGCCCATACAGGGCGCTTAGGCAGTTGAGGAAAAAATGCGGCCTGATCTGGATCTGCAGATATTGCAGCTGCGCCTGCTGAGCGGCCAGCGTTTTCTCGTAGGCGATGATCTTAAGCGATTTGATTTGATCCATCATATCGTTGAAGGCGAGCGCCACCTGGCGCAGTTCGTCGATGCGGATATCCGGCTCCATTTTGGCTTCCAGGTCTCCGCTGCGAACCTTTGCGATCGCATCGCTCAGCGTATTCAACGGTTTGAAATAATACCGTTTGATCAAATACAGGCATAGCAGAAGCAGCGCGATCAGCACGACCGTAGCCACCAGCAGCGAGGACTGCAAAGGGTCGAGCCGCGTAAGCGAGCCCTGCATCGGCAAAAGATACGCGAATTGCAAGCCCAGATAGTCCGACGTGAGCTGCGTGATCAGAAACTGTCCTTTGCGGCCCTGCTGCCCGGTTTGCAGCCTGATACGGTTTTCATTCAGATAATCCTGGTGCGTCAGCGGCTGTCCCTGCGCGTCCAAAGTGACGATGACGCTTTGTTGGTCATCCAGCACAAGCGGCATATCATCGCGAACCTGGTTGAGGTCCACCACGGCGATTACGTAGGCATCCGAAAGACTCATGCCGCGCAATAGGTAAAAATCGGAGCCGATCTCCTGCACATGCCAGCCCAGAGGGCCCGGTTCCCACGCCGTGGCCGTAAGCGAGCGCAAATAGGTCACGACGTCGCTCCTTTGTTCCATCGTGGTACGGTCAGAGAAGCGCGCCCGGTACAGATGATGCTTGTTCGTATAGATGAACAACCCTGTAACGTTGGGGTTGGACAAAAGCATGTCCCGATATTTCTGTAAGATGCCATAGGTCGCCAAGTGCGCATCCAGCGCGGACATGTCGTATTGCAGACCGGTAAAGGACAGATCGTTCGCCACCAGATTGGCCATGAAGTTTTCGACGTTGTGCAGTTCATCCTCCAAGTTGCCCTGATAATACTTCAGCCGCTCCTCGCTGGTTTGCATTAATTTGTCCGTCAGAATATCGACCATATAAAAGTTGTAGTAAACCATAAATATCGAAAAGGGTACCGCGAACAATAGAAATATGGCAAATATCTGTTTCTTAGCCGTTATGGTTTTCTTTCGCATATGCCTCGTCCCTTTTGTTAATCACCGTGCGTACAAGGCGGCTCCCCCTTCGGCGGCAGGAAACCGCGTGGCATCATCGGCATGCTGTGAGGCTGCCGGAACGTTTTGGCCCGTTAACCATCCCTTCCGGCGCTCCAGTAGCTATCCGGGTTCGTGTCCACTTTCCGGCGAAAACGGCTCCGGCGTTGCGAAGGTGTCGCTGCGGCACAGGCGGCTTTTCGTAAATGAGTTCTCCTTTTTCGATTGCGCGCCTTTTCGAGCCGGACGCTTCCCTATTCTCTTTGATAGACATGATACCTGCTTCCGCCAAGGCCGTCAATGGTCCGGCGTTTAACTTCTATGAGCACGGGCGTACGAACATGCGACCGATAAACCGGCATGCAGCGTTTCAAACCGGGGAAACCATTGAATAACGCCCGCATCAAATCTTTCGGCGGACGTTTTCGGGAGAGGTGCCTGAATATGAATTGGTTTGTGCCCCTGGAGAATGCCGTGGAAACGTTGTAACCATGGCGAAATGCCTGCGGCGAGTGCCGTACACAGCGCGTCGGCATATCTGCCGCCGGCAGAAGCTGCATGGGGTTATGCGCCCCCAAAGCACGGATGAGCCTTGGATTCTTTCATTGGGAATTGAATCGCTTTGGGGGCAGTCATTTCCTATTCACCGCTTGGACGGATCGGTACGGCTGGCGGGGAACAGCACCTCCACGGTGGTGCCTTCCCCCACGGCGCTGCGAATCTTCATGCCATACCTGCGTTTATAATACAGCCGCATCCGTTCGGAAACGCTGCTCAGCCCGTAACCTTTCGACTCGTTCCCGCGCAGTACTTTTCGGACCGTCTCTTCATCCATGCCGACGCCGCTGTCCCTGACCGTTACTAGAATGTCCTCGTCCACCTGCCGCGCTGAAATCTGAATATCTCCTCCTGCGCCGTCCTGCTCCAGTATGCCGTGGAGAATGGCGTTTTCCACGATGGGTTGAAGCACCATGTGCAGAACGTAGCAATCGTTGAGCGCGGGGTCCAGCGTGCAGGTATACGTGATTTTATTGCCGAAGCGGCTGTCCTGTATCTCCAGATACAGTGCCAGCTGTTCAAACTCCTCTTTCAGTGTGATGTAGTCCAGCCCGTGGTTCAGCGTCATCTTATAAAATCGCGACAGCTTCTGAATCGGGCGGCAAATGTCGGGCATGTTGGAGTTGATAGCCTTCCAGTTAATCATGTCCAGCGCGTTGTAAAGAAAGTGCGGATTGATCTGTTGATTCAGCAGCTTGAGCCGGTTATTCCGGCTGCTGATCGCCGAGTAGGCCAGCATGGCGGTAAGCATGATAACGATCTGAATCTCCACCAACATCAGGATGATCTGGAAGGTATAGTTTACCAGATTATTGCTGCGGATGCTGCTTACCGGCACGAGGTTTACCAGATACATGCTCGAGGACGTCAGGGCGCGGCTGACCACCAGGTATTTCGCCCCGTCCAGAACCGCGTATTCAGGCCAGCCGCTTATATCCAGACTGCCGCCCATCGCCTGGATGGGAAAAGCAGGGCTCAGGGCACCCAGGTGCAGTACGGTATCTCCCTGCGCGTCCAGCAGAAAGCTGTCCGTGCTTTCGTAGATGGTGCCCCCGGCCATGATGCTTTCGATGTAGCTACGCTGGAAATCCACGCGAAGCGATCCGACCGTATTGCGAAAATTCAGCGGATTGCGAATATCAGCCACAACGCTTACGTAATTGCCGCCGTTCGCATCCTGCGCCTCGTCCGTTACATACCAGCGGCGCAGCGCGGCATGGGCAAGATACTCCTGATACCAGGCCGTATCCGAACGTTGATCGTCGTACAGGAGCATGCTTCCGTCGGCGATGATCATATCGTCGGGCAGGTAGAAGCGGATGGCGGTGATTTCATCAAAAAACAAATAGGTTTTGACCAGCGACTGCAACTTGAGGATGTTGCGGTTCAGTAACTGGTAATCGTCCTTATCGGTTTTATCCACCAGTAACTCGTCCTGCACCACGGCTCCGTTGACGATGTTCTGCGCGATGCCGGCCGCCATTTTGTACAGGGAAGCCAGCTGACCGGAGGCCTGCTGCGTCACGCTCTGTACGATGGAAACCGTGCTTTGATATTGCGTGTTGTAAAAGTAGACGTTGATCGCCAGTGAAATGGCGATGAACGGGAGCAGTGCAAACAACAGATATTTTAATAACTGCTTACGCCCGGCGTGAAGCATGTGATAAGCCTGCCTCAGAACGTCCCGAATTCGGTGCAAGCCTCCTCACCTCCTGTATTCCGTGGGCGTCCGCCCGGTGTACTGGCGGAAACGTTTGGTGAAATAATCCGTGTTGTCAAACCCGACCTGTGCGGCAACGTCGCGGATTCGCGCGGAAGGGTTCAGCAGCAGCAGCTTGGCTTCCTCCATCCGCAATTGATTGACGTAGGCACCGATGGACATATGGAAGCGCTTGCGGAACTGGTTGCCGAGATAGCTTTCCGAAAAGTGCATTTCCTCCGCAAGCGATGCGATGGAAAAGCCCGGCACCTTGTAATTACGCTCGATAATCTGCTGCACGGCGAAAACCCCGCGCCCTTTTTGGCGTATTTCATCCAGCTTCGCCATGAAGCCTTCCGCTTGCGAAACGCAGTATTTATGCAGGTTGGAGAACGACGGTATGGCGGCCAGCGTATCCCACGAACAGACGGCCAACTCCGTAACGCCCTGACGCCTGAAGCCCTCCCTTATCGCGTTGAGCATCCGAAGCGCGAACGACCGTGCCTGGTCCGGGGCCATTGTGTGTTCGTTGTCGAAAAAGCCGGACAACAGCCGGGTTATCCGGTTAAAGTCGGCGTCGGCAGCCGCATCCCTCACATCCATCAGCAGATGTTCGTCCGGTTGCATCGCGAGCTGACCGCGCTGCGGTGCAAGCAGGGTGCAGTCCAGACAGGCCCCATCGTGAAAGAAAGCGTAGACCTGGCGCTCCTTTGCCCGGTGGTATAGTATCGGCAGCTCATCCACGCGCGTGCAAGCCGCGACGGTTGCGTACACGGCATCCGGTTTCAAAGCGTTTAAAAAGAGGTTCCCCGCCGTCGTTAATTGCCGGGGCGCCAGCCGCATCGCCGACAGCAGAAAGATGTGATACTGTCCGTCGGAGGCCGTCCATACCCGTGCCGACAGCAGCCGGGCGAGCTCCTCGCCGAGCCGTCTCTCCCTTTCGGCCGTCAGCGTATCCGTCCGGCCCAGCACGAATACCCCGAAGGCTCTGTCGGCTGCCAGCTCCAATTTCAAACGTTCCGCCGACGATGTGTCGTTTTGATGAAGCAGCCCCAGCAGCGCATACTGGGCCGCCTCTGCTTCGGAGAGGCGCGCCGTACCGTTCTCCGCCTCAATAAGCTCTACCGCTCGGCGAATCTCCTGTTCCAGCTCCTCTAAAACAATGGGTTTTTCAATGAAGCTCACGGCGTGCAGTTTCATGGCTTTTCGGTAATAGTCCAGTTCGGAATAGGCGCTCATGAAAATATAATGTGCTTTGACGTTTCGCGCCATCAACGCCGTTGCCATGGCAAGGCCGTCCATATGAGGCATGCGCACGTCACTGATGATCAGATCGGGCTTCGTTTGAAGCGCTTTTTCCAGCCCTTCTCTGCCCGTACGTGCCTGCTCGACACGCCCCACGCCAAACTCCGCCCAGGCTATGTTCCGCTCAATGCCATCGCTGACATAGGTTTCGTCGTCCACGATCAATACGGATAGCATACGCTTTTCTCCCACGGTGCGGTCAACACGGGCTTGTCGCTGCCGGTAACGGGGTACGAAAACGGGGGCTGGCTTTCATGAAAGGCGGCAGAACGCTGCCTGATGTACTCCGTTCGGCACTTCGGTCATATTCCCCCGCTCACAGGTTCGGCATCATCATCTGCGCTCATTACCCTGATTTTACAGCACAATACGCCTGGTAGCAAGGCATCGGCAGGCGTTCTGCATCGCCGTGTGCCCTTTCGGCGCCCGGTATGCGACTTGTGCTGCGGTTGTTTTTGGCTTATCCGCGTCTCCGTTCCGGTTCCTCCCGTGCATGCTCTCGTATCCGGAAAAGCGGCGATTCATTCGATGCCCTGATCAGATGAATCACCGCTTTGGGGCAGGTGTACCCATAAGACTCGAAGACTCTTTAAAACCTGCAGATCTTCAGCCACTCGCAGCACAAGGGTACCCACTTGGCCACGTGGGGATCGTTGGCGGCTTCGTCGGGGTGTTGCTCGTTCGCCAGCGCCATACCGTGTGCGCCATAGGGAAATATGTGCAGTTCAAAGGGCACGCCGCATTCCGCGAGAATGTCCGCTAACTGGGTCGCGTTACGAGGGTCGTCCGTTCCAGCGCATTGCCACAGGAAGAAGGGAGGGCAGTCCGCCTTTACGCTTCGCTCGATGGATCGCCGGGACAGCCTGGCCTGAAGCGCGCGGTCGTACCCAAGCAGCCCCTTGGAAAGCGGCACCGTGCTACCCGCGCCGTAACACAGCACGGCAGCGTCAGGTCGGCTGGAAAAGCGTTCCGTCGGGTCGGCGGCATTTGGGTCGCCGGCGTCAAACAGGGTCGCGCAGTAGCCCGTGAGCATCGAACCCGCGGAGAACCCCATCATGCCGATCTTATCCGGCAGGATGTTCAGTTCCCCGGCGTGGCAGCGCAAGTATCGCATTGCCCGGACAGCATCATCATAAGCGGTCTGCTGGGAGTAGGGATTGACCCGGTAGTCCAGCACGGCTACGTTGAAACCTTCCTCATAGAAGCGCTCAGCCACAATCGTGCCTTCGTAACAGGCTTTCCACATAAAGCCGCCTCCGGGGCATACCAGCAGCATACTGCGCGGAGCGCCTTCATGGATGCGTACGCCGACGGCAGGCCGAGGTTGTTCAAAATCGGTACGATGGCCGGGTGCATCCCCGTCGCAGTACAAAAAGCGCGGATGAGGATCAAAGGCGAGGAATTCCTTCTGCCAGAAATCCCACATGGGCCGGTAATCCGAAATGAACTCCCGGATGTACCGTGCCGGCAGATCGAAATCCTTTTTTCGGGCGAACCATTTTAAGTCGTTCGTCTTGGGCCAGCCGTTGAAGCGAGGATTCACTATGTTTTCCTTCTTTCAAAAAATCGCATGCCTTACGGGGCCTGCCCGGGCATGCAGGACCGAAAGAGATTCGTACGTGGGGAAGCCCGGAGGGTTTTCCCATGCTCCGGGCAACGACGGCTGCGGCCTGTCGGTTGCCGCAACCGTCGTTCCCTGGGCTGGTTGGATATCGGCCGTCGTTACTTGTTGGATTCGATGTAGGCGGCAGCCTGCGCGGTATAAGCGTCGATCACCGTCTGCAACCCCGCGGCTTCCATCAGTTTGATGTACTCATCAACGCCTGTAGAGGGATCCACAAAGCCGAGGCGCAGGGGTTTGCCATACTGCTCGTACACATTCTGCATCGCGGCCAACTCGTTTTGGTAGTTTGAGCTGTCGAAGGTGAAGCTCTGCAGAATGTTGTTGACACTGCGGCTGTCCATATCATAGAAGATCTCACGGTAACCGGGAATGCTGTTCTGCTCGGACTCGATCACCTGATAGTCCCAGTTGCGAAACGCGCTCCAGCAGATCCAGTTGCCGCCGTAGAGCTGGCTGCGGGCGCCGGACGCCGTAACATTTTCGTTCAGCGTACCGTCCTCGTTCTCTTCGCCGGCGAAGTACCACTGCGCGTCCTCGCCGTAGATACCGCGCTCCACCAGATAGTTCATTTCCTTGTCGTTGCGGAGGTACTCGATAATCTGCAGCACCAGGTCGGGATGC
>CAZXJI010000016.1:0-74560 GCA_964640955.1 uncultured Oscillospiraceae bacterium | reverse complement strand
CATTTCCTTGTCGTTGCGGAGGTACTCGATAATCTGCAGCACCAGGTCGGGATGCTGGCTGTTGGCGGGCAGGGAGATGCCGCCGCCGGTGGCGGAATAACGCAGCAGGCTCTTATCGCCGGAGAGGTCGTAGATTTCAACGTTCTCGCCGGTGCCGTTCTTCTTGAGGTCTTCGTTGGCGCTGTTGACGGTGCCGGCGTTATCCAGCATCACTGCCGTTTTGCCGTTAGCCATGTTTTCGCGGTTGGTATTGGTGTTGGACAGGCTGTCTTTGGAGATCCAGCCGTTCTGGTTCCAGCGGTAAGCCGTTTCGCAACGCTCCTTGAACTCGTCTGTGTACAGGTAGCAGAAGGGAACGGGCGCTTCCTGCGTAATGTCATAGGCCATGCAAATCTGGGAGAAGTTCGCATCCGCCGCCCACTCGTTCGGGGTGAAAAGCAGCAGGTCGTCCAGATACGTGTACATGCTGCCAAAGAGCAGCGGCACGATGCCGGTCTCATTGTCGTGAACCGCGGCCATATAATCTTCCAGGGAGGCGATATCGGTAATCTCAGGCAGGTTGTACTTGGCGCGCAGGTCGCCGCGGATGCCGATCGTCGCCTGGATGTTCTGGATCATTTCCTGCGGCACCATGTAGATGTGGCCGTTCACGCGAGCCTGATCCCATACTTCCTTGGGCGTGTGTTCCCAGGTGACGGGCGCGTACTGCTTAAGCATGTCCTCCGTAATCTCCATGAAAGCGTTCTTGCCGGCCAGTGTTCCATAGCCCGTGAAGAACGCCGAGAAGATGGCGTCCATGCGGGTCTGAGAAGCCAGCAGCAGGGGGTACGTGGTATTGACCTCGCCGAAGGAGACGTATTGCACGCTCATATAGCAGTTCAGTTTTTCGATCAGCTTTTCGTTGATAGCCGCGAGCACGACCTTGTCGTCTTCCAGCTCTTCACCCAGAAAGTAGAAAACGACTTCGGTCGGTTCGTCAGCGGCAAACGCCGTTGTGGAAACCAGCGGGCACAGCATGACCAGTGTCAGAAGGAGGGATAGAAGCCGAGTCCACATTTTCATACGGAAAACCCCTTTCATTATTTCGTGCCGATAGGCCGGCACAACATTCGAACGAAGAGTGCTTTATTCCTTTACTGCGCCGATAGTGATGCCTTTGACGAAGTACTTCTGCAGGAAGGGATAAAGCAGGATAATCGGGCCGGTAGCAATGACGGTCATGGCCATTTTGAGCCCTTCGCTAGGGAAGGACAGGCTGGACACCTCCGACGACATAGGCAGGGTGGAACTCTTGAGAAACTCCACACTGTTTAACAGGCGATACAGGTAGTACTGCAGCGGAAACAGTTCGTCATTCTGCAGGAAAAGCATGCCGGTGCGCCACTCGTTCCAGTAGTTCAACGCCGTGAACATGCCGATGCTGGCCAGCGCCGGCTTGGCCAGCGGAAGCACGATATGGAAGAAGATGTAGAACTCGCCGGCGCCGTCAATCTTGGCGGCTTCAACCAGTGCTTTGGGAACGGTTTTCATAAAGTTTTTCATCAGAATTACGAAATAAACGTTCACCAACTGGGTCAACAGCAGCACCAGGTAGGTGTCCCGCAGTTTCAGGTAGTTGGTGATAAGCAGATACCAGGGCACCAACCCTCCGCCAAACAGTATGGTAAAGAATACGAACATGGTAAAAAAACCGCGGCTCTTAAAGTCGTCACGTTGGAGCGCGTATCCGCACATTGCGGTCATCAGCAGAGACAGAAAAGTGCCCAGCGCCGTGATTGAAACCGTGATACCATAGGCCCGAAACACCTTCACCGGGTATTTAAACGCGGTCTTGTACGCTTCCAGCGAAAACTCCTGCGGCCACAGAGAATAGCCCCGCTGGTAGATTTCCGCTTCCGAGGTAAACGAACCGACGATCACCAGCCAGAAAGGCAGCAGGCACAGGATCGTGACGATAATGATAAACGTGTAGCTCAGGATCTCAAATGCCCTGCGATCACCGGAAACGGCAATCCTTCTTGCAGCACGGACGCTCATGGAATGTCCTCCGTTTCTATCAGTACAACGCGTTTTCAGGGGAGATTCGGCGGATGATGAGGTTGGTCACCACCAGTGTAAAGAAGCACAGCACCGACTGATACAGGCCGATGGCCGAGGACATGCCAAACTCGTAGCTGCTTAGCAATGAACGGAACACATAGGTGTCGATCACATCGGTGGAGTTATACAACAAACCGTTGTTGCCCACCAGTTGATAGAACATGTCGAAGTTGCCGCGGAAAATGTTGCCGATTGCCAGAATCAGCAGCACGATGAAGGTGGACTTCAGCCCGGGCAGGGTGATGTATCGAATCTTCTGCCACTCATTAGCCCCGTCCAACGCCGCACTTTCATAGATATCCGCACTGATGCCCATGATGGCGGCCAGATAGATAATGGAGCCGTAGCCGATGTGCTTCCAGGCGCTGAGAAACACGAAGATCCCCGGCCAGTAGCTGGCATCCGTATAAACAGACCATTTTTCCAGATGGAAAGACTGCAGTACGTTGTTCACAAAACCGAAGTCGTAGCTGAGCAGATTATACGCGATAGCCCCCACCACCACCCAGGAAATAAAGTTGGGCAGAAACATGGCGCCCTGGGTGAACTTCTTAAAGCGGCGGCTGCCAATTTCGGACAGGAAGATGGCAGCGGCAATCTCCAGCACGTTTTGCGTTATGATGAACGCGGCGTTATACAGCACCGTGTTGCTCGTAACCTGCCACGCCTTGCCGGACATAAAAAAGAACCGGAAGTTGTTCAGGCCGCACCATGGGCTGCCGAAGATACCCTGAGAGAAATTGTACTGCTTGAAGGCAATCACCGCGCCCACCATCGGCAGATAGTTGAATATGATCAGATAGATCAAGATAGGCAGGATCATAACGAGTAAAGCCCTGCTATATTTCATGTCGTACGCGAGATTGCTGCCAAATCTCCGCAATCCCTTCATCGAATTCACTCCTTTTCCCCGTTCCCTGGTTCTATTTTAGCAGGATCATCTTTCCTTTCAACCCAACAAAAGCTTGCTTTCCCGCACGAAACCACTGTTTTGGTCTAAACCGGGACATATCGTCAATGTTCTGCGCTTTTCGCTGTTTTTTTAGAGGCTTTCACGCTGGAAAACGGTATCATGAAGGCCGTAAAAAGCAAGGGAATCTGGCGGCCGCGAGCCGTTGGGTTCCATGTTTAACGAGGCGAAGCATACGCCGGTTCGGCGCCGATGATCCCGGCGGCGTCGCCACACCGGAAGCAATCGCATACGTCATGACACGGAAATCCATGGTGTATACGCCGCTGTACACCGCATGGGGCCGGAATCCGGCCGCATCGGCGTACAGCGGTCTCGTCATCTTATGGCAAACCGGCTTGCCAAAGCAACGGCATCATGGCTGCGACCCGTATATGCTTGTCTTCACACGCAGAGGTAGACAGCGCCCGTCCTGCATGCAGACGAAACTACCCTGCAGGTGCTGCGGGAGCCGAAGCGGTATGCGCCCGGCGTGCTGCCGGTGTTCTTTTTGAACATGCGGATGAAGCTCTGCACGTTGGTATACCCGACCAGTTCGCTGATCCGGACAATGGAATACGAAGTGGCGGAGAGATATTCCTTCGCCTTTTTAATGCGGATATCCGTCAGAAGCTCGTAAAACGTCTGTTGCGTGGCGAGCCGCAGAATGCGGTTGATGTAGGAGGGCGTGTAAAGGAAGGTTTCGGACATGGACGTAAGGCCGATGTCCTGCTGGTAATGCTGCCGGAGATAGTCCAGCATATGGGGCGCGACACCGACTGCGTGGAGGCGGTCGCCGCGGGCATTACCGGCGCGCTCGGCGGAATCGCATCCGTCCCGCAAAAATGGATCGATCAGCTGGAAAAAGCAACCCGCCTCAACCCGCATACCAACAATCAGCGCACGATGGTCGAAAGCGCGGACGGTCTGCTGAAAGCGCTGCGGCACGCGCTGCGCGCGCAGACGGCCTATGCGGAAAAGATGCTTGCGCTGTAAAATGAACGATGCTCCGGAGGTGAAACGGATGAGAATCGCAGTGGGCTCCGACCATGCGGGGTTTTTGCTCAAGCAGGCGCTGCTGCCCGCGTTGCGCGCGCGTTGCGAGGTGACGGATCTGGGTTCGTACGACGAAAACCCCGTCGACTTCCCGGACGTTGCCCGTCGGCTGTGCGCGGCGCTGCTTGCCGGCGAGGCCGAGCGCGGCATCATGTTCTGCGGCACGGGTGCGGGTGCGGCGATCGCGTGCAACAAAACGCCCGGCATCCGCGCCGCGGTGTGCCACGACCCGTACACGGCGCACCAGTGCGTAGAGCACGACGACGTGCAGGTCATGGCGCTGGGTGCGCAGGTGGTGGGCTCCACCGGGGCGGAGGAACTGATTACCCTGTTCCTGAACGCGCGCTTTTCAACGGACGACGATTTTCGCCGCCGCGTTGCGAAACTAAGCCGGATGGGCGAAGAGAAACGGGGCTAGCGCCGGAGGCGTGGCAACCCGAACACGGGAAACCGCGTCAAGCGTAAAAGCCGTGCGATAAAACGAATCGCACGGCTTTTGGTTGATCAGGCGGGCTATGATCACCGCATTCCAGCAATCTGACATTATGAGAACGGTCGTAACAGCCCGGGAAGCGGGGGAGCGCTTCAAACGTCCGGCACGGAAGCACATGATGTACGGCCCGGATACGAGCACGTTCCCCGGACAGCCCGCCCGGCTGTGCAATGTCTATTGCGGGCCGTTTCCACAATCGGAAGTCATTTTAGGCAAACGCAGGGATACAACGGTGTACCCTTCGCCGCTGTCGATCCGCAGTCTGTACTCCTCGCCGAAGGTCAGGCACAACCGCCGGTTGCAGCTGTACAGCCCGATATGGCCCTCGTCCGTCTGCGCATCCAGACGGCGGCGGATTATTTCGAGCTGATCCGGCGAAATCCCGCGGCCATCGTCACGCACTTGGATATGGATGTCGTTTGTTTCCTCCCATATGGAGATGTCGATATGAAGCGGCCGGTTTTCTGTCTCTTCCCAACGGATTCCATGTTGTATGGAGTTCTCAATCAGAGGCTGGATGATCAATTTGATCGTATAATAGTCCTCAACGCCTGGCGTACAATGCCATGCAATCGAAAAACGGTCTTTATACCGTTCGCTCTGAATATGAAGATAGGCGCGCGTGTTATGCACTTCGACGGAAAGGGGAACCATCTCATCCGATGAATCCATACTGTATTCCAATATTTCCGTCATATCTTCAATCATATGACTTACTTCGTTTTGCCCGTTGTTCTGTTCGATGCTCATCCAACAGATCGTTTTAAGGGTGTTGAATAAAAAGTGTGGGTTAATCTGCGCCCGAAGCGCGACTAGCTCCAACTCGCGCGCGGCGTACTTTTTTTGCTGCAGCTGGTAACGAAGGTTATTCTGCTCGGCGAAATTATGCACAATGACGTGCAGGATGTAGCTGTAGATGTCGTTGCGTTTGGCCGTAATTGTTTCGGGCAGACGCGTATGTTTTTCGGTCGCGTTTAGGATTTGCAGAATCTGCTGGATATCGGTTACCGAGTGATTGGCATGTCGAATTGAAAGAAGCACGCAGAAGATAAAAAGCGCGACGGTTGCTACGGACCCGATCTTGACCATGGAATACAGCGGTGAATAGAGATCCTGAAACAGCGTTATGGAGAGGTAAATCCACGAGGTCTTCTCTGCCTCGGCGCGTACGATATGGTAACGAACGCCGTTTGCGGAATAGTCCGTCAATTTCGTTGCATCACAGGTGCAGATGTCGTCGAGTGTTTCGTCGTCAAGGTTGAAGTTCTCTTTGCTTTGCATCAGCACTTCACCATCGGTGTTGCAAACCAGCAGCACTTGCGAAGTCGAAACGCTTTGTTCGGCCAATTGCTGATCGAAATAGTCTTTATACAGGTTTAGAACGACTACGCCGTTGCGAAGGAACAGCGGGCGATACAGCGTGATCACCCAAGTGTCCTTCTTTTCAAAGGCATATTGCCGGAAAGAGCGCAATTCGCTGTAAATGTTGTACTTATCGTTCTGATGCTGCCGATAGGTTTCAAACCACGCCGTGTCAAAGTAGGTATCCAGATGCGCGGCTCCTACAGCGTCGGACAGGAACAAGCCGTTTTCGTTTTCCAGGTATAGATAGAGCGAATGGATGTAGCTTCGGGAAGCGACGCAGGGCGTTAGATAATTGATGCTGATGTTATCCAGCGTGTTGAGCCAGCTTCCCTTGTTTAGTATCATGCTGCGGGTCATGGCGGTCAGGATCTCGTTGTTCACGGAGAACGTAATATTGAGCGAGTCCAATTCACTGACGATCATATCCATTTGATCACCGACTTGTACGAGATGCGCCTGGGCGTTTTCGTCGTTGCTTTTCGTGATATTCTTTGTGGACAGCACAATGAAAAGCGCGCTGATCAGCAGCAGGGGCACGATGGAACAAAGGAGCATAAAGCTCAATTCGCGATAGAAAAAATGCCGGGTCAACCGATCCGGAGGATCAATGGAGTTTTCGATACTCATTGGGACTGATGCCGAATTGCTTTTTGAAGGCTCTTGAGAAATTCTGCTCATTGCTGTATCCCGTCTCCTCGCTGATTTGCGCGATGGATTGCGTCGTTTGGATGAGCAATTCGGTCGCGCAGCGCATTTTAGCCTGAATCAGGTAATCCATAAAATTGACGCCCGTTTTTTCCTTGAACAGCCGGCTGATATAAACGGGATTAAGATTCATATAGCTCGAAAGCGCCTGCAGGCATGCGGTGCTGACATGGCTGTCGATGTAGCTGCACGCGCGGGAAATGACGTCGTCCAGGCGGCCGGGGGGCGTGCTTAGCGTAGGGAAAGGCAACCTGTTCTCGAGCGCTTTGTACACTTGCTTGAATACACCGATCAAGTCATCGTAACGAGTCGATTTGACAATATAATGGGAGAGGCCCAGTGAGATCGCCTGTTGGGCGTAGTTGAAATCGCGGTAGGCGGTCAGTATGACAACCATGGACTGGATGTTCCGGCTCCGCATACCCTTCATAAGCTCCAGGCCGTCCATAACGGGCATTCGAATATCCGTTAGCACAACGTCCACCGGATTCTGCATCAGGTATTTCAGCGCAAAGGATCCGTTCTCGAAGCTTTCAAGCAGTGAAAAACCAATCTCCTGCCACGGGAAAAACCGGCTTAACCCGTTGCGGATCTGGTAATCGTCCTCTACGATAATCAATGTGTGCATTTCATCACCTCGGCACCAAGTATACAACCACTCCCTAAAATCATTTAATCATAATGGAATGGATTTTAAAAGTGCCTTTTCAACCATAATGTAAAGGAATGATAGATTCCTTGAATTAAGATAATCCGGTTTTTATTTTTGCCCACCTGCATGTTAAGTTATGACGTTGCAACGCGGGATGGACTTGATACAATTAAGCTAATGAGTTCCGTCCGGAACAGACAACAAACTGCAAAGTGAAACGGAGGAAGGCAAACATGCGTAAACTCGGGGTTATTCTGATGACAATGATGATGGTGTTATCGTTGGTCGCATCAAGCGCACAGGCGGAGGACCCGGTGCAGCTGCGCTTCTCCTGGTGGGGCGGCGACGAGCGCCACGAGGCCACGCTGGCTGTGATCGACCAGTACCAGGAGCTCAACCCCAACGTAACGATCGCGGGTGAGTACAGCGGCTTTGACGGTTATCTGGAAAAGCTGGTTACCCAGATCGCCGGCGGCACGGCGCCCGACATCATCCAGATCGACTATGCTTACCTGGACACGCTCTGGAGCGTAATGGACAACTTCGTTGACTACAATCAGCAGGATATCGTGGATCTGAGCGGTTTTCCCCAAGGCATGCTCAGCGGCGTTACCGCTTCTACCGGCGAATTGATCGGGCTGCCCACCGGCCAGAACTTCTCCATCAACTATGTCAATTCCACGCTGGCTGCGGCCGCAGGTATTGAGATCGGGCAGTGGTCCTGGGACGACCTGATCGCAAATGCTCAGAAACTGCGCGCCTACGATCCGGAAGCATATCTTGCGCTGGGCGATATCTCCAGAAGTATCTTCGAGCCCTATCTGCTTAACCAGGCGGGAGACAATAAACTGGTCAACGACGATTACAGCATCGGCGTAACGGAGGAACAGTTGGTCAACACCTTCGAATACCTGGGCCGTTGCTTTGCCGAAGGCGTTCTGGTTCCACTGGAGGACGTGGACACGAGCACTTACGGTTTCTATCAGGATTACGGATGGCTGAACGATAAGGTGTTGGTGCTGCCGGATTACTCCTCCGGCGATTCGGCGGCGCGGGCTTCCCGTAACGATGTCGTGGCCATGGAACCTTTCGGCGATTGCGACGCCGAAAACACGGGCATTATGACCAGACCCACCAATATGATCGCCGTGAACGCAAAATCGGCAAACTATGAAGAGGCGCTCAAGTTCCTTCAGTATTTCTACTATGACGAGACCGCGATCGATACCCTTAAGCTCGTTCGCTCGCTCCCCTGCGTGGACAAAGCGCTTGCGAGGATGAATGAGGAGGGTCTGGTGCCTGCGGATCTGCTCAGCGTATCCGAGTTTTGCGCCCTGCATAAGGGCGGGCAAGGGCAGAACATCATTTCGACCAACGATCTCATCGAAACGCTTGAGGACGACTATATCAGCGCTTTCTACTACGGCGATTACACGGCCGAACAGGCGGCTTCGAGCTTCATAGAGGATCTGCGGGCCTGTGTGACGGACCTGAAAATGGCGATCAGCAAGTAATCCTCCCGGGGACGAGTACCGGCCTGAACCGGTACTCGTCCTCATCGTAAAATGAATCCGGAAGGGCGGAGAATCGATGATTTCCTCCACACGCATCAGAAGGCGTTATACCGGGCTGATTTATCTATCGCCATGGCTTCTGGGCTTGTTGATCTTCCAGGCCTATCCTTTCGTCTATTCGCTCATTCTTTCTTTTACGAACAAAACACTCTCTACGAATACTGCCTTTGTCGGGCTTGACAATTATGTGCGCCTTTTCACGCAGGATCGCGAGTTTATGAAAGTTTGCTCCGTTACCCTGCGCTATGTGCTTTTTTCCGTGCCGGGGCGCGTGTTTTTTGCACTTATCGTCGCGTTGCTGATGAATACGGACCTGCGCGGTATCAATTTGTTCCGCACGGTTTACTATCTCCCGTCGATCTTCGGTGGTAGCGTGGCCATCGCCGTTTTGTGGCGATTGATGTTCCAGAACAACGGCGTGGTCAACGCCGTACTGTCCGTTTTTGGCGTGGGAGCGGTGAAATGGCTCGGTAATCCGAACGTCGCGCTTACGACCATCACCATTATCCCTATCTGGCAGTTCGGCTCGTCGATGGTGTTGTTTCTGGCCGCGCTTAAAAACGTACCCAAAGAACTGTACGAGGCCAGCCGGATGGATGGTTGTAACGCGTTGCGGTCTTTTTGGCACATCACATTACCGGGGATATCCGCGATTCTGGTATTTAACTTGATCATGCAGACCATTTCCTGTTTTCAGGATTTCTCCATCGCCTTTGTGCTTACGGGAGGAGGTCCCAACAAATCCACCTATCTATACGGGATTAAGCTATATAAAGAAGCTTTTACGAATTTCTACATGGGGTATGCCAGCGCTCTATCCTGGGTGTTGTTTGCGGCGATCATGATCATCACGGGCGTGCTCCGCCTCAGTTCCCGGTACTGGGTTTATTACGGAGACGGGAGTGACTGACATGAAAAAGAAACGTTTGATGCATTTGATTCGTTATCTTCTGATCGTCGCGCTGGGGATCGTGATCGTGTTTCCGTTGATTTACCTGCTCTTCACTTCCTTCAAAGCAAACGACGAAATCTACGGTTCTTTGAGCCTTCTTCCCAGGCAATGGATCTTGACCGGTTACACGGAAGGCTGGAAAAGCGTAGGGCAATATACCTTCGGTAATTATCTTTTCAACTCGTTCCTGCTGACGGTACCGACCATGCTCTTCACGCTCATTTCAAGCCTGCTGGTGGCCTACGGCTTTGCGCGGTTTGACTTTCCCTTCAAAAAAATGCTGTTCACCGTTATGTACGGGCTGATGATGCTACCCAACGCAGTGCTCATCATTCCGCGTTATCTCATCTTCGCCAAGCTGAAATGGATCGATTCCTATCTTCCGTTTTGGACACCCGGGTTGCTGGCGACCTCTTCGTTTTTCATTTATATGTTCGTGGAGTTTTTCCGCGGATTGCCTCATGAGTTGGACGAATCGGCCATGATCGACGGTTGTTCCAGCTTTCGGATTCTGGTGAATATCCTCTTGCCGCTGTGCGTCCCCGCCATGATCTCGGCGGCAATTTTCTCCTTTATCTGGACATGGAACGACTTCATGTCGCAGTACATCTACATCTCCTCCGTACCTAAGTATACCGTAGCGCTGGGGCTACGCATGGCTATCGACGCAACGGCGAGTATCGACTGGGCTAACGTACTGGCCATGTCGATCCTTTCCATCATTCCCGGCACGCTAATCTACCTGTTTTTGCAGAAATACTTTGTTGAGGGTGTCGCAACCTCAGGCATGAAAGGATAGGATTGCATATGGAATCTCAGGATCTTTATGGGAAATACCGTGATCAGCTTGCCTCTTATCGAATCGACAAGATCGTTTTCAAACAGTTTCGCGCGCGCTATCCGCGCTTGCATGGAAAGAACGCCGTGCGTTCCTATCACGGCTTCGGCGGTTCCGTCGTCGTTGCGCAGCTTTGGACGGACCAGGGCGCTATGGGCTGGGGTATGCTCAGCACGCCAACGGAGAACGCCCGGCTGGCGGCCGGGAGCCTGCAGGGCAAAAAGCTTTGTGAGGTGTTCGATCCCGAGACGGGGATCCTGAACCCGGAACTGAAAGCGTTCGATATCCCGCTTCATGATCTGGCAGGCGTGATCCTGGGCATCCCGGTCAGCCGGATGATCAACCCCGTTGCCGTGCCTACAGTCCGGCTCTACGACGGTGCTATCTACATGGATGATATTATCCCGGAGGATAAACCGTTTGGAATGGAGAGAGTGCTGGAGGAGTGCTGCCAAGACTGGTCGATTGGCCATCGCGCACTCAAGATCAAAATCGGCCGGGGTCATCGGTGGATGGAGCATGACGAAGGGCTGACCCGCGATATCGCGCTGGTAAACCGCATCCATTCCCAGCTGCCGGCTGCCGTGTTGATGGTGGATGCGAACGATGGCTATTCGGTCGAGGATGCACTGGCGTTTCTGGAAGGAATCGAGGGCTGCGATCTGTACTGGTTTGAAGAACCGTTTCGCGAAAATGAGGATAACAACCGTAAGCTGAAAGATTACCTTAGGCTGCGCAGGCCCTGTACGTTCATCGCAGACGGCGAATCACAAACGGATATCCCGCTGCTTCGCTCACTTGCGCAAAAACGCCTGCTCGACGTATGGCAACCAGACGTTTGCGGTTATGGATTCACGCAGTGGCGCCGATTGATGAAGGAGATCGCCGAAAACGGTTGGATGGCTTCGCCTCACGCTTGGGGGCAGGTCGTGAAAACTTACTATTGTGCACATCTCGCGGCGGCATACCCGCATCATGTTCCCTATATTGAAGCGGTTTTGGGCGATTCGGAAGGAATAGAAGCATCGGGATATGTCCTTTCGGACGGCGTGCTCAGCGTTCCACAAAAGCCGGGCTTTGGTATGGATTATATCTGGATGGAAGACCAATAGGGCTGCAGGGCTTATACGCCCGGCCTTCCCAGCCAACGTTATAAGGAAATGATACGCCAAATGCCAGCCAGAAAAAGCAGGCCAAAGCAGCGAACAGTAAAGCTTCTTGCCTGAATACGACGTGGCGCCGCCTCCTCTGCAGGGGGAAGGCGGCGATCCTATAAGCGCGGTTGAGCTCCCGAAGCTTGAGAAAAACGGTATTAAGGGGCTCTTTTCGAGGCGGAAATCCAGCGTTATATAAGCTTGCCGGACAATGCACACGGGCACGGATTACTATTCATTCTCGAAACGAGTAGCCGAGTTGTGCGGTTTGCGTTGGTGGAATATAAGTGACGGCAGTGTAAGCGTTAATCAGATCATACGCCGTCCGATCGAAGCAATGTTTCCCGAGCTTTCCGTACCTGCCTTAAGCAAGTTGGCTTGGAATCGTACGGCGATCATGTGCTCCGACACACTTTTGCTTCGGAAGAGATTTATATCGTCGATAGTAAACGTTGTCCGCAATACTCGGGCACGGCGATGTAACAACAACTTTGCGGACGTATATCTATAGTGATATTGACACCAAGCGTAAAACAAGGGAGGCCATGTCGAAAGCCGCTTGGAACGATTCCACACTTATTACCCTTTTCGCCCGTGGTCACCCCGCCTTTCGACCCGCGGACAAACCTTTATGTGTAAAGCACAGAGACTTTTTGATCCTTATGGCCCGCAAAATAACATACAGATTTCAATTCTCTTTATTACATTGAGTTGCGGTTGCTCCTCTCCTAAGGAAACATAATGGCCCCATAAATATGTAAAAGCCCTCGAGCCGTACAGGCTCGAGGGCTTCGCTGTGGAGCTGATGACCAGATTCGAACTGGTGACCTCATCCTTACCAAGGATGTGCTCTACCGACTGAGCTACATCAGCACGGACTTTTGGGCAACGGAAATATCATACACGAACTCAGGGTAAAATGCAATACCAAACCGGCATTTTTTCACCGTTTCAGGCACATGCGCACACCCGCGGAGGGCTTCGCAGCCCGGCTTGCGCGGCCTGCCGGCGGCGAACGGAACCAACGCGTCCTCATCGCACCGCGCGCCGGTTCCGTTCCTTGCCGGTTCAAGCTTAGAACCCCGCAATTACGTCGGCGTTCAGCTCCCGCAGGATGGCCGTCGCCAGTCGGACGGCGTTGCGGTAATCCTCGAACGCGGCGATGCCGTAGTGGCTGTGGATGTAGCGCACCGGCAGACCCATGACGATGCAGGGCACTCCGGCGTTGGACAGGTGGATGGGCGAGCCGTTGGTGGAGCCGCCGGTGCGCACCGCTTCCTGACAGGGAATGTTCATCTTTGCCGCCAGATCCAGCGCGAAGCGCTGGAAGCGCGGGTGGGTAATCATCCGCGCGTCGATGTGCCTGAGCATCGGGCCCTTGCGGATGGCCGTCTGGATCGCCGCGGGCTCGACCACCGTATCGTCCGCGGGGCAGCCCTCGAATACGATCGCCACGTCCGGCTTCACGGTGCGGGCGGTCACGGTCGCGCCGCGCAGGCCCATCTCCTCCTGCACGGAAAGCGCGCCCACCACGTCCACGGAAAGCGCCTCGCCCTCCACGGCGGCCAGCGTGCCCAGCACGCCCGCGCAGCCCAGGCGGCAGTCGAACGCTTTGCCGATCATGGTGTCGTGCGTCTCGTCGTAGGTAAAGGCCACGTCCGGCACCACCGGAGCCGCCACGCGGATGCCGTAAATGTCCCGCGCCTCCTCAAGCGACGCTGCGCCGATGTCGATGGCCATGTCGCCGACGTCCGGCATTTTGTTTTTCTCCGCCTCGCTCATGAAATGCGGGGGCTTGGCGGCCGTCACGCCGGGTATCCATTTCCCGTCGCGGTTTAAGACCCGCACGCGGTGGGCGGGGATGTTGGAGGGCACGATGCCCCCCAGCGGGATAAAGTGCAGCGTGCCGTTGGGGTTTATGTACTGCACCATAAAGGCGATCTCGTCGGTGTGGGCGTCCAGCTGCACCACGGGCTTGCGCCCCTTGTTTTCGGGCCGGCGCAGGTAAAGGTTGCGGAAGCGGTCCTCCGTCACCGCAAGCGACTTGGGCGCGTGGGCGCGCGCGGCGAGCAGCACCTCGTCCTCGAAGCCGGGCGCGCCGTTGGCGTTGGAAAGAGCCTCGATCATGCTCAGTTCGTTCATGTTCGTCTACCTCTTTTCGGGCAGCGGAACGCGGCGGAACGCGTCCATAAACTCGGCGATGTACTTGGCGCAGGCATCCAGCATGTCCCGGCCCCATTTCTCGGTCGCGGTGTTGGGGTGGTCGGGGCCGATCCAGCCGTTGTCGGTAATGTCCGTCACGGGTCGCGGCATGGGGATTTCCACGCCCTTGAAGCGGACGTTTTTGAAGCCCGTGGCCTCGATCTCGTCGGAGACGGGCAGGAATTTCAGGTCTTCCACCAGATCCCAGCGCACCAGCTTGGGGTCGACGCCGAGGATGCCCGCGGTTTCCTCGCCGCCGCCGTGGCCGCCCTTCCACGCGGGGTTCAGGTCCCAAGCCATCAGCCACCAGTTGAGTTCCGCCAGCAGGCAGCCCTCGCGCGCCAGGTCGAGCGCCACGCGATCCAGCACCGGTATGTTGCCGCCGTGGCCGTTTAGCACGCAGAAGCGGCGCACGCCGTGGCGGCGGTAGCCCTCGGTCAGCCGGGAGAACACGTCGTAGAGCGTGTCTGCGCCCAGGGATACGGTGCCGGGGTAATCCGTCTGCGAGTCGCACGCGCCGTAGGGGATGATGGGCGCGATGGCCACGTCCGTCTGCGGCTCGATGAGGTCCAGCAGCTTCGTGGGGATCAGCGTATCCGTGCCCAGCGGCAGGTGTTTGCCGTGGCATTCGATGCTGCCCACCGAAAGCAGGATGATGTCGTTTTTGTCGAAGTACTCTTTCGCTTCCACCCAGTTCAGGTTTGCAATCCGCATTGCGCTACGCCTCCAATGATAGTTTTTGAAACGCGTCGATCAGTTCCGCTCCCCATTCCGCGGCGGCGGCGAGCATCCTCTCGCCCCATTCCTTCGTCGCGGCTTCCGGGGGATCCTCCCCCAGCCAGCCGTTTTCCGTTACGCGGATGTCGGGGCGCGGTACGGGCACATGCACGCCGCCGTATACGACGTCGTCCCAGCCGGCCGCGGGCATGTGCGGGGCGATGCCCGCCGGCACGACCGCCTCGAAGTTCTCCCGCTTCACCAGCCGCTCGTCGATCGCAAGGATCGCCGCCGTCTCCTGCCCACCGCCGTGCCCGCCCTTCCACGCCGGGTTCATGTCCCACACGCAGCGCCACCAGTTGAACTCCATCAGCCGCGCGCCCCTGCGGGCCAGCGCGAGCCCCGCGCGGTCCAGCGGCCCGGCGTTGGGGCCGTGGCCGTTCACGGCCATAAAGCGCCGCGCGCCGTGCTTTTGCAGCGAGGTGAAGATGTTCATCAGCACCCGGTACAACAGCTCCGGCCCCAGCGAAAGCGTGCCCGGGAACTCCGTCTGAGATTCGCAGTTACCCTGCGGAAGCGACGGGAGGATCAGCACGTCCGGCCGTTTTTGCTCGATCAGCGCCACCACACGGTCGGGCGCGAGCATGTCGGTGGAAAGCGGCAGGTGCCTGCCGTGCACCTCCTGCGTGCCCATGGGCAGAATCACCACCGGGTCGCGTTTCAGCACCGCGGCGGCCTCGGGCCAGCAAAGCTCGGAAAGCCTCATGTTTCCGCGTCCTCCAGCGGATAGTGGCAGGCCACGTACCGCCCCGGCGACAGTTCCCGAAGCTTGGGCGCCTCCGTGCGGCACCGCTCCCTGCAATAGGTGCAGCGCGGGTGGAAGCGGCAGCCGATGGGCATGTCGATGGGGCTGGGCGTTTCGCCCTCGATGGCGTACTCGCGGGTGCGGTTCAGGGGGTTCAGCACCGGCGCGGCCTTGGTGAGCACCGACGTGTAGGGGTGCAGCGGACACTCGAACACCTCCTGCGAGGGTCCCAGCTCCACCACGCTGCCCAGGTACATCACCGCCACGCGGTGGGTAATGTGGCGGATCACCCGCAGATCGTGGGAAATGAACAATAGCGTCAGGCCCAGCTTCTGCTGCAGGTCGCCCAGCAGGTTGATGATCTGCGCCTGTATGGACACGTCCAGCGCCGATACCGGCTCGTCCGCGATGATGAACTTCGGCTCCAGCGCCAGCGCCCGCGCGATGCCCACGCGCTGCTGCTGCCCGCCGGAAAATTCGCCCGGAAAGCGCGACGCGTAATCGGCCGAAAGCCCGCAGATGGACATCAGCTCCAGCACCCGCTCCTCCACCTTTTCCGGAGGCACGGCCCTGTGCACGCGCAGAATCTCGCCGAGAATCTCCCTGACGGACATGCGGGGGTTGAGGCTTGAGTAGGGGTCCTGGAAGATCATCTGCATTTTGGGCCGCACGGCGCGCAGCGCCTTGCCGGAAAGCTGGGTGATGTCCACCCCGTCCACGACGATCCGGCCCTTCGTGGGCTCGTACAGGCGGATGATGGTGCGCGCAAGCGTCGACTTGCCGCAGCCGGACTCGCCCACCAGCCCCATGCACTCGCCGCGGTACACGCTCAGGCTCACGTCGTCCACGGCCTTCACGTAGCGCTTCGGTTTGCCCCGCAGCGCCTCCACAACGCCCTGCTTGACCGGGAACCATTTGGAAACACCTTCGACCGTGACCAGCTCCCCGGCCTTTTCATAATCAAACGTCGTTTCCACCGCGCCTTACGCCCCCTCTCCCGGTACGTCGATAATTCCCTTGAAGGAGGCGGTCTGCGCCGCGAAGTGGCAGCGCACGGCGTGCCCCGGCGCAATATCGGCCAGCGCCGGGCGCTCCTTTCGGCACACGTCCCCGCACAGCGGGCAGCGTGGCGCGAAGGGACAGCCCTCCGGCAGGTGCCCCAGGTGAGGCGGGGAGCCTGCGATGGCGGCCAGCCGCGCGCCCTTGTTGGCGGGATCGGGCAGGGATTGCATGAGCGCGTAGGTGTAGGGGTGGCGCGGATGGGCGAAAAGCGTCACCACGTCGCACATTTCCATAATCATGCCGGCGTACATCACGGCCACGCGGTCGCACATCTGCGCGATGACGCCCAGGTCGTGCGTCACCAGAATCACGCTCATGTCCATTTCCTGCCGGAGCTGGTTGATGAGCTTCATGATCTGGTCCTGTATCGTCACGTCCAGCGCCGTGGTGGGTTCGTCGGCAATCAGCAGTTCCGGCTTCGCGCCCAGCGCCATGGCGATCATCGCCCGCTGGCGCATGCCGCCGGAAAACTGGTGCGTATACTCCTCCACCCGCGTTTCCGGCGAGGGGATGCCCACCATGCGCAGCAGGTCGATCGCCTTCTGCTTTTTCTCCCTGCGGGTCATGGGCTGATCGTCGAAAATCTCCATAATCTGTTTTTTGATTTTCAATACCGGGGACAGGGACGTCATCGGCTCCTGGAAGATGACGGACATCTTCTTGCCGCGGTATTTGCGCAGTTCCTTTTCCGGCAGACCGACCAGGTTGTGCCCATCCAGCAGAATCTGCCCGCCCACCACCTTGCCGGGCTTTTTCAACAGCCCCAGAATGGAACGGCAGGTCTGGCTCTTGCCGCAGCCGGATTCGCCCACCAGCCCGAAGGTTTCGCCCCGGTATACGCAGAAGGACACGTCGTCCACGGCCTTGACGGTCTCCTCGCGGGTTTTGAAGTACGTTTTGAGGTTTTTGACCTCCAACAGTTTTTCCGCCATTGCCCTACCTCCCCTTCGTCCGGAGGATATCCGTCATGGAGTCGCCCAGCAGGCTCAGCCCCACGCCGGTGATGCCCAGGCAGAGGCCGGGGTAAAAGGTGATCCAGGAGGCGTAGGTGATGTAGGAGCGGCCCTCGTTCATAATCGCGCCCCACTCGGGCGTGGGCGGCTGCACGCCCAGGCCCAGGAAGCTCATGGCCGCGCCGGTGAGCATGCACAGCACCATGTCGCTGGCGGCGAACACCACGGAGGAGGAGATGACGTTGGGCAGGATGTGGCGCAGCAGGATGCGCGCATCCGAAAAGCCCGCCACCTTCGCCGCCTCCACAAACTCGCTGCCCTTGAGCGAAAACACCTCCGCGCGCACGAGCTTGGCGTAGCTCATCCAGCCGACCAGCCACAGCGCGATATACAGGTTAATGGCTCCGTTGCCCAGTATGGAGATGATGGCGATGACCAGAATGGTGAAAGGGAAGGCCATCATGATCTCGGTGAAGCGCATGAGCAGGCTGTCCAGCACCCCGCCGTACCACGCCGCCAGCAGCCCGATGATCCCGCCGAAAACAAGCGGGATCAGCACTCCGAAAAAGCCGATGGACAGGTCGATGCGCGTGCCCCACACCACGCGGGAAAAGATGTCGCGCCCGTAGTTGTCGGTGCCGAACAGATGCTCCACCGAGGGCGCCTGCATACGCGCCAGCACGTTGATCTTCGTGGGGTCGTAGGGGGCGATCTGCGCCGGAAAAACGGCAAAAATAATGGCGGCGATCACAATGAGGCAACCCGCGATGAACGTGGGCGCCACCAGCCAGGCCGGCAGCCTGCGGCGGCGGCGGGGGGAGGAATCGTAAAGCTTCTTCATGCGCCGCCTCCTTAAAGCTTGACCCGGGGGTCGAGGAAGGAATACACGATATCCGTCAGGAGGTTAATGACCAGCACCAGCAGCGCGAAGAGGAACACCACGGACTGCACGGTGGTGTAGTCGCGGCTGCTGATGGCCTCGTATGTCAGTTTGCCGATGCCCGGCAAAGAAAAGACCGTTTCGATAATCACGCTTCCGCCCAGCAGCGCGGCCATGCGCATGCTCAGCAACGTGACGGTGGAGACCATGGAATTGCGGAAAATGTGGCGGTTGCGTATCGCACGGGCGGAAATGCCCTTGCTGCGGGCAAAATCGACGTAATCCTGCCGGGTGATGTCCACCACGGAATTGCGCATGTTGCGGATGAGGATGGCCCCCGTCATCAGCGACTGCGTAAAGGCGGGCAGCACAAGACACTTGAACTGCGTCCAGAAGCTGGTCGGGTCCCAGCCGCCCGCGGGCAGCCATTTCAGCTTGAGGGAAAAGAGGATCATCAAAAGCAGGCCGACCCAGAACGACGGCATGGCGATGGCCACGAGGGTGGACAGGCGGATAACGTGGTCGGTCGGCCTGTCCTTGCGGATGCCGGCCTGGTAACCCAGCGGCATGGCGAACAGGAAGCCCAGCAGCGTCGAAAACAGCGTAAGCTTGATGGTCAGGGGCAGGCGTTCCAGAATGATATCCGCCACGGGGCGCGTATACTGCAGCGACGTGCCCAGGTCCAGCGTCGCCAGATCCCTGAGGTAGATCCAGTACTGGACGTAGAGGGGCTTGTCCAGCCCCAGGCGCACGCGCATCGCCTCGATCGTCTCCGGCCGGGCCTTTTCGCCCGCGAGGATGCGCGCCGGATCGCCGGGGATCAGGTGGATCATCAGAAAGGTGATGATGGTGACGATCAGCAGAACCGGGAGGATCTGCAGCGTTCGCTTGAGGATGTAGTTCAGCTGACGCAAGAACTTCACCGCCTTATTCGGATTGAGACGCCGCGAGGGCTGGCGCGCGATCGGCGCGCCAGCCCCCGGGCGTCGATGGAGCCGGAAAACTAATTGGTCTTGGTGAGGTACTTGCAGTAGTAGTCGTTGAAGGTCGACACGCTCAGGCCGGCGACCTTATCGCTGTAGGCGTAGGCGAAGGAGTTGTGGAACAGGGGGATGACGTTGTTGTTGTCGTAGATCTTCTGCTGGATGTCCCAGTACATTTCGACGCGCTTGGCGGCATCCTGCTCGATAAGGGCCGCGGCCTGCTCGTCGTCCAGCGCCTGATCGTTAAGGAAGGTGAACCACGCGCTGGACTGGCCGTAGTCGGTAATCCAGCCGACGACCTCGGAAGGATCGTAGTAGTCGTCCGACCACTGGAAGCACACGGCCTGCAGGGCGCCGGACTGCGCGTTTTCGTAAAGGACCTTCTTTTCGACGTACTCGATGTTCACCTTGAAGCCCGCGTCGGCCAGCGAAGCCTGCAGGAGCACCGCGATCTCCTCATACACCTCGCTGCCGTTGGGGATGGAGATGGTGAACTCCACACCGTCGGGATAGCCGGCGTCGGCCAGCATCTGCTTGGCGACCTCGGGCTGATAATCCACCACTTTCAGGTCGGTGTTGTAGTACTGGCCGTGCGCCTCGGACAGGACGGAGGCGACCGGCGCGCCGAACTCGCCGTACACAACCTCGGCCATCTCGGCCTTGTTGATGCCGTACACCAGCGCCGCGCGCACCGCGGGATCGCTGAAGGGCTCCTTGGTGGTGTTCAGCAGAAGATAACGGATCTGGGTGGAGGCGTACACGGACAGCTGGAGGCCCTCGCTGCTCTGCACCACGCTCATCTGGGAGGCGGGCACGTCGCCCATGATGTCGATCTGGCCGGCCTGCAACTGCATCAGCCGCGTGTTGTCGTCGGAGACGACCTGGAACTTGATGTAGGGGGTGTTGACGGAAGCGGTATCACGATAGTTGGGGTTGGCCTCCAACAGCACGTAGTTGCCGCGGCTCCATTCCTTGAGCATGTAGGGGCCGGTGCCCATGGGGTTCATGATGTATTCGTCCTCGGTCATGCTTTCGGCGTACGCCTTGCAGCCCAGCACCATGTTGAAGCTGCACAGCTGCGCCAGGAACGAGGAGGTCGGCGATTTGAGGGTGATGACCACCTGATCATCGGTCGCCTCGACCGTGTCGATAACCTCGGCGATGAAGGAATACTCGGACGTTTCGGTATCGCGGGCGCGGTAGAGGCTCCACACCCAGTCCTCGCCCTTGACCGGCGTGCCGTCGGAGAACTTGACGCCGGGAACGAGGTTGAAGGTGTACACCATGCCGTCGTCGCTGATCGTCCAGTCGGACGCCAGGCAGGGAACGATTTCGGTATTGTCCTCGTTCATGGTCACAAGGCCTTCGTAGATCTGGTCGGTCACGTGGATCTCGGTACCGCCGATGGCGGGCGCGTTAGGCTCCAGGTAGGTCGGTTCGCTTACGATGCCGATGACGATGGTATCCGCGTAGTCGCCTTCGGCCAGGCCGGAGGTGACGGAGAACGCCAGCGCAGCGACAAGCAGCATACAGAGCAATTTCTTCATTTTTTTCGCACCTTACCCCTCACGATATTTGCGCTTGCGGAAAGCAGGCTGCATAATCTAAATAGTAGTCTGCAAAACGCGCAATGTCAACCGTATGTCAGACAAATTGCCTGCAATTTTGTGTTTACTCCGTATTTCTTGTCCGGCAGGGGCCGGTGGTTGGAAACGCAGTCAATAATTGGATTCCAGGCGTTCGGCAGCCGTTTCGGGAGCCGCTCGGGCTAGACGAAAAATGCAACAAAAGGTACGGATAAATTCATCGCGCGTTTTCGGCCCGCGCCGGCAGGCGCAGACCGGCAAGCCCAAGCGCGGCGGCTACGACGAACAGCGGCGCGTACAGGAACAGGTAGCGGGGCCAAACCTCGAAAAGCATCAGATAAGCCGCGACGCCTATAAACGTCACCCCCAGCAGCGCGACGACCGTCTTTCGGCGGCTTTTGCCCAGGAACGTCGCCGCGCAAAGCCAGAGGATAGCGTACCAGGTCACCTGCGCCGCAGTCGCCGCCAGCACGCCCGCCTCCCCTTTGCGGGCATAGAGGGATCGCAGAAACACGCTCAGCGCGTCGGTGCGCGCGGGACGTTCCAGCACGAGGTAACTGCTGTCGGCGGCCAGCATGCCGTCCGAAAACGCCTTGTACAGCTTGACGGCGAAGAATCGGGCGTTCCCCGCGATTCCGCGGCTTTCCACGCGCCGCCACGCCTCCCGGAGGGTGGCTGCGCGGCGCTCGGAAAGGGTGGAATAGGAGAGGGAAAACGCGTTGTCCTCGTCGGAATGGCCGCCGTAGGTTTCGCCGTTCATGCCCAGCATCAGGTAATGCGTCTCGCACAGCTGTCCCTGAGGCTGCACTTCGCCCGTCAGGTACAGGTTGGCGGCGCTCGAAAGCAGCCTGCCCGGCACGAAGCCGAGGATCACCGCCGCGGCGATTGCCGCCGCCCTGCGCCGCCGCGCGCGGTTCAGGCGGGACAGCGGGAACAGCCGTAGCCCCGTCACCAGGATCAGCGCGATCAAAAGGATGGCCGCCGTCGGCTTGACCGCCGCGCCCAGGGAGCACAGCAGCGATACCGCAAACCATTTGGGAAACGCGCGCATGCGCGAAAGGTACGCGTACAGCGCCGCCACCGGGAACAGCACGGAAAAGGTGTCGGTATAGGGCACCGTGGCCGTAAGCGAAAAGGCGATCCACACCGTACACAGCAAAAGCGCCCCGAACCGCGCCAGACGGCTTTGCGTAAGCCGCGTCACGCACAGGACGCAAAAAAGGCAGGCAAGCGCCGTAAGCCACGCGCTCAGGTAGGGCAGCACCGCGTAGGGCACGGCCAGCCCGAGCTTTTCGGCCGCCCACAGCGGCGGCACCAGCAAAAGCGTCCCAACGGAGTTGTTGGGGCACATGGCGAAATACGCCGCGTCGAACGCTTCGCCGCGCACGATCTGCCCGGCGGCCGTGTACACGCTGTGGATGTCCCAGCCGGGGTAAAACCACAGGCTGCGGACCGCCAGCGTCTGCGCCGCGAGAAGCAGACCGAAATAGACGGCCAGAAAACGCCGCCAGCGCGCCTCGCTGCGCGGTCGGCTGGCAAAAAGGCGCCTGCCCCACCCCAGCGTCAGGAGGATCGCCGCCGCCAGCAGGGCGGACACCCAGTTGGGCAACAGGTACGTTCGGGAATAGGCGAAGGAAAAAGCACCCTGCCCGAGGGTCGTCACGGCCAGAATCAGCGCGAACAGCGCCCCGGCGAGCGTCGAAAGCACGGCGTTTCCTCCGCCGGTTCCCTTATGCTTCTCCGTCCGCACAGGCGCCCCTCCTTCTCTTCATCGTCCGTTCGTTTAGGCTTCCATATAACGCCCGGGCCCCGAAACCTCTGTCGCTGTGTTTCTCCGCGCGGCAGCGCAATCCCTTTTCCAGGCGAAAACGGAAAAAGGGCGGCGAAGCCTCCCGGGAGAATCGCTCCCGGGAGGCTTCGCCGTACGCCGTTCGGTTATTCGTTGGCCGCCAGGCCGGAATCGTAGCGGATATCCTCGATAACGCCGTCGTTCAGGTTGACGGTCACGACGTAGATGCCGTCCTTCTCCGTACGGGTGCCGTCCTCCTTTTGCGTCAGGCGAAGAAACAGGTCGACGACGGGCTGACCCTCCGAAAAGCGATACGTCGCTCCGTAAACGTCGTCCTCAAACACAAGCTGCCGGCACTGCGCAGCATTCAGGCCGTATTCGCTGCCTGCGGCCGATACCGCCAGCCCGCACGCCTCGGTAAGGCTGATCTTTGAAGCGGCTTGCACCTGCGCCCTGCTTTCTTCCCAGGCTTCCCGCTGCGCCTGGAGGAAAGCTTCGGCCGTCGCCGCCCCGTCGGCGGAGGCGGTTTGAGGTTCGCCCTGCGGTGCGGCGGCGGACGTGGCGGCGGGCGCATCCGTTTCGCCGGAAAGTGCTACCATCACTTCCCCGTACCGGTCGGAGCAGAGCAGGGCAAGCTGTTCGGCGCCCCAGGCGCCGGCTTCGATTCCGCCGGCCGTTTCCTCCCCGTCGTGGCTCCAGACCGCAAGCGTTTTCCCATCCTTCACGGTAACCGTATACACACCGATCTGTCCGGCGTAGAGGTTCTCAGCGGCCCGATAGGTAAACACGCGGCTCCCGTCCGCCTCCTCCCCGGCGTCGCTGCACACGAAGACCGTCATCATCGCATCCGTGATTCCGTATCGCTCCCGAAGCGCCTGATCCGCCAGCCGCCTGGCACTGTATTTCGGCGAGAATACAAGGCCGGCCGCCAGCGCGGCTACGGCTGCAAGCACGACGACCATGGCGAGAACGAAGCCGAGCGAAATTCTCCTTTTCACAATGCGTTCCTCCCCTTGCGACCGTTCGATGATGCGCCGCGCCAGGAACGGGTTCTCCTTCAGGCCGGAAAGGGAACGGTTCAAGGCGTCCCGCACCGCTTTCTTTTCTTCACGTTCATTCATCCGACATTCTCCCTTCCAACACGGTTCGGAGCTTCGTCCTTGCGCGCCGAAGCCTCCCGCTGACGGCCTGCTGCGTAATGCCGAGCGCCTCGGCGATCGCTACGGTCGACATCTCCTGAAAATAATACAAAAGCACCGCCTCCCGCAGTTTGACCGGCAGGCGCATCACCTCCAGCGTAATCTCCCGGTCCTGCGCGGACGCCTGCGCGGAAGGTTCGGGGAGCATGTCCGGCGTCACGGAGCGGTCCGTATGCCGGAACCACCCGGCACGCCGCAGATCGCGGCAAACGTTCATGGCGATTTTCATCAGCCAGGTCTGCTCGCTGGAATCGCCCCGAAACCGGTCGAGGTTTCGGTACGCTTTCAGGAATGTCTCCTGCACGGCGTCCTCCGCCAGCGCCCGGTCGTGCAGGTATGCATAGCTCAGTCGCAGCAGGGCGCTCTGGTAGGCCGAAACAAGCCTGTCGATTTCCGCCTCCGGTGTACGGTCGGGGCTTTGAACCGCAGCCACGCATCGCTCACTCCCTTCACTGATATAGACGAATGACTCTGCACAAATACAACAGGACGCGTGTTATTTTATCGAGCAGAAAATCGTCGGCGGCAGGGCGCGATAAACGGAGGACGCCTGTCGGCACGCAAAGGGCGGCGATCCCCGATCGCCGCCCTTTGCGTTTGGATTCCGTCTCCCGTTACAGCGCTTCCAGCACGAAACTCAGCCGAAGCGGCGTCGCCGCGGGCAGCCGGTAGGCGGGCAGCACGGGCGCGCCCCAGCTGTCGTCGCCGCCCACGCCGCAACGCGCCGAGGCCACGTCCAGAAAGGTGTAGGCGGGGGGCGGCAGCTCCTGGCGGTGGAGGGCGGCGGCCAGCTCCGCCTGCGCATGGGGCAGTACGGATACCTGCAGGGGTGCATCCGCCATGCTCACGCGCAGCGCACGGCCCTCGCCGTCCGAAAGCTCCAGCCAGCGCACGCCGGTCCGGTTGCCGCAGTACTGTGGTTTCAGGTAGGGGGTCAGGTTGCGGTCCGCGTCCGTTTCGTACAGGCCCAGCACCGCGCCGCTGCGCCGGTCGGTTTCGTTTTCCCGCGGGCCCAGACCGTAGTAGCGCACATGCCGCATCTCGCGCGGCAACCGGAAGCTAAGGCCCATCGCGGCCAGCTCGGGCAGGTTGCCCGCGCCGGTCAGCGTTGCGTCCACGCGCACGCGGCCGTCCGCAAGCACCGTGTAATCCACGTCCATCTCCGCGTCGGTCAGGGCCGGCAGGCGGTAGCGGCACCGCACGTTCAGGCGGCCGTCCTTCGCCGACCAGCCGGCGGCCTCACCCGCGGCCAGGTCGCTGAAGGCGCGCCACAGGGCCGTCTGCTGCGGGAAGCGGTTGCCCTTGTCGTTGTCGGTCGGGGCGCGGTAGAGGCTCGGGCGCGGGGCAAAGTTCACAAGCGGCGTTTGCCCGCGGCGGCCGAAGGAGACCAGTCCGCCCTCCGCCAGGCTGAACAGGGCGCCAAAGGCATTTCCCTGCGCGCCCACGTTCTGCCCGCCTTCCACGATCCGGTACGCGGCGGCCGGGGGCGCGGGCGGCAGCGCGGCCGCCGGTTCGCCGCCGATCACCTTCTGACCGTGCATCAGCGCATATCCGGCTTCCGCCCACGGCGCGGCGGCCTTCAGGCGCAGCTCGCACAGCAGCGCATACTCGCCCGGCCGCTCCATGGCGGGCAGGGGCAGCGGGAAGAAACGGCTTTCCCCCGGCGGCACCGCGACGTCCTCCAGCGCGCCCCCGGCCACGGTTTCGCCGTTTCCGGTCAGGGCCCAGGTCAGCCGGTAGGCCATCAGATCGGCGAACAGGTGCCGGTTTTCCAGCGTCACGCCCCGCCCGTCCGGCCGGATGCGTACGTTCTGGTACAGGTACTTGACCTCGTCAAGCTTCGGCGTGGGCGTACGGTCGGCGAACACCAGCCCGTTTCCGCAAAACCAGCGGTCGTTGGGCTGGTCGAAAAAGTCGCCGCCGTAGGCCAGCCCGCGCGCGCCGCTGGGCAGGCGCGTTTCCAGCGCCTGGTCGATCCAGTCCCAGATGAAGCCACCCTGGTATTGCGGGTACCGATCCTCCAGCGCCAGATACTCGCTCAGCCCGCCGCAGCTGTTGCCCATGGCGTGGGAATACTCGCACAGCAGGTACGGCTTGTCGGCATGGGTTTCCAGCCAGCGGGCCACCTCGGCCGCAGGGGGATACATGCGGCTTTCCACGTCGCTGGTTTCGTTATAGCGTCGGTCATTGTAGATGCCCTCGTAATGCACCACCCGGCTCGGGTCGCGCCTGCGGAAGAACTGCGACATTTCGAAAATCACGCTGCCGCCGAAGCTTTCGTTGCCGCAGCTCCAGAACAGCACCGAAGGATGGTTCTTATCCGTCTCCAGCATGCTTTTCGCCCGGTCCAGGCAGGCCGGCAGCCATTCGGCGCGGTCGCCGGGGACGGCCGTCTGCGGCGAAACGCCGCCCTGGTTGGACCAGGTGCCGTGGGTTTCCAGGTTGGTTTCGTCCATCAGGTAGATGCCGTAGCGGTCGCACAGGCGGTACCACAGGCTCTGGTTGGGATAGTGGCTGGTGCGCACGGCGTTGATATTGCTGCGTTTGAGGGTGCGGATGTCCCAGAGCATCTCTTCCTCGTTCAGCGCGCGGCCCGCGCGACAGCCGAACTCGTGTCGGTCCACCCCGTGCAGAAGCAGGCGCCTGCCGTTGAGCAGCATTACGCCGTTTACGATCTCAAACCGGCGAAAGCCGGTTTCCGTCCGGGCAACTTCCCACACCCGTCCCCGGGCGTCCGAAAGGGTGACGAGCAGGGTGTACAGGTTCGGCTCCTCGGCACTCCACAGCCGGGGCGAAGGGAGGGTGCGGGAAACGCGCATCGTTTTTTCCGCGGGCAGGGATACGCGCTCGACGCTCCGCCCGTCGCCGTCCCGAAGCTCCGCCGTGAGCGTAACGGGTTCGTCTGGCAGCGCAAGCGAAAGCTCCGCCGTCCACTCGCCGGTCGCAAAGTCCTGCGCGGGCACGGCGCGCACGAAAACGTCCTCCACGTGCGCGCGGGGCTCGGCGCGAAGCTCCACCGTGCGGAAAATGCCCGAAAACCGGAAAAAATCCTGATCCTCCAGCCACGAGCCGGAGCAGAAGCGGAACACCTCCACCGCCAGCCGGTTTTCCCCCGGCACGAGCGCGTCGGTCGCGTCGAAGCGCGAGGGGGTAAAGCCGTCCTCGGCATAGCCCAGCAGCACGCCGTTGACCCACACGAAGCAGGCGCTTTCCACGCCGTTCAAAACGACGGTCACGCGCTTGTCCGCCCAGCCGGCCGGCACGGTGAAAGCCGTCACATAGCTGCCCACGGGGTTTTCCGCGGGAATCTGCGGGGGCGTGAGGGCCTCGCGCCCGTCCCAGGGGTATTGCACGTTCACGTATTGGGGCTTCCCGTAGCCCTGCAACTGGATATGCCCCGGCACCTCGACCGTATCCCAGGCGGAGCAGTCGTACCCCGGCTGCTCGAAGCCGAGAGGCCGCTGCGCCGGCGTTTGGGCGTAGGCGAACCGCCAGCGTCCGTTCAGGCTTCGGCGCAGGCTGCTTTCCCCGCTTTGGGCTTCCGCCGCGTCCGCGAACGTATCGTGGTCGGATACCGCCGGCAGCCGCCCCACGGCGAAGGTTTCCGGATCGGTCAGCCAGCCGGAGTCGTAAATCATGCGTTCCATTGTCATGCTCCTTCCGTTCAGCGGAGGAATTCCTGCATGCGCGTTTAAGCGAAGCGTTTCACCGCCCGCCAATCCATAAAGGCATTATACAGAGGACGCGGGTGAAGTTCAATACGTTCATCGAAAATTGTAACCGGTTGCTACGGTTGTTTCGGTCTGCGCCATCCCTCCGCCGCGGTTTGACCGCCCAAATAAGACCGCCTTCGGTTGGGTTTCGCGCCCCGTGGCAGCCGAAGCCGCACCGGGAAACCTGCGGTATGTAACCGCTTGCCAGAATTGCCGCGATAGGGTATACTGTTTTTGGAGTGATAAGCTATGGCCGTTAAAAAAGACATCACCATCTACGATATCGCCAAAGAGGCGGGCGTCTCCACGGCGACGGTTTCGCGCATCCTGTCCAACACGGCGGGTGTCCGGCAGGACACGCGCGCCCGCGTGCAGGCGATCGTAGACAGATATAACTTCAAACCCAGCGCCCTCGCGCGGGGTCTGAGCGAAACGCACAGCAAGGTGATCGGCATGCTTTGCCCGGACGTGCGCAACGCCTATTATGCCAACATTTTCATCGAGTGCGAGCGGCTGGCCTTCGAGAAGGGCTATACGCTGGTGCTCAACAACACCTTCACCACGGAGTCCCTGGAAGTCGCCTTTATGGAGAAGCTCATCGAGCAGCGGGTGGAAAGCCTCATCGTGTGCGGCGGTCTGGCGGACTGGCGGCCCCTGCCGCCCCTCTACCGCGAGACCCTCTGCCGCTTCGCCAAACGCATCCCCGTCGTCATGGCGGGCAAAAGCGAGATGGAGGAATGCTATCAGGTCTTCATCGACCACGAGGAAGGCATGCGTACGACGGTCAAGCATCTGGCGACGCTCGGGCACCGGCGCATCGCGTTTTTGCACGGCTATTCCTACATATACCAGACGCAGGACAAGCTCGCCGCCTTCCTGCGGACCCTGGAGGAGGAAGGGCTCGACCGGCGGCCGGAATACATCGTGGACGCCGGGGCATTCGACGAGCAGGGCGGGCTTACCGGCATGAAGCGCCTTTTGAGCCTCGCCGAGCCCCCCACCGCCGTGATCGCCACCAACGACCTGATGGCGGCCGGCGCCCTGCAGGCGATTCTCCGGCTGGGGTATTCCGTGCCGGGCGATTTTTCCATCGTCGGCTTCGACGATTCGCGCATCACGGATTTGACGGAACCCCACATCAGCAGCGTTCATTACGATTATTCGCTCTACGGCCAAAAACTGATCGACACGGCGCTGGCCGCGGTCGCGGGGCAGGCGTGCGAGCGCATCTGTGTGATCCCCACCACTTTGACGGTCAAGGAATCCTGCCGTAAAATTGAGGCTTGACATCCTGAAACTCCCTATGCTATGATGCAAGTATGAAACGGGTTACATACACCGACCGACCGACGTGCCTTTCGTAAAACTGGATGATGTGGCTTCGGTTTTTCCACATACTACCCCGTTTTCCGTAAAAATAGACTCGTTTGAAGGTTTGTAAAAAGAAAAGTGGAAAAGGTTGTTTTTCTCTTTTCCAAAAATGTAACCGGTTACTTCTTCAAAAGGGGGCGGTTTCGTGCAGATGAGTTCCAACGCCGTTCAGGCGCCGTCGCTGTGCAGGGAGACGTTCGGCCACAAGTTGTACCGCAGTCGCGTATTGCTCTTGATGTGTTTCCCGGCCATCCTGTTTTTCTTTCTGTTCAGCTATCTTCCCATGCCGGGGGCCTATATCGCCTTTACCAAGTTCAACTACAACAAGGGCATCTTCGCAAGTCCCTTCATCGGCTGGAAGAACTTCGCCTTCCTGTTCTCCTCGGGGCAGCTTTCCCTCCTGCTACGCAACACCGTGCTTTACAACCTCGCTTTCATCCTGATCGGCAACTTTCTGCAGGTGACCTTCGCCATACTGCTGAACGAAGTGCAGAGCAAATGGTTCAAAAAAACCACGCAGTCCATGATGTTCCTGCCCTTCTTCATCAGCGACGTGCTGGTGAGCCTGCTGGTGTACAACCTGATCAACTACGACTACGGCTTCGTTTCCGCGGCGGTACGGGCCGCCGGGGGCGCGATGCCCAAGTACTACTCCATGCCGGGCGCCTGGCCTTTCATCATCGTGCTGGTCAACATCTGGAAAGGCACGGGGTATGGAACCGTCATCTATTTCGCCGCCATCACCAGCATCGACACCTCCATGCTGGAAGCGGCCAAGGTGGACGGGGCCAACGGCTTCCAGCGGATACGCTACATCATCCTCCCCTGCCTCAAGCCCACGGTCATCATCCTGCTTCTGTTCGCCATGGGCGGCATCGTGCGCGGCAACTTCGGATTGTTCTACAACCTCGTGGGCAACAATTCGCTGCTTTATAACACCACCGACATCATCGAAACCTACGTATACCGGGCGCTGATGAACAACTTCAACTTCTCCCAGGGCAGCGCGGTGGGGCTGTTCCAGTCGGTAGTCGGCTTCGCGCTGGTGATGCTCGCCAACGGCATCGTGAAGCGCATCGAGCCCGAATACTCGCTGTTTTAAGGGGAGGCGTTGAATATGAACCAGCATCAGCCGAAAAAGCCGGTCGTTTACCGTCCCGTCAAGGTCAAAATCGATCGTGCGGACCGCACCATTCGCGGGTTTACCTACGTGTTCGTTTCCCTTTTCGCCGTCGCGTGCATCATCCCGTTCTGGATGATCATCGCGTCCTCCTTCTCCACCGAGTCCGCCATCCGCCGCAGCGGCTTCACCCTGTGGCCCACCGATTTTTCCACCTACTCCTACAGCCTCATTTTCCGCTCTCCCGATCAGCTGATCGGCTCCTACGTGGTGACCGTCCTCATGACGCTCATCGGCACGAGCATCGGGCTGTTCATCATCTCCATGACGGGCTACGCCCTGCAGCGCAAGGATTTTCCCTTCCGCAACGGCATTTCCTTCTACATTTACTTCACCTCGCTTTTCTCCGCGGGCCTGGTGCCGTTCTATTACCTGATCGTGAAGGTGTACGGCCTGAAGGACACGTACTGGGCGGTGCTCCTGCCCCTGCTCATGTCCCCGTGGCTGATCATCCTCATGAAAAACTACGTCAAGGCCATTCCCCACGAGATCACCGAATCGGGCAAAATCGACGGGGCCGGCGACTTCCGCATTTTCTGGAGCCTCATCGTTCCCTCCATGACGCCGGCGCTGGCGACCATCGGGCTGTTTCTGGCGCTGGGGTACTGGAACGAGTGGTATTTCTCCTCGCTGTTTCTGGGTTCGCAGGTCGTCTACCGGCCGCTGCAGTACCAGCTTTACAACATTATCAACAAGGTCGCGTCGCTCAAAAACTCGCTGGCCGGCGCCAACATTGTCCTCAACGACCTGCCCAGCGAAACGCTCAAAATGGCGACCGCCACCCTGGCCACCGGGCCGATTATCCTGTTGTATCCCTTCGTGCAGAAGTACTTCGTGGCGGGCCTCACGGTCGGCGCCGTGAAGGGTTAAAACGGTTTCAACGCCGCAGGGGTTGCGGCGGAAGAAATACAGACAATAAGGAGGGTTTCACTCATGGCGAAAAAGCTACTGTCTCTGTTGGTCGTGCTCGCGATGGTTTGCTGCCTGATCCCCGCGATGGCGGAGACGGCCGAGACCACGGACTATTCCGACTGGTTCCCCGGCGTGGATACCAGCAAACACGAAGTGGTCACGTTCCTGGTGACCGGCAACATTCCCACCAACAAAACCGACGAGGTGCTGGCAGTCTTTAACGAGAAGCTGACCGCCGCCATCAACGCCGAGATCCAGATCGAGTGGATCGAGTGGACGGACTGGCAGACCAAGTACAACCTGGCTCTGGCCATGCAGGACGGCACCGTGGACATGGTCGGCACCGCCACCGACTGGCTGGACGCCTGGCCCAACTCCAAGAACGGCGCGTTCCTGCCGCTCAGCGAGGAAATGCTGCAGACCTACTGCCCCAAGACCTACGCCTCCGTTTCCGAGGCGCACTGGAACCTGTGCAAGTACAACGGCGACATTTACCTGATCCCCGAGGACAACTACGCGCAGTGGACCAACCACGGCTTCCTCTACCGCGGCGACTGGGCCAAGGCGGCCGGACTTGAAAACGGCGTCAACAGCTGGGAAGACCTGGGCACCTACTTCCAGTACATTAAAGACACCTATCCCGACGTCATCCCGTGGGATGCCGACGGCAGCGGTTCCTCCTACTCCGATCAGCTGCTGGGCGGCTGGGCGGCCAGCAAGGACGGCACCATCACCATCGAGGGCTTCTCCGCGCCGCTGTTCATGGGCACGAGCAAGGAGGATCCCTATACCCTGTCCACCTTCTATACCGAGGGCGACAGCCTTGTGAACTTCGCCAAGCTGATGAAGCAGTGGTCCGACGCCGGTTACTGGCGCGAGGACGTGCTCAACTACACCGGCGACGTGCTGGCCGAAATGAAGGAAGGCCTGACCGGCGCGCATCAGCACCACACCCAGACCTGGAAGGGTCAGAAGCTGCTGATCGAAAAAGAGCAGCCGGGCAGCGACATCGGCTTCTTCTGGTTCGGCGAGGAAAGCAGCACACTCGTATCCCTGAACATCACCCACGGCGCCCTGGCGATCGCCGCGCAGAGCGATTCCCCCGAGCGCGCGCTGATGGCCTACGACCTGATCCGCAACGATCCGACCTTCTACCGCCTCTTCAACTACGGCATCGAGGGCGAGCAGTACATCATCGACGAGAACGGCTACATGGCCCGTCCCGCTTCCTACACCGACGATACCGTGGACGGCGTGAGCTTCGACTTCTGGTGGGGCCGCAACGACAACCTCGAGCTGCGCTCCGCGCTGGTCGACTGGCCTTCCTACGACGCGCTGCTGGAGAAGTACAACGCCGTGAAGGTCGACTACCCCTACGGGCAGGTCGTGTTTGAGACGGACGATATCTCCGTGGAACTGGACAACCTTTCCAACGTGTTCCGCACCTACGCTCCCGTCATCTGCTTCGGCAAGGCGGACGATCCCGAAGCGTACGTGGCCGAGTTCCGCCAGGCGCTGAAAGACGCCGGCATCGACACGGTCATGGCCAACGTGCAGGCGCAGATCGACGCGGTTTACAAATAACCTTCAGGCACGCACGGGACTCGCAAGCATGCCTTGCGAGTCCCGTTTTCATCGGTCCCTCTCTAACGCGGCGCGCCGCCGCAACTGCGCGGGAAGCGATGCCCGCGGCAAAGGAGTTCAACCATGCGACAGACGATCGAGCTGAACCGGAACTGGCGCTTTCATCCGGGCGAGGCGGAATACGCCTATTACCGGGGCTACGACGACGGGGCCTGGCGAACCGTCACCCTCCCGCACGACTGGTCGGTGGAATACCCCTTCGACCGGGATTGCTCCAGCGGCACGGGCTACCTGCCCGGCGGCGTGGGCTGGTACCGGCTCGCTTTCACGCTGCCCGAAGGGATCGAAGACAGGCGCGTGTTCGTCACCTTCGGGGGCGTGTACCAGCATGCCCGTTGCTGGATCAACAGCCACTATCTGGGCATGCGCGCCAACGGGTATATCAGCTTTCGTCACGAGCTGACGGGGCGCGTGCGGCCCGGCGAAAACGTGCTGTGCGTACGCGCGGAGCACAAGCACCTGGCGGATTCGCGCTGGTTTACGGGCGCGGGCATCTACCGGGAGGTAACGCTCACCGTCGTCGACCGGGTGGCGGTCGAGGACGTGTACGCCTACACCGTGTCGGCGACGCAGGAAGCGGCGGAGATCGCCGTATGCGCGCGCGTCACGGCGGGGACGGCCGCCTTCCGGCTTCTGGACGCGGACGGAAACGAGGCCGCCGCGGCGCAGGGCGCGCCCGACGGCGGCGATCCGTACCGGCAGACCGCCCGCCTGCGGGTGGACAATCCCCGGCTGTGGTCGCCGGAAAGCCCGGCCCTCTACCGGCTTACGTGCACGCTTTCGGAGAACGGCAAAACGACGGACGAGCTGTGCGTGCCCTTCGGCGTGCGCACCTTCCGCTTCGACCCGGATCACGGGTTCTTCCTGAACGGCGAAAACCGCAAGCTCAAGGGCGTCTGCCTGCACCACGACGCGGGGGTGCTGGGCGCGGCGGTGCCCGGCAGCGTGTGGGCGGAGCGGCTGAGCAGGCTCAAGGCCGCCGGCTGCAACGCCGTTCGCTTCTCCCACAACCCCGCCGACCCGAAGGTGCTCGACCTGTGCGATCGGCTGGGGCTGATGGTGATCGAGGAAGCCTTCGACGAATGGGAGGGCTGCAAGAACAAATGGTGGCAGGGGCACAATGTGTACCCGCCCCGCCATTACGGCTATTCGGACGACTTTCCGCAATGGCACGAGCAGGACCTGGGCGACATGGTGCGCCGCGACCGCAACCATCCCTCGATCATCCTGTGGAGCATCGGCAACGAGATCGACTACCCCAACGATCCTTACGCCCATCCCGCGTTCCTGAGCATGACCGGCAACAACGACGCCCAAAAGCCGGAAGAAGAAAAACGCTACGATCCCAACCGGCCGGACGCGGGCCGCCTGCCCGTCATCGCGCGGGAGCTGACGCGGATCGTGAAGGAAAACGATCTTTCCCGCCCGGTCACCCTCGCGCTGGCCTACCCGGAGCTGTCCAACCTCACGGGCCTTTCGGACACGGTGGACGTCGCGGGCTACAACTACATGGAGGCGCTCTACGACGGGGATCACGCGAAGTACCCCGGCCGCGTGATATTCGGCAGCGAGAACGGCCACGAACCCGCGCAGTGGATGGCCGTCAAGCACAACGCCTTCATTTCCGGCCAGTTCCTGTGGACGGGCGCGGATTTTCTGGGCGAAGCCAAAGGGTGGCCCGTGCGCGTGTCCATGGCGGGGCTTCTGACCACCGCCAACGACGAAAAGCCCCTGTACTACCATCGCAGGGCCCTGTGGACGGACGCGCTCTGCGCGAAGCTCGCCGCTTCCGCAAGCGGAAACCCGGATGAGGAAACCTTCTGTTGGCGTTACCGGACGGGGGAAACCGTCGCGGTCTCCTGCTACACCAACGCCGCGGAGGCGACCCTGTACCTCAACGACCGCCCCGTGGGAACCGTTCCCGTCGGCGAGGATGCGCGCGCCGTGTGGCGGGTGCCCTACGAGGCGGGCGAATTGCGCGTTTCGTGCCGCCGCGGCGGCGAAACCGTCGGGGACGCGCTGGTCACCCCCGGCGCGCCCGCGAAGCTCGCGCTTACCTGCGACCGGCCCGCGCTTGCGGCGGACGGCCGGAGCGTGGCGACGCTTCGCATCGCCTTTCTCGACGCGCAGGGAAGGTTGGTCGCCGACGAAAACACGCCCGTGCGCGTGCAGATCGAGGGGGACGTGACGCTGTTGGGCATCGAAAACGGCGATCCGCAGGACCTGACCCCCTTCCCCGGCGCCGAGCGGCCCGCGTACCACGGCCGCGCGGTCGCCTACCTGCGCGCGGGCACGCTGCCCGGCGAGGCGCGGGTCGCCGTATGGACGCGCGGCGGCCTTCGGGAAACGCTGAGCCTGACCCTCGGCTGATCCCGGCGGCCTTCTCCCCCGCATACGCTACCCCCGCGCCGTTCGTTCGGCCGCGGGGGTTTGTCGCCGCCGCGTTTGCTTTCCGCCCGTGCGGATGGTATGATAGGCGGGCGGCGGAGCCTCGCCGCGCAAACGGACTTGAAAGAACGGATGAAAAGCACGTGAAAAAGCAGCCTGCAATCGGAAGAAAGCTGTTTTCCGTCGGGGAAGCCTTCGTGATCGTCTATCGGGCCATGCGCTCCATGCCCGCCTTCGCGCGCGCCCGTAAAAACGGGCTCGTGAGCGAGCATTTTATGGAACGGCTGATGCTGGCCGTAACCGAGGTGAACAAATGCGCCATGTGCTCGTACGCGCACACGAAAATGGCGCTGGAATCCGGCATGGATAAGGAGGAGATCGACGCCATGCTCGCCGGCGACCTGAGCGGCGTAAGCGACGAGGAGCGCACGGCCGTGCTGTTTGCCCAGCACTACGCCGACACGCGCGGCAGGCCCGATCGCGGGGCCTGGGACGCCGTCGTGAAAGCATACGGTCTTCCGAAAAGCCTGGGCATTCTCGGGGCGGTCCGCGCGATTATGATGGGCAACGCCTACGGCATCCCCTCCGGAAACCTGCTCATGCGATTCAAGCGCAACGGGAAGCGGGACAACCGCAGCAGCCTTCCCTACGAACTGGCGATGCTCCTCACGCTGCCCGTTTTTCTGCCGGTCGCGGCGCTTGCGGCGTTGCTCGCCGCGGCGCTGCGCGCGCCGATCCTTCGCTTTTAACCGGCTCTTCGGAACGGAAATATTCTCTTGCTTACCCGGAATGGAAAAGGAAACCTCCGCCGAATCGCGAATGACTGTAACAAAAGTAAACATGCTGAAACGCCCGGTACCATCGACAGGAGGTTTATCGTCATGAGGAAACTTCTGGCCGTCATCCTGGCGCTCGCCCTGCTCTTCTCCGCGGCGGTCGCCGAAACGCTGACCATCGACCTGTCCACCGCCACCCTCGAGGAACTGACCGCCGCGCAGGCCGCCATCGGCAACCGGATCAGCGAATTGCGCGCCGCCCAGACGCCTTCCGGCGAAAGCGTTACGCTCACCGGCAACGGCACGACCATCCAATCCGACGTCGAGGTGAACCAGGTGCCCGCCCGCGTCACGGTGAAGGGCCACGTAACGGTCACCTTCGCCGGCGGGGATTACGACCTGGTGTACAATTCCTGGCGGATGCCGAATCCTGCGATTCGCTCACCGATACCGGCACCTACGAGCTGCTCGTCGAAGGCGACGGGGACTGGAGCGTCTCCATCGAGCCGCTCCGGGACGGCGGCACCCTGGAGTGCAGCGGCACCGGACCCTACGTATCCGACTTTTTCCCGCTTTCCGCTTCCACCATCGTCCATTGCGCCATGGACGCCTCCAAAACCGATTCCTGGTCGGCCAGCCTGTACGTGTCCATGGGGTACCAGTTCGAAAGCTTCGACGCCTGGACGTACGACATGGTCGTGGGCGATTCCGTTTTCACCGATCCGCTGACCCTGGAGGGCGATGGCATCATCAAGCCCGTCAAGGGACGCGACCGATACTACTGGATCGTGGACGTGCCGCTGGGCACGGAGTGGAGCATCAGGCTCAAGTAGCGCAAAACCGGCCGGCAAACGCCGGGGCATCGAAACGGGCGGCGTGCCGCAAACGGCGGCGCGCCGCCCGCGGCGCTTGCAAAAACCGTCCGGACAAGGTACAATAATCGCGTTGATCGTCGACCGTATTCATCTTCATTCATCCGGCATCATACCATAAGGAGGATTTTATGAATTCCTACGTCTTCATGACCGATTCGGATTCCGATCTGCCGTATCAATTTGTCGATCAGTACGACCTGAAAATGGTCTACATGCCCTACATCATCGACGGCGTGGAATACTTCGACGACCTGGGACGCAACGGCAAGCAGGCGGAATACTTCCAGAACATGCGAAACGGCGTGGCGCCGGTAACGTCGCTTCTGCCCACGCCCGCCTATCTGGAATACTTCGAGCCCATCCTCAAGGAGGGCCGCGACATTCTCTTCATCGCCTTCTCCAGCCACATGTCCTCCACCATCAACAACATCTTCGCCGCCCGCGACGAGCTTAAGCCGAAGTACCCCGACCGCCGCATCCTGGTGGTGGATACGCTGAGCATCTCCGCGCCGATGACGATCCTGCTGCACCGCGCCTACAAGCTCTACACCGAAGGCAAGAGCATGGACGAAATCGCCGCGTGGGTGGAAGCGAACAAGATGCACGTGCACGCGTGGCTGACGGTAGACGATTTGAAATACCTGAAGCGCGGCGGGCGCATCAGCTCCATCGCGGCCACCATGGGCACGATGCTCGACCTCAAGCCCATCATCGTCATCAACCGCGCGGGCAGCATGGCCGCCGTGGACAAGATTCGCGGCCGCAAGGGCGCGCTGCGCTACCTGGCGGACAAGACCGCGGAGTTCATTGAGAACCCCGAGGAGCAGGACTTGATCATCCTCCACGCGGACGCGCTGGAGGACGCCAATCGGCTGGAGGCGCTCATCCGCGAGCGCGTGCCCAAGCTCAAGGGCGTGGAGAAGTACTTCGTGGGGCCGGTCATCGGCGCGCACTGCGGGCCGGGCACCGTGGCCGCCTGCTTCATGGGCAAGGAAAGGCCGGCGTAACCGGAGTTAAAAGAGCATAAAGGCGGGGGCCGCCGTCCCGATGGGACGGCGGCCCCTTTTCTTTTTATTGTTTCTTTACTTACGCGCGTTTCTCCGCGCCCGGACCAGCGTGCCGTTTTCTTCCTTCAATTCGTAAAAGCAGGGGCGTTCCCGCAGATAGGCGTTAGGGGCGTGCAGCGTGAGCATCAGCCGCCCGTCCGGCGCTGTGAACACCATGCCGTGTCCCCCGTCCTGCGTAAAGAGGGGCACCGGATCGACGGTAAAACGTCCGTCGTCGATATCCCCGTCCGACCGGGCGAGCGCCTGCGCGTAGCCGCCCTCGGCGAAGCTCGACCACAGCAGGAGCAGTTTCCCCTCCCGCGTGCGGTAGCCGAAGGGTCCGTCCGTCACGTAGCCGGTCAGCCCGGTGCTTCCGTGGCGAACGCTTTTCACCCACGGCTTGCCCTGCGAGGCGGTAAACAGCACGCGCGGCACGCCCGCGGCGCTTTTCAGGTCGTCCGACAGGCGCACGGCGCACACCTCCCCGTCCGTCGCCTGCACCCATTCATGGCAAAACACCAGGTAGGGTTCTCCGCTGCGGGATACGACCAGCGTGCCGTCCAGGCACTCCCAGTCGCCGGGGGTCAGCCCGCCGTCGCTCCACGGCCGGAAGGGGCCCAGCGGCGTATCCGCCACGAGCGAGCAGGTGCAGCGGCAGACGTCCGGCGCCTTGAAGCTGGCGAACATGTAGTATTTCCCCCGCCAGGGGTGCACCTCCGGCGCCCAGTAGTTTTCCGTCGCCCAAAAGGTGCCGTCGTTGGCAAAGCAGGTAAAGGGCCCTTCCCAGTTTTCCAGATCCTCGCCCACGTACACGTCGAAGCCGTCCGCCTTCCCCCAGCAGGAGGCCCCGCGGGTGCCGTAAAGGTAGCAGCGGCCGTCCGCGACCAGCACGAACGGGTCGCGCAGGTTGATACTCTCCCTTTTCATGCTAAAACCACCCCTTCGGCAGGTATGCGCGGGTGTTGTTCAGCATTTCGTCGAACAGCTTCCGTCCGTCGGCGGGCGAACAGGTCAGCTGCGGATCGTTCATGAACGTCGAAAAGCCCAGTTCGCGGTCGCACGTCAGCGCGGCGGTCAGGGTATTCTCCTGGTTGTATACGTGGCACGCCACCAGCGCCAGCACGTTGCCGGGGATCGGCCCGGCGTACACCGGCTGGATGCGGTCCCGGCCGAAAAGAGCGTTGGTCTCCACCACCGCGCCCAGCGGCAGGTTTTCGATCTGCCCGCGGTTGGGAACGTTCACGTTGCTCACCATGTCGCCCAGCCCGAGCAGCGCCTTGAGCAGCAGGTGCCCTTCCTCGCCGGAGGGCTTCAGCTCCGGCTCGGCTTCGCCCGAGGCCAGCGCTTCGCTTTTGCGCATCCGCTCGGCCAGGTCCTCCATCCGCCAGGACACAGGCGTCAGCGTGAACTTCCAGCCCGCGACCTCCCCGGGGGAGCGCAGGTACCAGTTGGGCGTAAACTCGGCCAGGTGCCGGTCGCCCGCGGCGGCAATCAGCCCGTAGCGCAGGAACAGGTCGAACTTCACGCGGTGCGCGCTTTCAAAAAAGCCGTTCATCCAGTTGTCGTCCTTGCCCTCGCTGTAGCCGGTCTGCGCGTACTTCTCCGCGAAAGTCCGGTACAGCGGAAACAGGTCGGTGCCCCGGTAGGTGGCGCTCGTCAGCCACGTGAAGTGGTTGATGCCCGTCACCGTGGTGCGCAGTTCCTGCCGGGTAACGCCCTTCACGCCGCATTCGCTGTCAAGCATCGCGCACAGCAGCTTCTGGGTGCCAAACACCTCGTGGCAGCAGCCGAAGGCGCGCACCTCCGGGAACACCTCGTAGAGCGTGCGCACGCACAGGGTGAGGGGGTTGGTATAGTTGATGACCCACGCTTTGGGCGCGTAACGTTTGATTGCCTCGCCGATGGTGACGAACATCGGCACGGTGCGCATGGCGCGGATGAACCCGCCCGCCCCCACCGTGTCGCCCACGGACTGGTAGATGCCGTACTTTTCCGGCGTGTGAACGTCGCTTTTCATCTCGGCAAACGTGCCGGGGAGGATGGAAATCACCACGAAATCCGCCCCGGTCAGCGCCTCGGCCAGCGTGTCGCTTACGACGTATTTCCAGTCGCTTTTCGCTCCGGGCATGGCGGAGAGCTTGTTGCCGATAATCTCGTTACGCTCGGCCGCGGGGCGGTCGATATCGTAGAGGCGCACCGTGCCGGACAGCTGGCCGTCCATCGCCAGGTCCGCCATAAAACCCCAGGCCCAGCCGCGCGAACCGCCGCCGATGTAGCAAACGTTCAGTTCCCTTACCGCATCCTTTTCATAGATCATGCTTTGCCTCCCAGTTCTGTTACTTTGGGGCGGAAGTCCCCGGGCGCGTCCGGGTCGATGACCGAAACGCGTCTGAGGTCGCCGTTCACGTCCGTCACGACGCACGCGCCGCAGGGGCAGGCCCAGCGGGGTTTCCCGTCCACCAGCACGCGGGCGCGGACGCCGTCGCTTTCCACGGCGTAGCGCCGGTCGCCCACGCGCTGCTCGTAGCGCACGCCCGTGCCGCCCATCAGCCCGAAGCGCACTTCCTCCCGCTCGATATGCACGCCGTACAGACGGCTCACGTATTCCAGCAGCGAAAGCATCGTCGGCCCGTAGCCGTCGGCGTTGCCCTCGCCCGGCCGCCCCGTGAAGGGGTCGAACTGCTGGGGAAACACGCCGCCATCCTTTTTGAGCGTTCCGATGAACTTTCGCCCCAAAAGTGTGATTTCCTTCCAGAAGCCGTAATTTTCAAGCGCACGGATCGCCCGCTGGTAGGTGAGCCCCTCCGGCTGGCCGCTCCAGTCGTTGGTGGGCACGTTTCTGAAAAGCGGGTCGTTCGCGGCGACGCTGGGCAGGGGCGCGGGGGTATAGAACTCGTCCGGGTTCATCAGGTGTTCGCGCACGAAGCGCGCCGCCTTGCCCGCGTCCAGGGCGCGCCAGTACATCAGCCGCAGGGTGTTGTGCGCAAGCACCGTCTGCGCCCGGCCGTCCGGCCCGCGGTCGAAGCACGTACCGCGTTCCCCGTTCCAGAAATACTCCCCGATACGCCTTTTGACCGCCTCCGCCTTTCGGTGCCAGCCCTGCGCGCTTCCGTCCCGCAAAATGACGCCGATATCGGCGAGCGCGGCCCGCGCGGCATAGGAATAGGCGGTCACGTCCATGGAACGCATCGGCACCGACCGGTACCCTTCGGGCGGAGTTTCCTTTCCCCACCAGAAGGGCGCGTCGCCGTAGCGCAGGGCGTGATCCTCCCCCGTGTCGCATACGCAGAAGCTGCACAGCACCCCCTCGTCGCACGCGCGCGTGCGCCACAGGTACCCGTCGAACGCCGCGAGGGCGTCCCGCAGCGCGAGGAGGTAACGCCGGTCGCGTCCCGCGAGGTAATACAGGTTCAGCGCCGGCGCGGCAAAGCAGAAGCCCTGCAGCTTGTTGTACTCCGGCACCGGCCGGTCGCCCTCCAGCTTTATGCTGCCGGGCAGCCGGCCGTCCGCGCGCTGATGCTCCATGAATATCCACTGGTTGGCCAGCCCCGCCTCCAGGTTGCGCTTGGCATACATCTCCCCGCCCATGGGCTGGGTTTCCAGCCATACCTTTTCGTAGCCGCCGCCCTCCACCAGCACCGTCCGCCCGCCGAAGCGGCGCAGGTTGCCCCGGCACTTTTCCTCGGCCGCATCGTACAGGGCTTGCAGCGCCGCATCGCCAAGCACGCAGGTCACGCCCGTGTCCATGTTTTCGCCTCTTTTCCTGTTGATATCATACCGTCCGCGGGCCCGCAAAACCATAGACGAAATTTTCACCCATTTTCCGAAAGCCCGCCTTCCGCCTCGCTTTGTCGCAATTGGCAGAATTTTCGCCTATATCCAAATGCAGGCCGCCGCGCTATGCTGAAATGAGTAAAAGGAAAAAGGAGAATGGACGGAATGCAGCCATCTTCCCCCGTCAAGCGTGCTGCGCGCGCGCCGCTTTCCCGCCGCCTGCAATTGGGATGGCGGCAGGATTGGCAGCTGTACGCGCTGCTTTTGCCTGCGCTGGCGTTCATCATCGTGTTCTGCTACTTTCCCATGTACGGCATACAGATCGCTTTTCGCGATTACAAGGCCGTATTCGGCATCACGGGCAGCAAATGGGTGGGCCTGAAACACTTCGAGACTTTCTTCAAAAGCTACTACTGCGGACGGCTGTTCGCCAATACCTTCCTGCTCAATTTCTACGGCCTGCTGTTCGGCTTTCCCATCCCCGTCGTCATGGCGATCTTCCTGAACCAATTGCGCAACAAACGCGCGCGCGGCTTTACCCAGACGGTCATCTACGTGCCCCACTTCATTTCCACCGTGGTGCTGGCGGGCATGATCTACCTGTTCTTCTCCCCCACCACCGGGCTGGTGAACAAGCTGATTACGACGCTGGGCGGCCAAAGCATCTACTTTATGATTGAGGCGGGATGGTTCCGACCCCTGTTCATCGGTTCGGAAATCTGGCAGAACGCCGGGTGGAACACCATCCTCTACATCGCGGCGCTGACCTCCATCAACCCCTCGCTCTACGAGGCCGCCACCATCGACGGCGCCACCCGCTGGCAGAAGATCAAGCACATCGACATTCCCCACCTGGTGCCCATCGTCACCATGATGCTGATCTTAAGCTGCGGAAGCCTTTTGAGCAGCAACACCGACAAGGCGCTGCTCATGCAGACCTCCGGCAACATCGCCACCAGCGACATCATCGGCGTGTACGTGTACAGCGTGGGCCTGGGCAAGGCGCAGTATTCCTACACCACCGCCATCGGCCTTTGCCTGAACGTCATCAACTTCGCCATTATCATGATCGTCAACGCCATCTGCCGCAGGCTGGGCGAGACGAGCCTGTTTTAGGGGGGCGCGGACATGCACAAAGCGATGAACGCCCCGCGCGGCACGCGCATCCGGGAATCCCAGGCCGACCGCACCTTCAACATTTTCAACGCCGTTTTCTGGGTCGTGGTGCTGACCCTGGTGCTCTATCCCCTGTGGCTCATCCTCATCGCCTCGGTTTCCGATCCGGACGCGGTGCTGGCCGGGCACGTGCTCCTGTGGCCGGTGGACTTCAGCCTCATGGGTTACGAGGCCGTTTTCCAGTACTCGGAGCTTTGGACGAGCTATGCCAACGCCGTGTACTACACGGTGGTCGGCTCGGCCCTGAGCGTGGTCGTCACCCTGATGGCCGCCTACGCCCTCACCCGCAAATTCCACGGCAAGAAGCTCGTCAACATGGTGTTCGTGTTCACCATGTTCTTCTCCGGCGGATTGATTCCGATTTTCCTGAACGTCCGCGACCTGGGGCTGTACAACACGCGCACCGTGATGATCCTGATGAATCTGATGAGCGTGTGGAACCTGATGGTCGCCCGCACCTACATCGCCACCTCCATCCCCAATGAACTTTACGAGGCCGCCGTGATGGACGGGGCCACCCACTTCACCTATTTCCTGAAATGCGTGCTGCCACTGTCGGGCACCATCATCGCGGTGCTGAGCGTCTACTACGGCGTGGCGCGCTGGAACGACTACTTTACCGGCCTTATCATGCTGCGCGACCGAAAGCTGCTGCCGCTGCAGACGGTGCTTCGGGAGATCCTGGCGACGCTTTCCAACACCGGCAAAAGCGAGGAGTTCTTCGCCGCCTATGCCGACAACCTCGGCGGCCTGCAGGAGGCGCTGCGCAAGGCGGAGGTCGCCAAGTACTGCTGCATCGTCGTTTCCACCGTACCCGCGGTGCTTTTGTACATCTTCATGCAGAAGTACTTCGTCAAGGGCGTCATGATCGGCTCGCTCAAGGGCTGAGCCGCCCTTTTCCCGGCATTCTAAGCCCGTCGGGCTTGAGAATAAATAACGAAAGGAGCATCCATCCCATGAAAAAGCTTGTATCCCTGCTGCTCGTGCTTTCGCTGGCCCTGTTCGCGCTGCCGGCGACGGCCGAGGAGAGCGCCAACGAGCCGATCACCATCACCGCCTTCCAGTACGAGCTGGGCAACCAGGAAATCGACTTCCCCAACCTCTGGTTCTTCCAGGAGCTGGAGAAAAAGACCAACGTGCACGTGGACTTCCAGGAGGTGAAGGACGCCGACTGGAGCACGCAGCTCAACCTGATGTTCGCCTCCGGCGACTACAGCGACGTAATCATCCGCGGCACCGTGGACGTCGAGGAATACGGCGTGACGCAGGGCCTGCTGGTCCCGTTGGACGATTATCTGGAAAAAGATATGCCCAACTACTACAGCCGCCTGTATCTGAACAACGCCAACGCCTCCATCCCCGCCAGCGACGGCAAAAGCTACTACGTGGGCTTCCTGATCGCCCAGAACGTGAACCACATGGGCACCTGGTACATCAACACCGCGTGGCTGGACAAGCTCGGCCTCGCCGTGCCCACCACCGTGGACGAGCTGACCGAAGTGCTTCGCGCCTTCAAAACGCAGGACCCCAACGGCAACGGCGAAGCGGACGAGATTCCCTTCACCGCCGATTTCGACATCGAAAACGGCACCCTGGTCGTGGAGAGCCTGCTCAATCAGTTCGCCATGTTCGGCGTGCCGGAAAACGACCTGTTCGTGTGCATCGACGACAACAACCAGGTGCAGTTCACCGGCACCATGCCCGGCTGGCGCGATTGCGTGGCCTGGCTGCACACCCTCTATGAGGAGGGCCTGATGGACGCCGAGACCCTCACCCAGGACTCCAACCTGTGGGCCAACAAGATCAACGCCGGCCAGGTGGGGTACTTCACCTATCTGCGCCTCATCAACACGGCGCTGACCCCGGAAGCCTACGCGGACTTCACCTCCATCCTGCCCCCCTCCGCCGACGGCTACGAGGCCCGCGTTTCCGCGATCCTCGAAGTGCCTGAGCAGGGCGCGGAAGTGACCGTTACCAACCCCTACATCGACCGCACCCTCCAGTGGCTGGACGCGCAGCTGGAGACCGAAACCATGATGACCGCCGCCAACGGCATCCTGGGCGACATGTTCTTCCTAAACGACGACGGCAAGTACGAAATCAGCTACGTTCCCGAGAACAACGGCCTGTACGATATCGTCCCCGTCATCTGCGGCCAGTTCTTCGCCCCCGGCGAGTACTACACCCAGATCTACCAGATGCCCCCGCACCGCGTGGAGCGCTACGAGGACAGCATCACCTACGCCGAGGCGGGCGTGCTGGAGCCGACAAGCTTCCAGTACCTGCGCGACCTGAGCAAGATGAACGCGGACGACAGCAACGAAAAGGCACTGATCTACACCGAGCTTAAGAAGTGCATGGCCGAATCCATTACGGATTTCGTGATGAACGGCATCACCGACGAAAGCTACCAGCAGTTTGTGGACAAGTGCAAGTCCATCGGTTCGGAGCGCTACGTGGAGCTTTACCAGAACGCCTACGACGCGTACCTGGCCAAGACCGCGGAATAACCTTCCCCCTCCCGGTTCCGGGCCGCGCGCCCGGGCCGGGAATCCCCTTTCCCCCTTCGGAGGGCGCCGCCCGGCGCCCTCCCCGGGCGGGGAAGGCGCACGCTTGCCGCGTCCTGAACGTTATGGTATGATGGGCGCGGCGCAAACCGAGAGAGAATCGCAGGAAACATCGCCGCACGGGCCTGCTCGCGCGGCGATGAAGTCCGTTTATTTGGATTGCGGAAGGGGGATGGCCGATATGCGCGCAGGCCGCGTCTGGTTGCTGGCGACGCTGCTTTCGTCGCTGCTGTTTTTGCTGTGCGCCTGTTCGACCGCCGCCGACACCGGCGCAGCGGACCCGGCGCAGCCCACCGTCAGCCTGACGGCGCTGCAGTTCGAGCTGGACAGCCAGGCCATCGATTTTTCCAACCTCTGGTTTTTTAATGAACTGGAAAAGCAGACCGGCGTGCACGTGGATTTCGACGAGGTAAAGCAGGCCGACTGGGACAGCAAGCTGAACCTCATGTTCGCCTCCGGCCATTACAACGACCTGATCCTGCGCGGCAGCTTGGACGTGGAGGAATACGGCGTAAGCCAGCATCTGCTGATCCCGCTGGAAACGCTGATCCCCCAATACATGCCCCATTACGCCTCCCGCCTCAACCTGGACGGCGCGGGCGACTCCATCCCCTCCTCGGACGGGCACAGCTATTACGTCGGCTTTCTCATTTCCCAGGGGGTCAACACCAACGGGCATTTTTTCATCAACAAAGACTGGCTTACAAAGCTGAACCTCGAGGTGCCCACGACCGTGGAGGAGCTGACCGAGGTGCTGCGCGCCTTCCGCGACGGCGACCCCAACGGCAACGGTCTTCGGGACGAGGTGCCTTACGAGGCCATTTTCAACGAGAACAACGCCGGGCTGTACAACGCCTTCGCCTTCTGGGGCGTGCCGATGAACGAGTATTTCATCTGCCTGGACGACGACGGAACGGTCTACTGCCCGGCGCTTGCGGACGGCTTTCGCGAATGCGCGCAGTGGCTGCACACGCTGTGCGAGGAAAAGCTGATGGACATCGAGTGCATTACGCAGAGCGTGAACCTTTGGGGCGCGAAGGTCAACCAGGGCATCGCCGGGTTCTTTACGTACTGGCGGCTGTCCAACTCGGTGCTCAAGCCCGAGATCGCCGACCAGTTCGAGTGCGTTTTGCCCGTGTCCGCCGATGGTTATCGGGCGAAGGTCAGCCGCATCATGGACACGGTGGAGTTCGGCGCGGCGCTGACCGTAAGCAACCGGCACGTGGAGGATTCGCTCCGCTGGCTGGACGCCCAGTTCGACACCGAAACCATGATGGTCTCCCAGAACGGCCCGCTGGGGGACACGCTTGCGGTGGACGACAGCGGCAAGTATACGGTCAAGTACATCCCCGCGGATAACGAGCTGTACTCCATCGTGCCGGTCATCTGCGGGCAGTTCTTCGCCCCGCCCAGCTACTACAGCCAGGTGTACGTGCCCGCCTCCCACCGGCTGGAAAAGCAGGGTTACAGCGAGTACTACGAAGAAAGCGGCGTGATGGAGCAAAACTCCTTCCAACTGCTGACCGTCGTCGCCTCCAAAACCTCGGAGGAAAGCAAGCGCATCCAGGAGTTGAAAACCGAGCTGGAAAACGAGATCAACAGCGGACTGGTTTCCTTCATCGCCCAGGGCGTGACCGACGAGAGCTGGGCCGCGTATCGGCAAAGCCTGCTTTCCGCGGGCGTTGAGGAATACGTGTCCCTCTACCAGACGGTGTACGAACGTTACCGGGAGGGCGCGCATGAGTAAGCTCAAAAGCGGCACGTCCGTCCTGCGCTTCGCGCTGGGCTACCTGCTGGTGATCGGGGTGATTTTCGCCGGCTTCAGCTTTTACACCTATTATACCTACAGCGCCGCCATGCGCAAGGAGGTTGTGGAAAGCGGCCTGAACCGCCTCAACCGCCTGTGCTACCAGCACGAGCGATACCTAAACGCCATCGTCAACACCGCCGAGCAGATGAGCCTGTCGCCCTACATCAAGCCCTTCGTGTTTTCCGAGCATCCCGAAGAGGCGTACGAACTGATGCGTCAGATCGCCCCGTATACGGTGACCAACGATTTCTGCGACCAGTTCTTTTTGTTTTTCCGGGACGACGAGTACCTGTATTCCTCCGTAAGCTCCATCCAGCTTTCCATGTTCCTGAATTCCATCGTGCGTTTCGAGCAGGTGACCCCCGATGCGCTCTATACGCTTTTGATGACCTGCAATCGCGTTACGGTGCTGCCCTGCCAGCAGGTGGAAAGCCCGCTGCTGGACGGCGGCGAAAGCCGGATGGCGACGGTGCTCATTCCGCTGGGCGAGCATTACCAGAACGCCATCGGGACGCTGATGTTCATGATCAAGGACGCCACCTACCAGGGCCTGCTGAAGGACGCCATCGAGGACGAGGCCAACACCTACATCCTCTATTCCGGCGGGGTGCTGGCACAGAGCGGCCCGCTGACCCTGCCGGAGGAGACGGTGGAGACGGCCGCGGAAAGCGGCTCCACGGCGGAAATCACGGTGGACGGCGTCCGTTACCTGCTTTTGTCGGTCGAGGGGGAAAGCCAGGGCATGCGCTACGTGAGCGTGCTGCCCATGAGCCGGGTGGAGCTGAGCGTGCGAAGCGGGCTGAGCCAGTTCGCCATGGTGGTGCTGCTTCTGCTGGCGCTGTGCCTGCCGCTGGTGTACGCGCTGACGCGCAAGAATTACGGGCCCATACTGGAACTGCGCGATTCGCTCGTTTCCAAGGGGAACAAGACGCGCGACCCCATCGGGGATATTCAGGCCGGGGTGCAGACGCTCATCGGCCAGAACGTCGCGCTGTCCACCAGCCTGGACGACTCCCTGCCCATGCGCAAAAGCACCTTCGTGATGGACTTCATGAAGGGGCGCTACACCACGCGGGAGCAGGCGGTGCGCGCGGCGGAAGCGGTGGGGCTCTCCATCGACCGGCCGCTGATGGCCGTGGTGTTGAGCGGCGCTACCGATAAGCTGGTGCGCCCCATGGACGTCGGCGAAAGCCCGCTGGGCGAAAGCGGGCTGGTGACGGGGCAGGGCATCGACCTGATCGCCTACGACCAGCATTTATACCTGCTTTTCTTCGACGACGGGCAGGCGCTGGACGCCTTCGCCCGCACGCTGCTGACCGACGGCAAGGCCGTGGCCCGGCAGGCCGCCGTGGCGGTCAGCAACGCGCACGGCCAGTTCCAGGCCGCGTCCACGGCCTACCTGGAGGCGGCCGCCGCCTACGACAACCGCCTGGTCATGGGCGACGAGCGGGTGCTGCGCTTCAGCGACATCACCGTGGACGTGGCGGATATCCTGCCCCGCGCCCGCTGCTATTCCGACATGATCAGCCAGGCGCTGCGCTCGGGGAGCCCCGCCCAGCTCGACCAGAAGATTACCGACCTGATGCTGTTCCTGAAGCGCACGAGCATGTCGCTGTTCGCTTTCCGGATGATTTACAACGATATTATCGATACGATCCTGGGCAACGTAAGCGGGGAGATCGCGCTGGGGACGCTGAACATCTACAACGTGTTCACGCTTTCCAGCTGCCACTCCATCAACGATCTGGACAACCTCCTGCGCACGCTGTGCCACGGCATACTGGCCAAAACGCCCATCGAGCCCGGCGACGAGCAAAACGCCATCCGGCAGGTGGTGGAATACATCAACGACCACTTCACCGACCCCGACCTGTCCATGACGTGGCTGGCCGACCGCTACGGCCTGAGCACGGCCAAGCTTTCCATGTCCTTCAAGGAACTGACGCAGATCAGCCCGTCCGATTACCTGCTGATGCTGCGCATGGAAAGGGCCAAGGAGCTGCTCGCCCAGACGGACGAGACCATCAAGGACGTCAGCGCCGCCGTCGGTTATTACGATTCTTCAGGCTTCATACGCCGTTTTAAGCAGTATGCGTCCATCACCCCGCTGCAATACCGGCACAGCCTCAAAGAGGGAGAGAAGTAAGCATGTTGGCAGCCACAGGGCTCAGCAAGCGCTACGGCGCGTTTCCGGCGCTCACGAACGTGTCCGTAGACGTCGGGAAGGGCGAGATCGTGGGCCTTCTGGGCCGAAACGGCGCGGGGAAAAGCACGCTGATGAACCTGCTGACGGGGTACATCGGCCCCACGGAGGGCGACGTAACGCTCGACGGCGTCAGCCTGCTGGCCGACCCGGGCTACGTGAAGGCCCGCATCGGCTACCTGCCGGAGGTGCCGCCCCTCTACGGGGACATGACGGTGGGCGAGTCGCTCGCCTTCGCCGCCGAGATCAAGAAAATCCCCCGTTCCCGGCGGCGGGCGGAGATCGACGCGGCGCTGGAGCGCGTGGAGGCGGGCGACCATCGGCGCAGGCTGGTACGGCACCTTTCCAAGGGCTACCGCCAGCGCGTGGGGCTGGCGCAGGCGCTGCTGGGCTCGCCCGAAGCGCTGATCCTGGACGAACCCAGCGCGGGGCTCGACCCCACGCAGATCGCGCAGATGCGCGAGGTGATACGGGCCTACGCCGAAGGGCACGCGGTGATCGTTTCCTCCCACATCCTCGGCGAGGTGCAGGACCTGTGCGGGACTCTCGTCGTGCTGGATCGCGGCTGCGTGGTGAAACAGGATAAGCTGGAACGGCTGCTCGCGGACGGGAGCGGCGCGCTCGCGCTGCGCTACCCGTTCCGCGCCGGGATGGCCGAAGCGGTCGCGGCGCTGCCGGGCGTGAAACGCGTGAAGGAACTGCCGCAGAAGGAAGCCGGCTGCACGGAGCTGCGCGTAGAACCGGCGGAGGGCGCGGACGTGCGCGCGGCGCTCTTCAGGCTGTTCGCCGGACAGAACGCCGCCCTGCTCATGCTCAAGCCCGTCGAAACCCCGCTGGAAAGCGTGTTTTTCGACCTGACGACCGGCGCGGAAAGCGAGGCGCGCGTATGACCGCCGTGTGGAAACGGGAAATGGGCCAGTACTTCAAAACGCCGATGGGATACCTGTTTTTGGGCATGTTCACGCTGCTGTGCGGGCTGATGTTCGCCTTCTACGGCATCCGGGCGGGCGGCGGGGCGAGCGTATACGTGCTGCTGTCCGGCATGCGGCTGCCCTTTATGCTCATCGCGCCGCTTCTGACCATGCGGCTCATGGCGGAGGAGCGCCGAAGCCATACCGACCAGCTGCTGCTTACCTCGCCGCTTTCGGTCGCGCAGATCGTGCTGGGCAAGGCGCTGGCGGCTTACACGATGCTGCTTGCGGCGCTGATCCTGACGCTTTACTTCCCGCTGCTCGTTTCCCCCTACGCCGGCGTCGATCCCGGCACGGCGGTCGCGGCGGAGATCGGCTTTTTCTTCATGAACCTGTGCACGCTCTCGGTGGGCGTGCTGATGAGCTCGCTGTGCGTAAGCCAGGTCAGCGCCGGGGTACTGACGCTGGGGGTCAACATGCTCATGTACCTTGTGGAAACCTACGTGCTTCCCCAGCTGGGCGCAAGCTACCTGGCGGGCGCGTACGCGGTGCTCAGCCGGCTTTCGCTCTCGGCGCGCTACGCCACCTTCCAAAACGGCGTGGTGGGGCTTTCCCAGATCGTTTACTTCCTGTCCTTCAGCGGGTTTATGCTTATGCTGAGCGGGCTGGCGGTTTCGCGGCGCAGATGGGCGAAGGGGTGAGCGGCATGAATAAAAACGCAAAGTACCGCCTCGCCTCGCGGGGCTTCGCCTGGGCGCTCGCGCTGGTCGTGCTCTGCGGGCTGGTCGCCTTGAACCTCGGGCTGGAGGCCGCGGATGACGCCGCTTACCTCCGGCTGGACCTGTCGCCCGACCGGGTTACGGCGCTTTCCGAGCGTTCCCGGACGGCGCTGGACGGCCTTACGGCAGACGTAACCTTCACCGTCGCGCGTCGCACGGGCGTGCAGAGCGAGCTTGGCGACCTGTTGGACGAGCTGCTGGCCAAGTATGCCGCCGAAAGCCCGTTCGTTTCCGTGCGGGTGGTCGACCCCGACGCCCGTCCCTACGTATTCGCCCCGCTCAACGCGAGCGGGGAAACCGTGACCGACGACACCGTTTTTGTCTCCACGGCGGACGCGGACCGCGTGCGGCGGGTGGACAGCAATCAATTAATCTACGAAAAACAGCTGGACGGCGAAGCCTACCGCCTCTTCTGCGGCGACGCTCGCTTCGCGGGCGCGCTGGAGATGCTGTCCGTGGCGAAGGCGCCCCGCGCCGTGTTCCTGACCGGTCACGGCGAAAGTGCGGACGTGACTACCGTGCAGCTGGCGCTGACCGCCGCGGGGTTTGAAACGGAGACGCTCTCCCTTTCGCAGGCGGTATTGGCCGTGGAGGATACGCTGGTCATCCTGGATCCGCAAACCGACCTGACCGAGGCGGAAACGGAGACGCTCGCCGCCTTCGTGGACGGCGGCGGCAAGCTGCTCGTCGCCGTGGGCGCGGATACCGACCTGCCGCGGCTCAAGCACTTTTCGACCCTTCTTTCGCTCTACGGGCTGGGCTTTGAGGGCGGGCGCACGGTGGAGGGCGACGCGCAGCGCTACGTGGACGCGCCCGACCGCCTCGTGCCGCTGACGACCGACGCGGAGATCGACCGGAGCGTCGCCCAGCGGCTCATCTTCCCCGCCGCCTGCGCCGTGGCGCCGCCGAGTCTACGAAGCGACGTGACGACCGAAACGCTCCTGACCACCTCGGCCACGGCCTACCGCAAGCTGGCGTCCGGCGACCTGTACGTTTTCGAGGCGGGGGACGTTTCCGGGCGGCAGACCCTGGCACTCGCCGCGGAAAATTCCGCGGGCGCGCGCATCGTGCAGCTGGCCAGCGTCGAGGCGTTCACCGACGGCGGCGACGCGCTGGATGCCGGCGACAACCTGGCGTTTTTCACCGCCTGCGTCGGCTGGCTTTCCGGGGAGCAGACGGCGGCCGGCAGCGCGGACCTCAAGGTGCTGCCCAACCACGCCCTCACCTTTGCGGATGAAGCCGAGCAGGAGCGCGCGATGGTCTTGAGCATCGCGGTGCTTCCGGCCGCCGTGGCGCTGGCCGGGGCGATCGTCCTGCTGATACGGAGGCGCAGGGCATGCTGAAAAGGCACTGGAAGCCGGCCGTGCTGGCGCTGGCGGCGCTGTTGTCCCTGACGGCGGTGCTGTGGGCCCTGCAAAGCCGCCGGGCTTCGACCGCGACCGATACGGCCGACGCGGACGCGGACGCCGAAACCGCCGTTGCCTACCAGATGATCTACGAGCGGGACGCGGCGCAGTTTGAAAGCCTCACCGTCGCCGTGCGCGGCGAGGTGCCCTACGCCGTGCGCAGCGACCTGGTCTACGAAAACGGGGAATTGCTGGGCGTCAATAACGCCCTGGGGCAGCCGGTGGTGCTGGTGGGCAACGAGGATTTCCGCTTCAAGACGTATGCCTGGCAGATGATGCTCCTTTGCGCCCAGCACCTGCCCGCCACCGCGGAGATCACCGAGGGGACGCCCGAGGTTTACGGGCTTGACGACCCGGCGTTCACGCTGACCCTGCGCTATGCGGATGGCGATCCCCTGAGCGTTTCGGTGGGCGACCTGACGCCGACGGGGGACGGGTGCTACGTATCGGCACTCGGGCGGACCTGGGTGGTTCCCAGCGACCTGTACGATACCTTTGCCGGCGGGCTGAACGGCACGCACTCCCTGCCTTCGTCGCTGGGCTTCACCGCCGACCAGGTGACCGCAGTGCAGATTGAGGCGGACGGAGCGGAAACGCTGCTGATCCAGCAGAAGGCCGAGGGCGAAAGCGCGCTGATCCCCTACGAAATGGTCTCGCCCCTGACCCACGACGTGAACACCGAGCGCCTGACCGCGGCGCTGAACGCCGTGTGCGAAGCGCTCCCGACCGGCTACGCGGGCAATGCCCAGACCGAGGAGGCGCTGAACGCCTACGGCCTGTCCTCGCCCGCGCTGCGGCTGACCTTCGTAATCGAAAACGAGTACATGGCGCAGCTGACCATCGGCGGCGACGCGGCGGACGGCACGGCGTACCTGACCGTCGACCGCTCCGGCGACGTGTACACCCTCTCCAAGGAGAGCCTCGCTTTTATGGCCCGGATGACCGCCGATTACCTGCTGGAGCAGTACGTGGCGCTCGTGCCGGTGACCACCCTCCAAAGCGTGACCGTCGAGGCGGGTGAAAAGCGGCGCTCGCTTTCCCTCGACTGGGGGGAGGACGCGACGATCGCCGATGGCTACCTCGTGGACGGACTGCAAACGACGCGCGATTATTTCACCGCGCTCTACCAGCAGATCATCTCCCCGATGTTCGATACGGTTTCCCCCGGCCTCGCGGTTTCGGGCGAAGCGATCGCGACCGTCGTGTTCACGCTTCGGGACGGCACGCAAACCACCGTGCGTTATTATCCCTGCGACGCGTTTTACGACGCCGTGGAGATCGACGGCGAAGCCGATTACCTGATCCGCGCCCCGAAGGTGACGCGCCTGACCGCGGCGTTGTTTTCCGGTTCGTAATGAAGGCGTAGAAAGCATAATAGTACGGCCGCGTCCCGTGGTACGGGACGCGGCCGAATTCCGGTTTTCGCTTCGTCAGGCCTTCTTGGCCTTGAGCTTGGCGTTTTTCTTGCGATCCTTGAGCTTTTCCTCCAGGAACGCCCACACGTAGCCGTTGATCATGTTGGAGCTATAGAGGCCCGCCAGAATGCCGATGATGATCGGCAGGCTGAACTCGCGGATGGAGGCCACGCCCAGCACGTACAGCGACACGATGGTCACCAGCGTCGTAAGCGTGGTGTTGATCGTGCGGCCCAGGCTTTCGCGGATGGAGATGTTCACGACCTCCTCACGCGGCAGGCCCGAGTACTGGGTCTTCTTGTGGTTCTCGCGGATACGGTCGAAAATCACGATGGTGTTGTTGATGGAATAACCCACGATGGTCAGCATCGCCGCGATGAAGGAGCTGTTCATCTGGATGATGTTGCGCAGGATGACCATGAAGCTGAACATGATCAGCACGTCGTGCAGCAGCCCGAACACGGCCGCCATGCCGCTGTTGAGGTCAAAGCGCAGGGCGATGTAGATCAGCATCAGGGCCGAGGCCAGCACCACGCTCATAATGGCGTTTTTCACCAGCGTCGCGCCCGCGGTGGGGCCCACGTAGCTGGCCACGGCGTTATCCACGTCCATGTCGGGGTACTTCGCCAGCAGCTCCGTTTCCAGCCCGCTTTGCAGGGTCTGGATCTCCTCGTCGCTGGCCAGCTTGGGAATGCGGATGTTGAGCGTCGTTCCGTCCTCGCCGGAGGTGGAGACCTTGAAATCGGTCAGGCCCTGGTCGCGCAGGGCGGTTTCCACGTCGGCCTGGTCGAAGGTGGAATTCATGTTGTACTCGATGTTCAGGCCGCCGGCGAAATCGATGCCGTAGTTGATGCCGTAGCCCAGGATGGACATGACGATGGCGATCAGCAGAATCGTCCCCGAGATCATCAGGCAGATTTTCGAATGGTTTTTGATCTGCAGTTTCATGTTATTGCGCCTCCCCTTCGGCGGCGGCTGCAGCCATCCGCTTTTTGAAACCGGCCACGTACAGGCCGGGCTCCTTGAAGATGGTCACCGTTCGGGTCAGCAGGAAGCGCGTTACCACGATGGCGGTAAGCATGCTGGCGATAACGCCCAGAAGCAGCGTGGTCGCGAAGCCCTGCACCGAGCCGGTGCCGTAGAACAGCAGCACCACCGCCGCGATGATGGTGGTCACGTTGGCGTCGAGCACCGCGCTCATGGCGTTCTTAAAGCCGATGCGCACGGCGTGGATCATCGGGCGGCCCAGGAGCGCTTCTTCCTTAACGCGCTCGAAGATCACCACGTTGGCGTCCACGGCCATGCCGATGCCCAGAATGATACCCGCGATGCCGGGGAGCGTCAGCTGGATGCCGGGCACCACGGCAATGAACAGGAACAGGAGGATGATGTACACGCACAGCGCCCAGCAGGCCAGCACGCCCGCCAAGCGGTAGCGCAGGATCATGATGAGCATCACCAGCAGGATGCCGATCATGGCGGCGTTGACCGAGGTCGTCAGCGCGTTGTCGCCCAGCGTCGCGGAGATGGTATCCAGCTTATCCTGCCGCAGGTCCAGCGGCAGCGCGCCGCTTTGCAGCTGCAGGGCGTAGGTGTCGGCCTGGTCCTCGGTAAAGGAGCCCGTCACCAGAATGCTGCCGCCGTAGATCGCCTCGTTGACGGTCGGGCTCATCAGCGTCGCTCCGTCCAGCTGGATGGTGATGGTCTTGCCGATGCTCTTGGCCGTCATGTCGCCGAAGAGCTGCGCGCCCTCGCTGGTCAGCGTGAAGCTGATGGCCGGCTTGCCGTCCTCGTCGGTGGTGGCGGTGGCGGTTTTAAGCTCCCGGCCTTCCATAAACACGTTGCCGTCCGAATCCAGGAACTCCAGCTTGGCCGGAGAGCCGATCAGGTCCAGCACCGCGGAGGGATCCGTTACGTCCGGAATCTCCACGCGGATGCCGGTGGTGCCGATCTTGGTGACGGTGGCCTCGGTGAAGCCCTTGTCGTTCAGGCGCTTGGCGATGATATCCATGGTGTTCTGCAAAAGCGTGTTGAAGTTGTAGCCGTCGTTTTTGAGCTCGTCGCTCATCGTGGCTTCGTATTCCACAAACACGCCGCCCTGCAGGTCCAGACCCAGCGCGATGGGCTTGGGCCAGGTTTCCTTGGTCACGTTGGACTGGGGAATCCAGGGCAGGAGCTTGTACAGGCCCCGGTTGTCCAGCCACATGCCGTTGAGGCCGATGTACCCTACGAAGATGGTCACGACCAGCACTACGGCCAGTGCGATGATCGCCGCGGTGCGCTTTTTCATTTTCACGCGCCGACGATTGTTGACTTTCATATTTCGTCAACCGTCCTTCCGTTTATGATGGGATATGATAGGGAAAATAACCGCATCTTTGCAAAATCCGGGCGCGAAAAAACCCGAACGCCACCCCCGGCGCGGCAGGGCCGGCCGTCGTCCGCCTTCCCTCGGAAGGCGCACGGCCGGACGCGGGGCCGCGAAAAGGGCATGATTCGGGCAGGCCTGCTCAGCCGCAGGCCAACTCCTGCCGGAAAACAGGATGGTAGCTGCGTGCGTAGCGTTTTTTTCGCAGGATGCGCCCGTTGGCGTCGCTTCCGCGCACCAGGCGCGGCAGCGCCAGCGCGAGGCTCAGAAACAGCGCGAAGGGCAGGAAGGTTTCGCCGGTTTCCCGCGCCATGGGCGCGGTTTCGGGCGAGGGGAGCACGGCGGGCAGCAGCTGGGCGCCCACGGCGGCGTGGCTGTCCGTTACGGGCGCCGCCTCGTCGGCGGGGGCTTCGATCAGCGCGGTCAGCAAAAGCAAAAGCCCGAACGCGCACAAAAGCACGCCCAGCACGATCGGCCAGCGGCGATGCTTACGGCGCATACGGACTCCCTCCCCCGTCGGATTGAATACGACCGTCCCTTTCCCGCACGGGTTGCAGGCGCGGCCGGCTGCGGTATAAACGCGGTTTCGCGCATAAAGGGCGCGAAGCTTTTGCTATTATACCGTTTAGGCCGCGCTTCGTCAAGGGCCATCCGCGCCGGGAAGCGCGGCGCTCCGTTCGCGGGCGCGCCGACGGTTTACGCCCCTACGTCGCCTGTTTGGCGCGCGCGGCCTGCCTGCGCCGCTTGGTCAGAACGACGACCACCATCAGGACCACCGTTACCACATAGGGCGCCATGCTGGTCAGGTCGGAGGGGATGTACTTCTGCAGCCGCATCCCCAGCGCGTCGATGAAGCCGAACAGCAGCGCCGCCAGAAACACGTACGGCGGGTTGCTGGCGCCGAAGATGACGCACGCCACGGCCACGAACCCGCGGGAAGCGCTCATGTTTTCGGAAAACATCGTCAGGTACCCCAGGCTCAGGTGCGCGCCGGAGAGCGTCGCCAGCACCCCGCAGAGCACCGACGCCAGCATCTGCATCCTTTCGGGGCTGCGGCCGGAGGCGCGCAGGGCTTCCGGCGCCTGTCCCGCCGCGCGCAGGTGAAAGCCCAGCGGCGTTTTGTACAAAAACAGCCAGCTCACCAGCACCAACAGCCAGCTCACGTACACCAGCAGGGTGTTTCCGCTCAGGATGGGCCCCAGCACCGGCACGTTTTCCAGAAACGGAATGCGGATGGTGGGCAGCGGCACGATGCCCGGGCCGCTGAAGGAGCCCTTGACGCCGAACAGCGTGCGCAGCAGGAATACCGTAAGCCCCCCGGCCAGAATGTTGAGCGCCACGCCGATGATAAACTCGTCGCTTTTGAACTTGATGGAGAACACATAGTAGAAAAGCCCCAGCAAAACCCCCAGGACCGTGACGAACACAAGCCCCATCGCCCAGCTGCCGAACAGGTAGCTGCCAAGCACCGCGAAAAACGCACCCATCAGCATCATGCCGTCCACGCCGATGTTCATGATGCCCACCTGGTCGCTCATCAGGCAGCCCAGCGCGCACAGCACCACGGGCGTCGCGGTGCGCAGGGTGTTTTGCACCAGCAGGACGTTGAATATCTCGCTCACGCCGCCGCCTCCTTTTCGGCCCGCCGGGCCGCGCGGCGCACCCGGCGCGCGGCGGCGCGCGCCCGCGCCGTGGCGCTGATGCCGCCCTCCGCCGCCATGAAGAAGATGATCACGCTCTGCACGATCAGCATCACCTCGCTGCTGATGCCCGCGGAAAGTTCCATGGCCGAACTGCCGATGTTGAGGATGGCGAAAAAGAAGCTCATCAGAATCACGCCCAGGGGCTGGTAGCGCATGATCATCGCCACCAGCATCCCGTCGAAGTAGAATTCGCTGGAGAGGGTAGTCAAAAACCGGTGGTGCAACCCGAACACTTCCAAAAGCCCCACCACGCCGCAGATCATGCCGGACATCGTCATGCCCCAAAGGGCCAGCCGGTCGGCGCGGATGCCGCCGTAGCGCGCGAAGCGCTCGTTGGTGCCGGTCATTTTCATTTCAAAGCCCACGGTGGAGCGGGTCATCAGATACCACACGAACAGGGTGATCGCCGCGGCGTAAAACACGCCCGTGGTGAGGTTGCTCAGTTTGATCAGCGGGGTGAACTGCGCGGAAACGGCGATGCTGTCCGTGCCGCTGGCGATGCCCCGCTCCGCGGTTTTCAGCGGCCCGTTGGCCATGTAGCTGCAAAAGTAGATGGCCGCGGAGTTGAGCAGGATGGTGGTTACCACTTCGTTCACTTTCAGCTTTACCTTGAGCGCCCCCGGCACCCACGCGTACGCGCCGCCCGCCGCCATGGCCGCCAGAAACGAGCAGGCCACGATCAGCCATGCGGGCGAGCCGTCCATGCGCGCCCCCACGTACGCCGCCGCCAGTCCGCCCAGGAACAGCTGCCCCTCGCCGCCGACGTTGAAGATGCCCGCCTTGGCCGCCAGGCTCATGGCCAGGCCCGTGAGGCACAGGGTAACGGTCTTGGCCAGAGTGTTGCCCACGGCGCGGGGCTTGCCAAGCGCCCCCTTGAACAGCGCCGCGTAGCAGGTAACGGGGTCGTACCCGCACAGAAGCATGATGCCCGCACCCACCAGAAAAGCCAGCGCCACCGCGATCAGAAGCGAAAGCAGGTACTGCGCCGTCAGCTTCTGTTTGGGCTTTAAGGCGATCAGCGCGCGCACGCTCGCTACAAAGCCGGTGTTCACGCGTCCTCCGCCTCCTTCTGCCGTCCGCCCGTCATGTAGTAGCCGATCTGCTGCTTGTCGATCGTTCCGGCGTCGAACCGCCCGGTAATCTGCCCCTCGTAGATCGTCACCAGCCGGTCGGAGAGGCGGAAAAGCTCGTCCAGATCGGCGCTGACCAGCAGGATGGCGCAGCCCGCGTTGCGTTTTTCCAGTATCTTTTCGTGGATGAACTCAATGGCGCCGATATCCACGCCGCGCGTGGGCTGGCTGACGACCAGCACGGGCGAATCGAAGCTGAATTCGCGGGCGAGAATGGCCTTTTGCATGTTGCCGCCGCTGAGACTGCCCATGGGGATGTCCAGCCCGCCGGAGCGGATGTCGAACTCGGAGGCGAGCTTTTCGGCGTAGCGGCGCGCGTTGCGTTTGCGGTAATGCACGCCGAAAAGGCTGAACGCCGGCAGGCGCTGCTTGCCCACCAGCAGGTTTTCCGTCACCGTCGCCTGTTCGCTCAGCCCCGTGCGCAGGCGATCCTCCGGGATCCAGCTGACGCCCATGCCGCGGATGGCGCGCGGGTCGAGGTTGGTGATGCTTTTTCCATTCAGGGTCACGCTGCCGCCCGTCTGCGGCCGCATGCCCATGATACACTCCGTAAGCTCCGTTTGCCCGTTGCCCTCCACCCCGCACACGCCGACGATCTCCCCTTCGTGCACCGTCAGGCTCACGCCGCGCACCGCGGGCAGGCCCCGGTCGTCCCGCGCCGAAAGCGCCGCTACCTTAAGCACCTCGCGCGTGCCGGGCAGGCCTTCCCGCAGCTCGTCGAAAAGCACGTCGCGCCCAACCATCATGGCGGCCAGCGCCTTTTCGTCGGTCTCCGCGGTGTTCAGCACCCCCAGGAGCTTCCCGCGCCGCATGACGCCCACGCGGTCGCTCAGCTGCATGACCTCCCCCAGCTTGTGGGTGATCAGGATGACCGTCATCCCCTTCTCCGCGACGATGCGGCGGATGACGTCGAAAAGCTCGTCCGTCTCGTGGGGGGTCAGCACGGCGGTCGGCTCGTCCAGGATCAGCACGTCCGCGCCCCGGTGGAGGGCCTTCAAAATCTCCACGCGCTGCTGGAGGCCCACGCTCAACTCCCCAACGGTGTCCGTCGGGTTCAGCGGCAGGCCGAAGCGCTCGCACAGCGCCGCTACCTCGGCGTTTGCGCGCTTCTGATCGTAAAACACGCCGCGGGCCTTGGGCTCCATGCCCAGCACGATGTTCTGCGCCACGGTAAAGCTGGGCACGAGCTTAAAGTGCTGGTGCACCATGCCCACGCCCATCGCCATGGCCTTGAGCGGGTCGTGCTTCGCGCCCGTCTCCCGACCCCGGACGTAGATGTGCCCGAGCGTGGGCTGCAAAAGCCCGTAGAGCAGGTTCATGAGCGTGCTTTTGCCCGCGCCGTTTTCGCCCACCAGCGCGAACACCTCGCCCGCGCGAATCTCCAGGCTCACGTCGTCGTTGGCCGTAACGCCCGGGAACTGCATCGTAATGTGCTCGAAACGCACGATGGGCGCGGCGTTATTCATGGCCTACACCTCGCTCCAGCCCTTGCACACGTCGATCCACTCCACCGCCTGCCCGGCCGAGGCCAGTTCCTCCGGCGTGAGCCGGACGGCGCTGTGGTCGTCGCCCGCGGCGGGATAGACGATATCGAAACGCTTCAGCGAAACGTCCAGGTACACGGGCGCGTCCACCGCGAAGGGGCACACGCCGCCCACCCGCAGGCCCAGCATCGTCTCCACCTCGCCGGGGGAGAGCATGGCGGCCTTGCGGTGGAAGAAAGCCTTGTATTTGGCGTTGTCGATCTTCGCGTCGCCCGCGGTCACGATGAGCATGGCGCCCTCGGCGGTGCGGAAGGAAAGGGTTTTGGCGATCTGGGCGGGTTGGCAGCCCACGCAGCCGGCGGCCAGCTCGACCGTGGCGCTGCTGTCCGCAAAGGCCATGACGCGGTCCGAAAGTCCGCGATCGGAAAGGTAGGCGGTGACGGATTCAAGCGGCATGAGGGGCATTCCTCTTTTCTGTGTCGTTTGCCCTCCATTATACTCAAAAACGCCCGAAAAGCAAACCGCGTACCGGCTGCTAACGCACGCACGCGCGGCGCGCCGCCGTATTGACAGCCGCGCGCCGGGGCCTATATAATAGGCACGCCGGAGCGGGACGGGCGCCCGGTTGCCGATCGCCTGAAACCTCGTCGCTCAGCCCGCCCGAAACGAAGGAGAACGTATGACCGAAACGCCGAAAAAGCGCCGCCTGAATTGGAAAAACGCGGTCTCCACCGCGCTGTTCCTGATTCTTCTGGTTCTGCTGGGCTGGTACGTGCGCGCCCATTGGGACGAAATGCGAAAGCTGCTTTCGCTTTCGGCCGATACGGTGGCGCTTCTGCTCGCGCTGGGCATGGTGAGCCTGATCATCAACAGCTTTTATCATAAGGCGATTCTGGACACGTATCACCTCAAGCTCAGCCTTACGGACTGGATGGGCGTGGTGTGCGTGAGCAATTCCATCGCCTACGTTCTGCCCATGCGCGCCGATCTGGTGTTCACGGCGACGTACTACAAGCGCGTCAAGGGCCTGGCTTACACTAAAAGCATCGCCATTACGGCGGGCAACGCCGTTTTCGGCGTGGGGTTCTCACTGATCCAGATTCTGATCGCCCTTTTGTGCATGGGGCTCATCGACGGCGCGTGGCCCGCGCTGCTCTGGGCGTTGCTGGCCGCCGGCGTGGCGGGCATGGCGTTTTTCCTGTGGCTTTCGCTACGCACGGAAAGCCGCCTGCGCGTAAAGCTGGAAAAGGTGAAGCTGCTTTCCGACGTCATCGTGGGCTTCAACGACCTGATCCGCAACCGCCGGCTTTTGTGGCAGCTGCTTTTGTGCATGACGGGCAGCAACCTGACCCGGCTTTTTATCAACATGGTCTGCTTCCGGGCGGCGGGCCTGCCCATAACGCTGTACGAGGCGCTGTTTTACGCGAGCGTCTCCTGGCTGGCCAGCGTCGTGGCGGTCGTGCCCGGCAACGTGGGCCTTCGGGAAAGCGTGGTGGGCGCGGCTTCGCTGGCGCTGGGGGCGATGTTTTCCGAGGGTGTGGCGGCCACGCTTTTGAACCGCGTCGCCGTGATGTTCGTGTACATGGTCATGGGGCTCGTTTTCGCGGTACCGGTGCTGCGCAAGTTCAACCGCGGCAAGGGGAGACTGAACCGAAACGAGGAGCCTTCGGGCAGCGAGGTGCTCCGAACCGAGCGCGTGTCCGCCCCGGCGGACGCGGAGGCGCCGCAGGATACGGATGCCGGGTCCTCCGAAGGCTGACGGGCGCCGCATGGCGGCCGAACAAATCCGGCCTTGATCGCAGCGGGGTTTATCCCCGCTGTTTTGCTTTGCAATTTTACGACTTTATGCTATAATTTGGATAATTGTGGACCGCGAGGCGTACGCTTTTCTCGGCGCGGGGAATTTCGACGGTATGCGGCGCTTCCCGCGGGCGCCGTCTCCGGCCGCATACGGGCACAGGTTCGGCAGAAGAAGTGTAAAACCGGCTGGCGAGGCGGCGCAGGCCTCCGCGCGTCAAAAAGGCGGATGATGAAATGGGACCGGATAGCCGTAAGCGTTCGCGGGTCGTCGGCGTGTTGATCGGCGACGTGAGCTTCGACTTTTCCGCGGAATTGATGGCGGGCATTTCCGGCACCGCCGCGGAGGCGGATATGCGGGTCGTTTTTCTGCTGGGCATGCAGAAATACGCCGAGGATTACGAGGGCTCCGCGTACAAGGCGGTCGCCGTAAGCCATAACGGCGTGTACGATTACGCCGGTCTGGTTGGGGCGGACGCCTTTATCATCGCGTGCGGCTCGCTGTCGGGCTTCTCGGGCGGCGGGCTCGATCAGCGCTTTCTGTCGCGCTTCCGCGACGTTCCCTACGTCGTGCTGCAGGAGCGCGTTGCGGCGGACAGCCGGAAAAAGACCTACATCGTGGTGGACAATTATCGCAGCTTCAGTCAGTGCGTGGAGCACCTGATCGTCCACCACGGCTACCGCAGAATCGCGCTGGTCTCCGGCCCCAGAGGACACGCCGACGCCCGCGAGCGCATGCGCGCGTATCTGGATTGCATGCGCCGCCACGAGCTGCCCGTGGCCGACGGGATGATTACCTACGGCGACTACTCCGAATATGTCGACGATCTGGTTTCCGACCTGATCGACCGAAACCCGGGGCTGGAAGCGATCGTCTTTGCCAACGACGAGATGGCCAAGGCCGGCTACCGCGAGTGCCGCCGCCGCGGTCTGGTGGTGGGGCGGGACATCGCCATAACCGGATTTGACAACTTCAACGCGGGCCGTACCATGGAGCCGCCGTTGACCACCGTTTCACAGGACACTTACCAGATGGGGCGGCTGGCGGTCGAGCGCGTGACGGCGATGCTGGATGGCCGGGAAGCGCCGCCGCTTGAGATGCGCACGGAGTTTTTGGCGCGGCAGTCCTGCGGCTGCGCGCGCAGGAGCTTCCGCATTGCCGTGCCTGCCGGCGCCGACGCCGCCGCGCAGATCGACGCGGTGATCGACGAGATCGTCGGCGGCTACGCCGGGCATTTCGCCATGGACAAGCGCGAAGGGCACGCCGCCGTCCTGCGCGGTTGTTTCCTTTCCCTTCGCGAGATTGCCCTGCGCTCCCCGCGCGGCCCCGTGGATTACAACGAGCTGGCCGGCCGCCTGGACGCATTTTTTTCGACGTTCGACCAGCCGACCCTGTTGCTGAGCCAGTGCCTGCAGGACTTTCTTCTGCAGTTTCCGGGCACGGGCGACTTTCCCCCGGAGATCGTTACGTTTATCGCCGCCGTAGCCTACATGCAGCAGTACATCCACTCCCGGGAGGTGCGCATGCTGGACGGGCGGCTGGAAACCTACCGTTCCCAGTCCTGGATCGCGCCGGAACTGACGCGCGGGCTGTTCGGCGAGACGGACGAACAGACCGTCTACCGCCGCATCGTGCGCCGGCTGGTGCGCATGGGGCTCAACAACGTCTACATCTGCCTGTTGGAAAACGGGGATCGCTCCCGCGGCGCGCGCGGCGGCGAGGTGGTGCACCACCTTCGGCTGGCAGCCTGCGCCGACGCGGAAAGCGATACGGCCTACCCGCCGCAGGAACGGCCGCTGATCGACGCGGAGCACCCCTTCTGGCAGATGCCGGGGTACGCGCAGCTGCACGCCGTTATGGCGTTCAGCCTGTTTTCCGGCGATCAGCATTTCGGGGTGCTCCTGTGCGACGAGGACCGGCAGAAAAGCCCGCTTTTGCATGTGATCGGCCTGCAGCTGGGGATGCTGATCGATTTTCTGGCGCTCCGGGAGCAGGAGAGGGCGATCTCCGCGGAATTGGAGAACATCCGCGAGAAAAACGAGATTCTCAACTTCCTTTCCGAGTACGATTCGCTCACCGGCCTGCTCAACCGGCGCGGCTTCATCGAGCGCGCCATACGCCGCAACCGCGAGAACATCGGCAAAACCGCCTACTGCGCGTATATGGACCTGGATTATCTCAAGCAGATCAACGATACCTACGGCCATTCCGAGGGGGATGCCGCCCTGATCGGCCTGAGCGCGATTCTCAAGGGCATCGCCGGGGACAGCGGGCTGATCGGCCGCATCGGCGGGGATGAGTTCGCCGGCCTTTTTATCACCGAGGATCCCGATTTTGAGGCCCGTTTCCTGCGCACCTTCGAGGCGCAAAACGCCCAGTACAACCAGAGCTCGGGCCGGCCCTACCAGTTGGAAGTTTCCTTCGGGCTGGCGCGCTTCACCTGTCGGCAGGGGCTGGAAATGAGCAGCGTGCTCGCCGCGGCCGACAAGCACCTCTACGAGGCCAAGCGCCGCCGTTCCGCCGGCGGGCTGAGGACGAAATAAACGGACGAAAAGGCCCTTCCGGCTGCGGAAGGGCCTTCCGGTTTCGTTCTTTCCTACAGCTTTCCAGTCAGGCGCCCGTAGGCCGGATCCACGTCCAGGGTGGCGAAGTAATCCCGCGGCGTCTCGGCGCGGCGGATGAGGGCATACGTTCCGTCCTCCCGGTAGAGCACCTCTTTGCAGCGGAGCTTGCCGTTGTAGTTGTAACCCATGCTCAGGCCGTGCGCGCCCGTGTCGTGGATGACCAGAATATCCCCGATCTCCGTTTTGGGCAGCATCCGGTCGACGGCGAACTTATCGTTGTTTTCGCACAGGCTGCCGGTGACATCCACCTTTTCCGCTTCGCCGCGCTTGCCCACGACCGTGATGTGGTGGTAGGCGCCGTACATGGCGGGGCGCATCAGGTCGCAGGCGGAGGCGTCCAGACCCAGGTAGTGCTTGTAAATGCGCTTTTCGTGCGTTACGTGCGTCACCAGCCACCCGTGGGGGGCGGTCATGTAGCGGCCCAGTTCGGTTTTCAGCGCCACGCCGGTAATGCCGTTCTGCGTGAGCACTTCCTCGTAGGCCGTGCGCACGCCCTCGCCGATGGCTTCGATGTCGGCCTGCGGCTCGTCCGGGCGGTAGGGCACGCCGATGCCGCCGGACAGGTTGACGAACGCGAGCGTCAGCCCGCTTTCAGCGACCAGCTCGCGCCCGGTCTCAAACAGGAGCCGCGCCAGCGCCGGGTAATAGCTTTCGTCGGTGGTGTTGCTGCTCAAAAACGCGTGCAGGCCGAAGCGTTTGGCGCCGTAGCCCTTGAGGGTGTTCAGCGCCTCGCTGAGCTGGGCGCGGGTCATGCCGTACTTGGCGTCGCCCGGGTCGCCCATGATGGCGTTGCCCACGCGGAAATGCCCGCCGGGGTTGAACCGCAGGCAGATCGTCTCCGGAATGCCGCCGTTTTTATGCAGCTCCTCGATGTGGGTGATGTCGTCCAGGTTGATCGTCGCGCCGATGCGGCGGGCCAGCGCGAATTCCTCGGCGGGCACGTCGTTGGCGCTGAACATGACCCCGTCGCCGGAGAACCCGCAGGCCTCCGCCAGCCGGAGCTCCGTGTAGCTCGCGCAGTCCAGCCCGCAGCCTTCCTCCCGGAAGATGCGGAGCACCGCGGGCGTGGGCAGCGCCTTGACCGCGAAATACTCGCGGAAATCCGGCGCCCAGCTGAACGCTCGATTCAGCCGCCGCGCGGTTTGGCGGATGCCCCGCTCGTCGTAGAGGTGGAACGGGGTGGAAAACTTCTCGCACGCGGCCGAGAAAACCGCGTCCTCCAAGGTGAAATTCGGCATGGAAACCCTCCTTGCGGGCGGCGGCCGGCCGGCGCGCAAAACGCCCTTTCGCCGCGCCCGGCGGCGTTCGCAATCGGCGTGGCTTGGAAGTTAAGGTAACATAGAACGCCGGGATATGCAAGGGCATTCTTGAATTTACGGTGTATTCTTTTAAAATGGTAACCGCTCCCCCGAGGCCGCGCAAAGCGCGCGGCAGGACCGCTGAACGGAGGTGTTCAGGCATGAAAAAGGCATTCGCGTTTCTTTTGGCCCTGTCCCTGACGCTGGCGCCGGCGTTGTCCGCCCTTGCGACGGAAGCCCGCGAAACGGTTAACCTCGTCTTCATCCACCACAGCTGCGGCGAAAACTGGCTCAACGACGGCCTTTGCGAGCGACTCAACCAAAACGGCTTCCACGTGGCCGACATCACCTACGGCTGGCGCGAGTACGGCGACCATACCGACACGTGCGACTGGCCGCTGTGGTTCACGGACGGAGTAATGAGCCTCGTATACGGCGAAATGGGCACGATGAGCGCCGCGAACGTCCTTGCGCCCGCGCCGGGCGAAAACACCGTCGTGATGTTCAAAAGCTGTTACCCGTGCAGCGACGTGGGCGAGTCCATCGAAGACGAGCAGGCCGTGTACCAAAGCCTCCTCCCCTATTTTGAAAGCCGGCCCGATAAGCTGTTCATTCTCGTCACGCCCCCGCCGATGATCGACATTCCCTTCCCCGAGCAGACGCGCAGGCTGTGCGATTGGCTCTGGGACAGGCAGAACGGCTGGCTTAGCGAACTTGCCACGGGGAACGTGTTCGTGTTCGACTTTTACAACGTGCTGACCGATCCCGGCGCGCACCACTGCTACGATACCGCCACAGGCGTGGAGGTGCACACGGCGGTCGAAGGCGCGGACACGCTTTATTACGATTCCGACGGCGACGACCATCCCAACCGCGAGGGCAACGAAAAGGCCACCCGGGAGTTTATCGGGCTGCTTACCTACTGGTACGGCCTGTTCGCCGGCCGGTAAGACGGGCATCTGAACCGAGCGCCGGACGCGCGGAAGCCGGAACCGCCCCGAACGAAATCGTTCGGGGCGGTTGTGCCTGTATCCGGCTCAGTTCAGGTCGATCAGCCTGGCGGTGACGCCCGGCAGGGCGTTCAGGTCGGCGGTCAGCCGCTCCACCTCGGCCTTGCCGCCGCAGGGCTGCAGTACGATCAGTCCGTCGTTGGCACAGCTGCCCTCGGTCACGTCGTGCAGGCCGAGCCGGGCGCGAATCTTGCAGCCGTTTTTCGTGAGCGTCTCCTGGAATTTCTGCGCGTTGCCCACGCGGTTGTCCATACGGATGCCGATCAGGTAATAACAGGACATGAAAAGACCTCCTTCAGGGTTTCCGGCCGTCGCGGGACGCTCCGGCACACTTCGCGTACACCGGTTTGCGAAACGCAGCGTTAAGGCTTTGCCGTTTGATGCGGAGGCGGGGCTTCCCCGCCGGTCAATTCCCCGTACAGGTCGGGCCGGTAAGCCTTCAGCACCCGCAGTACCCGAAGCGTGTTCCAGCGGCTGTCGCCGCCCGTTTTCTCCATATCGAAGTGCACCTTGCCGGCGTACTTCTGCTGCACCGGCCAGCGGCCATTGCGCCGCATCTTTCCGACGATGATGCCCAGCGCTTCCTCCATGCGGGGATCGTAGGGCGTTCCCACGGACGCGAAATAATCCATGCACCGCAGGATATCGTACCTCCAGCGACAGGGCCAGGACAGCATGAGCATCTTTTTGTCGATGATCTCATCCGTACGGCAGGATCGGAACAACCGCTTCTTCAGGATAAACTCCCATGCCCCGGGAATACTTTCCGTAATCTCCTTCAACCGGTAACGATACCCGTTCGCCTCGTAATCCCGGAAGGCTTCCAGCACGGACAGGGTCGTATGCAGGGAGCTGCGCGTATCGCCCTTTTCCCAGTTGCAGTTCCAGCCGCCGTCGGGGTATTGCCTGTCCAGCAGATAGTCCACAATCTCGAAAAGTTTCGGCGACTGAACGCCGCCGTAGCAGCACAAACCCAGGATCATGGCGCAGACGCACAGATCCTGGTGCCTGTGCCGGTTGACCCGCCCCCGGTCGGTCCACATCCTGTTAAGCAGGATCACGGTGCTTTGTCCGTATGGCGGGCAGTCCGGGGCGAGCCCGAGGCTTTTCAGGTCCAGCAGCGTATAATGGGTCGATATCCATTTGGGCGTATAGCTGCCCTTCCCCCAGAGCCCGGTCCGGTCGTCGCGTTCCTTCAGAAAGCGCAAACCCCAGCCTTCGGTCGCGATCCGGCCGCGCAGTTCCTCCGTGACCGCCGCCGGAGACCCCAGCAGGTCCCTGTGCGTCTGATACCGGACGGAAACATCCCCGTCCAGCAGCCATGCGAGCGTGGGCGCGTCGGAAACGACCATGTGAAACCCTCCTGCTCCGGGGTCGGTATCCTTTCCTCATCATACGGCGGTTGAAAACGCGGCGGTCAGGCGGCGCTCCACGGTTGGGTTTATTCCCACTCGATGCTCGCCGGGGGTTTGGTGGTAATATCGTACAATACGCGGTTGACGCCCTTCACCTCGCCCACGATGCGCCCCGCGATGTGGTTGAGCAGGGGGTAGGGAATCTGCGCCACGTCGGCGGTCATAAAATCGTCGGTCGTCACGGCGCGGATGGCCACGGCGTAGGCGTAGGTACGCTCGTCGCCCATTACGCCCACGCTGCGCGCGCCGGTCAGCACCGTAAAATACTGCGAAATCTTGCCGTTCATTTCCGAGCGGGCGATCTCGTCGCGCAGGATCTTGTCGCTTTCCCGAACGATGCGCACCCTGTCGGGCGTCAGCTCGCCGATGACGCGGATGGCCAGCCCCGGGCCCGGGAACGGCTGGCGGTACACCAGGCTCTCCGGCAGGCCGAGGGTGAGGCCGAGCTTTCGCACCTCGTCCTTAAACAGCATCCTGAGCGGCTCCACCAGGCTCGTAAAGCCCAGCTCCGCGGGCAGTCCGCCCACGTTGTGGTGGCTCTTGATCACCGCGCTGCCCTTGGTGTTACCGGATTCGATGACGTCGGGGTAAATGGTGCCCTGCGCGAAGTGGTCCCGTTTGCCCAGCTTCACGGATTCTTCCTTGAACACCTCTACAAAATCCCGGCCGATGATCTTTCGCTTTGCTTCCGGCTCGGTCACGCCCTTGAGATCGTTAAAGAACTTCTCGCTCGCGTCCACGTGGATCAGCTCCACCGGGAAGGTCTTGGTAAAGACCTCCACCACCTGGTCGCTCTCGCCCGCGCGCATAAAGCCGTGATCGACGTATACGCAGGTGAGGCGGCTGCCGACCGCGCGATATAAAAGCGCCGCGGCAACGGCGCTGTCCACGCCGCCGCTCAAGCCGAGCAGCACCGTGCCTTCTTTTACCTGTTCGCGGATCCTGCGCACCGTCATTTCGGCGTACGCTTCCATGTTCCAGTCGCCCTTGAATCCGCAGATGTTCTTGAGGAAATTCTCGAGTATTTTGCGCCCCTGTTCGGTATGGGTCACCTCGGGGTGGAACTGAACGCCGTACATGCGGCGGCTTTCGCTGGCCATGGCGGCGATGGGGCAATTATCGGTGTGCGCGATGCTTGTAAACCCTTCCGGCAGGCGCAGTACCTGATAGGTGTGGCTCATCCAGCAGTAGCTTTGTTCGTTAAGGCCCTCCATCAGGCCCGAATCCCGCTTGTCGACCGTCATCAGCATCCGGCCGTATTCCCGAAGCGAGCAGGCGCCCGCCTCGCCGCCCAGCACCGCGGCGGTCAGCTGCATTCCGTAGCAGATGCCCAGTATCGGCACGCCCAGTTCGAACACGCCGCGGTCGCAGCGGGGAGCGTTCTCATCCAGAATGCAGGAGGGGCCGCCGGAAAGGATCAACGCCTGCGGCTTTTCCTTGCGAATGTCCTCAAGGGTCGCGCTGTAGGGCAGCACCACCGAGTATACGCCGCATTCGCGCACGCGCCGCGCGATCAGCTGCGTATACTGTGCCCCGAAATCCAGAATTACTACACACTCGGGATTATGCATGTGCGCCTCCTTGCCGCTTCTTTGCGGCAGCGCGGGACCGCTGATTTCCGAACGAAAAACGGCCGACGCGGGTAAATGCTCGCTTTGTATTGTGCCATAAACCGTGCGTTCCCGCAAGAGGAAGCACGGAAAAAAGCGCACCAATTTACCGGGCGCGCGAAAAGCCCCGCGGGCGAAAGCCTGCGGGGCCCGGCTTGTCAAAGCGGTGGACTGTGCCGCTTTTTGCGATTCATCAGCGCGCCAGTATCTCGTCGTCGGCGGGAACGTAGTCGGTCATGGTTCCGTCGCAGTAGCTGGCGTAGGCGCTCATGTCGAAGTAGCCCGTGCCCGTCAGCCCGAAGAGGATCACCTTCTCCTCCCCGCTTTCGCGACACTTGACAGCCTCGTCCATCGCGCCGCGGATGGCGTGGGCGCTTTCCGGCGCGGGCAGGATAGTCTCCAGCCGCGCGAACTGCACCGCCGCGTCGAACACGTTGGTCTGCTCGTAGCTGATGGCCTCCATATAGCCGTCGTGATAGAGCTTGGAGAGGATGGGACTCATGCCGTGGTAGCGCAGGCCGCCCGCGTGGTTGGGCGAGGGGATGAACTCCGCCCCCAGCGTGTACATCTTCGCCATGGGGGTAATCTTGCCGGTGTCGCAGAAGTCGTACTCGTAGCGCCCGCGGGTGAGCGACGGGCAGGAAACGGGCTCCACCGCCACGTACCGGGTGCCCTTGCGTTTGCCGGTGAGCGTGTCGCGCATGAACGGGGCGATCAGCCCGCCCAGGTTGCTGCCGCCGCCCGCGCAGCCGACGATCACGTCCGGGTATTCGCCAAACTCCATGAGCGCCTCGTAGCTTTCCAGCCCGATAATGGACTGGTGCAAAAGCACCTGGTTTAGCACCGAGCCCAGCACGTAGCGGCAGTCGGGGGTAGTGACCGCCTTTTCCACCGCCTCGGAGATGGCGCAGCCCAGGCTGCCGGTGGTGTTGAGTCCTTTTTCCAGCATGGCGCGGCCCGCCTGCGTGGTGTCGCTGGGGCTAGGGTACACGGTCGCGCCGAAGGTGCGCATAACGTCCTTGCGGTAAGGCTTCTGGTCGTAGGAGCCCCGCACCATGTATACCGTCAGGTCCAGCCCGAAAGCGGCGCACGCCTCGGCTACCGCCGTGCCCCACTGCCCGGCGCCCGTTTCGGTGGTGAGGGCTTTCAGCCCCTGGTCCTTGGCGTAGAAGGCCTGCGCCAGCGCCGAGTTGAGCTTGTGGCTGCCGGAGGTGTTGTTGCCCTCGAACTTGTAGTAGATGTGCGCGGGGGTTTTGAGCGCCGCTTCCAGGCGGTAGGCGCGCACCAGCGGCGAGGGCCGGTAGATGCGGTACATATCCAGGATAGGCTTGGGAATTTCGAACTCCGCGGTGTCGTTGTCCAGCTCCTGGGCGATCAGCTTGTCGCAGAACACCGGGCGCAGGTCGTCGGGCGTCACAGGCTTGCCGGTGCCGGGGTTGATCAGCGGATCGGGTTTTTCCGGCATGGCGGCGCGAAGGTTGTACCATGTTTTGGGCATCTTCTCCTCGGGCAGATAGTACCGGTACGGGATGTTTTTCATGGTGGGTTCCTCCTTTGTTTTTTTGCGCCGGCTGCAAGCAACAAAAAAAGCCTGTCCCAATATTGCTATGGGACAGACTGTGTTTGTCTGCGGTGCCACCCGTATTGCCGAATCGCTTCGGCCGCTCGCTTTCGCATACCAGCATATGCGCTTCGCTGATAACGGGTGAAGCTCCCGTCGGTCGCTAGCGGGAAAAGCCAGGCCCTTCTCCGTTCGCTCCGCCCTCGGCGGTCCATTCGACGCGCACCCGGTTGCCGCACTCCCACCGCCGGCGGCTCTCTTTGAATCGGGTAACGCGCGTACTCCTCCGCGTCACAGGTTTATGAAAAGAGGATAAACGAAGCGGAAGTCTTTGTCAATACCCGCGTGTATCTTTTCGTACATTTTCGTCCGGATCGTGCAGGCGGGTTGTGAAACGGCGGCCGTTCGGCTATAATAAAATCACCATTGAGGGGCGCCGCCGCAAGCCTTCCCCCTCCGTCGACCGAACCGGGAGGTTTCAATTATGAAAAAAAGCCGTTTCATGGTGGTTTTGCTGCTTTTCATCTTTCTGCCCGTTCAGGCGCTGGCCAACCTCCAGCTGTCGCTGACGACCGACGCTTCCGTAACCGACGTGATCCTGATGAGCGACGACAACGAAGTGCTGAGCGCGGTGATCGACAAACAGGTGCGGGACGACCGGATCGAATGGACGCTGAGCATCGACACGGGGGTCGCCGATGGCGGCTATTTCTATCAGAAAGACGCCGACGGCAACTGGGTGCGCGGCAGCCGCATTTCCGGTCTGAACACGCTTGCTTCGGGCGGCGATACGACCGCCTCCGACGCCGCGGCGACCGACGCCGGGCCCTGGCCGGAAGTCGAATACACGCGTTACCCCATCAGCATCGTGCCCCTGGGTACGGACGAGCGCGTGCAGTCCCGCTGCGGCCCCGCGAAAACCTACCACGGCGCGGGCGCGTACAAAACGTACAAGATGATCAGTACCGAGGCGCTGTTCGTGGAGGGCAGTTACGTGCTGGTCGACCTGGATTACCAGACGGTGGGGAAACGCATCGTCTATTTCCCCGCAAGCGCGTTCCGCAGCGTCCGCGGCGTGCCCGAGGCGTCGTTGTCCTCCGTTTCGGCCTACACCGCCGAAAGCCTGATCCCCACCTTCGGCCCGGGTTACGATTACGACACGTTCGACGAGGCGGAGATCGCCGCCGGGACGTCGCTGGGCGTGTTCTTTGAGGAAAGCGGCTGGGTATTCGCCGAATTCGAATGCGCTCTGGGCGTCGTGCGCGCGTGGATGCCGGCAGGCAGCGTGGCCTATTGAGCCCGTTTAGCACAACGCAAAAAGGAGTGCTCCGGGCGGATAGCTCGGAGCACTCCTTTTTGTCTCTTTCTCCTAGAAGCTCGAGCCGTCGGTGGGGTTGTTGAGCACCCCCAGCACCACCAGCAGCTGCAAAAGCCCCGCGACCAGATCGTTGACGGCGTCGCTGACGCCGGTGTCGAACACACCCAGCAGCACCAGCACCGACAGCGCCTGTGCCGCAAGCGACGTCCAGACCACGGGGGATTTTAACCGACTCTGTTCCATTGGCGATCCTCCTAACATTCGTACGAGGCCATGCCGTCCATACGGCGATCGACGCCCCTCATCTGCTCACCGAGCACGTCCAGCCGCTTTTCGGCGCAGTACATGCGGTCGATGAGCGAGTTGTGCTTGTCCACCTTTTTCTCCAGCTGTTCCAGCCGGTAGCGGGTCAGCTTGTTGGAAACCAGAATGCCGCCGAACGTTCCGGCCAGCGTCCCCACGAGCGACAGAAGGGCCGCCAGCACGCCCTCGCTCATCATCCCTGCGCCTCCTCCACCGTCTGCCGTGCCTCGGCCAGCGCCGCCCAGGTGCGTTTCCCCACGTATCCGTCCGCCGTCAGGCCCTGCGCCGCCTGAAAGGCGCGCACCGCCGCATCGGTCGCGGAGCCGAAGTCCCCGTCCGCGCCCCAGGCGCCCACGTCGTAGCCCAGATCGGCAAGCCACGTCTGCAGGCGGCGCACCGCGCCGCCCTTGCAGCCCTTCCGTACGGCGTAGAAACCGGACGTGTCGGCAGCCACGGCAACCGTGGCGGCTTCCTCGGCCTCATCATCAGCCTCGGTATCGGTATCCCCTGCGTCACCGGAAGCCCCGCCATCCTCTGCCGTCAGCAGCGCCTGCTGGCTTTCGCTCAGCCCGTAATTCACCCAGGGCAGCAGTCCCACGCGGTTCCACCCGCCGTTGATACTCTTCCCCGCGAAGTTGCTCTCGATCACCTGCCCCCGGCTCGCGCTGGCGGCGATGCTCGTGTCTCCCAGCCACAGGCCCACGTGCGAGGCGTTCCCGATGCCGTCCGACTGGTACTTCGCAGGCTCGCCCCCGGACGCTTCCAGAATGAACAGTGCCGCGCCGCCGGGGATGGACCCGAACGCCTTCTTGCACTCCTCCGGCGTTCCCACCCACAGGCAGGCCCGGTAATGCGCGTTGCTCCCGGCCAGGTTGCACTCGGCCTTGGGCACCCCGCACCGGATCAGCAGGTATTCCACCAGTCCCTGGCAGTCCATGCCCGCGAGCGTCATGCCGCCCGCCACGTAAGGCACGGTCG
>CAZXJI010000015.1:0-84415 GCA_964640955.1 uncultured Oscillospiraceae bacterium | reverse complement strand
TGCCTTTCAGGCGTCCACCGAAGGTTGCCCCCACGCGGGGGCGGGAATTGAAACAGAACAGCGAAGCTGTGGAAGATCCGGCCGAGTGAGTTGCCCCCACGCGGGGGCGGGAATTGAAACTTGATCTCGGCCACGAACCCGGCGATCCCGGCTGTTGCCCCCACGCGGGGGCGGGAATTGAAACTATCGACGCGGATACCATCGGAACGTGGGGCATCGGTTGCCCCCACGCGGGGGCGGGAATTGAAACCAGCAGTGCGATGACCACCGCGCAGAGCCAGCTCAGTTGCCCCCACGCGGGGGCGGGAATTGAAACCCAAATTGCGGCGATAATGGCACCTGATCGAGGAGTTGCCCCCACGCGGGGGCGGGAATTGAAACTGCTGTGCAGGAGGGAGACGTTTTGGGAATGAAAGTTGCCCCCACGCGGGGGCGGGAATTGAAACGAACAACTGGCGGGAGAGCGCGATGCGGCAGGTGCGTTGCCCCCACGCGGGGGCGGGAATTGAAACAGAATCACACGGCAACGCAAGGCCGAAATAGGAAGGTTGCCCCCACGCGGGGGCGGGAATTGAAACTTAGTATATGTAATAATATCGGCCAATTGCGCACGTTGCCCCCACGCGGGGGCGGGAATTGAAACCTCATCCCGCGCTTCTCCTCACCGAAACCGCTGCGTTGCCCCCACGCGGGGGCGGGAATTGAAACTTGAAAAATACGGCGTGGAAACACTACCCTCGGTTGCCCCCACGCGGGGGCGGGAATTGAAACACCTCCACCCGGTTCACCCCGATGCTGCGCTTCATCGTTGCCCCCCACGCGGGGGCGGGAATTGAAACTTTAGCCGGTCTTACAGCGCGGATGTGCTGTCGGGTTGCCCCCCACGCGGGGGCGGGAATTGAAACTTTACGATACGAGCAACCACGTGCAGAGCAAGGCGGTTGCCCCCCACGCGGGGGCGGGAATTGAAACCAATAATTACGAGGTCTGGGCGGCGATCGAAAACGCGTTGCCCCTCCCGCGGCTGCGGAAGTATAAAAAACAAAACAGATCAGCGCAATGCGTCGGAAGCAACACAGCCGGCCCCTTTCGTGCCTGCGGGAGTTGAAACCTGACCGGCGCCAGGCTATACTTAAGCATGGAAGGCTGTCCCTCGCCAATAAATGTGAAGAGTACGCCGGTTTTATCACCACCTCAGCCCGCGCCGACACGAGGCGCATCGCATCTTGGACGGCGTGCCGGCGAAACCCGTCGATTACGGTAAGCGGAAAAGCGGCGTTGGCAGCGCGCGGGGTATCCCAGGCGCGGTTCGTTCGCCGCTCAGAAGACCATCGACCCCGGCATTATGCTCGTCGTGCCGGGATGGCACGGTCCGCTGTCCGCTGTAACGAAACATGCCACCACGCAGCTTGCCCATCACGCAGCTTGCCGTCACCGGGGCCTGCGTTTAGTTTGTCTTTATAGGGCCGACCCCGGTCATCCGCGCGAGCTTCGTACACTATACGATATCCCTCACCCTCAAAGCCCCTAAAAAGCACGATGCGACCGACGGAACCGACAAGGGAGGCATGACCATGGAGAATAAAGACTATACGATTCAGGAACTTCAACCGGGGCTGTTCGCGATCGACGATGCCAAGGGCGACTCCATGTACCTAATCATCGGCGGGGAAAAGGCGCTTTTGATCGATACCTGCATGATGGAGGGCGATATCCTGCCGATGCTCAAAACGCTGACGGAAAAGCCCGTCGAGCTGGCGTTGACGCACGCGCATATCGACCACATGTATCATGCGGGCGAGTTTCAGACCGTGTATTTGCATCGACGGGATATCGCCGCGTGGCGGAAAGGCCTGCTGAGGCTGATGATCGCCTTTGGCTTCAGCATGTTCCACATGCCGCGCAAACGGTACCGCGTGCGCCGCTACATCCCGCTGGATGAAAACAGCGTCATCGACTTGGGCGGAAATCGGATTCACGTGATATCGGCGCCCGGCCATACGCCCGGCTCCTGCATCTTTGTGGACGACGTGCACAGGGCCCTCTTCGTCGGGGACGCGATCGGCAACGGCGGGGCATCCGCATGGATGTGGCTGCCGGGGAGCGCCAAAACCAGCGCCTATCGGCAAACGCTTCGCTCGCTGCTGACCCGGCTTGCGCCTTACGAAACCTACGCGTTTCTGGGCGGACACCGCGCGAACACCCTGCCCACGGAGGAGCAGCCGGAGGGCCTGCCGCTGAACCTGCAGGTGGTACGAGACATGGACGCCCTTTGCACCATGATGCTCAACCATACCGTTCAGCCTTCGGGCCGCCAGAAGTTCTTCCTGCTGACGGCCAAACAGTACGCCTTCGGCACGGCGGGCATGTGGACGCTCAAAAGCAAGATCCGTTAACGGCGCTGCGGGTTCTGCGCTGTTTCAGATTTGGGCGCCCTCTGGTATTCCGCGTCCTTTCGCCGGTTCCCGTCCGGTGCGCGACGCGTTTCCTTGTCCCTAAACGAAAGCGTCTCCCGTTGCGGCTGTCATGCCGCGGCGGGAGACGTTTAGTACTGATATGCGTTTTCGGGTGCCCACGGGATCGTTTCGACCTTTCGCAGCCCCGGGAACCGCGACCGACGATCCCTCTCTCCCGGGGTGGTGCAGGTGCCTTACGCTTCCTCAAGCCCTTTCAGCATCCGCCGAATGCCCTCCGCGAGCGTCAGGGAAGGGCTGAAAATGCTGCTGGTGCCGGCCACGAATAGGTCGGCGCCCGCGGCGCGCATCCGCGGTGCGTTGGCAAAGGAGCAGTTCCCGTCCACCTCCAGTCGAATCTGCGGAAAGCCGCGCGTATCCAGCATCCGGCGCGCCTGCCCGATCTTGCGCAGGGCGTTCGGGGTCATGGCCTGCCCCGCGAAGCCGGGGTTGACCGTCATCACCAGCAGCATCCCGATTTGCGGCAGGTACGGCAGTACGCTTTTAAGCGGCGTGTCCGGGTTGAGGGCGACGGCGGGGGTCGCGCCGCGACTTCGGATCGTTTCGAGCGCCTCATCCATATGCCGTGTCGCCTCCAGATGGACGGACACCAAGTCGCCCTCGCCGAACGCAAACCACGGCAGCATCCTTTCCGGTTCCTCCACCATCAGGTGCAGGTCGAGGGGCAGGATGTTCGCCGCCTTCACGGCCTTGATCGCCGCCGTGCCCAGCATCAGGTTGGGTACGAAATGCCCGTCCATCACGTCGCAGTGCAGGTAAGCCACCCCGTTGTCCCGCAGCGTTTGAAGCTGCGGCGCCATGCACAGGGGATCGGCGCACATGATGGACGCGGAAATGTCGCTTTTCATGGTATATCGTCTCCTATTCGCAGGTCGTCATGAGCGTAACGCGTCCCCGCACGGTCAGCGGTTCCCCGGCCGGCAGGAGAAAGTTGTCGCCGACGCCGACGGGCGCGCCGTTCGCGGTGCCTTCGCCGTCGGCGACCGTCATCAGCTGATAGCCGGAAAAACGCAGCGTCTGCTCCCCGTGAAAGGCGAGCCTGCGGACGCAGAAGGATTCGTTTTGCAGGTAGGCGGTCATCGCGACGCCGGGAAGCTCCACGGTCTGGGCGGGAGGCGCGGCGTTTTGCGTGCCTAGGGAAAAATCCACGCATTCCATGGCCTTTTCGACGTGCAGGGGCCGCTCCCTCCCCTGCGCGTCCCTGCGGTGATAGTCGTAGAAGCGATAGGTGACGTCGGTCGCCTGCTGTATTTCGTAGGCGACGCATCCGGCCGTCAGCGCGTGCACCATGCCCGCGGGTACGTACACAAAATCCCCGGTCTTCACCGGCAGGCGGCCGATCAGCGCATCCCAGCGATCGGCGGCCACCATCCCCGCCAGTTCCGCCGCGTCCGCGGCCTTCTGGCCGTAGACGATCGTCCCGCTCTCGGGGCCCTGTAAAAAAGACCATGCCTCGTTTTTCCCGGAGGGATAGCCGTCCCGCCGGGCCAGCGCGGCCCCGGGGTGGATCTGGATGCTCAGGTCCTCGACCGGCGCGACCAGCGAAATGATGAAGGGAAATTCCGCATACCGGCTACGGAACAGCGCGGGACGCTCCCGCCATAAACCGGCCAGCGTGCCGGAACCGTCCCGAAGCGGGCTTTCGCTGCCTTTCTGGCAGCTGAACGCCCACGCCTGGCCGATATGGTCGGTCATGTCCCGGTAGCCGAAACGCCTGGCGAGACGGTCGCCGCCCCAGATGGCGGGACGCGCGACGGGATTGGTAAAGTACAGGCTCATCGGTTTCTCCTTACGGTTACGCTGCCGGCGCACCGGTCAGGTAATATCGTCCTCGGTCAGGAACGCCGCGCCGATCATGGGGGCGTAGCTGCCCAGCGTCGCCTGCAGCACCAGCGGTTTGTACCGCTTGGCCCAGGCGGGGTAGCCGCAGGCCCGTATCTTGTCGGGCAGGGGATCGACGATCAGCGCTTTATGGATGCACATGCCTCCGCTTACGGTAATCACGTCCACCGAAAGGATGTTGACCATGATCGCCAGACCGTAGGCCAGCTTATCCACGCAGTCCTCAATCAGCCGCAGCGCGTCCGCGTCGCCCGCGTACGCCAGCTCGAACACCGTTTCCCCCCGGCGCTCCTTCCCCTCGAACTTCTCGGGAAAACGCTCCAGCGCCTGTTCCAGAATGGCGGTGCCGGAGGCGTAGGTTTCCAGACAGCCGCGCTTTCCGCAGCTGCACGCGCGACCGTCCGGCACCACCGGCGTATGGCCGATCTCCCCGGCGGTGTTCATCCGCCCGCCGTATACGTGCCCGTTTAATATCACGCCGCAGCCGATGCCCGTGCCGATGGTCAGGCACAGCATGCTGCTGTGCGCCCGGCGCTGGCCGAAAAGGTACTCCGCCCACGCGGCGGCCCACGAATCCTGCACCACGGTCACGCGGCGGCCCCAGTGCTTTTCAAAATAGTCCGCCAGCGGCACGTTTTCGCCGAACAGGTTGGAGCTGAACAGCACCGTGCCGGTGCGGCAGTCCGCCGTGCCGGGGATGCCCACGCCGATATGCCCGACCGCCGCCAGCGTAAGGCTGTTTCGCGAAAGGCACGCTTCCGTATGACGGCAGATGGTCTCCACCAGGGTTTGCGCGTCGCCGGCGGCCTTGGAAGGGATCGCTTCGCAATCCAGCACCGTGCCGTCCTCCCGGATGATGCCCATGTTGACTTTGGTGCCGCCGATGTCGATGCCGAGGCGATAGGTCGTTTCCATTCTCTGCGTTCCTCCAAGCTGCGTGTTCCGTGGGGCGGCTGCGCGCGGGCGCGGCCGAAACGAGGACCATAAGGACGATACAATTATACCATAGGCAGGCAACTTTTCAACATTCATTTTGCAAATGTATTTTAGAATATCACTTTACAAAAGTATGGAGGGCTGATATAATGTTCCTGAAAACGGGGAGGGGAACCGCCATGACAACTGAAACGCTGCACAAGGGCAACAATATCAAATTGTTGAAGGAAGCCAACAAATACCTGATCCTTCAATGCATCATCAAGTGCGCCCCCATTTCCACCGAGGAGATCGTCAAACGCACCAATTTGAGCCGCCCCACCGTGCTCAACGTCATCAAGGACCTTACGGAAGAAAACCTCGTTTTGAAAGTCGGCTTCTCCGAGTCCAGCGGCGGGCGGGCCGCGGGGCTGTGGGGGCTTTCCGGCGACCATCACTTCGCCGTGGGGATCGACTTTGAGTTTCCCCAGGTGCGCATGGTGATCGCCAACATGAAAAGCGAAATCCGCGCCTCCCGCACCGTCGCCTATCCGCGCGACATCGAAAAGGCGGAGCTGCTCGGCCGGGTCATGAACGAATTTAACCGCTTCATCGACGAAAGCGGCATCCCCCGGGACGACATCGACGGCGTGGGCGTGGGCCTGCCCGGCGTGATCGACACGGTCAACGGCGTATCCCTGAACATCGAGCGTATTTCCGGCTGGCACAACGTAAGCATCCAGCGCGAGCTGGAGGAAAGCCTGAAGCTTCCCGTGTACATCCAAAACGACGTGCACCTGATGGGGCTGGTGGAAAAGCGCCTGTACCTGGGGGACGAGGCCGCGGACTTCATCTACATCGGGCTGCGCTCCGGCATCGGCAGCGTCACCTACCAGCACAACCGGCCGATGTCCGGCGAAAAGGGCAACGCCGGGTTCATCGGGCACACGACGCTCAACCCCGGCGGGCCGCGCTGCTGCTGCGGCAGCCGCGGCTGTCTGGACGTATACGCCAGCAAGCTTGCCATCGTGAGCCGGTACCTGGAGGAGCGGCGCGCGGCCGGCGACCCGGTGGACGCGCAGAAGACGCCGGATTTCGACGCGCTGGCGGCGCTGGCCCGAAAGGGCGACGCGCTCGCCGAAAAGGTGCTGACCGAGGCCGGGTTCTACCTGGGCATCGCGATCGCCAACATCATCAAAACCGTCGAGATTTCCCGCGTCGTCGTGGGCGGAAGCCCGGCGCTCAAGGGGAGCGCGTTTATGAAGGCGGCCGAAACCTCCATGAAGGACTACCTTGCCGACAGCCTCGGCGTGTGCGTGTCGCTCACCTGCGGCGAACTGCCCGAGGAAAAATACGGGCTGGGCGGCTGTTTTCTGGTTTTCAGCCATATGCTGTCCAAGCCCAAGCTTTCCTTTTCTCTGGTTTGATGTTCTCCGGGAATGCTGGCCAGGTTTCCGGGGGCATGAAATAGACCATCCAATCAGCAAAGGAGTGTACGTATGAAAAAGGTTATTTCCCTGCTGCTTACCCTCGCGATGATCTTCACGCTGGGCATCGTGACCGCCGGCGCCGAAGAAGGCCTGACCGGGGAGTTTACCGTGCTTCATTTCAACAATGAAAGCGATACCTCCGGCACCAGCTACGGCTTCTGGACGGCCGCCAAGGCGTTTGAGGCGGCCAACCCGGGCGTGACCATCCATTACGAGTTCGTGGCCCACGACGACTACGAAGCCTACATCAACACCCTCATGGCCGGCGGCAGCCTGCCGGACGTCTTCCTCATCAAGGGCGATCTGGTGTCCACCATGGCCGACGGCGACCTGATCTACGCCGAGGAGCCGGCGATTCAGGAAGACGCGGACTGGTACGCCCAGTACGCGGAGGGAGCCTTCTCCGACGGCTCCTACAACGGCGTGGGCTACACCGTTCCCTTCCAGATCCAGGCGAACTGCGTGGTGGTGTACAACCAGGCGATCTTCGACGAGTGCGGCGTAACCAGCTTCCCCGCCACGTACGATGAGCTGCTCGCCGACATTCCGCTGTTCCTGGCCAAGGGCTACACCCCCATCGGCCTGGGCAACGGCGGCCAGTGGCTGGCCCCCTCGTGCCTGCTGAACACCTTCTGCTACCGCTATGTGGACGACACCTGGTTTAGCAGCCTGCGCAACGGCGAAGGCGCGGCCTGGACGGACGAAGCCATCGTCAACGCCCTGACCGACTTCCAGAACCTCGCTTTGGCGGGCGCGTTCAACGAGGACATGAACTCCATCGACCAGGACGGCATGTACCAGCTCTACTACAACAAAAAGTGCGCCATGATGATCAACGGCGCCTGGATGATCGGCGAACTGACCACCAACTGCCCCGAGGACATTCTGGCCGATACGCACGTCGCGCTGATGCCCGCGGTGGAAGGCGGCCTCAACGGCAACAAGAACGTCGCGGCCGGCGCGGGCTGGGGCTGGACGGTCAACAAGTCCGTTACCGGCGACAACTACACCGCGGTGCAGGCGTTCCTCAAGGCCATCACCACCGGCGATTACGCCGACAAGGCGCTGGAAATGGGCTTCTTCTCCGCGGCCAAGACCGGCGAAGTGGACGAGAGCAAGCTGGCCACCATCTTCAAGGAGTACTGGACGGTTGAAGAGACCATGAACTTCCTGCCCATCTGGGACGTGGTGCTGCCGGCTTCCTTCGGTTCCGGCGAATACTACGCCAGCACCCAGGAGCTGCTCATCAACGCCATTACCCCCACCGAAATGGCGCAGCGGCTGCAGGACGCCTGGGAAGCGGCGCAGTAACCCGCTCCTATACTGTTTCAAAACCTCAACGCTTCGATCTCGTGGCGATTTTGCCCTGTGACTTCGTCGCGAAGTTTCGACGTAGTCCCGCTACGCCTTCGACTTCGCTCCTCGCCGCAGAGCAGAATCGTTCACGACCTCTGGTGCATTAAGGATTTGAAATGGGATAAACGGCAGGGCCGCCGCGTAACGAAGCGCGGGCGGAAGCTCCTTCCCCGTTTCTGCGTTCCGTTTCCCCCTCCGCCTTCGGCGCGGCCGGGGAAACGGAAACGGCGGAGCGCGGAAGCGGCTGCGCCTTTCCTCCGCTGCGGCGGCCCCGCCTCGTTTGCGCGGGCCCGCGCATCCCCCAGCTTCCACACAGGAGGAACCCATGAACGTACGAGAATTGCGCGGCGCCAGGCAGAAATGGCTGGTCTACGCCTTGGTGCTGATCCCCTTCATCCTTTTTTTCTATATCCTCATCCTGCCGCTGGGCACGTCCGTATACTACAGCATGTGCACCTGGAAGGGCGTGGGCGATCCCAAGTTCGTGCTGTTCGGCAATTACGCAAAGCTGATGCAGGACAGCAACTTCTGGCTGGTGGTCAAAAACACGCTGGTCTATTCGCTTTACTGCACCCTGGGCCAGGTGGGCATCGCGCTGCTGGTATCCATGCTTTTGACCGGCAAGGGCATATTGCTTCGCGCCTTCCACCGTGCGGTCATCTTTTTTCCCGTGGTCATGGCGCCGGTCGTGGTGGGCTTCGTCTGGAAAATCGCCTATAACTCGGATTACGGCTTCATCAATTCGATCCTCACGGCGCTGGGCATGCAAAGCGCCATCCGCTACTGGCTGGACGACGTGAACATCGTGCTGACGACCGTGTCCATTCCCGTTATCTGGCAGTACATCGGGCTTTACATGGTCATCCTGCTGGGGGCCATCACCAGCATCCCCACGGAGGTGTACGAGTGCGCGGAGCTGGACGGCGCCGACGGCGTGAAGCGGTCGATCTACATCACGCTGCCCATGATCTGGGATACGCTCAAAATCGTCATTATCCTGGTGGCTTCGGGCACCATGAAAATATACGACCACATCTACGTACTCACCGGTGGCGGCCCCGGCCGTTCCTCCATGTCCATGGCGGTGTACGCATACCAGAACACCTTCAAGTTCGGCAAGTTCGGCTACGGTTCCGCCATCGCGGTGGTCATCCTGGTCATCGCCCTGCTGATCGGGCTTGTGGTGCAGGTGCTGATGGGGAGGAAGAAGGCATGAAGAAAAAACCGCCCCGCCGCTTTTCGCTTCGCCGTTTCCTCGTCCGGCTGCTGATGAACGTTCCCGTGTGGATCCTGTCCGTTTCCTGCGTGTTTCCGGTCGTGTGGCTTTTGTACTCGTCGCTGAAAACCCCTCAGGAGTTTGCGGTTTCCTCGCTCTCCCTGCCTTCGTCGCTGCAGTTTTCCAACTATGTCGAGGCGTTCGCGACCGCCAACTTCGGCACCTTTATTTTCAACAGCGCGAAAAACGGCTTTCTGTCCCTGGTGATCGTGGTGGTGGTCTCCTTCGTGATGGGGTACCTGTTGTCGCGCTACCGCTTTCGCGGGCGCGGTTTCATCTACGTGCTGCTCATGGCGGGCATCATGATTCCCGTGCACGCGCTGATGGTGCCTTTGTTCATCCAGTTCAAGAACATCGCCGCGCTCAACCAGTGGTATACGCTGATCCCCGTGTACGTCGCCTTCGAGATCCCCGTATCCGTGTTTTTAATCGACAGCTACCTCAGGGGCGTCTCCACCGACATGGAGGACGCGGCTTCCATCGACGGCGCGGGCCTGCTGAAAACCATGTTCCAGATCATCCTGCCCATCTGCAAGCCGGTGCTGGCGACGGTGATCATCCTCACCTTCATGCACGTGTGGAACGAGTTCCCCTTCGCGCAGATTCTGGTGTCCAGCAAGGCGCTCAAAACCATTCCGGTGGGGCTGACGTACTTCACCACCGACCATTCCACCAACTACACGCTGCTGCTGGCCGCGCTGGCCATGGCAACGCTGCCGGTGATACTCATTTACCTGGCGTTTTACAACAAGATCATGGAAGGCATGATGGCGGGAGCCATCAAAGGATAACCGAGCGCAGCTTCGGGGAGGACGAAGGGTATGTGGATCGAAGGCAATTACCGCAGGAACCTGATGGACATGCACATTGACGACTGGGACGAGACCTTTCTGTCGAAAATCGATTGCGACGAATACGTGGCCGCGCTTAAGGACGCGGGCGTGCAGGCCGCCATGGTCAAGGCCAAACCGCACACGGGCCTTTGCTACTGGCCCAGCGATACGGGCCGCATGCACAGGGGCCTCAAGGGACGCGACTTTTTCGGCGAGATGGTGGAAAAGTGCCATGCCAACGGCATCGCCGTGATCGCCTATTTTACGCAGATTTTCGACAACTGGGCGTACGACAACCACCCGGACTGGCGGCTGATCGCCCCGGACGGCAAAACCTTCCGGGAATACCGCGGGGGCGACCACTTCCGCAACGGCCGCTACGGCATCGTGTGCCCCAACAACCCCGATTACCGCGCCTACGTGAAGCAGAACCTGCAGGAGCTGAACCGCAAGTACGACTTCGAGGGTATGTTTCTGGATATGACCTTCTGGCCGGACATCTGCTTTTGCCCCCACTGCCGCAAGCGCTGGTTCGACGAAACGGGGCTGGAGCTGCCCCGGAAAATAGACTGGAACGACGAGGTTTTTCGCCGCTACGCCTACGCGCGCGACGTGTGGATGGCGGACTACGCGAAGTTCGCCACCGCCGCCGTGAAGGAGATCAAGCCGCAGGTGACCATCGAGCACCAGTTCTCCATGATCACCTCGCCCTGGTTCCACGGCAGCACCGAAATGCTGACCGAGGCGGTGGACTATTCCGGCGGCGACTACTACGGCGGCTTCCTGCAGCAGACGTTCATCAACAAATACTACAAAAACGTCACCCCCAACCTGCCGTTCATCTACCACACGGGCCGCTGCGACCCGGAGCTCAACATGCACACCACCACCAAAACGGCGGAGCAGCTGACGCTGCACGTGATCACCGCGCTCATCCACAACGGCGCGTTTCTGCTGGTGGACGCCATCAACCCCGACGGCTCCATCGTGCCCGAGGTGTACCACAAGCTCATGAAGGGCATCTACGCCGACACCCGCCGGTACGAGCCGTATGTGAGCGGCGACTTCAAGACCGACGCGGGCATCTGGTTTGCGTCCCACGCCAAGTACGACCCGGACGAGACGGGGAAGGACGTAGGCGAAAAGAGCTTCGAACCGTCGGTTTACATGGAAGCGCCCGTGGGCATGGCGTCGATCCTCCGGGAAAACAACGTGCCCTTCGAGGTGCTCGGTTCCAAGAACCTGCGCACTTATCAGGGGAAGGCGATCCTCCTTTGCAACGTGGCGGCGATCCGCGACGAGGAGATGGACGCGCTGGAAGCGTACCTGGACCGGGGCGGCAAGCTGTACGTGTCCGGGCCCATCGGCCATCCTCGCCTGCAAAAGCTGCTGGGCGTGAAGGTGACGGGGAAAACCGGCCATACCTTTACCTATATGGACCCGGCGGAGGACGGCCTAAGCCTGTTCACCGGCTTTACGGCGCTCGCGCCGCTGACGGTGCCGCGTTCGCAGGTGACGGTGGAGGTGACCGACCCCGAGGGCCTCCGGGTGCTGGCCACGCGCACCCTGCCCTATACGCCGACGGACACGGAGCAGTTCGCCGCCATCCACTCCAATCCGCCGGGCATCCACACGGGCGAGCCCTGCGCGCTGTACCGGGCGCTTTCCCGCGGGGCCATCCTGTGGACGGCCGCGCCCGTCGAGGCGACGCGCCCGTACATGAGCCGGCAGGTGGTGCGCAATCTGGTCGCTTTCCTGGTGGGCGAGCCCACGTTTGCCTCCAACGCGCCCAAGTTTGTGGAGATCATGAACTGGACGAAGGACGGCCGCGAGTACATCGCCGCCGTCAACCAGCAGGAGGACCCGCCCGTCGTGCCCATGAGCGACATCTGGGTGGAGGTCAAAGGCGTGGGCCGCGAGGCCGCGCTGCTGCCGGACGGCGGGCCCCTTCGCACCGAGACCGTCGGGGAGCACACGCGCGTCTACCTGCCGAAGGTGGAGCTGTTCGCGATGGTCGAACTGCGCTGAGACGAAAAACGGGTTTAGCGGAAAACGCCCACAGAGAAAATGAATTAAGGGGAACAACCCCCGCGGGAGGCGCCCGGTTATCCGGGAGCCTCCCGCGGCTTTCTTTTCGTTCGCGCCTGTGCTATGATAGGTTAAACGCGTAACAAAGGGGCGGGCCTATGACGATCAAGCAGATCGCCGAGTCGATCGGCGTGTCCACGACCACGGTATCCAACATGATCCACGGGCATCTGGAAAAGATGTCCCCGGAGACGGCGCAACGGATACGCGAGCAGCTGGACCGATACCAGTACATCCCCAACATGGGCGCGCGGATGCTCGCCAAGGGCGACAGCCAGATCGTGGGGGTCATTACCAACTACCCCAACCGCGAGGAGAAACTCGCCCTGCAGGACCCCTTCGTAAGCGAAATGCTGGGCGCGCTGGAAAACGCCATCCGCACGCGCGGTTACTACACCCTGCTGTGCGCCGCCCAGAGCGCCGCGGAAATCCACCGCGTCGCCCAGACGTGGAACGCGCTGGGGCTGGTGGTGATGGGGCTGCAGGCCGGCCAGTGCCGGGAACTGATGCAGGTGACGCAAAAGCCCATCGTGTTCATCGACTGCTATTTTGAGCAGGGCGAGCAGTACAACAACATCGGTCTGGCCGACCGGGAGGGTATGCGCGGCCTGACCCAGCACCTTTTGTCGCTGGGGCACCGCGACATCCTCTACGTGGGCGACCTGCCCACGCTGGAAGGGCTGGACGCCGAACGCCTCGCCGGGCACATCGAGGCGCTCCGCGAGGCGGGCATCGAGTGGTCGAAGGCGCGCTATCTTTGCATTTCCAAGGACCGCAAGCGCAGGCCGGAGGATTACGACCGGCTGATAACGCGCCTGGGCCGCGGGCTGGACACGGCGTGGATGTTCATTTCCGACTATTACGCCGTGGAGGCGATGGGATACCTGTACGACCACGGCGTGCGCGTGCCGAAGGACATTTCCGTGACCGGTTTTGACGATAACATCCTCGCGCGCGTCGTGCGGCCGCGGCTGACGACCGTGCACCAGAGCGTGCCCAAAAAGGCGGACTGGGCGGTGAAAACGCTGTTCGAGGTGATCGACGGCGAGCTGGAAGCCCCGTTTTCGCTCACCCTGCCCACGAGGCTCATTAAAGGGCAGAGCGTGCGGGCGCTGAACGGAACGGACGGGGAATGAGGGCGAAGGCTTCGGACCGGAAGCCTTGCCGCTCACGCGCGGTACCCTTCGCTTGCTCCGGTGCGGGCCGAAACGAGAAGCTTTTCATGTTTTCTAGGTGAACATATCCAAAATAGACGTCAAATTATTATAATTTTTGTTGGTTATGCGCATAACCTATTGCGGTTTGGCCGCTCTTTAGGTATCCTTTGGTTGAAATAAGGATGAAACCAACAACCGTCAAATAACCCCGTCACCCCCTCGACGCAGCCGGAAGCACGCCGGCATGCCGGGGCGCGCGGGACGCGAAGGAGGCGAACCGGATGGAGTGCACGCTGAACAAGGCAGTTTACCGCCCATCGGAAACCGTCCGGTGCGCAATAACCGGCATCCCGGCCGGCGCCGCGGCGCTGCGCGTAAGCCTCCTGCACCTTACGGACACGGTCGCCTCACAAACCCTGCCGGTCGCGGGGCCGGACATGAGCGCGGCCCTTCCCGTGCCGGGGGACGATTTTACCGGCTACCTTGTTCGCGTGGAAGCGCTCGACTCCGGCGCGTCCGTGCTCGCCGCGGCGTTCAACGCCGTGGACTGCTCCTCCGACTGGACACGCTTCCCCCGCTACGGCTACCTGTGGGACTTCACCGCCGGCGCCGACGCGGAAAAGAAGATCGCCCAGCTGACCCGCTACCACCTGAACGGCCTTCAGTTTTACGACTGGCAATACCGCCACCATATTCCCGTCGCGCCGGACGCTTCCGGCTGGAAGGACTGGTCGGGACGGGCAATCGACGGTGGGGTGCTTGTCCGCTGCATCGCCGCGGCGCACGCGCGCGGCATGATCTGCCTGGGCTACAACATGGTATACGCCGCCAACCGCACCTACGGTACCGACGGCTCCGGCGTGGATCCCGCCTGGCGGCTCAGGAAGGAAAGCGGGGAGGACTTCACCTGCGACATGGACGCGTCCCTCGGGGACGTCGGCGTGCTGCAATACTTCAACCTCCTCGATCCGGGCTGGCAGCGCTACATCTTCGCCCGAGAAAACGAGGTGTTCCGCACCTTCGATTTCGACGGCTGGCACGGCGACACCATCGGCGAATGCGGCCGCATGACCGACGCGCGGGGCGGCCCGCTGGGGTATACCGAAGGCGGCGAGCCCATCCACCGGGTGAAGGACGGCTACACGGCCTTCCTCAACGCGGCCAAGAAGGCGATCGGGCCGAAGTACCTCGTGTTCAACCCCGTGGGCGCGCAGGGCATGGAAAACGTGAACGTGAGCGCCGTGGACGTCCTCTACGCCGAGTTCTGGCCCTGGGAGAAGGACGCGTCCGGGGAACGGTACGACCGTTACGCCCCCCTTCGGCGCGCCGTGCTGGACGCATGGGCGCAAAGCGGCGGCAAGTCGCTGGTCGCGGCGGCCTACGTGAACTACCGAAACCCTTCCGAACGCTTCAACGCCCCGGCGGTGCGGCTACTCGACTGTGTGCTGTTCGCTTCGGGCGGCGCGCACATCGAGCTGGGCAACGGGGACGGCATGCTTTCCAACGAATACTTCCCGGACGACCGGCATAAACGCATGGACGAACCCCTGCGCCTGGCCATGACCCGCCTGTACGATTTCGCCGTGGCGTACCAGAACCTGCTTCGCGGCGGCCCGGCCCCCGTGGAACGCCGCGCCGAGATCGAAAGCATCCCCGTCAGCCGCGACGGGTGCGCGGATGCGGTGTGGTGCTTCGCCGCGGCGGACGAACGCTACGAGACGTACCACTTCATCAACCTGACCGGCACCGACGAGGACTGGCGCGACACGGCGCAGACGAAAGCCGCGCCTACGCCGCTTTCCGGTCTGAGGACGAAGCTTTACCCCCGCGGCCCGGTGGAAGCGGTCTGCCTCGCCTCGCCCGACGGGGACGACCTTTCCGCCGCCGAACTGCCCTTCGCCGCGGGCCGGGACGGCCGCGGCGGGTACGTGACCTTCACGATGCCTTCCCTTTCCTACTGGAACATGATCTTCCTGCGCATAGGGCGCATGAACGAATAGACTTAAGAAAATGGAGGAAACCCACATGAAAAAGCTCGTTGCCCTGCTGCTTTCTCTCCTGATGGTCATGGGCCTGTGCTCCTTCGCCGTCGCGGACGACGTGACGACCATCACCTTCTGGCACACCTACGGCGATTCGGAAACGCCCGTCCTGGAGGACGTCATCATCCCGATGTTCGAGGCGGCCAACCCCGACATCAAGGTCGAAGCCGTACGCCAGAGCGGCGACTTCAACCAGATGCTGGTTACGGCGCTGGGCACCGGCGTCGTGCCGGACGTGGCGCGCGTGGACATTACCTACACCAGCGCCTATGCCAAGCTCGGCGGCATCGTGCCCATGGACAGCTTCGAGGGTTTCGAGGCGCTCAAGGACGCGGTGCTGGACGGGCCCATGTCCACCAACCTGTGGAACGGCCACTACTACGGCCTGCCGCTGAACACCAACTGCAAGGCGGCGGTCGTCAACCTGGACCTGATGAAGGAACTGGGCTTCGACGGCGCGCCCGCCACGATGGAGGAGTTCATCGCCGCCTGTAAGGAAAAGGCGCCCGGACAGTACAAGCTCAACGTTTCCGGCCTGGGCGACTGGGACATGTACCCCTACTTCTGGCTGTTCGGCGGCGTGCTGACCGACGACGGTTACACCCAGGCGACCGGCTATCTGGACAGCGCGCAGAGCGTGGCGGCCGTCGCGGCCATCAAGCAGATGCACGACGACGGCGTGTTCACCATCCGCGACGTGGACGGCACGTCCGACGCGTGGGACGGCATCAACTCCGAGTACGCCATGTTCTTCGAAGGCCCGTGGTATCCGTTCTCCGATACCATCGTGCCCGCGGCGATCCCCACCGTGAACGGCAAAACCACCTCCGTCGTCGGCGGCGAGAACATCGTCATCTTCTCCGGCAGCACCAAGCAGGAGGCCGCGTTCCGCTTCGTGCAGTTCATGCTGACCGAGGAAGTGCAGTTGAAGCTGCTGGAGGTCGGCGTGATTCCCACCCTCAAGAGCTGCGTAAACAGCGAGGCTGTGCAGAACGATCCCAAGTGGAGCGTGTACATGAAGCAGCTGGAAACGGCGCAGAGCCGCATTCCCACCCCGCAGTCCTCGACTGTCGAGCAGATTTGGAAAGACGCGATGACCATGATCTTCGTGGAAGGCGCGGACATCCAGGCGACGCTTACGGACGCCGCGCAGCAGATTGACGCGGAACTGGTGAAATAACCTCCGACCCGCGCGCTTGCGGAGTCGCCGGCAATCGGTGGTTCCGCAAGCCTCTTTTCCGGCCGTCGACCCGTGAAGGAATCTCCGCGGGTCGACGGCGAACCTTAAGCCGGAGACGACGTCGGACCGACGACCAAGGAGGCGCAAGAATGACGCAGATTCCCTTCGATATCCGCGCGGCAAACCGGCGGGAGCGTACGCTGCTCCGGCGGCGACGCCTGCGCAACCTGGGGCCCGCCGCGCCCTTCGTGCTTCCCGGCCTTGTGCTGGCGTGCGTTTTCGTGCTCTACCCCATGTTTTTCAATATCCGCATCAGCTTTTCCAATTATCAGATCGTCCAGCGCACCATGAGCTGGATCGGCCTGGACAACTACGTAGCGCTCTTCACCGAACGCGGCGACCGGCTGTGGCTGGCTATCCGCAACAATTTCCTCTACGCATTCATCACCACGCCGTTCATCATTTTCTTCGGCCTGGTGTTTGCGGTCATTCTCAACGGCCTGCGGCGCGGGCGCGTATTTTTCCGCACGTGCTTCTACCTGCCCGTCATCACCAGCTGGGTGATCGTGGGCAACGTGTTCGCCTATATGTTCAACGCCGGCGGCGCGGGGCTGATGAACTACCTGCTCAAGGACGTTTTCGGCCTGCTGCCCGCCTACGTGCCCTGGCTCCAGCGCACCTGGACGGGCAACCTGGTCATCTGGCTGTTGGGCATCTGGAAGAACATCGGCTGGGCGATGATCATCTACCTGGCGGGGCTGCAGGGCATCCCCGCGGACCTCTACGAGGCCGGGAGCATCGAGGGCGCAGGCAAGGCCCAGCAGCTGCGCTACATTACGGTGCCGCTCTTAAAAAGCACCACCTTTTTCGTGCTGGTCAACATGATCATCGGTTCCTTCAACGTGTTCATTCAGGTGCTGATGCTAACCAGCGGCGACCCGCGCGGCACCACGAGCGTGCTGCAATACCTGCTTTACGATAAAAGCTTCAACCTGTTCGAGTTCGGCCAGGGCGCGGCCATCGGCGTGCTTACGGCACTGCTGGTGCTGGTGACCACCGTGGTTTTGAACAAGGTGTTCGGCACCAAAGGGGGGAAAACGGAATGAGATGGCTGCGCAGGCTTCCCCTGTGGCTGTTCCTCGTGCTTTCGGCGGCGATTTTCATCCTCCCGTTCCTTTTTATGGTCAGCAACTCCTTTGAGGAGTTCAGCTACGTTCTGCCCAACCCGCCCCGCATCCTCCCCACGCGCATCGACTTTGCGGCGTACGAATACGTGCTTTCCAAATCCGATCTGCCCCGCGCCGCCGCTAACAGCCTGATCATCACCGTGTGCACGGCGGTTTTCACCGTGCTCATCTCCTCGCTGTCGGCCTACGGCTTCGCCCGCATCGATTTCTGGGGGCGCGAAGTGCTTTTCCGCATCTATCTGGGCACGCTGATGCTGCCGGGGTTCCTGGGCATCATTCCCCAGTTTTTGATCCTGCAGGGCATCGGCGGTACGGCCAGCGGGCTGATCGGCACCAAGGCGGGGCTGATCCTTTTGTACGTGGGTGCGGGCATCTGCGGCAACACCTTCTTCCTGCGTGGCCACATGGCGGCCCTGCCCAAGGAACTGGAGGAGGCCGTGCGCATCGACGGCGGCGGGCATATGACGACGTTCTTCCGCGTTATGCTGCCCCTGGCGCTGCCCGCCATCGGGACGCTGATGATCTTCTGCCTGCAGGGCACGTGGGAGGAATTCTTTTCGGCCAAGGTCGTGCTGGGCGGCGTGCAGCACAACATCACCCTGCCGGTGATGATCCAGTCCCTGAAAGGCGCGCACGCCACCCGGTGGGAGTGGATTTTCGCCGCCTCGATCCTGGCGCAGATTCCGATGATCCTTCTGTTCATCCTGTTCCAGAAGCAGTTCGTGGTATCCGGGCTTACGGAAGGCTCCGTAAAGGCGTAGCAGGCCTCAAAAAGTAACGCAGACAGGGTGAATGACGATGACTTATCAGGTGACCGGCAACGAGTACGTATCCCTGCCCACGATCCGGGAGGAAAGCGGCGCCGTGGAGGGCGTTTCCTTCCTGACGATGCGGCACAAGGGACTTTTGGAGCTTCGGGGCGACGGCGCGGACGGGCTGATGCGCCCGTATCTGGAAATCGAAGGACAGGCGCAGGCGTTTGCGCCGCGATGGGAGCGCGCGCATTGCTGGATTCCTTCCTTTACGGCCCGGTGCGGGGAGATCGAGTTCTCCTGCGCGTACCTTACGCCGATCGGCGAACGTGCCTTCGCCCTGCGGCTCAGGGCGGTCAACGCGGGCGGCGAACATGCGTCCGTGCGCTTCGGCCTGCGCGGACGGTGGGACAGAACGCTGCACGAAATCAACGAGGCGCAGGAGCTTGCGCAGGGCCGCGAGGTGATCCGCTCCGGCTGGAACGGCATGTTCATCTGGAAGCAGGTGCCGGGCCTGCCGCTGTTCGCGTTCGCGCCCTGCGTGGGCGATCGGCAGCCCTTCAGCCTGTTCGACCAAGGGGCCGAATGGACGGCGGAGGGCTACGGCTACAGCATCGATAAGGACCTGTCGCTCGCGCCCGGTGAAAGCGCGGTGCTGGACGTGTTTTTCGGCCTCGGCTACGAGGGCGTCGCGGCGGCGGCGGCGGCCAAGGAGCTTTTGCGGCAGGGGTACGACGCGCTTTACGGGCGCACCGCCGCCTGGCTGGCCGCACGGGAAAAGCGCCTTTCCGATCCGGCGCTGGAAACGGTGCTGAATACGAACCTGTTTTTCTCGTTCTTCTACGCCTCGGGGCGGTGCTTCGACACGGAAGAGCTGTGCATGGTCACCTCCCGCAGCTCCCGCTATTACGTCAGCGCCGCCTACTGGGACCGGGACAGCCTGCTGTGGGCCTTCCCGGCCATCCTTTCGTCGGACGCGGCGTACGCGCGGGAACTGCTCGCCTACGTGTTTGCGCGGCAGGGGCGCAACTTCGGCGTGCACAGCCGCTTCCTGGACGGCACGGTGCTGGAGCCGGGGTTCGAGCTGGATGAGCTGTGCGCGCCGGTGATCGCGCTGGAACGGTACGCAAGCGAAACGGGCGACGCGGCGTTCGCGGCCGGGCCCGCGGTACGCAGCGGGCTTGAGCGGATCCTGAGCACGCTGGAAGAAAAAAAGCATCCGGAGATCGAACTGTACCGCACCTTCCTGCAGCCGACCGACGACCTGCACAATTACCCCTACCTGACGTACGATAACGCGCTGGTCTGGCGCGCACTGCGGGCGCTGGCGGCTTTGCTTTCCCGCCCGGAGCTGCTGACGCGCGCTGCGGCGGTGCGCGCGGCCGTGTATGAGCACTGCGTGCGGGAGAAGGACGGCAAACGCTTCTTCGCGTGGTCGGTCGACCTGGAAGGCCGATACGACGTTTACGACGAGCCGCCGGGAAGCCTGCAGCTGTTGCCGTTTTACGGCTTCTGCGAAGCGGACGACGAGGTGTGGCAGAACACCGTCGCCATGATCCGCGACCGGGCCTACCCGCTTTCCTTCGCGGACGCGCCCATCGCGGAGATCGGCTGCCTGCACGCGCCGCATCCGTGGATTCTCTCGCTGTGCAACAGCCTGCTTTCCGGCCACGCAAAAACGGCGCTTGAACACCTGCGCCTGACGCGAATGGATAACGGTCTGGCGTGCGAGAGCGTCAACGAGCACACGGGCGAATGCGAAACCGGCGAGGCGTTCGCGACCTGCGCGGGCTTTCTGGCCTACGCGCTGTACCGGGCGCTGAAATAACAAAAGAGCTTTGTAAGCGAAAACGACGCCCTTCCAGGCGTCGTTTTCGCTTGTTAGGGTCGCCGGCCTTACCCGTTCAGCGCTGCCTTCATGGCCCGCACGTATTCCCCCACGGGCCCCGCGGCGTCGCGGCCGTACCGCTCGATCAGCCTCACGATGGCCGAGCCGACGATCACCCCGTCGGCCTGCTTCGCCATGGCCGCCGCCTGCGCCGGGGTGGAAATGCCGAAGCCCACGGCGGCGGGCACGTCCGTCACCGCGCGGATGCGCCGCACCATGGCACCCACGTCGGTGGTGATTTGGCCGCGCACGCCCGTCACCCCGAGGGAAGACACGCAGTAGACGAACCCCTCCGCCTCTTTGGCGATCGTGGCGATACGCTGGTCCGACGTCGGCGCGACCAGCGAAATGAAGGCGAGGCCGTGCGCCTTGCACGCGGGCGCGAAATCCGCCTTTTCCTCGTAGGGCACGTCCGGCAGGATCAGCCCGGCGATCCCCGCCTCGGCGGCGGTTTGCGCGAAGCGTTCCGTGCCGTAGGAAAACACGACGTTTGCGTAGGTCATCAGCATCAGCGGTGCGCGCACGAAGGGGCGCACGCGGCGCGCCATGGCGAAGATATCGTCCGTGGTCACCCCGCCCGCGAGGGCGCGGGCATTGGCCGCCTGGATCACCGGCCCTTCCGCCGTCGGATCGGAAAACGGGATTCCCAGCTCGATAATGTCCGCGCCCGCCTCGTCCAGGGTGCGAATCAGCTTTTCGGTGGTTGTAAGGTCGGGGTCGCCGCAGGTCAGAAAGGCGATGAACGCCTTGCGGCCGTCGAATGCCTCCCGTATGCCGTTCATTCCGCAATCTCCTCCCCCCGGTAGCGCGCGATGGCCGCGCAGTCCTTGTCGCCGCGGCCCGACAGATTGACGACCAGCAGCTTGTCCTTCCCCATCGTGGGCGCGAGCTTCATGGCGTGGGCCACGGCGTGCGCGCTTTCGATGGCGGGGATGATCCCCTCCGTGCGCGACAGATACTCGAAGGCGTCCACCGCCTCGGCGTCGGTCACGGCCACGTACTCGGCGCGGCCCGTATCGTGCAGCCAGGCGTGCTCCGGGCCCACGCCGGGGTAGTCCAGCCCGGCGGAAATGGAATACACTGGGGCGATCTGCCCGTATGCGTCCTGGCAGAAGTAGGATTTCATGCCGTGAAAGATGCCCGGCCGCCCGGTGGTGAGCGTCGCCGCCGTCTCGAAGGTATCCACGCCCCGGCCCGCCGCCTCGCAGCCGACGAGCCGCACGGACGGATCATCGATGAAGTGGTAAAACGCGCCGATGGCGTTGGAACCGCCGCCCACACAGGCCAGCACCGCGTCCGGCAGCCGCCCCTCCTTCGCGAGCATCTGCTCCTTGATCTCCTTGGAGATCACCGCCTGAAAGTCCCTGACGATGGTGGGGAACGGGTGGGGGCCCATGACCGACCCCAGCACGTAGTGCGTATCCGCGATGCGGCTGGTCCACTCCCGCATGGTTTCGCTCACGGCGTCCTTGAGCGTCGCGGTGCCGGAGGTCACCGGGTGCACCTTCGCGCCCAGCAGCCGCATTTTGTATACGTTCAGCGCCTGCCGTTTCGTATCTTCCTCGCCCATGTACACGTCGCATGCAAGGCCCATCAGCGCCGCGGCGGTCGCCGTGGCCACGCCGTGCTGCCCCGCGCCCGTCTCCGCGATGACGCGGGTTTTGCCCATCTTTTTGGCCAGCAGCGTCTGGCCCAATACGTTGTTGATCTTGTGCGCGCCGGTGTGGTTGAGATCCTCGCGCTTCAGGTAGATTTTCGCGCCGCCCAGGTCGGCGGTCGTTTTGGCCGCGTAGTAGAGTAGCGACGGCCTGCCCGCGTAGTTGCGGAACAGCTCGCCGAGCTCCGCGTTGAACGCGGGATCGTTTTTATAGTAGTCGTACGCTTCTTCCAGTTCCAGCACGGCGTTCATCAGCGTTTCGGGGATGTACTGCCCGCCGTGGTTCCCGAATCTGCCCTTGGACATACGGATTCATCCTTCCTTGCGGCGTTTACCGCCGCCATGATCTTCGCTTCGTCCTTCGCCCCGTCCGTCTCCACGCCGGAGCTCAGGTCCACGGCGAAGGGGTGCAGACGGGCGATCGCCTCCGGAATGGTTTCGGGCGTCAAGCCGCCCGCGAGGATGAAGGGCCACGGGAAGCCCGTGATCAGCGACCAGTCGAACGGCTTGCCGTCGCCCGCGCCCCCGTCCAAAAGCACCAGGTCGGCCGTGCTTCGGGCTGCCGCGGCGACGTCCGCTTCCGCGCGGATCCTGTAAGCCCGCCATATTTCCAGCCCGGGGCAACGCGCGCGCAGCGCCGCGATGTACAAGGCGTTCTCCCCGCCGTGCAGCTGCGCGACGGCGATCGTGCCGTTTGCGCAGCACCGCGCGATGTCTTCGATCGGCGCGTCGACGAACACGCCGACGGTGCGGATGCTTTCGCGGATCGCCGTTCGCAGCGCCCGCGCGGCCGCCGGGGTTACGCAGCGGCGGCTTTTTTCGTAGAACACGAAGCCCGCGTAGTCCGGTGACGCCGCGTTGACCGCGTCGGCGTCCCGCGGGCGGAACAGCCCGCAAATTTTGATTTTCGTCTGGTTCATTGTGCCGCCTCCTTCATGGCTGCAAGTCTCGCGCGCCGGTCCGGCGCGCGCATCAGCGCCTCGCCGATCAGCGCCGCGTCCGCGCCGCACGCGCGCAGGGCGGTTACGTCGGCGGGCGTTTGTACGCCGGATTCGGCCACGAACGCGACCGAGGGGGGAATGAGCGCCCTGAGCCGCGCCGCGTTTTGCAGATCGACGGTAAAATCCTTGAGGTTTCGGTTGTTCACGCCGATCACCCTGGCCCCCGCGGCGAGCGCCGAGCGGATCTCCGCCTCGTCGTGCGCTTCCGTCAGGGCGGAAAGGCCCAGTTCGTCGCACACGGCCAGGTAGCCCGCGAGGGTCCGCGTGTCCAGCAGCGCGCAGATCAGCAGCACCGCGTCGGCGCCCATGCGTTTAGCCTCGTAAAGCTGATACACGTCCACGGTAAAATCCTTGCGCAGCATCGGCAGCCCGGCCTGCGCGCGGATGTCGGTAAAGATGCGGTCGCTCCCCAGGAACCACCCGGGTTCCGTGAGGCAGGAAAGGCAGTCCGCGCCCGCCGCCTCGTAGTCGCGCGCAATGATGAGGTAGGGGAAGTCCTCCGAGATGATCCCCTTGGAGGGGGAGGCCTTCTTCACCTCGCAGATCAGCGCCATACGGTCCTTTTGCAGCGCGCGCTCGAAGCGGAAGTCCCCTTTGGGCATTTGCAGGGCCGCATCGCGCATTTCCTCCGGCGGCACGTGCGCCTTGGCAGCCATAACGCGCTTTGCGGCGTAAGCCGCCAGATCGTTGAGGATCATACGCCTTCCTCCGGCCGGTTGGATGCCTCGACGAACGCCGCAAGCTCCCGTTTCGCCGCGCCGCCGTCGATGAGCTTCGCCGCCAGCTGAACGCCTTCGTTAAGCGTAGCCGCCTTGCCGCCCACGTACAGCCCGGCCCCGGCGTTGAGTAGCACCGCGTCCCGCTTGGGCCCCTTTTCGCCCGCGAGGATCGCGCGCGTGAAGGCCGCGTTCTCCTCCGGCGTGCCGCCCGTCAGATCGCTCTTGTCGCAGCGGGTCAGCCCCACGTCTTCCGGGCAGACCACGTAGGTGCGGAAGCCGCCGTCTTGAAACTCGCACACGGTGGTGGGCGCGGACAGGGAAAGCTCGTCCAGCTTATCCTGCCCGTAGACCACCATGCCGCGGGTGACGCCCAGGTTGCAAAGCACGTGCGCCAGCGGCTCCACCAGCGCCTCGGCGTACACGCCCATCACCTGCATGCGCGCGGCGGCGGGGTTGGTGAGCGGTCCCAGCAGGTTGAATACCGTGCGCACGCCCAGCTCCCGGCGCACGGGGGCGACGTGCTTCATGGACGCGTGATACTGCTGGGCGAAGAAAAAGCAGATGCCGATGTCGCCAAGCAGCTCCACGCAGCGCTGCGGCGACAGGCGGATGTTCACGCCCAGCGCCTCCAGACAGTCCGCCGAGCCGCTGCGGGAGGAGGCCGCCCGGTTGCCGTGCTTGGCCACCTTGATGCCCGACGCGGCGATCACGAGGGCCGCGGTGGTGGAAATGTTGAAGGTGTGCGCGCCGTCGCCCCCGGTGCCGACGATCTCCAGCAGTTCCAGAGAGTGCTTAACGGGCGTGGCGTGCGCGCGCATGCCCGCGGCGCAGGCGGTGATCTCCTCCACGGTTTCGCCCTTGGCGGCCAGCGCCGCCAGAAAGGCCGCCGTCTGCACGGGGGAGGGCTGCCCGGTCATGATCTCGTCCATCACGGCCGCGGCCTCGTCGTAGGTCAGGTTTTGGCGGTCGATGAGCTTTGCGGTAGCTTCTTTTATCATGGTCAGGCTCCTTTCAGACGTTGAGGAAATTGGCGAGAATCTTCGCGCCGTCCGGCGTAAGGATGGACTCGGGATGGAACTGCAGGCCGTAGATCGGCAGGGATACGTGCCGGACGGCCATCACCTCGCCGTCGTCCGCCTCGGCGACGACCGCAAGCGTATCGGGGAGAGTGTCCCGCACGGCGGCCAGCGAGTGGTAGCGCCCCGCGCGGATCACGGGCGCAAGGCCCTCAAACAGCGGACAGGCGGTATCCACCCGAACGTCCGACTGCCGCCCGTGCATCAGTTCCTTCGCGTGGCTCACGGTCGCCCCGAACGCCTCGCAGATCGCCTGATGCCCCAGGCACACGCCCAGCACCTTCGTTTCCCCGCCCAGCTCCCGCGCCGCCGCCACGCAGATGCCCGCGTCCCGGGGGTGGCCCGGCCCGGGGGAGAGAATCAGGTGGCTGGGGCGCAGGGCGCGCACTTCGGATACGGTCAGCTCGTCGTTTCGCACCACGCGGATGTCCGGGTTCAGCGCCCCCACGAGCTGGTAGAGGTTGTAGGAAAAGCTGTCGTAGTTGTCAATCAGCACAATCACGGTCGATCCCTCCCTGCGCGATCTCCAGCGCCCGCACCACGGCGCGGGCCTTGTTGATGCATTCCTGGTACTCGTTTTCCGGCACACTGTCCGCCACGATCCCCGCGCCCGAACGAACGAACACCCTGCCGTTTTTCTTGTATGCGATGCGGATGGCGATGCAGGTGTCCAGATTGCCGGCAAAATCCACGTAGCCGATGGCCCCGCCGTACAGGCCGCGCTTGTTGTTTTCCAGCTCGTTGATAATCTCCATGGCGCGCAGCTTGGGCGCGCCGCTGAGCGTTCCCGCGGGCAGCACCGCCTCCACGGCGCTGATCGCGTCCCTGTCGGAGCGCAGGCGGCCCCGCACGGTGGAGCCGATGTGCATGACGTGGGAAAACCGCTCCACGCTTAAGTACTTTTCCACCTCGACGCTCCCGAACCGGCTGATTTTGCCCAGGTCGTTTCGCCCCAGGTCCACCAGCATGTTGTGCTCGGCCAACTCCTTGCGGTCGCTGAGCAGCTCTTTTTCCAGCTGTGCGTCGGCCTCCGCGGTTTCGCCGCGGGGGCGGGTGCCCGCCAGCGGAAAGGTATGCACCACGCCGTCTACCAGCTTCACCAGCGTTTCCGGCGAGGCCCCGGCGATCTCCAGATCGTCGCTGGAAAAGTAAAACATGTAGGGCGACGGGTTGGTGGTGCGCAGCACCCGATAGGTGTCCAGCAGGCTCCCCTCGAAATCGGCATCCAGCCGGTTGGACAGCACTACCTGGAAAATATCCCCCTCGTAGATGTGGCGCTTGGCCTTCTCCACCATGGCGCAGAAGCTTTCCCGGTCAAACAGCGTGCGAAGCGGCGAGGTCATCCGGCCGGGCGCTTCCGCGCACGGTTCGCCGGTCAGGATCAGCCGGCGCATGTTGGCAAGCTCCATTTCCCCGCGGCGGTACTCCGTTTCGAGGTTTTCGCACTTTACGTTCACGATCAGGACGATCTTCTTGCGGAAATTGTCAAAGGCGATCACCCGGTCGAACAGCATCAGGTCGACGTCCTTGAACCGTTCCTGATCCTCCGCGTCAAGCGCAAGCGACGGTTCGGCGTAACGAAGGTAATCGTAGGCGAAGTAGCCCACCAGCCCGCCGGTGAACGGGGGCAGATAGGAAAGCCGCGGGCTTTTGTAATCCGCAAGCACCCGGCGGATGAGCGCGCTGGGGTTTTCCGGCGTTTCCACCGCCGAGGCGCCCGCGCGCAGCACGGCGCGCCCGTCCGCGCAGGTGACTTCCAGCCGGGGGTCGTACCCCAGAAAGGTGTACCGGCCCCATTTTTCCTGGTTTTCCACCGATTCCAGCAGGTAGCAGTGGGCGCTTACGTGCTTGAGCCTGCGCAGCACCTGCAGGGAGGTGGCGGCATCGGAGTAGAGTTCGCAGCTCATGGGGAGGATGGTGTACTCCCCCGTTTGGGCCAGCTGCCTGGCTTCGGTCAGCGTCGGTCTCGCCATGGTCGTATCACGCCTTTCCCGACCCCCTCGGGGGCGAAATGGGGTTGCGCGGGCCAATGAAGGGAACCAAAAAGCCCGCCCCTGACAATACGGTCAAGGACGGGCTCGTAAGCTCGCGGTGCCACCTTGGTTCACGGCGTCGCCGCCGTGCGCTTTGCGGGATACCGACATATCCCCGGCAACTGACGTATGCCCACACGTCGCGGAATACTCGGCTTTCGCCTTTCCCCGCGCCCTCGGCGGTCCATTTGATGACTTGTGTTCTGCCCGATTTTCAGCCTCCGGGCTCTCTGTAAGAGCATGGTCACCGTTATCTCCGCTTCAGCGGTTTGCTATGAAATTACGGGAAGCGTACCATAGCCGGGCCCGACTTGTCAACCCCCTTTCGCAAAAACGCGCCGAACCCCGCACCGGCCCCGCCTCCGACTGGCGCCGGCCGGGAAAATGCGGTACAATGGCAGGCGGGCGGGACCGGCCGCCGGAAAGGGAGGGGAAAGAGCTTGTACGCCTTCATCGACCGGGACGGCACCATGGGCGGGGACTACTACGTCAAAACCCCGCAGGAGTACCGGCCCTACGCAGGCACGCGCGAGGCGTTCGCCACGCTGCGCGCCGCCGGCATTACGTCCATCATTCTCACCAACCAGTCCTGCATCGCCCGGGGTTTGAGCGGCGGGTACGACTTTGCCCGGGAATTTCGCGATATCGGCGCGGACGACTGGTTCATCTGCCCGCACGACGCGGGCGACCGCTGCGACTGCCGCAAGCCCATGCCGGGGCTGGTTTATCAGGCGCAGCGGAAGTACGGGATGCGGCTTCAGGACTGCTATATGATCGGCGACCGGTGGAGCGATATGGCGGCCGGCGGCGCGGCGGGCACCCGGCTGATCCTGGTGCGAACCGGCCGGGGCGAGGAATCGCTCGGCTGCGACCGTCATCTGTGGGCGCGCTACCAGCCGGATTACGTCGCGGACGATCTGCTGGACGCGGCCCGCTGGCTGGCACGCCGGCACGCGGAGGAACAGGGGCCGTCCCGCGGGGGAAAAGAATAGACGTGCGCGCCGGACCAGCAAGCCCGGCGCGCCGTTTTCGATGCTTCTTTGATTCGCCCCCGGCAGGGGTTACGGCCCGGGCGACTGGGCCGCGGCCTGCCCCTTGATGAGGTTTCGGTACTCCATGGGATGCTGGTGCATCTGCTCGTAGTAAATGCGCGCGAAATAGCGCTCGTCCTCAAAATTGCAGGCCTGGGCGATGGCGTAAACGGGCATGTCGGTGCTTTCCAGCAGGTCGTTGGCGTAGAGGATGCGCTCCCTGCGCTGGAACGCGGAAAAGCTCACGCCCGTGATGCGGCTGAAGCACTTGCTGAAATAGCTGCGGCTCACGCCGACCATTCGCGCGATCTTCTCCTGGTTGCAGGTAATGTACTGCCGGTTTCGAATCAGACGGATGGCTTTGAGGATTGCCAGCAATATCTGCTCCGAGATGCCGTCGCTGGGGTTTCGCACGCAGTCGATAACCGCGTCGTGCAGCCTGCGCATGGTCTGCTGCAGGGCCGGGTAGTCCGTACACGCCGGCGTGGACGGATCGCCCTCGCCTTGCGCCTCCCGCGACAGGCCGACCAGATCCCCGGACATCTGGCCGACGATGGAAACGAGCCGCTTTCCGGAAAAGTGGTGTTTCGCCAGCTTTTCCAGCAGCGCTTGCAGCTGCTGGCGGTAAAGCAGCCATTGCCCGTCCGTCACTTCCCGGGCCAGCTCCTCCTCGTCGTTTTCCGCAAGCTCGGTGCCGATCTGCCAGCCGTACAGGTCGTATTCCCGTGGGGAGGACGAGGCTTCGTAGAAAAGCACCCGGTCCACGTACTCGTCGATCCATTGCGGGTGCAGGGCGATCGTCTGCACGTCGGTTTCGCTGAAATGGAAAAGCAGTATTTTTCGGCTCTGGATATCCGAAAGCAGCTGCCGCGCGTCGCCTGCGTCCTGCAGCAGAAGCAGGAGCGGGGAAAGCCTGCGGTAGGAAATCCGCCGCTGTTCCAGGTACGCCGTGAGCCAGGCCATATCGCAGGCCGTGTAGCACGCCGCGCAGCCGTCCTGCTTTTGCTGGCGCACCTTTTCGGCCAGGAATTTCAGCAGCTCGTCCATCGGCTCGAAGGAAAAATGGGTTTTGCAAAGATAGTCCACCGTTCCCATGCGCATGGACTTGCGGTAGTATTCGGGCTCCTCGTAACAGGTGAGCACCACCTTTACCAGCCGCGGGAACTCCTTTTCGCAGACGTGCAGCAGCTCGAACCCGTCCATGATGGGCATGGCGATGTCCAAAAAGATCAAATCCACTTCCCGTGTCCTGAGAAAATCCAGCGCGGAGCGGCCGTTGGCCGCCTCGCCGACCACCGCCATTCCGTGCTCCGCCCAGGGAAGCAGGCGGATCAGGCTTTTGCGGACAAGCTCCTCGTCGTCCACGATCAGCACCCGTATTTCTTCCATGCGCGTCACCTCGTTTCCGCCGCCAGCCCGGATAACGGCTCGCGGATGATGATCCTGACCAGCAGCCCGCTCGGCCCCGAAGCGTGGAGGAACTCGATCAGGCACCGATCCCCGTAGGTGTAGTGGAGAATTTCCTTCACGTACCGGATGCCGATCCCCATGCCTTCCTTCCAGTGCTCCAGGTTCACGATTCGCTCGATCTGCTCCGGCGTCATGCCCCGCCCGTCGTCCTCCACCGTAATAACCAGCTCCGAGCGTTCGCCGAGGGAAACGGAAAGCCGAATGTGCCCCTTCTGGTCCGGCAGGCCGTGGTAGATGGCGTTCTCCACGAACGGCTGTATGATGAACTTGGGAATGGGCAAATCGAGCGTTTCTTCCCGCACGTCCAGCGTCACCTGCACATTGTCGCCGTACCGGGCGGCCAGCAGGGTCATGTAGGTGCGCACGATCCGCAATTCATTCTCGACCGTCGAAAGAATGCCGTCCTTGTCCAGGTTATAGCGCAGAATATTGATAAAGGACTCCACGTAGCGGTCGATTTCCGGACTGCCGTCCAGCCGGGCCATCCATTGAATGGCGTTGAGCGAATTGTACAGAAAATGCGGGTTGATCTGCGCCCGCAGGAAAAGCGTCTGAATTTCGCTGCGCTGCTTCTCCGCGGCGCACAGCTCGCGGATGAGCCCGTCGATCTCCTTTTGCGTCTGGTTGATGTGCGCGATCAGATGATCGAATTCCACGTAGCCATAGGGCTGAAGCTCCCGCGCTTCGCCGTTGAGGTTGGGGCAGCCCAGGCGACTGACGCCCTTGAGGATGTAGTTGACCGGCCTGAGCAGCGCGTTGGTGAATTTCCAGATCAGCAGGACGATCATCAGAAAGCCCGCGATGGCGACGTAAAACGCGTTGCGGTAGTAAGCGTCGCGCTCGCTGTAATACTCGGAGCGGGGAATGGAGTAGTCGATCGTCATCCCGTAGGGGTCGATACGGGAGGAAAAGGTGAAGCTTTCGCCCTCGTCGCCGTCGCCGCTGCCGGCGTAAAAAGCGTTGCCGGCCGCATCCAGCAGGCTGTAACGGCCGCTCATGCCGGTATCCGAGAGATATCGCTGCAAATCCAGACTGGACTCCACATAAACGCTGATCTTCACGCCGTAGCCGACGGGGCCGATGTTCATGTCCAGCCGTGAGGAAAAAACGACCGGCTCCGCTTCGTCGTAAACGGACGCGTGCGGAGCCTGAAAACGGAGCATCGACACGTCGCATTGCAGATCTTGCTGCGTAAAGACCATCGCCGCCTGGTCGGCCTCCAGAAAGGGATAGGAATAGACGCGGCTTTGCGCGTCGGTCAGCAGGCAGGCGACGACCTTGATATGCTTGTTGCTCCCCGTGACCTGGCGGATAAAACCGTCCAGCAGTTCCAGGCACTGCTGCCGGGTAAAATAGCTGTCGGACGTAATGATGTTATAAAGCGTATTCTCCTGCAGGCAGCGGTACGAAACCTGCGTGGTCAACGCCTCAAGCGACCCCAGCTCGTTTTCCAGCGTGTAGCTCATCATTTGCAGGTTGTGATCGATGTTGGTTTTCAGCTTGTTTTCCAGCACCGTGCTGATCGAAAGGCTGGAAAACACCACCATCAGCAGCAGAACCGCCGAGAATCCCAGGCTCATGTGCCTGAAATAATAGTTGCGAATGGAACGCCTGGAACGCTTCATGCCCACACCCTATTTTCCGTCGCGCTTCATCAGCCCTTCACCGCACCCAGCGTGATGCCCTTGACGAAATACTTTTGCAGGAACGGGTACACGATCAGCACGGGAATCATCGCCACGATGATTTTCGCCGAGTTGAACGACCTGCTGCTCATCCTGTCCACCATTTCCGCCTGACTCATATCATATTTCGTCAGGTTCCCAAAGTCAATATTGTACCCCTGCAGATAGGTGGCCAGCGGAACCCATTCGCTTTTGTTGATAAAAATGCGCCCCTGGAACCAGTCGTTCCAGTGCCCCACGATGCAGAAAAGGCAGACCGTCGCCAGCACGGGCATGGAAATGGGCAGATAAATCTTGAAAAGCAGAACGCCGTGGCCCGCGCCGTCGATCATCGCGGCTTCCCGCATGTCCTTGGGCAGGTTTCTGAAGAAGTTCATCACCATGATCGCGTTGTAGATCGGCAACCCGGTCGGTATCACCAGCGCCCAGAAGCTGCCCATCAGCCCCACGTCCTTCACCGTCAGGTACCACGCGACGATGCCGCCGTAAAACATCCAGGTGAACAGGGTGTAATACATGTAGGCGTTACGGGCGGGGAACTCCTTTTTCGAATAGGACAGGGGATACGCCGTGAGCACCGTGACGACCATATTGAGGGTCGTGCCCACGAGCACGCGCAGAAGCGAAACGTAGAACGAACGCAGGTACTGCGTATCGTTCAGAATCAGGTCGTAGGAAGACAGGGTGAAGTTCACGGGCCAGAAAGCGACCTCGCCGCGCATCGCCGCGTAGCGGTCGCTTAAGGAAAGCGCGATGATGTGCAGCATCGGCAGCAGGCAGATCAGCCCCATCAGCGTCAACAGGGTAAGGACGATCGTCATAAACAGACGTTCGGAGTGCGATTTGTTCCCAACTGCGCCTTGCATCCGTTCAAACCTCCTCCGCACTTAAAAAATACTGTAATTCGCAAATTTCCCGGCCAGAAACTGCGAAAGCATGATCAGAACAAAGCTGATGACGGACTTGGAAAACCCGACGGCGGTCGCGATGGAATACTGGTTGTTGATCAGGCCCATGCGGTACACGTACGTATCCACCACGTCGCCCGTCTCGTAGACGACGGGGGTGAGCAGGTTGTAAATCTGGTCGAAGCCCGCGTTGAGGATGTTGGCGATCTGCAATACGCTCACCAGAATGATCACCGTCGAAATGCCCGGCAGGGTGATGTGGATCATCCGCTGGAAGCGGGTCGCCCCGTCGATTGCCGCGGCCTCGTAAAGCGTCGGGTCGATGCCCGCGAGCGCGGCGATGAAGATGATCGCGGCGTAGCCGTATTCCTTCCACGTTTCCGTCAGGATCATCATGGGCTGGAACAGCTGATTGCTGCCCAAAAACCAGATGGCTTCGTGCGTGATGCCCAGGGACTGCAAAAGCATGTTGATGCTGCCGTCCGAGCCGAACAGGCTGTTGACCACGACCGCCAGTATGACCCAGGACATGAAGTGCGGTATGTATACGATGGTTTGCAGCGTTTTCTGGTAGTGCCTGGAGCGAACCTCGTTAAGCAGCAGCGCAAAAACGATGGCGACCAGCTGCGTGAGGATGATCTTGCCGATTGCGATCTGCAATGTGTTGCGGAAGATGTTGTAGGTGTCGGGAAGCTGGAACATGTAGATATAGTTGGCCAACCCGCACCATTTGGAGCGCAGCATGCCCATGGCGGGCTTGAATTTTTGAAACGATATCACCGCGCCGATCACCAGCACGTACGTGCCGAAAATGCCCATTAGAATATTGCCGGGCAACAGCATCAGGTGCAGGGGCCAGGTGTCTTTCAGCGATTTCCTGCATGCCTTTTTTTTCACGTTCACCTGCATAGCGGCCATTCACTCATTCCTTTCCCGGGCCTCCGGTCTGCGTGTAAAGAAGCGGCCGATTTCGCCGGGCGCCCGAAACGGGATACAAGAAGGAACGATTCCTTCTTGTATCCGTTTCGCTTATCGGGTTGTCCGCCGGCTACTTGAGCCCCAGGAGGGTGTTCAGTTCGCCGATGATGTCGTCGCCGCCCAGAGACTTCCACTGGCTGACGAAATCGTCGAACGTGTCGGGCGAAGCTTCGCCGAGCATGATCTTGGTGTAGGTCTCGGTTTCCAGCTTGGACAGGGTCGCCCACTTCTCCTCCATCGTGTCGGACACCGCGAAGGTGGCGGGCTTCACCCAGTTGATGATGTCCGCCTGCTGCACCATCGGCAGAACGGCGATCATGAAGTGGTACACCAGGTGGATTTCACGCAGCGTCATGCCGCTCCAGCCGCCGGCCAGGTACTTCACGTACGCGTTGTAGGTTTCCAGCGCCTCGCCGGTGAGCGTGGTGGGATCCAGCTGATCGTGCGTGGCTTCGTAGACCTGTTCGGCCTTGATGCGCTTGTCGTCGACGCGGTTGACGTTGAAGGTGATGGGGAACATCATCCAGGTGTAGGAGGCCTCGGGATACGGCATGATGGAGACGCCCTGATCCTGGTCCAGCTCCCACTGCAGGTTCACGGACTTGACGCAGGTGGCGATGGATGCCTCGTCCAGGCCCTTCTTGAACACGCAGTAGATGTTGCTGATGTTGCCGTAAGCGGTGTTGTAGATGCCATCGGCGCTCAGGGGCTGGAAATAGGTCTGCCACACGATGGTGGGATCGCTGAGCGTCATGGCCTTGATGGTGCCGGCGTACCACCACGGCGCCCAGAAGATGCCGCACTTGCCGCCGGTGACCGCTTCGTTGAACGAATCGGCGGTCATGGTCGCGAATTCCTTTTCGATGACGCCCTTGCTGACCAGATCGGCGATCTGCGTCAGCGCCGTCTTGGCTTCGGGCTGGACGGAGCCGTACAGAAGCCCGCCGTCGGCGCCGTAGTACCAGTACTCGGGATAGACGTTGAACATGTTGAACAGGGCGTTGAAGCAGCCGATGCCGCCGCCGTTGTTGTAGTAGTCGTTGACGCCCAGAATGGCGACCGTGTCGTTTTCGCCGTTGCCGTCCGGATCGTCGTTTTTAAAGGCCAGGGCGATATTCTCGATGTCCTCCAGCGACTGGGGCGCGGAGAGGCCCAGGTTGTCCAGCCAGTCCGTGCGGATCCACAGCAGGTTCATCGCGCTTTCGGCGCAGTCCAGGCTGGGCAGCGCCCACAGCGTGCCGCTGTCGTCCTTGCAATTCATCCACGCGATGCCGTCGGAAGCCTCGTAGGCGTTCTTGAGGTTGGGGGAAGCGTAGTTATCGTACTCTTCCGTGATCGGCTCGATCATGTCCGCGTCGATCAGGGACTTGAGCTGGGTCGCGTTTACCATAAACACGTCCGGGATGTCGCCGGAGGCGATCATCAGGGAAATCTTCTCCTCATACGACTCGGTATCGAACTCGTAGACATAGTTGAACTTCGCGTTGAGGCTGTCCTGTATGTAGTTGAGCAGGTAGTTGTCCTCCAGCGATTCGCCCGTGGGGTAGGTTACGCCGGAGTCGTACTTCTTGGCGACGTTGACCGTAACGGTGTTGTCGGCGTCGTAGGGCTCGTACCACTCGCCCGACCACAGAACGTTATAGGAACCCGTTTCCGCGAAGGCGGCGGTGGTGGCCAGCAGCATCACCGCGACCACGAGAGAGAAAACCTTGCGCACCTTTCATCTTCCTTTCTTAACCCGTTGGTTTGTGAACTTTTGGAACGAACCGGTCCGTTGTCGACACCTTTATTATAATGGTTCGATTTCGCAAAAAAAGATACAGGCGTATCTTCCCACGGTGAATTTCGTGTAATGTGCGCGACGCTTTTTTCAATCAGTGCACAATTGTCTCAGGGCATCGTACGGCCGTATCGTGCATTCGCGCCGCCGTTTCGTTAAAATCTAGCCGTAAGCAATGAAAAAGGAGGATTTCACTGTGAAAGCGGAACTCCGCCTCTCGCCCGACGACCGCATCGGAGCCGTCGACCCCCGCATCTACGGATCGTTCGTGGAACACATGGGGCGCTGCGTGTACCACGGCTTATATGAACCTTCGCATCCGACGGCCGACGCGGACGGCTTCCGCCGGGATGTAATCGCGCTGGTACGGGCGCTTCAGATTCCCATTATCCGCTATCCGGGCGGCAATTTCGTGTCCGGATACCGCTGGGAGGACGGCGTGGGGCCGCGGGACGCCCGCCCCGCGGCGCTGGACCCCGCCTGGCACAGCGTGGAACCCAACCGGATCGGCACGGACGAGTTTCACCGGTGGGCGAAACAGGTGGGCGCCGAGGTGATGATGGCCGTCAACCTCGGCACGCGGGGGCCCGCGGAGGCGGCCGCGCTGCTGGAATACTGCAATTTCCCCAAGGGAACCAAATACGCCGACCTGCGCGTGAAGAACGGACGCGAGGAACCGTACGACGACCGCGTCTGGTGCCTGGGCAACGAGATGGACGGCCTGTGGCAGATCGGCCACCGCACGATGGACGACTACGCGCAGACCGCCCGCAAAACCGCGTCCCTGATGAAGATGATGGATCCTTCGCTGGAACTGGTCGCCTGCGGCAGCTCGAGCTTCCATATGGATACCTTCGGGCGCTGGGAGGCCCGCGTGCTGGAGGAAGCGTACGATTTTGTGGATTACCTGTCGCTGCACCAGTACCTGAACAACGACGGCGCCGATTCGCGCGCCTATCTGGGCAGCCCGGTGGAAATGGATCGCTTCATCAACGCGGTGGCGGCGGTCTGCGACCACGTGCAGTCCGTAAAGCACTCCTCGCGCCGCATCCACCTTTCCTTCGACGAGTGGAACGTATGGACGCAGCGCAACAAAAGCGACAACGACGAGGGCTGGTGGACGGTCGGCCCGCGGCGGGAGGAATACCTTTACAGCCTGGAGGACGCGCTGGTGTTCGGCTCCCAGCTCATGTCGCTGGTCAGGCACTGCGACCGGGTGAAAATGGCCTGCCAGGCGCAGCTGATCAACGTCGCGGGCATGATAATGACGCAAAACGACGGGCCCGCGTGGGCGCAGACCATTTACTACCCGTTCCTCTACACCTCCCGCTACGGCCGCGGAACCGCGCTGAGGGGCCGGCTTACCTGCGAAACGTACCGAGCGGAGCGCATCGGCGACGTGCCTTACGTGGATAGCGTCGCCGTCCTTGGCGAAGCGGGGGACACGGTTACGGTTTTCGCCGTCAACCGCGCGCCGGAGCCTGCCGAGCTGGCGGTGACGCTGAACGGGTTTGGGCAGGCGTCGGTCCTGGAGCACGTCGTGCTGGAACACCCGGACAAGGACGCGATCAACACCGCCGAAAACCCGCAAAATGTGCGGCCCCATGCGGACGGGCGCACGGCCGTCGTCGCCGGGAACGTGGCGCGAAGCGTCCTGCCCCCGCTTTCCTGGAACATGGTGCGTCTGCAGACCGGCGAAAAACGGTGAACGCCCGCCTGCGCCCGGCATCGATGATAAGTGACCGTTAGGGAGATGGAACCATGGACTTCAAAGTGGCATTGGTCGGCACCAGTCAACTGAGCTTCCCCGGGGACAAACAATCGCGCTTCGGAAGGGCGGCGGAGGAGCTGAGGGCGTTCCTTCAGCAGATGGGCGCGTCCCTGTACGTGTATCCTCAAACCGTCATCACGCCCGAGGATGCCAAACGCTCGCTTCAGGCCGTCGCCAAAGAGGCGCCGGATTTTCTGCTGGTTCAGTGCACCAGCTTCTCGGCCGGCCTGCTGGCCCAGATCTACATCCGTTCGCCCTATCCCGTGGGCTGGTGGGGCATCGGGGAACAGGCGAAGGACGGAGCGGTGCCCTTCAACTCCTACTGCTCGGTCAACATGTACCAGTCCATCGGGCGCACCTATTACGATCAGGAGAAAATCCCCAGCAAATGGTTCTTCGGAGAGGTGGCCGACCCGCTTTTTGCGCCGCGCATGGGCATTACGGTGCGCGCGCTGCGCGCCGTAAAACAGCTTTGCCGTTCGCGCATCGCGCTGATCGGGGGCATCGCCCCGGGATTCAACGATCTGTACTTCGACGAGCGCAAGCTGCTCAGGCGGTTCCCCGGCATGGAGTACGACCGGCTGCCCGAGTTTGACGATATTCTGGAGCGTGCGAAGCGCTACGACGCCGCCGAGCTCGCGGCCCAGGCCGATGCCTTCGACGCCGCCGCGCACAGCGTGCACCCGAAGGCCGCCAAGCATCACCTGCTCAACGTTCGGATGCTCAGAGCCTATAAGGAGTTTGCGGCCGAGAACCGCTTCGACGCGCTGGCGGTCAGCTGCTGGCCGAAATTCCAGGCCCAGCTGGATTACTCCGTTTGCTCCATCGTCGCGCGCCTGAACGACGACGGGCTGCCGACCGCCTGCGAGGGGGACGTGCTCAGCGCCGTGAGCATGCTGCTGTTGCAAAGCCTTACGCAGCAGTCCGCGATGCTCATGGATATGTCCGCCTTCGACACCGGGGACGATACGGCGCTTTTGTGGCACTGCGGCCCCGCGGCCTGCAACTTCGCGCTCGACGGCTACGACCTGGGCGTCAACTACCACGGCAAGGCGCACGTGCCCGGCCGGGGGCTGAACAGCTGCGGCGTAACGCGGGACATGGTTTTCGCCCCCAACACCGTCACCGTCGGACGGCTGACCGGCGAGTGCGACGGGCTGCTCGTTTCCGGGGGCCAATTCATCGGCGGGGAGAAGCCGAGCTTCTTTGGGAGCCGCGGCTGGATCGGCGGCCTGAGCCTCAACGGGGAACCCATTTCCGTCCTGGATTACGTGAATACCGTCCTCTCCCACGGCCTTTCCCACCACTTCCCGGTCGGCATGAACGACGTGCAGAACGAACTGATGGAGGCGGCCGCCTGGCTTTCCATGGATACGGTGAGCCGCGTGCCGTACCGCCCGATCCTGCAGATGCGGTAACCGCGGCGGGAGGAGAAACGGGAACATTCTCGAAATGATAACGCGACCGACCGCCGCCGGAAAGCGGAAAAACCGAAACGGCCCCGCGCGCGGAGCGGGGCCGCGCACGACATTCCCGCACGACCGAACGGACGAAAGCCGAGGGGATACAGCCTTGAACGATATCGTCATCGACAGCGAGAGATTGCAGGCGCTCCTGAAGGATTTTCAGCTGCTGACCAACATGCGCATTTCGTTCTGGCGTCCGGACGGGCAGAAAATACTCACCAGCTCGTCGGATATCAACTCGCAGTTCTGCACGGAGCTGCAAAAGAAGCCCGCCTTGCAGCAGGCCTGCAACAACTGCGACACCGAAGCGCTGAAAATCGCCCGGGAAACGAAAAAACTGTATACCTTCATCTGCCACGCGGGCCTGGAGGAAAGCGTGTATCCCCTCGTCTACCACGACCGCCTCCTCGGCTACCTGATGATCGGGCAGGCGCGCAGCGAGGACCTGTCGCCCTCCATGCTCCAGTCCTTCTGGCAGCATCTGGAACGCCACGGCCTGAAGCTGGACGAGCTGGGGAACCTCTACATGCGTTTGCCCTACATTACGCACGAGAAGCGCACGGCCGCCATCCATATGCTGCGGGCGCTGACGGGGTACGTATACCTGGAAAACCTGGTCAAGCTCGACGAGGGGCCGCTGATCCGGCAGATTGACGAGTATATCGACGAACACATCGGCGAACCCCTCCGCCTCGGCGGCCTGAGCGAACGGCTGAAAATCGACAAGGCGACGATCCGCCAAACCCTGCGGCGCGAGCGCGCGGCGACGTTCGCAGGCTACGTTCGCACGATGCGGGCGCGGCGGATGCAAAAGGCGATGGAGGAGGGCCGCACCGCCTCGCAGGCGGCGCGGGAGGCGGGGTTCGCCTGCGCCGCGTACGGGAGGCTGGTCTACCAAAAGCAGATCGGAACGCTGCCCAAAAACCGGCGCTCGGACCCCGGCGAGGACGGATGATCCGCCGGGAGCGACGGCTAGTAAGAAAGAAAAGCGGACGCCGAACAGGCGTCCGCTTTCGTATCCTTTATATTCCGCTGCCCACACGCTTCGTGCGCCATCGCGTCCACAGGCTCGTCAGCGCCACGGCCGCCGCCGCGCTGCACCAGGCCGTGAGCATGGCGAAATAGCGGATGCGGATCAGCTCGGGGCTTCGAAGCTCCATCATGCCCGCCGCGCCCTGCCACACCTGCCAGAAGGCGGCCGTGATATCGTCCCACTCCACCAGCACGGTCGGCACCCATTCGGGGAAGGTGTACACCGGCGCGACGATGTAATTGATCAGCGCGGCCGCGCCGAAGGCCAGTATGCAGCAGCTCAGCGCCATCAGGAGCATGCCGGCCAGCAGGCGCGGCATCAGCTTCATCGCATACTCCAGCCGCAGCCGCTCCCGGCAATCGCCGATAAACCAGCGCAGCCGGCCTTTCCAAAGCTTCAGCAGGGTAAAGAACGCTACGCAGCCGCAAAAGAACAAAAGCACCCGGAGCGGCAGCAGCGCGCCCATACCCTCCTTGTGCAGGTCGATCAGCGTACCGCCGGCCTGCCAGCTTTGCATGGCCGTCGTGAAGGCGGCGCGCGCGCCCGCGCCGGAGATGGGTCGCGCGGTTACCTGCAGGGCGTCCAGCTGAACGGCTTCGTTCCACAGGGCGGCAAGCGGGACGTAGGCGGCGTAATCCTCGCTGTCGCCGACCCTTTTGGCATGCCGCAGCACGCCGATCACCGTAAAATCCACCCCGGAGACCGTTACGGTGCGGCCGATGGGCTCCGCCACCCGAAACAGCGCCAGCGCCAGCTGCTCGTCCAGCAAAACCCCGTCGGAGCCGTTTGCCAGTTCCTCCGGGTAAAACAACCGTCCGAAGCGCAGGTATTTGGGCGTCAGGGAAAAGGCGTCCGGCCCCAGCGCGCAGAGCCGGGCCTGTTTGGAGACGTCCGTGTCGCCGACGAGCGTCGCGCCTTCCACGATGCCGGAAAGCGTATAGCGCTCGATAATCCCGTCCCAGTCCTCCGCCGCGGTCTGCAGGCTGGTCAGCAGGGCGAGCGCCCGGGCGTTGGGCCGCACGGCGGTCGTCTGCGCGCCGGCTTCCGAATCGGCCTGCGAATCGGCCTGCGAATCGGCCTGCGCGTCCCCCTGCCCGCTAAGGCCGGTTTCGATCGTCGGCGCGGGGATCAGGTATTGCAGGTCGCCGCCGACGGCGCACACCTCGACGGCCGACCAGCTCAGCAGGGCTATGCATACGGCCAGCGCCAGAAAGCCCGGCAGGTTTCGCTTCTTCATGGCTACCTCCGTCCATACGGTGTCAATCCACATACTCCATTACGGTGCACCCGTCGCTCAGCGCGCGATCCTCCCCGGCGGCGATCTGCTGGTAATCCATGTCTTCCCGCACGGAGACCGTCGTATCGCCGCGCTCCAGCACGGTAACGGAGGTCTTGACCACTTTCATGGTGCTGTTGTTCAGGATGCCGCCGCCCTCGTACTGAATCACATAGACGTAATCCTCCCCCTCGCCCTCGCTGCGCACGGCGGCGGCGGGGATGAGCGTGGCGGACTCCTTCGCCTTGTAGCGCACCGTGACGGCCACGGTTCCGTCGGTCAGCATGGCGGTCACCCCGCCCTTGGCGGAAATCACGTCGTCCGAAAGCGTTATGTACAGGTACTTCTTTCCGTCGGCGTCCAGCGCCGTGTTTTCCACGGAGGTTTTTTCGGTGCCGTAGGAGCTGGATACCTCCACCTTGGTGCCGTCCGAGATGACCTTGCCAAGGCTGGTGATGTCCGCGCGAAGCTGCGGCGCGGCGTCCTCGTCGCTCAGCGTGAAGGCGCTCGTTTTGCCGTCGTACGTATCGCCGCTTTTCAGGCCGATGGCGACCACGTAACCGTCGTGCGGCGCGGTGACGTTGGTCAGCGCGTTTTGGCGCTCCGAGAGGGCCACCATGTCGTCCATCAGGTCGTTCATGTCCGAAAGAAGGGCGTCGCGTTCCTTGACGTACTTGAACGTCGTATCCTTGAACTGGGTGCTGCTGCGCTTGTAATCCCGGAAGAACGAATTGTAGGCCTTATCGTACGCCGCCTGGGCGTCCAGCGCGCTCTGCACGGCCGCGAGCAGCTCGTCCTGCCCGTCGGCGCGGCGCTTCCACTGCGTCGAATCGGTGCCCAGCGTAATGCCGAGCCCGACGGCCAGCACGCGCGCGTCGTGCTCGGCCTGCGAGAGGGCGGTCTGCTTGTCCAGAACGGCCTCGTAGAGCTCGTTCTGGGTGCTGTCCTTATCGGTGCGCAGGTTTTCGATGTCCTTATCCAGCAGTTCGGCGGCCTTGGCGTCGTATTTGGACTGCAGCTCGTCCATGGCGGCGGCATAATCCGGCATGGTGGCGGTAAAAATGGTTTCGCCCGCCTTTACCGTTTGCCCGGCGCGCACGTACACCTTGTCCACGACGACGCTGTTTTGCATGGCGTCGGTCAGGGTGTAATCCGTCGTCTTGGGGAAATAGACCTGCGCGTCCAGGCTGATCTTCTGCTCCAGCTTTCCCCGGTCGGCCTGCACCACGCGCACCTTCGGCGTGGTGATGGTGACGACGGTGTTGGCGAAAAACATGCACAGCGCGACCGTGACCGCAAGAGCGATCAGCCCGCGAACGGCAAATTTCTTCAGCTTCATGGCGGATGTTCCCCTTCCCGCTTATTTCAGCTCGCTGAGCGTGACGCCCAGCAGAATGTCTTCCTGAAAGAAAAAGTAGACGAAAAGCGCCGGCAGGATGTACAACGCCGCGCCCGCGAACGCCACGCCCGAATTGTCGGTACTGATCTGGTTGAACAGCACCGAAAGCGGCTGGTCGGCGGTGCGGTTGGCCAGGTACACCAGCGGCTGTTCCACCAGGTTCCAGCAATCCGCGAACGACAGCGCGGCCGCCGCGCCCAGCACCGGACGGCACACCGGCAGCACCACGTGCGCGTAACAGCGGAGGGTGCCCGCGCCGTCCATCATGCCGGCCTCCAACAGCTCGTTGGGCAGCCCGATCATGAACTGGCGCAGCAAAAAGATGTAAAACGGCGAAAACCACATGGGCAGGATCACCGCCCACGGCGTTTCCAGAATCCCCAGAAAACGCAGGGTGATGACGCTGGGCACCATGGTCACCTGAAAGGGCAGCACCATAAGCATCAGGATGCCGAAAAACAGCGCGTCCCGCCCCTTGAACTCGAACCGACTCAGGGCGTAGGCCATCATGGGCACGATCAGCGCCTGCCCCAGCAGGATGCCCGCCGTGTACTTGGCGGAGTTGACGAACAGCTTGAGGTATTGCGGGTCCTCGATGAGGATGGTGTAATACTGGCGGATGGTGGCGATCTGCGGGGAGAGGAGCGCCGGAAGCCATTGGGTGTCGTCGTAGTTGCCGCGAAGCTTCAGGTACGCGGTAATCTCGCTTTTGGGGAAAAACGAGTATAAAAACGTGAACACGATGGGCAAAAGGATGAGCACCGCCATCAGCGTAAGCAGCGTAACCGAGATGAGCGTGCCCGCGCCGGTGCGCCGCCGCGCGCGCGCCGCGGGGATCGATGATTCCGTCATGCCGGGCACCCCCTCAGATGCGGTCGGGCGTGCGCACGGCCCGCGTGGCGTACAGAAGCCCGAACAGGACGAACACGATAATGGCGAAGCTGTACGCCGCCGTCGTCACGTCCTGATAATCCAGCCGGGAAAACTTGTTGTTCATGAAATGCTGAAGGGTGTACACCGCTTCCGCGGGGTAGGCGCCGCCGATGAAATAGGCTTCCTTGAAAATCTTGAAGGCGTTGATCCACGCGAGGATGAACACCAGAAACGCCGTGGGCATGAGCAGGGGCAGCGTAATCCGCCGCGCCTGCGTAAGCGGCCCCGCGCCCTCCAGCCGCGCGTATTCGTAATACGCTTCCGGCACGGTTTGCAGGGCCGAGGCGAAGATGACCACCGAAAAGCCGAGGTTCTTCCAAATGTAGAGCGCCACCACCGGCACGCGCAGCGCGTCGCCTTCCAGCCACAATACGCGCCCGAACCCCAGGCCCGCCATAAGCCGGTTGACGGCCCCGCCGTAATCGAACAGGATCAGCCAGATCAGCAGCAGCGCCGAGGAGGGCATCAGATAGGGCAAAAGCAGCGCGCCCCGGAAAAACGCGGCGCGCCGCCCCAGGGACTGAAGCAGCACGGCCAGCAGGAACGAAATCAGCCAGATGACCGGAGCGCAGAAAAGCGAAAGGGCCATGGTGTTTTTCAACCCCAGCAGAAACATTTCGTTGTGCCAGATCTCGTTGTAGTTTTCAAACCCTACGAAGTTGTTTTGAAACGTGCCGTCCGTCATGCTGTAATACACGCCGCCGATGAACGGCGCCAGTGAAAACAGAACCAGGCCCATAAGCCCGGGCAGCAAAAAAACGAGCACGCTCTTCTTACGCCGGAACAAACCGTTGCGCCTCCTTTACGGCAATAACCGCCGCGCGCCGGGAAGCCGCCCGGCGCGCGGTTTTTCGGCGGTTACTGCCCTTCCAGCTGGATCATGCGGATTTTCTGATCCGCCTGGGTCACGAACTGATCCAGCGTGATCTGCTTTTGTTCGTAGCGGCTGATCAGCGACGAAATTTCGGAGGAGGCTTCGTCGCTTACGCTGTAGCTGAGCACGTTGGGCGTGGCGGCATAGCAGAGCTTGGCCATTTCGCGGTAGGCGGCGATGCTTTCCGCCGAGGCGGTCCAGTAGTATTCGTCCTTTTTGGCGAGAAAGCTGTTGTAGCTGTCGATGGAGGACTGGATGTCCTTCACGTCCTCGGGGGCCGCCGTTTCCAGTTTGGCCTGCGCCTCGGCCAGCATGTTCTCGTAATCGGCGACCATTTCCGTATAATACTGGTTGGGTACCGGGTCGTTGTCGTCCGGGAACAGCATAATGCGCTGGACGTCCTCCATATTGTTCAGCACACTGCGCAGGTACTGCACCGCCATGTCCATATTCTGGGAATTGGGGTTGATAAACGCGCAGGTGACGTACGCGGGCACGTACGCGGGCCCGCCGTCCTCGATGGGCAATACCAGCGGCGTGGCGTAATCCGAATACGCGTAGGCGGAGAGCCAGTCGCCGTAATTGGTGAAGAGATAATTGCTGATCTCTTCTTCGTAGCTTATGTAGGAATCCGAATCATCCTCTTCCGGGATGGTTTCGTTCAGCTCGTCGCAGTCCAGATCCTCGATGGCCTGAAGCATTTCCCTGAACAGCGGCGTATCCAGCGCAAGGTCCTTGCCCTCCGCCTGGTACTGGTCGATGTACAGGTTCAGCGCGAGATAGAAAAGCGTATCGCCATAATCGTAGGCGTACTGCATCAGCTGCAGGTCGGGGTGCTCGTCCATGCCCTCGTCCACCCACCATTGCATGAAGTCGATCAGCCCCATGAACGAGGTGGGAAGCTTGTCCGTCAGCCCCGCCTCCTCCCAGGTGGCGTTATAGAAGCTCAGGCCGTTGGAGTACAGGTAGGTCGGCACGGCGTAGAACACGCCGTTTTCCGTAATCGCGCTTTGGATGAAGGGGTACACTTCGTTCAGCTGATCCGTAATATCCGAATAGGGCGACAGATCGAGGCAATAGCCCTTCTTCATGAGGCTTGCGAAGTCCTGATAGCTCAGGTCGTAATAATACACGTCGAACGAAGCGTCGCCGGACACCATGGCCTGCGCCAGCGACGAAGCGGAATCGTAATACACGTCCTGATTAAAGACCAGCGGAACGTCCGGGTACTGCGCCATGAAGGCCGAAGCCGCGCTGTCGAGGTTGCCGCCGTAGATGGACAGCGACGTGGCGGGCAGGTACTGCGGGTCGGTGTTGCGCACGATCAGCCCGCTCCACATATCGATGGCGTACAGGCCGCCGGGCAGCACGCAGGCGGGGGCGTCGCTGGCGTAATCCACGGGCATGTAGGCAACCTGCGTGGCCTCGCCCAGCGCCGGCATGGCCATGAGCATGCTGTTGGTGGTGTAGTAGAGCGTATCGCTATCCGCGTCGTAGGCGAGGCCGGACACGTTGGAATTACCCAGTGTCCCGGCAGGCGTCACGCTGCCGTCCGCCGGATTGAACACCGAGAGGGTGGGGTTACGCATCTTGCCGGTATCCGAGTCATAGGCGGTTGAATAATCGTAGATTTCCATCAGTAGCGTGCCGTCCCGGTAAGGCGTCATATCCTGCACGAAGGAAACCTGCGTCGTCTTGGCTTCACCCGTCTCAAGGTCGAAAGCGTAGAGGAGCGGATTGTCGTAATCGTTGCCGTCGCGCACCAGCAGGTAAAGCGAGCCGCCGACGATGCAGGGCCTGGAAACCTCGGTATAGTCGCTGCCGCTGCGCTGTTCCTCGATCGGCGACCAGTCCAGCTTGACGGGCTCGCCGAGCGTCGCCTGGCCCTCCGCGAAGGTCAGGGGGTACAGATAGCCGTTGAGGTCGTTAAGGCCGTAAACCGCTTCCCCGTCGCTGATCAGCAGGTTGGTCAGGCGCTCCGCGTCGTCGCCCAGGGCGGACTGCGCGTCGTCGTAGGTATCGTAATAGCCGCTGAACAGGTTGGACGCGACCTTTTCCGGAGTATCGGTTCCCACTTTCCAGGTGAATACGTCGGACCCCCACAGGGTGTACACCGTATCCCCGACCACCGCCATCGTAGGCGTGCTGTAATCGCTGATGCCCAGCTCTTCCTTCTGGTCGTCGGTGAAAAGATACGCGTCCCCCGGGGCGGCCAGCGCGCCGGACAGCAGGGACAGCGTGCAGAGTACGCATAGCAGCGCCGTAAGCTTCTTCATAGGTTCTCCTCCGTTTCGGTAGACTGAATGAGAATGGAAATCAACATACGTAACGCGGCAGCCTGCGAAAATGTTCCGCAGGGAGGTAAATTACAGATGAATTATAGCATAGCGTACTATTCGTAGCAATACACATGGTACGATGGATTGTAACAATCCGGCCGTTTCCCGGCATCGGGGAAAAGACGCGAGGCGTTCCGCTTCCCCTGCGATTTGCAAAAAGAGGGCTTGACATTTTGCCGGGGTGCGGATATACTAGGGTCATGCAAGCGATTGCGTTGATGAAATAAAACCGTTGGAGATGCTTATGGCAGCGACGATTCAGGACGTGGCAAAGCTCGCGGGCGTCAACCCTTCCACCGTGTCGCGCGTATTAAACGACAAGGCGACCATTACGGAAGAGACGAAAGCGAAAATTTACGACGCCATGCAGCAGCTGGATTACCACCCCAACAGCCTGGCGCGCAGCCTGGCCAGCGGACTGAGCGGCGCCATCGGCGTCGTGGTGGACGCGCGGGACGCCGACGCCTTCAGCAACGTATACTTCAGCCGAAGCCTGTTCGCCATCGAGCAGGTGGCGCAGGCGGCGGGCTACAACGTGATCATCTCCAACAGCGCCCGGCACGCGGCGGGCTCCGCCTCCATCGAGGGCCTGATGCTGGAGCATAAGGTGGACGGGCTGATTCTGCCGCCCTCCACGGTTAAGCCGGCGCTGATGAAAAAGATCGACGCGTTCCCCTGCGTGGTGCTGGGCCAGCCGGATGCGGCCCGCCAGGGCGTAAGCTGGGTGGACGTGAACAACGCGCAGGGCGCGGCCCTCGCGGTGGAACACCTGTACGCGCAGGGTTACGCCCGTGTCGCCTATCTGGGCGGCAACGAAAGCGCCGGTTTTGTGAAGCGGCGTGTAAAAGGGTACGGCGCGGCCCTGCGGCCGGGGGAGCAGCGCATGGTTTTGCCCACCGACGGCAGCGCCGAACAGGCGGGGCGGGCGGCGCTTGCCGCCCTTAACGACCCGACCCTGCCGGACGCCTTTCTCTGCAACGACAACCTGACCGCCTTCGGCGCGCTTACGGCGCTGAAAGCCGCGGGCTTCCGGGTGCCCGGGCAGATCGGGCTGGTGACGTTCGACAACGACCCGCTCGCGCCCTATACCGACCCGCCGCTCACGGCGGTCAACGTGGATACCGCCATGCTTGGGGAAGAAACGGCGCGACTGCTGTTTCAGCATATCCGCCACCACGCGGCCAACCGCCAGACGATGCTGTGCACCTCGCTCATCGAGCGGGAATCAAGCCATAGGATGTGAACAAATGAACCTGTCCGCCGTAAACCACGAATCTGCTTTGCCCTTTAGGCAACCGCTTGCACGGAACCGAATCCGTTTCCGCATCCTTACCGCCCGGGAGGACTGCGCGGCCGTTACCCTGCGCCTATGGAAGCGCGACCGGCCGGAAACGGCCCGCAGCGTTCCGCTATGGGTGCGCTGTCGGGACGCCCTGCACGCCGAGTGGGTGTGCGACGTGGATTTTCCCGAGGAAGCGCACTACATCAAGTACTTTTTCATCCTGCGGGGGCGGGACGGCGATACCGCGTACTGCTGCGAATACGGCTGCACCGATCACGAGCCGGAGCGGGGTTTTTTCGAGGTGCTGCAGGTGAGCGAAACGGAGATTCCCTCCCGGCCCGACTGGTGCGAAGGCATCGTGTACTACCAGATCTTCCCAGAACGCTTCGCCGTGGGCAACGCGGATAAGGCGCTGCACGATTACGTGCCGTGGAACGCGGCGCCGACGCGGGACAATTACTTCGGCGGCGACCTGGCGGGCATCCGGGCCAGACTGCCCTACCTGCAGTCGCTGGGCGCGGAATGCCTGTACCTGACGCCGGTGTTTGCGGGAGACTTCAACCACAAGTACGCGACCGCCGATTACTTCCAGGTCGATCCGGACTTCGGCATCGCCGAAACGCTGACCGCGCTGGTCTCGGACGCGCACGCGCGCGGGATCCGTGTGGTGCTGGACGGGGTTTTCAACCACGCGGGCGTCCGCTTCGCGCCCTTCGCGGACGTGCTCGCCAACGGGGAGGCCTCGCCGTACCGGGACTGGTTCTACCTTAAGCGCTTCCCCGTCGCGGTGGACGCGGCCTGCTACGAGTGCGTGGGGGACTACCCCTACATGCCGCGCCTGCGCACCGTAAACCCCGAGGTACGCGCGTATATCCTGCGCGTGATGCTCTACTGGCTGGATACGGCCGGCATCGACGGCTGGCGGCTGGACGTGGCGGACGAGCTGGACCCGGGCACGCTCCGATACCTGCGCGAAGGCGTCAAGGCCCGCTATCCCGACGCGCTTTTGCTGGGGGAAACCTGGGGGGACGCCGGCCGCATGGTTTGCGAGGGCGATCAGCTGGACTGCGCCATGAACTACCTGTTCCGGGACGCGATGGTCGATTTTTTCGCGGCGGAACGCATCGACGCTATGGAGCTTGAAAACCGGCTCGGCCGTATGCTGATGAAGTACCCGGACGCGGTGAACCTGCGCATGTACAACTGCCTGGACAGCCACGATACCGCCCGCTTCCTCACCGAAGCCGGCGGCGACGGCTGGCGGATGAAGCTGGCGATCGCCTTTCAAATGCTGTTCCCCGGCAGCCCGGCCCTGTTCTACGGGGACGAGCTGGGCATGACGGGCGAAAACGACCCGGGCTGCCGCGCCGGCATGGCGTGGGATCATCCCGACGCCGAACTGCTTGACTGGACGCGCGGGATGATCGCGCTGCGCCGGCAAAGCGCGGCGGTGCGCCGCGGCGCCTACCGCCCGCTGCCCTGCGGCGGGGACGGGGACGTGTTCGCCTTTGAGCGCCGCCTCGCGCACGAGCGGCTGACCGCGGTGTTCAACCGCGGAAACAGGCCCAAAACACTGGACTTCGCGGACGGGGTGGGAACGCTTACCGTTCCACCGCAATCCGTAAAGATCATACATTAAGGAGGAACCCTCATGCGTAACTACCGAAAAGTGCTGGCAATCCTGCTGGCGGCCGCGCTCTGCCTGTGGGCGGGCTCGACTTTCGCGGAGACGACCGAAGAACCCGTGACCATCAACTTCTGGCACCACTACAGCGCGCAGTCGGCGGAGAACGAAACGCTGATGAACGTGCTGATTCCGGAATTTGAAAGCGAGAATCCCGGAATCAAGGTCAACGCCGTATCCCACGAATGGTCGGAACTGCACGACAAGGTGCTGGTCAGCGCCAGCTCCGGCAGCCTGCCGGACGTGGTGCGCTGCGATATCGCCTGGCTCCCCGAATTCCAGAAGATGGGCATCCTGGTCGCGCTGGACGAGGCCATGAGCGACTTTGCGGATGTCAGCGACACGCTTCTTACCAGCGCTATGTCCACCGCCAAAATCGGCGATCATTACTACGCGCTGGCGCTGAACACCAACAGCAAGATTCTGTTCTACAACACCGCCATGCTGGAGGCGGCGGGCGTCGCCGTGCCCGCGACCATGACGGAATGGGTGGACGCCGTCAAGACGCTGTCCGGCACGAACGCCAACGGCCAGCAGGTGTGGGGCTGGGACGAGCCCGCCGTGAGCGGCTGGAACGTGTGCCCCTTCATCTGGAGCTTCGGCGGCAGCCTGACCAGCGACGACCAAACCGTCGCCAGCGGCTACATCAACAGCGAAGCGACCGTAAACGCCGTGCAGACGCTGGCCGAGCTTTATCAGGCGGGCGCGCTAACCGGCTTTAACAGCGGCGATATTCCCATGACGGATGGCTTCGGCACCGGCCGGTATGCTATGATGCTGGAGGGGCCGTGGAAGGTTTCCGAGCTGGCGGGCGCCTATCCCGACGTGGCGTACGGCACCGCGCCGATCCCTGCCGGCGACGGCGGCAGCGTGAGCGTCCTGGGCGGCGAGGACATCGCCATGTGCAACACCGCCAATCAGGAAGCCGCGTGGAAGTTCATCCAGTTCATGACCGGCGAATACGCCGAGACCGAAATGGCCAAGTGCGGCCAGATTCCCGTCAACAAGGCCGCTTTGGAAAGCGATACCGTGAAGAACGCCGATTACGCGCCTTTCCTCACGGCCATCCAGACGGCCAAGGCCCGCCCGACCGTCGCCGCGTGGAGCGAGATGGACGACGAGCTCAACGCCGCCATGACCGCCGTGATGAACGGCGACAAGACCGCGCAGGACGCGATGGACGAGCTGGCGGTCGCCTGGGACGCCCTGCTCGCCGAGTAACCCGCAGCCCCCGGCCGGCAGCCGGTTTACGCTCCCCGGCGGCCGGCCCCTTCCCTCCCCGGAGCGCCTCGCCGCGCAGGCGCTCCGGCATTATCCTCTTTCGTTCGCCCGGCCGGAGGACCGGCGGAGGCTTCCCGGAAAACGGAAGGCTCCGCCGATTCCCCAACCCAGGAGGTGTGCGCATGGAAACCAAATCCCGGCTCAACCGGTTCCAGTTGGGTGTGCTGCTGGCGCCGGGGCTGATCGTGTTCGCCACGTTCACGGTCTACCCCATCTTCCGGCTGCTGTGGATGAGCTTTTGCGACTGGAGCTTCGGCTCCATGTTCGCCCAGCCGTGGATCGGCCTGGCCAACTACCGGGCGGTGCTCGGCGACGACACCTTCTGGGTCGTGTTTGTCAACAGCGTCGTCTACACGCTGATCACCGTGCCGGGGCAGATGGCCGTGGGCCTGTTCGTGGCGCTGCTGCTCAACGGCATCCGGCGGTTCAGCGTGGGCTTCCGGGTCATCAACTACCTGCCGGTGATCACCTCGTGGGTCATCGCGTCGCTGGTGTTCCGCTATATTTTCAACACCGAAGGGCTGCTGAACTACTTCCTGACCAACATCACCGGCATTACGGCGCAAAACGTGCGCTGGCTGGACAGCCGGTGGAGCGGCATGGCCGTGGCGATGCTTCTGGGCATCTGGAAAGGCGTGGGCTGGAACATGGTGGTGTTCCTGGCGGCGCTCCAGCAGGTGCCTCATGACCTGTACGAGGCCGCGGAGATCGACGGCTGCGGCGCGTGGAAAAAGTTCCGCGCCGTCACGCTCCCTTCCATTAAGGGCACGGTGCTCTTCGCGCTGATCATGCTCACCATCGGCGGATTCAACGTTTTCACGTCCATCAAGCTCATCACCGGCGGCAAGCCCGCGCACATGACGGACACGCTTCTGACCTGGATGTACTACAAGGCTTTCAGCACCGGCAAGTTCGGCTACGCCGCGGCGCTGAGCTTCATCATGGCGTTCACGCTGGGGCTGATGGCCGTATTGCAGATCAAAGCCATGAAGAACAAGGATGCGTGATGACGATGAAAAACAGCCGTAAGCGGCGCGCCGCGGCGCTCAACTACCTGCTTCTAATGGCGGGCGCGATCATCTGCACGCTGCCGATGCTCTACATGATCTCCACCTCGCTTCGCCCCAACGGCGCGCTGTACGAATTTCCGCCGCACTTCTTCCCCAAGGCCGGCACGATTACCCTGGAGAACTACCGCTACATCATCGGCCAGAGTAAATTCTACGTGAACTTCCTGAACTCCGTGCTCGTATCGGTGGCTTCCGTCGCGCTGGCGGCGCTCGCATCCTCCGCCATGGCCTTCGTCATGGGCAAGTTCCGCTTCCGGGGTAACCGGCTGTTGTTCGGCTTCATCATTCTGACGATGATCATCCCCGGCACCACGATGATCGTGCCGCAGTTCGAGCTGGCGACCCGGCTCGGGCTGGTGAACAAGCTGTGGGGGCTGATCCCCTTTTACGTGGCGTGGGTCATTCCCTTTTCCACGTTTATGATCAAGGGATTCATGGAAAACATCCCCAACGAGATCACCGAGGCGACCTATATCGACGGCGCGAGCGTGATGACCGTCTATCTGCACATCGCCCTGCCGCTGGCCGCCCCCGCCATCGCGTCGGTCAGCATTTTCAACTTCCTGACCGCGTGGGAGGAATACCCCTGGGCGAACACGGTCATCAACGACACCGACCTGCGAACGCTGCCCATCGCCATCGCCGGGTTTTTCGGGCAGCACCAGTTTACGCAGTGGGGGTACGTGTTCGCCATGTCGGTGCTCACGCTGATCCCGGTGATCCTCGTGTTTATCACCTGCCAGAAGTTCTTCGTGCAGGGGCTGACGGCGGGCAGCGTGAAGGGATAACCCCCGCGCGGCGCGGCAAACGCAAAAAAACTCGTGAAAGGAGCCTTTCACGGGCTTTTTTGCGTATTCGGGCGCTTCCGCTCAGCTCTGCGCCGGGGTGAAGTAATCCTTCAGATCGGTGAAGATCAGGTTGCCCAGGCGCGTAACGCCGCCGAAAAGGTGCTTGCGCAGCAGCGGCCGGATGGCGGCGACGTCCGCCTTCTCGATGGCCTCGATAATCTGCCCGTGCTCCTGAACGATCTGGTGGAAGTTCTTGATCTCGACCACGTCCAGCATCCGGAAACGGGTATAGTGGCAGTTGGATTTCTGGATCGACTCCCAGAGGTAGGTTTTGCGGGTGACCGTAAACCAGATCTCGTGAAGCTGGGAATCCAGCACGTAAAACTGAGCCGCGTCGAAGGCGTCGCTTTCCAGCAGCTGTCCAAGCGTGTTGTGCGCGTGACGTACCCGCTCCAGGTCCAGCGTATCGCAGGATTTGATAAAGTCCTCCAGCACGAAGGTCTCCACCGCCATGCGCTGGTAAATGATCTGGTTGATGATGTCGAAATCCATCCGCGTGACCTGCGTGCCCTTATAGGGAACGATATTCACAAGCCCCGACAGCCGCAGCTCCTGCAAAACGCTTCGGATGGGCGAGCGTGAAACGCCGAAGCGCTGGCACAGCTCGTTTTCGCTGAGGGTGGTGCCGGGTGGGATTTTCAACGTAAGAATTTCGCTTTCCAGAATGCGAAATATCTCGGCGTTATAGGTGCCGTTTGCCATCTGCCGCGTCCCCTTACCGTATCCGGATTGGAATCGGCTACTAGTTTAGCGTAAGAACCCTTCAAAGTCAAGGCTTTCTGGCTCCGTCGGAAAATTTTGTATACATACGGATATAAAGTATATACAAAAAAGACAATATGCGATTAGAATACAAATATCGACGAACGCGCCGATTCGAAAGTCGAAATATGGAATCGATGATAAAATCTATTGACACAAAGGAATATACCCCCTATAATAGGCATAAAAAGGGAGTAAATATGTTCAAATAACGCAAATATATGCCAAATACACTTGTATAAACAAGTAACTTGTATACACATTCGGCAGTGCATTGCGGTCTGGAACGGCCGTAACGAAATAGACAAGGAGATGGCAACGATGAAAAAGGTACTCGCTGTGACACTCGCACTGACACTCGCGCTGGGTTGTTTCCTGTTCGTCGGTTCCGCCGCCGCGGAAACCACGATCATCCTTGGGCACTTCGGAGCCCCCAACGAGCCGGTAGCCAAAGCGGCCGAAACCTTCAAGGCGCAGGTGGAGGCGCTTTCCGGCGGCAGCATGATCGTTGAAATCCACGGCGCCAGCGAGCTGGGCAACGCGGTGGAGATGGCGGAACAGGCTGCCCTGGGCGCCATACAGGCCTGCCTGGTCTCGCAGGGGACGCTGGACAAGTACGACATTCGCTACGCCCTCATCACCGCACCCTACGTGTACAGCGGGTATGAGCAGGCCTACGCCGTGGTGGACGGGCCCTTTGCCGAGTGGGTGGCGGACGGCACGCTGGAAGCCAAGGGGCTGCACAACGTGGGCCCGTGGGATTACGGCTTCCGCTGCCTGACCAACTCCAAGCGGGAGGTAAAGCATCCCGAGGACGTGAAGGGGCTGAAGATCCGCACGCCCAGCGAGGTGCAGAAGGTCGCCTGCTTCGAGGCGCTGGGCGCGGACGTGCAGCAGATCGCCTTCAGCGAGCTGATTACGGCCCTCAAGCAGAAAACCGTGGACGGACAGGAAAACCCGCTTTCCACGATCTACAACAACAGCATGTGGGAAGCCAACCAGATCTACCTAAGCCTCACCCGTCATACTTGGGAGGCTGTCAACCTGACCTTCAGCAACAGCTTCTGGGAGAGCCTGACGGAAGAGCAGCAGACGATCATCGAGCAGGCCGCCGCCGTAGCCCGGGACCAGATGCGTACGGAAGTGCAGGCCAGCGAGCAGGACTACATCCAGAAGCTCGAGGCCGAAGGCGTGACCGTTACGGAGGTGGACCTGGCCGAGTTCAAGGCCGCCATGGCGCCCGCGTGGGACAGGGTCGCCGAGTATGAGGGCAGCGCCGAGGATATGGCCAAGTTCCTGCAGATGGTGGAAGACACCGCCAAATAACCTTTTCGCCTCGGGGCGGCGCCTGTTCCGTACGGACGCCGCCCTTTCCCCGACGTTCGCAACGAGAAAGGTTTGCTGTTCATGACTGCGTTGATTGTCTGCGTGCTGCTCATCGGGCTGATGCTGGTCGGGGTGCCCGTGTGCGTCGCGATGGGCGTGACGAGCGCGAGCGTGTTCGCGTCCCTCGGGTTTACCAATATCCTGGCCGTGATGGCGCAGCGCATTTACAACGGAACCACGGGCTTTACGCTGCTGGCCATCCCGTTTTTCATACTGGCCGGCAACCTGATGAACACCGGCGGCATTACGGACCGCATTTTCAACTTTGCAAAGGCGATGGTCGGCCACTGGCCCGGCGGGCTGGGGCAGGTGAATATCTTTTCCAGCGTCGTGTTTTCCGGCATGTCCGGCGCGGCCGTGGCGGACGCGGCGGGCCTGGGCATCATCGAAATGAAGGCGATGGACGACGCGGGATACGAGCACCGCTTCAGCGCCGGCATTACGGCGGCTTCCGCCACCATCGGGCCGGTGATCCCGCCTTCCATTCCCTTCGTCGTCTACGCTTCCTGCACGGGCGTATCGGTCAGCCGCCTGTTCGCGGCCGGGTTCATCCCCGGGCTGCTGATGGCGCTGGCCATGGCCGTCTGCGTCTATATCATCTCCAAGCGCAAGCAGTTCCCCGTCGGCCCCAAAATGCCCTGGAAGCTCCGCCTCCTGTATTTCTGGAAGGCGATCCCCAGCCTGATGACCATCGTCATCATCATCGGCGGCATTTGGGGCGGGCTGTTCACGCCCACGGAGGCGGCGATCATCGCCACGTTCTACGCCCTGTTTTTGAGCGGCGTCGTGTACCGGCAGATCAGCTGGAAAAAGCTCTGGAAGATCGTCTACGAAAGCCTTTACACCAGCTGCAAGACGCTGTTCATCATCGCCATCGCGAACTTCCTTGCGTATTTCATGATCCATCAGCGCATCCCCAACCAGATCATCGAGGGGATGATGAGCATCACCGCCGACCCGCAGATGCTGATTCTGATGATCGTGTTTATCCTGATCGTGCTGGGCATGTTCCTGGAAGGCACGGCGGTCATCCTGATCGTTACGCCGATCTTCCTGCCGATTATCGATCAGATCGGCATGAATTACGTGCAGTTCGGCGTCATCATGATTCTGGCGTCCATGATCGGCCTGCTGACGCCGCCGGTGGGCATGAGCCTGTACGCGGTCTCCAGCGTGACGAACGTCAAGCTTCTGGACCTTTCCAAAGAAGTGCTGCCTTACGTGGCCGGGATCCTGGTGGTGCTGCTGTGCTGCGCCTTCTGGCCGCCGCTTTCCATGTGGATTCCGACGCTTTTGGGGTAAGGAGGCCGCGTGATGAAAATACTGCGAAAAATGGACCTGTGGCTGATGCGGGTGCTCAAGGGGCTCATGGTCGCGCTGTGCGCCGGCATCGCCTTTATCCTGCTGACAAGGGTCGTCGTGCGTTTTACGCCCATCACGCTGCAGCTGTCCTGGACGGACGAGGTGGTGGAGTGGATGATGGCCTGGATGATCTTCTCCTCAGCCACGGTGATCATGCGCAACGGGGATCATTTCCGCGTGGATCTGCTGCAGGTGCGGCTGGAGGGGAAAACGTCCGGCCACCTGCTGAACATGGCCATCTCCCTGTTGGGGTTCTTGTTCTTCCTGGCCCTGTTGTACTATTCCATCCGGCTGGTGGTGTGCGCCACGCAGTTTTCGCCGATCCTGAAAGTGAGCACGCGCGTGCCCTACATGAGCATCCCGGTCAACTGTTTTCTGATTCTCCTCTACCTGATTCGGGATTTCGTGGTCGAGGCGCGCAGGCTGGGCGGCAGGCGCGGGCAGGCCTGAGCCGGTTCACCACATAAGCCCCGCGTCCCCGTAGGCCTGCCGGCAAAGCGTGAGCAGCGCGCCCGCGTCCAGCCGCGTGAGCTCCGTCTCGCAAGCCTCGGAAAGCGGCAGGAACCGCATCTGCCCGTCTTCCGTAAGCGTCAGGCCGCCGTCCGCCGGGGAGAACAACCGGTCGTACAGCAACGTCGCGCCGTAAGAATCGTCCTGGCCGTACTCCGTCAGGCGTACGGAGGACAAAAACCAGTCCTCTCCGCTGCGGTTCAGCGTGAGCCCGATATCGACGTTGCTGTCGTTTACGTACAGTTCGACGGTCATCCGCTCGCCGTTCCCGCCGAAGTCGCCGAGCAGCCGCACGTCGCCGCCGAAAAGCGCGCCCGTGCGGCCGTTTTCCGTCCACGCGCCGTCCCGGTATACGCGATGGGATAAAAGCAGCTCCTGTTCGTCTCTCAGCAGCAGCCACGCGTCCGTATCCGTATGGAACAGCGGAGGCGTAAGCCCCCAGGTGAACGCAAAGGGTTCGTCGCGAAAGTCGTTATAAACACCCTCGTAAACGGGTGCGTCTCCGGGCAGGCCCGTAAGCGCGTCCGCCGGGAGAAAGGCCGTCGTATCCGCGTCTCTGAGAACGCACCACCACGCGCCCAGGTCGGACAGGAGCGTTACCTGCGTACCCTCGGGCCAGCTGCCCAGCTCATCGCTTCGGGCGTAGGGCCGCTGCCGGTATTCGCCGGCGCGCGCAAGCGTGGCGGTACCGTAGGAAAGCGCCGCATAGCCTTCCTGCGTCGCGGTCTGCCCGGTCAAGGCAACGTCTGTCTTGTCAAAAAAGCCGCATTCGCCGGTCGGCGTGCGCACCAGATAGCTGCGCTGCGTTTCGCCCAGCAGGATCAGCCGCGTTCCGTACCCGTACGCGCAGCCGTCCCAGCCGTTGAGGCCGGCGGTCAGCACGAGGCAATCCGCTTCGCCGGCAGGCGTCAGCAGCCCCACGGGCAACGGCACGTCCGCCTCGCCGCCGCCGAACGCGCCGGTCTGCAGATAGCCGTAGGTGGGAATGTCGGCGCTCTTGGGCAGCAGCGACGGGTCTACGGTCAGGCTGACGGTTCCCATCAGCGAGACGCCGACGGTTACCCCTTTGTACAAAAGCACCGTCTGCCGTGAGGAAGGATCCGGGCCGACCGTAACGGCCGCGTCCTGCGCAAGCGACACGGAAACCACGCCGTTTGTGTACACCGAATCCTTCGGCAGGGGGATGGCCCAGTCGGCGGGGATGTACACCGTCGTTGCGCTGATACGCTCGCTTTGCACGAGCAGAAACCCGTTCACCTGCGCCAGCGCCTGATAATTGGGATATTCGTCCATGCTTTCGCGGTCCGCGTCCGTCGACGGTGCGGCGTAGCCGTACCAGTCCCTGGGATCGTCGGTCTGGGGCCCGCAAAGCGCGATGAGGTTGGATTCGGCCTCCACGTCCGTGACCAGCGCGCCGAAAAGCAACGCGTCCGTGCGCACCCAGCCCTCCAGCGCGCAGGGATTGCCCCCGACGCGAACCTGCGTCGCCGCGTCCGTGCGCTGCAGAACCGTCAGCTCTATGCCGCCCGACACGGTTCCCAGCTCGTCCGCGAGGGCCTCGTCCGCAAAGAGCGCCGCGCCTTCGGCCGTCACAACGGCGTTGCCGGCGTGATCCTCCCGCAGGGTGACGCCGTTTGCGAACCCGCGGTACTTGAGCGTATCCGTCACGATCTTGATGTAGACCTCGTCGCCGAAGGTTGCCAGCTGCTCGCAGTCCACGTTTTCAAAGCGCTCCGTCTCCGCCCAGGTGCGAAGGGGGTCGTCCGTGGCGCTGCCGTCGAGCACGCCGGCCTTGTGCGTAAAGTTCAGTTCGGGTACGTCCGCGTCCCCCGGCAGGGCGGAGGCGGTGATGTACCCGAAACGGTTGCGGCCGTCCCGAATGTTGTACTGTATCAACAGCCAGTTGCCTTCGCGGCCGAAAACCTGTATCCAGCCGTTGGTGGAAACCGTCGCGTTCCCGTCGTCGCCCAGGCGCCGATAGTCCTCCCCGGGGCCGGAATAGACGGGGTATTTCTTTCCTTTGGGGAAATCGATCACCTGCCCCTGGGGAAGCGCGTCGGCCTCCATGGTGGAAGGGATCAGCATGGGATCGTTCTTATGCGTCATGATCTCCGCACAGGCGGCCCGAACCGCCTCCGGGTCGAACGCCGCGAAGGTCAGATCGACGGTGATGGGCGCGTATACCGCGCTGAAATACGATTCGGAGCATACGCGCAGGGCCGTGCCCTGATTGGCGACGTCGAAACACAGGGTGTTTTCGGAAAAGCCGCTCGTATCGCCGAACGATCCCGAATCGACCCGCCAGGTGCCGTCCGCGTCCTCTGAAAACACCAAATAGAGGCCGTTTTCACGATCCGGATCATACCAGATATACGGATGACCGTCTTTGTTTTTGTCCTGTATCCACCAGGTCTGCGTGTCGACGGGCACACTGTCGGGTACCAGGCGGTCGTTTTCCGCGACGATGGCGTAACCGTCCCCCGTCTGCTCCGCAAGGACGGCGACGGACCGACCGTCCTTTTGCAGCATGACAAGCGCCGCGTGATAATCCTCGTACAGCAGCGCGCCGTAGGGCGCCGCCCAGCCCGGATACGCTTCGGCAAGGAGAGTTTGAACGCCTTCCGGCAGGGATTGAAAGAACAGGGAGGTTTCCTGTGCGAAGGCGGGCAACGCCGCCAGGCAAAGCAGGAGCGCGACGAATACCGGGATCGCCATTTTACCGATGCATCTTTTCACGGGTATTCTCCTTTTCTGAGGGTCGGAGAACGGATACGGACGCACGTTGATCGTGCGTCGTCAAGTCCTGTCGATATGCAAACGATGCATCGGCGTAAAACCTTCCCGTCCACGGGAAGCGCGAAAAAACGACCGTGCGGAAACGAAAAGCCCGGTCCGCCGGCCGAAAAAGAATCCCTGTGCAAAACAACGCGAGAACCCGAACAAAAAGCAATAGAGGGCCGTGCGGCCGGAAGCGGGACGGTTCAACCCGCGTCGGTGGATTTGGCGATCATCTCGCCTCTTTGCAGGGGCACGAAAATGGCGCTTCCGCTGCCGTTTACGGCGCCGGTACGCCGCATGGTCGCCGGCTTGATCAGCTCCAGCCGCGGCGCGAGGCTCTGCTGACTGCCGGAAATATCGTAGAGGGCGCGCAGGCCGTCCTTCCCTAGCAAAAACCAGGTCGGCCCCGTCGGATAGGGGAAAGCGGCGAAGACGTTGGGGTCGTCGTACAGGGGAAGCAGAAAACAACAGCCGGTGGAGTGGCACGAAAAGCGCGCGTAACTGCGATCCTGCTGGTATTCACCCCGATCGTCAAAATCGACGATCAGCGGCTCCACGCCGACCTGCGCCAGTATCGCCTGCAAATAGGCGCGCACGTCCGCGGGCGTCGGTTGCGTAAAAGCGCGGTTGACGAGCTCCACCCATTTATTGGCCCGCGTAGCTCCGGCCGGCGCCGTGCTCCTTTGCGGGGCGGCGGCGTTTTGCGGGGCGGGCCTGGGCGCGGGCGCGGGGGACGGCCCTCCGCCCCGGCGCAGCAGGGAGATCAGCTCGCCCAGCAGCCGGTTGGTCTGCTCAAGCAGAGCGATCAGCTGAGAGGAGAGGTCCGCCTGCGGGTCGGAAGGCGTTTCGTTCTGCGGTGCCGTCGGCGGCTGACGGTATAAATCGGCCAAAGCTGCACCTCCTTGCGGTGGGAAGCCTATCGGTTGGTGACCAGGTCTTCGATCATCATGTCGCAGAACGCGGGCAGATAAACGCACAAGGCTGCAAAGCCGGTGCATTCCTGCAGGAACTGCGTCCGCGTTCTTTCCTCTTTTTCGGCGAGCAGCGAACGGAGATAGTCGGTCGTAGGCCCTTTCCGGCCGTCGAAGGCTTTCAGGAAGCGCCGGCACAGGGCGGCGAACGCTTCCCACAGCTCCTGCGGGGATTGCGGGCAATCGATCTGGCAGGTATTCGGGTTGGCCGTCAGCAGATCGCTGGTTTGCAGCAAGCCCTCGGCGACCTCCCTTTTGCGGCGTGGGTTGATGTTCAGGGCCAGCCCGACCGCGCCCTCCGGCGGAACGAGCGCCTCGATGGCGTCGCGGTCTTCGCGCCGGATCATGTCGTACAGATGGGCGCCGTTGCCGCCGACGTGCATGCAGACCTCGCCCGGGGTGGACTGCGCCCAGGGCTGCGTACCCAGCAGATAGCCGAACCACAACAGCAGCGTCAGCTCGAACAGCAGCAGGGTGTATTGTTCGCGGAAGGAATTGGTCAGCAGGATTTCTCCGTACAGCGGCGGGTTGAGGCTGATGAAGCGCTCGATGACGAAGATCAGGCGATCGTGGTCCTCGGCGGGGGTTGACGCCAGCTCGTCCACCAGCGCGTGGATGTCGTCCTGCTCTTTTTGCGCCTTGGTCTTTGCCACCTCATCGCACCCGTCGTAGAACCAGTTCATCACATTCGGGTGCCGGTCGTCCTGCTTGGTTTTGAAATGGTATACGTATTCCCCCACCAGCAGATGCCCGCCCAGCGTATTGGAGTAGCAATAGCACAGCGTCTGGTCCGGGTTTTGGCGGCAATAGGAAAAATCGGACGTGCCGCCGCCGATGTCCAGCGTGATGATGCCGCTTGTTTCCTTGCCGCGCATGATGCCGGGCCGGGAGCTGAAATAGGCGCACACGGCCTGCGATTCGCTGGTGAAGGTGGCCACGCAGTTGGGCATCCCGGCGCTTCTCGCCGCCCGGGCGACCAGCTTGCCGACCTGAGCGCGGAACTGATCCTGCTTGTCTTTGGGGAAGGCCAGCGGATAGGCGAAACGGATCTCCGAGGCGATCGCGCCGTTGATGCGGCAGTAGAGCAGATAGGTTTCGATCACCTGCTGCAAAAACAGCTTGATATTGCTGCCGGCGGTCGAGTTCGGGTCGCTGATGTTCTTCAGCTTGAGGCTGAAAAACCGGGGGTTCTCCATGAGATTATCCTCATGGATGCTGCTGCCGTAGAAGTAAATGTGCCCGTCGATATACAGCTTGCTGCCCGCCGGCGCCGGGGTTGCGCTTTCGTCTTTCGCGGCGTTAAAACGCGCGATGGCGGTAAAAAAGGATTGCGCGTTGTCCTTTTCGGCCGCGCGGTTGAAGCGATCCGCAATGAACTGGTGCAGGCACCAGTTGACGCCCTGCGTTTTATTCATCACCCAATGGATGACGCTGTTTGTAAAGCCGGGCAGCCGGATGTTTCGGGGATCGCCTTTGTCCAGTTCCACGGCGCCCGTGGTGGATGTGGTGCCGAAATCGATGGACACCACCGCTTCGTGGGTGACTGCGTCGAACGGCCTGGGCTTGCCGAACAGCACGCACCCGATGCTCAGGCCGTCGTCCTCCAGAATGCAAAAGGAAGGCTGGCGCGCGCTGAGCTGGGTCTGCCAGGCGTAATGGATGCCGCCGGTGGTATACTGCGTAATCGGCCTGGCTGCGTTGGGGGACAGCCGCACCCCGGCTACGTCGTAAACGACGGCCGAACTGCGCTGCGCCCGCCGGCCCTCGTGAAAGTTGATATACGTGTAATACGTATGCCATTGCGGGTCGTCGGCGACCGCGGCGCCGTCCGGCCAGTACCCTACCGCCGGCAGCGAGTTGTAATCCCCCTCCTGCACGGCGTTGGGCGCGTAGGACGCGCTCCAGGTAAACAGAACGTTGCCCTGCGGTATGGTGATCGTCGCGGTGTATACGTTCTGTTGCGCGTCGTGCAGAATTTCGACTTTGGGGGTGTATTGCTGCGCCTCGCTGTTGCGCAGGATGGTCGCGGCGCAGGCCGTAAGGGGTAAAAGCGCCTTTTCCGAGGCGGCCGGTTCGTCCGGCAGGGAATACCGCTCCGTCGGCTTTACGTTATTCCAAACGCCGTACGCGGCGTTGTTGTTCAGCGGTTCGTCGATGCCCTTATATACCCGGAGCACCGGGGTAAACAGCGTCAGGTTGGCGTCGTAATAGCCGTATAGGCTGCTCATCATGTCAAACGGCGGCGCGAGCAGGGCGACGTCGTCCCGGGCCAGCCTGCGCGGCGCGGGAGAGAAGCTTTCCTGGCGCGCGGGCTCCCAGCCCGTCATCCATTGAAAAACGGAAGCCTGCAAAGGACCGCGCAGCAGGGGAAACCTCGCCATCGCCAGCGACAGCTTGCTACGGTACGCGTGCAGGTAACTGGGCTTGCTCAGGTGCTTCACCAGCACGTCTTCCAGTTTGATATACTCCTGCGTATGCTGCAGGCAGCCCGGCGCCGGCAGCCAGAGCACCTGCGTTTCGTCCAGAAAACCGACGAACTGCCGGTCGATCATGACGCCGTAGGTAAATCGGCGGGTGATGCTGTCCCAGGTACGCATCGGCGCCTGATCCGGAGGAGCGTCTTTCATGGCGTTTTGAAACGCGGTTTCGGGCACGGCATCGGCGATCCTGAATACCCAGATGCCCGTATCCACCAGATTGCGCAGCAGCAACGCCTGCAGAATCCTCTGCCAGACGCTGCCGAAAGGCGCCTGAGCGCTGAAACGGTCCAGTTGTTGATGTACCTCGGTTCTCAGCAGTTCCAGCGCGTTGCTAAGCGTGGGGTTGGCCTGCGCCCCCGACGTAAGCTGAAAGTCCAGCCACTCGTAAAGAAAGAGGAGCGCCTCGAAGCTCAGCTGGGGGAGCGGATCGGTAAAGTGCCCCGTAGCATCGATCCATGGAAACGTCCTGGTCATCTCCGCGGCTTCCGCAAGCGAGGCGGAGGGGACGGCAAGCCTTTCGGGGGAATACTCCAGCACCGGGTTGGGCACGCCGCCCGATTGTGAAGCCAGAATGCGCCACTCCCGGCCGGTGCGCCCGTCCGGCAAGGTGATGCTGTTAAAAAGCGCCTGGCCAAGATCGGAGTGTTCCGCCAGCAGCCCTCTCGTGGTGATGTACCGCCAGTACAGGTCCCGCGCGCCAAAGAGGAGCAGGGGCGAAAGGATATAGGCGCACAGCGCGCCTACCCATTGCCGCTGCATATCGTCCTTCTGCGTGTCCAGCGCGGCCAGGTTGTCCAGCATATAGCGAAAGCCGATCTCCTGCGCGCACACATCCGGAATACTTCCGCGCTCGTTGGCCTGACCCGTCATGGTGTTCACGATCGGCGTAATGCCGGTCAGCGCCTGGGCGCCGTTGTTTTGCCTGGCCTGGCTGAAACGGCCGGGTTCCCCCTGACCGAAGCCGATGCCCCGCTCCAGTTCGATATTGGACAGCAAAGGAACCCGCTGGGGCTGATGCTGCGGCTGTTCCCGGGGATCTTCATGACCATGATGTTTATGCATACTTGCCTCGCGTGACCATCGTGTCGATGGTGAAGAAGAGTCGCCGTAGCAGAATGGAGGCGGCCTTTGTCGCCTGCCGCGCCTGTACGCCGTCGTTATAGAGCAAGCCAAGCAGCTTATCGGCCGTTGCGTGGGAATAGTATTGACCGAGGGCAATGTCGGGCAGCAATACGCCGAGGCGCTTTTCCTCGTTGTCGCCGAGGTTGTCGGAGAAAATGCTGGCGTAGGCCTTCAGGTAGCGGTCGCCCATTTCCGCGGTAATGGATTGTTCGCTGCCCCGAGGCCAGCATTGGCGGCGTATCTTTTCCATGCGCAGCAGCGCGGGCGGGGAAAAGAACGATTGATAATACAGCAATTGCAATTGCTGTATTTCCTCGGCGGTAAGCTTCGGGGACGAATCCTCGGCAATCCGCTCCAGCGCCGCTGAAGACTTACCCTGCTGGAATCCCGCCGCTTCCATCTCCGAAAAAAACTCTTTAGGGAGGTTGATAACGATCTGGTAGAACCACAACACCAGATAGGCTGTGTATTTGGCAAAGCGGTCCAGGACGCCCTGAAGGGTTTCGTACTGCTCGCTCGGAACCCGCGAGAAGTAAAGCTCCAGCATATTGGGCCTGACGGTTCGCTTGGCGGCGGGCTTTACCAGCTCTTCTGCGGATACGTGCAGCTCCGACATGTACAGCCCTGCGGCAATCAGCAGCTTGGCGGCGTGCATGTGCAGCCCCGGGAATACGGAGCTGCTGAACTGCCGCCAGTCCCACGGCCCCGGCTCCAGGCACGCGGTGTATACGCCTTCCTGAAGCGGGTCTTGCGCGAAAACGTAATCGGCGACCGCCGCGCAGGCAAACCAGTCGAAAAAGGTAGCGGGGTTCAGCTGCAGATTGTTGCCCGGCGCATACTGCGTGAAAGGGATCGGCTTGGGCGACCCCAACAGATAGATTTTCTCGTAGAGATTCCGCCGCTGGGGCTGCGCTGCCGCCTGCGGCTGATAGGTGAGGATGCGCTGCCCGATATACGTGCTGAGCACCGTTTTGACGCGGCCGGGAAACTCGCTGCTGTCCGGGTCGATGGGATCGTCGGAATCCTTGGTCAGGGAAAAACTCGGCAAAACGGCCAAAAGCCCCAGCGCGATTCCGTCCCCCAGCGCTTTGCGCAGGTAATGCCCCAGCACGGGGATGCAGGACGCGCCCGTACCGCCGTAGCAGGAGCCGACGACCAGCATCCGGTCGGCCTTTTGCTGCGCCGCGGCCTGTATAAACCGCGCCAGCGAATCAGCCTGGTTTTGACCGCGTATCGACAGTATCTGCTGCATAAACAGCACCCCGATGTTGGGGTGGCCCTTGAAGCCCTCGCTGATGGTCATCCTTCGTTCCTGTCCGGTGAAAAGGTGCTTGCTCAGCAGTCCGCTTTCCTCCTGGCCGTTGCCGTGTCCCAGCAGCACCAGACTGTTGTCTTCTATCGTGGGCGTCCATTCGTACAGGGTAAGGCTGGAAGCGAAAAGATCGTTATCCACCCCCAGGTCGTGAATGCTCTGGTACAGCTCCGCTACCGTTTTGGCCTGTTCGTGGTTGCCGTTGCCGCCGTCCACGTCCACCAACAGCACGTGAAGCGCCGCGCCCTTCCACATCCCCAGGGCGGCCATGTGGACGACGGCCTCCATCACTTTGCTGCCGCTGCCGCCGAGGCAGGCCAGGAAGTACGAATCCATTATTCTTCCTCCTTTTGGGTCGGGAAGCCGGTGTGCACCAGCGCGTAGATGCGCCCGCCGGGCGGGGTGGAAGCGGAGGAAGGCGAGGCGTACCACATGGCAAGCCAGAGCATGCCCAGCGGCACCACCAGGAACAGCGGCAGAAGGATATCGACATTGAGCTGAAGCACGAAGCGGGTCGAATCGCTGAGAATCGGATGGACGGAGGGACGCAGAAACCACAGAACCCCGTTGCGAATCAGCGCGATAATGCCGTCATAATAGAGCATGATCACAAACAGCAGCATCGCCATGCCCGAATAGACCCCCGGGGGGAATTTTTTCTTGTTCTGTGTGCGGCTTTCTTTTCGCACGGAGCGGACGAACGACATCATAATACACATTGCGCAGGATAGGACGGAAGCGGCGATCATCCCAAGCTTGAAGAGATCCCACCAGTTCTCGTGCGCCGAGATGATAAAATAGGTCGCGCATTCGTCCAGCGCGAACGTCAGGAAACAGCTGACGGTTGCGAACCGAAGATCCTTGCTGAATTTGACGTGCGCGGAATGGGTCATGGACAGCCAGCCGTTTGTGCAATACAGCAAATACAGGATCAGGGCCAAAGCGCCCATCCCGAAATACATGGTTTGAACCTTGCCTTTAAAGTCCACCCTTTGGGACAAGATGGAGGCCGTCGTGCTTTGCGGGTCGGCGGTCGTCGGCTCGGCATTCTGGTAGAACCACGGCCACAGCACGTTCATGAAGAATAAAACCAGCAGGATATAGATCGCGCACATGCTGCCGATGTAAAGAAAGGTAGGCCAGTACTTATGAACCCAACGCCCGACGTGCGTATTCATTTTTACCACCCTTTCCTATTGAATATCCAGGTCCACGGTAAGCTCGGCCACGTCGAAAATACCGTCGCCGCTCAGGCTTGCCTCCACCCGATGGAACAGCTCCAGTTGCTGCGTGAGGTTGACCGTATGGGCGGCCACCGTGCCGAATTTATCTCTGTCGTGGATGGCCTGGGGCAGCCGACCGGCCATGACGGACCAGTCGTTCGCCCATGTCATATCCTGACTGCTTTCCATGTTGGGGTCCCGCTTGCAGACAATCGGCAGCGTAATGCGGTAAAGCCCGGTATCGCACGCGGAAAGCCGCACCGTCAGCGTCAGGGTCAGGCCGTTTGCGTCCGGGGTGACCGCGGAGCAGCCAAACCACTGGTTATCGTCCGCAAAGGCATCCATCGTCCATGCGACGCAGTTGGTTCCGCGCCCTTCCAGCGGCACGGCGTCGTCGGGGGCCTGATCGGCGCTGGTCAGCCGGGTTGGGTTTGCTCGCTGTACGTTCAGGGCTGAAACCTGGTACTCGTCGCTTTGATAGGTGTCGGCATAGCAGGAAGAATTCGGCGTGATATGCAAAGTAAGGCTGGCGGTCTGCTCCTCGTCCGAGTCGGCCTTGACCAGGGTATACTGCGGCACGCCGATCGCCGCCCAAGCGGAGTTGACTGCCTCCGTCATGCCCTGCAGGCCGGTTGCGTCCGCGGCTTCGCCGTCGATTGCGGTGACGAGCACAAAGGGATCGTTGAGCCAGTAATCGAGGCTGTAACTTTGCACGAACAAAGGCCGCTCTTCGGGGAATGCCTTTTCCGGATCGAGAATCTTTTGCTGGCATTCGCTCCGGTAGGTGTCCAGCAGGGCATCCCGGAGAGCGCTGCATTGGGTGCTGGTGCCGATGATAACGGCATAAAACGGCCGCGGATGGCAATGGAGCGGGTATGTTGACACCAGCTGGGTCGCCGTGCTGTCGGTCATGCCGTAGGCGAAGTTCTCGCCGGTATTCGTGTAATTATAAAGGATGCCGGAAAAGGCGCTTTTCATGCCGACGACGCTGATGCAGCAGCCGGCGTTGAAAATGCGTTCCAGCGCCTGGCGGTAGGGCTCGTCGGTTTGGGTAAGGCCGTCGGCTTCCATATCGGTCAGGATAAGGTTGGGCGAGGACAGATCCAGCGCGTTGAGCACGGAGGCGAAGGAGACGCTGGCGCCGCTCTCCTTGGGCGCCGCGTCGTACTGCGCGGCATCGACGAGGACGTCCGGGTCGGTGGCCTGCGCATTGCGGATCAGGGCGCGCTGCTCATCCGTGATCGCATCGCCGGTGAAGGAAAAAGTGCTGGCGAAGCGATAATAGTCGACCTGCGCAATGGGGCTGAGCGTGCGGGCGATCTCCGGCAAGGCATACAGCATCATTTTATAGGAGGAAGGCACGTAGGCCGAACGCGTTTCCCGCACAAAACCGCTCATGGAAGCGCCCGTATCCGCCCATACGGTCAAAACGCCCGCGGTGGTTTCGGCCTGCGCCGCCGCGATATCCGGGGCAAAGTCCGCGAAACTCGGCGATGTTCTGGACGTGAACAGATCGGAGCTTTGCCACAGGATGACGGAGAGAATCGCCAGCACCCCCAAAAAGCCCAGCAGGCTCCGGTATGCTTTTCGCAGTTTAATGCTCTCCTCGTTTTGCATGATGCATCGCTCCTTACAAGGGGGAATACCGGCCCGGGGCCGCCGGAACAGGTTGATTTTGGTGCGGAAAGCAAATGCCCGAGCGTTTGACGCTTGCTTGAAAGGCATTTGGAGAGAACTAGATTGTAAGTCGTCGCGATGGTATTATGGTCAGATACGACTATATCATAGTTAATACCATTTGTCACTATATATTGTCTGAAAGTAATAAATTAACATAATTTAACATGAATGTAATCACTCCTGCGTTAGGGAAGCCGTTGAGCAAGTCTCCGGGCGGAGACTTGCTCAACGGCTTTGGATTGCGCAGGCATATGCGGTTTTCAATCGTTCCACAAAATAACGGCCGGACAGGGACCCGGCGCTTCCGTCCGCGCTGTCGCGGCCGTCCCGCGCTTATACCGCGCCGGTCCTGCGCTCAATCGTATACGTGTTTTCCATAGAGCCGGAAGGCGCCGAGCTTCGCGCCGGGCTTGGATTTCAGCACGCGGATCCGGAAGGCGTAGCCGCGTACGGCCTCCAGCGGCACGATCCGCTTATGCCCCACGGACTGTCCCTGCGCCAGCGGTATCCAGCGATCCACGCCGTCCTTTTCGCACCAGTATTCGGGCCAGCGGGTTTCCAGTATCCACTCCAGCACCTTCTGCCCGTCGGCGATCTCCTCGGTGATCTCCGCGAAACGCACGTCGACCGGCTGGGGAAAACGGATTTCAAGCGTCCCCTCCGCGTCGGGCGCGGTGGCCTGCGCCAGATGGATACCCAGCTCCCGGCGGATGCGGTCGCCCAGTTCCCGGAAAGCCCTTTGCTGATCCTCGCTGATAAGGCCCAGTTGGTTGGGCAGGCACCCGATGAGGAGGTTGGCGTTGCGCCCCACGCTGGTCAGGTACCGGGCGAAGAGATAATCCCCGCTGTAGGTCGAGGCTTCCTTGCCGTCCATATACATCCAGGCGGCCATGTCCGAGCGCAGCACATCCCTTACGGGCATATCGACCTCCACCGGCGCCCAGAGCGGATCGTCCGGGTCGCCGGGAGAATCGCAGGTTACGTTGTCGCGCTCGGGGTCGGTCAGGTAATGCGCGGCGGACCAGCACTCCGGCACGGCCACGCCCTGCTCGCTTCCGCTCCAGCGCAGCACGTTGCGCAGCCCCGGGCAGCCGCCGAAGCAGATCAGCTCCGGCGCGACGCGGTTGACCAGCGAAACGACGTCCGGTCCGCCCTTTTCGGGGCGCAGCACGCCGCCGTCGAACCAGATCTCCCGAATCGGCGCGTACCAGGTCAGCAATTCCTCCACCTGGCGGAGCATCATGTCGTTCATGCGCTCCCGGTCGAGCTTCCCGTCCCCGCCGGTGCACAGCCGGGTCAGGTATTCCGCGCCCAGGCTGTAGTACAGTCCCGGCTCGATGCCGTACCTGCGGCAGGAGGCGACAAACTCGCCTACCACGTCCCGCGGGACGGCGGCATTGCCCACGTGGTAATCATGCACCTTCGTGGGCCACAGGCAAAAGCCCGTCCCGTGCTTGGCCGTCAGCAGCGCGTAGCGCGCGCCCGCGGCCACCGCCGTGCGCACCCACTGGTCGGTATCCAGCATGACGGGATTCCACGCGCTTGCGGGCGGCAGAGCCTCGGAATTGCGAAAGTCCCATCCGGGCTGAAAAACCTCGATGTCGTAGTGAAAGAACAGCCCCAGTTCGTAATCGTGCCACTTGAGCATTTCAGGCGTCGGTTTGGCGTTCATTCCGATTCTCCTTCGTTCGGTATTCGCGGGGGGTAAGCCCCGTCCATTGTTTGAAAACGCAGAAAAAGTGATTGGAGTTCTCAAATCCGCATTTCCGGCAAACGTCGGAAACGGACATGCTTTCGTCGGACAAAAGCAGCTGCTGCGCCCGCGCTACGCGCAGGCAGTTGACGAAGTGGGAATAGGACACCCCCAGCCTCCGCGTCATGGTGGTGGAAACGTAGCTGGGGTGCAGGTGCACCTTCTCGGCGATGTCCGTGAGCGTGCTGTCGAAATTCCGGTCGTGCAAAAGGGTTAAAAGCAACTGGTTCAGGCTGCGGGAGCCCTTCCCCTCCCACGGGATACGCAGAATCGTCGCCTTCAGCGTCCTGACCGCCGCATCGTCGGGCTGCAGCCCGCGCACGCATTGGAGGGCGTCCGGCCGGGACGCCGGGTTTGTGAGCACGAGGTTCATCACTTTCGTGAGCGCGTAGGCCTGGCTGGGTTCCTCCTTCAATAGCTTTTCCACGCGCGTTGCGGCCGGATGGGCGTCCTCCGTGGCGCCCGTCAGGCCCGCGCGCAGGCAGATGCGCTCCTGCGCCTGGCAGACGGCGGCGTAAAGCTCCTCCCGTTCCACGGGCTTGAGCAGGTAACCGCGCACGCCCAGTTCGATCGCTTCCCGGGCATACTGGAAGCGCGCGTAGTTGGTCAGCAGATAGTAGTGGTCGCAAGGAAATTCGGCGCTCGCCCTGCGGATGAATTCCAGCCCGTTCATCCCCGGCATCAGGATATCCGAAAGCACCATGTCGGGTGAAAAAGCCCGCATGATCTCCAGCGCCTCGAGACCGCTGAACGCGCTTCGGATTTCCTCCACGCAGTCCATGCCCGCCAGCATTCTGCAGATGCCATTGCAGATCAACGCTTCGTCGTCCACAACCAGCAGTTTCATGTTGATTCCTTCCCTCGTACGATCCACAGCGTGCAGGTCAGCCCTCCCCATTCGTTTACAGCCATGCGGACGCCGGAACCCGCGCCATAATACATGCGCAGGCGGGTATGGATGTTATAGAGCGCATAGTGCCCGTCGCTTTTGGGCGGACAATCGTGCCGATTGCCGTCCAGCTTTTCCCGGAGGCCGATCAGCTCCTCCGGCGTGACCCCCACGCCGTTATCCGCCACGTCTACCCGGATCGCCTCGCTTTCGCGGCCGATGCGGATGCGGATCTTCCCGCCGGCGGGGCAGTCCTTCAACCCGTGGATCAGGCAGTTTTCAACCAGCGGCTGCAGAATGTACTGCGGACAGGGAATTTCCGTCAACGCCGGGTCCTCCACCGTGACCGTGTGGCTTATGCGCCGGCCGTAACGCAGCGTCTGCAGCGCCAGATAGCGCTTGACCTGTTTGAGCTCGTCGCCCAGCGTAATCTCCCCGCCGTCGTCGGAAAGGGAGTAGCGCATCAGCTTGGCGAACTGGAGGATGGTGTTGGCGATTTTCGTATAGCCTTTCTCATCCGCCATCATGCGAATGCTGTCCAGCGTTCCGTACAGGAAGTGCGGCTCGATTTGCGCCTGATAGGCGTTGTATTCCGCCTGCTGGCGCAGGAGCTCCGCCCGCTGCACCTCGTTGACCAGCACGTCCGTGCGGTGCGCCATGTCGTTGAAGGCGGAGATCACCAGACCGACTTCGTCCTTTTCCGGGTCGCTGTCGTAGGTAAGGTATTCGCCGTCCCGTATCCCGCGAATGTGCTCCGCAAGCCTGGAAAGGCGCATGGCGATGGTGTAGGAAAACTTCAGATAGACCAGCGAAAGCGTGATCAGCAGCAGAAAAAGCAGCGCGCCGATATAGATCATCGTTTGCATGGGCTGATGCACGAGAGACCGCACCCCGTACTGGAGCACCAGCGTAACGTCGCCGCGCCCCAAAGCGATCTGCTGTTTCCGGAGCGTGGGGTCGACCGCCTCGCCGTAGAGGAGCTTCCCGCTTGGGTCCACCAGCGACAGTTTGCCGTCGTCGTAGCTTTCCCGCAGCACGTCGATCACGCTCGTGGCAAGGTCCAACCGGATCACGCCCGTTTTCCGGCCGCTGTATTCGTTCCACACCGGCCGGAAATACGAAAGCGTGCCGTCCAGCCACAGCCAGCGCCCCGTGCTGAACGTTTCGGCGCCGCCGGGCAGGCGGCTCATGGGCAGAAAGTAGCCTCCCAGGTTCAGCATGTTTTCCGCGCCGTAAAAGGTCAGCGTTTCCACCGCGGGCGTGACCGACAGCAGATACCTTAGCGACGGGCGTATGTTTTTGAGATAGGCGTATACCGCTTCCCAATCCCAGCTGTATTCGTAACGCAGATAGGAAAGAAGTTGGTCGTTCTGGCTGAGGGTGTCCGGGATGGTTTCCACGACCTCCAGGGCGCTGATCAGTTCCTGCTGGGTCAGCGACAGCTGAAAACCCTGCCGCTGGTTTTCCGTGTCGACCATCTGCCGATAGGCGAACAGGATCGAAAGCGTATAGATCACCAGCATGGGAAACAGCACGATCGCCAGGTATCGTTTCAGCATGCGGCCCGGCAGACTTTTGGCTTTTTGCATCGGAGCGTGCGGCCCCCGTTCGTTTACGGCTATAGGCGCGCCCGGCCCGAAGGCAGGTGCGCGCCTATAGCATTCGTTTTTTATTGCATGATCTCCTTCGCACTCTGGTATGTGGCGTTGGCCCAGGTGTCCAGGTCCGCCATGCCGATCTGGTTGGCCATATCCAGCATGTTGTTGTAGGCGGCCTCGCAGGCTTCCTCGCTCTCCGCCAGGTAGATCTTGGTCTCTTCGTTGGTGACCATGGTGTTGAGCTTGGTGAGGACGTTCTGCTCGTCGCTGTCGGCCTCCGGGCTTACCAGCCCGACGGCCGGGCAGGAGACGGTGACGGTCTTGATTTCGTTGCTGAGGCGCAGGAGGTCGGCGGCGTTGGCGTTCTCGGGATCATACTTGGAAAGGCGCTCCACCGCCCACGTGCCGGACAGCAGACCCCAGTTGGTCAGGCCGTTGGCCTTGAGCCAGTCGTTGTTGTAATAATCGTCGATGAACACGGGGTAGGTGCCGTCCTCGGACCAGTGCCAGGTCGTTCCTTCGATGCCCCAGAAGGAGGTGAGCATGCCTTCCTCGCTGAAGAGGTACGCGATCAGCTTGGCGGCGGCTTCGGGGTCCTTGCAATTCTTGCTCACGTACAGGCCGGACCAGCCGACGTTACGGTCGTACTTCTTGAAGGTCGTGCCGTAGTTGAGGTTCGTCTGCAGGTCCACCCAGTCGCTGTCGACGCCCATGGTGGCGCATTTCTGGTTGAGCTCCTCGGCGTTGGCGCCCTTGATGTAGGCGAAGCACTTGAGGTTGTATGCGTAATCGTAGGATTCGTCCTCGTTGTTGAAGGCGAAGTTCTCCGGAATGATGAGGCCTTCGCGGTAAAGCCGGTTGATGAACTTGTAGTACTCGAGCCGCCCGTTTTGCTCGATGTAATACATGACCTTGTCGGTCGCCTCGTCGTAGCCGAAGCCGTTGTAAACGCAGCCGAACGCATCCAGGAACATGCTGGAGGTCTGGCCGGCGCCGATCCAGTTGGTGTTGATCACCGCGGGGATCAGGTCCGGGTAGGCGTTTTTGGCGGCGATCAGCAGATTGATCAAATCGTCGGTCGTCTGGATGACCGGGCTGCCCAGTTCCTCGTAAAGCTTTTGCTGCACGGTCGGCGTGGTGGCGCCGATCAGCGCGCAGGAATACTTCTGGAGTTCCGCGGGCGTGGAGTAGTTGTTGAGGATCGTGTAAAACTTGCCGTCCGCCTGACGGTAAAGCTTGGAGCGGTCCGTGTCGAAGGTGTAGCCGGGCACATACTCGTCCATCAGCGTCTCCCAGTCCCAGCAGAAGTCACTGCTGGCCAGACGCGTCTGCATGTTGCCGGTATTGTCGCAGTAGATCAGGTCCGGCAGTTCTCCGGACGCGAGCATCAGCGGCAGCTGTTGCATGTCGGCGGCCACGGTGACGTTCAGGTTGACGCCGCATTGCTGCGTGATATACTCCGGTATCGAACCGCTCCAGTCGGGCAGCGGCCACCAGGTATGGTTCACAAACAGGTCCAGCGTCGTAGTGTCGTCGTCCGCGGCGGCCGGCGCGATACAGCAGGTCGCCACCAGCATGAGGGTCAGCAGGGTTGCCAGCAACCTTTTTTTCATGGGTATCTCTCCTTTTCCATATGGCTATTGCCAGTCCGGGTTTCACCGGACACGGGTTCAACCTTTAACCGCTCCCAGCATCATGCCGGAAGCGAAGTACTTCTGCAAAAACGGATACACCAGCATAATCGGCCCCAGCGCCACGATCATCGCCGCCATCTGCAGGGACTGGGTCGTGGTGCGCGCCGCGGCGGAGGCGTAGGCCAGGGTGGTGGCATCGGTCGTGGTGGGCTTCATGGACTGGTTGACGACCTCCATCATGCGGTAACTGAGCGTGCGCAGGCTGTCCGAACGGACATAGTAGGCGGAATCGATCCAGCTGTTCCAGTGCCCGACGCCGATAAACAGCGTCATCGTCGCCAGCAGCGGCAGCGATACCGGCAGCACGATTTTCAGGAAGGTCTGCAGTTCCGTCGCGCCGTCGATGTAGGCGGACTCCATCATTTCCCGAGGAATATCGGCGAAAAACGAATTGGCGATCATCACGAAAAACACGTTGAGCATTCCCGGGATCACGTACACGCCGAAGGTGTTGAGGAGGCCCAGGCCCTTCAGCAGAATGTAATACGGGATCAGCCCGCCGGAAAAGTACATGGTGATCACCATGATCTTGAAATACACGCGCCGGCCGACAAGCTCCGAGTGGGAGAGGCCGTAGGCTACGATGCAGGTGAAAAACAGACTCAGGCCCGTGCCAACCACCGTACGCGCGGCGGTAATCCAAAGCGCGTCCGTCCATTTGGAGTCGGTGAAAAACTGCCGGTAGTTTTCCAGGGTGAACGCGCGCGGCCAGAAGTAGATGCCGCCGCGAACCGCGTCGTTGCCCTCGTTGAACGAAAGGATCAGGATGTAGTAAAACGGGTACAGCGTTACAAAGGCCACCAGCGCCAGCAGGACGACGTTGACGATATCCAGCACCACGTCCTGCGTGCTGCGGCGAATGGAGTTTCGACGGCGGAGCATCGGCCATCCCTCCTTAAAACAGGCTGGTCTGGGCCACTTTGCGGCTCAGCGCGTTGGTGCCCAGCAGGAGCATGAGCGAAATGACCGACTGCACCAGGTCGATGGCCGTGGCATAGTTAAAGCGCAGGTCCACCATGCCGGTGCGGAACGCATAGGTCTGGATGATTTCCGAGCGGCTGTTGTTGAGCGAGTTGCCCAGCATCATGCTCTGGTCGAAGTTCTCCCCGGCCATGCCGCCGCCCAGCAGGCTCCCGATGGAGAGAATCAGCACCACGATAATCGTGGAACGGATGCCGGGAAGCGTAATGTGCCAGATGCGCTTCAGCCTTCCCGCGCCGTCGATCTCCGCGGCCTCGAAAAGGGAGGGGTCGATCCCCGCGATGGACGCGAGAAAGATGATGGACCACCAGCCGGTGCTTTTCCAGATGGTCGTCCAGGTCGCGAGCGAGTAATACGCGCTCGGGTTGGTAAGCATGTCCGAGCCTGAGCTGATGACCCCCAGCGAGATCAGCGCCTGGTTGACCACCCCGCGCGTCTGGGAAAAGAAGGCCGTCATCAGCCCCGCCACGATCACCCACGAGATAAAGTGCGGCAGGTAGCTGACGCCCTGTACGAAGCGTTTGAACGACCGGTTGCGAACCTCGGTGATCATGACGGCCAGCAGGATCGGCGCGGGAAACGACGTGATCAGTTTCAGAAAGCTGATGGCGAGGGTGTTGGTCAGAACGTTGCCGAAGTTATAGTCGGTGAAGAACTCGACGAAGTACTTGAACCCGACCCACTGGCTGGTGAAGATTCCCGAAAACCCCTGTTGAATGCTGTATTTTTTGAACGCGACAACGATACCCGCCATAGGCAGGTAATTGAAAATCAGCAGATAGGCCAAACCGCACCCGACGAAAATCTGGAGGGTGCGCTGCTTTCGGAAAAGCTTCCATTTCCGGGCGCGGTTCTCCCGTTTTTCCATAACCCGCCCTCCTTATCTCCTTTTTTCTATTATATTTTTGGATTATGGGTCGAAACAAGGAACTGATTTTCTATTTTTGTACGATAAATCTATCATTTGACCATATTTAACATTATTCTGCGTGCTGGGGCACGTCCGAACGGGAAGCGGCGCCGGGTCGCTTGGAGGGCTCTCGGCGAAAACCTGGGCGAGAGGCCGTAACCCAAAAAGGGCCGCCGACCTGTGGGGACAGGCCGGCGGGTAAGCGTTTCCCGTATCGCCTTAGCCAGCTTTTTGATGGATGCAGAACGAACGGATGGGATCAACCTGCTTAATGACGGCCTAAAACCGGGGCCAACCGGGGAATAGGCCGGGGTAAAAGCATGCGTCATTGCAATCCGGATTCGGGAGGGAACGCGGATAACGCAGGATCGCGGCCGCGCGGCCGCGTGCCGAAAGCGACGGCTAAACGATCAGCTTGAACTGATCGGCGTTGATGATCTGCTGCCCCATGAACAGCGGGGTATCGGTCTGGTCGTACATGGTGCTGACCACCTTCAGCAGGGGCGCTTCGTTTTTAACATCCAGCAGCTTCGCTTCCTTGGCGCTGGCATAGCAGATCTCGATTGTGCGGCGTGCGGAAACGAGCGTCATATCGAGGTTGTTGTGGATTACCTCGAATAAAGACCTGTTTTCCAGGTCCTCCTCCAACAGGAAGGAGAAGGAGAGCGGGAACCAGTTGGTTTCCAACGCCATGGGAACGTCGTTGACGTAGCGCAGCCGGGAGATCAGGATCACCTGGTTGTCGGTGCTTTCCATGTTCGACAGAAAGAAAAACGGCGCTTTGATCACCTTTTGCTCCAGCGTTTTGCTGCCCGGCCTGGTGCCGTTGAGCCGGCAGACCTGCGTAAAGCTGATTACGCGGCGCATGTCCCGGTTGTGCTTGGGCGATACCACGAAGGTGCCTTTTCCCTGCTTGCGCCAGAGCATCCCTCGCTCCACCATATTGGCGATGGCTTTTTTGACCGTGATGGTGCTTACGCCAAACTGGGCGGCGATTTCCGCTTCCGAAGGAAGCCGCTGCTCCGGAGAATACACCCCGGAACGTACGCGTTCGGTAAGAATGTTCTCCACCTGCTTGTAAAGCGGGGTGATACTGCTACTTTTCAGCATGCGCTTGACGATACCTTTCTGCCAACGATCCCTACGGTTGGCCTGCCGGATAGAAGGATATATATAATTATAGCAGATCGTTTATTTTTGGGCAATCTGGTTTTCGTCCTCTTTTTTCCCCAATTTTCCGGCGCTCCGGGCGCTTGCGTGTTGCCGTCCCACGAGGCTTATGCCAAATATGCCGAAAAAAGTTGCGAGAAAAGTATTGCTTTTTCGACATAATATTATATAATATTATATACACAGCTGAGTTCGTGGCAAATAAAATACGGGAGGTACTGATCATGGGAAAAACTATCGGACGCAGAATACTCGTTTTCTTGCTCGCTGCATTGCTGCTCACGTTACCGCTCAACGGCGCGCTTGCGCAGGGAAAAACCGCGATCACTTTCGGCACGATGGACGCGGGCACATCCACTTATGCGGTGGGCGCGGCGTTGGCGGCCGTGTGGAACAACCATCTGCCGGATTACACCATCACCCAGCAACCCATGCAGGTCACGGGCCCGGCGTTCCGCCTGCTCAAACAGGACGAGCTGGATATCGCGATCACGACCGTGTGGGCCATCCACGGCGCGTACACGGCGGAAGATCCGTTCTGGGATACGTGGGAATTGGACGGCGTAGCCCCGATCCCCATTGAGCAGATCTGCTCCGGCAGCGATATTCGCTACGGCTTTTTCACCACCGATCCCACCATTACGTCCCTCAAGGATCTGGAAGGTAAAAACGTCTATATCACCCAGCCCGGCGCCGAGAGCGACATCCAGATCAAGGCGCTGCTGAAGGCCGCCGGCGCGGACTACGACAAAATCAACGACGTCAGCTTCAGCTCCATCGCGGAGGTTCAGCAGGGCCTCAAGGAAGGCCGCGCGGTCGCCGTATACTGGACCGCCAGCACCTGGATTCAGGACGTAGCCACCACCAAGCCTGTGTACACCATCGAGATTTCCAACGACGAAGTGGCCGAGCTCAACGAGCTTCTGCCGGGCTGGGGCTTCGTGACCTCCTCGATCACGGAGGGCGAATACGGCCTGAGCAGCGGCGGCGATACGCTGGCCGTTCCCTTCGGCATCTATGTGCGCGACGACCTCAGCGACGATATCGTATACAGCCTGACCAAGACGATGTTCGAATATCACGACGAGGCCGTGGCCCTGAACGAGCAGTATCTGCAAAAATGGAGCCTCGACCGCGCGCTGATCGCCATCGGCGCTCCCATCCATCCGGGCGCCATCAAGTACTATAAGGAAGCCGGCGTCTGGACGGACGAAATCGACGCCGAAAACGAGGCGCTCAAGCAGGCGGATCGCAGAGAGTAGCCGCCGGACCGGTTGCGTTCCGGTACGGCCGCGCCCTTCGGGGCGAGGCCGCACCGGCGCGGCCCGCCGAAAAGTTTTGTCTCCATGGCCGGTTCCGGCTTTCGCTTCCAAAGCGATTCGGACGGGATGCTTTTCTTAACACAAAACCGGTTCATAGGAGATCCGTGCTTCCACGCGCCAATCTCGCGCTGCTTTGGGTTTCCGGCTTTGCTGCGGAATCCCGGCGCAGGCGCCGCCGCATTTTCGAGCCGGCTTCACGCCGGAGGGCAGGACCGCCTGCGATCTTAATAAAAAAATAAGGAATTCGATACCGAATTTCGGACAATCCGTCCATTCAATACGTCAGCGGCGACAAGCCGCCGGAGGGAGGCCGCACCGTGCGGGAACTGAAGGGAAAAACAAAAATCGCCGTCGGGCTTTATTCGTTCCTCGTGATCTTTTATCATTTCGTCTACGCTTCCGGGCTGTTCTCCTGGCTGGGGATCAACATCGGAGGGGTTCATCCGGCCATCAGCGTCGGCCTGGTGCTGTCCATACTGTTCCTGCTTTTCCCTTTCAGCAAAAAGACCCGGCAGGATCACATTCCCTGGTATGATCTGATCCTGGCGGCGCTGTGCCTGGTGCCGACGTTTTACTACGCGTTCAACTACAAGCACGTGCTTTACAGCGCTCTGACACCCAACACGGTGGAGATCGTCCTGGGCGTACTGATGATCGTGATCTGCATGGAGGCCGGCCGCCGCGCCATCGGCACGCCGCTGGTCATCTGCGGCATGATTTTCCTGGTGTACCCGCTGGTGGCGAGTTACCTTCCCGGCATCCTGTTTGCCGCCCAGTCCAAGTTCGGGCGTCTCATCGGCTCCGTATACCTGGGTTCGCAAGGCTTTTTCGCCACGGGCGCACAGGTGTTTTCCACCACCATCATCACGTTCGTGATCTTCGGGCAGCTGATCAACATCAGCGGCGGCGGAGACTTCTACCTGAACCTGGCTCTGTCCTCCATGGGTGGCCGGTCCGGCGGCCCCGCCAAGGCGTCCGTCGTGGGCAGCGGCCTTTTCGGCATGATCTCCGGCGTGGCGGTCGCCAACGTGATGACCACGGGGAGCATCACAATCCCCATGATGAAGCGCAAGGGCTACGTGCCGGAGTTCGCCGCCGCGGTCGAAACCGTATCCTCCACCGGCGGCGCGCTGATGCCCCCCGTGATGGGCGCGCTGGCCTTCATCATGGCCGATTATATGGGCGTGCCGTATTGGAGCATCGCCACCGCGGCGGTCATTCCCGCCGTTTTGTACTACCTCGCCGTATTCCTGCAGGTATCCTTCTATTCCTCCAAACATCATCTGGGCGGCCTGAACAAATCGGAAGTCCCGGCGCTCAAGCCGGTGCTGAAAAAGGGCTGGCCGTTCATCCTGCCGATTTTCGTGATGGTGTACCTTTTCGCCGCTTACGGCTGGAGCGCCATGCGCGTGGGCTTTGCGGTAATCCTGGTGGTGGGCGCCATTCTGTTTGCCAAGTCCTGTCTGGTGGAGCATAAAAACATTTCGGTGCCGCTGAAGATGACCTACAAGGCCTTTACCAATTCCGCGCGGTCCATGGCCTCCATCATGCCGGCCGCCTGCCTGGCGGGCATCATCATCGCCTCCGTGAACATGACGGCCATCGGCCTCCGGCTTTCCTCCGGCATCCTTTCGCTGGCGGGCGGCAGTCTGTTCGCGCTGCTGCTCCTCTGCGGCCTTTGCTGTATTCTGATGGGCATGGCCGTAGACCTGATCGTGATCTATATCATCATGGCGGTGATGATCAGCCCCGCCATGATCACCATGGGCATCACGCCGCTGGGCGCAAACCTGTTCATATTGTATTACACCGTCGTAGGGCTCATCACCCCGCCCGTCTGCGTGGCAACCTACGCCGCGTCGTCCATCGCAGAAAGCAAGCCGTTCCGCACCGGATTCAACGCCATGCGCCTGGGCTTCGTGGCGCTGGCGATCCCCTTCGTGTTCTGCTATAAGCCGGAGCTGCTGTTCCAGAGCGGAACGGTGCTGGATACCATCGTAACCGCTTTCTTCACGCTGGTGGGGGTCGTCGCGCTGTCCGGCGCTTTCGAAGGATACTTCTTCCGATTCGATCTGAAGATTCCCGAAATGCTGATTCTGGGCGCGGCCGGCTTTCTGATGCTTTTGAAGCCGATCACGCTCAACACGGCTGGGCTCGTGGTTTTCATCCTTTATCTGGTATTCCGGGGGATTAAAAACCGGCACGACAGGGAACCGGCGCATTCGGTTCATCAAGAGCCCTCGGCGGAGGAGGCGTAAGCATGGAACGTATCATGGTCGTATACGATGGCACGGATGCCAGTAGCGCGCTTTACGACATGCTTTCCCTGCGCGTCGCGCAGGAGGGGCTCGCCGCGCGGGTCCGCCGGTTTGATATCGAGCGCGATTCGGAATCGGGATTGTGCGAAGGAGCCGGCATCAGCGAATTCCGGGGAAGCATCTCGCATCTGGCGGCGAACGTGGGCGACGTTACCATGCTACTGGTGCATCTGGCGCCCGTCTCCCGCGAGGTGATCGACGCGGCCCCCGCGCTGGTTTTTGTCGGGAGCGAACGCAGTTCTCTGCCCAACGTGGACGCAGCATACGCCCGTGCCAGAGGCGTGCGGGTATGCTACGCTGCCGGGCGCAACGTGCGCACCGTGGCGGAGTTCACGGTCGGCCTGATGCTGGATGTAACGAGGAATATCTCCGCTGCCAGCGGCATGGTAAAAAGCGGTGCATGGAACCGGCAGTTGAACCGCAAACCGTACACCGGCATCGAGATGGGCGACCGCCGGATAGGACTGGTGGGTTTCGGCGGCATCGGCCGTCAGGTAGCCGCGCTGCTGGCCGGGTTCGGGGTGCGGGTCTGCTTTTACGATCCCCTGGTCACGGCCTCCGGCCCGGAGGCCGAGCGGGTGACCCTGGAGGAACTGCTGTCCACCTGCGATATCATCAGCGTGCACGCGCGGGGGGAAGAAGGGCGGTATCTGCTTTCGGACGAGGAATTCGCCATGGTCAAGCCCGGTTCGTATTTCATCAATACTGCCCGCGGCTATCTGGTGAACGAAAAGGCGCTGATCAGGCAGCTGGAGGCGGGGCGCATCCGGGGAGCGGCGCTGGACGTATTTGAAAAAGAGCCTCTGCCCGCGGACTCCCCCCTGTTGACCATGCCCCAGGTGGTGCTTTGCCCGCACATCGGCGGGCTGTCCGAGGATATGAGCCCCCGCTCCGCCCGGTTCGTGGCCGAGGACGTGGTGCATTATCTCAGGGGCGAGGCGCTGGCGCATGAATACGTACCGGATTGAGGGATGAAACGATGAACGAACCGCTTGCCTTGGTGCTGGATGTGGGCACTACGGCGCTTAAGGCTTCGCTGATTTCCCCGCAGGGCACGTTTGCGGCCGGCCGGTCTTGCCCGTGGACGTACACTCCCGTTCACGGGGTGCCGGGGGGCCTCTCCTTCGCGCCGGAAACGCTGCTGGAGCGTTTCCGGCGACTGACGGAAGCGCTATACGCACAGGATGAAACGTTTACGGACCGTATCGCGGCCGTCACGGTGTCCGCCCAGCGGTTGGGTTTTATCCTGCTCTCAAAAGCGGGCGCCCCCCTGTGCGGGATTCCCAACATCGATCGCAGGGCCGCCGGAGAGGCCGCCGCCTTCCGGGACGACCGTTGCGAAGCATATTACCCGGTCGTCGGCCGGTGGCCCGGCCCGCAACACCTGATTTCCCGCCTGCGCTGGTGGCGCGAAAACGCGCCGGAGGAATGGCGGGCCGTGGACCGCATCCTGTCCGTCTCAGACTGGCTCGTCTATTCGCTGTGCGGCGTCATGCTCTCTGAGCCTACCACCGCCTGTGAAAGCTGCCTGATGGATATCCGTACCCTTTCCTGGGCCAAGGGCATCCTTGCGGAGGAAAAACTGCCGCAAACCCTGTTTTGCGAGCTTATCATGCCGGGCGTTCAGGTCGGCACGGCGAATGGCCCGGTGGCCGGAGCGCTGGGGTTGAGGGCGGGTGTTCCGGTCGTGATGGGCGCGGGGGACACGCAGCTGGGTGCGCTGGGCGCGGGCAGCTTGCGCCCGGGAGACTGCGCCGTAGTGGCGGGCACCTCCGCACCGGTTGATCTGGTGATGGATACGCCGAAGATCGATCCGGATTTCCGCACGATCACCAACCCCTACGTGGTGCCGGGCACATGGGTGATGGAAGCCAACGCCATGCTCACGGGCGTGGGCTTCACGTGGATCAAGGATCTGCTTTTCGGCGACGTTCCGGACGGTTACGCGATGCTCGAAGCGCTGGCGAGGGATTACCTCAGGCACACCGAAACATTGAGCGGCTTTATAACCGTCGCCGGGGCCAGCACCGCGAACACGCGCCGGGGAAACCTGTACCCGAACGGCGTAATCGCGTTTCCGACGAACGATCTGAACGCCGGCGCGCTTTCGCGGGGAGCCCTGGCCTTCTCGGCCTTCGAGGCCGCGGCCTACGCGATTCTGCAGAACATGGAGATTCTTGGCGAAGCAGGAAGCCGCGCGCCGGAAAGGCTCTGCATCGGCGGCGGCGAAACCCGCATGAGCCTGTGGATCGAGCTGATACGCGCAACGGCGGATACGCCCGTACGGCTGATCGAGGCAGACGATATGACCTCGCTGGGCGGGGCGATCCTCGCCTTCGTGGCCGTGAAAACGCATCCGACCTACGGGGAGGCGTTCCGCAAAATGGTGCGCGGGCGGGAAGCGGCGGATCCCGCGTGGCTGCGGGCACGGCCCTTCGCCGGAACGTTTGCCGCGCGCAAGGATGCCTGGGCAGCGGCTTTCGGACGGTATCGGATTCGGTAAAACTTTGAGAAAAGCGGTGGATCAAATGGATACGGATCACAAATGCATAGAACAGCTTCAGGAAATCGGCAGGGAGCTGGCACAAAAGAATCTGGTGCTGGGCGCCGCAGGAAACATCAGCGTTCAATCCGATGAAGGCGACCTGTACGTGACCGCCAGAGGCAGCCGGCTGGGAGAACTCCGGGCGGAGGACGTGGTGAAGATATCTCCGGACGGGAAATGGGCGCCGGGGCGTGAGCCCACCTCGGAATACTTGATCCATACCTTTACGCAGCGGGCGTTCGGCGACGTGCGCGTGGTTGTGCATACGCATTCCGTCTTCGCCGTCGCTGTGGCGGTGATCGGGCAGAACGTTCCCCCCATCGTGGACGAGATGACCATCCTGCTGGGCGGCGGGCTGGACGTGGCTCCCTACGCCGCGCCGGGCAGCGAGGAGCTGGCCCGCAACGCGGTGAAAACCATGGGAGACCATAGAGCCGTGCTGCTGGCAAACCACGGCGCGGTCGTTACCGGGGCCGACCCGCAGGAGGCCCTGAAAATGGCCGAGATGGTCGAGCACGTGGCGCAGATCTTCCTGCTGGCCAAAACCGCCGGCAAGGTCTGCTCCATTCCGGATTCGGTTTATGAAAAACAGCGCGGAATCTATCTCAAAAAGAGAGGGGTCTTTTTCAATGGATCGTTTGACAAATCTTGAGGGTAGAGTCGCTTTGGTCACCGGCGGCGCGCGGGGAATCGGCAGCGCGACCGCCGTTATGCTGGCCGAGCACGGCGCCGATATCGTCGTGGCGGACCTGCGGGAAACCCAGGACGCGCGCGACACCATGGCGAAAATCGGCAACGCCGGCCGGCGGGGCCTCTTCGTTGCCACGGACGTATCCAGCGTCTCCTCGGTCGACACCCTGTACAGGACAGCCGTGGAAACCTTCGGCAAGGTGGATATTCTGGTCAACGACGCCGGCATCGCCCTGACCAACACCATGGCCAACATCTCCGAAGCCGACTGGGACGCCGTGATCGACGTCAACCTTAAGGGCGTGTTCAACACCTGCAAGCTCATCACGCCGGATATGGTCCGGCGCAAATGGGGCCGCGTTATCAACATTTCCTCCATCGCGGGCCGCCGCGGAAGCCTTTTCGGCGACGTTCACTATTCCTCCGCCAAAGCCGGTGTGATCGGTTTTACCAAGTGCCTTGCCCGCATCTGTGGCCCCGGCAACGTGACGGTCAACGCCATCGCCCCCGGCATCGTGAAAACGCAGATTCTGACAAAGGAACACGAAAACGCCTCCCAATCCATGATTCCCCTGGGCAGGACGGCCGAGCCGGACGAGCTTGCCTCCGTGGTGCTCTTTTTCGCCTGCGGCATGTCCGACTACGTCACCGGCACAGTGTTGGACGTCAACGGCGGCAGCTATATGTAACCGGAGCGGTTTGGCCTGTCGTCTGCTCATCCCTGCCCCAAGCCGTGCTTTGCGCCGCCCAAAAAGCATCGCTGAGGGTTCGGTTCCGTTATTGCTTGCGGTTGAGGGAGACCGTTAAAAATGATATAATAAGGAAAATACGAATGGGGCGGGATGAACAATGAAATGCGAGAAACGGCATTGCAGCATTTGCGTT
>CAZXJI010000014.1:0-87900 GCA_964640955.1 uncultured Oscillospiraceae bacterium | reverse complement strand
ATGTCAAATACAATCACGACGTAATCCAATTGTTTATGATCTCGATGTACTGTGTGTTGATCCACGCGTGAAAATGTTCAGAATGTCAGATCGAGCAGCTTTAGAGAAGTCATTTTCTAACAAGGAAACTGAACGCTAGAAAAAGAGGTTATATTAAAATACTTATTGACATTTGTCTTCAGGTTTTTCCAGTTCGCCAATAATATTCTCTTATGATTTTAGCAAGAAACACATCCCGTGTCTTTGTATCAAAACAGTGGGGATGTGTTTATAGTTTGGTGCGATCGACGGGACTTGAACCCGTACCCTTATCGGACACGCCCCTCAAACGTGCGCGTATGCCAATTCCGCCACGATCGCAAATGCAACGGTGATATTATATGCATTACCCGGCCGAATGTCAACCTCTTTTTCGGCAGGCGCCGCGTGCGCGCCGTTTGCTCGGCGCGGTTTCGGATAAAAAAACACCACCCGCCCGGAACCTCGCCCGAAACGAAAATGGTGTTGCTGGTAGCTCCAAGGGGAATCGAACCCCTGATTTCGCCTTGAGAGGGCGACGTCTTAACCGCTTGACCATGGAGCCGAGCTGGCTGGGGAACTAGGATTCGAACCTAGACAATACGAGTCAGAGTCGTAGGTGCTACCATTACACAATTCCCCATTGCGTTAGCTGCATCGACTATTATACGTGGCGGCAGACCTCCTGTCAAGGTGTTTTTGAAAGGAAATCCGCCGTTTCCGGGCGGAAATGGCGGGCCAACCGGGGCCCGCGTTCCTTCCCCGGTGAAACGCTCGCGGGTGCGGAATCGCCGCCATTCCCGGCGGCGGAACCGGGCGGCTGTCGCTCTGCGACGTGTCCGTCGGATCGCTTTCCCCCTCGTTCGGCCGCCGTCCCGCATCCCGTTTCCACCCGGGCACCCGCTCGCGCATCCGTATGCGCCGTCCGGGGCCCCGGCGTTGACCGTTCCCAAAGATCGTGCTATACTTTATTGTTGCTAGCAATCCACCCGCGCCGTCGGCGTGAAACAGGCAAGAAAGGCTGATACGATGTCCGGACATAGCAAATGGGCCAATATCAAGATCAAAAAAGGCAAAACCGACGCGATTCGCGGGAAAATATTCACGAAAATCGGGCGCGAGATCGCCATCGCGGTGCGCGAAGGCGGCGGCAATCCGGAAAGCAACAGCAAGCTGCGCGACGTAATCGCCAAAGCCAAAAGCAACAATATGCCCAACGACAATATCCAGCGCTCCATCAAAAAGGCGGCCGGCGAGCTGGGCAACGTGGAATACAGCGAAATCACCTACGAGGGATACGCGCCCGGCGGCATCGCGGTGATCGTGGAATGTATCAGCGACAACCGCAACCGCACGGCCAGCGACATCCGCCATTGCTTTGCCAAGAACGACGGCACCCTGGGCGTCAACGGCAGCGTCGCCTTCCTGTTCGACAAAAAGGGCCTGCTGGTCGTCGCGCGTTCCGCCGATATGGACGAGGACGAAATGATGATGCAGGCGCTGGAAGCCGGCGCCGAGGATATGCAGGTGCTGGACGACGCTTTCGAGATCACCACCGACCCGGGCGAGTTCTCCGCCGTGCGCGAGAAGCTGGAGGCCGCGGGGCTGGAGTTCATCAGCGCCGAGGTGCAGATGATCCCCCAAAACACGGTGGAGCCCGCCCCGGAAAACCTCGACCGGATCCAGAACCTGCTGGATATGCTGGAAGAAAACGACGACGTGCAAAACGTTTGGCACAACGCCGAACTGCCGGAGGAGCCGGAGGAAGAGTGACCGGGCCGGCGGCGACGGCCGTCAACCCGGCGCAAAAAGCGGCCGACGCGGAGGAAAGCCTCCGCGTCGGCCGCTTTTTTGCGCCTTTCGCCGGTTCCGCCGCCGTTCGCTTCGCCGCACCGCCCGCCTTCAGGCGTATCCTTCGCAGCGGGCGTCGTCCTCGGCACGTTCCGTTGCGGTTTTTGCGTTTTCATTTTACAGTCCACGCACATTATTGTATAATCATCTCAAGATAGCGTTTCGGATACTCGTTTCACGTCGCGCGCGGGCTCGGTCGACGGGAAGAAGGTGGAACGGTTGGAGGTTATCTATCGCATCGATCTGAATCTCTTTACGGCGGTTTTTCTTTCGATCGTCCTCTACCTTGCCTTTTTGCGTCTCGATCACAAGGATTCGTTCAACCGGCTTTACTTCTGGGGCTGTCTGGTCGTCGTTTCCATGTTGGTTTTCGAGGCGCTCACCTGCATATTTAACCACAACCCCTCGCCCACGGTCCGCGCGGTGTCGACCGTTCTGCACGTGTTCCTGTTCACGGCTGCGCCGCTGCTGACCTGTTTTTGGTTCCTGCTGTCCAACACCTGCACGCGTTACGGCGACATTCGCAAGCCGGATACGCCCTGGCCGTATTTCATCCCCGCGGTCGCGGTGTGTTTGCTTGCGCTGCTCTCGCCATCTTTTCGCTTCATCTTTTATATCGACGATGCGGGCGTGTATCACCGGGGCTCGCTTTTCATGGCGGATATGGCCGTTACCTACGCCTATCTGCTGGCGGGCTTCCTGGTGACGCTGGTACGGCGTAAAAACCTTGCGAAGCTGGATTTTCTGTTTCTGGTGATCATCGATGTGCTGCCGATGATCGGCGGGTTGATACAGGGGCTGGTTTACGGCGTTTTGTTCATCTGGTCGAGCAGCGCCGGCGCGCTGACGATTATGTACATGTACCTGCAGGAACGCATGGTGCAGACGGATTACCAGACCGGGGCGTGGACGCGCCACTCCTTCGAGTACAGCATCACCCAAAAACTGAAAGCCTTCGACCGCGGGACTTTCGCCATCGCCTACGCCGATATCGACAATCTGAAAAGCATCAACGACCGCTATGGGCACCTGGAGGGCGACGAAGCCATCCGCGCCGCCGTGCAGACGATCAAAAGCGTGCTGGGCAAGGGCGACGCAGTGGCGCGCCTCGGCGGGGACGAATTTGCCGTGTATATGGATCTGTCCACCCGCGAGGAGCTGGACGCGGCGCTTGCGCGCATCCGGGAAGCGCTGGACCGGTATAACCGGACTTCCGGCAAGCCGTTCACCCTTTCGCTGAGCATCGGGGCGGATCTTTTCGATCGCAACGGCGGCGGCAGCTTCGAGAGCATCGTTTCACGGGTGGATCGGTTGATGTACGAGGAAAAAAAGGACAAAAAAAAGCGCGCCGCCTCTCAGCCCTGCGTGCGCAGCGTACCCCTTCGGTCCGCGCCCGGAAACCAGCCGATTATATAATAGGAAGAAAAGCGCACCGTTCCTTCCGCCTGCCCCCTTGAAAGCGTTCCCTTTCAAGGGGTTCCTCTTTTTATGCCATAGTCGCGCGCCGGGTCGTTCCGCGCCGTTTTCCGCGTTGTACGGTTCGCAGGCTTACCGGAACGCCTTGGCAATCTGCCGTCCCGTTTCCACACAGCGGAGCGTAAGGCGGTTTTTGCCGCCTTTCGTGCAGGTGAACAGCGTCAGGTCCCATTCGTCGGAGTCGGACAGCATACCGCTGTAGTCGTACCCGGCGATCGTCTCGATTTTAGAGACGATGTAGTCGTACTCGACGCCGTTGACGTCGGTAAAAGTCACGCTGGAGCCGAGCGAAACGTTCTTGAGCGGCGAGAAGTGCGTTTTAAAGTTATGCCCGGCGATGATCAGGTCGCCTTCCTTCAGGCTGCCCCTGAAGCGAACGGGTGAAATGTCCAGCAGATCGAAGTCGTAATCCCTCTGTACCGGCAGCGCCAGCCCGATTTCCGGCACGGTGACGAACCCGATGTACGTATGCCCGTCAATCGTGAGCCCCGGCATCTCGTCGTCGTCCTGCGCCGACTCCGCGTCTGCCGTCGTTTCCCCGGCAGTTACCAGCGTGTCGTCAATCGCTTCCGTATCGGCGGTTTCCGCCTCCGTCGTCCCGTCTGCGCTCGCTTCTGCGGCAGTCAGGGCCGCATCGGCCCCGGCGGTTTGCACGGGAGCCACGGTGGCGACGGTCCCATCCGTCTGCTCGCCCGTCCCGGCACCGTTCATCTCCGCGATCAGCTGCGTAAGCGCCTGCTGCGCCTCGCGTCCCGCGCGTTCGTCCTCCTGTTCGTTATGGAACAGCCAAACGCCCGCGCTCAGAATCATCACGACGCCCAGGAAGAGGCAGATAAAGCCGAACTTTCTCACCGACTACTCTTCTTTCTGCGGTTGGTGGCGATTACCATGTACAGCCCGAAGGCGATAAAGGCTGCGCCGCCGATGACCAATGCCTCGATGGGCCAGGTGGTCACGCCGGTCTGCGGCAGGTAGGTGGAAGTGGGGGTGGGCGTCGGCGTCGGCGTCGGCGTGGGAATGACCTCCGCCTTGGGGTAAACGACGGGGTTATAGTCCAGCTTCTCATCCACCAGGTTGGGAATCGGCATCACGAGGGGCGTTACCGACAGGCCGGTAAAGCCTTCCGTTACCCGCACGAAGTATACGCCTACGTCCAGCGAGGCGAAAATCGCAAGGCCGTTGCTGTCCGTGACGGCCCTCGACTGCGGCGCGATCGAGTTATCGATGATGAACTCGTTGAGCTTCCAGGCAACCGCTTCCGCTTCGGCGCTGGTTTCATACGTCAGCGACACGCCTGCGCCCGTAAACTTGCCGGTCAGTACGTAGTTGATTCCTCCGGCGGTATTATCGACGTCGCCGATCCGATAGATCGAGAACGTGACGCCTGAACGGCTTGATACCGGCGTTATATTCAGTTGGATTTCCAGGCTTCCCTTGCGGTTGTAGTCCACGTTAAGGGCTAGGGCGGTCAGCGGCAGTACCGCCAGCAGCGCCGCGCAGAGGAGCAGCCCAACCATCCTTCGTATTTTGATCATCGTTACGACATCCTTCCAGCCGGATCGTCCGTTCACTGTCATCCTTCGTCCGGCGCAGGCCGTAGCATTGCGCCTGCGCCTTTACTTACGCTTCCTGAATACCAGAACGCCTATGAAACAGATCAGGAACACCGGCAGTGCGAACACGCCGACGCTCAACCACACGTTGAGCAGGCTCGCATCGTTCCTAAGCGTCATATCCCGGTTCGTCTCAAGCGTTGTGCGGGTACCGCGTACCAGCAGCCGGTGGGAGTTCACGCCGTAGGGCGTGCATGTGATGAGCGTTACGTAATCCTCCCCGGGGGTAATGGCGAGCGATTCCATATCGTTGGGTTCCACGACCAGGATCTGGTCGACCTCGTAGACCAGCGTTTTACCGCACACGTACAGGTAGAACAGGTCTCCGATTTCCATTTGATCCAGGTCCGTCAGCAGCTTGGCCGAGGGCAGCCCCGTATGGCCGGAGAGGGCGCAGTGCGTGCTTTCGCCGCCGATGGGAAGGGACGAGCCTTCGATGTGCCCTACGCCGTCCTGCAGCACGGCATCGCTGATGCCGTGGTAGATGGGCAGTTTCACACCGATCTTGGGGATTTCCAGCGTCCCCATGACGTCGCTTCCGTTGATGCTGAGCATCGATTCGTAGTTGTCGTCCGTCCAACCGTCGGCGTCAAATCGATCCGCATGCTGCAGCAGTTCCTGATTATACGCTTCCGCTTCCGCGAAAACCTGGTCGTAATCCTGCCGGGACATGGAGGCAACGATACTGTTGTATTCCGTTACCGCCTTGCTTTGGTGCAAAGAGTTCCAGTAATTGCTCACGGTCGGGTAGAGCAGCAGGGAAAGGCCCAGTGTGAAACCGATCGCCAGGAGGATCGTTACGGTTTTACTCTTCATCGAACCCTTCCCGTGTTCCCTCGCCGCGGATGGGGGCGTTTCCCCCATCCGCAGGCGAGGTTGTTTACAGATGCGTTGTTATGCTCCTCGTCGCTCCGGTGTTACCGGGTCGCCTTGCGGGCCTTGCGACGCATGATCAGCAGCAGCGCAGCGCCGGCCATCAGGGCCAGGCCCGCGATGGTGAAGATCGTGGTGCCGATGCCGCCGGTTCCGGGCAGCTCGTGGCTGATGACGTTGACGACCTCAATGTAGAGGCTGCCGTCTTCCTGCCTGGTGGCGGGGCTGGTTACCTGCCAGGTGCAGGTTTCGTTGCCGGTGATGATCGCGGTGGGCAGGTTGGTGACGCTGATGGTGAAGGTGATGGGATCCGCCAGCAGCTTGTAGCCGTTGGGCGCCACGATTTCGGTCAGGGTGTAGTCGCCGGGCTTGAGGCCGTTGAAGGTCAGCATGCCGCTCGCGTCCACAGTGCCGGATACCGCCACGGTGCCGCCGACGGAATTCTTAACGGTGGTCACGGTTTCCTTCTTGTAGAGGTCGGTGGTGCTGTCGTACTTCTCGGTGGTCTCGGGCGTCGGGGCGGTGGTGGTGTAGGTGCCGTCCGTCAGCTTGTAGTAAGTGCCGGCCGGGTCGAGGGTGAACACGTCCTCGGTCACGACGACCAGGTTGAGCGTGCTGCCCGTCAGTTCGAACACGGCGCCGGAGAGAGCGTTACCGGAAGCGTCCACCTTCTTCAGGTCGATGCCGGTCACGAAGGTCTTGGTCTTGTGAGCGGGAGATTCGCCGTACACGTCGCCTTCACCCGGCTCGTCGCCGTTGTAGGTCGTGTTGGGGTCGTTGGAGTAAATGAGCGTAGCGGTGTTCAGGTTGCCTTCGTCGCCGTACACGGCGTCCTTGTTGACGACCGCGGCGTACGTGACGACGATCGCAGCGCCGGCCTGATCCTTGTAGCTGTTGTAGAAGTCTTTCAGGACAACCTTGAGCGTGGTAACGCCGGTAACGCTGTCCACGTTGACGCTCACGTCGTAGGCGCTGGCGGCCAGGGTGGTCGTGCCGACCTTGACGGCGACGGAGCCCGGGGTGAAGGTCAGGCCCTTGCTGAGCGTATCAACCACGTTGTACCAGTAGGTGGTGTAGCCGGTCATGTCGGGCACCTTGCCGGTGATCTTGAAGTTCACGGTATCGCCGACCGCGGCAACGTTGCTGTAGGAAGTGGAGCTGTCGTCCGCGACGATCGCCTTATCGATGTCGGGGGTCTCAGCCTTGAGCTTGATGGTGATGTCGGGGGTGGTGGTGTTGACCATCACGGCGGACACACGGGCGGGATTGATGTCGTCGGGATCGGTCACGTCCTTGATGACGTAGTAGCCATAGGGCACGGACACGTCCTGGTAAACCGTGATGTCCGTGGTGGACGGGCCGATGGTCACGGGGACGATGCTGGCGGCGATCGCCGCGGCAGCCGCCTGCTCCGCGAAGTCTTCCATCTGGGACGCGTTCAGGGCATCGATCTTGTTAAAGACCGCGTCATCGATCCACGCCTGCGTCTTGCCGGTAAAGTCCAGCGAGAAGTAGGAAGCGTAGAAGGACTTCATGGAATCCGGCACCGTGTAAACGGGGATGTCGCCGGTGGACAGGGTGACGTCCAGGATGCTGTAGGCTTTGAACGTCCTGCCCAGGGGAGAGGTGTTGTCGTTGCTGTTCTGGATGGTGATGGTGCCGCTGTCCGCCAGGGCCGCGACGGTCATGGCGAAGACCAGGATGAGGGCCAGGAGAATGCTCGAGAGCTTCTTGAGTTTCATAATGTGGGTTCTTCCTTTCATTTAATTGGGTTTGGCTAATCGTCGAGTGTGCTTACATCGTTGTTTCAGCGCGGAGCGAGTATCATCGTGAAAAGAACCCGGCCTCCTTTCCACGCTTATTCACTCGCAACGCTATATACATGAAGCAGGTGATGGCGATCAGCGCCAAACCCAGCCATGTACCGATCAGGGTCCCCGGACCGCCGGTATCCGGGAGAACGGAGCTCTTTTCGTCCTTCACGATCAGCGATAGTCCGCTTCCGGAGGCCGGCAGGGCCATATAGGTCGTATCCGAAAGCCCGCTGACCGTTCCGTCCGCGCCCAGCGTGAACCCGAGGGCGTTGGGCGGCAGCTTGTAACCGCTCGGGGCCTGTGTTTCCACCAGCCAGTAGGTGGCCGGCAGCAGGCCGTCTATCGTGATGCGGCCGTCCGCACCGGACGTGTAGTCGATGCCGATCAGCACGCCGTAGACCGACGAGCCGGGCACAGGCACCGCGCCCGTTTCCGTCGATTCGGCCTGCCGGTACAGGTCGAACTTCGCGCCGGGCAGCGTGGCGCCGTTTGCGCTGTCGCGCTTCTCGATGACGAGGCCTACGCGGAGCGTGTTGGTAACGGTGTAAATCCAGTTGCCTTGCGCATCCCGTTCGAAGGTGATCACCGTGCTGTAGTTGGTCACAGCGTCTTCTTCGATCAGGTAGGTGTACTCGTTGCCCGCGGCGTCGTAGCGGGGCAGGTCCGCGAAGGTGTAGGTCCACAGGCCGCTCACGGGAAGGGTCTGACTTGCGATCAGCGTTTTGGTTTCACCCAGCTGGCGGTAGAGGATGACCGTCACGGTGTCGCTGCTGTGGTCTATTCCGCCGTCGTCCCATACCTTGGTCACGGTGATGTCCGTAAGCAGGGTGTTGGTAATGGTGAAGGTGTAGTTGCCGTCTGCGTCCTGGGACGAGGCGATCTGCGCGTAGTAGCCGTCCGGCACGGTTTCCTCCTGGACGGAGTATACGTACTCGTTGCCGCTTGCGTCGTAGGCGGGCAGATCGGCGAAGGTGTACGTCCAGGAGCCGCTCACGGGAAGGGTCTGGCTTGCGATCTGCGTCGCGGTGCCCGTGCCCACCTTGCGGTAGAGCAGAACGGTTACGGTGTCGCCGCTGTGGTCGAGCCCTCCGTCGTTCCACACCTTGGTCACGGTTACGTCGATCAGTTTGACGTTGGTGACGGTGAAGGTGTAGTTGCCGCACTCGTCCTTCGTAAAGGTGATCCCCGCCGCATACCCGGCAACGGCGCCTTCCTCAAGGGTGTAGGTGTATTCGTCGCCGTTTGCGTCGTAGCGCGGCAGGTCGGCGAAGGTGTACGTCCACGCGCCGCTGACGGGCAGGGTCTGATCGGCCACATGCTCCCTGGCGGCCGTGCCGGCCTGCCGGTAGAGCGAAACGGTTACGGTGTCGCCGGCGTGGTCTATCCCTCCGTCGTTCCAGACCTTGGTCACGGTTACGTCGATCAGCTTGGTGTTGACGGCGGTGAAGAAGTAGTTGCCGTCCGTGTCCCGGGTATAGGTGATGTCGATGGCGTACCCGTCCAGGCTGTTTTCCACGAAGTAGTAGGTATATTCCGTGCCGGTGCTGGTGTAGCGCGGGAGATTCTCAAAGGTGTACGTCCAGCTGTTCGCCATCGTCAGGTTGATGAAGCCGATGTACTCGTCCCAGTCGCCGCCGCTGCGCCACAGGCTGAACCCGGCGTACGTGTACGTGTGATCCTCTCCGCCGTCGTTCCACACCTTGCTGATCGTCACGCCGATGAGCTTCTCGTTGTGGATGGTGATCTGGATGGTGGGCGTCTCACAGCGCAGCTGCGTCTGCGTGTACGTCGTGCTGTAGCCGGATACGGGATCCTCCACGACCGTGTAGTTGATATCGGTCGTTCCCACGCGGATGGGAAGATCGGTGAACTCCATCGTCCAGCTGTTGCCGCTGTTCAGGGTAAAGGAGGTTTGTCCCCCGTAGGTTACGAGGTTGCCGTTGGCGTACAGGCTGAAGGTGACGGCGTCGGACGTGTGGTTTTCGTTCCCGTCGCTCCATTCCTTAACCACCTGCAGCGTCGTGGTTTCCGTGCGCACGGTGTTGGTGAAGGTGATGGTGCCGCGTTCCTTTACGGTGGAGGTCGTGCTGGTCACGGTCGCGGAAGTATCGCTTTCGGAAAGCGTCGTTTCCGTACCGGGCGGCGTGATGGTGACCCCGGAAAAAACCTGTCCGTTCACGCCCAGCTCCTCCACGTAATAGCGCAGGGGGCTGCTGATATCCCGTATCACCATGGTCTCCCCGGGCTTCAGGGAGAAGTAACCGCTGGAGATGCTGGTAGACGTCGTGTCGTTGAGGTATCCGGTGCCGGTGTAAGGCTGGATATCGCCAGTGCCAAGCCCGGTTTCCATGTACAGCCGATACTGGAAGCTCGTGTCGGTGTAGTCGCTCTCGTACCCTGCCGGAGCATCCAGTTCCTTGGCGATGGTCAGGTCTTTGGTGGAGACGGTGAAAAGGTTGAAGGTGACCTGGCAGTTGGAGTACTGGCCGCCACGCTCCATGTAGAAGCACTTGAACGTGTGCATGGAGTAGTCCGAGCCGTTCCAGGTCTTGCCGGCGTTGGAGAAGATGGTGGAGAGCGTGTTGGTCGCGCCGGTCACCGTATCGGTGTAGTAGCGGTAGCTGATCGTCTGCACCCCGGTGGTGACCGCGACCGCTCCGGTGGCGAAGTTGATGTAGCCTCTCGCCGCGCCGTGGATACCGCCCAGGTCCAGCACCAGCACGTCGTCGATGAACACCCACATGTCATCGTCGCCGCTGAAGTTGAAGGTCATGTCGTTGCCGCTTACCTGGCCGCCGACCGGCATCATGAAGTCCGTGGCCACCGTCATGCCGAAGTGGTGGTTGTAGTAGCTGTTGTAGCCTACGGAGGTTTTCGTGCTGTCGTACGGCGTAAAGGGGAAGAAGCCTACCGGGGATCCGTCCGTCAGGTCGAAGGTGCCGTTGTAAACGGTGAAGTTCTTGGTGCCGGTGTCCAGGTAGGCGTAGTTTAAGTCGCTGTCGTACTTGTAATAGCCGTTGGAATCCAGCGTGAACAGGTGGTTCGCGTTGGCGTAGACGCTCTTGGTACCGGTGGGCGAGGTGATGGCGGTGGTGTTGAACAGGTACGCCAGGCTGTTGCCGCTGGAGGAGCTTCGGGTGGTCAGCGCCGGGTAACCGTTGGACAGGAGCGAGCGCACGATGCCCTGCATGGCCGTTTTGCCGCCGCTGTAATGGTTGAGCGTCGTGCCGCCGCTGGTGCCGTAACCGAAGAACAGTACGTTGGTATACCGCTTGTCCCTCGTTCTGTACTGCCCGTAATAGTTGTTGATGCCGGTATAGTCCGGGTTGCCGTAATAGTTGCTGCTCACGTCCAGGCTGCTCGGCCCGTAGTCGAGCACGTTGATGGTGATGCCGTCGCTGATGCTGTCCACCGTGGAGAGCACGCCCGGCGTGGCCGCCAGCAGGGTGACGCTTTCGGCGCCCAGGAGGCTGAAGTGGCTGGTGACGAAGGTGTACTGCCCGCCGTCCTCGGAGGGCTCGCCCTCCATCTCCTCTTCGCGCTCGTAGGTTTCGCCGTCGTAATGGTACACCGTCGGCTCGCCGCCGAAATCCTCGGGCAGCGGCATGATGACCGTCACGTTCTTGCAGGGCTGGTAGCCGCCCAGGTTGATATCGTATACGATCCGCTTGACGACGTTGTTGCCTTCCGTGTACGTCGTTATGCACTCTTCGGCCGTTTCGCCTTCCTCGATCGTCGCGTTCTCTTCGGTCTGCCCCTCGCCGGCCGCCGCCGCTTCCGCGTCGGGCGTGTCGATCTTCACGGGCGTCACGCTGAGCACCGCCGCCGCCGGCAGCACGCCGGTCACCGATACGCCGGTCGCTTCGTCGGTCAGGGTCGTAACGGGGTTTTCGTAACCAAGGATGCGCGCGTCGTTCACCGCGTAGGAAACGCGGCCGGAAGCGCCGTCCAGATCGCCCTCGATGGCGATGAGCTGCCCGTCGTACGCGCCGACTTCCACGATGCCCACACGGTCGGCCGCGCCGTCCGCGTTCGTATCCAGGAAGATCAGGTCGCCCGGCTGCGCTTCGTAATCGGCGCCGTAGTACATGCCGCGTGCCTTCGCCTGGTTGAGCCAGCTTTGCGCGTCCGCGGCGGTGGGGGCGTCGCTCACGCCCGCCTGCAGGGTAACAAAGGCGGCGAATGCGGCGTTCCAATCCATGTGGGCGTCGCCCATCAGGCGGCCGTAGAGGGTGTAGCCGCTCGCGTTGCCGGCCTCGTCCAGGCTGACGTCCGCTTCGCTTTCCTGATAGCCGATCTGCGTGCGCGCCACGGCGAGCAGGTCGTCTCTCCATTCGTTGGTCAGTTCGGCGCCGGCGGCCAGGTCCGTCCAGATCTGATCGGTCTCGGAGGCGTCCGGTTCCGCGGCCGGCTCGCCGTACTGGGCCACCGCCATGTTCGCGTATCCGGCGATCCGGCTGTCGGAGCCTTCGTATTCGGCCTGGCCGACCGTCCCGGAAAGGTCGCCCTCGATGGCGAAGAACCGGTACGAGCCATCCTCGGCAGCCTGCACGTCGCTCACGATGCCCGTTCGGCCGTCGGTGAAGAACACCACGTCTCCCGCGGCGGGCACGTAGCCGTTCTCGGCGCTCTCGTACGCGTCGCTGTCGGCCGCCTCGGGCAGCACGCCCTCGGGGATGCCGGCGTAGTTCGCGCAGAAGCTGAGGAACATCGCGTTCCAGTCGCCGTAGGGATCGCCGTACCAGGCGCCGTAACGGGTGTAGGCGTGCGCTTCGCCGTTCTCGTCCAGGATGAAGTTCGCGGCGCTTTCCGCGTAGCCCAGCTGCGTGCCGGCAACCGCCAGCAGGTCGGCCGCGTAGTCGCCCGTGAGGGCCGCGCCGGCAAGGCCGGCTTCCCAATCGGACTGCTGTTCGACGGCGTTGATGTCGGCGACCGCAACCGTGCACTGCGCGGTCGTTTCGGCGCCGGTCGCGTCGGAGACCGTCATGGTGAAGGTGTACGTTCCGGCTTCGGCGGGCGTGTACTGGAGCGCGGCGGCAAAACCGTCCTGCTCGTACGCCGTGGAGCCGTTGAGGTCAAGGTTGTAATGGATCGCGTAGGGCAGCGTGCCGCCCGTTACGCCGGTTTCAAAGTGAAGGGTGTCCGTGCCCAGCACCGCGTAGCCCGCTTCGGAAGCGACGGTCGCGGCCAGTTCCGTTGCCGTTATGGACACGAAGGAGAAGGCCGTCAGCGTCGCGCCGGCTTCGTCCGTCGCGGTCAGCGTGAGCGCGTACTCGCCCGCAGCCTGCGCCGTCCAGCGGATATCGCGTTCCTCCGTCAGCTCGCCCGTCGCGACCGGATTGCCGTTTTGGTCGGCGAGGACGTAGTGGAGGGCGGCCGCGTTTCCGGCGTTGAAGGTCCATACGATGTCTTCGTTGACCAGCGCGGAATCCCGGTCCGGGATGAGGGAATCCAGCGTCATCGGGGGAACTTCCTCCGCCGGCCCCGTTACCACGATGTCGGAGGTCGCGCTGAGCAGATCGCCGTTATCGTTGAGCGCGGTCAGGGTGAGCGTGTAGGCGCCGGCCGTTTCCGCCGTCCAGCGGAGCTCGCGTTCCTCGCCCAGCGCGCCGGAGGCGACTTCCCCGCCGTTTTCATCCGTGATCAGGTAGATCAGCGAGTTGGCGCCTTCCGATTCGAACGTCCAGGCGATCTCCTCGCCGATCAGCGCCGCGGCCTTGTCCGCCGTGAGGTTGTTCAGCGTAAAAACGGGGGCTTCGGTCGGCTCTTCGCTCGGTTCAATAGAAGGCTCCGCGGTCGGTTCTTCGCTCGGTTCAATGGAAGGTTCGGCGGTCGGCTCTTCGCTCGGTTCAATGGAAGGCTCGATGGTTACTTCGATCGTCGGCTCGGCGGTCGGCTCAGCCGTTACATCGGCTATCGGCTCGGCGGTTACTTCGATCGTCGGCTCGGCGGTCGGTTCGGCGGTTACTTCGGCCGTGGGTTCCGCGGTCGGCTCAGCCGTTACTTCGGCCGTGGGTTCCGCGGTCGGCTCGGCGGTTACTTCGGTCGTCGGCTCGGCGGTCGGCTCAGCCGTTACTTCGGCAGTCGGCTCGGCCGTGGGCTGCGCGTCCTGCTCAAGCGCCGCGATCGCGTCCATGCTCGCATAGCCTACGATCCGCTCGTCCGTCCACTGGTACTCACCGTTGCGCACGGCGTCGGCGCTGTCGCCCTCGATGGTGCGGATGCGGTAGTCGCCGCCGCCCAGGGAGGAAACGTCGGTCACGATGCCCATGCGCTGCGGCGCGTTTTTCCGGTTGTCGTTGAAGAAAATCAGGTCGCCCGCTTCGGGCACGTATTCGTCCTCGGCGTCGATGTACAGGGAGCCCAGCTTCTTCATAAGGGAAGCGCTGTCGCCCGCCTGGGGCAGATCGTCGTCGGGGATCTGGGCGTAGGACGCGCAGAAGCTGACGAACATCGCGCTCCATTCGCCATAGGCGTTTCCGTACCAGTCGCCGTAGCGGGTGTAGCCGTAGGTCGCGCCGTTGTCGCCGACGATAAAGTTGCGGCTGCTTTCCTGATAGTTAAGCTGCGTGGCGGCGATCGCCAGCAGGTCTTCCGCGAAGTCGCCCGTCAGCTTGACGCCGCTTACGGTGCGCTCCCACGCGCTGCGCTGCTCGCGCTCGTCCACCGCCACGGGAATGGTGCGCTGCGCCGAGGTCTTGGCTCCGGTCGCGTCGGTGACGGTCATGGTGAGGGTGTAGTCGCCCAGCTCCGTAGGCATATAGCGGACGGTCGCCGCATAGCCGTCCTGCTCGTAGACGACGGCGCCGCTGCGGGTGATGCTGTAATGGATGGTGTAGGGTTCCGTTCCGCCCTGGACGGCGGTATCGAAGGTCAGCTGATTCTGATTGGCAAAGGCATAGCGCATGCCGGAGGTAACGCCCGCCTCAAGCGCCTCGTACACCACGGTGACATCGGAGGTCGCGCTTATGGACTGGTTGTTTTCGTCCCAAGCGGTGAGTTTCAGGGTGTAGCGTCCGCCCGCGCTCGCCTGCCAGCGAATTTCGCGCTCGTCGGTCAGGGTGCCGTAGGCGACTTCCTCGCCGCTTTCATTGGTGATGACGTAGGTCAGCTCGGTCGCGCCGGAGGCGTTGAAATGCCATACGATGTCCTCGTACGCGGATACGCTGCTCTTTTCGGGCGCGAGGGCGTCCAGCGCCAGCGCCGGAGCCTGCGTAGGCTCGGCGGTGGGAGTCTCGGTGGGGACTTCGGTCGGAACCTCGGTGGGCTCCTCGGTCGGTTCCGCTTCGGGGGCGACCGTCGCCGTCTCGGTCGGCTCGGGGATCGCCGTCTCGGCGGGCGTTTCGGTGGGCTCGGCCGCAGGCGTTTCGCTCGTCTCGGGGATGTCCGTATCGGCGGGCTCCTCGGAGGGTTCGGGCGTCGCCGTCGCGGTCGCCGTGGGCTGGGAAACGGTCGAAGCGCTCAGCGCCAGGGCCGCGAGCTTGGGGGCCGTAGTCGGGGTGGCGGTAGGCTCGGCGGTGGGTTCCGCCGTAGGCTCCGCGGTCGCGGTCGGCTCGGCCGTGGCGGTGGGTTCCTGCGTCGGCGTTTCGGTGGGTACGGTCGTCGGCGTTTCGGTCGCCTGCGCAGTTTCCTCCGGTTCCGTTGCGGGGGTTTCCGACGCCTCAGGGGTGACGGTCGCCGATGCCGAAGGCGTGACGTACGCCTCCCCCTGCCCGCTGACACCCTCGGCCGCCGCAAGCGGCAGCACCAGGTTCGCAGGGATCATACTGACCATCAACGCCACAATACAGGCCGCGTTCAGGTAACGGGCCGCGAGCCTGCGCAACCCCTTACGCCGTTCAGCCTTGTTGACTTCCGCTTTTCTCCTCTTCGGCGTGATCATCATGACTACTCCTTTTCTCCTAAAAAGCAAATCGGCCGCGCTTTCCTCTATATCCTGCCTGTTGCAATTCGCGCCGCCGCTTAGGGAGGAGCCGCAAATTGCGGGTCGTTGTCATCGTCGTTCCCGTCCGTCGGGGGCTGCGTTTCGTTTAAAACCGTCAGAGGCTTCCCGCCCGATCCATCGGCCATACCCTGGCTTCCACGGTGCCGACGATCTCGCTTACGGATACCAGGCCCAGGACGCTGTCCCGGCTGTCGATGGATTCGCCCCGGTTGTCGCCGATGACGAACACCTTGCCCTCGGGGATGGTCAGCGGGTAGGATACGTCCCCTCCGCTGGAAGCGGCGATGGTGAGATACTCTTCGTTGATCGCCACGCCGTTTAAGTAAACCGTTCCGTCCACCGTGATGCTGATCTGGTCGCCCGCCACGGCGATCACCCGCTTGAGCATCAGCACGCCGTCCCGTTCGAAGGCGACGATATCGCCGCGCCCGGTCTGCGTGTTCAGCTGGCACACCACCACGTCTCCGGCCCGCAGGGTCCCTTCCATGCTGCTCCCGCTGACGTTCATCAGCGTACAGAAGGTGTTGGTAATGTAGCTTCCGCCAACGAAAGCCGTCGCCAGCAGTAAAAGGAGGATCTTCAGCCATCTGAAGCGGTTCTTGCGCCTGCGGATGCGCTTGAGCTCGGCGTCCAGCTCCCGAAGCGTTGGGCGGTACCTGATTGCTCCAGTCATTCCGCTCGCCCCTCCGCAGATGTGGGCCGAACCGCCTTGGAAGGATCGTCCTTCTGGCCGCTCCACGCGTCGTCGGGCCCGAAGGCGTCGGTCTCCGGCTTCCAGCCGTAAATCTCTTCGATCATGACGGGCTCGCCTTCCGGCTCAGCCTGCGCCGCGGGCGTTTCCGCCGCGTTGGCGCCGGCCTGCCCGCCGCCGCGGGGACGGGCCGTTTCCTGTTCGGCCAGCTCCCCTTTCAGCGTCTCGCTTTCAAGCGTCAGGTCGCGAAGCAGCAGCACCAGACCCTCGCGGTTCAGGTACTTCAGCCAATGCCTCGCTCCCTTTCCCATCATAATCACTCCACATATCGCAGTTCATCAAAACGGATTTCGATTTGCGGGCAACGGTTGTGCTTTGCTCATGCCGATTTCCGTTTCTCCCCCGGTGTATCCGTCGGTCGTTGCGTTCTTTTTCCGGTTACGGGCTTTCCGTCCGGCGGCTTTCCTGATCCTCCGCCTTTGCGGGAGGGGCGTACGGGCCGCGCCCGCTTGCTTTCACCGCCTGTGTTTTGCCCGATCGCACTTCTTCATAATTGGTAGCGAGGTAATATTACAATATTGTTACCGAATATGTCAATAGTTTTTAGAAAAATTTTTGAATATTTTTTGAATATTGAGGAAAAACCGCGTGAATTTCATCGTTTGACGTCTTTTTCGTTATTTAATTAACATATTTGTGTCCGCTTTTCGCCCTTTGGCCGCCCTCCCAGGACCGGATGACCGGGCGGCCTCCCCCTGGCTTCGGCGGCGCCTATTCACGGCCGCGCATCCGTCCATTCGCCTGTATCCCTTTGTTTTCAAGGGTTTGGGGCCCATTTCTCCGTTCGGGGCGCGGGCGGCGGCTCCAAAGCGCCGGCTCGGGCGGCCCGTTTCATCTTCTTACCGGGGCGCTTTTCATCCGTATGGGGAAGAACCGGCGTGAGGAACACCGGCCATGTAACTTTTTGGCTAAAATTAGTTACTTGTGTAACGCATATTAATTGGATATTAATGCCCCCTTATTTCCGGCTGAATTGTGATAATATATACCCGTTTGATGTCAATTGTTACACGTTTGTAAAGTTCGTTTTTCGTATGCGAAACAATCTTTCCGGCTCCGCTCGCCGTCCGCGTCCGGCCGGTCCCAAAACGGCAATTCGTTCCCATGTAACCAATATCCGTTCTTCTCCCGTTTGTTCCATTTAAACGGGCGATCCGGCGCCCCGCGCCGCCATCCGGCGGGGGCGGCGCGGGGCGCCGGCGATTTGTACGTATATGCACGCTTTGCGGCAAAAGTGAAAGCGTCGCGCATGCGCCCCCGCCGATCGTCCTTTTTTGCGCGTCGCAGCGAAAAGTATTGTATCTCAACGCTTTTTGCCCCATCCCCGGCGTTTTGTGCAGAAGCGGGCGCGTTGGCGCCGGCGTTTCCATTGCGACGCGGAAAAGCGGGAGCTTCTTTTGTCCGTACATCATTTTGTAATTTGCACGACGTTTTTGTTGACATCCCATCCAGAAAACGCTATAATATAAAAAACTTGGGAACCGAAATTAAATAAGGGGGAAAAGGGAGAATGAAGAAACTTCTGTCTGTTGTACTGGTTCTCTCCATGATCTTCGGCCTGTGCATGGTAGCCGCGCAGGCGGAGGACCAAATCACCATCGGCGTCTCCATCTGGAGCTCCACCGACACGCTGGGCAGCGAGTGCAAACGCATTCTGGACAGCGCCGCCGATACCCTCGGCGTCAAAGTCATCTACGTCGACCAGGCGCATATTTCCGAACAGGTGACCGCCTCCGCCGAAACGCTGGCCATGGCCGGCTGCGACGGCATGATCATCTGCAACTCCTCCTCGGCGGAAATGACCTCCGTCATCAACACCTGCACGGAGAACCAGATGTACGTGGCGCAGTTCTTCCGCGTCATCAACCCCGACGACAATCCCACCGAGTACGCGCTGGCGCAGTCCTCGCCCTATTACGTGGGCGCGGTACACGAGTCCGAGCCCGACAATGGCTATCGCCTCGTGACCATCCTGTGCGAAAAGGGCGCCCGCAAGATCGGCCTGGAAGGCTGGGAGCCGGGCGACGCCACGTTCCTGGGCCGCTGGGAAGGCTACAAGGCCGGCATCGAGGCCTGGAATACCGCCAATCCCGACGACCAGGCGGTGCTCCTTGAGCCGCAGTACGGCCGCACTACCTCCGACACCGGCCGTGCCACGGCGGAAGCCATCATCGCGGCCAACCCGGACATCGACGCCCTGATCGTGGCGGGCGGCGGCGGCGATACGCTCGTGGGCGCGCTGGCGGCCATCGAGGGCCTCGGCCTGACCGGCACCATCCAGGTCGCCTCCACGGACTTCCTGCCCGACCTGGACGAGAAGCTCGCCTCCGGCGCGATGAGCGTTGAGTCCGGCGGCCATTACGCCGATCCGTACTTCGCCTTCATGCTGGTGTACAACGCCATCCGCGGCAACTACCCCACCTCCACCGACAGCTTCTACGAGGTGATCTTCCCGTACATGTTCGTGGCTTCTTCCGAGGACTACGACGCGTACGCCAAGTACTTCACCGGCACGGAGCTGCCCTACTATCCCGACGAGATCAAGGCCATGGCGGACTACAGCATCGACCAGCTGACGGAAGCCTGCGCCAACCTGTCCGTTGCGGACGTCGTGGCGCGCCACGCCAAGTAACCCCGCCGGCGCAGAACCGGTTAACGCGCAATGGGGCTGTTCCCCCGGGGACAGCCCCCCGTTTTGATCGAGCGGACCGCCCCGCCCGGCAGGGCCGGAAACAGACCGGTTTTTTTCTGTTTCCATCTGCCGGGCCGTGCGGTTTGCCGCCGCCTTCGCCCCTCTCCGGCGGCGCGAAGGGCCCGCGGCCACACCCATGATTTGCACAGGGCGTAGGAAGGAAACGTATGGAACACAACGCTCGCTTTCAAAAGCTCAAGACCAACAAGATTTTCGGGCGGTTCTATGGGCTGATGCTGCTGGTGCTGATGGCAGCATTTTTCTTTGCGGTATTCAAAATATTGACCCCGTCCAATTTCGGGAGTCCGGAAAACCTGTCGTTTTACCTGCAATCGTCCATCATCTATTCGGTGGGCGCGTGCGGGTTTTATTTCATCGTCGTCATGGGGCTGTTCGACTTCTCCATCGGCGCCAACGTGGTGCTGTCCTCCATCGTGGGGGTGGTGCTCTCCAAGCAGTTCGGCTACGTGGGGCTTTTGATGGGCTGCGTGCTGTGCGGAACGCTGATCGGTTTTCTCAACGGACTCATCTATATCAAGCTCAACATCCCCTCGATGATCGTGACCGTGGGGCTGATGCTGATCTACGAATCGGTCGCCTACTATGTGGCCGGCGGCGTGAAGCAGATGCTGGATCCCTCCCTGCAGGCGTTCGGAAGCGCGCCGGGGAACATCCTGCTGGCGTTCGCGGCGTTCCTGCTGACGCATTTCCTGCTCAAATACACGCGCATCGGCACCTACTGCTACGCCATCGGCAGCAACGAATACACGGCCAAGAACATGGGCATCAGCGTGGATAAGGCCAAGCTGATGGGCTTTGTGCTGTGCCATCTGTTCGTGGGCATCATGGCGGTGCTTTCCGTAAGCTACGGCACCTCTATGACCGCCACCACCGGCATGACCTCCATGTCCCGCAACTTCACCCCGCTGATGGGCACGTTCTTCGGCGTCACGTTCCGCAAATACGGCACGGCCGTGCCCGCCATCATCATCGGCGAGTTTATCATCGCGATCATCTTCAACGGCTTCGTGGCGCTGGGCGCGCCCACGACCGTGCAGAACATCGTCACCGGCGCGGCGCTGCTCGCCATCGTCGCCCTCACCGCGCGTCCCCAGAAGGGCGCCATCGCCAAGTAAAGGAGGCATGATGAATGGCGGATTCCATTTTAGTCGCGGATAACGTGGACAAGAGCTTCGGCATCACCCACGCGGTCAATCATGTTTCCCTGGACGTGGGGCGGGGCGAAATACGCGGGCTCATCGGGGAGAACGGTTCCGGCAAATCCACGCTGTGCTCCATGCTCTGCGGCATCCACTCCATCGACGAGGGCTGCTTCCGGCTGGAAGGTCGGGAGCTGAAGGTGCACAACCAGGTGGAAGCCAACCGCGCGGGCGTATCGATTATCGTACAGGAGATGGGCACTCTTTCGGGGCTGACGGTGGCGGAAAACATCTTTTTAGGCAACGAGGATCAGTTTATCCGCTTCGGCATCAAGAACACCTCCGCCATGAACCGCAAGGCGCAGGCGCTGCTGGACGCGTACGGCTTCAAGCACATCAACGCATCCCTGATGATCGACAACTTCCACTTTGAAGACCGTAAGCTGATCGAGATCGTCAAGGCCACGTATTTCAAGCCCCGCGTCGTGGTGATCGACGAAACGACCACGGCGCTGAGCCAGTACGGCCGCGAGGAGCTCTACAAGCTCATGGACGCGACCAAGGCCGACCACCGCACGGTCATCTTTATTTCCCACGACCTGACCGAGGTGCTCCAGCACACGGACACCATTTCCATCCTGCGCGACGGCGAGCTGATCGACACCGTGCCGAGCGCGGCCGCGAACGAGGACGAGCTGAAGCGCCTGATGGTCGGCCGCGAGCTGGACAAGCGCTATTACCGCTCCGACTACGACGGGCCGGTGACCGGGGAAACGGTGCTGTCCGTTTCCGACGTATCGGTGCCGGGGCAGCTGAGCCACATCACCTTCGACCTGCACAGGGGCGAGATACTCGGTTTCGGGGGCCTGAGCGAGTGCGGCATGCACGAGGTGGGCAAGGCCGTGTTCGGCGCGTCCTTCGACCGCACCGGCGGCGTGACCCTGGCCGACGGCACGGCGATCGATTCCATCCCCGCCGCCATCCGCCATTCCATCGCCTATGCCTCCAAGGACAGGGATAACGAATCCCTGATCCTCAACGCCTCCATCGGCGACAACATCGTATTGCCCTCGGTGGACGACCTGGCGGAAAACCACCTGCTCCGCCGCCGCAGGCTCGACCGCTTCGCCGACGCGAACGCCGAAAAGATGAGCGTTAAAATGACGGGCATCGACCAGTTCGTGTCCGCGCTCTCCGGCGGCAACAAGCAAAAGGTGGTGCTGGCGCGCTGGCTGGGCAAGGCGTCCGACATTCTGGTGCTGGACAGCCCCACCCGCGGCATCGACGTCAAGGTAAAGGCGGACATCTACGCCCTGATGGCGGAGCTTCGCGCGGCGGGCAAGTCCATCATCATGATCTCGGAGGAAATACCGGAGCTGCTGGGCATGTGCGACCGTCTCCTGATCATGCGGGACGGGGAAATCAGCGCGGAATTCCCGCGCAGCCGCGAACTCGGCGAAGAAGACATCATCGCCAAGATGCTGTAGGGAGGGAAGAAAGCATGACGAATCAGCATACGGTCCATCGGGCGCGCGGAGCCGCGGCGTTTTTCGGCAGCCCGCGCGTGAAGGCTTTCTATCCCCTGCTGGGGCTGATCGTGATCGTCACGGCGTTCGCGCTGATGACGGACGGCAAAATCATCAACGCCCGCAGCATCCGCCTGATCTTGAGCCAGGTCTATCCCCTGATGATCGCCTCCACCGGCGTGTTTATGGTGATGACGCTGGGCAGCCTGGACTTTTCGCAGGGCTCCATCCTTGGCATGGCGTCCATCGTGGTCAGTGCCCTGAGCTTTTACAACATTCCCCTGGCGATCGTCGGCGGCATCGTGACCGGCGCGCTGATCGGGCTGTTCAACGGCTACATTCACGTCAAGTTCAAAATCGCCTCCTTCATCGTCACCATCTGCACCATGTACCTGTTCCGCGGCCTGTGCGCCTACCTCACCACCAACGCGCCGGTCGCCGCCACCCCCTCCATTACGGCCCTCAACGAGGATTGGATCAAGCTGGCCATCACCGGCGGGGTGCTGTTGGTGTCGTTCGTGGTGTTCCAGTTTACGCGCGTGGGCATCGACCTGAAAACCATCGGCGCGGGCGAGCTGGCGGCCAAGTATTCCGGCGTGCGCACCGACCTTATGAAGGTGCTGACGTTCGTGACGGCCGGGGCGATTACCGGCATCGCGGCGTTCGTGAACGTCATCAAGGTCGGCTCCATCACCTCCACCGCCGGCAACCAGTTCGAAACGCAGATCCTGATCGCGCTGGTGCTGGGCGGCCTGCCCATCTCGGGCGGGGCGAAGGTGCGTTTCTCCAACATTATCATCGGCACCCTGATCTCGCTGATCCTGAACAACGGCCTGGTGATGCTTGGGCTGGATACCGCCATGCAGCAGCTCATCAAGGGGCTCATCTTCCTGGCGGTGGTCGCGCTGACCATCGACCGCAAGGCGCTGCAGGTGATCAAGTAAAGCGGTGCGTCAAAACAAAGAAGCCCGGTCGTTAAACATCGTTTTGCATACACGCAGCCAGCCTGTTCAAAAAGTCCGAGACGCTAGGTAACCGCTGAATAAAAGCCCTTTACGGCTGCCGAAGCAGAGTACGACAGATTCAGGCGAGAAAAGACGAAGGAATAGCGGCGCTATTTCAAGGCTTTTCGAGCTTGAAGATGGGGTGCTCTGCTTCGGCAACCGTAAAATGGTTTAATCAGTGGTTACCTGGTTCTATGAATTCAATTCATGCAGTTTGTCGATGTTAAAGCGTATTTCGCCGCCGACGGAAGCACCCGTATGCGCGGCGTCTATCGTCAGGCGCGCGTTTCCGACGGACACATACAGGCTTGACCGGCTTCCCCTGTATACGATCCTTTCCACTCTGCCGCAATACCGGCCGTCCCTCGTAATGCGGATATCCTCCGGCCGCGCCGTCAGCACCTTTCCGCGTTCGCAGGGCAGGCCCTCCAGCATCTCGCCGCTCAGCAGGTTGTTTTCGCCTACGAATTCCGCCACGAACCGGTTGGCGGGTTGCTCGTAGATCTGCTTCGGGCTTCCTCGCTGCAGGATTCGGCCGGAATCCATAACGGCGATGCTGCTGGCGATTTCAAAGGCTTCCTTCTGGTCGTGCGTAACGTATACGGCCGAGATGCCGAGGCTGTTTTTCAGCCGCAGGATCAGCGAAAGCAGTTGCGTTTTCAGCGCTGCGTCGATATTGGCCAGCGGCTCATCCAGCAGCAGCAGCACGGGGTCGACGGCGATCGCCCGCGCCAGCGCAACGCGCTGCTTTTCCCCGCCGCTCAGGCGGTGTGGGAATTCCCGTTCCTTTTCCGAAAGATTCACGGCCTTCAGCAGCCCGCGTACCCGTTTGTCGATTTCTGGTTTCCTTTGCTTTCGCACGCGCAACGGATAGGCGATGTTTTCAAACACGCTCATGTGCGGCCACAGCGAATAATCCTGAAACACAAAGCCCACGCGACGCCTCTCCGCGGGAACGTCAACCTTTTCCTTTGCGGAGAAAAACGTCTCCTTCCCCAGGGCGATGCGCCCGCCGCCCGGCTTCAGCAGCCCCGCAACGGCATACAGCAGTGTGCTTTTGCCGCAGCCGCTGGGGCCGAGTATCACAAGCAGCTCGTCGCTGTCGACGGCAAGCGTCAGCCCGTCGATCACGGCGCTTTGCCCGTAGGCCACCTTCAAGTTCTCAATCTGCAACATCGATAAAGCTCTTTCCGCTGATTTTGCCAACGATCACATTGCCCGTAACACAGATCAGAATGACCAGCACGGCGATGGTGGACGTCATCTCCAGCCCGTAGGAGTTGGACTGGATGGTAAACAGCAGCACGCCCGCCGTTTCGTTCCCCTTGGAATACAGCAAAAGTGAAATGGGAAGCTCCCGGAAAGCAATCAGAAACGAGATCATAAAGCCCGCCGCGGCTCCGCGCAGGACCTGCGGCAGAAAAAGACGGACGATCCTCCGCCACGCCGGAATGCCGAGCGTCCGGGCGGACAGGTCAATCGCGGGCTCCACGTTTTCCGACAGACCGCTGATCTGCCGCATAACGATCGGCAGAAACAAAACGGTATACGTCAGAATGATGATCCATTTCGTGCCGTACAGCTTCAGCGGAGGGTTGATCCAGGCGAATATGGCGCCCACCGCCAGGATGATGTTGGGAACCGCCAGCGGCAGCGAGGCCACCGCCGTCAGCACCCTTCCGGCACGGGCGCCGGCGTAGCGGTTCAGGTATACGACGGTTACGGCGAGAACCGTGGCCGCGCCGGCCGAGACCAGGCCATAAAACAGGCTGTTTGCAAAGGCCCTTCGCATCAGCGGATTTTCAAACAGAACGAGCGCGTAATTGTGAAGCGTCATGTTTTCGGGACAGATTGTAAGGCCCCAGCGCTTCATGAAGGATGAAAGGCACAGCGTAGCTAGGGGCGTTGCCAGCACCACGAGGAAAAACACGGATACCGCGGCGTCGGCGAGCCATGCCTTTTTGCCGAGGCGCAATAGATCGGCGTCCGACCGGCGGCCCGAGCCGCCGGTATAAAACGCGCGACCCCGGATCCACCGCTCCATCAGCAGCGAAAGCGAGCAGGAAACGGCGATCAGCAGGATGGACAGCACGCTCAACGAGCTGATGTCCAATTCGGAGATCGCCTTGTAGATGCGCGTCGTAAGCACCTCGCCGCCCATCGGCAGCATCAGCTGCGCCGGTATGCCGAAGTTGGCCATCGTCCTGCTGAAAACGAGCAGCCCGGTGGAAAGGAACGAGGGCATGACCAGCGGCAGTAGAACCGATGAAAACACTTTAACAGGCGTCCCGCCGGATACGCGCGCCGCGTCCGCAAGCGTGCCGCGGTTTTTGCGCAGCGCGCTGCTTACGCCGAAAAACACCAGCGGGTACAGATGCACCGACAGCACGATGATCACCGCGCCCAGCGAGTACGGGCTGAACGAATAGGCAAAATCCGCGTCAAACAGCCGGATAAGCCGGTTGAGGTATCCCCCACGCGACGTTACCTGTATCCACGATACGGAAAGGATGTACGACGGGATGCAGAACGCGAGGAATGCCAGAAACCGGACCTGCTTTCGGAAACGAAAATCCGTCTTTTCAACCAGAAAGGCGAGCGCGCCGCCCGCCATGCCCGCCAGAAGAAATACGCCCGTCGCCACGAGCAGCGTATTGGCGAGCGCTCTGTACGTCCTGGCCGACGAAAAGGCTTCTGCGTAAGCCGAGAGGCTGAATACGCCGTCCGGCAAAACGCTGTTTCTCAGGATGCACAAAAGCGGATAGCCGATGATAATGAAGAGCATCGACATGCAAACGAGCAAAATTGGGTTTTGCCCGCCAAAACCCAATTTTGCTCCGTTTGTTTTCCGTTTTACAACAGGCTCACTCCTGGAAGATCTGCTCATACTGCGTTTTCAGCGTATCCTCGTTGAGCGAGGCCTCTTCCCAGTCGATATTGATCTTGCTCTCGCCTTCCGGCAGATAGGCGTTCTCCATATCGTTTCGTACGCTGACGAACCCGAACTTCGCGGTGATGGTCTGCGCCTGTTTGGAAAGCAGGTAATTGACCAGCGCTTCCGCCGTCGCCTGCTTCTGCTCGCTGCGCGCCTCGTTTTGAATGATTGCCACGGGCCGCCGGATCGCAATGGCGCCCTCCTCGGGCCACGCGATTTCCAGGGAGATCGAGTAGCCTTCCTTTTTCGCCTTATTGCGCAGGCGGATGACCGCGTCGTGCGGCGCCACACCCAGGTCGTACTGCCCCTCGATGATCAGCGACGGCACCTGTCCGTTGGATTTGGTTAGCATCATGCCGTTTTCCTTCAGGCCCTCGAAGAACGAGATGCCCTTGAGCTGATAGAAGCAGGAGACGATGCCCAGCGCCGTGGAGGACTGGGTGGCGTCCGCGATGACCATCCTGCCGGCATATTTGTCGCTAAGCAGGTCGTCGTAGCTTGTGGGAATGTCGTCGCCCGTGACGATGTCGCTGTTGTACATGATGACGGCATAGCGCTCGTTCACATACAGATAATGATGCTGCGTGGCGTATTCGTCGCTTATCGCCGCAGCGTTCTCAATGCCGGACAGGTCGCAGAGCAAGCCTTCCTCGTCGAGCTTATTGTAGATCAGGGGGTCCGAGCCCCACACGACGTCGGCCTGTATTCCCCCGGCTTCCTTTTCCGTCCAAACCTTGCTGCGGACCTCGCCGCAGCTCATGATCAGAAAATCCGCCACGTCGCCGCGGTCCGCCTCGAAGCCTTCCTCCAGGGCGTTGAGCATTTCCTCCGGGCCGGAAAGGTATACGAGTATTTTTTCGGCGCTTTGCTCCGCTTCTGCAACCGCCATAAAACAGGTGACCACCATTGAAAGTGCCAGCACGATCGCGATGCCTCTTTTTTTCATGGGTATCCTCCTTATTGATCTGAATGTTAGACATGTCTAACCGTCAGGCATAGATAAAAGTTAGATAAATCTAACCCATGGGTAAAGTGTAACACTGTTCGCGCGGCGTTGTCAACCGGAGATGCGATAAAAATACAGGTGGGAAACCTAGGTAATCACTGATTAAATCCCACAAAACCATAAGGGATTGGTATAATGGAGAAAACACCAAGGCGGTGAGAGCAATGAGCCAGCAGCCGAGCATGACAGATTTGGAATAGGCTAACCGGAAACGTAAAACGAAGCGGGACGAGTTTCTGGAAACCATGGACGAACTACTTCCATGGGACGAGTAGTGCGCAGTAGTGGCGCCCTATTATCCGAAAGGAAAACACGGAAGGGGCAATGTATGAGCTGCGGAGCAAGACGCTGTTTTTAGATTCTGTAAAGGCTTTTATTGCGTGGTTACCTAGGAAGCAAGGGTGGCAAGGGGCAACCGAAACGAGCGCGTGCCCTGCGGGCACAGCCGCGAAGCGGCTAGCGAGTTGAAGTTGAGACGTTTTGCAGAGCAGCGCGACCGGCAGGGAAGCGATGCGACAACAAAACGGACGGATTGAGCTTACTCGTTCGTAAGTGATACCCCTTGCCATCTCGCAGCTGACCACGTAGATTAGGCTTTTTCGACAGGCTGAACGCAAAGGGGCCCGGCACGGTTCAACCGTGCCGGGCCCCTTTGCGCTGCCTATCCGCCGCTTTACGCGAACAGCTCCTGATGCTCCTTGAAATAGCACACAATCATGTGCAGGATAATCAGGTGAATGTCCTCCACCCGCTCGTAGCTGTCCATGCGCGCCACCAGCGCCGCGTCCGCCATCGGGGCGATGGCGCCGCCGGCAAAGCCCGCCAGCACGATCAGCCTGCCGCCGATCTCCCGCACGTACTCGCAGGCGCGCACGACGTTGGGTGAGTTGCCGCTGGCGCTCACGGCAATCGCCACGTCGCCGGGGCGCATGAGGTTGATCAGCTGCTGGCGAAACACCTGCTCGTAGGCGATATCGTTGCCGAGCGCCGTCAGCTTCTCCACGTTGTCGCAAACCGACAGGATACGGAAGCGGCGCCTGTCGCCTTGCACGGCGTTCTTGCCGAAGTCACACACGAAATGGTTGGCCGCGGCGGCGCTGCCGCCGTTGCCGAAGATGAACACCTGCCTGTCGTCCCGATAGGCCTCCAAAAGCAGCGAAAGCGCCTTTTCCATCTCCCCGGCGTCGATCGCCTTCACGGCCCCGGTCAGCTCGGCCTCGTAGGCCTCCATCATTTCCTTCACCCGCATGGTTCATACCGCCTTTCCATGGTAGCCGTACCATTGGTTGCGCCCGCACACCGCCAGCGCCGCCGCGCCCAGCAGCCCGCCCTCGTAGCCCAGCGGGGTCGGCGCCACGCGCAGGCCGGGGTTGGCCGCGCGATATACGTGGCTTTCCACCGTCTGCAGAAGCGAGTCCTTGAACAGGTCGAACGCCAACGACAGCCCGCCGCCGAGGATGACCAGATCGGGGCTCAAGAGGTTCACGGCCATGCCGATCATCCGCCCCAGGTAGACGCCCTCCCGGCGGAATACCTCCCGCGCGGCCGCCTCCCCCTCCCGGGCGCGCCGGGCGATGGTCTCGCCCCCGGCGTCCTCGCCGGTCAGCTCGGCATACGTACGGGTGATGCCGGGCCCCGCGGCGTAGGCCTCCAAACAGCCCTTCTTGCCGCACTTGCAGGGCCGTCCGTCCTCCTCCACGGTCACGTGGCCGCACTCGCCCGCCGCGCCCGCGCCGTAGAGCAGCCGCCCGTCGACGAACGCCGCGCCGCCCACGCCGTTGGAAACCGTCACGTACAGAAAATGATCGGTTTCCCGCGCCAGCCCGAACAGCTTCTCCGCCAGGGCGCAGGCGCGTGCATCGTTTTCGGCGTACACGGGCAGGCCGAACGCCTCCCGCAGCAGCCGGCCGACGGGCAGGTTGCGGATGCCGCTAAAGCTGGCCTCCACCCACAGCCCTTCCTCCGGCTTCGTAAGCCCCGGTATGGTCACGCCGACGACCTCCGGCCGGTATTCCGGGTGCTGCGTGAGTATGCCGTGCCCGGAGGCGATCAGCGACGCCACGACGCCCTCGGGCGTAAGCGTTTCCCACTCCCGGCGCCGTGCGCACAGCACCCGGCCCTCGTCGGTCACCAGGCCCGCCATGTACTTGGAACCGCCGATATCAAAACACAGCGCGATCATAGACGCTCCTCAAACTGTTCGTGGTAGAGGCCGAGCATTTCCGCGGGCGAGGCGGTGCCGGTGGTGCCGAGCTTCCGCACCGTGACGCCCGCCGCCAGGTTGCCCAGCAGCGCCGCCTCTTCGGGCGATGCGCCCGCGCACAGGGCGCTGACGAGCGCCGCGGTGGTCGCGTCCCCCGCGCCGCATACGTCGATGGGCCCCGCCTGGCGCGCCGCAGGCACCACGGTGCCGTCCCCGACCGCGATGCCGTCCGCGCCCAGCGTGATGAACACGGGCCGCCCCGTTCTTTCCCGGAGGCGCGCCATGGCCTGCGCGAGCGGCATTTCGCCGCCCAGCGCCCGCGCCGCCTCCAGATGGTTGCACTTGATCAGGACGTTTCGGAATTCCCCGATGCGCGCGCGGGAGTCCGCATACAGGATCTTTTCCGGGTGCGCCTGTCCCAGCGCCGCGAGCGTTTCCCGAAGGGCTGCGGTCACCGCGCCGGTGTCCGTTTCGGTTTGCGTCATCTGGTCCAGCACAATCACCGCGTCGGCTTCGGCCGCAAGCGCCGTAACGGAAGCCGCGATCCGCTCCTCCGCCCACGCGGGCAGGGGTTCGCGGTTTTTGATGTCCAGCCGGTTTCCTTCCACAAGCCCGTTTTCGCAGCGGAACATGGGTTTTACATACGCGGGGGTCATGCGTTCGGGCACGGTCAGCACGCGGCTTACGCCGATCCCCTGCCGGGCCAGCAGGGTTTTGAGCAGCCAGCCGTTGCCGTCCTCGCCGGTGAAGCCCACGGCCTCCGCCCGGCCCACGCCCATCGCCCGGAGGTTGTTGAGCACCGTGCCCGCCGCGCCGGGCATGGCGCGGGACTCGGTCACCTGCCACGCGTCCAGCCCCGTTTCCACCGAAGGCTCGGTCAGCGCCGGGTCGACGGTCAGCCACTGGTCCAGGAACAGGTCGCCCACCACGGCGATCGTAAGCGTTTGAAAACGGCTCAGCAGCGCAAGCAGCCGTTCCTCCGTCACGGTTTATTCCCCCTTCAGAAGCAGCTTTGCCAGATAGCCCACCGTATCCCGGTGGCGGCCCTGCACGTAATAGCTTTCGCCGCCGTCGGCCACGGTGCGCGCCATGATGGTTTTCCACGGGCGGAAGTAATAGCGCGGGTCGGTTTTGGGCGGCTCCTCATTCACGTTCTTCCCCTCCAGCGGCAGCAGGTCGAACACGGCGGTGGTGAAGTGGCTGATGACGCGCCCCTCCTGTTTGGCGACGTTTCGGCACATGGAGAGGGCTTTGAGGTACACTTCCGGGCCGATGACCGCCGAACCGAAGTTGAGGAACACGCCGTTTTCAAGGCTTTCGATGGTGTGGCAGTAGATGAGGAAGTCCCGGTAGGTCGCCTCGCCGATGGCCGCGCCGTCGGCGTTGGGCTGTTCGTGGACGATATCGCACCCGATGCCGACGTGCACCGTCATGGGCACCTGGCGGCGGTACCCGGCCGCGAGCAGGCTGTACTGCCGGTAGGGAAAGCCGTTTTCCCAGATGTACTTGCCCAGCGCCTCGCCGAAGCCCAGCCCTTCCCGGACCCCTTTGTTGACCGCCTCGTTGTAGCGGGCGTCCTCCTCCCACAGGCCGAACTGCCCCTCGCTGATGTACTTGGCCACGCTTTCCGTGGTCGCGCCAATCATGGCGAACTCAAAGTCGTGTATGCCGCCCGCACCGTTGAAGGCGAAGTGGGTAATCCACCCTTCCTCCATCAGGCGGATCAAAAGCGGCGCGGCCCCCGCGCGGATCACGTGGGCCCCCATCATCATCACGACCGGCGCGCCTTTTTCGCGCGCGGCACGGATGCGCTCCGCCAGCAGGGCGATCGTCGGGTGCGTATAGTCCGTTTCCTCGTCCGGAGACATCATGACGCTCAGATCCAGGTCGTGCTTGCGCCGGTCGATGGGCAGCAGTTTCAGCCGCGAACGGTCGAAGGTTTCAAAAGGCATGGCAGTGCGCTCCTTTCGTTTCGTCCCCAAACAAACGTGCCCAAAGCGTTTCGGGCTCCCGGTAATCCGGGATGATCGCGTCCGCGCCGGCGCGGATGAGCCTTTCCCGCTTCCAGTCGTCGATGCCGGTACGCCCGGCCTCGTCGGAGGCGACGCCCACGGCGTACCCGCCGACCTCCTTGACGTTTTCGATTTCCACATATCCGTCGCCAAAGCCCAGCAGCTCCGCCCCGGCCAGCCGGTTGTCGGCAATCAGCCGCTGAATGACCAGCTTCTTGGAAAAGGTTTTGTAGTCCCGCTGCGCGCCGTAGATATGCGTTCCGAAATACGGCGAAAGCCCAAGCAGCCTCGCTTCGTTCAGCACGTGCTCCTCGTCCGTGCCGCTGGCCAGATACAGTTGCACCCCGCGCGCCTTCAGGCCGTCCAGCAGCGCAAACGTGCCGGGCACGGTGAGCGTTTCCGGGGCGATCGTGCCGTCGCCAAGGCCCTTCAGGCGCCCGTCGATCGTAAGCAGCAGACGGCGCACGTATTCGTCCTTATACACCTGCGGGTCCATGGGCGTTCCGCCCAGGCGGGCGATCTCCTCCGTAAGGGCGATGCACTGGTAGATGGTCTGCTTGCCCGTATGCAGAAAGATCATCTCCCGCGCCTGCCCTTCCAGCGCCGCCCGGTCGGCCTCTTTGCCCGCTGGGGTATACGAAAGCTCCTCGGCGAACAGGCCGATCATGATCTTCTGCCAGCCCTCGCGGATCAGGCTGAGCGTTCCGTCGAAATCCAGCACCGCGTAGCGAAAGGTTCCCTCCCGAGGGCGGGCGCGAAGCTCCTCCCAGTACATGCATCCTCCGTTCCGCCTTGACAAGCCCCTTTCGGACTTGCTACAATAAGGCCACTTCATTCTAGCATGGAAATAAGTTTGATGAAAGCTGTGGATAAAAAATGCCTCCGAAAAAAGCATCGCACACGCCGGCCAAAACGGTCCATCTGGACACCATCCTGCAGCTGATCCACCGCTATCCCGGCATCTCCAAGCCGGAGCTGTGCGACCACACGGGGCTCATGCCCTCCACCGTGCACGGGGCGGTGGCGCGGCTGCTAAGCGACAAGCTGATCGTCTGCCAGGGCATGGCCGCCTCCAGCGGCGGCCGCCGCGCCAGCCAATACCGCCTCTCGCCCTCCATCGGCTTCGTGGGCAGCCTGAGCATCCGCCTGGGCCGCCTGGAAGCGGGGGTTTTCGACCTGTCGCTCAAACCCCTCGCCCGGGCGGAGCTGCCCCTGTCCATGGCGGAGAACGGCCCGGAGACCTACACCGGGCAGGCCGCGCAGCTGCTCGAAAGCTGCATGGCGAAGATCCGCTTCCCCCGGGAAAAGCTGCTGGGCATCGGCGTCGCGCTGCCGGGGCCCGTAGACTTTCGCACGGGCACGGTGCAGCAGTTGTGTTCCGCGCCCAAGTGGCAGCAGTTCCCGCTGGCGGATCGCCTCCGACGGTCGTTCCGCTGTCCCGTCGTCGTGGACAAGGACGTGTACGCCGTTCTGGATCTGCTGGCGCAGACGGGCGAGATTCAGAATACCCGCTGCTGCGCCTACCTGTCCATCTGCGAAGGCATCGGCTCGGCCATGATGATCAACGGCGAGGTGTTCCGCGGCGGTCACAGCCTGGCGGGGGAGATCGGCCACCTGACGGTGCGCAAGGACGGCATTCCCTGCCCCTGCGGCAATACCGGGTGCCTGGAACTGTACTGCTCGGACATCGGCATCGTGCGCCAGTACAACGCGCAGACCGGCGCCAAGCAGACCGCCGTGGCGCAGGTGCTGTCGCTGGCCCGGGAGGGCGACGCGGCGGCCAACCGCGTCATTTCCCAGGCGATCGGCTACCTGGTGGACGCCATCGCCACCATCATCATGACGTACGATCCGCAGGAGCTGCTCATCTTCTGCACGTGGCTCAAGGAGCAGCGGGCCCTGTTCTTCTGGATGCTGGACGCGCTTTACGCCAAGTCCATCTTCACCCAGCGCCACGCCGTGCAGATTCGCCTGCTGGAGGAAACGCCGCTCAACCTGGACGCGGCGGCGGCGCTGGCCGTGCGACGGGCGCTGGAAGCGGCGCTGGTCAGTCCATCTTGAGCGCCGCGTCGAAACGGACATCGGAGGGCTGGAAGTTGATCCTGCGGGCGTAGGCCAGCGCCTCGGTCGCGCCGCGGATGCGCTCCATGCCGCTGTCCTCCCATTCCACGCACAGGGGGCCCTCGTAGCCCAGCTGGTTCAATTCCCGGATGATCGCCTCAAAGTCCACGTTCCCGTGGCCGAGGGAAACGAAGTTCCACCCCCGGCGCGTGTCGCCGAACTCGATGTGCGAGCCCAGCACCCCCGCGCGGTCGTCCCGGTTGATGCGCACGTCCTTGAGATGCACGTGGTACACTTGCCGGCCAAAGTCGCGCAGGAAGATCGCCGGGTTCACGCCCTGCCACAACAGGTGGCTGGGGTCGAAGTTCAGCCCCAGCGTGGGCCGGTAGTCAAGCGTCTCCAGCAATCGCTTCGTGGAGTAGTAATCAAACGCGATCTCGGTGGGGTGCACCTCCAGCGCGAGCTTCACGCCGCAGCGGTCGTACGCATCGAAGATCGGCGACCACAGCCTCTTAATGGTCTGAAAGCCTTCCGTAACCATTTCCGGCGTGGTCTGCGGGAAGGAATACCAGTACGCCCAGATCGGGCTGCCCAAAAAGCAGGTGACCACCCCGACGTCCAAAAGCTGCGCGGCCCGGGCGATGGTTTTCATGCGCTCAACGGCCCAGGCGCGGATGCCCTCCGGGTCGCCCTTCACCTCGGCGGGCACGAAGTTGTCCAGCCGCGGGTCGTAGCGGTCGCCTACGCACTGCCCCGCCAGATGGCCGGACAGCGCGCCGATCGTGAGGCCGTAGCGGGCGAGCATCGCCCGGTATTCGGTCCGGTAAGCCCCGTCGCTTACGATTCTTTCCACGTCCACGTGGGCCTGCGTGGCTACCTCCAGCCCGTCGTAGCCGATGGCGCTCATGGTGCGGCACAGCTCCTCGGCGGGCAGATCGCCGAACTGGCCGGAACAAATGGTGATGGGTCGCTTCATCCGTCCTCAGGCCTCCTTACTGATCAATCGTAATCTCCCTGTCCTCCAGCGCCGAACGCTCCGCGGCGAAGATGACGCGCATGGACTTGAGCGCTTCCCGCGCATCGCACACGGACTTCTCCCCCGTGAGCACGCTGTGCACGAACGCGTCGATCACGCCGGTGGAGGTGCGCCCGCCCGTGGTCTGCTTTTCGTTGGAGGTCATCTCGTCCAGCGCCAGCCTTTCCACCTTGCCGCCCGGATGCTCCACGATCAGCGAATAGACGGGATCGGCGTAGCAGCGGAGGATTCCCCCGGTGCCGTAGAGCACGGTGGAGTTGTCCTCCGGGCCGTAGAACGTCCAGCTCACGTGCATCTGGCCCGTGGCGCCGCTCCGGGTGCGGTAGATGCAAAACGCGTTGTCGTCCACGTTGATGGGCGTGCCGTCCGGATACTTCTTGTCCAGCGTCCGGAAGGTGGCCTTGACCGCCACGATGGACTCGCCCAGCAGGTATTGCAGCACGTCCGTCTTGTGGATGCCCAGGTCCGCCAGCGCCCCGAAGGCGGCGCGGGACTTGTCGAAAAACCAGGAGTTTTTCTGCCCCGTCCAGCTCTCCGGGCCGGGATGCCCGAACGTCGTGTGGAAGCTGATCACCTTGCCGATTTCCCCGTTCGCCACGCGCCGGCGCGCCTCCGCGTGCGCCTTGCTGAGCCGCTGGTTGTGCCCAAGCATCAATACCTTTCCCGCGTCCGCCGCCGCCTTCGCCATGGCTTCGCAGTCCGCCAACGTGGTCGCCATGGGCTTTTCGCACAGCACGTGCTTGCCTTTAGCCAGAGCCTGCAGGGTCACGGCGGCGTGATCGGCGTTGGCGACGCACACGCTTACCGCGTCCACGCCGCTTTCCAGCAGCGCGTCCACGCTTTCGTACGCCTTGCCGCCGTACTGCTCCGCCATGGCGGCGGCGCGTTCCGGCAGAAAATCGTAAAAGGCGGTCAGTTGGCAGTCCGGGTTCTCCGCGTACTCCGGCGCGTGGCGTACCTGGGTAATCTTGCCGCAGCCGATGATGCCGATCTTAAGCATGCTTGCGCCCCCTTACTTCTTGTCGCCCCGCACGTTCTGCAGGAGCACCGCCAGGATGATGATCGCGCCGCTGATGGCCCCGTTGAGGAACGTAGGCACCTGCGCCGCCACCAGAATGTTGTTGATAATCTTGAACATGATCACGCCCAGGAACGTGCCGATGATCTTGCCGCGGCCGCCGCTCATGGCCGTGCCGCCGATGGCTACGGCGGCGATGGCGTCCATTTCAAACAGGTTGCCGGCGCTGGCCGCCGCGACCGCCATGAGGCGGGACGCGTAAATCCAGCTGCCGAAGCCGCACATCAGCCCCGTGATGGCGAACACGGCGATCTTGGTGCGCACCACGTTCACGCCCGACAGCCGGGCCGAGACCTCGTTGCTGCCCACGGCGTAGATGTGCTTGCCCAGCCGCGTGCGCTGCATAATCAGCCCGAAGATCAGCGACACGACGATGAAAATGAGCATGGGGTAGGGAAACTTGACCCCGAAAACGCTGATCGACCCGTTGGCCACCTGCCGGAACGCCTCGTAATACGGCTCGGTGGAAATGCCGCCCGCGACCGTGAAGGGGCCGCCCTGCCCGAAATGGTTGATGATCGCGCGGCACGAGGTTTGCACCGCGAGCGTGGCGATCATGGCGGGCATGCGGCCCTTGGCGATCAGCACGCCGTTGAACGCGCCGATCAGCGCGCCGAACGCCAGACAGAAGAGAAGCATCACCAGGATGTTGTGGGTCGCGTTGAGCACCTCGATGCCGAAGCCCGAAATGATGGCGACCTGCGCGCCCACCGAAATATCGATCTGCCCGGCGCAGATGACCATGGTCATGCCCATGGCGATCACGCCGATGACGGAGGACTGCACGAAGATGTTGGTGATGTTGCGCCATTTGAAGAAGTTGGGGTTGACCGCCACGGCGATGGACAGGATGAGGATAAAGGAAACCATGTAGCTGTAATCCGAAAACAGCTTCTTCCCGGCGGATTTCAGGGTGACGCTTCCGGCCCCGTTACCGGGCCTGGTTGGTTTGCTCATGCTTCATGCCCTCCAAATTCGATCCCGTGGAATAGTACATCATTTTTTTCTCCGTCAGTTCCGCCCGGGGAAGCACGGCGTTGACGCGCCCCTTGTACATCACCACGCAGGAGTCCGCCACCTTATAGATTTCCGGAAACTCCTGCGAAAATACGAGGATGGCCTTGCCCTTGCGCGCCAGATTCAGAATGATGTGGTAAATTTCAAACTTGGTGCCCACGTCGATGCCCTGCGTGGGATTGTCGAAAAGCAGCACGTCCGCGTTGGTTTCCAGCCACCGGCCCAGGATCACCTTCTGCTGGTTGCCGCCGGACAGGGAGGTGATGGGGTTTTTGGGGTTATCGGCCTTGATGGACAGCTCGTCCTTCACGCGCAGGTAGCGCGCCTTTTCCTCCCGGGGGCTGATGAGCAGCTTTTTGAACAGCGTATTGTAAAAGCCCATGGAGTTGTTGTCGATGATGCTCAGATCGTTGTGGATGCCGCGCTCCTTGCGGGAGCGGGGTACCATGGCGACGCCCCGGTGCATAAAGCCGCGGATCACGGCCCTGTCCACGGGTTTGCCCAGGATCGAAAGCTTCCCCCGGTGGGGGATGACGCCGAAAAGCGCGTCGGCCAGCATATCCCGCCCGGAGCTCTGCAGGCCCGTGAACGCGATGATCTCCCCCCTGTGCAGCCGGAAGGAGACATCCTCGAAGCTATCGCCGCACAGGTTTTCGGCCTCCAGGGCCACCTGTTCGGTGCCATAGTATTCCTTATGGGTAAAGTCGTCCTCCGCCAGCGTCCGGCCGATCATCATTTCGGTGATCCGGCTTTCGTCGGTGTCGGCGATGCGCCCGCTGCCGATGAGCTTGCCGTCCCGAAGCACGTAATACGTTTCGCACACCTCGAAAATCTCCGGCATTTTGTGCGAAATATAAATAAAGGACACGCCTTCGGCCTTCAACTGGCGCATGATGACGAACAGGTTTTCAATCTCTCGGTTGGATAGCGCCGTGGTCGGCTCGTCCATGATGATCAGATCGCACTTGAACAAAAGCGCCCTCGCGATTTCGACGATCTGCTTTTCCGCGGGCTGCAGCGACCCCACCGGCGCCCAGGGGTCGATGTTGACGTGCATGCGCTCGAACACCTGCCGCGTGCGCGCGGCCATTTCCTTTTTGTCCAAAAGCCGCGCCGGGCCGCGCATCTCCTGGGCCAGGTAGAGGTTCTCAAACACGTTGAGATCGTTGCACAGGTTCAGCTCCTGGTGGATGAAGCGGATGCCCAGCCTCATCGCCTGCAGGGCGTTTGCCACGCGCACCCTCTGCCCGTCCAGCAGTATCTCGCCCGCCGTGGGGGGAAAGGTGCCCGCCAGCACGTTCATCAGCGTGGATTTGCCGGCGCCGTTCTCGCCCAGCAGGCCCACGATCTCCCCCGGGTTGACGGTGAAATCCACGTGGTCGACCGCGCGCACGGGCCCGAAATCCATCACGATCCCTTTCATTTCAGTGAGCAACGGCGGCTTCCTCCTTCATAAGCGAAGGAAGGCCGACCGGCATAACACCGGCCGGCCTTCGTTTCGTTCTTCCGTGCGTCCCGGGAAACGCGGATCAGTCGATGCTGTAGCGGTCCGCGTACTCCTGGCTGGCCTCGTAGGCCGCGACGGTGTTCTTGTCGATTTCGATGGTGGGGATGAGGAAGAGCTGCCCGTCGATCTTCTGGCCCTGATACTCCTCGCCCTTGGCGGCCGCGACGGCCAGGCGGATGGCTTCACGAATGTAGGAGGGGCTGAAGTAGTAGGTCAGCAGTTCGGGGGTCTCGATGTTCTTGAAGGTGGAGAGGGTCTCGCGGCGGCCGCCCACGGAGGTGATCAGCTTGAGGCTGGTCAGCGCCGTGCTGTTCTCGATGACGGTCATAATGCCGTCCACGATCTCGTCGTCGTGCGTGCAGATGAAGTCCAGATCCGCGATGGTATCGGCATCCGCGGTGCTCAGCCAGTTCTCCATGAACTCCTGGGACTTGGCGTTGGACCAGTCGGTCTGGAAAGCGTCGGTGATCAGCTTGAACTGATCCTTGTACTCGGAAGCGTCCAGCACGCTGGTCATGCCTTCGGTGCGCTGCTTGGAAACGGTGGAGCTGTCGCCGATGAACAGCAGGTAGGTGATGGTCTCGCCCGCGGCGAGCTGGTCGGCGAAGTAGTTGAGCAGGTATTCGCCCATCATGTTGCCGATCTTCTCGTTGTCGCCCATGATCTCGGCGGCCATACCGGTGAAGTTCTCGATGAGACGGTCGTAGATGATCAGCGGCACGCCCTCGTCCACGATGGTCTGGGCGGCGTTGCGGAGCTGATCGCCCTCCAGCGGCCAGAGCATGATGACGTCGGGGCCCCAGGTGAGGATGTCGTCGATGGCCTGGATCTGCTTGGACGCCTCGCCGCCCACGCCCATCATGTAATCCTCGATGACGCCGGCCGCCTTGAGCGCCTCGGCCTCGGCGCGCGCGTGCGCGACGCTCTCGCCCGTGAAGCCGTGGTCCGCATCCGGAGTGACGATGCCCAGCTTGATGCCGTCCGCCAAAGCGGCGGTGGAGGCAAGCACCAGGGCAAGCGCGAGAACCAGAGCAAGAAGTTTCTTCATGGATGTAGCCCTCCCATTTTAATTTTCAACATCCCGTTACACAGGATGCGAATTTCGCGATGCTGCCGTCCCGGGGCCCGGAGGATTCCCGTATCATGAGGCGGTGGGGTAAAACGACCTCGGTAGGCACCGGCTTGTGCCGGATGAGCTTGCAAACCATCTCCAGCGCCGTGTGCCCGATATCGAAGCAGGGCTGCACGACGGTGGTCACGTAGGGGTGGAACATCGTAGTGTACTCCACGTCGTCGAAACCCACCACCGTCACGTCCTCGGGCACCCGGAAGCCCATTTCCTTCGCGCCGGCGATGGCGCCCAGCGCGAGCATGTCGGAAATGCAGAACAGGGCGGTCGGCCGCTTTTCCTGCGCCAGCAGCGAGCGCGCGGACTTGAGGCCCATGCCGAAGGTGTACCCCTGCGTGGCGTAACGCACGTATTCCTCCCCGAAGGGAAGGTTCGCCTCGCGCAGCGCATCCCGGAAAGCGCGCAGGCGTTCGGCCGTGGAAAAGAAGCGGTTGTCGCTGCTGATGGTACCGATGCGCGTATGCCCTCCGGCGATCAGGTAGGCCATGGCGTCCCGCGTGGCGCGGTAGTTGTCCACGCTCACGTGGGGGATGTCGTAGCGGGGGTCGAACTCCGAGCACTGCACCACGGGGTATTCCCTGGCGTAGTCGTCTATCCAGTCCGCGCCCAGCTCCGCCGCGAGCAGTATGGCCCCGTCCGCCTGATGCTTTTTGAGCCGGTCCAGTATCTGCTCGTCCAGCTCACGCTTGCCCTCGGTGTTGAAGAGGAAATAGCTGTAACCGTGCTCCTGCGCGCCCTGGGCGATGCCCGCGATGATGTTGGCGTAGTAGGGGTTGGTGATATTGGGCGTCAGGATGACCAGCGTCCGGCTTTCGTTGCGACGCAGGTTTCGGGCGGTGAAATTGGGCTCGTATTTCAGCTCCCTGACCGCCGCCATGACCCTTTCCGCCAGTTCCGGCGCTACGGAGGGCTGGTTGTTGAGCACCCGGGAAACCGTGGCGACGGATACGTCGGCGCGTCTCGCCACGTCCACCATGTTCGCCAAGCCGTCCACGTCCTCTCCGCGCGTACCGATTTCGGGACGCTTCTTCCGTTCCCGCCGCTGCCGCCGCGCATTTTCCGGGGCCGGACCGGCCGCGGCCGGAAGGCCTCCGGTTTGCCGCGTCGGTTCCGCCGTGCCGCGTTTCGGCGGGGTTTGCCGCTTTACGGCCGGGCAAGCCGTTACCGGCTTCCGCCGGCGCGTTTCCCGCCGGGAAGGCCGGTTTTTGACCGTGCGGCGTCGGACGGCCCGTTCGTCCGTCTCGTATGAATCGGTAATCGTTTACCTAAAGGATATCATTGGCCAAACGGACTGTCAAGGGTTACTTTCAATTTTGGGCGTTTTTCGACCAGTAATCGTTTTTTCATCCTGTCGAAACGCCGCGCTCTGCGGCGGTTTTCGATACTTAATTTTTTCTTTTATAAAAGTCGTTAAAATAGTTTTCGCACCGTTTCCGCTTTCCGGTCTCAAAACCCGTTTTCGCTCCCGTGCGCGCCGGAAAGACGGATGGCGCTACACCTCCGTTACCGTCGTTTTTCGGAAGGAGAACCGCGGGGCCGCGGCGAATGCATGAACGCATGCTTTCGGACATAACGTGATCGCGCGGGCGCTTCTCCGGCACGGGCCGGCCCCGCGGCCGCGGCGCGCGTTTTCCCGAACGTGAACATCGGTAAGGACGTGATGAATATGGGCCGCCTCGCCATTATCGGCAGTTATAATCAGGACATGACTTTTCGGGCGCAGCGCATTCCCAGTCCCGGCGAAACCGTGCAAGGCAACGGTTTCTTTTCCAGCAGCGGCGGAAAGGGCTCCAACCAGGCCATCGCCGCGCACCTGCAGGGCGCGGAGCTGACCGCGGTCGTCAAACTGGGGATCGACGAGCAGAGCCGCACCGCCCGCGCGCTGTACGAAAAGCTCGGCATGCCGCTTACCGGGGTGCTGACCGACCCCGCGGCGCACACGGGCGTGGCGGGCATCTTCGTGGATACGCAGGGCAACAACTGCATCGTGGTGCAGGGCGGCGCGAACCTCACGCTGACCAGCGCGGAAATCCTCGCCGCCGTTCCGCCGGATACGGAACTGGCCGGTTTCCAGCTGGAAAACGACCCCGCGGAGATCTTCGCCGCCATCCGCGCGCTTCATGAGCGGGGCACAAAGGTGCTGTTGGATCCCGCGCCCGCCATCCCCCTGCCGGATTGGCTGTACCCCTGTCTTACGTACTTGAAGCCCAACGAGTTCGAGGCTTCGGTGCTCACGGGGGAATCGATCGCCGACCGCGTCGACGCGGAGCGCGCCGCGGACCTGCTGCTTGCGCGCGGGGTGAAAAACGTGATTATTACGCTGGGCAAGGCCGGGTGCGTGGTGCGCGGTACGGTGAACGCCTTCGTGCCCGCCTACGAGGTGAAAGCCGTGGACAGCACCGGCGCCGGGGACATCTTCTCCGGCACGATGCTGGCGATGCTCTCCCGGGGCGAGCCGCTGATGGAAGCCGTCCGGCTGGCCGGCGCGGCGGCGGCGATCTCGGTGACGAAGATGGGCGTGTGGCAGTCCTGCCCCACCGAAGCGGAAACCCGCGCGTTCGTCCGGGCGCACGAGGCCGGGTAAGGAACGCACGAAAAGGGCCCGCGGCCAATATGGCCGCGGGCCCTTTCAGGGTGTCAAAAAACCTTGTTTTGCAGGCACTCTGCCAGCCTGTTCAAAAGGCCCGAGATGCTAGGAAGCAAGGGTGGCAAGGGGCAACCGAAACGAGCGCGTGCCCTGTGGGCACAGCCGCGAAGCGGCTAGCGAGATAAGGTTGAGACGTTTTGCAGAGCAGCGCGACCGGCAGGGAAGCGATGCGACAACAAAACGGACGGATTGAGCTTACTCGTTCGTAAGTGATACCCCTTGCCATCCCGCAGCTGACAACGCAGATTGGGCTTTTGGGGCAGGCTGGGCCCGCGGCCATATTGGCCGCGGGCCCTTTACTGATCCAAAAAGGGGCTTTGCCGCCTTTTGGACGTTTTACAGCCGTTCCATCAGCGCCGTGAAAAAGTCGACGCAGCGGTTGACGTTTGCGACGCTGATGTTCTCGTTGGAACCGTGGATTTTCTCCAAATCGGCGTTGTCGATCACATAGGGGGTGAAGCGGTAGATGTTCCCGCAGACGGGCTCGTACTTGCGGGCGTCGGTGCTCGCCATGACCAGGTAGGGCGCGACGATCGCGCCCCCGCAGTATTCGGCGATCAGCCCTTCCAGAAAACGGAACGCTTCACCGTCGCCGGGGGAGACGGCGGAAGGCTCGTCCAGCACCTCCGCCGTCACGCTGACCGGCAGCCCTTCGACCGTCCTGCGGATGTGCCGAAGGAGCGTTTCGCCGCTGTCGCCGGGCAGGATGCGGCAGTTGACCCACGCGCTCGCGCGCCTGGGCACCACGTTGGCGGCCGGGCCGCCCTGCGCCATGGTCGCGGCCATGGTGGTACGCAGCAGGGCGCTGCCGGTGTTGGTTTTGGCAAACACCCGCAGAAACAGGGGTTCAAACAGCCACAGATTGGCCAGCACCACGCGGTTCACGCCCCGCATGTACGGCCCCAGCCGGAGCAGAAACGCCCGCGTGCCGGGGATCAGCCGCGGTTTGAAAGGGGCGTTTTCCAGCCGGCAGACGGCCTGCGCCAGCACCCCGACCGACGTGTGCGCCGCGGGCATGGAGGCGTGGCCCCCGTCCGTTTCGGCCGTCAGCCGGACGTTGCAAAAGCCCTTCTCCCCCACGCCGACCAGCGCGACGGGTTTCTCAATGCCCGGCAGCGCACCTTTCACCACGCAGCCGCCCTCGTCCAGCACAAAGTCGAACGTAAGGCCGCGCTCGGCAAGCAGCTTCGCAATCTGCCGCGCGCCCTGCTCGCCGGTCAGCTCCTCGTCGTGCCCGAAGGCCAGGTACACGTCCCGCGCGGGCGTAAGGCCCTTCTCAAGCAGCCTTTCCACGGCTTCCAGCGCGGCGATCAGGTGGGCCTTCGTATCCAGCGTGCCCCTGCCCCACACGAAACCGTCGGCAATCTCCCCGCCGAACGGCGGGTGCGTCCATTCGCCCTCGGTGCCCGCTTCCACCGGCACCACGTCCATGTGCGCGGTGATCAGCACGGGTTTTTTCGCGAGGTCGGGCGCGGCGGCCGGGAGGCGGTACAGCAGGCTCAGGCCGCCCACGACCGTTTTTTCGCAGCGCGCGTGCGTAAGCGGGAAGCGTTCCTCCAGCCAGGCGTGAAAGCGGAGGAACGTTTCCCGGTCGGCCTCGCCGGGCGACGCGCGCGAGACCGTGGCGATCCTCACGGCTTCCGCAAGCTTCCGGGCGCATTCCGGCGTTTCCGTCTCGGCATACGTCCCCGCGGAACCGGAGGCGGCCGGTTTGAAGCGAACGGTTTTCACCATTACAACGAGGATGATTACCGCAAGGGCGGCTGCGAGCAGACAACCTATCCAGAGCAAGGGAACACCGGCTTTCGATTCAGCGTTTTAGAACGGCCCGTAATGCATGGCCACGCCCAGCAGCAGAAACCCGCACGCCAGCAGGAGGGACAGCAGCTGCAGCCGGATCGTCCATTTCATCCAGCGGGTGTAGCTGACCACCGTCAGCCCCAGGCAGATGAGCAGCACCGGGTTGGTGGGGTAAATGATGTTGGAAAACCCGTCCCCGAAGCAGAACGCCAGCACCGACGTCTGCCTCGTGATGCCCACAAGGTCGGAAAGCGGGGCGATCAGCGGCATGACCAGAAACGCCTTGGCCGAGGAGGAGCCTACGAACAGCTCCAACAGCAGGATCAGCGCGTACACCAGCAGGATCGCCAGATACGGCGACGTGGACGAAATGGCGTTCGCCGTGTGGTAGAGGATCGTATCCATAATGCCGCCGGCGCTGATAATGAACTTCACGCTCATCGCCATGAGGATCAGCACGATGCCCGGCGCGATGCCCGCCGCCGCGCTTGCGGCGATCTTTAGCCGGTGCCGCGCCGGGATGGCGACGATCCGCGCGGCCGTCAGCCCGCCGGCCAGTAGCATTAGCCCGATCAGCGGCAGCGTGAGGTCGGAAAGCACGGAAACGAACGAGGCGGCCACGATCAGCACGAGAATCAGCGCCACGAAAACGCCGAAAGCAAGCCCCGCCCGCTTTACCCGGTTGTACTCCTCGGGCGTTTTATGGCTGAGCATCTGCCGGACGCCCTCGATATCGCGGTATTTCTCCCGCAGGGCCTGATCCTCCCCGTAGACGAGCGACTTTTGGGGCTCTTTTTCGATTTTTCTGGCATAGCGGTACAGGAACAGAAAAACGACCGCGTAGTACGTAAGAAAGATGACCACGCGGTAGCCGGAGCCGGAATACAGCGGCAGATCGGCGATCTCCTGCGTGATGGCGATGGAAAACGGGTTGGAAATGGCCGCCGTAAACCCGAAACAGGAGGCCAGCAGGCTCATGCCCAGGCCCACGAGCGAATCCCACCCCAGGCAGTAGCTCAGCGCGATGATCAGCGGCACCAGCGCGATGTTTTCCTCAAACGTGCCCAGCACCGCGCCCAGCAGCATGAAGAAAAACACGACGATCGCCATGAGCAGGTATTTCATCCGGCCGAACCTGCGCACCGTCTGCAGGATGAACAACGACATGATATCGGCTTTTTCCAGCAGCGAAAACGCCATGCTCACCGCCAGCAGGAAAAAGATGATCACCGCGATCACCGCGCCGTCGGCGCTGAAAAGCACCTCGAAGGGGGCCGTAAACCAGCGGTATACCGGCAGCTTCGCCGCGTCCGTGTAGGCGAAGGAGTCCTGTATAATGACCTCCTTGCCGTCCGTCACCGTCCGCTCGTAGCTGCCCGTGGGCACGACCCGCGTCAGCACCCCCACGGTCAGCATCAGCAAAAGCAGGATGCAAAAGGCGATCAGAAACGTGCGCTTCCCGATTTTCAAGGCGGCTTCCTCGCCGCGGTTCTCCGCCATGGTATCCCCTCCCGACCCGTGAAACGCGCGCCGCGGGGCGCCCGTCTATTGTGTTGGATAATTATGCAATCGTACGTATTATATCGGGCCGGGCCGGGGGCGTCAATCGCGCGGAGGCTTTGGCAGCCTTCGTTTCCGTATTTTTTCTGTATTGCATAGGCCGCCGGCGCCGCCGGGGTCCGCCGACACGCTTCGGCCCTTCCGCTTCCAAACGTAAATCCTTGTGCTTCTTTCTTCCCAAAACGAAAGGATTTTCGTCGCCGACGGCCAATAGAATAAACGGCATCGCAGGCGACCGCCTGCGCACGGTGATCCCAATAACCAACGGCAGGTGAGTTGACATTGGATAAGCATTCGTTCCCGGCCTCCGTCGTTACCCCGGAACTCGGCGACCGCGTCGACTGGTGGCTCCATACCCTCAAGCAGGATTTTTACCATCCGCTGAACGAGATGCGCTTCGAGGGCTTCACGACCTTCGATCGGCTTTCGCCCGCGGAAGCGCTCCGGGGGCCCTTCAAGCCTTTCCCCGCCGGTACCGCATGGGGGGAGGAATGGGAGTACGCGTGGCTCAAGACCCGCGTCGTTCTGCCGCCCGAGGCGGAGGGCAAACGGATCGTGATGGATCTGAAACCCGAAGGGGAAAGCACCCTGTTCGTCAACGGCGTCTCCATGGGTACCTATCGCGCCTCCTGGGTGAACGAACCCCACCATTTCGTGGAGGATAACGCCCTGTGCCGCTGCGGCAGGGCGGGCGAAGCGTACGACGTGCTGATCGAGGTGTACGCCGGGCATTTCTTCCCCGGCGAGCACACCGGCTGCGCCGTGGGCCCGGTGCTGGGCGGCGAGCTTGCGCACCCCGATCCGCACCGCAAGCGCCGGACGCTCGGCGCCTGTACCTTCGGCGTGTGGAACGAGGCGGCCTACCAGCTTTACATGGACGCTGAAACGCTCTGCCGCACGCTCTGCGTGGTGCCGTCCTCCTCCCTGCGCGCCGCGAAGCTCGCCGAGGCGCTTGCGCAGTTCACCTATCTGGTGGATTTCGAGCAGCCCGCCCGCGACCGCGAGGCGGATTACGCCGCCGCCCGGGAGGCCCTGGCCCCGCTGCTGACCGCCAAAAACGGTTCTACGGCGCCGCTGTTCTCCGCCGTGGGCAACGCGCACATCGACCTGGCTTGGCTCTGGCCCATGGCCGAGACCCTGCGCAAAACCAGCCGCACGTTCGCCGCGCAGCTGCGTCTTTTGGACGAATACCCGGATTATGTGTTCCTGCAAAGCCAGCCGGCGCTCTACCGCATGTGCGAAACGTACGACCCGCAGCTGTTTGACCGCATCAAGGAGGCGGCGAAGGGCGGGCGGTGGATTCCCGAAGGGGCGATGTACGTGGAGCCCGATACCAACATGCCCTCCGGCGAGGCGCTCGTGCGCCAGCTGTTGTACGGCAAGCGCTATTTTCAGGAGCAGTTCGGCGTCGACAGCCGCATGCTGTGGCTGCCGGATTCCTTCGGGTATTCGGCCGCGCTTCCCCAGTTGCTCAAGAGCGCCGGCGTGGATTATCTCGTCACCCAGAAAATCTTCTGGAGCTACAACGGCGGCGAACAGTTCCCCTACCACTATTTCACCTGGCGGGGCATGGACGGCTCCGAGGTCGCCACCTTCCTGCCGACCAGCTACACCTACCGCACCGATCCCTCGCAGCTTGCGGAGGTCTGGGAGAAGCGGGTACAGAAAACCGGGCTGGACGGCTTCCTGCTGCCCTTCGGCTACGGCGACGGCGGCGGCGGCCCCTGCCGCGACGATCTGGAATACGCGCGGCGTGAGAAGGACCTGGAAGGCGTGCCCCGCGTGCGCATGGAGAACCCCGTGGACTTCTTCCGCAGGCTGGAGGACGAGGGCGGCCCCGAGCACACCTACAGCGGCGAACTGTACTTTACGGCGCACCGCGGCGTGTTCACCTCGCAGGCGGAAGTCAAGCGCCTCAACCGGCGGTGCGAGTTCGCGCTGCGGGAAGCGGAACTCTGGGGCGCGCTGGCCGCGGTGCGCGCGGGAGCCGCCTATCCCGAAAACGAGCTTCAGGACATGTGGCAGACGCTGCTTTTGCACCAGTTCCACGATATTCTGCCCGGCTCCTCCATCGCCCGGGTGTACGACGAGGCCGAGGAGGCGCTGGGCACGCTGCTGGCCCGCGGCAACACCGCGGCCGGGGAGGCTCGCGGGGCGCTGGTTTCCGGCGGGGAGGGCGTAACGGTTTTCAACTCCCTGTGTTGGGAGCGCAGCGCGCTGGTCCGGCTGGACGAGCGCTTCGCCGACGGCGGCACGGACGCCCTCGGCCGGCCCGTGCCGGTCGGTCGCCTCGGGGACGCGTATCTGGGCATGGTGCGGGTGCCCGCCTGCGGCATGATCGGCGTGACGCCCGCCGAAACGCCGGCCGCGTTCCATGCCCGCGCGGCGCTGACCGAACAGGGCGCGACGCTGGAAAACGACCGTCTCGCCGTGCGGCTGAACGCCGAGGGCGAGATCGTCTCCTGCGTTTTAAAAGAAACGGGGCGGCAGTTCGCGGGCGGCCGCATGAACCGCCTGCGTCTGTTCAAGGACGTCCCCCGCATCTTCGACGCCTGGGACATCGACGCCAACTATCTGGAGCAGGAAATTCCCCTGAGCACGCCCGCGCGCCTGTCGGTCGCCTGCGCGCAGGGGCCCATCGCCGCGATCACCGTGGAAAGGGAGGTCGGGCACTCGGCGCTTCGGCAGACCATCTCGCTCGCGGAGGGCGCGGATCGCGTGGAGTTCGATACGACCGTCCGCTGGAACGAGCTGCACCGGCTTCTGAGCGTCAGCTTCCAGACGGAGGTGCGTACGACCGAGGCGATCCACGAGATTCAGTTCGGGTACCTCAAGCGCCCCGCCCACCGCTCCCGCGTGTACGATCAGGATCGCTTCGAGGTCTGCAACCATCGTTACACCGCCCTTTGCGATTCCTCCCACGGCGCGGCGGTGCTCAACGACGGCAAGTACGGCGTCAGTGCCCAGGACGGGGAGATTCGCCTCACGCTCCTGCGCGCGCCGGGCGCGCCCGCCTTCCGCGCGGACAACCGCACGCACCGCTTCCGCTACGCGCTGCTTCCGTGGGAGGGCGGCTTTGCCCAAAGCCCCGTCGTGCGCGAGGGGTACGAGCTCAACGTGCCGCTTGAAACGGCGGAAGGAACGGCGGACGCGGCGAGCTTCTTCACCCTCGCCGAGCCCGGCGTGATCCTCGACACGGTCAAAATGGCCGAGGACGGCTCCGGCGACCTGATCGTCCGCCTCTACGAGGCCGCGGGCGCGGATTGCGCCTGCACGCTCAAGGCGGCCTTCCCCCTCGCGGAGGTCACGGAGACCAACCTGCTGGAGGCGGAAACAGGGCGGGTGGAAGCGCAGAGCGGCGCGATCCGGCTGCACTTTACCCCCTTCCAGGTACGCACCCTGCGCCTGAAGCGCGCCTGACATTTCGGCTAAAGCACAAGGCTCCTTCGTCCGTCACCGGACAAAGGAGCCTTGTTTGTCATTCTGTTTAACCGGCTTCTGTTTCAGGCCGCCTTTCTAGCCTGCCTGCGGGTGAACAGCGCAAAGAGCGCCATCGACAGGAACAGCGGAATCGTAAACGCGCCGAACGCCAGCCCGTAGTCGCCGCCGGACGAATCCACAATCTCCCCCGCTGCCCACGGGGACAGCCCCTGGCCCACGTCCGAACCGATGTAGAAGGTGCTGGAGGCCGCGCCGCGCTTTTCCGGCGCGACGGTCTTGATGCATTCCGCCTGCAGGGCGGGCCGCACGATGCCTCCGCCCACGGTCTTGATGACGGCGGCGGCGGCGAACATCCACACGGCCGAAAGCTTCCACAAAAACAGGAAGCCGACGATCATCAGGCCGGTGCCCAGGTACATCGCCAGCCCCACGCCCTGCCTGTCCGCCAGCCTGCCGAAGGAAAGCCGGGCCACGAACAGCGTAACGGCGCTGAGGGTGAAGTACCAGCCGATGTTCTCCACCCCGACCGACGCGCCGTACAGCGCGATCAGGCTGTTTTCCACGCCGCTGGTCGCCGCCTGGGCCACGTTGATGACGGCGTACAGAATGCTCTGGGTCGCGATCACGTCGCCGAAGCGGATGGAGAACCGTTTGCGCCCCGCCGCGGGCGCGCTGAGCTCGTTGCCCTGAAAATCCAGCGTCAGCGCCATAAACCCGCCGAGGGTCACGATCAGCGCGGACACGGCGAAATTCATGGGAAACCCGCCCGCGTCCGCCAGCGCAAGCCCCAGCGACGGTCCGACCACGATGGCCAGCGACTGCCCCAGGCCGAAATAGCTCACGGCCTCGCCCACCCGGTTTTTCGGGGCAAAGCCGGGAATCAGCGCCATGTTGACGGTGCTGCTCACGCCGAAGCAGATGCCGTGCAGAATGCGGATGGCAAACAGCAGCGTCGTGTCCGACACCAGGCCGTAAAGGAAGGTGCAAACGCCCATGGCGAAGGTGGACGCCGCCAGCAGCGTTTTGCGGTTCAGTCGGTCGCTCAGCACCCCGCTGAACGGGCGGATGACCATCGACGCGATGGAAAACGCGCCCGTCACAGCCCCCGCGACCGCGACGGTCGTGCCGATGGAGCAGGCGTACTTGGTTATGGTTGTGGAAACCATGGAAAAGCTGATCGATACGACCAGGTTGATGAGCGAAAACATCACATATTGGCGGTTCAGCAGCTTTTCCGGCCTTTTTTCTTCGAAATTCATTCCGTCCGATCCTTACCCTTTGATGGAGCCGATCATAATCCCCTTGACGAAGTACTTCTGCAGGAAGGGGTACACGCAGAGGATCGGCAGCGTGGCGACGATGATGACGCAGTACTTGACCAGCGTCTGCTGCGCCACGGCGGAGGCTTTGACGCCCGTGTTGAGGCTTCGCTGGGAATTGTTGATGAGAATCTCGCGCAGGAACAGCTGCAAGGGCCATTTGGTGCGGTCGGTGAGGTAGATGGAGGCGGTGAACCACGAGTTCCACAGCCCGACGGCCACGAACAGGGTGATGACCGCGATGGTCGCCTTGGACACGGGCAGGATGATGTTCCACAGCACCTGCAGGTCGTTGGCGCCGTCCAGCCGCGCGGACTCCTCCAGCGCGTCCGGAATCTCCCTGAAGGACGTGCGCATGATGACGAGGTTGAACACGTTGAAGGCGCCGGGCAGGAGGATCGCCAGACGGTTGTCGATCAAGCCGAGTTTGACGATCAGAAGGTAGTTGGGAATCAGGCCGCCGTTAAAGAGCATGGTGAAAGCCATGAACAGCATAATCACGTTGCCCGGCATAAAACGCCTGCGGGACAGCACGAACGCGGCCACCGTGGTGAGCACCAGGTTGAACACCACGCCCAACCCCACGTACAAAAGGGTGTTGCCGTAGCCGATGAGGATGTTCTGGTACCCCAGCACCGCCTCGTAGCCCTCGAAGGAGAACGGCGCGATGGGCCACAGGTGAAAGCCGCGCACGCGCGCCAGCGTGTAGGGATCGGAAATGGAGCAGCTCAGCACGTGCAGCATCGGCGCCAGGCACGTGAAGCCCACGATCCCCAGCAGGAGCGCGTTGATCACGAGGAACGCCCTGCGGCCGGCGGAATCCTTGATTTTCATGCTGCACACCCCCTAAAACATGCTGGTTTCGGAGTAGGTTTTGCTGATCTTGTTGGCCGAAAGCACCAGCAGGAGGCTGACCACGGAGTTGAACAGCCCCACGGCCGTGCTGTAGCCGATCTTCTGCTTGATGATGCCGATGCGGTACACGTAGGTGACGATGACGTCGGCGGTCTCGTAGGTCGAGGGGGAGTACAGAAGCAGCACCTTTTCGAAATTCAGGTTCATAATCGCGCCGCAGCGCAGGATGAGCATGATGATGATGGTAGGCATCAGCCCCGGAAGCGTGACCGATATCATCTGACGGAAGCGCCCGGCGCCGTCGATTTTGGCGGCCTCGTAAAGCTCCTCGCTGATGCCGGAAAGCGCCGCGAGGTAGATGATGCTGTTGAAGCCCACGTTCTGCCACACTTCCGACACGATGAAGATGGGACGGAAATACTGCGGCAGCGATATGTAGCTTTTCGCCGTGCCCCCCAGCGCCGTGACGATGGAGGAAACCACGCCGCTGGAGTTGGTAAACTCGATGATCAGCCCGGCCACGACGATCATGGAGATGAAGTGCGGCATGTAGCTGACGGTCTGCACGAGCTTTTTGTAGCGCAGGTGCTGCACCTCGTTGAGCATCAGCGCCAGGATGATGGGCGCCGGGAACGAAAACAGCAGGTCCAGAAGGCTCAGGATGACCGTGTTGCGAAACGTGCGCACGAAGTACATGCTTTGAAAAAAGTCGCTAAAATTCTCAAGTCCCACCCACTTGCTGCCGAAGATGCCCTTGACGAGCGAATAATCCTCAAACGCCATGCCGAGTCCGAACATCGGCACATAGCTGAAAACAATCACGAACAAGACGACCGGAAGAATCATCCAGTACAGCAGCTTATTGGCGCGGTAGTTCGCGGCGAGCAGTCTCCATTTCATGCCCATCACTCCTCCGGTCGGAAAAATGGCCGTTGCCGGCTCCCAGGTCGGAAAAACGTTACGCAATCAGAACGCAAGCCGGGCGTACCGGAAACCCGGGACGCCCGGCGGGGTTTATGTTGGGGACGCGGGTCAGCGGCTCATGTAGCGGTCGTAGGCGCTCTGGTAGGCGGCGACCACTTCCTGGGCGCCCAGGGAATTGAGCGTATCCACGAAGCTCTGGTAGTTTTCCAGCGGCTCCAGACCCATGATGAACTTCACGGTCATTTCGTTGACGTAGGACTGAATCTCGGGATAGAGGTCGGAGTAGACTTCCTTCTCCTCGGCGTTCAGGGTCACGTTGCTGGGATAGGTGTAGGCGTAATCGTCGTTGGTATCCCAGATCGCGGCCATCTGCCCGGAGGTGGAGACGTCGTCGCGGCCGAGCACGGACTCGAACGGCCACACGATCGGGGCGGCGTACGCGCACAGCATATCGGTCACGGTGCCCTGGTCGTTGTCGGCGATCAGGTCGGTGTACACCGGCAGGCCGTCCACCAGGTTGTAGGTCTTGCCTTCGGTGCCGTAGTTGCACAGCATGAAGCCCTCGTCGGTGAAAAGCTGGTCGATGAACTTCACGGCGATTTCCGGGTTCTTGCAGGCGGTGGTGACGGCCGCGACCTTGCCCAGGCCGGCGCCGCTCTTGAGGAAGCCCACGTGCAGCTGGTCGCCCGCGTTCATCACCGGGTCGGCCACGGCCACGAAGTTGAAGTCCGGGTTGACCGCGGTGCCCAGGCTGTTCACGTAGCCCAGCACGCCGCCGTGCTCGCTGGTGGCGCAGCACAGGTCGCTGCTCATCATGGCGATGCCGTCGTCAAAGGTGATGGTGGAGGTGAAATCCGGGTCGATGAGGCCTTCGGCATACCACTGGGCCATCATGGTGACGTAGCCCTTGTAGCCTTCGGTCAGGGGCCCGTAAAGCACGGTGCCGTCCACCTGATAGACCGGGGTGCCGCCCTCGGCGGGGTTCTCCATCTCAAAGCCGAAGCCGGCGTTAAAGGCGTTGTACTTGCTGATGCCGGTGTAGGCCAGCCCAAGGCCGCGGGTCATGCCCAGCTCGTCCTTGCAGCGGGTGAGGAAGGTATGCCAGTCGTCATACGTGACGGGCGTGTCCAGCCCGAGCTTGTCAAGCAGGTCCTGCCGGATGATGGTGCCGCCGTACGTGAGGCCCGGATCGTCCATATAGGTAGGCTCGCAGAAGTAGGGCATGGTACCGGAGTCGGTCAGGGTGCCGCGCTCGCGGTAGGCCGACGCGGTGCGCACGGCCTCGTAGTTGGGCGCGTATTCCGCCACCAGGTCCTTGAGGTCGTAGATGATGCCCTCGTCGATCGCGGCGTCGCCGCCCTTGGCGTAGTACGCGTCAAAACCGATGATGATATCGGCGTACTTGCCCGACGCCATCATCAGCGAGAAGCTGGTTTCCGCTTCGCCCACGGGCGCCAGCATCAGCTCGATATGCACGCCGGTCTTCTCTTCCAGGGTTTTGAGAATGTCCATGTTCTGCAGGTCGCCGATGATGTTGCTGACGTCGTGGGAGGAAATATCCATCCACATGGTCAGCGTCACGGGTTCGTCCGTTACGCGTTCGATTTTGCTGGTCATCTGCGCCTTTTCGGCCAGGGTGGTTTCGCTGACGCCTTCGGCCAGGCCGAAGTTCACCGTCATCAAAAGGGTCAGCGCGAGGAGTACCGGGAGTATCCTTTTCATCATGGTACCAGGCTCCTTTCCATCTGTCAGAAACGATCGGGGGGAACCCGGCGTTTGGGGGGTTCCTCTTTCTGTTTTCAGCATAATTTCGATCCGCCGCGCTGTAAATATTGAATATTTGCGAACGCGATGATATATATTCCGGTCTTATTTTTTCCATATTGTCGCTTTTTAACTCCGCATTCGCCGTTTTTATCCTGCCGGGGCAGGCGGCGCGAAGCGCCGTAAACGCACAAGAAACGCGGGCTGCGTTTGCCTGCCCGCGTTTAGCGCGCTCCGTTTTGTGCCCGCGTATCGCCTATTCCTGCGGCTTTTTCGCCGGATCGTCGCCGGCCAGGCCCGCCTGGAACTGCCCCGGCGTGGTGCCTTCGTAGCGCTTGAAAATGCGGATGAGCGTCTGGCTGCTGTTGTAGCCCACGCGCCCGGCGATCTCGGTGATGGTGGCGGCTTTGTCGATCTCCATAATCTCCTTGGCCTTCTGCATGCGGTAGCCGTTGATGTAGTACAAAAGGCCGACGCCCTTTTCCTTCTTGAACACGCGCGACAGGTACGGCAGCGACATGTTGAACGCGTCCGCCACCTGCTTGACCCCCAGCCCCACGTCGAAGTAATGCGCGGCAATGTAGTGCTCCACCTGCACGATCTTCCCCTGCAGGTCGGGGGTCTTGCTTTCCTGCCGGCCCACGAGGTGATCGATGATCTCGAAAATCACATCCTCCAGCTCCTGCTGGGTACGCGTGGACAGGAGCCGGGCGATGGGGTTGGTCTCCTCGTAAAAGCTCGGGTCCAGGTCGGGCTCCACCTCGTGCAGGACGTTGAGCATCATGTTCATGACGCCGAACATGCGGCAGCGCATCACGTAGAGCGACATGCCGTCCCGGCAGTTGTAATAGGTCATGATCTCGCGAAGCACTTGCTTGCCCTGGCTGTAATTGCCCTCGATCATCAGGCTGGTAAACTGGCGCTCGGCGTCGACGATGTCGTAATCCTCCCAGGCGACGTCGGCGGAGAACATGGTGGCGTCGTACAGGATGACGCGCTTTTCCGTTTCCGCGATGAAATCCGCGTACTCCTTGGCTTTCAGGGCGTTTGAAAAGGAGGTGTGCACGTTTTCCAGCCCGTCGCGCGCGTCCCCCACGTAAACGGACATGGCGGCCAGCGCCGGCTGCTCCACGGCGTGCTGCACCATCCGCTCGCCGATCTGCTGCACCGTAAACTGCGCGTCGTTGTGGTTTTCGTCGCCCGCAAAGCAGAAGATGGCCGCGTACGCGTCGCCGCTGGGCTGGATGACACACTCGCAGGCACGCCCCGCGCACTCGGACACCAGCAGGTTCAGGCTGCCGGTCACCGCCTTCCGGCTCTCCGGCGTCACGCCGACCGGGTCCGCGCCCAGGTCGATCAGCGCGGCGATGAACACGTTGCCGGTGAACAGCTCGTCAATCCGGCTGCGGCGGCTCTTTTCCAGGGCGTTGAGGTTGCCCGACAAAAGCGAGTTGATCAGCTGGGCGTTGGCCGCCTGGCTCAGCTGCTCGATTTCGGTGTGCATCTGGTCGCCGGCGCTCAAAAGCTCCTTGAGCCTGCTGCTCAGCGCGGAGAAATCGTCGCTGAGCATTTCCGGGAGGTTCGCCGTCTGTTTGAGCTCCTGAATCGGCCTGTAGTTATGCTTGGCCAGCATATAGGCGATCAGGAGCCCCAGCACCAGCGCCCCAATGGTGAAGTAAAGGAACGAAAGCTGCATCCGGCTGATGTCCATCAGGAACGTCGCGCTGGGCACCGCCTGCACGTAGCGGAAGTCGGTCGCGCCGGAGTCCGCGTAGGTGATCACCAGGCCGTCGCCGGTGATCTGCCCTTCTCCCGAGAGGGCGGAAAGCCCGTCGTAATCCAGCGGATCGCCCTGGGCGTAATCGCCGAATACCGTCCCGTCCGGCAAAAGCATATAGACCGAACCGTTCACGGTTTCGCTCGTCTTGGCCAGCAGATCGCTCACGGCGTCCGCGTTGAGCACGGTGATCAGCGTGATCACCGGCCGTTTTTCGCTCGCCCAGGTGCCCAGCGTCTGCAGCATGATCACGGTTTTGCCGTCGTTGAGCACGTAAAAATCGTGCAGGTGGTTCTCCGCCATCAGCGCGTAGAAACGCTCCTCGCTCAGCCCGATCCGCTGGCGGATGATCTTGCTGAGCTGGTTGTCGCGCGTATAGATGTGTCCGGAATCCAGAAGGCATTCCAGATCGCTGCAATAGACGTAGATATACTTGATCAGCGCCTGCTGCACCGTAAAATTGGACAGGTATTTGGCGCGCTGGTGCACCTCGTAGTACTTGGCCGCGTCGAAGGGCAGCGACAGGTACTTGAGCCGGATGAGCGTGGAGGACACGCAGATGGTATCGCTTACGTTGCTGACGGTCTTCAGCTGTTCGTCCACGACGTTGCTGACCTGGCTTACGGTCATGCGGCCGTTCTCGTAGGCCTTGCGGGTCAGGACGTCCGTGGTGTTCAGGTACAGCGCCGTCTCGGCGGCGATGGGAATGAGCAGTATGATCACGTAGCAGACGACCCAAAACCGAAACGTGCGCGATTTCCAAAAGGAGCTTTGCATGCTACTCTCCGTTCCCCATTCCGGTATCGATCCTGGCCGTATGAACCTGTGGCACGTCGATCTCTAATAGTATAAAAATAACGCGCGGTGCTGTTTTTGTCAATATTCCGCGCGGCCGGGAAGCGCGGCGGCGGGCCGGGACAAAAACACGCCATGCGCGAGGATAAAAAAGCGTATTCCCGCGCGGCCGCTTTTCGGGCAGGCACACAAAGGCACCGAAAAAGGCGGCGCCCGAACCTTTCGGTTCGCGGCGCCGCCGGCGGTTGCCCTGCGATCCATACGCCGGGCGGAAAAACGCGCTCATGCCATTTCAAATCCTTAATGCATCAGAGGCCGCGAGCGATTCTGCTCCGCGGCGAGGAGCGAAGCCGAAGGCGCAGCGGAGCTACGTCGGGGCTTCGCGACAAAGTCACAGGGCAAAAGCGCCACGGGATCGAGGCGTTAAGGTCTTGAAACAGGTTCAGCTCTTCTCCAGCGGCAAAAGGAGGGTAGAAAGCCACTGTCCGGAGCAATGAACGCGGTTATGGGACACGATCGAGCCCGTATCGCCCGCGGGCCTTTTCGCGGTGCCGTAGTTAACGTCGTACTTGGGAAAGGCGCTTCCGGTGATCTCCAGCGCCAGGCGATGGCCCGCCTGCACGGTGTAGCACACGTGGCCCAGCAGCACGTCGATCGGATAGATTTCCCCCTTTTGGAGCGGTTCGCTCGTCCAGCCGTTGCGGTAACGCGCGCGCGTCGCGCCGTCGCAGACGACGAACACGGAATCGTCCGGCCCGACGTCGCACAGGCGCAGGATCACGTCGGTGTCCCTGGCGCCGGAGGAGAGGCAGACTTTCGCGCGCACCAGGCCCCTTACGGCCTGCGGCCCCCGGAGCGGCCGGGAAAGGTAGACGAGCGTATCCGTCCCGGACGGTTTGCGCCTGCCCGCCGCTCCGTAGGGAACGAAGGGCAGCGGGTGCCCGGGATCGTGCACGTATTCGTCGCTCGATTCCAGCGATTTGTGTTCGGACAGCCGTCCGCCGCCCTGCAGGTACCACGTAAACACCCTGTCCGCGCCGTCGTCCCAGCGGTCGCCGGCCCAGGCGGCACCGGTTGCGATATCGTAATACCGCAACGGCTTCCACGCGGGCGCGGGCTTATTTTTCAGCCAGTGATCGAACCATTCGACCATCTCCCGCTGGATGTCCACGGCCGTTTCGCCGGTTTCCAGCGCACTGTCCGCGCGCGCGGGAGGTTCGCCGGGTTTCCAGGGCGCGACGAGCAGGCGGCTGTCCACGCCCGCGTCCCGCTGCGCGCGGCAGTGGGCGACCAGCGCGTTTCGCGCCGAGTCGTACCAGCCGGACACGTAGAAGGCCGGCACGCGCACCCTGCTTACGTCCATGTCCCGGCCTTCCTTGTGGATCAGGTCGAGATTGTCGTAACCCTCCACCAGATGGGTGAAGTAATCGCGCAGGAGGGGGAAGGGCGTGTCCTTCACGGCGGGCATGTCGTACAGCGGGCGGTGCAGCAGCTGGCGCGCGGGATAATCCTTGATGTAATCGAGCAGCAGCGGCAGGTACTTTTGCGTCGTTTCCGCGTCGTAGCGGCCGTCGCGCAGGCGGCCGATCTGCCGGGACAGGCACCAGCCGATATGCGAGTAGAACAGAAACCCGCGGTTGTCGCAATCCCGGTTAATGGACACGCTGGTCTGCATGGGGCAGATCGCCTTCAAGTGGGGCGGGCCCTCCGCCGCCGCCATCAGCTGCAGGTAGCCCGCGTAGTAATTGCCGATCATGCCGACGCTTCCGTCGCACCAGTCCTGCGCCGCCAGCCATTCGACGGTGTCGTAGCCGTCGCTTCCGTCCGCGGTGAAGCGGTCGAACTCCCCGTCCGACTCGCCCAGGCCGCGCGCGTCCTGGATGAACACGGCGTAACCGTTTTTCACGAAGTATGCCGGGTCGTACTGGCCGAAGGCGCGGCCGAGCGTGTTTTTGCGGAAGATGGTGCGCCACAGGAGCACGGGGGTTGCCCCCGGCTCCTGCGGGCGGTACAGATCCCCGCGCAGGATGACGCCGTCGCGCATGGGTGTTTCGACGTTATAGCGGCACGCCATCCCGAAAGGTTCGACGGGCGCCCGCATTACAGAATCTCCTTGGCGCGTTTGCGGATGGGCAGCCACTGGATGAACACCTTCAGCCACTCGTCCCAGAAATCGAAATAGTGTACGCCCACGCTGTCGAAAAACGTTACGTCGTAGGGGTTGGGCAGGCTTGCGAAATAGGCCAGGTCGGCCTTCTCCGCGTCGTGGCAGCCGTCCTGCGTGCCGCAGCAGCCGAATATCTTGGGCAGCGGCTTGCCGCTTTCGGAGGCGAGGCGCGCCAGGTAACGGTTGTCGTGTTCGGTGCCGTGCACCTTGGTCAGGTCGCCGTCGTCGGTGCCGAACACCTGCCAGCGCACGAAGTTCAGCGGCTGGCGCATGCCGCCCTCGATCATGTTGCCCGCGCCCATCAAATCGATAAAGTTGGCACAGGAGAAAATGCCCATCGCCGCGTACTGCTCCGGCTTGCTGAAGCCTAGCTTCATCGTGCCGTGGCCGCCCATGGACATGCCCGCGATGAAGTTGTCCTCCCGCTTCGGCGAAATGGGGAAGTACTGGCAGAGCATCCGGGGCAGTTCCTCGGTCACGTAGTCGAAGTAACGGCCGCCGTCGGTATTGGTGTAAAAGCTGATCTCCACCGCGGGCATCACCACCGCGATGCCGCGTTTCTGCGCGTACAGTTCCAGCCCCGTGTAGCGCTGCCATACCGTCTGGTCGTCGGTCGCGCCGTGCAAAAGCCACAATACGGGGTACTTCCCGTTCTCCAGGCGGCGTTCCTCGTTGAGCTCGGGCAGGATGACGTTGATGGTCGCCTTGCGCGTAAGGCATTCCGAGTGCAGTTCCATTTGAATCAGCGACATGTTACTCCCCCCTGTCCTTCAAGGCCGCATCGAGGAAAACCGGCAGCCACTTATCCCAGAAGGCCCACTCGTGCCGGCCGTGTTCGGTGTGGAATTCGTAGCGGAAGGGGTTGCCCTCGAACCCCTCGAAGAACGCTTTGAGCCCCAGGCCCACGGGATAGGCGTGGTCTTCCAGGCCCACGGCGTGGAACACCTTGGGCACGGGCTTGCGCTCCCTGATCACGTTCTCGGCGTTGAGCAGCACGTCGTGCTCCGGGTTGCCCTTGAGCGCATCGGTGCTTTCCACGCCGAAGTTGATCCAATTGACGCTCTTGTGGCCGGGGCCGCCGGGCGCGGCCGGGCCGCCCGCGGAAAGCGCGCGCAGGTGTTCCAGCGGGATGATGCTGCTGGCCGACAGTACGCCGATCGCCCCATACAGGTCGGGCCGGCGCATGCCCAGCGATATCGCCCCGCTGCCGCCCAGGGACAGCCCGGCGATGAAATTGTCCTCCCGTTTCGTGGAAACGCGGGGGAACAGGTGCTTGACGATCCGGGGCAATTCCTGCGTGAGCAGATCGAAATAATCGTACCCCCAGTACATGTTGCAGTAGCGGCTGTACCCCGCGTGCGGCATGACGACCGCCAGGTTGCGTTCGTCCGCGTAGCGGCGGATGCCGGTTTCCTCCACCCAGTCGTTTTCGTTCCCGCCGCCGCCGTGCAAAAGCCACAGCACGGGAAACGCTCCTTCCACCCGGTCGTCCGGCAGGATGACGTTCATGGCGTCCGCCATGCTGATGGTTTTCGAGCGAAAATTGACGTGCATCAATACGTTGCCCATCGAAGCGAGTCACTCCTTTCACGATCCCGATCAGGTCGCGCAAAAGCGGCGGCCGTTGGGCCGGGCTTTTTGGCGACGCTTTTTGATGGTTTCAGTATAAAAAGGCGGCCAAGCGGGGTCAATCGCTTTGATTTGTCCAACCGGCACACGATATTTGCAAAAAGGCGGAAAACGATTGTACGGAATGGACAAAAAGAAGCCAGCGCACACCAATTTTCGCCCATGCGGGTGTGCGAAAGGCCCGCCGAAGCGGGCTTTTCGCAGGTCGCCCGGCGGTTCAGACCGTTTCCAGCCCGCCGTCCGGCAGGCGGCGGAAGCGCCGCACGTAGCGCCAGCCGAGCTCCGCGTCCCTCGGCGCCACGTCGTGTCCCTTGGACAGCATCACCACGTAATTGTACAGGTTCGGCCGCCCCGGATCGGCCGAAAAGAAGCGGTTTACGTCGTAGGCGTGCTGCGGGTGGCGGGCGGACGGGGCGAGGCGCTCGCGCAGGTCGCCGGGCACGCCGCAGCCGCAGGGATGCGGGTTCTCCCGCCCCGGCGTGGGTTGAATAGGAATATTGTTGTACGCCTTCCAGTAATCGTACTGCATCTGCTGGGTGGAACGGTTGTACACGGGGTAGGAAAGCTCCTTCCCGCCGTAGGTGTACCACACGGGCATGCGGTAGTCGTACGTTTTCTTCTTCTCCATGCCGATGCGCATGGGTGTCACGTCCCGGCAGGTGAGCTCCGTTTCCCCCATGCGGTTGCCGGGCCAGTTGGCGTCAATCGGGCAGATGGCGGCGATCCGGTCGGGGTGGCACAGCGCCACGGCCTGCGCCTCGCCCGCGCCGTTGGAAAAGCCGGAAAGGTATACGCGCGATGCATCGACCGGATAGCGGGCGATCATATGGTCGATCAGCGCGACGATATAGGCGTCGTCGTCGGGTTCGTCGTCCACCATGGAGCTGTTCCAGGTCATGCGGTTGGTGCCCCACGGATAGACGGTGATGAAGCCGTCGCGCTCCCCCGCCTCGTGAAACTTGGTCATATCCGCCGCCTCGCAGGGGTTGTCGCTCGCGCCGTGGAAGAACATCAAAAGCGGCACGCGCACATCGGGGGCCTTGCGCACGGACAGCGGCACGTGCACAAGCCAGGTGTGGGGCAGGCCGTCGGCCAGGCTCTCGTCGTTCTCAAACAGGGTGAAACCCGCGTCCTCCGCAAGGGTCAGGCGCGGCTCCACGTCCCCGTACGCCGAGGTGCCGGGCCGACGCACGCGCCTGAAAAGCGTCCGGTACGCGGCAACCAGCGGGGCTTGCGCCGGTTTTTGCGTTATTATCACGCGTTGGCAGGGGTTGACGGGGTTTTCGAAGCCCGCCGTCCCCTCGTCCCGTATCGCGCCGTTCGCGTTCAGGAAATAGGCCTGCGTCTCCGCCGGGCAGGCGGCCAGCACCGCGGGGACGGGCGCGCCGGTCGCGGCGGCCAGCGCCGCCGGAAAAAGCGCGCCGCTTTCCGCGTAGATCGCCGCCGTGAGCCGCGGCCGCACCGCCGCCAGCGCGCAGGCCATGGACGCGCCCGTGCCGAAGCCCGCCACATAGCGCACGTCCGCCATGGGGTGCCACAGCGCGTAAAAGCGCTTGTCCTTCAGCGGGTTGGCCGACGCGGCGCGCGCCATGGAGAACGGCTCCTTCTCCACGGGGGAGTCCAGCTCGCCCTGGATATGCGCAAGAAAGGCGATATCGTCGGGCTGATCCGGGTTGAGCGTCCAGTTCCACCGGCCGCCGACCGGGTTGGGAAAGGCGAGGATCACCTGCTCCTCCTCGCACAGGCGGTTTAGCCCCCCTTCGTCCAGCAGCGCCCGCACCGTTTCCGCGCCCGCGTCGTCGCGCAGCACGATGAGCGCGCTTCGCCGCCGGACGGAGCGGGGCTCGCCCGTGGGAAAGCACAGGTACATGCCGCGCCCGCCGGCGCGCGTCATGGTTTTAAGTATCGGTTGCATATTCGTTTCCTCCCGTTGATCAGCGTCTTGCGGTGTGACAAACACTTCTGCCTCCCCCGGACGTTTTCCCGCCTGCGGAACGGTACCCATTTTTGTTCCGACAGGCGTTTTTTTTGCCATATGCGCGGAAAAGCGCGTCAAAAAGCCCGGCGCGCCTTGTTTGGCAAGGCGTGCCGGGCCCGGTTTACCCTTCGGTTGTGGGGTGTGCTTACGTCCGTTCCGCCGCGCCGATCAGCACGGTATGGATGCTTCCGGCGGGCGCCGACAGGCGGCAGACGCGGTCGTCCAGCCGCAGGGCGAAGGGCAGCTCCCGCACGCCGCGGTTGAGCACCACGCAGGCGAGGCTGCGGTCGGGGTTCTCAAACGCGCAGGCTTCCAGCTCCGCCGTGTACACGGTCTTGCCCACACGCACCGCGCCGGGCTTCAGGTATCGGCTGAAATGGCCGATGTAACGGTAGCTCAGCCGCGTTTCCGCCGTGCCCGCGTCCAGGTCGCACATCACGGGCGCGTCGCAGTAGTTGCCCACATGGTTGGGGCCGCCCCGCGCGTCCAGCGCGAGGTTCCAGTCGATAAAGGCGTGCGCCCCGGCGTTCAGGTCGCCGATGATATCGTGCGCGTAGCGCTGCGCGCCGGCCAACTGGCCCGTAACGCCGCAGCCGTGCTCCACGCACCCCTCGCTGAAAACCAGCAGCTTGTCCGGGTGGGCCAGGTGCGTAAGCTCTATCGCCTCGAAATGGTCGCCGCTGTACCAGTGAAAGGCCACGCCGGTCACCGCCGCGTCGGCGGCAGGATCCGCAAGGATCGTCTGGCTGCGGTCGAACATCCGCTCCTTATTGTGATCCCAGATCATGACACCCGCGTCGATCCCGGCGGCTTTCAGCGCCGGGGCCAGATGATCGCGAACAAAGTCGCGCTCCTCCCCGGCGGTGTACACGCAGCTGTCCCATGTCTGCGCCGCCTTGGGTTCGTTCTGCGTGCAGATCGCCAGCGGGTGCACACCGCGTTCCATGAGCATGCGGACGTACTTGGCCATGTAGCGCGCCCACGCGTCCCGATACTCCGGGCGCAGCGCCCCGCCGCCGTTGCGCCGTCCGTTGGTTTTCATAAACGCGGGCGGGCTCCACGGGGCGATCATCAGCCGCACGTCCCGCCCCGCGATCTGCTGCGCGCGGCGGACGTAAGGCAGAATATAGGTTTCTTCCCGTTCGAGGTTCATGGTGGTGAAGTCCGTATCGGCGGGATCAGCAACGGCGCTGTGGTTGCCCAGGCTGAAATCGCAGCTGTCGATGGGCGTGCGGCCCAGCGTGTAGCCCAACCCGTCCGGACCGAAATAGCCCTGCAAAACGGACTCCCGCACGTCCTCGGGCAGTTTCCCCAGCACGTACCCCGCCGCCTCGGTAAACGCGCCGCCGAAGCCCAATAGCGTCTGGAAGCGCATCTCCGGGTACAGGTTAATCAGCCCGCCTTCCTCCTGCGTATCCGGGGCGAAGGCCGCCTCCCGGGCGGTATGGACGGGCTTGTCGCCTTCCCAAAGCGTACTGTAAATATACATGATCGCTATATCCTTTCCATGGCAGGTAACCCCGCCTTTTTACAGATACAGGGTTACCAGCGCCGTCCCCATGGGCGGCAGTTCCAGGTTCAGCACGGCCTCGCCGTCCGAAACGGGCACCGTAAACGTCTCCCGCTTCAGCGCGCCCGCCGCCAGCAGCGTATGCAGCTGCCCCTCGTCGAGGGTTTCGGGGCTGCCCAGCTCCTTCCAGGCGCGCAGGGCGTTGGCATGCTCCTCGTCGACGCGGTAGCGCTCGGCCTGCGCCTCCCGCCGGTCGCCAAGGCCCATAAGCCGCAGGTTCAGCGTCCGCGCCTCGATGGGGTGCTGGAGCGACTGGTGGTTGACCGCCAGCACCTGCACCGCGTTCGTTTCCTCACAGCGCAGGGCGTAGGCGTCCAGCGTGCCCTCGCGGTACGCGTCCGGGTACATGCGGCCGCCCAGCATGTGCAAAAGCTGGAACGCGCGGTAGCTCGCCTTGGGCACGCCCTGCAGCGTCATCAGCCCGAACCCGCCGTGGAAAGCCGCGCCGGGCATGCCGCCCTCCTCGAAGATGTCGCTGAACGTCCAGTAGGAATAGCCCTTGACCAGCCCCATGTTATCCATCACGGTCTTTGCGATGAACGAGGCCCCGAAAGGCCCGTCCGAGGGCAGGCCCGCCAGGCTGTTCCACTCGGTGTAGTATACCGGCAGACCTTGCGCCTCCTTAACGGCGCGGCGCGTCATTTCCGTTACCACGCCGCGTTCGACGCGCTTCCACAGCTCGCGGTTGAACACCTCGAAGCGCTTGGAGGCCGCCTCCCACGTGTCGCTCGGATCGTCCTTCTCTTTGGGCATCAGGTCGGCGAAGTTCAGGCTGTCCTCCACGCCGTAGCCCAGCACCACGTCGGTGGGATAATGGTGGGTGGAAATAAAGTCGATCGGCGTGTTTGTTTCGCGGCAGAAGGCGATCATCTCCGGGATCAGCGCGTTGTTGCTGGTCGCCGGGCCGCCCACCGTCAGCGACGCGTCCACCGCTTTGATCGCCAGCGCCGTGTGCCGGTACAGCCTGAAATACTCCTCGATGCTCGCCGCCCAGAAGCCTCCCACGCCGGACTTGCCGCCGAGGTTGGGCTCGTTCCACACCTCGAAAAACCACCTGCGCACCTCGCCCCGGCCGTAACGGTCGATCAGGTGGCGGACCAGCTGCGAAATCAGCCAGTCCCAGCGGTCGTAATCCGCGGGCGGGGCGATGATCCCCTTGTAGTGGAACACCGTATCCGCGCCGGAGGCCAGGCACTCCGGCATAAAGCCCAGCTCCACGAAGGGTTTCATGCCGATGGAGAGGAGAAAGTCGAAAATGTTGTCGATGTTGGTAAAGGAGAGTACGTACCCTTCCCCGGCGCGATCCTTCTTAATCACGCTCATATCGTCGTCCAACAGCCCGTGGAAGCGCACGTAGCGGAAGCCAAGCTCCCGGTGGCAGCGCGCAAGCTGGGCGCGGTAGTCCTCGCGCAGGGCGGTGGCGGCGTGGCAGCTGCCCACGCAAAGCTCCCAGTACCGCTCGATGGGTTGGGTCGGGGTTTGGATGTCCAGCGTTATGGTGCTCATACGGTCTTTTTCTCCTTTATGCGTAAGCGTTATTCCACATGGATTTCCAGCGTATCGCCGGGCAGCGCCGCAAGCGTCTCCCGCGCGATGCGCACGCCCGCGGGCCGGTAGCGGTTGGCAAGCGCCTCGGCGGGCACCGCGCGGCCTGCGCAGGTCACCCGCACGTTGCCGACGCCGCCGAGACGGTAGCGAAGCGTCCACGGCCGGTCAAACAGCGTGCAGCCGAGCGCGCAGCCGGTCAGCTCCGCGGGCAGCACCGGGTCGATCACCACGTCGTTTTCAACGCGGCGGACGCCGAAAACGCACTCGGTCAGCGTGCGCAGGTAGATGCCCGGCCCGCTGGAGTACAGCCGCCAGCCGCCCAGCACGCCCACGGTTCCGGCGCGCAGGCGGTCGTATCCGGCCGCGAATGCGTAACGGTCGGCGAAGTCGCCGTCCGAACTGCTGAAGTACAGGTTGCTCTGCCGGGGCAGGGCGTTGGGCACGGATTCGTTCAGCAAAGGCGGCGCGACGGCCAGCATCCCTTCCCACGCGCGCTTCGCCAGGCCCAGCTTCGCCATCGCCTCCACGTAGCGAATGTGGGCGTGCACGTACATCAGCCCGATCTCCCGACCCACGTTCGCCGCCTGCTCCGCACGCCGGAACAGCTTCGCTCTTCCTCCGTCGTAATTCGCGGGGCGGTCCATCAGGCGCACGCCGTCCGGGCAGGCGAGGTAACGGTCGATCTGCTCCACGTTGCGGCGCGCCTGATCCGCGTCCACCAGCTCGGCGATAATGCTGCGGGTGAGCGGCAGCAGGCGGCAGCGCAAACCGGTGCGGCTGTCCTCGGGGTGCAGCAGCGGCAGGTCGCGCTCCCCTTCCCGAAGCAGGAAGCCCGCTATCTGTCCGTTTCGCACCAGATAAGCCGAAAAGGCTTCGCTCAGGTCGTCCGCCTGTCTGCGAAGGCTTTCCGCCAGCTCCGGCGCGGGCCGCTTCAGCGCCTCGCCCAGCCTTCGCGCCGTCTGGCAGGCCAGCGCCTGCGTCCAGCTGCTGACCAGCTTTTCCGCCAGCGCCGGGTCGGCGGGCTGCAGGGTGTCGTCCCAGTCGCCGCCGGCGTAGGTGAGCAGCGCCCGGCCGGGCTGACGGCGGACGGAAAGCAGCGCGGCCGCGCGGCCCACGTGCGCGAGCAGGGTCTCCGGCTCCGTCCGGTCGGCGTAGGGCAAAGGTTCCGCAAGCACGGCGTCGTCGCCGGTTTCTAGCAGGTAATCGGCCACGCACTTGAGCGGCCAGAGGAACACGTCCCCGTGGCAGCTGTCCGCCGCAATGGGATAGCGGTCAAACATGAACCACTGCGGCCACTGCCCGCTCCGCGCGGACTGGTGGGCGTACACGCGCAGCAGCACCTGCCGGGCAAGCGCGTAGTGCCCGAAGGCGCACAGCAGCTCAAACGGCCCCTGGCATACGTCGCGCGTACCCCAGGCCGCGCCGCCGGGCTGCTCCAGCCCGTGGGGCGACGCCATGTGCACCGAGGCGTTGTGCACGTACCAGGGCAGCAACGCCCGCAGGCGTTCCAGGCCCGGATCATTCCCCGCAATACGCAGGCCGCCGGTCATCCGCTCCAGGTTGTGTTCGAACGCCGCGGCTTCCGCGGCCGGGTCGGCGGGCGCGGCGGGCGGTGCGAACGCCTCGCGGGCCAGCGCCGCGTGCAACTGCACCGCGAAGCCCGCCGAGGCGGGTACCTCCACGCACGTCAGCGTTTCGTCACGGGCCTTCCCGTCGGCGAAGAACACGCGATCGTCGGTGAGCGTCCAATCCCGCGCGAACATCGTCGCCGTCATGTGCCAGCCGGGGTAGGGCGAGTTTGTTCGCGCTTCCGGCGGGAGGCCGAAGGTCAGGCTGTTCCCTTCCCGGGTCATTTGAACGGGATGCTCTCCCTCCTGCTCCCCCATCGCCCACTGGCAGGTAAACCGGAAATCGTAGGCGCGCCCGAACAGGCTTTGCACGGTCAGCGTCATATCCGGTTCCGACGCGCGCACGAAAGCGTTCACCGTCAGGCGGTCGCCCCCCGGCAGCAGGTAGTGCCACGCCGCGCCGCCCACGGTCATCTCGAACGCCGCGGGCATCGTGAGCAGCCGCCACCTTCCTTCCATGCGCACGTACAGCCGCACGCCGGAATGGCTTTGCAGGTTCAGGGTTCCGCGCATGGCGGAAACGCCCTTGTGAAAGCTGGTGTTGCCGATCACCGTCTGGGAGGCGAACACGCCCGGCATGTAGACGGTCGAGGCCAGCACGTTTTCGGCAAGCGTATTGGGGGTCTGCGCGCTCATGAGGATCGTCCCGTGCGGGCGGCGGCAGGCCGTCTCCTTGGCGGCCAGCGCCACGTGCGTGTGGCGACCGGTGAAGAAGCCGTACAGTTCGCCCCCGGCGGTTTCCTCCAGCCTGCGCTCGGGCCAGAGGCGTTCCGCCTCCGCGCGGGAAAGCGCCGGGCTCGCGTAGGGCGCGCCCACGTCCGGCGCGCGCCGCATGGGGGCCACGGGCCGCCAATCCTTCGCGGCTTCGGCCGCGCCGCGGGCCCGCGAAAGCTCCGCCGCCAGCGCGCCCTGGTCCTCCGCGCGTTCGTCTGCGCACAACTGCCCGAAGAAGGTTACGCAGGCTTTGCCGCGAAGGTCGATCGGTTCGGACTGCAGCCCGACGTAGGCCCCCTCGTATTGCAGCACAGCGCCGGGCAGGCCGTTTGTCAGCGCCGCCGGGGCGTCGCCGCGCTTTACGCCGAGGCCGAAGAACTGCAGCGTGTCGGTGCAGTAGCTGCGCACCCCGCCCGCAAGCATTCCCTGCCGCACGACCGGGAAGCGCCCGTCGCGCTGGGGCAGGTTCTGCCGGGAGCGGATCGTCCGCCCGCCGCCTTCGCCCTCCACCGTGTGGCCCAGGTACTGGGAGGCGTACAGCTCGTTGGTGCGCACCGCGTTTTCCTCGGCCATGCCCAGGTCCTGCCCGTAGAGCAGGTCGAAGCGGCCCTGCCCGCGCAGCCGCACGCGCCACAGCCACAGGGTTTCCGTAACCAGCTCGAACGTCGCCTCGTAGGCGACGCCCAGCGCCTCGCCCCGCTGGCGAAGCGCGCCCTCCGCCCGCTCCACCACCGGCGCGGCGGCAAGCCCGGTCAGCGGCGCGGCCAGCGGCGTCTCGCCGTTAAGCGCGCGCAGGTACAGCCGGTTCGCGCAGCCGCCCGAAGGGCTGCCCACGAAGGCGTTGATCAGCAGCCCGTCGTGCCGCAGGGCGCATACGTCCCCCGAGGGAAAGAAGGAGAACGCGCTTTTGCCGCGCCTTAGCGTAATCACGTCCCGGGGCGGGTACAGTGTTTTTGTCATCCGATCCTCCGCGCGGAACCGCGCTTGATCAGCGTCGCCTCGAACACCAGGTGGTCGGTGCGGCCGTTTTCCATCTGTTCGAACAACAGCCGGAGCCCCGCCCCGGCCATGTCCACCGCGGGCTGGGCCATGGTATCCAGCGAGGGGTGGTAATACTCCGCCGCCTCGATGCCGTCGAAGCCGACCACGGACACGTCCTCGGGTATGCGCAGCCCGGCGGTCAGAACCGCCTTGGCCACGCCCGTGGCGATGGTGTCGGAGGTGGCGAACGCCGCCGTTACGGACGTCTGGCCCATCTGCAGCGCGCGCATGGCCGCAAACCCGGACGCCGCGGTATATTCGCAGTCCTGTACCAGCTGCGGCCGGAAGGGGATATCGTGCGCCTCCAGCGCCGCCCGGTACCCCAGCATTCGGCGGTAGCCGGTGGTGTTGGGGCTGTTGGGGAGCTTGGCGAAAAAGCAGATGTCACGGTGCCCCAGCGTGATCAGGTACTCCACGGCGCGGAACGCCTCCTGCGTGTCGTCGATGATGACGCTGGAATACAGTTCCCTGGGCGCCTCCGGCGCGGTGAAGGTCACCAGCGCGCAGGGCACGCCCGACAGCTGCAAAAACTGCTCCCGCGTATGGTCGTACTGGCCGCCGATCAGGATGAGGCCGCACAGCTTGTGGTCCGCCACGAGGTTGGCCGCCTTCATCAGCTCGTCCTGCCCGTCCTCCACCGGCTCCACCATGAAGGGCATGCCCCGCAACGTAAGCTGGCGTTTGATTTCGTGGATCATGGGCACGAAAAACGGGTTGGCGATGCTGCGCACCAGCAGGCCGATGGTGCTGCTCTGGGTCAGTTTGAGGTTGCGGGCGCTGACGTTGGGCACGTATCCCAGCGTCCGCGCGGCGCGCAGGACGCGCAGGCGCGTTTCTTCGCTGACCGGGCCCGTGGCGTTGAGCACGCGGGAGATGGTCGATATGCTGACTCCCGCTTCCCTGGCGACGTCGCGGATACTGGTTTTCATGGGCGTTCGTCCCTCCCGTGTTTCGCAAAGGGAGGGCGGAGGAGAAACCCTCCGCCTTCCCGCTTGAGCGTCGTGTGCTTCCGGGTATCGGTTACTGGCCGATCGGGGTGAAGGAAGCCAGCTGGCTCTTCACTTCCTCGATCACCGTGTCGATACCGGCGGTTTTCAGGCTGTTACGATAATTCTCCACCGCGGTTTCCACATCCTCCGTGCTCTTGCCCAGCAGGATCTGGCGACCCAGCTCGTTGTTGACGTCGGAGATGGCGGCAAGCTCGTTGGCCACGTTGGTGGGATCGAAGCTGAAGCCGCTGTAGGGGTTGGCGATGGCCGTCTGCTTCCACTGGTCGATCAGCTCGTAGCGCACGGGATTCTCGCTGGAATAGGGAATGTTGAATTCGTCGTTGCGCAGCGACCAGCCGGAGAAGCCGAAGGCGTCCACAGCCTGATCGTAGGAGGCGGGCTGCTGCACCACGCCGTCGACGATCTCGTACTGGCGGCCTTCGATGCCGTACTGGAAGAGGCGATAGTAGCTTTCGTCGGTCATGAGCTTCTCAATCACCTTCAGGGCGCGCTCGGGATTGTCGGAGGTGATGCTTACCACGGTGGAATTGTCCACGCCGGCCTTGACGAGCACCTTGTTGTTGTCCACGGCCGGGCTCCACCAGTTGACGGTCACGCCGGGCAGGGCTTTCTGCTCGCTGCCGTAGTTGCCGGTCCAGTCGGGCATATGGGTGAGGTAACCGGCGGAGATGCCGTTGACCAGGTTATCCTTGGAGCTGGTCTTGGCGGCGAGCACGTCCTGCGCAAAGTACCCGGCGTCCGCCCAGGTCTTCATGCGCTTGGCCCACTCCATAAACTCGTCGGTGAAGACCGGGTCGAAGATGTCGGTGTAGTCGTCCGCGCTCGTGCAGGCCAGGGGCACCTGGCTCTCGGGCAGGCCCGGGGCCAGCAGCCAGTTGTCGGTCAGATCGACGAACATGCGGTAGATGGCGTTGGCGTCGTCCGCGTTGCCGTTGATGGGCGCGAAGCTCTCGTTGTCCGCCACGGCCTGAAGGTACGCTTCCATCGTATCCAGCGACGTGACCGGCTCCAGGCCGTACTCGGTGCGCAGGTCGTCGCGATACGCAAAGCCGTAGGGCGTAAACTCGCTGTACAGGCAGGGCACGCCGTAGATGCGGCCGTTGTACATGGCGCCGGCCCAGGTGCTTTCCGGTATGGCGGCCTTGAGGGTGGGCACCTCGTCAAGCATGTCGGTGATGTCGGTCAGCACTCCCTGCGCCGCCAGCGTGTAGTAGGAAATGACGGCCGTGGGCGAGGCATGGCTCATATCGAAGCTTTCGCCGGAGGCAAACAGCAGGGGATATTTGGTGTCGATATCGCCCCAGTCGATGTACTTGATTTCGATCGTGCAGTTCAGGTCGGCCATAAGCTTTTCGTTGATGGCGGCGAGCACGTCCTTATTGGCGACGCCTTCTCCGCCCCAGAGGTAGTACACGAGGTTGACGGTCTTGGACATGTCGTCCTCCGCCGCGGCGGGCACGGCGAACACGGACAGTGCCAGGAGCAAAGCCAGCAGGAGACCGAGCAGGGTTTTGGCCTTTTTCATGGATGAAGCACTCCTTTTCTATATCCTTCAGCTACAGCGTAGCCAGGGAACGAACTTCGGGCGGGCTCAGCCCTTCACGGAGCCCACGGTCAGGCCGGCGACGAAATATCTTTGCACCAGCGGGTAGAAGATGATCACCGGCCCGGTGGCGATGACGGCCACCGCCATTTTGATGGATTGCGTCGGAAGCATGGAGGTGTCGATGGTGATGCCCTGGTTGATGAGGCTTTGCACGTTGGTCTGGTTGACCAGCTTCTGCAGGTACAGTTGCAGCGGGTAAAGCCGCTCCACGCTCAGGTAAAGCATGCCGTTGTACCACTCGTTCCAGTAGCCCAGGGCCGTGAACAGCCCGACCGTGGCCAGCGAGGGAACGGCCAGCGGCATGAAGATCTGCCAATAGATGCGGAAGTCCCCCGCGCCGTCGATGGTGGCCGATTCGTAGAGCGAATCCGGAATGCTGCGCAGGAAGTTGCGCATCAGGAAGATCGACCACGCGCTGATCAGCCCCGGAAACAGCAGCGCGTAGATCGTATCCTTGAAACCCAGGTACTGCACGTACAGGATGTAGGTGGGCACCAGGCCGGCGGAGAACAGCGTGGGAAAATAGAAGAAGATCGAAAACGAGCTGCGATAGAGAAAATCCTTGCGGTTGAGCACGTAGCCCGTCATGGACATGACGAACAGCCCGACCGCCGTGCCCACCACGGTGATGAAAATGGTCACTTCGTAGGAGTCGATCAGCTTGCGCGGGTTGCGGAACAGAAAATCGTACGCCTGCGTCGACCATTGCTGCGGGATCAGCTTGTACCCTTCCGTGACGATCTCCTTCTCCGTCATAAACGAGGAGGTGATCATCAGCGCGAAGGGGAACAGGCAGATCAGCGCGAACAGGCCGACCAGCAGGTAGAAAACCGCGTGCATGGAGCGCGTACCCCGGCCGTGGGCGACGAATTTCGTTTTGAGCATGGGCACACCTCCTAGAACAGTGAGTTTTCAGGGTCGATGCGCCGCACGACGGTATTGACGATCAGCACCACGAACATGCCGAAGAGGGACTGGTAGAAGCCCACCGCGGCGCTCTGGGAGAAGTTGAACTGCCCCATGAGGCTTCGGAACACGAAGGTGTCGATGACGTCCGTCTGGGTATACAGAACGCTGTTGTTGCCGATGAGGTTGTAAAACAGGTCGAACTGCCCCCGCAGGATGCCGCCCAGGTCGAACAGAATCAGCAGGATGACGGTGGGCTTGAGCATGGGCAGCGTGATGAGGCGGATGCGCTGGCCGTCGCTGGCGCCGTCGATGTAGGCGGCCTCGTAAATCTCGGTGCTGATGCCCGTGATGGTCGCCAGGTAGATGATCATGCCGTAGCCGGTGGTTTTCCACAGCCGGAAAAACACGATGATGTATTTCCAGATACCGGGGCTGCTGTAAAACGAGTAGCGCTCTCCGCCCAGGGCCGTGATGATCATGTTGACGAAGCCGTTGTCGTAGTTGAAGAAGTTGTAGGCGAACACGCCCACGATGACGTAGGAGATGAAATGCGGAAGCAGGATGACCGACTGGGACAGGCGCCGGAAGGGCTTGCTGGCCACCTCGGAGAGCATCACGGCGAACGCCACCTGGAACACGTTGGTCAGCGCGATGAACACCACGTTGTATAGGATCGTGTTCTGGGTGATGCGCCACAGCTTGCCGGTTTTGATGAGGAACTCGAAGTTTTTGAGCCCCACGAAGGGACTGCCGAAGATGCCCTTGCCCATGTTGTACTGTACGAAGGCGATATAGGAACCCGGCATGGGCAGGTACAAGAACACCAGAAAGTAGATCGTCGCCGGCAGGATCATCAAAAAAAGCACCCAGTGGCGGCGAATCTCGCCGCCCAGTTTTCGCAGGCCGCGCGCCGGGCGCAAAGGGTTCGCCGGAAGCGATTGCTGGCTCATGCGCATCCTCCTCGACCGTTACCGGAAAAATAAAAACGTTTCCATGTCGTAATTATAGGCATATCGTCCTGTATTGTCAATCCTTTTTGGAAATTTTGCGGCCAGCACCGGAAAACCATAGGCGCAGCCGTCGTTTTGCCCATATGCAGGGCCCAAATACTGTATTTTTCGTCAATTCGCATTTCATTCTGCATGCTGAAAAATGAAAACGTTTTTCTTGTCGCCACGGCGGCTTGACGACCCGGAACCGCCGGGTTTATATTGAAATAAAAGATCATCTCCGTACGGATTGCTTCGATACGGTTCCCTGCTACGCGTTCCGTTTCATTCGTCCGCGCGGGAAACAGGCGGTGTGTGTCATGTCCCCCAAAGCGAAAGCCCTCATCGCGCGCCTGCTGCCCTTCGGCGTATGCGCATTCTTCATTCTGCTGTTCATCCAGGGCATCTCGCTGATTACGCCCTTCGTGATGCAGCGCATCATCGATCGCTACATTCCCGCAAAGGACATGCGCGCGGTGCTGTTCGGCATCGTTTTTCTGGTGGGGATCCCCGTCGTCCATTCGGTCGGGCAGGCGCTGTACCAATACTATTCGGCCGTCGTCGGCCGGAAATGCGCCTACGAAATCAACCAGGCCGTGATCGGGAACATCCTGGCGCAGCCCATGTCGTTTCACGACCGGCACCACAGCGGCGAACTGGCGGCGCAGGCGACCAGGGACTCGCTGACGTTCGTGCTGCTGTTTACCCGCAATATTCCCGAGACGGTTTCCGTGCTGATGATATCGGCCGTCGCCCTGGCGCTGGTGTTTTCCATGAACCCTTGGCTCGGCGTGATTCAGCTGTTCTACCTCCCGTTCGCCCTGATCCCCGGCAAAATCGTCGGCGGAAAGGTGCAGAAGAACGCGGAGAAGCTGTTCGATATCCAGGCAAAAATGCGCGCCTTCGTGCAGGAGGCGTTCCGCGGGGTGAAGTTCATCAAGATCGGCGGCATCGCCGAGGCCGTGCTGAGCAAATACAAAAGCATGTTTCTGGGCACCGTGGACGTTTTCGCCAAGACCGCCGCGGCCGAAACCCTGGTCGGCGGCATCGCTTCCCAGATGTCCTCCTCCGTCTTTACCGGCCTGGGTTTTCTGCTGGGCGCGTTTCTGATCATCGAAGGCGAGTTCACCCTGGGCGGGCTGGTGTCGTTCCTCGCCCTCGTCCCCCGGCTTCACGGCGGCATCACAAGCCTGCTGCAGACGAACATCCAGTATAAAAAGCAGCTCGGCGAGTTCCACACGCTGTTCGAATACCTTGAAATGAGCCGGGAAAAAGGCGGGGATCTGCAGCCCGCCGCGTTCCTGCAGCACGATCTTCGCGTGGAACACGTTTCGTTTCGCTACGGTGATTCCGCAAAAGGCGCCGACAAGGCGCTGCTCAGCGGCGTTTCGCTCGACGTGCCGAGGGGAAAATGGATCGGCATCGAAGGGGAGAGCGGCATCGGCAAATCTACCCTGATCGATCTGATCCTGCGTCTGTATCCGCCCGACGAGGGAACCGTCCGCCTGGACGGAACCCCCTGCGACGAGCTTGACCTTGCCTGGTACTGGCGCCACATCGCCTACGTGCAGCAAAACCCGTTCCTGTTCGCGGGAACCGTACGCGAGAACATGCGCTTCGTCGCGCCCGGCGCTTCCGACGAGGCCATATGGAACGCGCTGCAGGCCGTCCGTCTGGCCCCGCTGGTTCGTTCCAGCCCCCTCGGGCTGGACATGCCGTTGGGCGAGGACGGTTCCGTGATTTCCGGCGGCGAAAAGCAGCGCTTCGCCATCGCGGCGGCGCTGCTGACGGGCAAGCCTCTGATCGTTTTGGATGAAGCCACTTCGAACCTCGACGAGAAAACCGAAAGGGAAATCGCCGACATGCTCCACGCCAGGGTCGAAAGCGGCTGCACCGTCGTTTCCGTTTCGCACCGGAAGGCGTTCCACCGGTACGCGGACGCCCTGTACCACGTCGACCGCGCGGGAATCAGGCGCATGTGAGCAAGGCGGCCGCTCCAGCGAGCGGCCGTTTTGGTGTTAAACCTCTGTTTAGTGAACGACGGGGGGCGTCCGTTCCGGAATCGTCTTTCCTTGCCGTTTCCCCTTACAATTGAAAGACGCCGGCCAGCCACTCCATGGCAAGCGGCAGCCAGTGCGCCACGTGCGCGTTCACGCGCCCCGTCGCCCGGTCGGCCGTCGCCATGCCGTGGCCGCCCCGGGGGAAAATGTGCATTTCCAGCGAAACGCCCAAATCGTTCAATTCCTGTCCCAGCTTCAGCGTTTCCGCGATCGGGACGGTTTCGTCGTCCTGGGTGCTCCACAGAAAGGCGGGCGGGAGCCGGGAACAGGCGAAATACGGCCGCAGCTCGGGCAGGGAATCCACAAAGCGCTCGGAGCATCCCGCGCCGCTCACGCTGGGGTAGCCCAGGATCAGCGCGTCGGGCAGCGCGGAAACGTGGTTTTCATCGGGCGATTTGTCCGCGAACACGGAAAGCAGCAGCGCCAGGTTCCCGCCCGCGGAATAACCCGTTACGGCGACGCTTTCCGGATCCAGGCACCATTCGGCGGCGTGGCGGCGTATCTCCCGCACGGCCTCCACGGCGTCCTTCAGCGGTTCGGTGTAGGCGCTGTTCGTATGGTAGTGCAGCACGAAGGTCTGGTAACCCTCCGCCGCGAACTTCAGCGCGATCGGCTCGCCTTCCCGCTGTGCGATAAACGTGTAGGAACCGCCGGGTATCACGAGGACGGCGGGCCGGTTTTCCCAGTAGGTCATGTTCAGTTCGCTTCCGTTGCTCTGCAGGTACATATCCATCCACGCGTTCGGTCGTCCGGGGAGTGCATGTCTGATCGTTTTCACTTCGGCAATCTTCTTTCAACCCTTGATGGAGCCGACCATTACGCCGTTCACAAAGTATTTTTGCAAAAACGGGTAAATAAACAGAATCGGCAAGGTGGCGATCATCGTGGTCGTATACTTGACCAGCCTTTTGTAAACGTCCGCTTCGCTGGGGTTAAAGCCCTGCGCGCTCACCGCGCCCGCGGAGTTGGACACCAGTATCTCGCGCAGGATGAGCTGCAGCGGATATTTTTCGCGCGAGCGCATGTACAGCATCGCCTCGAACCAGCTGTTCCAGTGCCCCACCAGGTAGTACAGCGTCACCACCGCCAGCGACGCCGTGATCAGCGGCAGCTCGATGACGATCATGATGGTAAAATCGCCCGCACCGTCCAGCTTGGCGGATTCCTCGATGCTGGCGGGCACGGCCGCCATCGCCGTGCGCAGGATGATCAGGTTGAACGCGCTGATGCAGGTGGGCAGGATCAGCGACCACAGGCTGTCCAGCATGCCCAGGTTCTTTACGTTGAGAAACGTGGGTATCATGCCGCCGGAAAAGAACATGCTGATGGTGATCATCATCATGATCGGCTTTTTGAGCATAATGTCCCGGCGGGACAGGCCGTAGGCGCCGAAAACCGTCAGCACCATGTTGATCGCGGTGCCCACGACCACCACGAACAGCGTGTTCATGTATCCGGTGGCGATGTTATTGTAGCTGAAGGCCACCTCGTATCCCTTGAGGGTGAAGCCCACGGGCGCCAGCAGCAGCCCCGTGTGCGCCGCAAGCCGGTTGGGCTCGCTGAACGACGCGAACGCCACGTACAGCACCGGATAAAGGCAGAGGATCGAAAAGCACGCCAGCAGCAGGAACACGACGCCCTGCCAGAAACGCTGCGAGAACCGTTTATCCTTCACGTTCCCATCTCCTTACCAAAGGCTTTCTTCCACCGTTTTCCGGCTCAGGTAGTTGGCGCCCAGCAGGAACAGGCAGTTGAGCACGGAGTTGAACATGCCCACCGCGGTGGCGTAGCTGTAATTGGCCTCCATAATGCCCCGGCGGTATACGTAGGAGGAGATCACGTCGGCCGTTTCGTAGGTCATGGGGTTGTAAAGGAGAATGATCTTTTCGTATCCCACGGTCATGATGCTGCCGATGCGCAGAATGAGCATGATGATGATCGTGGGCAGGATGCCGGGCAGCGTGACGTGCCACATGCGGCCCATCGCCCCGCAGCCGTCCACGTAGGCGGCGTCGTACAGGCTGGTGTCGATGGCGCTCATCGCCGCCATATAAATGATGCTGTTCCACCCGGCGGTCTGCCACAGGTTGCTTAGGACGTAAATGGGCTGGAACGCGGAGGGGTCGCTGAGCAGCCCCCTGCGCTCGCCGCCCAGGGCCGCGATCAGGTCGTTGATGACGCCGTCCCGGTCGCAAAACTCGACGATAATGCCGCAGATGACGATCATCGAGATAAAATAGGGCAGGTACATCATCGTCTGCAGCGTCGCCCGCGCGCGGCGGGAGCGAAGCTCGTTGAGCATCAGGGCGATGAGGATGGGCGCGGGGAAGCACACCAGAATATCCAGGACGTTGATCATCAGCGTGTTGCGGATCAGGCGGCCGAAGAACATGTCGTGGAAAAAGTCGATAAAGTACTTCAAGCCGACCCATTTGCTCCCCAGGATGCCCAGGCGGGGCGCGTAGTTTTGAAACGAGATGACCAACCCGCCCATGGGCACGTAGGCGAACAGGATATAGGCGGCCACCACGGGAAGCAGCATGAGATAGATTTGCCAGTGCCGGACGATGTTCGCGCCCAGACCGCCCTTCGGTGAGCTTTTCGTTTGCATGGTACCGTCCTCTCTGCGCCGCGGGCAGCAGAACCCGGCAGCCCGCATGCGCGGGCTGCCAGGTTCGTAGCGTGCGGTAAAATCAGCGGGCGTTGTAGCGGTCCAGCGCGGCCTGCTGTATGGCGACGGCGCGATCGATGCCCAGTCCCTTGAGCGTCGAAACGTACTCGTCAAAGCCGCTGTCGATATCCGCGTTTCCGCAGATGAAATTGACGATCGCGGCGTCCTGGTAGGTCTGCACCTGAGACATGATGGAGGCGTACTCCGTGCCCTCGTCCGCCGTCATGGAGATCATCGGCAGCACCTGATCGGTGCCCGCGTTTTCCGTCAGCGCGCGGCGCGTGCCCATGTTTTCCTGGGTGATCGCCGGGTCGGACTCATGCTCGAAGCGCAGGAACGGGCCGATGTGCCATTTATAGCGGGCAATGCTGTCCAGCAGGGAGGGATAATCGGGGTTGTTGAGAATGACGTCCGTAAAGACGGCCTTGTCGCCCTCCATGTTGTAGGTCAGGCCCTCGATGCCGTAGTTGTAAAGCATCCATCCCTCTTCGGTGTAACCGTAGTTGAGCACGGTCATGGCCGCTTCCAGGTTTTTGCAGTCGGTGGTGATCGCCGCGCAGTACGGCGGCCGGCACTGATAGGTTTTGAGGCGGAACTCCACGGTATCGCCCGCGTTGAGCACCGGGTAGGTGCCGCCGGTCATTTCCGTGATGCTCGCCATGTAGGTGTATACGTTGTCGGGGCTGTCGATTACGGCGCCGGTCTGGCCGGTGGTCAGCATGCGCATCTTGCTTTCCGTGTCGCGGGACACAAAATCGACGTCGATCAGCCCTTTCTGGTACCAGTCCGCCATCTTTTCAAGGTATTCCTTGAAAGCGGGCTGCGCGGGGCCGTAGAGCACCGTGTCGCTGTCCTTGTAGAACGCGGGCCCGATGCCGTAGGCGGATACGAAGAAGCCGGAAAGCGTATCCACGCCGCTTGTGGGGAAGAACAGCGGGTATTCCGCACCCTTGACGTCCTTAAACTGCGTCAGGATGTTCTCCACGTCGTCCATCGTCTGCGGCAGGGACAGGCCCAGCTCGTCCATCCAGTCCTTGCGGAACAGCAGGCCGTTGTAGGAGTATTCCTCGTAGGGCGAAATGGCGTAGAACTGCGTCATATAGCCGGAGTCGGTGTAAAATTCGCGCTGCTCCTCCGGCTTCACATAGGTCTGGATGCAGTTATAGTAATCCGGCGCCCATTCCTGCACATGCTCGTTGAGGTCCACCAGCACGCCCTCGTCCACGTATTTGTCCAGCCCGCCGGTGTAAAGGTCCGTGCCGCTCCAACCGGTGAAAATGATATCCGGCAGTTCGCCGCCCGCCATGAGCAGGTTGAACTGCTCCTGCTCGGAGCCGACGGAAGGCTGTATAAACTCGAAATGAACGTTGAACTTCTTTTCAAGCACCTGCCAGCACTCGTTCTCACTGTCCGAGGTGACGACGCTGGTCCACCACAGGGGTTTCCACACCTTCAGCGTAATGCCGCCCAGATCCTTCACCACCTGCGTATCCTCCGCCAGCGCGGAAGTGCCCGCGAAAAGCGTCATCAGCAGGGTCAACGCAAGCAGATATCCCAGAAAACGCTTCATAAACCGTAATCCTCCTTCGTCGTATTGTCCAATCGACATCAATCCGTAAGCAAAAACGGAACCCGAAACCGTCCAGGATCGCTTTTCCCCTATCCCCTCCCCCTGCATGTCTCATAAGAACGTAAATCTTGTTTGTTTATGCGTACCGAATGCCCGCCCGTTGGAAGGCATGCCAAAAACTCTTTTTTCATAAAAGATTCCGGCTTCTCGGTACCGCATGTACTGAGGCAAGTGTACTTTCTTTTTTCGTTGATGTCAATCGAAAAGAACAAAATTATCGCACGTTTTGCTGCCTAAATCGGAATTTTCATGCCACATAAACAGAATAAATGTTCATTTTTTCATCTCGGAAATTTTATCCACAAAATTTATGTTTCTTTTTTGCAACGGCCGTACCCGATCTGCACAAGCAGATCCTGCGGATGGTCGCCAAACGCGTGTCCGAACAGGTTCATGCCCCCCACGTGCTGCGCGTCGCGGTGCACGCCGATACGAACGGTAAAGTAGTTCCCCTCGTCGAGGCCCAACCGGTCGATCGTCACCTCGCCGACGGCCTTATCGTCCAAAGCAGCGCCTTTTTCCGTAACCGACCAGGTTTTGAGCCGCCCGTACTGGGTGGAGCCGGCGCCCCACCAGGCGGGCGTCAGAATGCCGTGGCGGTCTCCGAAGTCCGACGGGCAGCACCATACGCCCAGCTCGTGGCCGTTCACGCTCACGTAGATGTCGCTGGGCCAGTCCATGTTGTAATTTCCGACCTCGGAACAGGCCTCGAAGCTGATGCGCAGGTACGAGGCGCGGTTGCCCTTCAGCGCCAGGTTGGAAACGCGGTATTCGAAATAGCCGTGCCTGAACCACATCAGCTGCGCCTTGAGGCGCTCGGGATCAAAAAAGCTCTGCGGGTAGTTGATGCGGCCGATGGTGCCCGTATCGCTGAGCATGCCGCAGTAGTCGCAGGCCTGGCAGTCGGAATAGCTGCCGATGGGCAACGAATAGGTCACTTCCTGCTCCCCGCTGTCCACCTGAAGGCTGGGATCCGAAATGCCCGTGATCACGGTGTCGATCAGCCGGTTGCACAGTTTGGCCATGCCGCGCGTACCGGGCTGCTGCTCCGTAACGATCAGCCCCGCCTCCTCCAGAATGCGTATGTTCAGCGCCGCCGTCGACGCGGGAATCTGCAGGGCGTCGGCCAGCTCGTTGACGCAGTATCCTTTCAGGATCAACAGGCGAAGCATCTGCAGGCGCACCCTGGACGCCAGCGCCTTGTGGATTTGCGCGGTGCGCTCCACATCCTGCAGGTCCAACTCCAGCACCTTGCACCGGTAGCCGATTTCCTTATCGTTCACGCCGATCCCTCCGCACAGATTGTCAAAATCAGGGCTTGAGCCGTACTTTATTATAACATCGTGTCCCCCGTCTTCCAAGGCCAAGAGCACAATTAATACATAATTATTGCTCGTTTTCTTTTGAGATTGCATTAAATGCGCGTTGATGCTACAATCTAAAGCCATTAAGAACAGGAGATATGTTGATATGGTGAAAAAACGTGGGATCGTCATCCATCCTGAAGAGTTGTGCGACGCGTGGCTGGACGATATGGAGGCGCTGCGGCTGAACGTGCTCGGCCTGCACCCCGAGGGGGGCCCACGCGCCCCGGAAAGCCTGCGGCGGATGCTGGACCGTCTGCCCGCCATGGAGCCGCTGCTGCGCCGGGCGCGCGGCATGGGCATCAGCGTCGAATACGAACTGCATACCGTGTCCTATCTGCTGCCGCGCCGGCTGTTTGCAACCCGTCCGGAATGGTTCCGCACGGACGGGGCGGGCAACCGGAACCCGGACCTGAACTGCTGCCCGAGCAGCGAGGGCGCGCTGGCTTATCTGAGCCGGCAGGCCGAGGCGCTTGCCCGGCGATTGCCGGCCGGCGACCACCGCTACCATTTCTGGACGGACGACGCGCTGAACGGCTCCTGTCATTGTGAACGCTGCAGGGCGCTTACGCCGTCCGACCAGCAGATGATCCTGATCAACGCGATGCTGCGCGGCGTGCGCCGCGCGGACCCGCTCGCGGAGATGGCGTACATCGCCTATCTGGACGCGCTGGAGCCGCCGCGCAGCATACGGCCGGACGAAGGCGTCTTTCTGGAGTACGCGCCTTTCCGGCGGAACCCGCATCGCCCGATCAACGACGGCGCCTGCCCCGAAAACGCGGTGGAAAACGCCCCGCTCGGGGCGCTGCTGGACTGCTTCGGCGTTTCCACGGCGATGGTGCTGGATTACTGGACGGACAACTCGCTATTTTCGAAATGGACCCGTCCGCCTCGCCCCTTTCGGCTGGACGCGGAGGTCATGCGGGCGGACGTGGCCTATTACCGTGGCCTGGGGATCGACTTCATCACCGCGTTCGGATGTTACCTTTCACAGGACTATACCGAACGCTACGGCAGGCCCAGCCTGCTCCCCTACGGCGAGATCCTGCTGAACGCCTGAAAAGGCAACGCGAAGCCGCCCCCTGAAACGCATCGGTTTCAGGGGGCGGCTTCGCGCTGTCCGGCGGGCATCGCCGCCACGGAACCTGCGATTCGCACGTTTCGTTAAGTTTTCGTTAATCGTTCATTTCGCATTCAGATACTTTTCAGATAACCCGGTTAGGATATGCATGTACCGAGCTACAGAAAGGGTGCCGATATGGGTTTTATGAAGAAAGCATTCCGGTGGGCGATCCTTTATACGCTTGTGCTGCTGCTGTCCGCGGGGTACGTGCTGCTGGACACCTTCGTCATCCCGCGCAGCCTGACGCCCACGACCGGCACGCTGTCCACCGGCGTCATCACCACGGCGGAGGCTTCCGCCGGCACAACGCTGTCGGTCGGCACGACCGAGGCGCAGGCCTCTGCGACGGCCGTGGTCACCGATACCTCGTATACGGACGAGAATATCCAGATCACGCTGGAAACCGTCTACGTTTACGACACGGCCGTGTACATCGCCGATATCCGGATCGCGGACGTTTCCTATCTGGAAACCGCGCTGGCCAACGGGGTGTACGGGCGCAACATCAAGCAGACCACGTCGGCCATGGCGGAAAGCAACGGCGCCGTCTTCGCCATCAACGGCGACTATTACGGGTTTCGAAACGACGGCTACGTCGTCCGCAACGGCGTGCTGTACCGGGCTACCGGCGGCGATAACGAGGACCTGGTCATCGACAGCGACGGCAATTTCTCCATTATCGAGGAGAGCGACACGACCGCCCAGAGTCTGATGGAGGCCGGAGCCTGGCAGGTGCTGTCCTTCGGGCCGGCCCTCGTCAACGACGGCGAAATCACGGTCTCCGCCAATAGCGAGGTGAGCCAGTCCAAGAGCAGCAACCCGCGAACGGCCATCGGGCAGGTATCCGCGCTGCACTATATCGTGATCGTATCCGACGGGCGCACCAGCGAAAGCGCCGGGTTATCCCTGCTGGAACTGGCACAGCTTTTCGCCGACCGCGGATGCACCGTCGCCTACAACCTGGACGGGGGCGGTTCGTCCACCATGTGGTTCAACGGACAGATCATCAACAACCCGACGGACGGCAGAAGTGACGGAGAAAGGAGCGTGAGCGACATTGTCTATATCGGTTAACGTCGCGAAGCGAAACCGCCAGCCCTTGAAAACCGCGCTTATCTACCTCGTCGTCAGCGCCTTCTGCTTCCTTGTGGATAAAGTTTACGCCCTGTACGGGCACGGCGTCACTTCGCCCGCCATGACATTTCTGTTCCTGTATCCGCTGCTGGGGGGCGCGCTGGTATTCCTGCTGTTGTGGTTCGTCCAGCCGTGGGCGGCCGCCGTACCGCGGTACCGCGCCGCCTACAACCTGTACAATTCCGGTATCGCCACGCTGGCGGCAGGCAGCCTGCTCAAGGGCATCTTCGAGATCGCGGGCACCTCGTCCCCGTACACGGTGCTTTTCTACATCGTCGGCGGGCTGCTGATCGCCGCAGGGGTTATCGGCTTTGGAATCGGCGAAAGGCGGATACTGAAACCGCGCGCGCGGCCCTGAACAGGCGAAGGCGGCGCGCGCGCCAAACAATCACGAGGAGGACGATCCCATGACGAACGACACCAACACGTTTATGCGCTACGAGCTGAAGTATATCATGGACGATACGCAATACGCCGCTTTTCGCAAAGCGATTCAGCCCTACACCCGGGCGGACGCGTACGGCCGGTACACGGTATGCAACCTCTATTACGATACGGAGGATTACGCGCTCGTCCGCCGCTCGCTGGAAAAGCCGGTGTACAAGGAAAAGCTCAGGTTGCGCAGCTACGGCGTACCCGGCGCGCAGGACGACGTGTTTTTTGAACTGAAGAAGAAGTACAAGGGGCAGGTGTACAAGCGCCGCGTTTCCATGGGCCTCAAGGAGTTGGGCGATCATCTGGCAAGCGGCGCGATGCCCGACGTATCCCGGCAGGTGATGGGCGAGATCGACTACTTTCTGTCGCTGTATCGCCCGCAGCCCAAAATCTATATCGCCTACGACCGCGTTGCGCTCAAAGGGAAGGACGACGAAAGCCTGCGCATCACCTTCGACGAGAACATACGCTTCCGGTGCGACGATCTGGACCTGCGAAGCGGCGACCACGGCCGGCGGATACTGGACGCGTCGCAGCACGTAACCGAGATTAAGGTGCACGGCGCGATGCCGCTGTGGCTCAGCGGCGCGCTGGACCGGCAGCACATCTACCCGGCGTCGTTTTCCAAGTACGGGTATTGCTATGAGCACTACATTCTGGCAAACGACGGCGCGGCGAACAGGCCGTGCGCAAAACGGTACGTGGCGTAGGAGGAGGATCACCATGCTTGAGAATTTCGATCTGGCGACAACGTTGCTCTACACGGGCGCGGGCCTGCTGCTGGGGCTGGTCATTGCCCTGTTTTACATGTACAAAAGCAGCTATAACAAGCCTTTCGTCGTCACCCTGGTCATGCTTCCGGCCATCGTCGGCGCGGTGATCGCCATCGTCAACGGGAGCGTCGGCACGGGGATCGCCGTGATGGGCGCGTTCAGCCTGGTGCGGTTCCGCTCCATCCCGGGCACCGCAAAGGAAATCGGATTCATCTTCTTTGCGATGGCCGTCGGCCTGGCCACGGGGATGGGCTACATCCTGTACGCCGCGGTGTTTACCGTGCTGGTCGGCGCCGTATCGCTGCTGTTGTTCGCCGGCAGCTTCGGCGAGCCTAAGCAGGCGCGCAAGCAGCTGCGCATCACGATACCGGAAAGCCTGGACTACATGGGCCTGTTCGACGATCTGTTCGCCGAGTTTACGAGCCTGCACCGCCTCAAGCGGGTCCGAACGACCAATATGGGCAGCCTGTTTCAACTGTCCTACGAGATCGTCCTCAAGGACGAGGCCCGGGAAAAGGAAATGATCGACCAGTTTCGATGCCGGAACGGCAACTTGGACATCGTTTGCGGTTACCTGTCGGACGCAAGCGACGTGCTCTAGGAGGAGCGAATATGAAGAAAACCACTTTATGGATCACAATAGCGCTGCTGCTCGTGTTTACGGTCGTGGGGGCCGGCATGCTCGGCGGAACGAACCGGACGGCGGCGACCACGGTGGAAACGGCGGTCAATACGCTGTTAGGCACCGCCGAAGCCGACGACGGCTCGGCTTCCGGAACGAGCGGCGTCCTTTCGACAACGGACGGCTCGGTGCTCGATACGTCGGACATGTTCACCGACCGGGACCTTGAACAGACGGCGGACCTGACGGACGCCACCTACATCACGCTGACCAGCGACGAGGACGTGCTGGTGGACCAGGAAGGCGTCTACGTCCTAAGCGGCGACGCCGACAACGTGACGATCACGGTCGACGCGGGCGACGAGGCCAAGGTGCAGCTTGTGCTGGACAACGTGAGCATCGTTAACGAAAACGCTGCCGCGATCTACGTCCTCTCGGCGGACAAGGCCTTTATCACCCTGACGGGGGACAGCACGCTTACGGTATCGGGCGCCTACGCAACCAAAAGCCTGGATTCCGTCGTCATTTCCAAGGCGGATCTGACGCTGAACGGCACGGGCTCCCTGACCGTCGTCTCCGCCAAGGGCAACGGCATTACCTCCAAGGACGATCTGAAGATCACCGGCGGCACCTACGACATCACCGCGGCCGTGGACGGCCTGAAGGCCAACGACTCCATCCGCATCTACGACGGGACGATCACCATCGTTTCCAAGAAGGACGCGCTGCACAGCGAAAACGACAAGGACGCCTCCCTGGGGTACATTTACATCCGCAGCGGAACCCTGAACATCACCGCCGCGGACGACGGCATACAGGGCAACGCGATCGTGCAGATCGACGGCGGCGTGATTAACATCGCCACGTGTACCGAAGGCATCGAGGGCACGTACGTGCAGATCAACGGCGGTACGATTACCATTTATGCGACCGACGACGGCATCAACGTATCCCAGAAGAGCAACTACGACCTGGTGATGGAAATCAACGGCGGTACGATTACCATCCAGATGGCTTCCGGCGATACCGACGCCCTGGACTCCAACGGCGACCTGTACATTACCGGCGGTACATTGAACATCACGGCCGTTTCGGCGTTCGACTACACCGGCACCGGCGTGATGACCGGCGGAAACATTACGGTCAACGGCGAAACCGTGACCGAACTGACCGAATCCCAGATGGGCTTCCAGATGGGCGGCGGCATGGACGGCACGGGTGACATGGGTGGCACGGGCGGCGGCGGAATGGGCGGTGGAGGCGGCGGAATGGGCGGCGGCGGCGGCCGCGGCGGAATGCCCGGCAAATAAAGATCCGGGCAGGTTCTAGGCCGGCGGCCGACAAACAGGCTCTTCTCCGTCTCATTCCTGTCCGGCCGACAAAGCGAAGCCGGACGGATGGACGGAAATCCGTCCCCATGGCGGGGAAGGCGGATCGGCATCCTTTGGGTGCAACGGCATTTGCGAAAACAGGGATGGGGAGCGGGTAGCTAAAGCTACCCGCTCCCCATCCCTGTTGCGTGCGGAACAAAGCGGCAACAGGCGCCCCCGGCATGGTCCGGCGCGGCTGAGCGGCGGCCGTTCGAATGGTCGCCGTCAGGTTTTCGCAAGCCGGATCAACTTTACTTTTCATTGGGAAAATGCAATAATGGTATCTGTCGATTTCTTTGTCATGCGCCATTATTCCATATGGAAGGCAATAGTTTGATGATAGACAAGCCTGTGGGAAAACGCCGGAATCCGAAACGCCGCGTATGGGGGCCTCTGCTGTTGGCATTATGGCTGAGCCTCCATACCGTTGTTTTGGCGGAAGGGGAAGGGCTCAAGGCACCCGGATGGTTTTTATGGCCCGATCAAACGCCGATCTCAACCGTCGCCTCTTCCACGGAAGCGGAAGAAACCGTTTTATCCGGCACCGCAAACAGCGTAATCAAAACCGACGTGCAGTATGCGGTCGACTTCTCCTATTTGCAGGCGGTTGCCCCCAACAGCATCGCGTGGCTTTACCAGCCGGGCACGACCATCAACCAGCCCGTGATGTACTGCGGTGATTCCGGGTATTATCTGCGGCGAACGTTCAACGACCGAATCAGCTCCAACGGGGCGATTTTTATGACGGGCGACGAAACGCCGGATTTTTCCGCTTCCGAAATCGTGCTGTACGGCAGGAACTGCCTGGACTACTCGTTATTCGGCAGCCTTTCCTATTATCAGGACGACGCCTATTATCAGGAGAACCCGACCCTTTACCTGCTGACGCCCGAGGGAGACTACCAGCTGGATGTTTTCGCGGGAATCCGCACGAAGCTTTCCGATAACGATTCGTGGCTGGTATCCGCCGAATCGGCCGCGACGCTGATAAACGAATCCCTTCCCGATATCCTTGAAAAATCCTTCATACAGCCGAAGGCCTCCTCTTTGCCCGTCGAGGGGGACGCGTGGGCGATCCTGGCGACGGCATCCGACGTTCGGCAGGGGACGCGTTATGTGATCTATGCCAGAAAGCGCCCCATCGACTATGCGACCGCAAAGGTCGCCTATGTGAACAAGCTGGAAATGGATTCCCGATCCACGTTGAACGGGTACGTTTCCATCGAGAACGTCGGCACATGGATGCTTTACGCGCAAAATGATCCGCTCTGGGAAAACCTGATTTTCGAAGCGCCGAATTCAAGCAAAAGAAGAACGTTTGGCGACGGGGGCTGCGGCCCCACCGCCGTCGCCATGGCGATTGTGAATCTGGTCGACAAGGAGGACCTGGTCAAGCTGAGCGCGTATGCGAGTTCTCCGTTCGGCTATCGGTTCTGCTCGTCCTCCGTCAACGACTATTTATGCTCGGGCAAGCAGCTGCCCTACCAGCTGTCCACACCGGATGAATTCGTCCGCTATTTTCCCCTGGCCATCGCAAGCTTCGCCACCGGCAACAACATCTGGGGGGTGCAGGGCAGAACCGTCCGGTTTGGCACGAATATGCGGTATCTGAGCGATCTGTGCCAGGTATACGACCTGTCGCTTACCAAGACCTATCAGCTGGATGAAGCGCTCTCCTCTCTTCGGAACGACGATACCATCGCCGTCGCATGCTCCAGCGGTTACGGAAGCCCCTTCACCGAAACCAGTCATTTTCTGGTGCTGGCTACCGTGAACGACGGCTATTTATACGTGCTGGATCCTCTGCGAAGGGACAGCTATCAGGAGTCCGACCGGAAGAACTATCTGGAGGTTCTGGCGCCGGGCCTGGTGCGCATCAAGCTTGAGAACGTCGCGCAATGCAACATTAGTCCGATCTATCTGCTGCAAAGAAACGAGACGCCATAATGTAAATTTACGGCGGAATCCGGCCGCGGCCGCGCCGTTTGAAACGTCCGGTATCCTGCGCGGCACACGAAAGCACGCCCTGCGATGCGCGTGCTTTTTCATTGTTCTGCCGCGCAGACGGGATAGTATTGGCGCGAGAAGTGATGTATAATGTAGGCCAATGATACTAATGGGGGTGCGTTGATGAAACGTCTGTTTTGTGTGTTCGTCCTTCTATTGCTTTGCCTTGTTTCGCCTGCTTCGGCGGCCGGCATTCCTACGCCTGCGGTGGGCGATATCGTCGTTTTCGGCAGCTACGAGCAGGATAATCAGCTGGATAACGGACAGGAACCGCTGGAATGGATCGTGCTGGACGTTCAGGATAACAAAGCCATGCTGCTGAGCAAATACTGT